>CAVRQG010000001.1:0-40000 GCA_963723215.1 uncultured delta proteobacterium
CTGTTTTTAAAAGCTGGAACGGCAAAAGAGCCGTGGATTACCGTAACGCATCCGCTATTCCCCATGATCTGGGAACAGCCGTCAATATTGTCACCATGGTCTTCGGCAATTCAGGTGACGATTGCGCGACGGGTGTGGCGTTGACACGCAACGGTACCACCGGGGAAAACCGGATAGAAGGGGATTATCTAATAAACGCCCAGGGTGAAGATGTGGTGGCGGGCATCCGTCAGACCAATGACCTGTCACAATTAAAAAGTGAGTTGCCGGATATCTATGCCCAATTTGAACAAATTGTTAGACGACTGGAAACGCATTATCGCGAGATGCAGGATGTGGAATTTACGGTTGAAAAGGGAAAGTTGTGGATGCTGCAAACCCGCAGCGGCAAGCGCACCGCCCAGGCTGCGGTTCGCATCGCGGTCGAAATGGCCGAAGAAAAGTTGATTACCAAACAAGAGGCGGTATTGCGAATTATGCCGGAACAGGTCGATTTCTTTTTGCATCCCCAGTTTGAACGTGAAGCCGAAGCCGGGGCCAAAGCCAAGGGAGCCATGTTGGCCACCGGCCTGAATGTTTCACCCGGTGCCGCGGTAGGAATCGTTGCCTTTGATGCGGATTTAGCTGAAATGTGGGCCAAAGAACAGAGTAAGGACGTCATTATGGTGCGTCCCGAAACCAAACCGGATGATGTGCACGGTATGCTGGCAGCCCAGGGAATTTTGACCAGTCGGGGCGGGCGTACCAGTCATGCCGCACTGGTTGCCCGACAGTTCGGCAAGCCTGCTGTGGTCGGCGTATCGGAGTTGAAGATCGATATGAACAAGCGCCATATGAGAATTAACGATGAGACCCTTAAAGAGGGTGATTGGATATCCATAGACGGGACGGCCGGAGAAGTCTATCGCGGAAAAATTAAAACCATGGTGCCCGATATTTTGGATCCCTGGCTGATTAAGCTGCTCGCCTGGGCCGACGAATTTCGACGTCTCGGTGTCTGGACCAATGCTGATAATCCTGAAGATGCCCAGCGCGCCCGGACTTATGGCGCAGAAGGAATCGGATTGTGCCGCACGGAGCACATGTTTTTTGAAACGCGACGGTTGCCTTACCTGCACAAAATGATCATGAGCGACCTGCCGATTGAGCGGCGTGAAGCCCTGGATGCCTTGCTGCCCTTTCAAAGAGATGATTTCGCCGGTCTTTTCCGGGCAATGGATGGACTTCCGGTAATCGCGCGGCTGATTGATCCGCCGCTGCATGAGTTTCTGCCGGACCATATGGCGTTAAACCATGATCTGACCGATCTTAAAATTCGCCTCAAGCATGCCGATACCCTTGAGAAAGTCGATACACTTTTGCTGCAGATCAAAGAAAAAGCACAGGTTTTGAAAAGAGTTGAAAGTTTACACGAGAGTAATCCCATGCTGGGTCTGCGTGGCGTACGCCTGGGAATTCAGATTCCGGAACTGACCACCATGCAGGTGCGCGCCATCTTCGAAGCCGCCTGCATGGTTGCAAAAGAAGGTGTCCAGGTACATCCTGAAATAATGATCCCGCTGACCAGCCACGTCAATGAATTAAAGGTCCAACGCGAGATACTAGAGGACGAGGCCAAAAAAGTGATGCATGAACAAGGCATCGAAATAGATTACAAATTCGGCACCATGATAGAGATTCCAAGGGCCGCGCTGACTGCCCATGAGCTTGCCGAACATGCGGAGTTTTTTTCTTTCGGCACCAATGATCTAACCCAGACAACCTTTGGCATGTCCAGAGATGATGCAGAGGCAGGGTTTTTGATACGATATATGCGAACGGGCATCTTGCCGCAAAACCCCTTTGCCACCCTCGACCAGGATGGCGTCGGTCAGCTTATGGCACTTTGCGTTAAAAAAGCCCGACAGTTCCACCCGGAATTGGAATGTGGGATTTGTGGAGAACATGCCGGTGATCCCAAATCAATTTCATTTTGCCATGAAATTGGTTTAACTTATGTGTCGTGTTCTCCTTACCGGGTGCCGGTGGCTCGTCTGTGTGCTGCCCATGCAGCGCTGCTTGATAAATCATAAACTGGTAAGTTGGAATCGGTATCTGGATAGCTCCTCGAATGTGCGTGCATCTTATTGCCGGACATCTTTCACGCATCTATTGCAACAAAAGACGCTTCCGGAAAATAATAATTGATAAAAATAAAATAAGGAGGACCTTACATGAAAATCGCGATCTCATCCACCGGGCCCGACCCTGATGCTCAGGTTGACCTGCGTTTTGGTCGTTGCCAATATTTTATTTTAGTTGATGATAAGGTCGAAAATTTCGAATTACTCGACAATGAGGCCGCTGGATTAAGCGGCGGGGCCGGTCTGCAGGCGGCTCAAATGGTTGCAGAGGCCGACGTTAAAGTAGTCATTACCGGAAATATAGGTCCCAACGCAATCAATGTACTGAAAGCCGCCGGAATTAAGGCCTATCATTGCGGGCCGGGAACCGTGCGCAAAGCATTACAGAAATATCAAGATGGCAGCCTTCAGGAGACGTCCGGCTATAAGATCGGTGCCCAGTCCGGAGGTGGCGGTATGGGTGCCGGTCGTGGACTGGGCGGGGGAAGAGGGCGAGCGTGACTTTACTGGTTCAGCTGAACCTGATTATTGAAAAAATTATGGGAGGTGAAAGAAAATGGTAAAAATTGACAAAATTCTTTTCCCGTCTGAATTGAGAGAGTACTCGTTAAAAATTCTGCCGTACGTGCTATCGATGTCTGAGAAATACAACAGTACGATTTATTTACTGCACGTGATCGAGGATATTTCAAAGTGGGGAGGATTTTATCTTCCCCATATTTCCTTGGATTTGTACCAAAAGGAGGCAATGGAAGCCGCTGAAAAGTTCATGGATAAGGTTCGCTGGCGGTTGGATACCTGGTCAACACCCTGACAAAAGATTGATTTTGCGTGTCTGTGTCTCATACCTGGAATCCTCAAAAACCCCCAGCGGACCCATTGATCCTCAACATCGATTTCTCATAAAAAAAGCGTCATGAATTGACCGGATTCTTCAACGTCGCGGACTAACTGCCGGTTGACATCTGCCACGATTTGGCTGAGATCACCAACCCTGACATGCGTTGACGGAGAAATTCACATGCAGTGGCCATTAACAGGGCAGATGGTGTTCCGTGATCCGACACGTCACCCACCACGACACCAATTTTGTGTTCGCTTGGTTTTGCAGTATCCAAAAAGTCATAACAGTCACCGCCGGTTTCGTCGCAATAAATGCTACTTCCGGAAATATCCAGACCATCGATATGCGGTTCACTACCAGGAAGCAAGTTTTGTTGAATCTCTTTTGCTAAAAGAAGAGAATGGCGCAACCGATCCCGCTCTTTCCGGTTTGTCGGGACTTGAAATACTATAGATTTTATCGTTATACCACCTGATTCCCATGTCGGATACACAGGTCAATACCGACCCAATGGCATTCTCGTCGGCATCGAGCACCACCGACTGGTCAGCAGAACATACTTTGCAAACATCATCCGGCTTTAACAGAACCTTTTTCAGTATCTTGCCCGACATGGGGCCCGGGAGGTCGAGTTTGCCGATGGTGTCGGTCATGTCGGTTATTTCAACCTCGTGATTTTCCTGGCCAGTAGCCAGGTGTTGAGCGACCGGGCCACCCATACCGGCATATCGTACCCGCCGAAAGGGGCCATATTGGCGTGGTGGGCGGTATGCCAATGATGCAAGAAAGTTTTTTTTAGAAAAATTCCAACATTGCATTCGCAATTTTTCTATTTTGCAGGGATTGAGAACTATGACTATCAGATCGCCGATGTCATAAGAACTTGAATTAACAAAAATTATCAATATTATCCTGGGTTGGCACGCAATATGCTTTTGAAAATAGAAGGAAATCGACGGCAATTCATCTCATGATCTATCATAAGTTCTGAGGTTTCAAATGAAAGAAAATACTTTAATATGGAAGAAGTTTAGACCTTTCATGATAAATGATAAACATTTTTTGGGATAGCGCTGCAATCAATAAACATCGGTTACCATTCCAATCGAAAGGAGGCAAATAATATGTATCACAAAATTTTAGTCCCGCTAGATGGATCCAAAAGAGCAGAAAAAATACTGCCCCATGTGGAAGAACTGGCCCTGCGGTACAAAGCAAAAATTCTATTTTTGCAGGTCATCGAAAATAAGGTAGTCCCCACCACTGAAGGCGCATATATTTGTTATACGGATCAGGAGTTCGAGCAAGCGAAAAAGCAGGCCGAGACACACCTGGCGGGGATTCAGGGAGAGTTCCGGGAAAAAAACATCGAAAGCCGAACCCGCGTCACTTTTGGCCCGGTGGTGGAGGGAATTATAAGCATGGCTGCAAAAGAGGGCGTGGATCTGATTGCCCTGGCCAGTCACGGCCGCGGGGGTCTTGCCAGAGTTTTTTACGGCAGTGTTGCCGCCGGGCTCTTGCACCGTGTGGACCGTCCCCTGTTGATTATCAGATCGCTGAATACGGAATAATTGACTTTCAAGATAATCCATACACACATCGCAAAGGAGCGATTATAACAAATTTTTATCAGGAGGGGATGAAAATGTCCAAAAAAATAGAACTAATTTTGGTTCCGACAGATTTTTCAGGTCTATCCTGCGAAGCCTTTTCGTGGGCAACCCTTTTGGCCAAACAGTTTAAGGCCAAAATTGTGATTGTGCATGTGATATCAGCGAAGGCCGCCGTGGAGATGACGGCCCAACCTGGCAACCCCTGGGAAAGGGTGCTTGAGCGCGAAGATAATGCCATGATCGAAAGTTTTCAGAGCTGTCTCGAGTTCGATTTTGGTCAAACGGTCGATACCCAAACCCTTGTCGAAGTCGGACCGGCGGCTGAAAAAATTATTGAGGCCGCCAAAGAAAAAGATGCCGACCTGATTGTCATGGCCACCCACGGACGAACCGGTCTTTCCCATGCCCTGATGGGCAGTGTGGCTGAAAAAGTCGTTCGCAAATCGCCTTGTCCAGTTTTAACGATTAGACCAAAAGGTGAGCCGCTGGTAGAAGATATGTCTCACAAAATCATAGAATAAGAAAATCAGGCAGATTTTAGGCCAAGGAGCAAAAACAAGGGCAAAAACAAACAGGCTCGGTATTGGTGGCGGATGGTGACAACCATCTGGGAAAACAGCTTTCAGCCATGATCGATAGCATGGATTCAAAATCAAATCCCTACCCATGTTCATCTGCGCACACGGTGTCCTATTTTCAAGGTGCAAAATTGTTAGCGAAACTTTTTATTGTTTATGGTTCCGTGTTACTGTATAGCATAAAACATGCCAATAAAAAGGGAAGGCAGCTCCGGGAATGAAATTCATTTTAGATAATCTCGCAGCCGGCTGCATCAGTTAGTCCGGATGCGGGCCTATTTTATTGGGATAGATCATGAAGGAAGCCGGAACCGAATCAGGTCAATTGAAAGCCTTGCGCCGGCGGGCCGAAGCCTTGCTGCAGGAAAAGCCGCAGGCACTCAGCAATATTCCACCGGAAGATATCCAGCGGCTGATTCACGAGCTGCAGGTCCATCAAATTGAGCTGGAAATGCAAAACGAGGAGCTTCGCCGGGCGCAGCTGCAACTGAGCGAAGCGCGCGACAAGTATGCTGACCTGTATGACTGTGCGCCGGTAGGTTATTTTTCCCTGGATCAAAACGCCCTTGTGGTGGAGGCAAATCTTACCGCAGCCGATCTGCTAAGCGTTGAAAGGCGATCTTTGATCAACAGTTCGTTGACACGCTTTATAGCGCCGGATTGCCAGGACCGCTTCTATTTTCACCGCCGGCGTCTTTTCGAAACAGCAACCCGGCAGACCTGTGAGTTGAAGCTATTGAAAAATGACGGAACCGAGTTTGATGGTCTTCTGGACAGTATTGCCGTGCCGGATGCTGAAGGGAATGTCAGGCAGTTTCGAACGGCCATTACCGACCTCACCGCACAGCGTCATGCCGAAATGGCGCTTCGCGAGAATGAGGAGAAGTATCGTCAACTCCTAAATTACGAGTCGGATGCGGTGATGAGTTTTGACGCCGAGTCTTTGCGGTTTGAAGAAGTCAACCAGGCGACTTTAGATCTTTACGGGTATTCTGAAGAAGAGTTTTTGACGTTAACCGTAACGGATGTATCGGCCGAGAAGGAAAAAACACGACTTGCGGTCAAAAAGGTGAAAAACGGGGAGTTAGGCGGCAATTATGTGCGGTTACGCTACTTTAAGAGGAAAGACGGGTCGGTTTTTCCAGGTGAAATAAATGCCGGGAATTTTATTTCAAACGGAAGAAAAAAGATTATCGGGGCCGTACGCGACATTACGGAACGTATCAAAATTCAGGAGGACCTGCGTAAAAATCAAGCCCGCTATCGAGCGTTGTCGGATGCAACATTTGAGGCCATTTTCATTTCGGAAAAGGGCGTCTGCCTGGATGTAAACCCCAGGGCAGTTGAGTTGTTCGGTTATGATTATGATGAGTTGATCGGCATATTCGGCACCGATGTCATCGCTGCCGAGTCTAAAGAATTGGTCAAGCGCCACATGCTGTCAGGCTACGAAAAACCCTATGAGGCCATCGCACAAAAAAAAGATGGCCGCAAATTTCAGGTCGAGATTCGCGGTAAAATGATGAGATATAATGATAAGGATGTCAGAATCACCGTCATTCGCGATATCGGCGACCAAAAGCGTGCAGCGGAAGCGCTACGCAAAAGTGAAAAACGCTACCGGGATCTATTTAACAGTATCCCGATTGGACTCTATCGCACCACACCGGAGGGTTCGATCCTGGATGTCAACCCCGCCATGCTGGATATCCTTGGATATCCGGACCGAGATGGCCTGCTGCAGCTCAAATCCCTGGAGACTTATGTTGATCGCGACGATCGCAAACAATTCCAGCGGCTGATGGAAGAACAAGGTTTTGTTCACGATTTTACGGTTCAACTTTGCCGGCATGACGGAAGCCGTACCTGGGTTACCATCAATACCAGCATCGCCCATGATACAGACAGTCAGATGACGTACTACGAAGGCGCCATGGCGGATATTTCAGATCGCAAAGCGTCCGAAGAACGGATTCACAGACTGTCACAACAACTGATCCAGGCCCAGGAAGATGAGCGTCACATGATTTCGCGTGAGCTGCACGATACGGTGGCCCAAGACCTGACCGTCGCCAAAATAGAGTGTGACTTAATTTATGCTGAACTGTTAAACAACCAACCACCGGGTTCTCAACGAATCCAGGAAATTTGCACCGCACTGCAGAAAACGATCTCGGGCGTGCGCAATATGGCCTATGATTTACGCCCCCCCGAATTGGAGGAACTGGGGCTAGTCGAGACGATTTACCAATACTGCGAAAACTTTACCAAAGTGTCGGGCTTGCCGGTTGATTTTAAGTCCGCCGGGCTGAAACACCTGAAGCTGGATTATACCGTTCAGATCAATCTCTACCGTCTGGTCCAAGAAGGTCTTATCAACATTCGCAAACATGCTGCCGCCGACCGGGTAACGGTGAAGCTGACGGCCGCTTATCCAAACATTATCCTGCGAGTTGAAGACAACGGCCGGGGCTTTGATGTGCAGGCGCGAACGGCCGCGCTAGATTCTGAAAAACGGATGGGCCTGCGCAGCATGCAGGAACGGGTCGCACTGCTGAATGGCAAAATGAAACTGCAATCGAAACTGGGGCGGGGCACAAAAGTTACCATAAAGCTGCCCTTTGGGGAGAAAAAGAGTGGCGCCCAAGAAAACCATCTTAATTGTTGACGATCATCCCCTGGTCCGGGAAGGGTTAAGATCGATCCTTAAACCTGCGCCCGAATATGACGTAGTCGGGCAGGCCGGCAATGCTCACGATGGTCTTCAAATGGTCAAAAATCTAAAGCCGGATTTGGTGTTGTTGGATTTGGGGTTGCCGGATAAAAGCGGCCTGGAACTCTGCCGCGAGATCCGAAATATCTCACCGTCGACACGCATCCTGATTGTCAGCATGCATTCCAAAGTCGACTACATTGTCAAAGCCTTTCAGGCCGGGGCCACGGGCTATATGACCAAGGAATCGGCCACTGAAAGGCTCCTGTCAAGGGGTTGCCCAGGTGTTAAACGGGGAATATTTCATGGACGGCAGCGTCTCGCATAGAGTGGTTGAGGAACTGCTGAAAACTCCAGAAAAGGAAATGAGAATCACGGATGCGGGTTATGAGACATTAACTTCAAGGGAGCAGGAAATTATGGTGCTGCTGGCCGAAGGAAATTCGGCCAAAGAAGCCGCCGCCAAGCTGTTTATCAGTCCCAAAACCGTTGAAAATCACCGAACCAACATCATGAATAAACTGGGGCTTCACAGCACCCTCGAATTGGTACGTTATGGCGCCCGGCTGGGCCTGGTCGATGTCGATCTTTGGAAGGAATGATATGCGGGTTGCGAGTTGTAGGTTGCGGGTTGTGAGTTGCGGGTATATATGGTTGATTGAGATGACAGGGTTGAATAAGTTGATTGAGTAAAATTGAACTTAACATCTATTTCCCAATCGTTACGACTTCAATCTTCTGTCCTCTGCCATCTAATGTCTGCCTGCCAGCTTCCGGCTCTAATTGCCTGCGCCCTGTCATCCATCGTCCATCATCCGTCCTCCGACCATCTCATTTTCTTTCTTTTCCGCTTTCCGCTTATTCTCCCGAACATCCGGGAAAACATCCCATCGGCTGTATATTTTCCCATTAAAATGAGGCGGTCGCTCTATGGACAACCGCGATTTTTTTTGAAACAGTAAACCTGTCTCAGACAGTGATTTTCCCTGCTTTGGAGCTGGGGTCAATATTTCGCATTGAAGTCCAGGAAATCAGCTTACCATGGAAACACACGATTTAGAATATTTTCATGCAATTCTAATGGAACAATTGACTGACCTCATAAAAAAAGGTGACGAGACAGTTTCACTCCTCTTGGAATCCACAGCGGATTCGTCCGAATTCATCGATCAAGCCACCCATGAAGCAGACCGGACTCTCGGACTTAGAATGCGGGATCGGGAAAATAAATTGATCCGTAAAATTAATCAGTCCCTCGCCAGGTTCGAAGACGGCACCTTTGGGGTCTGTGAAGTGTGTGGTCAAGACATCTCGATAAAGCGATTAAAAGCCAGACCAATGACGACCTATTGCATTGCCTGTAAAAACAAAATGGAGGCAAAAGAGAGAGCCGTCGGCGGTTAGGACCTTATCCATTTATGAAAGTGCGGTTCAAAATACAGTTGCTGGATAAAATGGGGACCGAAGACACTTTTAATTCAATGCCGGATTACGTTGATTTAGTCAATCTTGTTAGAAGTATTCAGCGCGCTGAAGGCAATCCTGATTGCTATCGCCGGGGCCGGCAACAATGTGACCGGCTGAGTTGTGTCTGGCGCGATCATTGCCTTGAAGCTCCCCGCCTGGGGGGTGGTGCAAATCGCAGGAACACAGAACAGCAGCGAATCCGAAGCAAGAACAAGATAGCCTACACTAAAAAAGCAGAATTGGAAGGCTTACAATGAAGAAAATCGTCATCCTTTCTCAGCCGGGACAGGTTAACCTTGAATTCATTGCAATGCTGACGGCTGTGTTTCCCGAATGCGACATTCGCATTGCCGTGGCGGACAGCCAGGATTCTGAGAAATGTCCGCCGGGCGCAATTTCCAAAACAGATATGGCAGACGAGCAAGGGACGTAATCATGCCTGAAATACTGGTGCAGGGTGAACAACCGCAATTTCGGACACTTTTATCAGAAAGCCTGTGGTTTGCCGGTCACCGGGTTGAAAGTGTCTCTGATGCGGCCATGCTGCGGGCACATCTCGACAATACGCTGCCGGACTTGGTGCTGCTTGATGCCAATACGGACGGATTTGGTGCGATGAGGCTTTACCAAGATCTTAAACAGAAATTTCCAAATCTTGCCGTCATAGTCTACCAGTGCAGAAATTATGGGGATGTGGCTAGAATCAAAGACGCTGTCGCGGATGCATTGGGAGGACCTAATATTGAGTGACTCAGCCTGCGATGAGCCCTTCGGCTAGTGAGCTCTAAGTTGAAAAATTCAGGGTCGAACGACTCCCTTCGGCAAGTTGAGGGCTCTGAGCCTGTCGAAGGCAGCCGGGACGGGTTTAACGCTGCGGGTTGAAAAAAAACAAGACAACTTGTGTGAAACTAAGTATCCGTAATAATGTTGATTATGATCACTAGTGTTGAATGGCACAAATTATGCTCTTAAATGAGTATAAGAACCGGTTCCACGGTATTAGAGACTTTTTCAAGGCACTCTATTGCCTCAATTGAGTCATGCTCAATCAGGGTTAAATTTCTCGCAGGAGAGCACAAATGGCGCAAAATTTTAAAATCAGTACCCATCGAACGATCGATAATCTAACCATTCGTTTGATGGGCGATTTTGACGGTAGTTCGGCCTTTGAGCTGCTGAATGCACTATGGGAAAATTTGAACAGCTCGAAATTCATACTGATTGATACCTATAACCTGAAGAAAGTCTATCCGTTCGGGCGGGAGGTCTTTTATTATAATTTCTTAAAAATAAAAAATCAGCGAGTAGGCATTCGGTTTGTCGGCCCCAATGCTACTGTCCAAAGTTCCAACCTGATGCCTTTTCATTGAGGGCGCGGCAGCCCAAGAGAGGATTCACTAATGAGAAATTTGTTAGAGGTCTAATATGGACACCCATGCAGAAAAAAGAGCTTATGACCGTCATTGCTATGCAGCTGATATCGCGGTTTCTTATTTCAACAAAGCGAATTCTTACGATGCCTATACAATGAATATCGGCGCGGGCGGCATGTGCTTTAAATCGAACTTATTTCTGCGACCCGGGGCCACACTTTATGTCCGCTTAAAAGAAACCCATCCGGATAGCTCCTGCAGCGGTTTTTGCGAGGGATTACACATCGTGACCTTGGCGGAGGTGAAATGGTGCTGTGAAGCGCCCAATGGGGAAGCCTTTCCCTACGATGTCGGTGTTAAATATTTTGAAGCGGCTTATTAACTATCCGAAAGCAATACAGCCACCAGGACACTAAGTCACAAAGAAAAGGTGGGCGATATGAATAGCCTTTATGATATCAGGGAAGATGACCCAAATCTGCTGATTGATGACATCGGGATAATTAAAGACGGCTGCGATCCAAGTGTAATGGATGGTTCATTAATACTGGATTTATATGATTCGGATGGGAAAAAGCGGGTAGAGTATCGACATCACCAACGATTTTTTCTGGACAAAGATGCTTTTGCTTTGATCCGGTCCATCTCCGTCGAACCCCTGAAAATTAGCGGTAAGAGCATGGGCTGCATCGCCTGCGCTGTGTTCAATGCCAAGCCGGCCAAGCTTGGTAAAATCGACAACGTCAGCATGGGCGGTCTAATGTTTCATCACGTTGATAGTAAGGCACAATTAAGCCAAACACTTGTGCTGGATATCTTATTGGCTGAGTGTGGATTTTATCTGGCGAATATACCGTATAAAACCATAGCCGATGTTGTGATACCTGAGGATATTCTCGACGATGGGATTGAAATGCGGCAGGTTCGTCTGCAATTTCAACAGCTGAACACCATCCAGCAAGCGAGGTTGAAAGATTTTATTTTGAATCACGGCAGAAGAGGAATGAGGAATGACGAACGACAAATGACGAATGATGGAATCGCTTCGCTTTATCTTTTCAATTTAAATCGATAGCACTCTCCCAGACACTGAGTCCATCTTGTCTACCATACAACATGTTATGAAAAAGGAATTAAGGGCCAAATACCAACCAGTACCGAATACCCAATATACAATGTCAAATTCTTCAACCCAACCTCGTATTCTTTTCGTAACCCCCGAAGTGGCTTTTGTGCCTGCCAGGACGGGAAACCGCACCCATTATATGGGTGCCTGCTCGAGATGCTTCAGTGGTTTTCCGGCAGAATTGATCAACGATCTGTTGAATCTGGGTGTCGATGTTCATGTGGCGCAGCCGGATTACCGTAAGTTATTTGAGATGGTATCTTGCAACCAACAAGCCAACCCGAGCATTAAACTGCCGATCGATCGGGTTCACCTTGCCGAAGACTGCTCCTTTTTCTATTCAGATTCCCTCCATTCCAAGTATGAGTGGAAAAATATTGAGATCTCACTGAACTTCCAACGCGAGGTTATCAATCAGATAGCACCCAGGATTCAACCGGATTTAATCCATTGTCACGATTGGATGACCGGTTTGATTCCGGCAGCAGCAAAACAATACGAAATCCCCTGCCTTTTTTCGGTTCAAAACACTGATTCCGCTAAGAGCTTACTTTCCCATGTCGAGGACCGGGGAATCGATGCGGCGGCATTCTGGCGGCATCTGTTTTATGATCGATTTCCCGGCGATTACGAAGATACTCGTGACACCAACCCCCTGGATTTGCTTTTGAGTGGCATTCTGGCGGCCAGCTATGTCGAAATATCCAATTTTATGTTGTTGCCGAATGCCGCCAGTGGCGACAGCCAAGCGTCTTATACCTGCCTGAGACAGGTGCTGGCCGAAAAGTCGAATGCCGGTTGTGCCTGCACAATAGCCGGTACACCCGCACCCTCAATTAACACCGCATAGTGACAAAAAACGGTACTTACAATAGCGGGCCAGCCCAGCAACATGCTGGAGAGCAAAAAACCGAACGGGGGGTGGGGCGAAGCGCTCCTTGGTTTAATCATTGGGAAACGACATACCGCTACCTGGATCTGTATGAAAGGATATTGCAGCGGCCGCTGGTAACTCCGGAAGAGGAAAAAATCCGCACGATAAATAAGAATGGCCTGGCCAAAGCATCTGACAGCCAAGCCATTCCTTATCGAAAGGCATGGAGCACCGACGCCGCCGTATTTTACAACGAGCAGATTTCAACCCCGGCTGTTGCCCCCCTGTGAGCCAATCGTTGGGCATGAAGTTAGATGCAAGAAAGGTTTTATCATTTGCCGAAGAATTTAATTAAGTATTGAATAGAGAATTCCTTTAAAAATCCTCCCGCTTGTATCGATGAAATGATAGATACTGCCGACACTCAACTGTGTATTGCTAAAAAGAATGGGAAAAACCGGGTTCGCTACAAAGCAATCGTAGCTGATCTGGGCGCCAGGGCCGGGGTCCCTGATAGCGGCCGGCATCCTGCAAGGCTTTTATTTTGTCAGCATCATCGTCACAGGGGCGATGACATTTGAACTGGTCCCTGCAGAGCAAATGGGCCGGTGGCTGGGCATCATTCGATTTTTCAGGCTTTTTTTACTTTCTGCCGGGTCCGCATACGCAGCGAGGGTTATCTGGGACAACCAGGGTCCACAATACGTATTCCTAACCGTTATCGGACTCGATCTTTTCATCAGGATACCATTGCTGATAGGAATGCCCGAGACGTTAGATTCACAGATAGAAAAGGGATAGAAACCTCACCATAAAAATTGGCGCAACTCATGTGCCAGCGTCAAAATCAAATCAATTGATGTCGTAAATTATAGAGGATACGATGGAGAACACCTTTTGGACCGCCATGGGGGCCAGCTCCCTGGCTGCAATCGTAACCACGATCGGCATTTATGTCATCCGACGGTTCGAGGACTGGAGACGTAAGAATACCATCTATTTTATCTGTTTTGCTGCCGGCGTATTGATTTCAGTATTGTTTCTGCACATTATCCCGAAGGCCTTTTCAATGAATGCCAATGCCTCCATCTACCTGTTCAGCGGGTATATCAGCTTGCATTTATTCAATCGTTTCATCAACGTCTTTGTTTGTGACAAAAACACCGATAATGAGCCACTTTTGGGCGCCTACTGGCATTTTCGGCCGGTGCCCTTATATACGTGGGGGCGACCATCTCCTGTACCAAAGCCCTGGGGTTTAGCAAACTCTATGGTGATATTATCGCCCTGGCGGCGTTTATCCCCGTGCTGACGCTGCTGAGCCTGGCTCTGCTGAAAAAACAGGAGGCGTAAGCATGCAACGGATCATCAATATCTATCGGCTGGGAATCAAAGAACTGCGCAGCATGTGGCATGACAAGGTGTTGCTCCTTTTTGTGATCTAGGTGTTTTCCGGCGGCATTTACAGCGTGGCCACCGGCACCTCTCTGGAGCTTCACAACGCCCCCATCGCGATTAATTAGGGGTCAAGTCTACGATTGATTTTTCTTTTCATCTGTGCTAATTTTTGTCTATGTCGCGTCCGTTGAGAATAGACTATCCAAATGCCTGGCATCATGTAATGAACCGTGCCCGAAGGGGGCAAGATCTTTTTGTTGATAAAGCGGATTATCAGCAATTTATCGATTTGCTCCAAGAGATCACAGATCTGTTCAATATCAACGTGGCAGCCTATTGTCTAATGCCAACCCATTACCATTTAATGCTCCAAACCCCGGATGCAAATTTGTCCCGCTGCATAAGACATCTCAACGGCATATATACCCAAAGATATAATGTTAGCCATAGTTGCGACGGAACGCTGTTTCGCGGCAGATACAAATCGATACTCGTGGACGCAGATAACTATGTGTTGCAGTTGGTCCGCTATATTCACCGAAATCCTTTAAAAGCTGGATTGGTGAAACGTTTGGATCAATATGTCTGGTCAAGTCATATTGGTTATCTTTCAAAAGCCAAGAAATGGAACTGGATTTACAAACATTTTATACTGGATATGCTAACGACGCAAATTAATAGTCAAATCCAAATCTATAAACAATTTATGGCACAGGAGCAGGATGAAAATCTGGTCCGGGTTCTTGATGGCAAGAACCCACCGTCAATACTTGGTAGCGAAAAGTTTATTTCCTGGATCAAAGATCTTTTTTTCAAAAAGAAAAAAGATAAGGAAGTTCCAGCATCAAAGGAACTCGCGCCAGATTTGGACAAAATCATTTCGGAGGTGAGCAACTATTATAACGTCAGACCAACCCAATTAAAAGCAGTTCGCCGCGGCATGGAAAACGAACCGCGTGATGTTGCCATTTATTTGATTCGATCCATGCGCGCAGAGCCGCTAATGAGAGTCGGTGCAAATTTTGGGCTAAACCAATACAGTTCTGTCAGCAGCGTGGTTACACGCGTGAAAGCAAAGCTGCAAAAGGATAGAAAATTTAAAGACCGCCTCGAACATATTGAAAGTAATATTTTCAAAGGTCAAGCGTAGACTTGACCCCCAAATGACCCCCAAATGACCCCCAAATTTGACCCCCAAATTGACCCGAGTTTGATTCAGCGAAAATCGCCACGGCAATTGCTAAGGCAGGAGAAGCCACTTGTGAATTTAGGGAAACGGAGGAAAAGGCTTCTATCGTTTTACCCCTTCCCTCGATCCCTAATTTTTTTACTTAAAAGTTGTTGCGCATTGCGCAATATGCAGTATAATGTGTTAAATGATAAAATCATTTAATCACAAAGGTCTGCAAAAGTTTTTCGATACCGGCAGTGTAATCGGCATTCAGCCGCATCACAAGCAAAAGCTTCGAATACGTCTGACCGCCCTGGATACAGCAACCAAAATTGAAGATATGGAATTGCCGGGCTTCCGCCTGCATCCCCTGAAGGGAGATAAAAAAGGTTTGTGGGCGATTGACGTAAGTAAAAATTGGCGTATTGTTTTTAAACTTCAAGACGGCAACGTATATGCTGTCGATTATGAGGATTATCACTAATGAGTATGTACAATCCACCTCATCCCGGAGAGTTTATCCGAGAAGTCTATCTGGAACCATTTAAAATAAGCCATCGCAGCGTTGCCTTAAAACTCAAGGTTTCGCCATCGACCTTCCTGCGCCTGATTAAAGGGCAGAGCAACGTAAGCCCTGAAATGGCCTTGCGGCTATCTAAAGGGCTGGGGCGCTCTCCGGAAAGTTGGCTGGCGATGCAGGATAGCTATAACCTTTGGCATGCCAGGAAAACCGTAAACCTTGATGAGATAGAGCCATTGGCAATTACAGCGTAAGCACTCAATTAATTCTATTTTTTGGTTATCCAGAAAGACCAAGTTGGAGGAATGACGTCCATCCTACCCCCCCTCAGTCTCTCCTCTCCGAGGCGTAGGCTCCACCCTCCGGCCTGTAGGCCTTACGGGCTGGAAGTGGAGCCGGAAGGCCGACCATGCCAGAAATGGATCTTCGACAGGGAAGGGAAGTTTAAGCTCCTTTAACCTGGCAGAAGGTGGGGGGATTTTTGTTTATACCTTAAATAAGTTACTGAGGAGTTTGATTGACGAATATCGGAATGGAATGTGCTATAATGAAGTGGGATACAAATAGGGTACAAAAAGCCAGAAAAAGGGAAAAGAGCGAATTTGCACTTCTTGTTAACCCGCTCTTTTTATTGGAAAAAATTGGTCGGGGCGAGAAGATTTGAACTTCCGACCCCTTGAACCCCATTCAAGTGCGCTACCAGACTGCGCTACGCCCCGACACAAAAATTTAAAATTAACATGTCGATCTGATCCTGTCAAGAAAGGATCAAGGAATTTGGCAAATTATGAAAAAAGAAAAAATGACAGTGCCGGCCAGGATCAAACCGGGAGACACCATTGGAATTGTCGCACCGGCCGGCCCATTTGACCGCGATACCTTTTCTCGCGGGATACGTGCTATTGAGGATATGGGATTTAATATTTTTGTCCCGCCTGAAATATTTGAAAAAAACCGCTATCTTGCCGGTTCTGATAAACATCGGGTTAAATACGTAAATCAGTTATTTGCAGATAAATCCATTGACGCCATCATTTGCGCCCGCGGCGGGTATGGTTCGATGAGAATTTTACCCCTGTTGGATTATGACACCCTTAAAAACAATCCAAAAGTTTTTGTGGGATTTAGTGATATCACCATCCTTTTGTCCGTTTTATCCACGCGCTGCAATTTGGTAACTTTCCACGGGCCCGTGATCACCAGCCTCGCTGATGCATCCGAAGAGACGAAGCTTTCCCTCTATCGCAACCTTACCTCCGGCAGCAACCTTGAGATCAACCTGCCCGGTGGCAGAACCATCAAATCCGGGGTGGCTGCGGGAGAGGTTTGCGGTGGAAATTTGACCATGTTGTGCCACCTGGTCGGAACACCATTTGCCCCCGACTTTAAAAATAAAATTTTGTTTCTGGAAGACCGGGGGGAAGCCCCCTATCGAATTGACCGGATGCTTGTTCATATGGAGCTTGCCGGTTGTTTTAATGGGATCTCAGGAATCATTTTGGGGGCATTTGAAGAATGCGGATCCATCGAGGACGATTATCAAAATCATCGAGGAATTATTTGAAAACTACCCCATTCCGATCCTTGCCGGGCTTGACGCCGGACACGGAAGTCACAATCTTACCCTACCTCTGGGCATTGAAGCGACCCTTGATGCGGATAGGCATTCATTGGTTTATCACCGGGCAGCGACCAGCGGTTAGTGGTATGTTGTCAGTAGTTAATTGTTTCTGAATTTATTGCTATTTCAATTATTAGGGCCTAACTTAGGTTGATTTAGTTGATTAGGTTGATTGGTTGATTCAAATAGCTCAATCAACCCAATAAACTCAACGATCTCAACGATCTCAACAAACCTAACATTCCTAACGATCCAGTATGGATAAACAAACCAACAGGCAACACCCAACGGGCAGCCCACAACCCAATATGAACCCGGTCGACGCTCTCATGCGGCAGGCAATATCTGAACGTGTATTTCCGGGCGCGGTGCTGCTCGTCTCGCGGGAGGGCTCGATAGTCTGTCATCATGCATATGGTTTCGCCGATCTGTTTTCCCGACGTTTGATGACCACGGAAACCATCTTTGATCTGGCATCTCTGACCAAGCCCCTGGCCACCGCGTTGGCGGTGATGATCTTGATTCAGCAGGGCGATATCGGAACGGAGCAGGAACTCGGCGATATCCTCCCGGTTTTTAAAGACGACAAAAAATCGAATATAAAAGTTAAGCATTTGCTGAATCACACTTCCGGTTTGACGGATTACAGACCTTATTATAAAGAGATCGCGCAGGTGCCGACGGAAAATCGCAAGCAGGCGCTGCGCAACTTACTGGTGGCTGAACCGCTCATGAATCCAATCGGGACAAAGGTCAGATACAGCGATCTCGGGTTTATGATTCTGGAGTGGATCGTCGAGCATGTCTCAAAAAAACGGCTCGATTGTTTTGTCTCTGAGATGATCTATGGCCCACTGGGACTTGGCAACCTTTTCTTTGTCGATCTAAGTGCCAAAAAACACCGGGGCGTATTTGCCGCCACCGAACAGTGCCCCTGGCGCAAGACCCTTTTAGCCGGTCAGGTGCACGACGAGAATGCATATGTGGTAGGCGGTATCCAGGGCCATGCAGGGCTCTTCGGCACCGCTGCCGCCGTGCATACGCTGGTCAGCAATCTGTTGTCTGCTTATCGAGGGTCCAGTCCGGGCAGCCTGTTTCAAACGGAATTGGTTCGCTCATTTTTCAGACGATTGCCGAATACCGACAAGGCCCTTGGCTTTGATGTGCCGGCTTTGAAGAACTCAAGCGCCGGCAGCTATTTTTCTGCAAACAGTGTCGGTCATCTTGGTTTCACAGGGACCTCTTTTTGGATGGATCTCGACCGCTTGGTTATTGCCGTCATGCTGACCAACCGCGTTCATCCGTCCCGTGACAATATGGCAATTAAAGCCTTCAGACCCAAACTGCATGATACCGTCATGCAATGTCTTCTGAACCGGCATTAAGTCAAGAAGGAATCCCAATATTCGGATTTTCAAGCGGGTCTTTCGACACCAGCAGGTTTCGAGTATCAGGTATCAGTGCCTTTGAATTCCAGTACAGACACCCGAAAATGTTAACAAACGCGTATTAAAAATCAAAATAGATATCAGAAAAATTAGCAACATTCGTTTGTTCAACCCTTTTTCTTAGCAGCATCATTTTTTTGATGATTATTTTTTTTTCTGATGATATGATTGATTTTAATAGTAATTTATTGATATATCACTATTATATTGGTTTTGCTCTTTAAGATCCAAAATTCTTTTCCAAATTCGCGAAAGATTGACTCCCGGCAAACCAAGCTTACGTCACCACAGAGTTAATACGTATCCCAGCGACAAAATTTATGAAGCGGAACCCTTAACGCTCAGTGAACTCCTTAGGGGCTGAGAATTTAAAATTCACAAACCGGCACATCCAAGTGCGCGATGACGAGGCATTATGAATCTTTTTTTAGACGGAATTTTAGGATTATTTTCAAACGATCTTGCCATTGATCTGGGGACGGCCAATACACTGGTGTATGTAAAAGGCAAGGGTATCGTTCTAAGCGAGCCGTCTGTTGTGGCGGTCAGCACAGGAAACCGCTATAAAAACCGGGTTCTGGCTGTCGGGTTGGAAGCAAAAAATATGCTGGGTAAAACCCCGGGAAACATTTCGGCGATTCGACCCATGCGTGATGGCGTGATCGCCGATTTTGAGGTAACCGAGGCCATGCTCAGGCATTTCATCCATAAGGTTCACAATCGACGGACATTTGTGCGGCCCAGGATTATCGTGGCCGTGCCCTCCGGCATTACCCAGGTTGAAAAACGAGCGGTACGGGAATCGGCCGAATCCGCCGGAGCCCGGGAAGTGTTTCTGATCGAAGAACCCATGGCTGCCGCTATCGGAGCCGGTCTGCCCATTACGGAACCTACTTGCAATATGGTTGTTGATATCGGCGGGGGTACCACCGAGGTGGCCGTCATTTCGCTCAAAGGTATTGTTTACAGTCGGTCCGTACGGGTTGCCGGCGATAAAATGGATTCCGCTATCATTCAATACATCAAACGCAAATACAATCTGCTGATTGGTGAGCGAACGGCTGAAGTGATCAAGACCTCCATCGGCAATGCATATCCTGATCCGCAAAATTTAGAGACCATAGAAGTTAAAGGCCGTGACCTGGCTTCGGGTATCCCCAAAATCCTGTCCATTGATTCAGAAGAGATCCGCATCGCTATTTCCGAGCAGATTGATGCCATTGTTGAGACGGTGAAAATAGCGCTGGAACAGACACCGCCGGAATTATCCGCAGATATTGTCGATCGAGGAATCATTTTGACCGGCGGAGGAGCCCTTCTCAAAAGCCTTGACCGGCTGCTTCGGGAAGAAACCAGCTTGCCGATCACTGTCACGGAGGATCCTTTGTCCACCGTGGCATTGGGTTCGGGCAAGGCATTGGATAATCTCGAGATGTTAAGGGAAGTCGTCATCACCTGAACCGGAGTCCTGAAATGCTGCGGCCCGTCGGAAACCTTATCAACACTTATAATCATAATTCATGTTCAGAAATATCTATTCCACCATTCCTGAGAAAAATATAGATTTGGGGAGCCTGGCTTTTACCTCAACGATGGAATCACGGAATAGCGGAATGATGGAGGCGTGGTTCTTTTCCATTGTTCAACTAAGCTTCCCTCAAAATGTGTGGGAATGAGCGCAGCAAAGCATATCTATGTTCTCCAGAAAAATCGTGCTTATCGTCGGCTTTATCGTTTTGATTGCCGTCAACATAATCGGCCTGTCAGTTACCAGCAGACGCTCCACGGCATTCGGCATTGAGCGAATCGCTTTGTCGGCGATTGCTCCCTTCCAGGAACTGGTCACCCGCTCACTGCGTTTCACAAGAGACATCTGGCGACACTATTTTTATCTCGTAACGATCGCCCGTGTGAATCAAGTTCTTCTGCAGGATTTGAGCCAGGCGGTTGAAAATAAAAACCAGTGGCATGAGACCGAACTGGCAAATGTCCGCCTGCGTGATTTAATCGACTTTCAAAGAAATATTTCTGAACGGGTTGTTGCGGCTGAGGTTATCGGTAAAGATCCTTCGGCCTGGTTTAAAACCGTCATCATCGATAAAGGGGAAGCAGATGGATTAACCCGAGGACTGCCGGTGGTGATCGCCCAGGGAATTGCCGGACAGGTGATCGAGGTATCAAATCACTACTCCAAGGTCATGTTGATTGTCGATAGCAATAGTGCGGTGGATTCTTTGGTGCAGAGAACCAGAGCCCGAGGGGTCATCAAGGGCGAGTCGACCGATCAATGCCGGTTGGACTATGTATTGCGAAAAAATGACGTTCGCATCGGAGATACGATTGTGTCATCCGGTTTGGATGGTGTCTATCCGAAAGGACTTCGTATCGGTTTCGTTTCACAGGTCATTGAACATAATGCCGACATATTTCACGAAGTCATTATCACACCTTTTGTCGATTTTGAAAAACTTGAAGAGGTTCTTGTGATCCTGGAAGTCCAGAAGCATGATTGGGCGAATCGACCATGAGCTATTTCTTTAATATCAGTGCCTGTCTTTTTCTTGTCATCCTGCAAACCACGGTAATGCCCTATATCCCTTTACTGGATAAGTTCTACGATTTATTGATCCCCTTCATTGTTTATCTCAGCCTTTCGCGCCCTGTCCGTGAAAGTTTACCCTTTGTATTATTTTTAGGTTTCATCATGGACAATCTTTCCGGGGGGCCGTTTGGGCTTTATCTGACCACCTATTTCTGGTTGTATCTCGGGGTGATGGGAATCACCACGTTTATTCAGGTCGGAAATCGTCTGATGATCATCACCGTTATTATTGCCAGCGGCGTGTTGTTTGAGAATCTGGTCTTATTAGGGTCGGTTGCCCTTTTGAAAACCAGACCGCAGTTTGCCGGCAATACTGTTGAAATTGTCGCGGGCCAAGTCCTTTGGGCCTTCTTCACCGGATCTTTGTTTCTGTTATTTTTTAGAAATACACATCGCCGGATCGGCCTTGGTTTCAAAAGGAACTCTGCCGGTGCCAGAGAGCAGGGATAGCTATTCAATCTTAAATTTTCAATTGTCAATTCTCTTGAAGTCTCGTGGATAAATATTTAAAAACTGCAGATAGTGATTGGTACAAACAACGCATCACCGGTGTCATGATCTGTGTGCTGGTGGCCTTTACCGTTCTATTGGTGCGGCTTGTTTATCTCCAAATCGTCATGGGGGAAGAATACCTGACGCTATCCCTCAACAACAGAATCAGGCTGCAGAGCATAGATCCCCCAAGGGGGCTGATCTACGATCGCAATTCCCAAGTACTGGTGGAAAACCGCCCCTCATTTGATGTTACGATTACCTTGAAAGATGCCCGCCCTGTCGAAAAAACCATCCACAAACTGGCTGGATATCTCGATGTCCCCGCTGAGGAATTATTGGAAAAATTGTCCTCCAGCAAAGGCGTTTCTGCTTACAAACCCATCCAGTTGCAACAGGATATCGGTCGAAATGCCCTGGCCGCAATCGAGGCCCACAAATACGACCTGCCCGGCATAGCAATTGATGTGAAGTTGTTGAGACATTATTTGAATGTAAAAGATGCAGCGCATCTGATCGGATATTTAAGTGAAATTAATTCTGCGGAGCTTGCCGGGAGTAAACATCCGGGACGGCGTCGAGGTGATTTCATCGGCAAGTTCGGTGCTGAAAAAGCCTTTGAAAAATATCTCCAGGGTAACCGCGGAGGGCGCCAGGTGGAGGTCAACGCCAACGGTCGGGTGGTGCGTGTGCTCAAAACGGTAGCGGCCAAACCCGGTCAAAATATTCACTTAACCATTGATCATGCTTTACAAAAAAAAGCCGAATCGCTGCTGCAAGGTGTTGCCGGGGCCGCAGTGGCTATGGACCCGGGATCGGGCCGTATTCTTGCGTTAGCCAGCAGCCCTTCATTTGATCAGAACTATTTTGCCAGCGGGATGTCCCATGAGCAGTGGGATTCGTTGATATCCAACCCGTTTCGCCCCATGGAAAATAAGGCCATCCAGGGGGAATATCCTCCCGGCTCCACCTATAAACTTATCACCGCCCTCGCCGGCCTGGAGGAAGGTGTCATCGATGAGTCTACTGAATTTTTTTGTCCGGGGCATCATCGATTCGGCAACCGTATATACCGTTGCTGGAAACGCGGTGGCCACGGAAATGTGGACATTATCAAAGCCTTGGCCCAATCCTGTGATGTCTATTTCTATCAGGTCGGCCAGCTGTTGGGAGTTGACCGACTGGCCTGGTATGCCAAAGCTAGTGGTCTGGGATCACAAACCGGGATCAACCTTGGCAAGGAGGGCAGGGGATTGATTCCCACCGCAGCCTGGAAAAAAAAGCGAACCGGCGTTGCGTGGCAGAGAGGCGAAACCCTTTCGGTTGCCATCGGCCAGGGATTTAATCTGGCCACTCCATTGCAAATGGTGGACTTGACCTCGGCGATTGCCAATGGGGGGACCAGATACAAACCCATCATTCTAGAATCCGTCACCACGGCTGACGGTCGTACCGTCTATCAATGCAAGCCCCAGGTGATCGGTAAGCTGCCCTTGAGTGCTCATAGCCTGGGATTGGTGAAAAAAGGGTTGTGGGCGGTCGTAAACGGAGATAAAGGCACCGCCAAGGGTAGTCGCCTGGCAGATATTGATATTAGCGGGAAAACAGGCACTTCCCAGGTCATTAGCCGAAAAAAAGACGACTCCAGGTCCGAAGAAGAACGGCCGGCCCATCATAGACCGCATGCCTGGTTTGTCGCCTATGCACCATCTGACGCGCCTGAAATCGCCGTCGCCGTGCTGGTTGAACATGGTGAGCACGGATCCAGCGCAGCGGCTCCGATTGCCACAGAATTGGTCAAGACTTTCTTGAGGGTTGGGCGCCCGGTTGATCCGGCAGTGAAAGGCCGAATCAACCCAAAGATTGCAAAAGCCGAAGGGCTTTAGACCCGGGCCTTCAGGGTTGAAGCTGCCGCCGACTGCCGCAACAGTGGAATCAAATCTGCAGCGTCCGGCTATCACTACCTATCGTTGGTGACCGGATATTGCGGACAAGTTGAATGAAACACGAATCCGGATACCAGAGACGCAACCGGAAACGATACTCTCTAATGTGGAACCTAAACAACCATGTTTGACCGACGACTTTTACAATACTTTGATTGGGGCCTGCTGGGACTGGCAATTTTAATCGGGTGTTCCGGTCTGTTGGTGCTTTACAGTGCCGTCACCGCCGAAACCCCCGCACCGCTAACCACCATTTTTTATAAGCAGCTTATCTGGTTTTCAACCGCGTTGATTGCAATGGTAGCCACTTTTTCCTTCAACTACAAACTGTTGGATCGCTGGGGCCAGATCATTTACATCGGCTGTATCTTTTTGCTGATATGGGTTCTTTTTTTTGGAAAATCCGCCGGTGGGTCCAGACGCTGGTTAGCCCTGGGTCCCATTTCCGTACAGCCTTCAGAGCTGGCTAAAATTGCAATTATGATTGCGCTTGCACGGTATTATTCAAAGGATGCCCATACCAGAGGGTTTACCTTGCGGGAGCTTTACAGACCTGCCATCCTAGTCTTTATCCCCTTTATTTTGATTTTAAAGCAGCCCGATTTAGGTACGGCGGGGTTACTATTGCTCATCGCAGGTTCGATCACTGTTTTCGTCAAAATAGAGCGCCGATCATTCATTTATCTATTGGTGTCCTCTGCCGCGGTGGTTCCCATGATCTGGTTTTTTTTAAAGGATTACCAGAAGCGCAGGATACAGGTCTTCCTCGATCCGGACCTTGATCCTTTGGGCGCCGGCTACCATATTATTCAATCTAAAATTGCCATCGGTTCGGGTATGATTTCCGGTAAAGGATTTTTAAAGGGTACCCAGAATGCCCTGTCTTTCCTGCCGGAAGAGCATACCGACTTTATATTTTCCGTTCTGGCAGAAGAGTGGGGATTCATCGGGTCGGTGGCCGTTGTGCTTTTGTTTCTGATGTTGATTTTCTGGGGGCTGAACATCGCCCAAGGCTGCCGGGAGCCATTCGGGACCATTTTGGTGGTGGGTGTTACGAGCATGTTTTTCTGGCAGGTAATTATTAACATCGGTATGACCATGGGTTTGATGCCGGTTGTTGGCGTGCCTTTGCCGTTTGTCAGCTACGGGGGATCCTCGGTTTTGACCACTGCAATCGGTATCGGTTTGTTGATGAATGTCAGCATGCGGCGGTTTATGCTTAAATAAAAATTTTAAGGCTTTGGCAGATTCGGAACGTAAGTTAAGGGCTTTGCTCCAATAAATTGTCAAAATTCCGATACATCTAATCAATTCCATTGCCTTAAAATTTTTTTTGGTTTGGCAGTTTCAATTATTAAGGCTTGTCCGGGTTTGATTATTAGAACGCGTTCATCGGATTTTTTTGTGGAGGATAGGCAATACCAATGAAAAAAGAAAAAAATACGGATCGAATATCGACTTTTATCGGCGCGGATGCCAGTATTGACGGCACTATTGAGTTTCAGGGTACCATACGGGTAGATGGCAGCGTAAAGGGAATTATTTCCAGCAACGGCGGTACGGTTGTCGTCGGAGAAAAAGGGGTTGTCAACGCCGAGATATCCGTTAATGTCGCTGTTGTGATGGGTGAGGTCAACGGGACCATAGATGCCAAGGAACGCATCGAGGTTTATCCCCCCGGCCGTCTTGGCGGCAATATCCAGTCTCCCATCGTTTCAATTGAACCGGGTGGCATATTTAATGGCAATTGCGTGATGAAGCCAAATGCCAGAGTCACCCCGCAAATCGTCGCTTTTTCCCAAAAGACAGATCGTTGCTGCCGAAACTACCGAAAAAGAATGATTTGAAAAATATTCAAAAAACCTTTGACAAATAATCATGGCTGATGGTATAGACCGCCGCAGTTGAACCTATGTTCACAGGGGAATTTGTGAAACAAATGAAGCAGTTGCCATGAACTGTTAGACGGAGGTTTTTTATGGAGATTTCTGGTATTTACCGGAAAGGTGTTCCGATCTTTATTTTTTTGTTTGCGCTAATCTGTCTTGCTTTTCCCCAAATCGTTGTGGGATCATCGGGAGAGTCGGGCGGTGGTGGTGGCGTGACGGTTACCCCTGACTGGTCCATTGTTATTCAAATTGTCAATTTTCTTTTTACCATATGGGTGTTGAATGTACTGTTATACAGACCCATCCGAAAGATTCTGACCCGGCGAAAAGAAAAAGTAGACGGCCTTGAACTCAGCATCGAAACTTCCAATAATGACGTCAGGGAAAAAGATGACGCCTTTGCCGCAGGGATAAAAGAAGCCAGAGCAAATGGCTTTAAGAAGAAAAATGACTTATTGCAGCAAGCGGCGGATGAGGAAAAATCGATTATTGCTGATATCAACACCAAAGCCCAGGCGGAGTTAACTCGAATTCGCGAAAAAATAAAACAAGACGCTGAGGTTGCCAGAAAAAGCCTACAAAAAGAAATTGATGATTTTGCCAACCAAATCAGTCAAAAAATTCTGGGGAGGGCCGTTTAATGAGGGTTTTTGGAATTGGCCGCCTGAATCGTCATAAAAAGAACTCAGCGGTATTTTTTTTGATTCTATTGTTTTTTTTCGGTTTTTCACTATCAATCGCTCTGGGTGCATCCGGTGAAGATTCCGGTGCGAAGGGGTGGACATCAACCGATTGGTTTCGAGTGATGAATTTTGCGGTTTTAGTGATAGTGCTTGTATTCGTTTTACGCAAACCACTGTCCCAGGCGCTAGGGGCGCGTATCAAGGGCATTCAAAACCAGCTCGAAGATTTGGAAGCGCGCAAAGCCGAAGCTGAAAAACAGCTAGACGGATACAATCAAAAACTATCCCGTTTGGAAAAAGAGTCTGAAAAGATTGTTGAGGATTATATCAAGCAAGGAAATGAGGCCAAAGCGAGAATTTTGAAGGAAGCTGAATCGGCCGCTGAAAAGCTTCAGATTCAGGCCCGCCGAAATATCGAGCATGAATTCAAACAGGCCAAATTAAAGCTGCAAGAAGAAATTTTCGAAACATCCTTGGCCAAGGCTGAGGAAATTATAATGGGCAAAATTTCGGGAGAAGATCAGGATAGATTGGTGGATGAATATCTGAGGAAGGTGGAGACAGGATGAAAAATTTGGCGATTGCCCGGCGTTACGCCAAAGCGCTTATATTAATTGGAAAAGAGGATGGCAACACAGAGATCTACCGTGAGGAACTGGCGGGGATCAGTGAACTGGTTGAAAGGGAAGAAACCTTAGAGCAGGCCATCAACAATCGGCTTTACAATACCGAAGGGCGAAAAAAAGTTCTGGGATCCATTATCGATAAAGTGGGACTTTCCAGAGTCATGAAATCATTTTTAATCCTCCTATTTGATAAGGGGCGTTTCGCCTATTTGAGCAGTATCAATGATTTTTACCAAAAGTTGGCTGATGAGATAAAGGGCGTTTCGCGGGCCAGCTTAGTTTCGGCAACCGAGCTTTCATCCGAAACTATTGAAAAAATTCGTGCGACCCTGTCTGAAAAGACCGGCAAAGATATTATTCTGGATGTTGAAGAAGATCCAGGTCTCATTGGCGGGATTGTCACTCGCATTGGCGATCTTGTTTTGGATGGGAGCATAAAAACACAATTACTCAATATGAGACAATCACTAAAAAGGGGTGAGGGTGTCTAATGGAACTAAGAGCAGAAGAAATCAGTCAAATTATTAAAGAGCAGATTACGGATTATGACAAGAAAGTCGAATTGAGTGAAACCGGCGTCGTTTTATCGGTTGGTGACGGAATAGCACGTGTATACGGCCTGGAGAAGGTCTTGGCTCTGGAACTCGTAGAGTTTCCAGGCGGTATCCTGGGACTGGTGTTGAACCTTGAAGAAGACAATGTGGGTATCGCTGTTATGGGTGAAGATATTCATATTAAAGAAGGCGATATTGTCAAACGAACCGGCAAGATCGCCCAGGTACCGGTTGGTGAAGCGGTCCTCGGCCGGGTTGTATCTGCGGTGGGCGAACCGCTGGATGGCAAAGGCCCGATCGATGCCAAGGAGTTCAGCCGGGTTGAAATGGTGGCTCCAGGTGTCATCGCCCGCAAAAGTGTGCATCAACCCTGCTACACCGGTTTAAAGGCCGTAGATGCTATGACACCGGTCGGAAGGGGACAGCGTGAACTGATTATCGGTGACCGCCAGATCGGCAAAACCGCCGTAGCCATTGATGCAATTTTAGCGCAGAAAGATACGGATGTCTACTGCATCTACGTGGCCTGCGGACAGAAAAAATCGACCGTGGCCCAGGTTCATGCAATTCTTGAAAAACATGGTGCCATGGAATACACCACCATCGTATCCGCCTGTGCCAGTGATCCGGCAACTTTGCAGTATATTGCTCCTTATGCCGGTTGCGCCATGGGAGAATACTTTCGAGATAAAAGCCAACATGCCCTGATTATCTATGACGACCTTTCAAAGCAGGCAGCTGCCTACCGGCAGGTATCGCTGTTGCTGCGGCGTCCGCCGGGGCGTGAAGCATACCCAGGCGATATTTTCTATAACCATTCACGCCTGCTGGAACGGGCCGCCAAACTAAATGACGAACTTGGCGCCGGCTCACTGACAGCACTGCCGATCATCGAAACCCAGGCCGGCGATGTATCTGCTTACATTCCAACCAACGTTATTTCTATTACAGACGGTCAGATATATCTTGAACCGGGATTGTTTTTTGCCGGTGTCAGGCCGTCGATTAATGTCGGTCTTTCAGTGTCCCGAGTTGGGGGTGCCGCCCAGGTAAAGGCAATGAAGCAGGTGGCCGGTACGTTGCGCTTGGATCTGGCCCAATATAGAGAATTGGAAGCCTTTGCCGCCTTCGGCAGCGACCTGGATGCTGCGACGCAAAGACAGTTAACGCGGGGGGCCAGACTGGTTGAAATCCTCAAACAGCCCCAATTTCAGCCGCTGTCGATGGAAAAACAGGTTACCATCCTTTATGCCGGAACCAAAGGACATCTTGATAAATTTCCGATCGATGTCCTGGCAAAATATGAAGCCGGTCTGTATGCTTTTATTGAAGACAGATATCCGCAAATTTTTTCTGAACTCAAAGACAAGGAAGAAATTTCCGATGATCTGAATACACTCATGTCCGAGGCATTGAATGCCTATGGTGGAGAATTTAAGGATACGATCAAATAGTTATTTGTTATAAGTTAAAAGTTATTAGTTAATAGTTCGGATGTTCTTCGAATAACCAGTAACCACTGACAAATAACCTGAGGTTTATATGCCAAGCTTAAAAGATGTCCAGAATAAAATTGCTGCGGTTAAGAAAACCAAGCAGATCACCAAGGCCATGAGTATGGTCGCGACCTCAAGATTGCGTGCTGCTCAGGCCAATATGTTAAACTTTCGACCCTATGCTGCCAAGTTTTCGGAGGTTTTGGGCAGCCTGGCCGAAAAATCCGGCGAAGAAGCCAGCCCATTGCTAATGCCGCGTGAAAAAGTCAAAAATATCCACGTGGTGTTGTGTACTTCTGACCGCGGACTGTGCGCCGGTTTTAATGTTAATCTGATTCATAAGGCGCAGTCCTTTATGGCAGAAAAAGCCGGTAATGATACGGTGATGTCCTTTACCAATTTCGGCAAAAGGGGAAGGGACTGGTGCCGCAAAGAGAAATGTACCATCGCAGATGAGCACATGGGAGTCGTCGGAACCACCTTTGGTTTCAGTGTGTCAGCAACCGCCGGACGAAAACTGGTGGACGGATACCTGGGTGGCGACTATGATGAGGTCTATGTTATCTTTTCGGAATTTATCAGTATGGGACGACAGACACCAGTGGTCAAACAACTCATTCCGATACCGCCGATCGAAACGACCGAGGATGCCACCGCAGATGAAAGCGGAGAATATCTGGCCGAGCATATTTGTGAACCTTCACCTGACAGTCTTTTGGGGGAATTGCTTCCGCGAAATGTTCATGTTCAGTTGCACAGTGCTTTGCTGGAAACATCCACCAGCGAGCACGCCGCACGAATGGCTGCGATGGACAACGCCACTAAGGCTTGCAATGATTTCATCGAAAATCTGACGTTACTATTCAATAAAGCTCGGCAGGCAGCCATTACGGCAGAATTGATGGATATTGTCGGTGGTGCCGAAGCGCTCAAAGGTTAAAATCGTTATTAGTTAATCGTTACCTGGTTATCCTTTAAATACCGATAAATACCGAAGATAATCCAGCACGAATAACTGATAACGAATAACAAATAACTGATAACGAATAACGAAATATCTTGTGGAGGTCTATAAATGGGAGAGAATATCGGGACTATCACGCAGGTTCTGGGGCCTGTTGTTGACGTTGAATTTGACCAGGGTAATCTGCCCACAATTTATACGGCACTGACGATCAGCAACCCCGCAATAAATGATGAAGAAGACAACCTGGTTGTTGAGGTCGCGCAGCATTTGGGGGACAACGTGGTCCGAACGATTGCCATGGATGTCACCGACGGTTTGATGAGAGGACAGAAGGTTAAGGACACCGGAAACCAGATCATGATGCCGGTTGGTGAGGCAGGTCTGGGGCGTGTGCTTAATGTGGTCGGTCGACCGGTTGATGGTTTGGGCCCGGTAAGCCAGGAAAAAATGATGCCGATTCATCGTCAAGCACCGTCTTTTACCGAGCAGGATACAACAGTGCGGGTTCTTGAAACCGGAATTAAGGTTATCGATCTACTGGTTCCGTTTCCACGAGGCGGAAAAATGGGCCTCTTCGGCGGTGCCGGTGTCGGGAAAACGGTTATCATGATGGAAATGGTCAACAACATCGCGCTGCAGCACGGCGGAATCTCGGTATTTGCAGGCGTTGGTGAACGCACACGAGAGGGCAATGACCTGTATCATGAAATGAAGGATGCCGGCGTACTTCCCAAAGCAGCATTGATTTACGGGCAAATGACGGAACCGCCCGGTGCAAGGGCTCGCGTCGCACTTTCAGCCCTGACAGCTGCTGAATATTATAGGGATGAAGAAGGACAAGATGTGCTTATTTTTATTGATAATATCTTCCGTTTTACCCAGGCGGGTTCAGAGGTTTCAGCACTTCTTGGACGGATGCCCTCGGCCGTCGGTTATCAACCGACTTTGGCAGTTGACCTAGGTGAACTTCAGGAACGAATCACGTCTACTGATAAGGGATCGATTACGGCGGTCCAGTGTGTATACGTTCCGGCCGACGATTTAACAGACCCGGCTCCTGCTACCACATTTGCTCACCTTGACGGTACCGTGGTGCTTTCCCGTAAACTGGTTGAAAAAGGAATTTATCCCTCAGTCGATCCGCTTGACTCAACTTCCCGGATCCTTGACGCTGCCTACATCGGTGACGAGCACTATCAGGTCGCACGCCAGGTTCAGCAAATACTTCAAAAATACACTGAGTTGCAGGACATTATTGCGATCCTGGGAATCGATGAATTGTCAGATGAAGACAAGATTACCGTTGCCAGGGCCAGGAAACTGGAAAGATTTCTGTCTCAGCCGTTCCATGTGGCAGAAGTATTTACCAATACGCCCGGTGCTTACGTGAAGATTGAAGATAACATCAGCGGATTTAAGGAAATCATTGAAGGCAAACACGATGATCTGCCGGAGCAGGCGTTTCATATGGTGGGTGGCATCGAGGACGTAATTGAAAAAGCCAAAAAGTTGTCTGCTGACTAATTAGCGGCAGTCAACTTACAAAAGCATTGATTAAGGGAATCAGATGGCTGAAAATATTAGACTAGAGGTTGTTACGCCGGAAAAGCAAGTTGTCAACCATATGGCTCAAATCGTTATGGCGCCCGGCAGTATGGGTGAATTTGGCGTCCTTGCAGGCCACACCCCCTTTATGACGTCGTTAAACACTGGGGTTATCCACTACCGTGATGAGAAAGGCAAGGACCAGTATGTTTTCGTCAGTGGTGGTTTTGCTGAAGCACTGCCGGATAAGGTAACGATTTTGGCGGAATCGGCTGAAAAAGTGGAAGAAATTGATTTGGGTCGTGCGAAGGCTGCCCATGAGCGGGCCGAAAAGCGGCTTGAAGAAGCCCGCGCCAAGGCAGATATCGATGTCGATCGAGCGAAGGCGGCTCTGGAACGCGCGGTGGTGCGGATAAAGCTTGCTGAGCTCCGCTAATACTATCTGATATTTATTCTGGCGAATATATCTTTCGCAGTGGCTCCAAAAGGAGATAATATTTAATAAAGGGTAAACCAATTGCTGGTTTACCCTTTTTCATACACTCTTGATAATTAAGAGGTCTGCAATAAAATTTCAAGACAGGTAAAATCGATGAGAAAAAATATAGCTGTTGTTATTCTCGCGGCCGGACTGGGAACCCGCATGAAATCAGATAAAGCCAAGGTTCTTCATGAAGTTGCCGAGAGACCTATGATTCTCTATGTGGTCGAAGCTGCTCGAAAGGTGGCTGGTGATGACGTCATCGTAGTGGTTGGCAACCAGGCGCAAGAAGTACGGGAAATCATATCGGAAACGGCACAATTGCATTTTGCCCATCAGGAGAAGCAACTCGGGACGGCCCATGCGGTGCTGTGTGCTTTGCCATACATCCCCGATCATTGCGATGAAGTCGTTATCTTGTATGGTGACATACCGCTTATTTTACCAGAAACCATAACCGGGCTTGTCGAGGATCATTTGGCAAACTATCGCGATATTTCTCTTTTAGCCGTGGAGTTGGAGAATCCTTTTGGATATGGTCGGGTTTTACTTGATGATATTGGACAAATCTCTGAAATAATAGAAGAATCAGACGCTACGGTCGAGCAAAGAAAAATCAAACTGATTAATAGCGGTATTTATTGTATCAACAAACAATTTTTACAGGATGCACTTCCTAAAATTCAATCAAACAATGCCCAGGAAGAATTGTACCTGACGGATATTATGGCCATCGGATATCGAGAAAAGAGGAAAATGGGCGTCATGATCGCCACTGATAATTTGCAGATTCTGGGTGTCAACAACTGCCAGGATTTAGAAACGGTGAACAAAATCATGAAAACGCGGATGTGCAATATCTCTTGACTTTTTGATATATTACAGATTATATTGAACTAAAATTATTATGAGGTAAACAAAGTGGACAATGATTTCGTATTAAAGCAGTTTGGGGAGATAGAACTTAAAGTTGAGAAATTGATTGAAAATTGTAAGGCCCAAGCGGTGGCCAATTCAGAACTAAAAAATAAATTAAATAGCTTAGAGGAGGAGATTCAAGGTAAGGTTGAGGCGGAAAAAAGTTACGCTGAAGAGAAGGCCTTGATCCGATCAAAAATCGACGGTTTGCTGGCCAGACTTGATGATATTTCAGATGTATAATGTCTGGGGCCGGCAGGGTTATAGGATAGGAAAGGTAAAAATCAATAGCTATTGGAACAGATTGTAACCATAGAGCTTTTTGGACAACCGCATACGTTTAAAGCTGATTCGGATGTTACCAGAGCAAAGGAGGTTGCTGATCTTTTGGCCAAGGAAGTGGCTCGTGTTGAAAGTCAGCAAATCGATCCAGCTTCAAATATTTCGCGACAAAAAATTTTAATTTTAGCTGCCCTGAATATTGCCAATGAAAACGTGGAATTGAAAAGGAATCACTCTAAATTGTTGCATGATTTTGCACAACGGACGACGAAACTGATTGGTACCTTGGATGACAGCGTGCAGTGAATGGCAACGTTCTTTTCATTGAAATCGGAAATATGCGATCCATCAATACCAATACTACTTTTCCTGTAACCTATTCTTTTATAACCGATCCGACTACTTCATCGGTCTTCCGGGATAAATATTATAGGTGAAGGTTATTCTTTTGCACTACAGAATTTATTGTGACCCCTGCCATGCTCGTGATTGGAAGATATTCTTTGACCCAACAGCAATCATAACGGGAACCTTCCCTGGTTTCGGTGTGCATGTTCTGTTTATCAGAAAAGCCTGAAGAAGCTAAACGGTGCCCACTTTGAACCTCCGGTTCAAAGACCTGACAACACGGCATTGTGGCGGGGGTTCCCCCTTTCCCGGATATCATTGGATGGCCGAGCTCAAACGGCTGGGCTGCCCGCAACCCTCATAGTCAGCCCATAACTACCTTATCCCCCGATTAACGCATTGTTGACTGACATAAGCAAATTGGTGATCAAAGCTGTTATTTGAAATCTTTGATAACCGGGGAGAGATATAATGAATGAATATGTTGTATTCATCGGCATTTTCTGCTTTTTTGCCGGTTTGCTGATAGCTTACTTAATACAGGGAAAAATTGCGTCAAAAAAAATACGCTCGGCTGAAGCAGAAGCCGATCGATGTATTAAAGAATCTGAAAAAAAGGCGCTGACCCTGTTAAAGGAAGCCGATTTGGAGGTCAAGGACAGGCTTTTCAAATTAAAAAGCGAATTAGACGCTGAGAACAGCGAGACCCGGGCGGAATTAAAAAAAAGAGAGACCCGGTTGATGCAGAAAGAAGAAAATATTGATCACAAAATTGAACAGTTGGAACTTCGGGACCATGAATTTCTTCGTAAAGAAAAGCACCTGAACAAAAGAGAAGGCAAGCTTGAGCGCAAGGAGCTGGAGTACAACGAATTGCTTGAGGAGCAAAAACGGCAGCTCGAAAAGATATCCGGTTTAACGGTTGACCAAGCCAAGGAACTTCTGATCCGGGCAATGGAAAATGAAGCCCGTTATGAAGGTGCTAAACTCATAAAGCGGATAGAGAATGAAACCAAAGAGCAGGCGGACAAAAAAGCCAAGAAGATCCTTGCGACTGCTATTCAGCGTTATGCCGGCGATTTTGTGGCGGAGAGAACTGTGTCTGTGGTTCAATTGCCCAGCGATGAGATGAAGGGCAGAATTATCGGACGTGAAGGGCGTAATATCCGGGCACTTGAAGCAGCCACCGGAATTGATTTAATCATTGACGATACTCCCGAAGCCGTCATTCTTTCCGGATTCAATCCGGTCCGTCGAGAGGTGGCGCGCATATCGCTGATGCGATTAATCTCTGATGGAAGGATTCACCCGGCACGTATCGAGGATATTGTAAAAAAAGTAGGCAAAGAAGTCGACAACACGATAAAGGAGGCCGGCGAACAGGCTGCTTTTGACCTCGGTATCCACGGCATTCACAACGAATTAATTAAATTTATAGGACAATTAAAGTTTCGAACCAGTTATGCCCAAAATGTCCTCCAACATTCCGTTGAAGTGGGCTTCCTGTCCGGCATAATGGCTTCCGAACTGGGGCTAAATGTTAAACTGGCAAGACGGATGGGGCTGTTGCATGATATCGGCAAGGCGGTTGACCACGAGGTCGAAGGCCCCCATGCTCTTATCGGATCCAGGCTTGCAAAAAAATTTGGCGAATCGCCCCAAATTGTTCATGCAATCGCCGCCCATCATGAAGACGTGCCGCCGAGCTCTGTTTACGCCTTGCTGGTCCAGGCTTCGGACGGACTCTCCGGTGCGAGGCCCGGTGCTCGCAAGGAGTTGCTGGAAAATTATATAAAGCGATTAGAGGATCTTGAAAATATCGCAAATTCGTTTAAAGGTGTTGCCAATACCTATGCCATTCAGGCCGGGCGGGAGTTGAGGGTGATTGTTGAAAGCGACCAGATTTCCGATGAAGAATCCATCCTGCTAAGCCGGGATGTTGTAAAGAAGATTGAAGAATCCTTGACTTTTCCCGGTCAAATAAAAGTAATTGTAATTCGGGAGACAAGAGCAGTGAATTATGCCAATAAATAAGTTTGCCCGTTTGCCGGTTGAACCGGTAGCCGGTTTCTCCTATTTGCCAGATAGAGATGATGCTATACATTTTCCGGTCAACGGGCATACGGGATAACGGGCTAACGTTGACGAGCAAGGAATTTGATATCATATATCCTGCTGCAGTTACAGCATACTGTATCTGAGGTGAAAATAATATGCCGAATGTAATTGATGTTTTAAAACAACGTGGTTTCATTGAACAGACAACCCACGATCGGGAGCTGGATGAGTATATTGATCAAGGTAATATCACTTGTTATATAGGATTTGACCCTACAGCATCCAGCTTGCATATTGGAAGCTTAGTTCCGATTATGTCCCTGGCTCATATGCAACGCCATGGGCATCGACCCATAGCCCTGATTGGCGGTGGAACCGGCCTCATAGGAGATCCGAGCGGAAAAACTGAGATGAGGAAGATGCTGACAACGGAAACAATAGAAGAAAATGCGTTGGGTCTTAAAAATCAACTTTCCCGATATCTAGACTTCAGCGACAACAAGGCCTTGATGCTCAACAATGCAGATTGGCTGACAAAGCTGGAATATGTATCTTTTTTAAGGGACATAGGACGTCATTTTTCTGTTAACCGCATGATCAAAGCAGAAAGCTGCAAAATGCGGTTAGATTCCGAAGAAGGCTTGAGTTTTATTGAATTCAATTACATGGTCCTACAGTCTTATGATTTCCTGGAACTATTCAAAAATTATGGCTGCAGGCTCCAGATGGGAGGAAGCGACCAGTGGGGCAATATTGTCTCGGGGATTGAACTGATCCGCAGGATGAATCAAAAGACCGCTTTCGGCATAACTTTCCCATTGATTACGACCAGCAGCGGAGAAAAAATGGGAAAGACCGCTAAGGGGGCAGTATGGTTGGATCCGGCAAAAACTTCTCCATACGATTATTATCAGTACTGGATTAATACCGATGACAGGGATGTCAACAGGTTCCTCTTGCTCTTTACCTTTTTGCCTATGGATGAAATCCGGGAAATTGAACAGCTTCAAGGTACGGATCTAAACGCTGCCAAGGCCGTTCTTGCCTTTGAGACAACGTTGCTCGCCCACGGCAGGGATGAGACCCTAAGTGCGCATCAGGCGGCCCTCAGCATGTTTGGCAACAGAAAAATCGCCGGACATATTCTACCATCGAGTTCAATCCCAAGGGGCGATTCGGAATTCGATGATATAAGTGTACCTGAGTCATACGTGGAATCTGAGAAATTAAAAGCTGGAATTCCGGCCTTTAAGTTATTCCATACCACGGGACTTGCTTCTTCCGGTGGTGCGGCGAGAAGACTCATTGAACAAGGCGGCGCCTATATCAATGGGAGACGGATAAATACCTTCGATTTTTTAATCACAGATCAGGAATTGAATGATAACAATGCTATCATTTTGAGGTCAGGGAAAAAGCATTTTCATAAGATTAAGTACAAATAGAAAAAAATCTCGAAATCATGAAATATGAGTTGACAAAGCACATCCATCGTTGTAGTTTCCACGCTCTGTCCGTGAGCAGGAAAAGCAGGTTGGGAAAAATTTCCACAGCTAAATAATTTTTAAAAAATAGTTATTTTTTCGCTTGACTCTGACTGAAAACAAATATATATATATGGTTTTGTTTCAGTCAATATATCTTTAAGAATCAGAAGTGATTTGTTTGATTCATTTAAAAAAAAGATTGACAAAAATTTAATTATGAGTATATTAGAAAAGCCTCTTTGTTTGGGGCATACGGTATCCTGATGGACACCATCCGCCATCACAAATCATGGCGGTCATTTGATCTTTGAAAACTAAATAGTGGAAGTGAATGAGTTGGGTCTTAGTTTAAAATGTTGTGAGTTAACAGCATTTGAAAGTTCAATTGGAGAGTTTGATCCTGGCTCAGAATGAACGCTGGCGGCGTGCTTAACACATGCAAGTCGCACGAGAAAGCTTCAGCTTGCTGAGGCGAGTAAAGTGGCGCACGGGTGAGTAACGCGTGGGTAATCTACCCCCGAATTGGGGATAACATTGCGAAAGTGATGCTAATACCGAATGATATCTTGAAATCTAATGATTTCTGGATCAAAGATGGCCTCTACATGTAAGCTATTGTTTGGGGATGAGCTCGCGTACCATTAGCTTGTTGGTAGGGTAATGGCCTACCAAGGCAACGATGGTTAGCTGGTCTGAGAGGATGATCAGCCACACTGGAACTGACACACGGTCCAGACTCCTACGGGAGGCAGCAGTGAGGAATTTTGCGCAATGGGGGAAACCCTGACGCAGCAACGCCGCGTGAGTGATGAAGGCTTTCGGGTCGTAAAACTCTGTCAAGTGGGAAGAATCCATATGGTGATAATATCGCCATGTGCTGACGGTACCACTGAAGGAAGCACCGGCTAACTCCGTGCCAGCAGCCGCGGTAATACGGGGGGTGCGAGCGTTATTCGGAATTACTGGGCGTAAAGAGCGCGTAGGCGGTCTTTTAAGTCAGGTGTGAAAGCCCGGGGCTCAACCCCGGAAGTGCACTTGAAACTAAGAGACTTGAGTATGGGAGAGGGAAGTGGAATTCCTGGTGTAGCGGTGAAATGCGTAGATATCAGGAGGAACATCGGTGGCGAAGGCGACTTCCTGGACCAATACTGACGCTGAGGCGCGAAGGCGTGGGGAGCAAACAGGATTAGATACCCTGGTAGTCCACGCAGTAAACGGTGAACACTAGGTGTAGCGGGTATTGACCCCTGCTGTGCCGCAGTAAACGCATTAAGTGTTCCGCCTGGGGAGTACGGCCGCAAGGTTAAAACTCAAAGGAATTGACGGGGGCCCGCACAAGCGGTGGAGCATGTGGTTTAATTCGACGCAACGCGAAGAACCTTACCTAGGTTTGACATCCCGGGAATTTTGTGGAAACATGAAAGTGCCCTTCGGGGAGCCCGGTGACAGGTGCTGCATGGCTGTCGTCAGCTCGTGTCGTGAGATGTTGGGTTAAGTCCCGCAACGAGCGCAACCCCTTTCTTTAGTTACCAGCATTTAGTTGGGGACTCTAAAGATACTGCTCCGGTTAACGGGGAGGAAGGTGGGGATGACGTCAAGTCCTCATGGCCTTTATGCCTAGGGCTACACACGTGCTACAATGGACTGTACAAAGGGTTGCCAGCCTGCGAGGGTCAGCCAATCCCATAAAGCAGTTCGTAGTTCGGATTGGAGTCTGCAACTCGACTCCATGAAGCTGGAATCGCTAGTAATCGTGGATCAGAACGCCACGGTGAATACGTTCCCGGGCCTTGTACACACCGCCCGTCACACCATGAGAGTTGGTTGTACCAGAAGTCGTTGGGCAAACCCTTCGGGGGTGCAGGCGCCTAAGGTATGGCTGATGATTGGGGTGAAGTCGTAACAAGGTAGCCGTTGGGGAACCAGCGGCTGGATCACCTCCTTTCTAAGGAAGAAACAGAAAAATGTTGAATCTATAGAAAGATAATAAACCTGTAAATCATTCTGCCACTATTTAGTTTTGAGAGATCAAGTGTTGTTCTCTAGCAACTGAAAATTAATGATGGGCTCAATTGGATTTCGGTATCAAAAGTTAGTAAAAAAGCAAACCCGAAATCAATAATCATCGGGGCCTGTAGCTCAGTTTGGTTAGAGCGCACGCCTGATAAGCGTGAGGTCGATGGTTCAACTCCATCCAGGCCCACCAGCTTAGATTAAATGTTGAAGAAAGGCTGTCACTGAAAATGTCACAGTCTAACTACAACGCCCAGGGATTCAAGGTAAATTTAAATTTACTCGGGGGTGTAGCTCAGCTGGGAGAGCGCCTGCCTTGCACGCAGGAGGCCATCGGTTCGAACCCGTTCACCTCCACCAGGATTATATCTATGATGGTAGAGTTGGAAAAGGGAAAGAGCTTCTTCTCGACTCGGTGGCCCTCAGTTTGGATCTGACGCGTAGTATCGAACAAATTTTTTTCGGTTTGCTTGTCAACAGGGACAGTACGCAATCGGTACCCCGGTGGCAAACAGCCGTCTAAAGCAGCCGATCTTAATCGGCAAAAAGTAGTGCTCTTTGACAATTTGTATTTAGACACGAAACCAATACAAAGATCAAGCGTGATCGTGTCAATTATTTTGTGGCCAAGCTATTAAGGGCAAGCGGTGGATGCCTTGGCACCAAGAGGCGATGAAAGACGTGGTAAGCTGCGATAAGCTTCGGTGAGTTGCTAAACAAACTTTGACCCGGAGATTTCTGAAT
>CAVRQG010000001.1:42500-103739 GCA_963723215.1 uncultured delta proteobacterium
GGGGCGGTTTGGCACCTCGATGTCGGCTCATCACATCCTGGGGCTGGAGCAGGTCCCAAGGGTTTGGCTGTTCGCCAATTAAAGTGGTACGTGAGCTGGGTTTAAAACGTCGTGAGACAGTTTGGTCCCTATCTTTCGTGGGCGTAGGATATTTGAGGGGATCTATCCCTAGTACGAGAGGACCGGGATGGACGAACCAATGGTGGTCCAGTTGTCGCGCCAGCGGCATTGCTGGTTAGCTAAGTTCGGAAAGGATAACCGCTGAAAGCATCTAAGCGGGAAACCAACCCCAAGACTAGATATCCCTTCCGCATGGAAACATGTAGAACTAAAGACCCCTTGTAGACTACAAGGTTGATAGGCCGGGTGTGTAAGTGCGGCAACGCATTTAGCTAACCGGTACTAATTGGTCGTGAGGCTTGGCCGCAAAATAATTTACATGATTACCTTGAAAGTATCAGTTTCGTGTCGAATACAAATTGAGAATCGTTGTAGAGCAACCCTGAAAAGCGGGTAACTCAAGACGCCAAGTAAGGAAATATCCATTACGAATAAAAATTTCTGGCGGCAATAGCGAAGAGGCAACACCCGTTCCCATCCCGAACACGGAAGTTAAGCTCTTCAGCGCCGATGGTACTGCACGGGCAGCTGTGTGGGAGAGTAGGACGCCGCCGGATTCTTTATAACCCGGAATCAGTTTCTGATCCCGGGTTTTTTTTGTCCAAAAATTTCGATAGTAACCATCACTGATGACTCCGGTTATTCAGGCAATTGTCCCATCGATTTCTAAGCTCCTATTTTGTTCATTTTTCTGCCACCACCCAGGCAGTGTAGCGTTCGTCATTTACAATTTTTGCCGAAATGCCATGGGACGCTATCATTTCTCGGATCTCTTGCGGCGTGTTGAAATGACTGCGCATCAACATTATTTTTTCTGCTAAAGCCAGGATCTTAACGCCTTTATGAGTAAAGTCCGGTTCCTCGATAACTCAGGCGGCCACCAGGTTTGAGCACACGCAGTAAATCTTCGATCGCTTCGCGCTGATTGCAGAAATGATGTAAGGCATCGACCACAAGTACCCCATGGAAAAATTCATCGGCAAACGGAAGCTTTTCGACATGGGCTCTCACCGGGCGGACTCTCTTTTCCCGCGCTTTTTTCAGCATGCGATGGGATAAATCGCAGACAACAATATGGCCGGTCAGTCCGCTTAGGTGGGAAGAAACTCTTCCAGTGCCACCGCCACCGTCCAGCAGCCAGCCATCCGTCGGCCATTTCAACAGTTGCTGCAGAAGTTTGGTATCCGGCGGACCAATTAACCGGTCGTAGATAGATGCAATGAGATCAAAATGATCGAGCATGTGGATAAAGCTCCTGTGCGCCCTGGTTCGGAAAAAATCGGCAGTATTACCCAGTACAATGCGATATTAGGGGTAATCTTTTTTTGATTTTAAAATATTGATCTAATGGGAAATATACGATATTCTATTAATATCTGCAACGGCTCCATGAATTTTATCTGGTTGTAAATTTGGAAGGAATTCATTATTCGTTCAATTCATCAGAACTATCAAATTTTAGAATGGAGATGGGATGAAAATCATTGTTATAGGAACCGGATACGTTGGGCTCGTCCATGCAGCGGTATGCTCAGAATATGGTCATGATGTTTTCGCACACGATATAGACAAGGAGAAGATCGGAGATTTTTCCAGCGGCCAGCCCGAGCTCATCGAAAAATACGTCAATGAACCCGGCCTGGTGAATATCATCCGGGAAACACTGGGCAAATCCCTACGTTTTTCCCATAATCTGGAAGCCATCATTGAAGGGACAGACGCGGTATTTATGTGTTTGCCTACGCCCTCAAATATCGATGGATCTACAAATCTCACTTTTTATGACGCCGCCGCCGAATTTATTGCAGAAGTCCTGGCCAAAAGACAAGATAAACGCCGGGTCGTACTTGTGAATAAAAGCACGGTCCCCATCGGCACCGCACGGCATCTGGAAGACATCATGAAATCACATGGCGTTGAAAATTTCGGTGTTGCTTCCAATCCCGAATTTCTGGCTGAAGGAACTGCAGTTGTGGATGCACGCCGACCCCATCGCGTTGTGGTTGGCTGTGACAGTGATGAAGATTTTAAAATCCTGCGTCGGGTATACTCGCAGTTTGTCCATCATGTCCGCATAAAATATATCGAGACTACACCTGAAACCGCTGAAGCCATCAAATACGTTGCCAATACGGTTTTGCTGACCTACATTTCCTTTTGGAACGGTGTCGGGGCAAAAATCGGTGAGCGAATGCCCAATGTGAATATCGATGACCTTCGGCTCGGTGTTACCTCAGACGGCCGCATCAGTACATGGGGTTCCTTTGTGAGCAACGGTGCAGGCGGCAGCTGTTTTGGCAAAGACATCGCTTCGCTCATTTACCAGCTGCGTCGGGTGAACGTTAGCACCAAGATGCTGGAGGCCTCCTTTGAGGTCAATGAATATCAAAAAGTATATCTTATCGATCGTGCAATCACGGAAGCCGGTTTTAAGTTCAACAACAAAACCGTAGCTGTTTTGGGGTTGGCTTTTAAAAAGCACACCAGTGACATGCGAGATGCCTCATCGATAAAAGTTATTGAATCTCTGCTCGGAAAAGGTGTGGCGGCTATCCATGCTTATGATCCCCTGGCAAATGAATCGGCCGCTAAAACATTTGACCCATCTAAAAACATCTTGTTTGAAAAAATCAGCTATTTTAATTCCGCCAAGGAAGCTATCGAAGGCTCGCATGCCTTATTCATATCTTCAGACTGTGAGGAATTCAGAGGTTTTTCCCGAACCATCGAAGATACGGTGAAACCCCCCTACCTCGTGATGGACGGGCGACGGATGATACCCGACCACAATGAACTGGTAGCCAAGAATATCACCTACCTTGCAGTGGGATCAAGGGTGATGACGCCGGCATGAAACCTGCTGACGAAAATCAAGCCCCCTCCCGCCACAGGCAAAATTGATAGATTTTGAATTGAATTTTATATTATGATATTTAGTCCTCATTGTCCACCATCCGACTGACATCGGCGGAGATACAATATGATGAAGGGTATTTTATTGGCGGGGGGATCGGGCTCAAGGTTATATCCCTTGACCCTTGGTATCAGCAAACAACTTCTCCCGGTGTATGACAAACCCATGATTTACTACCCACTATCCGTGCTGATGGAGGCGGGAATTCGGGAAATCCTCATTATATCCACGCCCCACGATCTACCTCTATTTCAGAAGATTCTCGGTGACGGATCTCATCTGGGGCTGTCGTTTTCCTATGCCGAACAACCGCGCCCCGAAGGCCTTGCGCAGGCATTCATTATCGGAGAGTCGTTTGTCGGTAATGATACGATTTGTTTAATCTTAGGAGATAATATCTTTTATGGCCCGGGTCTTTCCGAAACATTGCAGCGCACCGTCCAAATGACCCAGGGGGGGCTGATTTTCGGCTACCTTGTGCGGGATCCTCAACGGTATGGTGTGGTTGAATTTGATTCAAACGGCAGAGTGACGTCGATCGTTGAAAAACCCGAACATCCACGATCCCAATATGCGGTGCCGGGCCTTTATTTTTATGACAATGAGGTTGTCGACATTGCCAAGAATCTAAAACCTTCCGACCGGGGCGAATTGGAAATTACCGATATCAATATGGCATATTTAAGACGCCAGGAGCTCAGGGTAGAACTCTTAGGAAGGGGATTTGCCTGGCTCGATACGGGGACCCACGAAGCGCTTCAGCAGGCGGCCAGCTATGTGCAGGCGATTCAGGAAAGACAGGGCCTGAAAATATCATGCATAGAGGAGATTGCTTTCCGCTTGGGCTATATTGATGGGGATCAGCTCAGAAAATTGGCTGCCCCTTTCATGAAAAACGACTACGGACTCTATTTGATGGAATTAGCTGATGAATCAGAAGTCGATTGAAATTTGCCAATTTTCACATTTATGATTCAGTTTGTAGAGTCGAATCTGATGCGGATGCTCGAATGCTCGATACTGGATACTCGATGAAGATGGCTGATCGTTTAAGGCGCAAGGTAAATGGCTTAAAATGAATGACATCACTCTTTCATCCCCCTATTACATTATTTTCCTTCAACCCTGAATTTAATTTCGCCTTCCTTTTGAAATTATTCTGAAAATATTCAAAATCAGGCCAACTGAATTATCCGCTATTTTCTTGACAGAATACAGGATAGAGAGTAAAAACCAAAGCTTAGTTAAAATCCGAGATAGGGGGAATCGATGAACTATAAAACTACACTCAACCTTCCAACTACCAAGTTTCCGATGAAAGCCAATCTGGCTAAAAAGGAACCCGAGCAACTGAAATCATGGGATGACACCCGTCTTTACGAACAGATCCGCAATACTTCCAAGGGAAGGGAGCAATTTATTCTCCACGACGGCCCCCCCTATGCCAACGGTTATATTCATATTGGAACGGCGCTGAACAAAATATTAAAAGATATCATTGTACGGTCCAAACAGATGTCCGGCTTCGATGCTGTATACGTACCGGGTTGGGATTGTCATGGCCTTCCCATCGAGCACAATGTGGACAAAGAACTCGGTGAAAAAAAGAAAAATCTAAGCATGGCCCAGATTCGTCGACTGTGCCGGACCTATGCCGAAAAATTCATCGACATCCAGCGTGAAGAATTCAAACGCCTTGGGGTCATGGGGGTTTGGGATGATCCTTATTTGACCATGAATTACGGATATGAAGCCACCATCGCCAAAGAATGCGGCAAATTTGCCAAAGACGGAAGTTTGTTTCGCAGCAAAAAACCGATTTATTGGTGCTTTACCTGCCAGACCGCTCTGGCAGAGGCTGAAATTGAATATTCGGACGATTCCACACCATCAATATACGTAAAATTTGCTTTGAAAGATGATCTAAGCAGCCACTTGCCGGCCCTCAAAGGCAAAGACGTTTTTGTCATCATCTGGACAACTACCCCGTGGACGCTCCCGGCTAATCTGGCTATTGCACTTCATCCCGATTTTGATTATGTGGCCGTGGATATCGGTGGCGGGCAGGTGTATATTCTAGCCCGCGAACTGGTTGAACCCTGCATGCGGACCTTCGGCATTGCTGAATATTCCATCACCGGAAACATCGATCCAAAAGCCCTTGAAAACAAGCGCTGCATGCATCCGTTGTATCAGCGTGACTCCCTGATGGTCCTGGGGTCCCATGTAACCTTGGATGCCGGCACCGGTTGTGTGCATACTGCACCCGGCCACGGGCGCGAGGATCATGAAGTGGGGCTGCAATATGGCCTGGATGTCTACTCGCCAGTGGACAACAAGGGTTGTTTTACCGAAGATGTCGAATATTTCAGTGGTGAATTTGTCTTTGATGCCAACAAAAACATTAATGTCAGATTAGACAAAATCGGAGCCCTGGTCCAAGAAGAATCATTTAAGCACTCCTATCCGCACTGCTGGCGCTGCAAAAAGCCGGTGATTTTTCGGGCCACGCCCCAGTGGTTTATCTCCATGGAAAAAACCGGTTTGCGAAAAAAATCGCTGGAGGCCATCGATAAGGTCAACTGGATACCCGGCTGGGGACGTGAAAGAATTTACGGTATGATTGAAAATCGACCCGACTGGTGCGTTTCACGCCAACGCGCATGGGGTGTGCCGATTACTGTTTTTTATTGTGAAAAATGCGATGAAGTGCTGCTCGACGAAGAGATCATGCAGGGAGTCTATCAACTGTTTGAGCAATACGGCGCCGATATATGGTTTGAGAAGGACGTAGCAGATTTCCTGCCTGATGATACGAAGTGTAAAGGATGCGGTAGCCGGCAATTTATTAAAGAAACCGACATCCTTGATGTGTGGTTCGATTCCGGCGTGAGTCATGCAGCCGTACTGGAGCAGCGGCCATATTTAAAATGGCCCGCCGATCTTTACCTGGAGGGCAGTGATCAGCATCGTGGATGGTTCCACAGTGCCCTTTTGACTGCCGTGGGCACCCGGGGCCGAGCACCTTACGATGCTGTTTTAACGCATGGCTTTGTGGTGGATGCCGAGGGGCGAAAAATGTCCAAATCCATCGGAAACGTGATTTCGCCCAGCGAGGTGATCGAAAAATACGGTACTGAAATTCTACGTCTTTGGGTGTCGGCATCGGACTATCGTGAGGACGTTCGAATTTCCGATAACATCTTAAAACAGCTGACCGATGCCTACCGGCGCATCCGAAATACCAGCCGTTTCATGTTGGGGAATCTTTTTGATTTCGATCCGGAAAAAGATGCGGTTGATTACGGTTCGTTGTCGGAAATCGATCGGTTTGCGCTGCACAAACTTCAACTTATCATTGAAAAGGCTCGCGCTGCCTACGAGGCGTATGAATTTCATGTTATCTACCATACGCTTTATAATTATTGCACCCTTGATTTATCGGCTCTTTATCTTGATATCCTTAAAGACCGGTTGTATACTTCAGCACCGCAATCCATCGACCGCAGAAGTGCCCAGACCGTTTTGTATATTGTGCTTGAGAGCATTGCCCGGTTGATGGCCCCGATCCTGCCGTTTACGTCCGATGAAATCTGGCAATATATGCCACTGAAAAACGGTTCGGAAGCCAGTATCCATATGGGGTTGCTACCTGAAATGAACCCGGCTTTCAAGGATGACGCCCTGTTTCAAAGATGGGAGTTTCTGCTGAAAATTCGAAGTGAAGCTACCAAAGCCATGGAGGAGGCCCGGGCAAAGAAACTCATCGGACATCCTCTGGACGCCGCGGTTATTATTTCAGTAAAAGGAGATATGTATGATATGCTGCAACCCTATGCTGACATGCTAAGGTCGTTGCTGATCGTCTCCCAGGCCAGCCTGGTAAAGGATGAGGTCCTCAATGCTGCGATTCAGAGCGAAGAAATAGAAGACATGCATATTCTGGTGGAGCCAGCACCGGGTGAAAAATGTGAACGATGCTGGATACATGATACCTCTGTTGGGAGTCATATCGAGCAGCCGACCATTTGTGACCGTTGTCGGGATGCGCTGGTAGCGCTGGCCGGGATGGGGTGATGACTGCCCGGTACGACATACACCGGGCATGGTCGGATAATGAATATGTTACCAAACAAATATACCAAACTGGCAATCGTGGCCGGACTCGTGGTGCTGGCCGACCAGGTTTCCAAGGCTTTCATTCTAAAGTATCTACCGAAACACCAGAGTATTGCAATTATCAAAGGTTTTTTTGATATTACCCATATTCGTAACCCCGGCGGCGCTTTTGGCCTTATGTCCACAATGAGTCCGATCTTTCGCACGGTGGTTTTTTTGTTTATTTCATCTCTGGCCGTTGGCTTGATTTTATATTTTTATAAAAAAACACCCAGCACTCAGCCTCTTCTTGCCACCGGTTTTGCTCTGATTTTTGGAGGTGCCATCGGAAATCTGATTGACAGGGTCCGGTTTGGAAATGTTGTGGATTTTCTTGACATTTACCTCGGTAATCTTCACTGGCCTGCCTTCAACATTGCCGACAGTGCGATTAGCGTAGGAATTTTTATTTTCCTTTTTCATTTGCTGTTTAAAAAAATGCCGGAGTAGTCAGTATGATTGAATATTTTCGAATGAATATTGAATATTAAGGTATTCTTCCCATTTTAAGAAGGATGGAGCGAAACGACATCCATAAATCTTCAATCTTCAATTTTCAATTCCTGCTCCTCCATATCTGCTATAAAGAACCTACTTTAAGACCATGCCTCTTATCAGCCATAAAGAATTGGAAACCTATTTGCAGGATCGGGAAGATGATCTTTTTTTCCCGGTATACCTGATCTACGGGAATGATTTGTTGATCCAAGGTGCGTTTGATATGCTTTTAAATGCGCTGATGCCAGCCCCAGAGCGCAGTATCAACTATGAACCGTTGGATGGGACACATGAGAATATTCACGAGGTTATCCGTCGGGTCAACACCTTTTCACTGCTGCCCGGCACAAAAGTTATCGCGTTGCGCGATTCCAAAATATTCTATGCCAGGCAGGACAAAGATCAATTGCTCGAAAATGCCAAAAAAGCATTTGAGGATGATAATATAAAAAAAGCTGCCGGTCATCTTCTGAATCTGATGGGGATTTTTAATTTTTCCTTTGAGGATATGGACCCATCCAGCAGGGGAAAAAGTTTGGGTGTGGGTAATGATTCCGGAACAGATGACCAGTGGTTGGACGAAATCATGGCATGGTGCCGACAGAACGATCTGGCCGTTCCCGTTGCGCGGGATGACTGCCTCATCCTCCAGCAAGCCGTGGAGAAGGGGTTCCCGAAGGGCAACCATCTGATTATTACGACAGATACAGTGGACAAACGGCGGGGGCTGTTTAAAGTTTTGAGCAGCAAGGGGATGACGGTTGATTGTTCGGTACCTAAAGGTGCGCGCCGGGCAGATCAGATTGCCCAGGAATCCATTTTGGTTGAAAAAATGAATTCAATTCTCGCAGACGGCGGTAAGACCATGGACCGGGAAACTTACCTGGCTCTGTATGAAATGACCGGCTTTGATTTGCGAACTTTTTGCAACAACCTGGAAAAATTAATTAACTGGGTTGGAGATCGAGTCGAAATCACCATCAATGATGTCGAATCCGTTCTACAGCGTACCAAAAGTGACCCGATCTATGAATTAACCAATGCAGTGGCGGATCGTAAGGCTGATTCCGCACTTTTTTTTCTACAATCCATTCTGTCCTCCGGTATTCATCCTCTGCAGGTACTTAGCGCCATAATTAATCAGGTCAGAAAACTTCTGCTGGTGAAAGGCTTTATTAAAAGCCCCCAGGGAAGGGACTGGCAAAATGCCTGTCCGTATAACTATTTTCAAAAGACTATCCTGCCGGCCATTGTCGAGTATGATCGCAAGTTGATGGACTTACTGAACGATTGGCAGACCCTGTTGAATACAGAACCCATCTCACAAAACACCGGGTTGTCGAAAAAGGGTAAAAAGACAAAAAGCAAAGTGACCACGGATCTATTAATTGCTAAAACTCCCCAAAATCCTTACCCAATTTACCTGCTGCTCAAAAAATCGGATGGATTTTCTCAAGATAAGCTTATCAATGCCCTAGAAGTTTTGAGTGAGGTCGATAAAAAACTCAAAACCAGCTCCCAATCTCCAAAGTTGATTTTGGAAAAAGCAATATTAAATATTTGCCAAATTTAGGATGGGGTCGGGTTGCGAGTTACGGGTAAAAAGGGTATAGATCAAGGGGTATCGGGCAAAGGACAGAAGGCAGGTGACGGATGATGGAGGGATTTGATTTCGCAGGCCGAATTCCAATATCTGTCCCCAGCCATCTGTTTTTCTGACCCCTGACTAATATCCGGAGACTTACCCCATGGGTTTTATCAGACAGCAGGAAGAAAAACTGGCAGTTCGATTTTTGAGCTGGCAGTATGAGAAATTGAAAAAACCGATTCCAAATGAAGCGGAATTGGCGATCCAGGCAGGAAAAATTGTCGAGGAAGCCCACCGGATCGCACGCGAAAGAGGGCGAAATGTCGTATCGATTATCAAAGACCTCATCACTGATGTCAAAAAATAGTGTCTCTGGGAGCAATCAGTTTGCTCCCTGGCATTGTGTCTTCAAAGGCGATCGCCGAATCTACAATGATGCGCATATCGTATACAGATGGCCGCAACGATAAAATTGAATTGAACCAATTCTCGCCTTCAGGCTTGCTATGGGTTATACCTAATCAGGTTTTCCCAGATGCCTGATAATGGACTCATTGATTTCATGGTCGTCGTCCTTGAGCATCGGGATGAGTTCCGTGGCGACCTCTCTTAGTGATTTAATTTTCTTTTCACGCATGACGCTCTGAATTTTTTCGACGCCGTCTTCAATCATCTTGAGCCCATCAGCGATGGTAATTACATCTTGCTTATCCATTTTAGCATCTCCTGTCTGACTAGGTGTCTTTGAAACGCGAATTAAATCACGTTGCTTTTCTTCGTTTTTTGGGTCAACGTTGCTTCGGTAACGCATGGAAGCTCCGGCACGTATGGGAAACGACCCAAGATCCTTTGTGCATCCGTATTTTTTATCAGGGGTTGATTTTTCGTTGTTTAACTCTTAATTTCTAAAATAAATTCAACCTAAAGGGGGACCCAACATGCCGGACGCTTGGGCAGAGAAACTATCTTGTGCTACCCACTGCCATCGGTGCAATCAGAAAATGGCGCCGAAGGAACCGCGAATTCTCTCTGTTATTGATCATGAGGCCATTTGTATGGCCTGCAAAGATCAGGAGGAAAAGCGGGCCGATTATGAGCAATCCTCAAAACAGATGATCGGGCAATGTCTGATAGACACTGAAATGCAGTGGGGTGATCCTCAGGGTTACTGCTATCACCACTTCTACCCGTTTACGTGTTGACTTAAAAACTCCACATCACCGGATTTTCATCCAGATAATCTGTCACAATCCGCCCGATTTCATCCATCCGGGACAGGTCGCTCTCGGACAAAGATATGTCAGCTGCCCGGGCATTTTGAACCACCTGATCTGCCGCACGGGCTCCGGCAATGGCGCTTGTGCCCGTATGGGAAATCACCCAAGCCAGCGCCAGCTGTCCCACACTCGCCGTTTTCTCTTCAGCAATCGGACGAAGACCGTCCAGCGCTTCCTGGGCATGCTGAAAATTCTCCGGTCTAAACAGCCGGTTCTTTTTACGGTGATCTCCTTTATCAAATTCATGGTTCTGAGCAAATTTTCCGGTCAGCAAACCTTGGGCCATGGGCGAATACGCCAGAATGGATATATTATTTTCCCGGCAATATGACATTATGTCTCCTTCAATATGTCGCCAAAATAGAGAGTAGGGGGATTGAACACTGTCTATTCTGGCATGTCGGTTGGCTTCTTCCAACTGAGCGAATGAAAAATTGGATACACCAATTGCCCGAATCTTCCCTTTCTCTTTGAGTTCATTCATGGCTGCCATGGTTTCTTCAATGGGTACGGCCCGGGTGCCGAAAGCGCCAGACGGCCAGTGAATCTGGTACAGATCAATATAATCGGTTTTCAGGTTTTTCAGGGATTGATGACAGGAATTAATGACCTGGTCGAATTTAAGCCGGTTGGCAAAGACTTTGGTCGCCAGGACAACCTCGCTGCGTACATCGGCGATGGCTGCTCCGAGAATACGTTCCGAATGCCCCTTCCCGTAGGCCGCAGCGGTATCGAAAGTGGTAATGCCGGACTCAACAGCTGCCCGAATGGCCCGGGTGGACTGGGTATCATCGATACCGACCCACATCTCTTTGCCGGCCTGCCAGGTGCCCATGAGAATAGATGAGATCTTTAAATCAGACATGCCCAGCGAGCGTAGCTGCATAGATTCCTCCGTTTCGTGTGTCTTCAGTGCGTTACAATAGCGTAACTTAATCACTAACAAATGAAAGACAAGCAGATTCTTCATCGCCAATTTAATGAAATCAATTTCATGACTTGAATTGTCTCAATATCGGTGTTAATCCAGGTAGAGCAGCGATGTCATTAGTTGTTCCAAAAATAGAAATTTGGGTCAAATTGTGAATAATGTTGATTTAAGCAAAAACGGGATAAAACTTAGAGGGCATCGTGTATCTTGCTATTGAAAAAATAGGCGGCCACACCCGGTACCTCATCCGGGAGTCTTACCGGGACGCAGACTATTTTCTGAGCAGGGACTTAATCGATTTAGGTATCGATCCCGGCGGTTATATCGTTTATCCCGGCGGAAACTCGTTCTATATAGATCAGGTGGTCGAAGACCGGCTCACCAACATGGGGATCGAGGCAGATCCGGATGAAATCGAAGACATTTTTTGGCCTTTTGTCCATCCGGAAATCCAAAGAGTTTTGGAGCCGTTTCGCGGCAGGGAAAAACGGCATCAAGCTATCCGTCAAAAAAAAAGACCGACTATAAAAATAGATACCCAACTTCATATCTTCGACAAACGCAGGATGCATTATCTAAGATTCGGCCGGATGGATCAGCAAGGGATCGGCCGGTTGCCGTTAAAATTTTTCCAAATACTGCATAACAAGTCGAGGGACGAAATCGAGCAGACATTCATGGCCATGGAAACCGAGCTGGCACTCCGTGAATATAAAAACTATGTCTATGTGGTTTTCGAACTCCAGCAATTTTTTTATCAGTCTTACGCCAAGAATGCTCCCCAATCCCTAAATGCGGATAAGGTTGATGGACATTTTATCGAGCAGATCTGCCGGTTAAACTCCGACCGCTCTTTTTGGGCCGGCATGAAAACCGACGACAGTTTGCACAACTATTTGGTCAGATATGTCCTTATGTACTTTGATCACGATTTTGCATCCAGGTCTTTTATGGAGGATTACATCCGCCAGTTTATGAACAACCACAGGGATCACCCTGCGACATATAGAACCAATGTGTCCATCTTGAAAAAGGCAAGCGCCGTATTCGGTGAATCCCAAGAAACCTTAAAGGAAATGAGCCGCCAGGAGATTGCAAGCCTATACCGGCTGAAGGCTATGAAATTACATCCGGACAAAGGCGGAGATCATGATCAATTTGTCAATTTAACCGCTGCCTATCATGAGTTGTTGAAAACAAAGAAATAATATCTGAATTAAAATAATTTCTATCTCTTAATTCTAAAAACTTAAAGTATTACTGTATTTATTGTGGGATATTATCATGGCCAAAAAAAAATTTTTCAATTTCGATTCATCGGTGGAACGTCGCGGGACAGCCAGTCTGAAATGGGATAAATACGGCAACCGGGATATCATTCCCCTGTGGGTTGCCGACATGGATTTTCAATCACCTCCTGCCGTCATCCAAGCCTTGCAGCAACGGGTCGCATACGGGGTATTTGGTTATACCATTGCCCCAATGAAATTAAACGACACAGTTGTCGGCATGCTTAAAAATCTCTATGGCTGGGAGATCGAAGCCGACTGGCTGGTATGGCTGCCGGGACTGGTAACCGGGCTCAATGTGGTTTGCCGAGCTTTGGGTGAAAAAGGAGATGACGTGATAACGGCAGTGCCGGTTTATCCGCCTTTTTTAACAGCGCCCGGACACTTTTACCAAAATTTAATTAAAGTACCACTTGAAGAAAAAAATAACCATTGGCAATTCGATTTCGATCGACTTGAACGATCAATAACCGCTAAAACCCGGGTATTCATTCTTTGCAATCCTCACAATCCGGTGGGACGCGTTTATACCAGGCAGGAACTGGAAACACTTGCCACCATCTGTAAAAAGCACGATATCGTGATATGTTCCGATGAGATCCATTGTGGACTAATCCTGGACAAGGACAAGCCGCATATCCCGACAGCCTCACTGGACCCGGAAACGGCCGCACGCACGATTACCCTGATGGCGGCCAGCAAGACCTTCAATCTCCCCGGTTTGGGATGCGCATTTGCCGTGATCAGTGATAAGAACCTGCGGCAGCGATTTAAAGATGCCATGGCAGGAATTGTTCCAATGGTCAACGCACTGGGCTATACGGCCACAAGGGTGGCTTTTGGGGCGTGCAGCGACTGGCACGAAGCGTTACTTGACTACTTAAGAGGCAATCGTGATACTATTCAAGCAGCCGTCAGTCGGATGCCTCATCTTACAATGGCACCTGTGGAAGCCACTTACCTGGCCTGGATTGATATGCGGGCTGCCGGGATTAAAAATCCAACGACTTTTTTTGAACATGCGGGGGTAGGTCTTCAAGATGGGGTTGAGTTTGACGGACCCGGCTTTGTGCGGCTGAACTTTGGATGCTCCCGCAGTTTGCTGGAAAAAGCTTTGCAAAGAATGGCGAAGGCGCTGGAAGATCATTATGCTTCTGATTGATATTCCGGGTTTCAAAACTGATAAACCCGAACCTCTGAATCCGTGACAGGTTACAACCCTACTGCTTGTACCCGATGGTGCGCAGCAGTTTCTTGCGACCTGCAATATCACCCTCGGTTTCGATCCCTTTGGACGAAAATCCGTCAATGACGCCGAGAATACCCCTTCCTTGTTCTGTTTCAGCAATTATGACTTCGACCGGATTGGCAGTAGCACAAAATATGCGACATACTTCCGGCACATTCTTAATCGCATTCAGGACATTGACAGGGTACATGTCTTTCATGAAAATAATAAAACTGTGACCTGCTGAAAGCGCATAGGCATTTTTTTGGGCCAGCTCAATCATCTCCTTGTCGGTGCCGGTGTGCCGCACCAGACACACATCCGAAGCTTCACAGAATGCAAGTCCGAATGTTGCCATGGGAACCGTCGAGACCATGGCCTCATAGATATCTTCAACCGTTTTAATGAAATGAGATTGGCCAAGAATCAGGTTTAAGCTGTCCGGATTTTCGATTTTGACTATTTTAATTTCCATTGGTTTATTGTACTCCTTTTTGTCTTAAAAGCACGCCGTCTGATCGGGAAACACCAACCAAATATATTTATCCACCAATGGAACTCATCTGGCTGCAGACCCCGGATGGATTTTGTATAGCCAGGTTATGATCAGATGGTTTGTGGCGCACCGCTTTAAAGAAAACTTCCGCCAGTTGTTCGTCTGTCGCCCCTGCTCTCATAATACCTTTGACGTCCTCATGATGATCGGATAAAAGACACGGCCTGAGCCGGCCGCGTGCGGTTAATCTGAGTCGATTGCATCGGTCGCAGAAATGATGACTCAATGCATGGATGAAGCCAACTTCTCCGGCAGCTCCCTCAAAATGATAACGCCTGGCAGGACCATCGTTCATGGAATTGGGAACGGGAATGAGGTTGCCCAGTATGCTGATACGCTTTTTAATTTCAGGAGCCAGGAGGAGAGGACCATTGCCGATTTGAGATTCGCCAATGGGCATGTATTCAATGAAGCGAATGTGCAGCGGATGATCAAATGACAACCGCGCCATGTCTTCCAGCTCATCATCATTGACGCCGTTTAAGGCAACGATATTCAACTTAATGGGCTGAAATCCCATCTCCAAAGCCATTTCAATGCCCTGCCAAACCTGTTCAAATCGGTCAAAACCGGTTATGTGCTCAAATTTTGCTCGGTTGAGTGTATCCAGGCTGATATTTATTCGATTGATACCGGCGGCTTTAATTTTTGCCAGATTGGCTTTTAAAGAAACACCGTTGGTTGTAAGGGACAAGTCTGCAATACCGTCAAGTCCTCTTAGATCGGCCAAAAATCCGTAAACCCCTTTTCTGACCAAAGGTTCTCCGCCGGTTACCCGGATTTTTGAGATCCCCAGTTTTATCCCGATTCGCACCAATCGCAGGATTTCTTCATAGGTCATGATCTCATCGTGCGAAAGCCGTGGGATTAAATCACGGGGGACACAATAGATGCATTTCAAGTTACACCGGTCGGTAATAGATATACGCAGGTAATTCAAATGACGGTTATAAGGATCGATCAGTTTCAAGTCAGCCAATTTTAAACATCCTATGGGAAATAAATCTGATGATAGCAATCAGTTTACATTCGTTTTAAATTTTTTACAATACGCCGGTATTTCAATTATGGACGGCCTTTCGAGGCTTGCGATTTTTATAATATCCGGCTCGAAATGATTTTCAACCTGATTATACTGAATGTCGGCTATTTTTTTTGTCGAAATATTTGACAATGGCATCGCACAGTCCTGGGATAGTATAAGATTCTGCAGTGATTGGAACCTCAAAACCTGATTTTAATGCCGTATCGGTGGTTATAGGGCCGATGCTCGCAACGGTTATGCCTTGGATGAGGTGTTTGAAATTATCCGGAGGAAGAAGATCTCTAAAATTTTGAACCGTTGAAGAACTGGTGAACGTTATGAGATCAATGTTTTTTTCCTCGAGCTGTTCGATGAGTTGATCAGTGTTCGCGTGGACTTTTTCAGTGATATAAACGGTTACTTCATCGACTTCGGCGCCCATTTTACGCAATTCCACCGGCAGCACTGGCCTGGCCTCCTTGGCCCGGGGCAGTAATATCTTTTTCCCCGCTAACGATATTTTGCGAAAAGCATCAACCACGGCCTCCGCCCGAAAGTTTTGCGGGATAATGTCGCTTTTCAGCCCGTATTCAAACAATTTTTCAGCAGTTGCCGGACCGATTGCTGCGGTGTGCAAATGGCTTAATGCACGCACGTCTTTGTTCCTGCCAAACAGATGAGCGAAGAAAAATTTAACACCATTGACACTGGTAAAAACGACCCAGTCATAGTCGGATAGATTTTGAACGGCTTCATCCAGTGGGGTTAGGTCATCGGCGGGAACCACATTTATAGTTGGAAATTCCAGGCACTCAGCTCCCAGATCCAACAAACGGCTGCTCAGATCACTGGCCTGCTGCCGGGCACGGGTGACAACGATCCGTTTTCCGAGGAGGGGACGTTTTTCATACCATTGGAGGGTTTTTCTTAGCTGAACGACCTCACCCACTACTATAATTGCCGGTGGTTTGAGACCGGCTTTTTTCGCCCGCTCGGAGATATTGTCAAGTGTGCCGGTCACAGTCGTCTGGCCGGGCGTGGTGCCCCAGCGTATGAGGGCCACCGGGGTTTCCGGCGATTTGCCGTTGGCGATCAGTTTTTGGGCGATATCCGGTAAATTTTTCACCCCCATGAAAAATACCAGCGTCCCGATGCCACCGGCCAAAGACTCCCAGTCAATGCTGGATTCTGCCTTATGGGGATCCTCATGGCCGGTGATAAATGCGAGGGTGGCTGTAAGTTTACGATGTGTCAAGGGGATACCCGCATAGGCGGCGGCAGCAATGGCGGATGTCACGCCGGGTACCACCTCAAAAGGGATTGCGTTCGCCGCTAATTTTTCAGCTTCTTCTCCACCCCGACCGAAGATAAACGGATCCCCGCCTTTCAACCGGCAAACAATAGCGCCCGTCTTGGCTTTTTTCACGATCAACTCATTTATTTTATCCTGAGAAAGGGTGTGGTGTCCGCCTTTTTTTCCGACATATATAATCTCCGCATGCTTACGGGCATACTTTAAAAGGGTAGGGGAGGCCAGATAGTCATAGATGATCACATCGGCGTTTTCAATACATTGCTTACCTTTGATGGTAATTAAACCCGGATCACCAGGTCCCGCACCGACCAGATACACTTTAGCTTCCATGGTTTGCGGTTTCCATTGATTGTAATTGCTCCAAAATTTTATCGGCTCCCCGGTCTAAAAGATCTCGCGCAAGACGGACTCCGAGGGATGGTGTCGAATCTTTTGAACCAGACAAGGTTGCTTTGAGAATCCGGGAGCCATCGAGATCAGCAACCAGACCGGTGAGTTGAAATGTGTTTCGGTCAATTGTCCCATGGCCGGCGATGGGCACCTGGCAACTGCCGCCCAAGTGGTTCAGGAAGGCGCGTTCACCGATTACAATGGCACGAGTTTGGGGATCATCCAGCGCTTCGATCATGGGCTGGATGTCCGGATCATTTTGCCGGATTTCTATGCATAGAGCACCCTGTCCAACTGCCGGAAGCATGATATCGGTATTCAGACGCTCTGTGATGCGATGCTCGAGATTTAGGCGTTTTATACCGGCTGCTGCCAGTACAACCGCATCCAGATTTTCAGACCGCAGTTTTTTTAGCCGGGTTTCGACATTGCCCCGCAACGGCACAATGATAATGTCCGGTCTCTTATGACGAATCTGGGCACCCCGGCGCAGACTGCTGGTTCCGATAACAGCCCCTTGCTTCAATTCCGAAAAATGAAGACCATTTTCAGAGATCAGTACATCCGATGGATCTTCCCTTGGGGGAATGGCGCCGATGCAGAGACCGACCGGAATTTCCGCCGGCATATCCTTCATACTGTGCACAGCAATATCAATTCGGCCATCTAACAGGGCTTGTTCAATTTCTTTGACGAAAAGTCCTTTACCGCCGACCTGGGCAAGCGGCACATCGAGGATTTTGTCACCTTTGGTTTTGATGGTAACCAATTCGATATTTTGTCGGGGATATGCTTTGACCAGCGCTGATTTAACCCAGTTGGCCTGCCACATTGCAAGTTTGCTGGCCCGGGTTCCAATTTTAAGAGATTCCTTCATCAGTGACTGCACCCAGTGCAGCTGCTGGCTGCGCAACCGCTGCAAGAAGAGCCGGCCGACGACGACACGGTTTCACCCCCTCCGCCCTTGCTTACAAATCCGCAGGCAGACATAAGCTTTTTCACCTTCTTACTGGTGCACGAGGAACACTCAGGTGCGTCGCTCCCAATGATCAGGCACTCAAAATTCTCACCACATTTTTCACAGTGATATTCGTAAATTGGCATGAACAGGCCTCCTTATCGCACGTCAAATAGAAACGCTATAATATTCAGGACTAAATCAATCAGAGAGCAGCTCAAGACAAAGCATAGGAGCAGAATAGCACGACGATAGAGCATCAAATGATGTCTTCCATTCTGGAATTTATTTCAAATATATCAGTAGTAGCTCAGATTATTTAATCTGTCTTTAGACTTGTTCAGCATTTGATGTTGATTCATCCGTTCCATAAACCTTCCGCAGCCCCGGGCATAAAAAAGAACATTGGGATGCCTCTTGCCTTGCGAACCCGTTAATCCTAATCTATCTCTTCGATAACGCCTGCCGCAATCAGGGGCAACAGGATTTCGTGATGTCCCACCAAGTTTATTCCATGGCCGCCTTTGGCGGTGGGCCGGTTGACGACGTTGGTGAGGGGGCGGTAATGCTTAATAAAATCCATGTTGACCGTTGTAAAGTTTTCCAGGGTATACCCTAAATTTCTTACCAGGGTGGTGGCTTTTAAAAAAATTTCCGGTAAAATTACCGCCGATCCCACATTTAAATAAACGCCTTTGTCAAGCGCGGCTACTATAGATGTAAACAGCCGGAAGTCGTGGTGGCTGGCGGCACCTGCTGCTTGAGGATCAAATCCGGGATGCATGTGGAGAATATCTGTACCGATGGCAACGTGGACCGTTACGGGGATTCCCAAGCGGGCCCCCGCTGCGAGAATACTCTTTTCCATCAGCGGCAGCCGTTTTTCAAGGATGTGCTGACCGACGGCTTCGCCGAGTCCGATGGACTTCTTGCGGGTTGACGTGATGGCCTTACTTAAAAAAGTACAGGTTTCCCGGGCCATTCCAAATGAACCGTCGTCTATGGCAGCGGCAACATCTTCTGATGTTCGGCCGACCATGGCAAGTTCAACATCATGGATGATGCCGGCGCCATTCATGGCCACGCCGCTGATAAGCCTACGTTCCATCAGGTCGATAACGATGGGATTGAGACCGACTTTGATGACGTGGGCGCCCATACCAAACAAAATTGTTCGGTTATCCCGGTATGCCTTGACGATGGCCGATATGACGCTTTTTAATTGACCGCCTGCCAGAATGTCCGGCAAATTTTCTAGAAAAGCACGGTAGGAGGCGCCCTTCCGCCAGGTTTTGGCAAAATCTTCCGCGGTGACTTTGCTTTTTCGATCGGAGAGATGGTAGGTTTTTACATTACTGAGGTCTACAGGGCTGAATTTTGGTGGCATGATCTACCTTGCTTTAAAACGCCTCCGGAATAATTTTATTTATAGAAGATGATTTCTTTCATTTTGCAGTTATCCGTTTCTGTATATTCTGAATATCTTCTGCGGCATCATAACCAAACTGTTCTGCCTTTATATACTCCTTCAAGGCGTCGTCATAGAGATTCTGTTTAAAATACAGCTGGCCCAGCCGATAATGGAAAAGACCGTTTTCGGGCGCAAGACCAACACTCTCGCGACAAAACATCAGAGTGATTTCTGGATTTTCACCCTGGACATCCAATAGACACCCGAGTGCCGACATGGATGCGGCATCATGGGGGTTGAGCCGGATGGCATTTTTATAGGCCCTGATAGCGTCCTGGGTCAGATTGCCGGCGGCAAAGCATTCACCCAGGTATCGATATGCCGCAGCAGAATCCGGATCAAGCTTTACGGCCCGTTCGAAGAATGGCTTCGCCTTTACCAGATCGCCTGCCTCAAAATAAAATTTTCCACTTTGAAAGGCGACCTCATATATATCGCCGTTGATTTTATCGGCCTTGAGAAAGAATTCGAGGGCTCTTTCAGGCTGATTTCTCAGCGCATGGACCAGCCCAAGATTGAACATTGCCATGTACTCGTCAGGTTCGATGGCGGCAACGGCCTTAAATTCCTCAATCGCCGATTCATATTCGCCCTGCAAACCGTAACAGACACCGAGACTGTTATGGACATTTACATTGGAAGAATCCAGTAAAAGGGCACGTTTAAATTCTTCGATGGCCCCTTGAATATCTCCATTTTCATACAATTTGTCACCGCTAATATTTAAACTTACCCCATCAAAAGCCACCGCGCTGCCGGGTCCGAAAAAGGCAGCATGCTCAAGCGCCTTGCGGGCATTATCGATCATATCGGATTTTTTAAAAGTGATGATTGGATAAGCGGCGATTCCGATGGTAACCGTCTGTTCGATTTTTTCAGCCAGGCGGTTTTGAAGATCGCGGGCTATTTCAAGGCCCTCTGACCCATTTATATGAGGAAATATACCCCCGAATAATCCGGGCTCAAGGGCACCCCAACTACCGTTTTTCTCCTGGCAAATCATCTCAAGTATTCTAGCCACGGCAACATGTTCGTCAAACGCAACGGTTTTGGAATATTTTTTTTCCCCCTGCCGGGTTTGATCCACTCCAATGGCAAGGGTAGCGAATTTGGCGACAGCATCCAGGCGTTGCACGGCATGTTCGATAAAACCCATACCGATACGCATATCCGGGAAAAAAGATTGCAGCTCTTCATTGATACCCCCCGTTTTTTGTTTCGATAGGTCTCGAATCCGCCCGGTATCTGTTTTTGAAAATAAAAAGTTTCGTGCAGTTCCACGACTTTGAAGTACTGCCTTGGCATTATTGGTCATGTTTAAGCTCTCTTCAACACGTGCTCAAATGCCGATTCGATGATCGGCAAATCGTCACGCTGTAATGTCCTGGGATCTATGATAAACGCATCATCTTCGATACGCCCGATAATCGGCGGCGCATAATTTCGCATGTTTAATTCCAGAGTATTGACGGAAAGCCCCTCAATTTGTATCTTCAGGCATTTGCTCGGTAGTTCCAACAGCGGTAGCGCGCCGCCGCCAGCTTTAGAGGAAAGTTCAATGAGATCGATTCGAAGCCGGGAAGCGTCTAATTTCTTCAAATTTTCCATTAGCTCCAAAGCTCTGTGTTCAATCTCATTTAAGTCCATGGTCAACATTCGCAGGGTTGGGATTTTGTGAACTGCTTTTGCTTCATCTCGGTATAGGTGTACGGTGGCCTCAAGCGCTGCCAGGGTCATCTTGTCAATGCGCAGAGCCCTTGCAAGAGGGTTTTTCTTGATTTTTTCCAGGATTTGTTTTTTACCAACAATAATCCCTGCCTGGGGTCCTCCGAGAAGTTTGTCTCCGCTGAAGGTCACGACATCAGCGCCGGCTGCAACTGATTCCTGTACGGTGGGTTCTTTAACCAGACCGTATTTGGAAAAATCAATGAAGGTGCCGCTACCCAGATCTTCCATGACCAGGGTACCATGCCGGTTGCCGAGTTCAACGAGTTCTTTAAGTGAGACTTCGGCCGTAAAGCCGATGACGCTGTAATTGCTGCGATGCACCTTCAACAGCAGGGCGGTACTATCCTTAATGGCATCTTCATAGTCTTTCATATGGGTACGATTGGTGGTGCCGACCTCTCGTAAATTACTGCCGCTTTTCGCCATAACATCTGGAATTCTAAAAGATCCGCCGATTTCCACAAGCTCACCACGTGAAATAATCACTTCTCTGCCACGGGAGATGGTGTCCAGACAGAGCAGAACCGCCCCGGCATTGTTGTTGACCACTATGGCTGCTTGTGCACCACTGATTTCACAAAGGATATCCTCTATATTACTGTATCGAGAGCCCCGCCTGCCGGCTTCGAGGTCATACTCGAGATTTGAATAGCGGCCGGCAATGAGCGAGATGTTTTCAATCACCTGCTCCGGGAGTAGAGATCTGCCCAGGTTGGTGTGGACCACCACTCCAGTGGCATTCACCAGATGTCTTAGATTCAATGCCATGGCTTTTTTAACCGCGGCCTGGACCCGCTCAATGATCTTGCTCTCCGACAGGCTATCCGGGTGGATGCTGAGATCTGCCGCAAGAATACTGTTTCGTCTACTTTCCAAGATATCACGGATGGACTTGACGATTACCGTTTTTGGAATGTTTTCAAAAACCGGCAATGCCTTACAAAGCTCGAGGACTTGATCCACTCCGGGAAGCATTCGCAACATTTTTTGCTGGCTTTCGGATAACGTCATCTTAGTTTCTCATGGGCACGGCTGAATGCAGAATAAACAGATTGAAAAATCGGAATTCTTTTCAAGGGGATTTCGATGGTTCATAGCTTTATTTGTCTGTAAATACTACAAATTTATTTATACATAGATTGGCTGATTATTTCAATAGATTTTTTGGAAGACCAGAGAAAATACTTTAAGATCAACAGAATTTAAGGTATGAATTACCTGTAACCTAATATTATACAAATTACGCGACATATGAGGAGTTAGCATGAAAAATCTCTTGGTTACCGGCGGATGCGGGTTTATCGGGACCGGATTTATTCGCTACCTGTTGTCGGATTCCGATTTTGACGGACGTATCATCAACGTCGACAACCTGACCTATGCCGGAAATCCCGACAATTTGACCGATATGGAAAAATCAGCGCCCGCGCGCTACATTTTTATAAAAGCGGATATATGCGATCCGGAAGCCATGATCCAAGCCTTCGATACCTATGACATCGATGCCGTCTGTAATTTCGCCGCGGAATCACATGTGGACCGGTCGATTGTAGCACCGGATACCTTCATTAAAACCAATATTGAAGGGACATTCAATCTCCTGGAAGTTTCACGTCGGCATTCGGATCGTCTGGTCCTCTTCCACCATGTGAGCACAGATGAAGTTTACGGTTCTTTGGGAACGGATGGGTTTTTTACCGAGAAATCACCCTATCGACCCAGCAGTCCATATTCGGCCTCCAAGGCTGCCTCGGATCATCTCGTCCGGGCATACAATAAAACTTACTCGCTGCCGGTAACCATATCCAATTGTTCAAACAATTATGGGCCATACCAGTTCCCGGAAAAATTGATTCCTTTGATGATACTAAATGCGCTGGAAGACAAACCGCTGCCGGTGTATGGAGATGGCCGTAATGTCAGGGATTGGTTGTTTGTTAATGATCACTGTCGTGCTGTCTGGGAAATAATGAAAGGGGGCACGCGAGGCCAAACCTATAACATCGGCGGCCGGTGTGAGTTGTCCAACATCGACACGGTCACCATGGTGTGCGATTTGCTTGATGAAATGGTTCCTAAAGCAGATCGGACATCTCGCAGGGATCTGATTACCTTTGTTAAAGACCGTCCCGGCCATGATTTGCGATATGCAATTGATTGCAGCAAGTTGGAAAAAGAATTGGGCTGGGTTCCCCTAGAATCCTTTGAAACCGGACTCAGAAAAACGATCCAGTGGTACCTGGACAACCCGGATTGGGTGCTACGGGTTAAAAGCGGGGCGTACCTAAATTGGGTGAAACAGCACTATCAGGAATGACGAAATCCGGATAATGTTATTCCACAGCTATTTTTTTTAAAAGGTGATCTCACTTTTTCCGTCATTGTTGGGGAGTCTGAAATGAGACAAGCCAAAGATTACATTATTTTTCCGCTGGATGTTTCATCCGCGGGTGAAGCCAAACGTTTTGTTGAGCTTCTTGCCGATCATGTGGGGTTGTTCAAGGTGGGACTGGAACTTTTTATCAGGTCGGGTCCGGATATCGTCCGGTTCATCAATGCAGCCGGTTCGGCCGGTGTGTTTTTGGATTTGAAACTGCATGACATACCGGCAACCGTCTCCCGGGCTATGGCGGGAATTGCCGACCTCGAAATCCAATTTGCAACCGTGCATTGCGGCGAGACCCCAAGAATGCTCGAAGCTGCGGTTAACAGCAGCCGAGGAAAAGTTCAAATCCTCGGTGTGACGGTGCTAACCAGCGTGACTGCGGATGATATTCGGAGCGCCGGATACGGTCCGGATTTTTACCAGAATTTATCCACCCTGGTATTGCAAAGGGCCGGCATGGCCCAAAAAGCCGGTTGTGCCGGTGTGGTCTGCTCCGGCCTTGAAACCGCCATGCTCAAGGCGCATTTCGGAAATGATTTTATTGCGGTTACACCAGGGATTCGACCCCAATGGTCGCTGGGCGAAAAGGACGATCAGAAACGGGTTACAACACCCGCACAGGCCGTTAAGAATGGATCGGATTACCTGGTTATCGGAAGGCCGATACGGGATGCTTCTGATTCCCGGGAGGCTGCTGTGCGGATCGCAGAAGAGATTGCATCCGTTATTTAAACATCCGATATATAGAAATCCCCAGGATGATAACACCCAACAGTAGGGCAAATATCAATTGGTCGGGGCTTAATTTCTTCATGAAAAAATGATTGGCAATTCTCTAAAAGCCCATGAATATTTACTTTCAGTTTTCCCTGTCCAGTCCAAAGGCGGTGTGCAGCACCCGCACGGCAAGTTCGGCATATTTTTCTGCGATAACACAGGATATCCTGATTTCCGAGGTACTAATCATCATAATATTTATGTTTTCCTCGGAAAGCGTTCGAAACATGGTGGATGCTACGCCTGAATTATCTTTCATCCCAACACCGATAACCGAAACCTTGGCAATATTTTCATCACTATATACCTCTTCGGCACCTATATCTTCGGCGATTTTTTTTTCCAGTTCAAGTGCCCTTTTAAACTCACCTTTCGGAACTGTAAAGGTCAAATCGGTTTGCCCTTCGGCCCGGGTGTTTTGGATGATCATATCCACGATAATGCCTGCTTCGGAAATGGGAGTGAATATTTTAGCTGCGATCCCGGGTTGATCGGGAACCTTCTTCAAGGTGATACGTGCTTGGTTTTTATCATGGGTAACACCGGATACGACGAGACGTTCCATACCGGAATTTTCATTGACAACCATGGTTCCCTCCTCTTCACTGAACGATGATCTGACGTGCACGGGGATGTTAAATTTTTTAGCGAATCCCACCGAACGAATTTGCAGCACTTTGGCACCCAGACTGGCCATATTCAACATTTCGTCATAAGAGATGGCCGAAAGCTTTCTGGCTTTTTGGCAGATATTAGGGTCGGCGGTGTAAATTCCATCCACATCTGTATATATTTCACAGACATCCGCTTTGAGTGCTGCTGCAATGGCCACGGCGGAAGTGTCGGATCCCCCTCGTCCGAGTGTTGTAATATTGCCGTCCGGGTCGCAACCCTGGAAGCCGGCTATCACCACAATGTGACGTTCCTGGAGCAATTTTTTAATCCGATCGGCTCTAATATCAACGATACGAGCATTCCCATAGCAGTAATCCGTTACCACTTCGGCCTGATGCCCCAGCAGTGACTGGGCGGGGTAGTTCATTGATTTTAACATCATGGCCAGCAGTGCCGAAGTTGTCTGCTCGCCGGTAGCCAGAAGTACATCAAGCTCCCGACTGTCAGGTGCTTCGGTCACTTCCCGGGCCATGTCTATCAGCTGGTCGGTAATTCCGGACATGGCCGACAGGATGACAACCACATCGTTTTCCTGATCATAGGTTGCCGCTACTCGTTTGGCCACATGCCGGATACGTTCGAGATCCGCAACTGAAGTTCCGCCAAATTTTTGTACGATTACGCTCATTTTTTCCCCACGATACTTTCGTCCAAATTCTATTTGTGTTTTAGCTCCATTTTAGAGTTGCGGCGGCGGTTGAATATATCAGAACCCGCCACCGAGTTATTGTTGCACATCAAAATTTTCTATTCGGTTCAGCGAGAATTCAAGCGTTTTTATCAGATTGAATACCTGATGTCCATACGCAATCAAGTTTATTCTACGGGAGTGATTTTCGGTAATTTCAAGCTTTATGGCCAGATGCTCAGCCGGCAGGCTTTGCAACATTTTTTCGGCCCACTCTATCGCTACTATGGCCCGATCGTACAACAGTTCGTCCAGGCCGATATCTTCAAGATCACTATCGCCATCCAAGCGGTAGAGATCTATATGAAAAAGAGGGAACCGACCGGGGTATTCGTTGATCAATGTGAATGTCGGACTGGTGATGTAATATTCGGTCGGAACGTCGAGCCCTGCGGCCAAACCTTGGACGAAGGCGGTCTTACCGCTACCAAGGTCTCCGCTGAGTCCAATGACCAGCGGCTGTTCGATTCCTTTGCCAATTATTTTACCCAACTTTCGGGTTTCATCCGCAGCATGGGTCGTTATTCGAAATGGTTTGCCGATCATGAAAGTTCTAAGTCCATTGAAAATACGATTGCATATGATTAAAATTCTAAAAAAAATTACAATGGATAACAGATTGCGGACGACTCATTGTTAAGCATCTTTTTTATTTCAGCGGGAATGGCGTTCATGACCTCACCTGCCAGATAACCATAAGGGCCTATGGATTGTGCCAGACTATCGGCCGCAGCTCCGTGTAAATACACGCCGGCATGGGCAGCGGACTCCGGTGAAAATCCCTGGACTATTTGTCCGGCAATGATTCCCGTTAGCACGTCCCCCATGCCCCCTGAGGCCATACCGGCATTGCCGGTGGGATTAATAAAGATCCGTCCGTCCGGGTGGGCGATAACAGTCCGGGCGCCTTTTAAGATGACATGAATCTGTAAATCAACCGCAAGATTGCGGGCCCAGTTTATCCGATCCTGTTGAATCTTGCCGACGTCTACATCCAGAAGACGGGCCATTTCGCCGGGATGGGGAGTTATAATGATCGGCACCCGCGCATTTTTAAGGATTTGCATCTGCCCGATCAGATTGTTAATGCCGTCGGCATCCAGTACCACTGGAATCTGACTTTCCTCAATGATTTTGCATACCATCTTCCTAGTTTCAGCTGCCTGTCCCAGACCCGGTCCAATCGCTAGGCATTTTTTGCCGGGGATCAATTTTTGTATGGCGTCGAAGGCGCCCTCACCGAGGGCTCCGCCCCGGCTTTCCGGTAGCGGTTCTGTCATCACTTCCAGCACCTGGGTTTCTAAAACAGCATTTAAACTTTGCCCAATGGCCAGCGTCACAAGACCCGCGCCGGCCCGCAATGCAGACATAGATGTCATTGAAGCGGCACCGGTTTTTCCGGGAGAACCGGCAACAACCAGCAGATGACCGGTCATACCCTTGTGGGTGTCCTCAACCCTGGGTGCCAGGTAAGATTTGATAAGGTTTCCTGTTAAAAGGAACTGTTTGGGTTCCACGGACTTAACGATATAGGGCGGAATACCGATGTCAACAATTTCAAGCGTGCCGGTATAGTTTGCTCCCGGATAGGTAAAATGGCCTGCTTTGGCATATCCAAAAGTTGCCGTAGCATTGGCGCGAATACATGTTCCGCAAGGTTGTCCGGTGTCTGAATTCAGTCCTGACGGGATGTCGACGGCAAATACAGGTTTCTTGAGCGCATTGATAAAATCAATGATCGTTTGAAAATATCCTTTGACATCCGACTTCAATCCGGTGCCCAGAATGGCATCAATCCATATATCCAGACCAGCCATGGCGGATTGATGCGCTGAAAAGGAGCTTTCATCCGGGATTTCGATTACCGGGATTTCGAGTGGACTTAAGAGCTTGAGGTTGGCTGCTGCATCGCCCGTAATCCGATGGCTCGCAGTAAGAAGATATACTTGTACAGAAATCCCCGATTGTGCCAGGTAACGAGCGATTACAAATCCGTCTCCTCCATTGTTTCCTCGCCCGGCAATGACACCAATGCGCTTATTTTCTAAATCTGAAAACTGTGTGAAGAAAAATCGGGTTGCCCCCCGGCCGGCATTTTCCATCAGCACTCTGCCGGGTATGTCCAAAAGATTCGATGGTATGGCGATCCATCTGCTGCATTTCATTTGCTGTAACAAGTATCATATTTAACTCCACAAGGCACTGCTTCGGATTTTTGATTAAATTGCCGTTTGAATTTTATCAGAGTAGATGGACGCTAGCGTGCCTTATAAATTAGGGGCGTATCGGAGTGCTGGAACATTGACCCCCAAAGTTGCTATGTTAGGGTGAGCTTTACTGCTGCTTGCATTGAATAAACGGAAATTCAAGATCTTCACAATGCCAAAATCAGCGTCTTCATATCCGATACTGCAGCCTGCATACCAACCAGAACAGCCCGTGAAATTATACTGTGACCGATGCTGAACTCATCGATTTCGTCAATTTTTTTAAATACTTTGACCGTTTTATAGCACAACCCCCGGCTGGCTTTAACGCTGAATTTCAGCTTGTGGGCTAGTTTAACGGCATCAACAATGCTTAAAAAAGCCTGATGTCTTTTTGTGGCAGTTTTAGCATCACAGTAAGTTGTGGTGTGTATCTCTACCAAGGATGCGCCGATCTTGTGGGCCAGCTTTATTTGCTCAGGCTCCGGATCCACCAGCAGCCCTACCGGTATGCCGCTATTTTGGAGCGTCGCCACCGTATCAGAAATATCGGCACGGTGCACGATAAGATCCAGGCCTCCATCCGCGGAGAATTCTTCACGTTTTTCAGGTACCAGCGTAACTAGATCGGGTTTTATATCCAATGCCACGCCGACCATCTCGGAAGTCGAGGCCATTTCCAGGATGAGTTTGGTCTGGATGACACTGCGTAAAATACGAACATCTCTGTCATTAATGTGTTTGCGGTCCAACCGCAGATGGACAGTTATACCATCCGCTCCGCCCAACTCTGCCATAGTGGCTGCGGTCACAGGGTCCGGTGACTGATTTTTTCGGACATTTCTCAAGGTCGCCACCTGGTCAATTTTTACCGCTAATCCGGCCATTGATTATCCCCCCTTTGGGAATGACGAATGCTGAATGACATAGGTCGAATTAATGAATTCCGTCGATTTTTTATTAAACAAGATAGTGGAACTTAACAATCCCTCAATCGTCCCTTGTCATTCGTCATTTCTAGACGTCTCGAATCAATCCCAACAGCTCTTGATTCTTTATTTCCATTTCCTGAGCATCCTGTTCGGATGTTTCATGGTCGAAACCAAATAAATGTAAAATTCCATGTACCAGCAGTTCGTTGAACCGCTGTTCTATATTCATGCCGGAATATTGTGCTTCTTTGGCAGCCGTATCCGTCGATATGACTACATCGCCCAAAAGCTGTGGGCTGAAGTGCGAAAATTCGCCCTCACGCATTGAAAAAGCGATTACATTTGTCGGGCCGTCTCGGTTAAGATATTTTCGATTTAACTTTTCTATTTCTTGGTCATCTACGATGAGGATGGAAATCTCTCCGTCAGGGCAATCTAACGCGCCTAAGATGACCCTTACCGTCTGCTCTATTTTTTCCAGCGATATCCCGCAGGAGCTTTGCCGGTTTTCTATCAGAACTTCCATTGCCTGTCCTTCCCTTGCCGTTTGCATGGGCCGATGACTTTTTTTCACTATATTCGATTCGCTGATGGTGGATACCAATTAAGATTTTATCAAAACTGCGGGCAATTTTGTGCAAATCCTTGAGAGTCAGCTCACATTCGTCAAGTTGGCCATCCGATAATATATTGTTAAAAAGATCTTTGACGAGACCCTGGATTCTGGACGGTGTCGGGTCATCCAATGTCCTTGACGCCGCCTCAATTACGTCGGCCAGCATCACCAGGCCGATTTCGCGGGTCTGCGGCCTTGGACCGGAGTATCTGAAGTCATCAATATTAACAGAATCTTCTCCCTTTTTTTGTCTGGCCTTTTCATAGAAATATTGGATGATGCTGGTTCCATGGTGCTGTCTGATGCTGTCGATGATAATCTGGCCCAGTTTATTTTCCTTTGCGATTGCCACGCCGTGTTTAATATGGGAAATTAAAATCAGGCTGGACATGGATGGTGCCAGTTTATCATGCTTATTTATACCGCCTAGTTGGTTTTCAATGAAATATAGTGGTTTTTTAATTTTGCCGATGTCGTGATAATAGCCGCAAACTTTTGCAAGCAAGGGATTTGCTCCAATTTCAGATGCTGCGGCTTCCACCAGAGATCCGACGATCACAGAGTGATGGTAAGTGCCCGGTGCTTTAATCATGAGCTGACGCAGGATCGGTCGATCCAGACTGGCCAGCTCCAGAAGTGAAATATCAGTGGTATAGCCGAAGGCGATTTCAGCCAGCGGAACAATACCTGCGGTGACAATGCCTGCACCGATGCCCCCCATGAACGCAAAGGCCCAATCCCAGAAAAGTTTGGCCCCGGAGAATTCGGCAAGGTAGAAATCAATGGAAGTCACCAGCAAGATATTGAGTAATCCGAGTTTAGCGCCGGCCGTGATAAAAACCTTGCGCTCGCGGCAATGTCTTGTCCAGTAGGCCGCCATAGTGCCGCTTATCAGAAAATAAAGAAAAATTGTCAGGTTGTTTTCAAAAATCACAGCAAAGGAGACAGCCATAACCGCCGCCAGCGGTATTGCAATCGTCAATCCCATGAATACACAAACGATCATGGCACCCGCAGCCAGCGGAATCCCATACCACATCGAGGATATCTGAATGGGAATCGATGAGTTCAGAGTTAGAACCTCGGATAATTGGCAGCTAAGCTCTGCCAGAAAAAAAAAGGATAGAAATACACTTGCCATAAAAAGCAGGCTTTTATTGTGTTCCGCCGGCAACCGGCCCAGCTGGTTTAAATGAAGTATATAGGTGGTAACCAGCAGGCACATCATTAGCATGGCGGCACCTGCACTTGATAAAAAAAACTGTCTTTTCTTCGTTTGGGTCTCAAGGGTTTGGAGCTTTAACAGTTGGACACCGGTAACGAGTTCCCCTTCGCGCAGCAGCATTTCACCTGCTTTGATTTTGTGAAGTACAGGTTTGATTTCCGCGGCTGTTTTGTTTTTTCGCTCCTGGGTTTCGCTTCGGTTTAAGGTAATATTGGGTTGGATGAGCCTTTGTACAAAATCCACCACGAGGTTCAAAAGGCTATAGTCCAGATCACTGAGCAGCGGTTGACCCACGATCCGGACCATGGTTTTTGCTTGGTCGAGGCCATATAATTTTTTTAACTGGTGTAGTTCTTGTTCCTGTTTGGTGCGTACATTTCTCAGAATGATACCTTTTTCTGATTCTTTCAGCAGGATTTCCTTATTGGTCACAACGCCGTTGCTTAATATTTCATGCAAGATTCGGTTGATGAGATCAGAAATTTCCTTTGAGAACCCCGCTATTTCAAGTGCTTTGAAAGCCCCCTCGTTCACCCGGATTCCGAGCTTCTCTTCCAGGTATTTTCGATGATCAGAAATGACCGGCTTCGATGGTTCGTTACCTGCATCCGCCATTTCACCGGAACTTTCATTGGAAGCCGATTTTGGTGTTTCGGGGATAACCTGGGCATCGGAAGCGGTCCTCATTTCTGTGAAGGCTGCTTCGACGTTGCGGGACAACGTCCGGGCAAGATCGGTGTCGTAGTCATAAACCGTTAGTACTTTTTCCACCGACTGTTGACGATTTATTTCGGTAGCCGCCTGATCTTCAATAAAAAAGTCCCTGGGGGCTTTGATATCCCTTTCCGCCACATCCCCTAGCGTATACTGATGCCTTGTAATAACAAGATTAGGGAAAAGGATTATTGAAAATAAAATCGACACCGTGCATAAAATTCCCCAACGAAATCGATGGTTATAGTTGTGGAATTTACTGCCGGATTCTTTATTTCTATCTTTGACCATTTTGCTTAAGTGAGATCTGTACCCACTGTAGTTTTACCCTAAGTGAGCGAAAAAAGCTCCAAAAGTAGGTGTTAATCTTATCTCGATTAAATTTTGCGTCACCCGGACTTCGCTCTTTGCTTTTCGGCCTCAAGCTCTTCATAGGCTTGAATAATTTCCTGAACCAGTCTGTGCCGGACCACATCCTTTTTCGTGAAAAAAACGAATTTAATTCCTTTGATACCCTGCAAAATATTCTTTGTTTCGACAAGCCCGGAAACTTTTTCGGCCGGCAAATCGATTTGGGTAATATCTCCGGTGATAACCGCTTTGGAGTTGAAGCCGATGCGGGTTAAAAACATCTTCATTTGCTCGGTGGTTGTATTTTGGGCTTCATCGAGTATTATAAATGAATCATTAAGCGTGCGCCCGCGCATAAAGGCAATGGGTGCAACTTCAATAGCGCCTTTTTGCATCAGCATCGCCACTTTTTCAAATCGCATCATGTCATGAAGCGCGTCATAAAGCGGCCTCAAGTAAGGATCGACTTTTTCAGCCAGATCACCCGGCAAAAACCCTAGAGATTCCCCTGCTTCAACCGCCGGACGGGTTAAAATAATTCGGCTCACGATACCTTCTGATAATGCAGAGACTGCCATCGCCATCGCCAAATAGGTTTTGCCTGTTCCGGCCGGGCCGATGCCAAATGCGATATCATGGTTTCGGATTGCGTCAATATAGTTTTTTTGGGCTTGGCTTTTAGGTGTTACGGCGCTCTTTTTAGATGTTATGTATACCTTATCAAGAAAAATTTCTTTTAGTTTTGCCCGGTCATCAGCGCTTAAAACTCTTATCGCATAGTCGATATCATTGGCGTGAATGGGATATCCCTCTTTTAACAAATCGTAAAGCTGTCTGAGGATGTTGCCGACCAGAGCAACTGCGATCTTGTCTCCCTGGATAAAAACGGTGTTACCTCTGGCATTGATAATGACCTCCGTAGCCTTTGCAATTTTTCGCAGGTGGTTATTGTGTTCGCCAAACAGCTGTTGCGCCAGGTAGATGTCTGCGAAGTCGAGACTGTCTTTTTTGCTTTTAGAATTATCTGCCATTTTTATGATGGGTCCTTCTAAGAATTTAAGCCTACCATAGCCGGTATTTTTATCATATCTTTTTGAGGGATTGCAAATGCCAAATTGTATTTGGCACTAAAAAAGAAAAATATCTTGACTCGACATGATTGCTTTGTTACTTCAGCCGATTAGCAGGTACCTTTCTTCCAACCTCTTGATTGACATGATTTTCAAGATATGAATCCGTTTGATATTATAATTATTGTGGTTCTGGGCTATTGCCTCGTGCGAGGCATCTTCAGGGGACTGGTCAAAGAGTTATCATCCATCATCGGTGTCCTGGGTGGTTTTTACGCAGCTTTTACCTATTATACGATGCTGGCCAAATCGCTGTCAGGTTTAATAAAAGAAGCTGCGTATCTTAACATATTGAGTTTTTTAATCATATTTTGCAGTGTGCTAATTATTGTCGGTATTTTGGGAGTCATTATCAAATATCTTTTGAATATTGCATTTTTAGGTTGGGTTGACCGCATCGGTGGGGTTGGCTTTGGTTTTTTGAAAGGTATTTTGATCGCTTCCATTCTCTTCATTGCCCTCACAGCGTTCCTTCCCAAAGGGTCTGCGTTTCTTAAAAATTCCATGCTGGCTCCCCACGTGTCCTGGGTATCAGAGAAACTGGCGAAAGTGGTTTCCAAGGAAATGAAGCAAGATTTTATGGCCAAATTGGGGGAACTTAAGAAAACGTGGAAAATTCAGAATTAGATCAAACGCCTTCCTCCCTGGATGCATTAATTCGACTGGTTAAAACATTGAGGGGCAAACATGGGTGTCCCTGGGATAAAAAACAGACGCCGCGTGATGGGGGCTTATATCTGATTGAAGAAGCCTTTGAACTGGCTGATGCTATCGAAGCCGGACATCCGGAACAGGTTCGCGAAGAGCTTGGAGACGTTTTATTTCACATTGTTTTTATTGCCAGGATGTTTGAGGAATGTGGAGAATTCGATCTGCTGGATGTTGTCCAGACGATCACCGAAAAAATGATCCGACGCCATCCCCATGTATTTGGTGAAGATAGCATTCGCAGTAGCGAGGATGTTGTTGAAAACTGGCATAAAATCAAATTAATGGAGAAAAAGCAGACCTCACCACAGTCAGCCCTTGATTCTGTACCGATCCAACTTCCTGCCCTAATGCGTGCATATCGTATCACGGACCGTGCCGCCAAAAGTGGATTCGACTGGGCGCAAGTTGATGAAGCGATTGAGAAAGTGGAACAAGAATTGAGTGAATTAAAAGCATCCTTGAATAAAGAGAACAATACCCTATTATCACAGAAATTTGGCAATTTCCTTTTTTCCCTGGTCAACATTGCCCGGTTGGCCAAAGTTCATCCCGAAACCGCTCTGGCAGGCTCAAATAAAGAATTTGAATTGCGGTTCAAAAAGATGGAAGATAGGGTCGTTGAGAGTGAACGGGATTTTAACAGCATACCGCTGAAGGAAAAAGCGCTGATCTGGGAAGAGGCAAAAAATATTGTCCGATAGGGTAGGGGTCCAATGCAAATGCCAGTGTAAGGCTCGTTTGTTAATGCGAATCAAATAACTTGAACAATCGCTTTTGTTCTATAGCCCATCTTTGACGTTACATCAAAAACTGCCTGCCAAAAGTGTGTATCTGCTGATCTGCCGAAAAACTGAGCTAAAAACAGCTTTAACTTCTGTCAATTTATTTAATCCGCATTCTTAATCGGCTAAATCCATCATTTTCAACCAAGAAGGCCAATTTGATTCGACTATACCATTTCGCCTATGGGAAGGTATCCCGGCGGGGTTCTTTTCACCAAGTTGCCGTTCTCATCATATTTTTCGACGACTAAGGTTCCATCTACAAAGCTATTACGAGATGTCATATTGGCCTGGGAGTGTAAATTCATTTCAGGTTTTTGGCCATCGTCGCCTTTTTCAACCGGGCGTTGCTCCCTGACTTTATCCGTCTTCTGAACCGCCATATCTTTGTGATAGGTTTCCGCATTATAGGTTGTTCGCACAAATTGTTGCATAGTGGCTTCGCCAATAGCGTTAATCATGGTATCCCCCCTTTTTTCTTTAGCCCTAATCTAGTATCAACGTTATATGTTAGGACTATTCTTCCCAATGCATTCATGGTATCGGGCTGACGACTTCTCCGTTATCCTCAAATTCATCATTACGTTTTTTCATTTCCATCGTTTCTTTTGATAACTGTTCGAGCCTTTGGATTAAGAAATTTGAATCTTCCACTGAAACCGTGTTGGTCGTCTTTTTATTGATGGTATCGATGACGTTAAATACAAATCCTCTTTTGCTTTTATGTGCCGATGCGGTTTCATTATCCAAATTTGTTTTTGTTTTCTCCGACTTCTGATGGGACGAATCGGTCTGGGAGCCAAAACGGATGATTTTATCGAAAATATCTTTTGAGACTTTTTCGATTGTGGCCCGTCGTTTCGCCTCCGAATTCGAATTGACCCGATCAGAGGCTGATTTCTCAGATGTCTTTCGATCTTTGGTAGTTATGTTGTACCTAAGTTTTTTACTATAAACATTTAAAACATTGTGCATTTGATAACTTGGAACAAACATTTTTAAACCCTCCTGACTTGCTGACTTACATATCGGCAGTAACCGAACCTGACTTTAGGGAAAAATGTGATATGTGGAGGGCGGAAGTGGCACAGAATAATTACAAAATATTGAAATTATATTAAAATTTAATATTATAGCCTTTAATCGACCACGGTATCGATGGGCGTAGTTTCATAATAAGGTGCCGGGTTTCAAAAAATAGCTCCTTTGATACCCGACACCTTTATTTTTTGACGAGATGTTGTCAAAAAAACCCCCTTAAGGGTCTGATTTAAATCACCCCTCAAACGGCTAATCGTCAAAATCGCCGTCCGGTCCTTTGTTGCTGCTGATGGAAGCCCCGCGTCTAACGATTTGTTCGGGTGTCCACTGTTGGGGGTCTTCGATCCGTTCACCTTTGGGACCGGCATCATATGATCCGTTTTCAAGAATTGCCGCCAGGGCCAGAGGTGCTGTATTTTCAGTGTTAAGGACATTGACGAGCATATTATAAATAAATTCTTCAACTCTATTGACCATGCGGTTTCTTATCTCGCTAGGTTGGCCAAGTAATTTATTTTCAAAAGGCAAGTTGAGTTTTTTATAATCACCACTCTTCCAGCCCTGATTTTGGGCATAGGCCACCATTTCAGACCACATGTCTTCTGTAACACCTTGATTGCGGACCTTAATGAAATCGCCCTGGTCATTCAATAGCGCATTTCCATAATCGTTAACCTCTAGGCCCCATGAAATCATTTGAAGCGCCGTGGCCACATTTGCTTTCGTAGATCTGGTTTTCGATGCGATTTCCCGCAAGCGGTCTGAGCTGTTGCCGGACGTGCCGTGTTGAGCGCCGGAAACCCTGTATTTTTCCAGTGCATCATGAATATGGGTGGTCAGCTCTACCTGAATACCTTTGCCGCTGGCCTCAATTCCATGAGTTGTTCCGTTATTCAAAGCAATCCAGTCCGGGAAAATGTCGTGAGCATTTAGCCCTTGAATAAGAAACAACGCTTCTTCGACAGTTGATAGTCCTTCTTTTCCCTTAATTTCACCAATTTCGGTCTCCAGCCCTGCCCATTTCGGGACAAAAGGGTAAAGTTCAAGATTTGCAAGGAGATTTTTGTCATCCGGCATATGAGAGGCATCAATGGCGATGGAAGTTATCCCGGCTTCAAACAAAGTTGGTATTTCAGTTTTGGCGGCTTTAACATCTTGGTCGTTTTTTAAACCGTAGTGATCGGCGTGGATCGCCACGGGTATGGTGATCCCCAGTTCGTTGCAGGTTGCATCGACGATCCGCGCCATGTTCCAATAATTCACGGCACAATAGGCATTGGCACCGCCTTCGGACTTGGCAATTTCAATGATAATGGCCGCATTGGCCCTCTGGGCAGCCTTTAAGGCGCCGCGGATAACGAAGCTGTTTCGGCCGTTGGCAGCCATGGCAATGGCGCCTCCCTTAGCGAGCATGGCTCTGTCGATATATTTTCCACTCACTATTAGAGCCTTGGAATTTGGAAAGCATTTAACCACATTCGGCGGGCGGCCGATTTGCAAAGCCTTTTCAAAATCTGCTGCAGTTATGTTGTTTGTCTCAGCCATAAGTCACCTCCCTGTTCTGTTAAAAAGATTAAGATAAGTTACTGTTAAAATGAAAATTTAAATAGAGTAAAAATAGGGAATTGGAGTAAAATGTCAAGGATAAAGATAATGGAAGTCGGAAATGGATGTGGTATGTACTGAACTTGAGGCCGGATCCCGAATCGAAGAAGTCAATGCTCCACCGGAAATTTCCGGCAGAGCATTTATTTGCGGATCCGGTTTTTATCGGAATAGCTTGAGGTTTAGGGTGCCTCTGTCGTCTTTTTCTTTAGTTTAGCATTCTCCTGTCTGATCCGTTCATTGTATGCCATCAACACGGGCCTCATATATATTTCCCTTTATTTGTATACGCCTCTACCTTCTTATTAAGGCGTTCAACTTTTTTGTTATGTTTCGAGATTTCATCATGGCCCTTTAGGTTTTTTTTCTCACTATCCAGTTGTTCTTTCTGCTTTAACAGGTCCTGATACTCCCCGTCGATTTCTTTTTTCATTATATCGAGTTGGCTGCGAATTTCATCCAAATCCTTTTTGGGTTTATCTTCATTTGAAGCAGCTGAAAAATCCGTCTCGCTCTCCGGGTCCTGGCCCAGTGCGACGATATTTTCCTCCTCTTCTATATCGGCTGAATTATACTCGTCATCCTGATATTCAGAACTATCGACCATTTCGTCCTCTTTTTCCATTGAGTCGTCCGCGACATCCTCGTTAGTTTCGTCGGACACCTCCGAATCATCGGCCAATTCTTCCTCTTCTTCCACTGAGTCATCCGCGATATCTTCGTTGGTTTCATCTGAAACTTCCGATTCTGCGACTTGCTCGGTGTTGGTGTCATTTTCATATTCATCACTGACAGCAACAGTGGATCTTTGCTCAACTGGCACCTTGCTGAGATCATCCGTGAAATGAGTGTTTCCAGAATCATCCACGTACTTATATATTTCGGACGTAGCTGGGAAAGCAAATAGGATAATGCTCAGACATAAAATTAATTTTATAAATTTCACAGGTTAACCCTCCTTTATGCAAATTTAGGCAAGATTGGCGACAGATTCCGTACTTTACCTTTATCGTCCTATATGTCAAAAAGTTGAGTATAATTTAAACTGATTTAAGCGATTGATACATAGATCCATCCACTATGGCATAGTGGTCTGACCATTGCGGAAATGATATTCGTGCAGATCAACAAACGTTTGACAATCCGTAAATGTTGTGTAAACTGATAGACTGATTTTAACCTGAATTGAGCGATTTTTAACTCGAGTTGCAGCGTTCTTTATTGTCTTTCCAACTGAGGTGGAACTACATATGCTCCCGGTATGCTCCTTTTTTAAAAATTCACTCAACTTCGGATTAATTTTGCAGAATTGAGGCCTCTCAATGTATCATTTATTACCTGCCAGGGCAGTGACAACATTTCGTGTGCAGGTTTAAGGCGCAGCGTATTATGAAACCAAATCATATTTTTATCAGTATAGGTGTGCTTATTTTAATAGCAGCTTGTGCAGCTAAACCCGGGGTAACCCCTGATTCCATGCCAGCTGAAAGCAGGGACGAGCTTTTTTCAAGGGCTGAACAATTATTTGATGCCCGGTCTTATGACGAGGCCGCCGTATTATATAACGAGTATTTTAACCGCTATGAGAATCAACCACTGGCGGCGGCGGCCTTATTAAAAATCGGAATCATACACGCCTTATCCGGTGATTACGATAAGGCCCGTGCTGCTTATGGGAAAATTGTATCTGAATACCCCTCCAGTCCACTTGTCCCGGATGCTTTGGTTGAAGAATTGTTTACCTTTTATCAGGAAGGACGGTATCGGGATGTGATCGACCTTGCACCCAACTATCTGCAACGTATTGATTCAAGGGCACATACATTCAGAATCCAGACGCTGCTCGGAGATACCTATATGGCTATGGGCGCTCCTATCGATGCTATCGATTATTATGCGCGTGCACGCGAGAATGCGATTGCAGCCGAACAGGAGACCATCACCAAGAAGCTCCAAGAGGCCATCGCTCAGCTGGATTCGGCTGATATTGCAATTCTTGTAAACCACCCGGACGAAAACTTGCCGTTGGATTACCTGATTTATCAGTTGGGCTTAAATTATGCACTGGAAGAAAAATATGACGATGCGCTGACAACACTAACCGAGTTCCTTGAAAGATATCCTGAGCATGATAACCGAGATCTGGTCGAAAGTCTGATCGAAGAAATTCAAAAAAATGCTGTCTTCAACCGATATTCGATTGGGTGTTTACTGCCGCTCAGCGGTCCTTATGAGGTTTTCGGGAATCGTGCATTAAAAGGAATTGAACTGGCTTTAGCTCAGTTCAGTTCCCTGAGCGACGCCCCGCCGATCAATATTATTGTCAAAGATACCGGAGCCGATCCGGATAAAACCATGCTAGCATTGGAAGAACTCTACCACGATCAGGTGGCTGCCATTCTCGGGCCAATTGTCACCTCGGAAATCGCCGGTCGAGAAGCTCAGCAAATGGGCATCCCCATCATTACATTCACTCAAAAAGACAATATTCCTGAAATCGGTGATAAAGTTTTCAGAAATTTTATTACTCCCGACATGCAGGTGCAAGCCATCGCTTCATTTACGGTTGAATCTTTAGGGTTGAGCCGTTTCGCGATTCTTTACCCAGATGAAACATATGGCCTGACGTATATGAACCTTTTCTGGGACAAACTTTTGGAACTAGGCGGAACAGTTGTTGGGGTCCAATCCTACAAGCCCAACCAAACCGATTTTATGGATCCTATCAAAAAACTCGTTGGACTTTATTATAAAATACCTGAAGACCTTAAACCTAATAACGATCCGGAAATAGCTCCAGAGGGCGATTACGTTTCAGAGCAACCTGCTGATGAAACACTGGAAAATGATGACACAGAGGCTGCAGAGGAGGAAGAAGAACCGGAGCCTATCGTGGATTTTGACGCTGTTTTCATTCCAGATTCACCCGGTAAAGTGGGACAGATCGCCCCCCAATTGGCCTATTTTGATATCAAAGATGTCTACCTTTTAGGAACCAATTTGTGGCATTCCGATTCTTTGATAAAAATAGCACATCAATATGTACAGGGTGCGATACTGCCGGATGGATTTTTTGCACAGAGTTCTTCTCCGATGATACGGAAGTTTGTGAAGGTATTCGAGGAGACATATCAGGAGACACCGGACTTTGTCTGCGGCAGTTGTTTATGATTCAGCGATGATACTTTTTGACGTGGTTAGTCGTCCCCATATACGATACCGAACTGAAATAAGAGATGAGCTGTTAAATTTAGAGAATTTTCCAGGTGTAACCGGGGTTACCCGGTTTGACGAGAACGGGGATGTGCTGAAAAAGATGCATCTGCTGCGGATAAAGGGCAAACGGTTTGTGGAATTGAAGTAGAATCGTTCCGACATTTACAACGCAAGGGCTGATTGCTGCCACCTCATTTGTTCTTTAATGAACCCTGGCCGGTGGCTTCTAGCGTGCTGCGCCACAAGCTTCCTCCCGGATTCACTTTTTTCCTTTTCTCTGCGATCAATTTCATGGGGACGTGGACAAATTGATTGTTCCAGTGGCCGATCAACATGCCCGTCCGGCCACTCATGCCGGCATGAACACTGTTGCGGCCCAAAAAGTTGCAAAATACGCGATCATTGGCATTGGCCGGGAGACTCCTGATCATATAACTCGGATCAATATATTTTATGGAGATATCGATACCTTTGCCTGCAAAATGTGCTCCGATGGCCTCTTTGAGGTATATTCCGATATCTTTGAGTTTGATGTTTCCGGAAGCATCCAGCTCGTTTTTTTCATTTTCAAAAAACTTCTGACCTGCACCTTCGGCCACTACAATCACAGCGTGTTTTCTGTCAGCCAGGCGTTTTTCCAATGCGTTTAATAAACCGTTAGGCCCTTCGAGATCGAAATCGACTTCGGGAATGAGCACAAAGTTAACATCCTGCTGGGCCAGAACCGCCGTTGCGGCGATGAATCCGGAGTGTCGGCCCATCAGTTTTATCAGACCGATGCCATTGGGATAACCTTCGGCTTCATTGCTGGCACTAATGATAGCACTGGTTGCCACATCGACAGCCGTATCAAAACCGAACGAACGGGAGACCATGTGAATATCGTTGTCGATGGTCTTGGGAACTCCGACGATTCCTATTTTTAGCCCCCTATCGGCAATTTTATCGGCAATCCGGCCTGCTGCCGTGAGAGTCCCGTCACCTCCAATCATAAAGAGCAGTCTGATGTTCATCCTTTCCAGGCTGTCGACAATTTCATCAATGTCCTGGGGACCTCTGCTGGAACCGAGCACTGTTCCACCGCGATCATGTATGTTGACGACAGACTCACACGACAGATCGATCAGGTCATGCCCGTAATCGGCAATAAAGCCTTGCAGCCCGTAACGAATCCCGAAAATGTTGCTGACCCCATAACCGTAGTGCAACTCCAGCACTATGGATCTAATAATGTCATTCAGGCCCGGGCATAATCCACCGCACGTCACCAGGGCACATTTCAATTTGCTTGGATCAAAAAAAATTTTCCGTCTGGGGCCGGCCAGTTCAAAACTTGGCAGGGGTTGTGATTGTTCGATCATTTGGCCGACCCGGCTTGCATCCACGTCAAGGATGACTCGACTTTCGTTTGAAACAAAATCTGATGTCGTCAATTCCGTCTGTTCTTTTCAGAACCGGGTTGGGTACTTTTGCCTCACCCAGGCATGATATTTTCGTCATAATCGAATCGCTGATCATAGGGACCTCTTTTGTATTGGTGAACTATTCGTTAAGTTCCATTAAATTTAAACTCGCCTTTGCCCAATATATCATGCAAATGTAAAATAGATAGAATTTCGCCGGCTGAATTGGTGATGGGAATTACGGTAATTTGATGTTGTTCCATCATGTTCAAGGCTTCATAGGCAGGAGAATCTGCCTGCAGGGTGCGTGGATTTTTTGTCATGATATCTTCTACCCTAAGTTCGGAAATACTTTTGCCGGATGCGACCATGCGCCGGATATCTCCATCGGTAATAATTCCGCTCAGTTTGTTTTGTGGACCCAACACCACGGTAGTGCCCAATCCACCGTGCTCAATTGACGCGACGGCTTCCTTTACCGTGGCCCCATCAGCTACCCGGGGAAGTGATTTTCCGCTGGGAACCAGATCTCCTATTTTTCCGGAAAGCCGCTGGCCAAGGTCTCCACCGGGATGAAACATTTTAAAATCGCTCGATTTAAAATGCTTCTTTTCCAGCAGCACGACGGCAAGGGCATCCCCCATGGCCAATAGTGCTGTGGTGCTGGCGGTGGGAGCCAGTCCCAGAGGACAGGCTTCGCACTCTACGCCGACGTCAATGATAATGTCACTGTGATTCGCCAAAGTGGAGTCCTTGTTGCCGGTAAAGGCAATGATTTTGCAGCCGATTCGGCGGATACTCGGCAAGAGGATATTCAGCTCATCGGTTTCCCCACTTTTAGATAATGCTATGAAGATATCACCCGCCGATACCTGACCCAGATCACCGTGCATTGCTTCAACAGGGTGCAGAAACAGGGATCGGGTGCCGGTGCTGTTAAGCGTGGCAACAATCTTTCGGCCTACAATCCCCGACTTCCCAATACCGCCGATGATGAGGCGACCGCTGGAATTACAAATCAGTTCTACCATCTCGGAAAAATTTTTATCAATCCGTTCAGATAGTTTTGTGATGCCGTCGGCTTCTATTTTCAGGACTTCAACCGCTTTTTGGATGATTTCGAGGGAATTCATAACATCTGACAACCCATAGGCTTATTAAACCCCATAATCTGAAAATTTCCGAAATTTTATCTGGTGAAAAGGGTGCCGTCAACTGGTCGATTCTTTGTCGTTTGCCTATGCAATCATCGCTTATTGTCGGTGATTGCCTCAAAAAAATCAAGTCCACTTTAAGACTTTAAAAAATATGATATTTTTTTAAATTTTTTATTGACAATTACTAATTGAGCTATTAATATAACCTTTTTTATCTGTATTGGCTGGGTCCAAAACGGTTCCCGGCTTTTTTTATATGAACTTAATTATATTTTAGGAGGTGGTTCCAATGCATTGTACAACCATTAAAGAAGGTATGGAGTGCCCTTTTATGACCGCTAAAGGGTGTTCTTACAACGACGGGATTTGCCATCAGATCGTTGAGCAGTGCCAGGGATGCAATCGTGGTACCGAGTTCTCATCCGGCTGGTTTTGCACAGCCTGCCCTGAACCCGCTACGAAATGGAAAAATGGCAATTGTAATATGGCGTCTCATGTCAGCACAGCGACTGCTGCTTCAACGGCCAAAATTAATCCGCTCAAGGCCTCTAAAAGAGGAAGCAGATAATTTTGTTTACAATCCAACGGTAAACCCCGCTCAAGACCCGGGCGGGGTTTTTTTGTTTCACCTCAGAAATCCAAGACATTTCCTCCTACTTAACCGCAAGCATCTGAAGTCTTATCTAAGAGTTTCTATTCGTCATTACGATTATGCATCTTCCTCAATCAACTTATTTATTAGGTCTCAAGAGATTATTCATTACCGTATTTGCGATACTATGATTATAAGTCTGTCTCGGATACCCGAATTTGTCACCTTACGTTGTCATTATTTTTTCTATGCTGGCCAACTGGATGCAAATACCCACCAATTCCATTGCGGCACTAATATCCTCCAAAGGCGGAAAAGACGGCGCTATTCGGATATTTCGATCCAGGGGATCTTTCATATAGGGGTAGGTGGAGCCGGCCGGTGTCAATTTAACTCCGGCATCAGCAGCCATCTGGATCACCGCGGCAGCGCAGCCTTCCATGGTGTCGATACTGACAAAATAACCGCCACCGGGGCGACTCCAATCCGCGATTTTTTTGCCTGCCAATTCTTTATCCAATGCGTCCTGTACGGCTTCAAATTTGGGTTTCAGGATGGCCGCATGTTTATTCATATGATCTTCGATACCGGCCACATTTTTAAAAAACTTCACATGGCGCAACTGGTTGAGCTTATCCGGTCCGATGGTTTGAAAAGCCAATTGTTTTTTTGTCATCACCATATTTTTTGTACTACCGGCCATCATGGCCACGCCGCTGCCGGCAAAGGTGATCTTTGATGTCGATCCGAAGATGAAAGCCCTTTCAGGATTTCCAGCCTGTTTGCAGGACGTCAGAATATTTTTCAGTCGCGCCGGTTTATCATCGAGGTGATGGACGGCATAGGCATTGTCCCAGAAAATCCGAAAATCTTTTGCCTTGGTTTGCATGGCCGCCAGACGGTCGACCACTTCATCGGAATACACCACACCGGTCGGGTTGCTGTAGCGGGGGACACACCAAATTCCCTTGATACTGTCATCGCCGGCCACCATTTTTTCAACCTGGTCCATATCGGGGCCGGTATCATTCATCTCCACAGTAATCATATCAATATCTAAATAGTCACAAATAAAAAAATGGCGATCATAACCGGGGCTGGGACATAAGAATTTAACCTTCGGCAGTTTTGCCCAGGCAGGAGAGTCTTCAGTAATGCCCTTGACCATGGCCCGCATGAAGGTGTCGTGCATCATGTTGAGGCTTGAGTTCCCGCCAACAATGATTTCTTCCGGGGCTACTTCGAGGTATTGGGCAAATAGTTGCTTAACTTCCGGAATTCCATCCAGTCCGCCATAGTTTCTGCAATCCACTGCCTCTTGGGTCAAATAATTCCGGCTGTTGATGATATCCAACATATCACTGGAGAGATCCAGTTGCTCGGGACACGGTTTGCCACGGGTGATATCCAGGTTTGTGCCGCGAGACTTAAATTCACGGTAGCGATTAAGCAGATCGTCTTTGATCTGCTTTAACTGTTGGGTGTTCAGATGATTGTAATCGGTCATTTTTCGGTATCCTTATTTTTTCGGGTTTGTATGAAGAGTATTGATCCAATTATTCATGGAATTTTCTGTCAATTCCTATACCACCGGCAAGTTGCGGTATCAAGGGCAAGTGGAAGTTATCGAAATGTCTAATTTGGATAATCTCGTAAAAAATCAAAATTTCTAAATTTCGTTTTCATAACCTATTGAAATTATTAAATGCGGAATTTGAAAATTGGCTCTTTTCAGACTTTTTACGAAACCATCGATTTTAAGGTCTTTATTGCATTCTTTGTCCTTAACCCTGAACGTTGAACCCTGGACCTGTAAACGGTTACCTAATACTTTACCTCCATCAAACACAATCCGCATGCGGGAGCCGTGGCGCCGGCCTTGGTCCGATCCCTTGATTTCAGGATTTGTTTGAATTCAGTCGGCAATGTTTTGCCAAGCCCCACATCCACCAAAGTCCCGACAATATTGCGCACCATAAACCGTAAAAACCCGTCCGCCTCTATCCGGAAGGTCAGCAACCAGCTATCCGATTCAACCAGGTCGGCTGCCATGACATGCCGGGTGGTATGTGCTCGGGGGCTACCCGCGCCTTCGAAGGCTTTGAAGTCCTGGCTGCCGATGATATACGAAATGGCAGTTCGCATGGCCCTGGTATCGAGCTGCTTGCGGATTGACCATACGTATCGACGATTGATCGCAGTCGGTACCGTGCGGTTGAATATTTTGTAATGATAGATTTTACTTTTAACGTTATAGCGGGCATGAAAGGTGTCTTCAACCTGGCAACATTCTTTGATGACAATATCTTGCGGCAGTAGACTGTTAAGACCTCTTTGGAATGCATCGGGTGCCAGGTTGGTGTCACAGCGGAAATTGGCGGCCTGACCGACGGCATGTACTCCCGCATCCGTTCTGCCGGAGCCGTTAAGGGTAACCCGATTGCGCGTCATGATCCAAAGGGCCTTTTCAATTTCACCTTGAATGGTCGCCTCTTTTTTCTGGCGCTGCCAACCATGAAAATTGGTACCGTCGTATTCGATGATAAGTTTAAAATTTTTATCCATTCTTAATAGTTGAGCCACTAAGGCTACAAATTAATATTTTAAACTTCATATTCCTTTTCTTCGTGCCGTCGAGTCTTGGTGGCTGAAATTTTAGCAAAAATACCGCTCATAAAAGCAGAGCGACTGACAACGAGAAAAACGACAACATGGTTGACATCGCGATGGACGCTGATGCCAGATCGGTGTCACTGTTTAGCTGGGAGGAAAGGATATACAGCGCCGGTGACGTGGGCAGAGCGCAATAAATCAGACCGACCTTAAAAATAAGTCCGGAAACGCCGAACAACATTAGAAAGCAATATCCGATCGTCGGGAGCACCAATAATTTAAATACGGATGAGATCAGGGACATCTTGAAATGGTCTCTGACAGTTTTCAATGTGAGCGCACCACCGATGGAGAGCATCGCCAAAGGCAAGGCGACAGCCGAGGAAAGTTTCAATGCATTGTCAATAAAGGGCGGGAAACCACGCCACACTTTGGCATATAATATACCACCGATGCAGGCCAGTATCAGGGGATTGGATATCAACGCTTTGGCAGTTTGAGCCAGACGTTTAACCGGCAACATGTTTTTTTCCGAAAACCAGGCTAAGGTTGAGACGCACAGCACATTGATGACGGGAATTATCATACCGATTAAAATAGCGAAATGTTTGATGCCCTCCTCTCCCAGAGCATTTAAAATGATGGCAACGCCGATATAGGAATTAAACCGGTAGCAGCTCTGGGAAAAAGTGCCGGCCTGGAAGTCAGGCACTTTAAATAGGATAATGAAAATGGTGCTCAGGACATATACGGCAAACACGGTGCAAAAAACGGCTTTATACAAACCCGAGTTGCTGAAAAGCACCGTGGAAGCGCCACCAATTTTCCAGAATAGCAGCAGGGGGAAAAAAATATAATACGTGAGCTTATCTGCTGTTTTTAGAAAAACGCCGTCGGTCAGGCGCCATCGCTTCAACAAGACGCCGAAAAGGATTAAGGCAAACACCGGAAACAGGTTGTTTAAGACCATCATATAATTCGATTTCCTTTTGTTCTTGAATATCCGCTTATATAGTTTTTTCAGATATTTATGTCAATAGCTGATAATTGTGTACTGGGTAAAAATCCTACTGAAGGTTTAGGGATTATTTATGGATTCTGCAAGAGGCGACTGCAGAGCCTCTAATTCTGCAATGGCTTGATTTGTAATGAAATGCGTGGTAGTTTGGCCAATATTAAGCTGGTTTAGAGGCGATCATTAATATTCGAAATTGGATATTAACCTTTTTCACTTCCTTCCTATCTATACACAATGTAAAGCCTGCAAGATATGTGTGCATTGGGTTCACTGTAGAATTCAAGCCATAACAATTCAAAAGTGAACCTATAAATCGATTAGAATTTTCTTTCGCCTTTATTTTACCAGTCTGTTTTAAGTCCATAAATTGTGATGATGCCCTCAAAGCTTGATTTTTAATAAATAAAGTAATAACAGAATATTATATGTTGATCGGATCTGTAACCGAGAGAGCGGAGCTGCATTTTAATGCTGGTACACAATGAAAGACAGTGAAATAAAAAGAAAGATTTTTAATGTTGCTACAGATGTTTTCAGAGATACCCAGGTTCTTTTTGCATATCTGTATGGAAGCTATGCAGTTGATCAGGCCCACCCCTTCAGCGATTTGGATATTGGCATATATGTGCCCCGATTATCTCGGAGAGAAAAGCTGGATTTGGAAATGACCCTGGCATTGGAGATAGATAAAAAGCTTAAGCAAGGGCCGGCGAGTGATGTCCGCATAATAAATTCCCTTCCTCTGGCTGTCGCAGGCAAAGTTATTACGGAGGGGTTGCTAATTTATTGTCGGGACGATGAAGCCCGGATAGATTACGAAACGATCCTTCGCAGTGCATATTTTGATTTTTTACCATTTATCCACAGTTATCAGCGGACCTATTTGGAGCAGATAGCAGTCCAATCCGATACAAAGGAAGGATTGAAAAATGGTTTCGATTGAAAAGATATCACGAAAATTTATTCAACTGGATGAATATCTGGGGATTTTAGACAAGATTGCTGAAGTTTCTGAAAATGCCTTTCTAAAAGACAAAATTCTGATCGGCAGTGCAAAATATTATTTACAAATCAGCATCGAGTGCTGTCTGGATGTGGCCAATCATATTATCGCTGCGGAGCAATACAGAGCGCCCAGGGATTATGGAGATTCTTTTACTGTGTTAGAGGAAACGGGAATTTTTCAAAAGCAGCTAGGGCATAATCTGAGGCAAATGACAAAATTCAGAAATCGGCTCGTGCATCTGTATGGAGAGATCGATGACAAATTTGTGTACGAGTTTATAAAAACCGATGTCGAGGATATTCGAAAGTATAGAAAAATCATTATGCAACGATATAGTCTGATTTAAATTTGGGACCATCCCCTACATGTTCATTTGATCTGTTCGGCATCCCCTCTTAAATGGGTCCTTGGCAATTACCCATCGTGAGTCATCAACAGGAGGTTATGCACGCTGTGCACGAACGTCCCGGCCTACGTCCATAGCAAATTATGATTTTAAACAAGAGGTTACAACTCCTGTGGAGGAGTTGCTTGGCATCGATACCCAATTGCCGACAGCTGCCATTATGAATTTAGATGAAATGGGGCGATTTATCGACAGCCATCAAAACAGCGTGCTATTCAAACTGAACAGCAAAAAGCGCCATCCTTTGCATATCAAGGATGAAGAGTTGAGATTCATTGATGATTTACTCGACAATCAAATTATCAATAAGCTTCTGGCCTATAAGGGTTATGCGCCAGCGATGAGGGATCTTTTCCCCAGTAATTTTCTGAGGGCCGAATTGCTCAAAGCAGTCAAGTACCCGGAGATCAGCTATCGCAAATTTTGTGGTGACGACAAAGCCTATAAAGGCCACAAGGACCACAGCCCATACATCGGTATGGACAATAAGCAGAATCGGGCCTTTATCGGGTTGCCACTTAACCGCAAACAGATGCTCAGCCACGTCCAGCTGTGTCAATTCAGATCCGGTTTAACATTCGCCCAACTAGTGAATTTGACCGTCTATATTCTATATCACCTCAGAGACAACGGCTTTTTCGATGACAGTTTGGTGCATTGCGTTGACTCAAGCGAACTGCCAGTAGATCGTCAACAACTGTTGGCGACATTAACGATCAAAGGCAAGAAGATACGCATTTACGATGATATTGACTGCGATTGCGGCGTGCGTCGGAAAAAACGAGACAAGTCTGTTTATGTCATCGGTTACAGAATGCACACCCTTACCGCCATCAACCCCATCACCGGTCATAGTATTCCGTTGATTTCTCTGTTAGCTCCAGCCAATCATCATGACAGCCATTTTCTTTCACCCCTGGTGCGATTAGGCAAAGCGATCGGACTGGATTTAAAGTTGATCACCGCCGATGAAGCCTATCATGATACTGATGGTTCATTGTTTGAGCAAAGCGGCGTTCATTTGGTGAAACCGCCGGATTCAAAAGTGTGTCTTCCCGATAATGTTGATCGCGACACTTTACAGGTAACCTTTGACGAGCTTTGTGAGGTTCCGATGAACTACATCGGGATAGAAGAACAAGGTCATGAATTTAAATGTGCTGCTCAACCCGGTCAATGTCCTCGTTCTGAGCTTTGTGCCAAGTATCGACACATCGATTTTGACAACGGTTGTTTCCAACGTATTCTTTATGGCAGTGAGGCTGTGTCAAAGGCATTGGATATTCGCAAAAATGGTGAAAGGCCTTTCAACCTTCTTAAAAAACGTGAAGGACTCGAGCAGGTTCGTGTAAGGAGTCATCATGGTGTGGTTGTTCGAACCACATTTACGACACTGGCCACCCTGCTATTGGAATTAGCCGGGACACGAAGAACAAAGAAAGTAAAACACAAGCAGATAGAACTGCCTTTAGCATCATAATTTTATCTACGGAAAAAAGTAAATACTGAATTGTCAGGCGATCAAGAAGCAGTAGTAGTATTGATTTTGTTTAGTAGTACGTGAAGTAAATCATGATTGAAGTCGTCTTATTTTGTTTGCGCCAAGACTAACGCCCAGTCATAAAATGAACCGCCTTCACAGCGATAGGTATCGGTTAAAAAAAAGCGGCTGAGCAAAAAAAAGTTTAAGTAAAAACAGATGGACGCAAAACATGGGCTGATTTTAAGCTAAAATCAACCTTTTGAACCGGTACAAATTGGTCACGAATAAAGCTTTTTAACAGGCTTTAATAGACTAAAATGTGTGTCTCAAAAAATGGGGAAAAAATGAAAGTTACAGCGCTTTTGCCAATGAAGGGGCATTCGGAGCGAGTTCCGAATAAAAATATGAAAATCTTTTTTGAAAAGCCTTTGTACCATTGTGTAGCTAAAATATTGGAAATATCAGAATTGGTCGATTCAATTATCATTAATACCGATAGTTTCGCTATCGCTGAAGATGCTATTAAGTATTTTCCCAAAGTAAAGATTATTGAGCGGCCTAAGGAAATTTGTGGTGATATGATATCAATGAAATCATTATTAAACACGACCTTAAATATTCGGCCAATGAACACATTCTTCAGACCCACAGTACAAACCCGCTGTTAAGTTTAAAGACGCTTAACAGCGCCATCAAACGATATTTTGAATTTCAATCAGAGTATGATTCCCTTTTTTCAGTTACAAAAATTCAAACGAGGATATACTGGGATAATGGTAAACCTGTGAACCATAATCCAAAGGAACTTATAAACACTCAAGACTTGCCACCTTTATATGAAGACAACTCGAATATATATATATTTTCAAAACAGTCTTTTACTGCGTCGGGAAATAATAGAGTCGGCCTAAAGCCCCAAATGTTTCTTATTGAAAAGCTTGAAGCTGTCGACATTGATGAGGAAGAAGATTTTATTTTAGCAGAGATGCTCTACTATTTAAAACGATAAGGATAATTATAATGTCACTTAAAACTTGATGGTTTCGTAAAAAGTACGGAAAGTGCCAATTTTCAAAATTCGCACTTTATAATTTCAATAGGTTATGAGATCGAAATTCGAGAATTTTGACTTTTTACGAGATTGTCAAAACTTCAAATTTTGGAAAAATTAAGTTTGAAACGCGTGGCTAAAATTTTTAATCAAAGAATTATGACTTGGCAGGCTGTGTTTTACGATTTTGATGGCGTTATACTTGACTCCGTAGATATCGAAACTAAAGCATTTGCCAAGATGTTCGAACAATACGGTCTTGATATTCAGCGTAAAGTAGTTCAATATCTTTTAGAGAATGCGGAGTTTTGCGATTCGAAAAAATTCTTTATTACTACAATCTTTTCCTGAACTTGCCTATTGACGAAAGAGAAATTCAGAAGTTTTCAAAGAAATTATCAGATTTGGTTGTGCAGAAAGTTATTGACTCGGAATTCATTGAGGGTGCATTTGAAACCTTGGAGATGTTGTATCTATCAGTCATCTACCCCTGCATTTGTAGTTTCAGGGATTTCTCAAAATGAAATCAATATAATTACGGAAAAGAAAAGGATTACAAAATACTTTTTGGGAGTTCATGCTTTCCAAGAAGAAAATTGGAAACTACTAAAAATATTATATATAGAAGATGGTATAATCCGCTCCGTTGCCTCTTTATTGGCGACTCAATGTCAGAGCATACTGCCGCGAAAAAATGCGAATGCACTTCTTAGGAATTGTACCAAAAGAGAAGGCGTCATCATTTCCTGGAGAAACGAGAATTTCATCGAAAGTCTCAAATTTCAATTGATCAGATGAACCAAATTGCCAAAACTAAATTGTTCACATCGATTTTACATTAAACTCATTATTTCACAACAGGCTTTATTTAAATATGGAAAAGGCTATTTGCAATTCCAAAAAGTTTTTTCATAGAATTTGGGACTCTCCACTTTTATGACCTGGGGAAGCTTCCTCGGCAATCTCTCAGTTTAGTTGTCGTCCTTCCGTTGATTCTAACCCGGTTTAGTGCAGAGGAAATATCACTTTGGTATCTTTTTATGATTATTATTAGTCTACAAATGTTGGTTGATATTGGTTTTAGCCCTACCTTTTCCCGGGTTATTGCGTATGCAATGGGTGGGGCTGAGATTATTGTTTTGAAAAATCCAACAGATAAAAACTTTTGTCGACCAAATTGGACAGCCATAGAAGAGATTTATTCTACAATGCGCTATATTTATGTCCGACTTAATATTTTTTGGATATTTCTTCTTATTACGTTAGGTACTTGGTCTGTATTTAAGCCAATTTCTTTAGTGAACAATACTTATTCAGCGTGGGTCGCCTGGGGGGTGATTATCGCTGTTTCCGCAATAACTTTTTGGGGCAATACCTTCAATTCTTACCTTAAAGGCGTGAACAAAGTCGCATTGCTTCGACGATGGCAAACTATTACTTCAATTGGCGCTATAATAACTAGCTGCCTAGTGTTGATGTGCGGAGGCGGCCTATTGGGCATGGTCGTTGCACACCAGGGATGGCAAACCTTAAATATATTTCGAAACCTAGTGGCTATCCAGAAATGTAGAAAGCGGTCGATTAAAAAGTTTTTAAAAAAAAGGAAAAATAAACAGGTATTTAAGGCTGTATGGCCAAGTTCCTGGCGCGGCGGGATTGGTATTTTTATGAGCTATGGATTAATTCAGGCCAGCGGAATTTTGTATGCGCAGATCGAAAAAGCGGCAAGCGTAGCAACGTATCTCTTGGCGTTACGATTAATTCAAACTGTCAATCAGTTTTTCTCAGGCCCCTTTTTACAGCAATTGCCGGCTTTGGCCCGCCTTTTTTCGGAAGGCAAAAAAAATAATCTGGAACAGCTTGGCAAAAAGGGGGATGACCCTATCCCATTGGACTATGTATTAGGTTTCATTGTTTTAGGGATTATTGGTGGGCCCCTTCTTAAATTTATTGGAAGTAATGCTGAATTTCCCACCTCCAATGCTTTGGTCTTTGTTAGGATTGGGTTTTTTTGCTGAGCGATTTGGTGCAATGCATATTAATTTATATAGCACTGACAAATCATATTATTAATCATATAGCCAATGGAGTAACTGGAATAATTTATGTTATTGTAAGCCTTATCATGTTCAAATTTATTGGTGTTTATGCTTTTCCTGTTGGTATTATTGTTGGATATTTTGGGTTTTATGGCTGGTACTCAGCGAAGCATACATATAATGCTTTTAATTTAAATTTTTGGTCTTTTGAAAAAACAACTACTCTTCCACCTTTTGCCATCTTTTTACTCTATATAGCGGGCGTTATTTTTATTTAATATATATTAAGAGAAGAAAGCAATATACATATTTTGAGAAATTTATTCATGCTTATTCTCACACATGCATCATTGGCCACAGTTGATCAACTTTTTCAATACAAACACAGTAATTATAAATTAGATGATTTTCCAGGATATACCAACGATCAATGGGGAATTAAAGCTCATAATCGCCCATGGATAGAATTTGCTGGAAATTTTTCTTCGGTCAAACTGTTATTGAAGTTGGAGGCGGCTATAGCCTTTTCCCTAAATATCTTCATGAAAAATATCGTGTTGAGTCTTGGATTGGTGATGATTTTGGTTTTGTAAGTGGTGATTCAATATGGTCGAGATGGGTGATCCTAAAGAACTTCCATTTAAATATCCATCCACAAAATATGTGTTTGAACCTTTTGGTAATTATTCGAAAAAATACCCTGACCATTACTTTGATCGCGTTTTTAGCATTTCTACTTTAGAACATATACCATTTCAAAGTCGTTTAGATGTATTCAAAGATATGAATAGAGTGCTAAAGCCAGGAGGCAGGCAATTACATACTATTGATATCTCAACTAACTGGAAAAAGTTATTAATCTCATCAGTTATTCATTTATGCCCAATTATAAAAAATATTCATTTAAAAGTGCAATCTGAAATTAGATCCTGGGTTAACTTAATAAAAGATTCTGGGGTAATAGTTAATACCTCTATTCCAAATCCAATTAAATGTTTTGATCGGAAAATATTAGTTGAGACACCAGACGTAGTTTACCGATTCTATCCCCCTAACAATGAGCCTTCTACATATAGACCCTCCGCATCGTTGTTGCTGATAATAGAAGATAAATAAATGCCATTTTCAAAATAGAGTTATAAATGTATAAATATAACCTCATTGATCCACAAGAGATGATTAATACTTCAGATTTTAAATTTATTGAATCTTTTCTCCATACAACAAATAGATCACAAATCGGATGGCATTACATTACTGATCTTACATGGATTTATTCTCGTGTCAAAAATTGGCCCCAAAGTATTAAAATACTAGATGCAGGAGGAGGAGAAAGGGCGGTTAAAATTTTGTTGGCTGAATTAGGCTTTGATGTGATCAATATTGATTTATGCTTATCCGAACCACCATATACCCTCAAAGTAAGCTATAATATATAGTCAAAGACTAGAAGGTGTTAAACAAACCAGCTATATTGACCACATTAAGCGAGTCGAAAACGTACAGCTATTTAATAAAATCCTTTTAGAACTATGGTACAAAAATCATTGCCATACAAATTATGGTCTATAAGATATTACACACGAATGCATGAGCGTTGGCGCCAAAAACATGGGTTATTAAATCAAAAAATAGGAAAACTTCGGTGGATTACCGGCAATCTTTGCTATCTGCCTGAAATAGAGAAAAATACTTATGATGCTGTTGTTTCGCTGTCTGCTCTGGAACATATTCCTTTTGATATGCTGAATTTGGCCTTGAATGAAATAAAGAGAGTTCTCATACCTAACGCTCGGTGGGCTGTGACAACCTCCGCCACCGAAAAAGATGAAACTTGGCTCCATGAGCCGTCACAAGGGTATTGTTTTTCTATCCAAGACTTAATACAATTTTTTGGCATGGCGGATGATGATTCTACCGATCCGGCACAAATATTAGAAAAATATCATAACTGCGAATACTTGAAAAGGAATCTTTCAAAATTTTATTTTAAGTCCGATAAGAATGGGATGCCTTTAGGAAAGTGGAATCCTAAATATATACCAGTGGGCATTTACAGATAGCAAAGCATAATTTAAAAAGTCTTTACTGCTTTCTATAAAATAAAATATTAAAATATAAGAAAATATAAAAAAAAAGAATAAATATGCTAATGAAAAAGTTTGAGGAATTGATGAAAAAAAAAGAAAGAGACGCTTGAACACAAACAATCCGTACTACAGCGCAGCGGGTATAATTTATCGTAGGATATTATGGGATGTCACAATCGAATCGTGGCGTTAAGAAAAAAACTTAGAGCTATAAAAGATAAATATTATAATCAGAAAGCTATTATTGTATGCAACGGACCATCTTTATTAAAGAGCGATTTAAAACTATTAAAAAATATATTCATTTTTGGACTTAATAAAATCAATTTGCTTTTTGATATATCTGAATTCACTCCTTCATGTATTGTTGCTGTCAATCCATTTGTCATCGAGCAGAATGCGGATTTCTATAATCAGACTAAGATGCCCCTGTTTCTTGATAGCAAGGGGATGAAGTATATTCGCTCAAGACCTAATGTTACCTATTTGCATTCTAATGACAAATTAAGAGATTTTGCTCAAGATTGTACAATTAGTATTTACGGAGGTACAACCGTCACCTTTGTTGCTATGCAGTTGGCATTTCATCTGGGTTTTTTCGATGTAGCGTTAATAGGATGTGACCATTATTTTTCTACAAAAGGTATACCAAACCAAACTGTTGTGTCGGGTAAAAAAGATTGTAATCATTTTGATCCAAACTATTTTTCCGAGGGCGAAAAGTGGCAACTGCCTGATTTACTTCAAAGCGAAGTCGCGTATACGATGGCAAAAATTATATTCGAAGAAAATGGCAGAAGAATTGTTAATGCAACTGAAGGTGGCAAATTAGATATCTTTGATAGGGTTAACCTAGTGCGATTTTATCGAGACCAAAAACCTATAACTCCATTTTTCTTTTGAGTATCTTTACATTCATATATGCATCTATTTAATTAAAAATTGTTTATCAGCTGGGATTAATTTAGAAGCATTATTAAGAAAATTGCTTATTAGTTAATTTGATTGTGCTCCAATTCTTGTCTTAAAAAATGCAAATAAAATTATTATATTTATGGTTAATTACTTATTGGTATAATCTTTCATTCGGATTTATTTTAATGGTTTTTATCACGCCTTTTGCAATTTCAACACTGATATTAAGAAAAAAGAAAATAGTATTTTTAAAGAAGGATATTTGCTTTATTCTATTATTTATAGTTTCATTATTTTCTGTAAAAAATGATCCAATAGAATTTAATATGATCTTAAAAATTATCTTATATCCTTTTCTTATAACATTTGCTGTTCAAAATATTCCCTTTAACAAAGGGCAGATTTTTACCGCAATTCATTTATTGATATTTATTTCTTTTGTCTTAGTTTTTTTGATGTTTTTTCAGGAAGAGCCAGGTAAATTCGTTATCTCCTTTGATAGTATTTTATCTAAATCCAGAGCGGCTGGGTTTTATTTTATAGATGAAGAAGTGAGGGTCGGACCTAATACCATTTCTAGTCTTAGAGGCATTCTCTATAGCCTTAATTTTTAGTTTGATGATGGCGAATAGAAAATATATTTTCATTTATCTGATACCTCTTATAATTATGATAGTATTACTTGTTATTAGTAGCGGACGTGCATCATGGTTAGCGGTAGTTCTGACCGTGGTGTACTTAATTTGTAGGCAAGAAAAAAGAGTTGTAATAGGTGGTTTTATCGGCTTATTTCTTTGCATATTGTTGATTATTTTACTACCCTTGTTACAGAAATATCAGTCAGTTGATTTCTTTCAACGAATTGAATTGATTTTCTTCCCTCTGTACGATGCCAGCTTCTATAAAAGATATTATTATTTAATACTGAGTTTAATGGAAATAAAGGGTAATTTTTTTGGATTTGGTTATACTCACTTTATTAATAAATATGGTGTCACTACTCATAATGAGTGGACAGCACAACTAATGGGTGCTGGCATTTTGGGATTTACTTCTTTCATCGGCATATTTATATTTTATGTTATAAGTTTTATTAATAAACAGGGGAATGACACATTTTATAGTTCAATATTTTATTCTATATTAATTATTTTTGGGGTAATTTCATTATTCGAAAATATTTCATATAGTAGCAATAATATTTTTTGGCCACTTTTTTGGTTTACATTTAGTTTGGCTCACAAAGGGGAACCAATTACATCTTTTTCTATAAAAGAAAACTTAAAATCAAAAAAAAATTTTATAAAATATAAGAAAATATAGATATGGTTCTATTGGTACACAAATTAGATAAATTACTTGTTGCAATTGATAGTTAAGAAACTTCAATGGGGATGAGAAATGCATGGAAGGAGATCTAAGAAGTTAAAAAGGCTTGTTAGAAGTATGCTGCCGAAATTCGTTGATGGAAGATTAAGGGGGCTGAAAAAATTCATGTTTTATATGAACCCTGTGGCGCTCAGAAGGGACAGGCTGTTGAGAGAGAAATATGAGAAGCAAGAAAAATTTTCAATACCACCTTTTTATCTACGAAAGAGAATTGGAGCCGGTACTGTTAAAGAGTTTTTAAGCTCGGGAAGACAATGTTACAATGATATCCGGAATGTACTGAAAAACCCAAGGGAAAAGTATTGAGGAATTTAACTCAATATTGGATTTTGGTTGTGGTTGCGGAAGGACATTGCGTTGGTTTGATGAGTGGGCTAAAAAAAATGTGCTTACAGGTGTGGATGTCGATGATGAAGTAGTAAATTGGTCTAAAGTCAATATTCCTTTTGCATTCGTGTTTAAATCCAATTATACACCCCCCTTGCCTTTCGAATCAAACAAATTCGATTTTATTTATTCGGTATCTGTCTTTTCGCATCTTAAAGAAGACCTTCATTTACGATGGCTAGCGGAATTAGAACGGATGCTTATATGTGGCGGCTATGCGGTGATTTCCACACTTGGACCTTACTGTTACAAACCTTTTTTATCCGGGGAGCAAGGGCTTAAACTGTCTGATGACGAACCAATTCCAGACTATGCTTATGGTATGGCGGAGATTGATACAAAAGGGTTTATATTTGATCCTATAGATATTAAAACCGGCTATGGTATCGCGTTTATCTCCTCCGGTTATATCTATGAAATGTGGTCGAATTACTTTGAGGTGGTTGATATTATTCCAGTGGGGATGGATCATCTCCAAGATATTATTATTTTGCGGAAAAGATAAATAAAGAGCCACACCGTTGTTCATTCACCCAAAATGCTGAACTATGAACTTTCCTAAGATATCCATCATAACGCCATCATACAACCAGTGCCAATTCCTGGAAGAAACGATTCTCAGTGTACTCAATCAAGATTATCCAAACCTTGAGTATATCATCATCGACGGAGGGTCCACTGACAATTCAGTTAAAATTATAAAAAAATATGAAAACCGCTTGGCCTCTTGGGTCAGTGAACCGGATAAAGGTCAAACCCATGCCATTAACAAGGGGTTGAATCAATCCACAGGTGAAATTTTAAACTGGATAAACTCGGATGATTTGCTGTCAGTCGGATCACTTAATATAATTGGTAAAGCATTTAGTAGCGATTCAGAAGCCGATTTTTGTTTTGGCGACTTCAGTATGATTGACGACAAGGGACGAATAATTATTTCAAGGAAGAACCCACTGTACCGTTTTCGAACCCTATTTTACGGTCGTCAGCTAAGCTGTCAACCTGCCGTGTTTTTTAGGCGAAGCGTCCTGGAAAGGATCGGCTATCTTGATGAGACTCTTGCCTTCTGTATGGACCTGGAGTTCTGGATCAGAGCTGCCAGTAAAGGAATGACATTCCGGCAGACAAAAATGCTAATTGCTGTGGCAAGGATGCACAGAGGTTCCAAGACTGCGCGGCTTCAAGAGGTACTCCATGAAGAGCATAAAGCCATCGTCCGGAGATATCGCCCATGCAGATTTCGCCAGGGCTCGTTTCTGGAAGACAGTTATTATACGCTTCTGAACAAGTTTTGGCGATTTATTGCAGCCCTCAACAGATGTTTTCAAAGGGGAGACTGGACTTTTCTCAAAGCGGGTAATGCTTTGAGGCCGGTGAAACGGGCCAACTGAACTTCGCTTTGAGCTAAGGAATATGTAATGCGTATTTGCTTATTGGGCGACTTTTCCGGTAATACTGACGAGGGAATGAAAAATGTCAGTAAGAATATCAAGAATAAATTATCATTAAGATATGATGTTCTTACTTTCAATTCAAAGGATTTCATAAAAAAATCGTTTTGTAGTAGACTTAGATCTTTTCAACCGGAAATAATCCATTACCTTCATGGCCCTACCATTCGTAGTCTGATAATTTTAAGAGTTGCAAAGCGCTTTTCTGGAAATGGCGCAAAAACTATCGTATCCGCTACGAGGCCATACTTTTCAAGATACAGTAAGTGGGCTGTTTCACTTTTAAAACCTCATTTGGTTTTAACTCAATCTGCCAGATTCGAAGATTTCTTTAAGGAAAGAGGTTGCCATGTTCAGTTTTTACCGAATGGCGTTGATTGCCAAAGGTTTAAACCTATAAGTGAAGCTGAAAAACTTGATATTAGGAAAGAATTCGGACTGACCTCGGACAAAAGAATTGTCCTCCATGTTGGGCACTTCAAGTCCAACAGGAACCTTGAGGTATTTAAAGAAATACAAATGATTAAAGATGTCCAAGTTGTGATTGTTGGTGGTATCACTGAGACCGCGGATGAAGAGCTAAAGAAAAATCTACAGAAAGCCGGAATAAAAATTTTCCACGAATTTTATGACGATATTTCAATATTTTATAAGATGGCAGATTTATACATTTTCCCTCTGAAAGACACTGGCGACAAACTTCCAGATTTCTATAATCAGGTGGGTGCTATTGATATGCCCATATCCGTGCTGGAGGCAATGGCTTGCAATTTACCGGTCCTTACGACCACCTTTAGCGCCCTGCCAAGAATATTCGAAGCAGGGGAAGGATTAACATTTTGTGGCACCGATGGTGACATTTTGAGTGCGGTTAACAAGACCATCAAAGGAGTATCTATCAATACCCGGCAAAAGTTATGCCCTACCACTGGGACAGGGTTATAGAGCAACTCGAAAGAATCTATGAGGGCACTATCAAAAGTGAGCCAGTCAAAGCCGGATTTTAGGCTCATCAATGTTATTGGTATCGATGGGTCAGGAAAGACAAAACTTTGCAAGGCACTATTGCATGAGCTTCAAAAACGTTATCCTGCTACTGAATATGTTCACTCATATCATGAGCCGTTTATCTTAAAGCCCCTGAAATCTATGGCAAGGGCTATTTTTATGCGTGGTACTGACGAGTTTGCAAATTACTCGCGATATCGGGAGCGTAAGTTTTGTACCAGCAGCAGACATAAATATCTGTCAAGCGTCTATGGCTTTGTATGGATCTTGGACTATGTTTTTCAGGCTGTGATGAAAGTGGGATTGCTAAGCTTTTTTGGGAGACGAATAATCATTGATCGGTATGTCTTTGATACTGTTCTTAATGCCTCGCTAACAGCAAATTGGACCCCGGGTATGACTCATCGGATACTTGGAACCTTACTGAAGATTTTGCCCAGTCCTAATATTGTCTTTTTGATTGACCTGCCGGAGAGGGTTGCATTTGAAAGGAAGAAAGATATTCAGTCGGTTGAATATCTACAGGAACGTCGCCGTCTTTATTTGGAAATGGCGGATATATATGGCTTTATCAAACTTGACGGTCAGGACGAACCCCGCGCCATATTAGCACAGGTTCTGCGAGGTTTGGCTTGACAAAAAATTCCACATAGACTTCTCAAAAGACAAAAAGTGACAGCTCAAAATAGGATTAACATCCTATTCATCCATGCGAATAACCATGACATTG
>CAVRQG010000002.1:0-165443 GCA_963723215.1 uncultured delta proteobacterium
AGCTTAAATCACCCCGCCCTTATTTAAAAACCTCCCGCCCGCAAATGGGGTCGGGGGGTTTTTTACTTGTCATTAATTTTCCGAGACTGAAATCCGCAAATTCTATTGACAACCTCGGTTTCAGAATGTATGTTTCAGCCTTTTTGTAAAAAGACCCGGCGAATTGATTGCCGGTGATAATTCAGGTTAATTTTTTGCAGGAGATTGAGCAATGGCAAAAGATGTAAAAGGTTCGGTACTGGTGGTCGGCGGCGGGATTGCCGGTATGCAGTCCGCAGTGGATTTGGCCAATTCCGGGTATTATGTATACCTGTTGGAAAAATCGCCCTCCATCGGCGGTGTCATGTCCCAGTTGGATAAAACGTTTCCTACCAATGACTGTGCCATGTGAATTATCTCACCGAAACTGGTCGAGGTCGGCCGGCACTTAAACATTGAACTGATCACCTACGCAGACCTTGAAAGTGTAGAAGGATCCCCCGGAAATTTCAAAGTCAAGGTTAGAAAACGCGCCCGCACTATCATCGAAGATCGTTGCACCGGATGCGGTGCATGTGTTGAAAATTGTCCCGTGGTACTTGAGGCAGCCGGCTAATGCTTCCGTCAAAATGATATTAGCATAGATTTTTAGTGATTGAATTGAGTAGCCCGCTGATAGAAACATTGCCGTTGCACAGAAACCAAAATAAAATAATGGACAAGCACATAACCATGCCCGCAGCTTTTTCGCTTAGAATCCTTCTGGATTCCTTTTTCCAAAAAAGCGGGGGTAATTGAGAGATAGGATCAATGGGTAAGATATTTTAACCATGTTGATACGATATTAAAAGGTCGAACAATGGAAACTACAGTTGAGATCGATTGGAAAGCAATTGAGGGAATCATTGCAAGCTATAACGCCAACAGTGAAGCCCTGCTGATGATCATGCAGGATATCAGCGACATCTACAATTATGTGCCCCCTCAAGTAATTCCAGTCCTGGTTGAAAAGCTTGGTGTCAAGGAAAGTCTGGTTTACAGCGTCGCCACTTTTTATAAAACCATCAGTCTGGAACCGCGCGGCAAATATATCGTTAATGTCTGCACGGGAACCGCCTGCCATGTGCGCGGCGCAGAAAAAATTAAGGACGCCCTGGAAAACAGACTCGAAGTCACCGAAGGTCAGACCACCGGTGACGGACTTTTTACACTGGAGGCTGTTCGCTGCATCGGTTGTTGTGCTTCAGGACCGGTCATCACGGTCAACCAGGATACTCACGGGGGTCTCGATCGTTCCAGCGTGCTGAAAGTGATTGATGACTACGGCCAACAGGCTTCTTAAAGGCAAGGGGTAACGGAGGTTTTACGGGACCATGGCAAAACTAGTAGATAGAGCAGCATTGGAAGAATTCAGAAAAAAACTCCAAAGCAAACGCCGCAAAGGAAAAATGAAATTAATATCGCTTTGCGCGGGTTCCGGCTGCGGTGCATATGGAACTGCCAAGGTGCATCAAGCCCTTGGTGGATGAACTGAAGAGGCAGAAATTAGACAAAAAGGTAGAGGTTAAGCTGACCGGCTGCCATGGCTTCTGTGAAAAAGGGCCGATTATGGTCATTCATCCTGAAGGAATTTTTTATCCCCAGGTAAAAGAAAAACATATACCTGAAATTGTAGAAGAAACGCTTAAAAAGGGCGAATTGGTGAAGTCTTTGATTTTTAAAGACCCAGCGTCCAAAAAGAAAATTACGTTCGAAGAAGATATACCATTTTATAAACTTCAGCAGCGAGTGATTTTCGGTGGCAACGGGTTAATAGATCCAACCAGCATAGAAGATTACATTGCCGAAGGCGGATACGAGGCCCTGGCCAAAGCGCTATTCGATGTGAAACCCAAACAAATTATCGATGAGATCAAAAAATCAGGCCTGCGCGGTCGCGGCGGCGGCGGCTTCCCGACCGGAATCAAATGGGAGACCTGTCGTCGGCAAAAAGGAGAAAAATACATCATCTGCAACGCGGATGAGGGCGACCCGGGTGCTTACATGGATCGAAGCCTTTTGGAAGGCAATCCCCATAGTGTTCTGGAAGGCATGATTATCGGTGCCGTAGCGATCGGTTCCCACGAAGGCTATGTTTATGTACGCCACGAATATCCGCTGGCCGTTAAAAATTTGACCATTGCCTTGCAAAAAGCAGCACAAATGGGCTTGCTGGGTAAAAATATTCTGGGTACCGGCTTTGAGTTTAACATTCATATCAGCCGGGGCGGAGGCGCATTTGTTTGTGGTGAATCCACGGCTTTAATGGCTTCTCTGGAAGGCAATCCCGGTCGTCCTAGGGCAAAGTATGTTCATACAGTGGAAAAAGGGTTCCGGCAGAACCCTTCCAACTTGAACAACGTCGAAACCTGGGCCAATGTACCGGTGATTATCAACAAGGGTGCAACGTGGTATTCGTCGATTGGGACCGAACGAAGCAAGGGAACCAAAATATTTTCCCTGGTCGGCAAAGTTATCAATACCGGACTGGTTGAGGTCCCGATGGGAACGTCGTTGCGCACCATCATTTTTGATATTGGCGGCGGCATTCCCAAAAAGAAAAAATTTAAGGCTGTCCAAACCGGAGGCCCCTCGGGCGGTTGTATCCCGGAACGCTTTTTAGATCTGCCGGTCGATTTTGATGAACTGGCCAAAGTGGGCTCCATCATGGGATCCGGCGGGATGATCGTCATGGATCAGGATACCTGCATGGTGGATGTCGCCCGTTATTTTGTAGATTTCCTAAAAGATGAATCCTGCGGTCAATGCAATCCCTGCCGTGAGGGTCTCAAACAGATGTTGGACATTTTAACCGGGATCTGTGAAGGAAACGGAAAGCAGGGCGATATCGAACTGCTTGAAGAACTGGGCACCATGATGCAGAAATTTTCATTGTGCGGCCTGGGAACATCGGCTCCCAATCCGGTTTTAACCAATATTCTCTTTTTCCGGGATGAATATGAAGCCCATATCCGCGATAAAAAATGTCCGGCCGGGGTCTGCAAACCGCTTTTCCACTATGAAATTGACCCGGAAGCCTGCACCGGATGTCAGGTTTGTTTCCGTAAATGTCCCCAGGACGCCATCAGCGGTGAAAAGAAAAAGCCGCATGAGCTTCACCAGGATAAATGCATCAAGTGCGGCATTTGCTATGATGGCTGCAAATTTAATGCAATTGTTGTCAGATAGTTGTGTTCTTACCCGCAACTGAAGAATAAAATTTAAAGGAAATCAGCGATGGTCACGTTTAAACTCAATGGAAAAACAGTCCAGGGTGAAGAAGGACAATACATCCTCCAGGTAGCCGAAAAATACGGCGTCGATATTCCGACCCTCTGTCATCACAAAGCGCTTGAACCGGCCGGCATGTGCCGACTGTGTACGGTGGAGCTTTTCGACGGACGCCGCACCCGCTATGTGACCGCCTGCAACTATCCCATATGGGATGGTATGGAGATAAAGACAGATTCCGAGGCGGTCCACCAGGGCCGCAAGTTAATCGTGGAATTGCTGCTGGCCCGCTGTCCGGATGTACCGGTTTTAAAGAATCTGGCCAAGCAATATGGGATCGAAGCACCGCGCTTTGAGCAAGGAGACGACACCTGCATTCTTTGCGGATTGTGCACCCGTACCTGTGAAAAAATGGGCGCCAACGCCATCACATTGACCGGAAGGGGGCTGGATTGACCGTGGATACGCCCTTTCATGTGCAAACGGATCTATGTATCGCCTGCGGCGCCTGCGCATCGGTGTGTCCCACCGGCCACATCACCCTGGATAAAATCAAACAGCAGCATACCCTTCTCGAAACTGAACCCATCCCTTCTGAATATGATGTGGGTCTGCAGGGCCGCAAACCGGTATATGTACCCTATGCCCAGGCGGTCCCCAACACACCGGCCATCGATCGCAGCAAGTGCATTCATTTTAAAACCGGCGGATGTAAAATCTGTGTGGATTTTTGCGGGGTGGATGCCATCGATCATTCCATGCAGGATGAAATCATCGAACTGAACGTCGGTTCGATCATTCTGGCGCCCGGTTTTGAGCCCTTTGATCCATCAAAATTCGATACCTATAACTACACCAAACACCCCAATGTCATCACCTCCATGGAGATGGAGCGGATCTTGTCCGCCTCGGGTCCCACCGGCGGCCATCTTGTGCGGCCTTCCGACCACAATGAACCCAAAAAGATTGCCTGGTTTCAATGCGTCGGATCCAGAGATTTGAACCGCTGCGACAATTCGCACTGCTCCTCGGTCTGCTGCATGTATGCCATCAAGGAAGCCGTCATTGCCAAGGAGCACGCCGGTGATGACCTTGATTGCGCCATCTTCTTTATGGATATGCGGACCCATGGCAAAGAATTCGAACGGTTTTACGACAAAGCCCGGGAAAAACAGGGGGTTCGTTTCCTGCGCAGCCGGGTCCATTCCATTGATCCACTGAGGGGCAGCGACGATCTGTCGGTGCGTTATGTGGACGAAAGCGGCCAGCTACAATTGGAAACCTTCGATATGATCGTGTTGTCGGTGGGATTGCAGACATCGCCCGAGACCGTCGAACTGGCCGAGCGTCTGGGCCTTGAACTGACGGCCGGTAATTTCTGCAAGACCGACACCTTTGATCCGGTGGCCACCTCTAAAAAAGGAATCTATGTTTGCGGCGCTTTTCAAGGACCCAAAGACATACCCCAGGCAGTGGTGGACGCCAGTGCAGCGGCCGCGGCAGCCGGTGAGATACTGAGTTCCGCCCGCAACACCGAAACCAAAACCCCGGAAGTCATCCCGGAAACCAATGTCACCAATGAACGGCCGCGGGTCGGCGTATTCGTCTGTCGCTGCGGTATTAATATCGCCGGTGTCGTTGATGTGCCGTCGGTGGCCGAATATGCCAAAACACTGCCCTATGTGGAATATACCAATGACAACCTGTATTCCTGTTCCCAGGATACCCAGGAATCCATGTCACAGATCATCAAGCAGAAAAAGTTAAACCGGGTCGTGGTCGCTGCCTGTACACCCAAAACCCATGAGCCCCTGTTCCAGGAAACATTGATCAATGCAGGACTGAACAAATATCTTTTTGAAATGGCCAATATTCGTAACCAGGATTCCTGGGTTCACAAAAACAATCCTGATTTCGCCACCAAAAAGGCCAAAGATCTGGTGCGCATGGCGGTATCAAAGGTTACCCTGATGGAACCGCTCAAGGAAGCCGAACTTGAAGTCAATCAAACGGCCATGGTGATCGGTGGCGGCATTTCCGGTATGGCGGCGGCCAAAAGCCTGGCGAATCAGGGCTATGAAACTCACATCATCGAGCGCAGCCCCCAGCTTGGCGGCCAGGCCTTAAATCTCTATAAAACCGTGACCGGCGAAGAGATTCAGCAAAAACTATCCGAGTTGATCGAGGAAGTCCAAAAAAATAAAAACATCCATGTCCATCTGGACACCAGCCTTTCCAAGGTTGAGGGATTTGTCGGAAATTTCGAAGCCACGCTGTCTTCCAACGGCAGCGAAGAGGAACTGGCGTGCGGTGTTGCAGTCATGGCCACCGGCGCATCGCCCTTAAAACCGGACGAATACCATTACGGAGATGATCCCCGCATCTTATCCAGTCTTGAGCTGGACAGAAAATTTATCGACGGGGACCCCGGCCTGAAAAAGACTTAACACGGCGGTATTCATCCAGTGTGTCGGTTCCCGCGAGCCTCAACGCCCTTATTGTAGTAGGGTTTGCTGCACCCATTCAATTGACAATGCCCTGCAATTAAAAAAATTGAATCCCGAGATGAGCGTCATTATTCTCTACCGGGATATTAGAACCTATGGTGAACGGGAATATCTTTACAAAGAAGCCCGCCAGGCCGGAGTGATTTTCATGCGGTTCACCCTTGACAACAAGCCGGAGGTGATTTTGGAAGACGGCAAGCTTCTGGTAAATACCCATGACCCCATTTTGGGTCGAGCCGTGCAGATAGAAACCGATTTGCTCAGCCTGGCCACGGCGATCATACCCAACAAAGATGAACAACTGGCCAATTTTTTCAAAGTACCGTTAAACGATGACGGCTTTTTTGTGGAGCGCCATGCCAAACTGGGTCCATCCGAATTTGCTACTGACGGCGTTTTTCTCTGCGGCCTGGCGCATTACCCGAAACCCATTGATGAATCCGTCGCCCAGGGTCGCGCGGCGGCCTCACGCGCCATGACCCTCCTGGCACGCAAGACCATTCATACCAGCGGCACCGTGGCCGAAACCGCACCGGCCATGTGTAGTCAATGCGGGGTTTGCGTATCGATCTGCCCCTATTCGGCGCCGTTTTTTGCCGAGGACGGCCCCTGGACCGGCAGGGCCCAGATCAATCCGGTTTTGTGCAAAGGCTGCGGTCTGTGCGTGGCATCTTGCCGCTCCGGTGCCATCCATTTAAAAGGCTTTGACAATAATCAGATCTTTTCACAGATCTTCACCATGAGTGAGGCTGTGTAATTTGTTTAAATGATTGATTAATTTAATAGTTAATGGATTTTTTTTCTTAATTCAGATATCGTTGATTGGTTGATTAGTTGATTGGTTAAATAGTGGCAAATATGGAGTTATCCCATATTTACAAAACAGTTGGACACTTCATGTTCCAAAAATCGTATCATTCTGAAGTTATGACCATAATTTACCTAATCATCCATTCAATCAATAAACCAATAAACTAATAAACAGGAGATAACTATCAATGTCTGACTGGGAACCAAAAATTGCGGCGTTTTTGTGCAATTGGTGTAGCTATGGCGCCGCAGATCTTGCCGGCGTCAGCAGGATGGAGTATCCTGCCAACATCCGGGTCATCCGCATTCCCTGCACCGGGCGGATGGATCCCAAATTCTTTCTGGCGGCACTGCGTGAGGGCGCAGACGCTGTTTGGGTCTCCGGGTGACATCCCGGTGAATGCCATTACCTGGAAGGTAATTACTATGCTCGACGCAAATTCGCTTTGTTCCAAAACCTGATGGAGCATATGGGGATCGAACCCGGCCGCATTCAGTTCTCCTGGGTCTCATCGGCTGAATCCACGAAATTCGTGACCGTGGTCAAAGAAGTCACCGACACTGTCAAGGCCTTAGGACCCAACCAAACTTTCTTAAAAACAAAGGCTAAGGTAGCTTAAGATGACAAGTTATATTGAAAAAATAAAGGAAGTTTCCGCAAGGCTCCTCAAAGAGTGCAAAGTTGATGTGGTGATCGGCTTCCGCAAAGGTACCGTCCCCATGATGAATGAACCGTATTTTGCCAGGACGGAGCAAGATATCCAAAACCTGGTCTGGGACAGCAACTGCGGAATTAATCTGACCAACTACCTGACCGATCGCAAGGAAAAAATTGGGATTATCGCCAAGGGATGCGATTCCAGAAACATCGTTACCCACATCATCGAAAACAAGATAAAGCGGGAACAACTCGTCATCATCGGGGTACCCTGTAAAGGGATGATCGATAAACGCAAAATTAATTCCATGTTTGACGGTGAGATCAGGGAAGGTCATCGAAGACGAAAACAACATTACGGTAAAAGGCGACGGGTTTGACAAGGTTCTAAATAAAAGTGACGTTCTCCAGCAAAACTGTAAACTTTGCGCGCATCGCAACCCGGTGGAATACGATGAGTTGATTGCCGATCTGGTTGAAGAACAGGCGGACCTTGACCGTTATGCGGATGTTCGTGAAATCGAAGCCATGTCACCGGGTGAAAAATGGGATTTTTTTGAGAACCTCCTCTCACCCTGCGTTCGCTGCTATGCCTGCCGAAATGCCTGCCCGCTGTGTTATTGCCCCACTCTGCTTTGTGGATGAATCACAACCTCAGTGGGTGGGCAAAAGCCAGGATCCCATTGATGTCAAAACATTCCATTTTTTAAGGGCCTATCACTGCGCCGGTCGGTGCACGGACTGCGGTGCCTGCGAGAGAGCCTGTCCGGTGGGTATTAACATGCGGCTGTTGACCCGCAAACTGGAACAAGACTGCCTTAAATTGTTCGATTGGGAGGCGGGTATGAAACTGGATGTACGTCCGCCGCTGGATACGTATAAACCCGGGGATCCGGATGAATTTATAAAATAGGAACTGTCCGTTGTCTGTGGTCCGTTGTCTATTGTGAAAACAACTAACAACTAACAACTAACAACTGACGAAAAAGGGCATTTCAATGAAAATATTTTCAATCAGCAAAGACGATTGGTCAAATGGGCTCGCACAGCTCGAAAAGTCATACCGCCTTTTCGGCCCGGTCAAAGAAGAGGAGTTTCATAATTTTAAAGAGCTGGCCAAGGATGAATCACCGGATCTGGAATATTTAAATTCCCGTCTGTCGCCCAAGTCCATCATCTACCCTCAGTCGGAAGCGATGTTCGAATACTCCCTGGATGAATCGGCGGAAGATCATCACATCATGAAAGAGGTTGATAAAGACTATTCTCCGCGAGCCGTCATCGGGATTCGTCCCTGCGATGCCAAAGCCTTGGTGCTGGTTAATCATAATTTTGATACCCCTGAGTATAAAGATCCCTATTGGATCCAATCCTGTGAGGCCACCACCCTGGTGGGATTCGCATGTGACGCGCCGTGTGGCAGTTGCTTTTGTACCACCGCCGGCTGCGGTCCATACCATGAAGAAGGGCTGGATATTCTGCTGGTGGACGCTGCAGATCACTATCTGGCAAAAATCCTTACTGAAAAGGGTCAGGAATTATTCAATGCCGCCGGCTGGACGACAACGGTCGATGCCGACACTGCCGCCAAACAGATTGATGCCGGTAGGCAGGCAGCCGAAGCAAAAATAACGGCTGTGGTAAACACTGACAAATTAAAGGAAACCGACACCAACGAACTTTACAAGGCTCCCTTCTGGGAAGATGTCTCTTTTTCCTGCATAAACTGCGGGACCTGCACTTTTGTGTGTCCCACCTGCTGGTGTTTTGACATTCAGGATGAAAGCCGCGGCAAGGCGGGCATACGGATGCGCAACTGGGACAGCTGCATGTACCCGCTGTTTACCGTGCATGGCACCGGTCACAATCCCCGCGGGACCAAACTGCACCGGGTGCGCCAGCGCTTTATGCACAAATTGAAATATTATGTGGACAAATATGAAGTTGGAATTCAATGTGTTGGATGCGGACGTTGTATTCGTTCATGTCCCGTGAATATCGATATCCGCCGCGTCTGCGACCTGATGAACAATTATGGTTCCGCCAAAGACACCTGCGCAGTATAAAGCGATTGAGAATGACGAATTAAGGAATACTTCCGATTTAAATTCAAGGGGCATCGCGTCGGTCATAAATGGTTAAAGTTAGCCACAGGCACGAAGACACAAAAAAAATTCTTTGTGGTTTAGTACACTAATTTATTAGACAAATTTCAGAGACATGAGAACAGAAAGATTAAGGTATTTAATAAATGACCGATAGCAATATCCAAGAATCTTCTATTATTCAATATTCATTCGTCATTAAATTCTAATGGGGGTTAACGTGCAAAATCCATATTTACCTTATCCGGTTCGTATCGATGATATTACCATCGAAACCGAAGATAACAATTTAAAAACATTCAAGTTTGTTTTTCTAGATTCAGAAGATGAAGACAGATTTGATTACAAAGCCGGTCAATTCGCCGAACTTTCCGTGACCGGTAAGGGAGAAATCCCCATCGGAATCGCCTCTTCTCCCAGTGAGAAAGGGTTTGTCAAGTTCACCGTCAACAAAGTGGGGTTAGTATCTTCCTGCTTGCACGCCATGAAAGTCGGCGATGTCATGGGAATACGCGGACCTTTGGGCAACTGGTATCCATGGGAAAACCTGGAAGGCAAAAACATCGTGATCATCGGGGGTGGATTTGCCTTCACCACCCTGCGGTCTTCCATAATATACATGCTCGATCCGGCCAATCGTTCGAGGTTCAAGGATATTCATGTAATTTACGGCGCCAGAACACCCGGGATGCTTCTCTACCGGGACGAACTGACGGATTGGGAAAAACGAGATGACATCAATATGCATATCACGGTGGATGGCACCAATGATCCGGACTGGAAATATAACACTGGATTTGTGCCGACCATCACCGAACAGAAAGCACCCCCCGCCGGTAATGATACTTACGCGATCATATGTGGGCCGCCGATCATGATTAAATTTACTCAACCGGTGCTGGACAAACTCGGCTATTCCCATGATAAAATTATCATGTCCCTCGAAAATCGTATGAAATGCGGCATCGGTATGTGCGGACGATGCAACATCGGGCGGGAATTCGTCTGTAAGGACGGCCCGGTCTTCACCCTTGAGCAGTTGAATAAAACGCCAAAGGAATATTAGATTTTTTTAATATTGACAAAGGCGGCTGAATCATATAGATAATATCTTTTAAAACGATGTCCAATAGGCTGATGGCCTAAAAAAAATATAAATTACTAAAGGAGGATGATTAAATGCCAACAGTAGAATTCATGGGTAAGAGTTTCACGGTCGACGAAGACGGGTTTATAGATTCATATGAGAATTGGAGCCAAGAGTGGGTCCAATTGGTAAAAAAAGAAGAAGGTATTGATGAACTCAATGATGAACACCAAAAAGTAATCGACGTCCTGCGTGATTATTACGAGAAAAACGGGATCGCACCGATGGTGCGCGTCCTTTCGAAAGTTACCGGCTTTAAATTAAAACACATCTATGAGCTTTTCCCGTCCGGACCCGGAAAAGGAGCCTGTAAGATGGCTGGTCTACCCAAGCCGACGGGTTGCGTCTAATCTAACTCCCGTGGTCGATATTTTTGCTTAAACAAAAGGTCCTGCTGAACACGCAGGGCCTTTTTTTGTGGCCGGTGGCAAAAGTTCAGGACTGAGAGGATCGGTTCCGTTGTTTAGTACTTACTGACAGTTAAACTATAAACAAGATAACTCTCAATTGGGGGCATCCATGAATATAGCGGTCAAATCACAAAAAAGGACACAATTTATTGATATCACTTCAGATATTAATAATTTAATCCGAAATTCGGGGATCGATCAAGGTCTCTGTATGGTATTTGTCCCCCACACTACGGCCGCGGTAACCATCAATGAAAGTGCCGATCCCAGTGTAAAATCGGACATATTGACGGTCTTAAACCAGGTCATCCCCTGGGAAGCAAACTATCATCATATGGAGGGCAACTCTCCGGCCCATATCAAAGCAACCCTGGTGGGTTCATCGGAGTTGATTGCCATCGAAAATCACCGATTGGTACTGGGTACCTGGCAAGGAATCTTCTTTTGCGAATTTGACGGTCCGCGAAACCGCAAAGTAAATATAAGCATCACAGAAACACATTTTGTAAAATAGACGGTCGCCCCCATTGAAACTGATAAATTTCCAAACATTAGAATCAAGATGAAAATTCAGCCAACAGTCAAGAAGGCACACAAGCATGCAGGAATTAGACGGAATCGATAAAAGCATCGTAAATCGGATTCAATCGGATTTCCCGATTACCTCACGCCCTTACCTTGCGGTGGCCGAAGAATTAAACCTGACGGAAAAAGAAGTGTTGGAACGGGTTTCCCGGTTAAAAAAAATCGGCATTATACGGCGAATTGGGGGCAATTTTGTTCCCGGAAAACTCGGTTTTGTCAGCACGCTGTGTGCCGCCAGGGTGCCTGCAGATAGAATTGACGACTTTGCCGACGTCGTTAATCGCTATTCCGGAGTCACTCACAATTACCAGCGTGATAATAAATACAATGTCTGGTTCACGTTTATTGCCCCTTCGATGGACGAGATTGATGAAAATCTGAAACAAATTGCAAAAGAAACCGGCATATCCGATATACTCAATCTGCCGGCAACCAAGGTGTTTAAGATCAGGGCTCAATTTGATGTGTGACGGGTTGCGGGTTGTATGTTGTGTGTTGCGATGTTGCGGGAATGAACTATCCATACAATCTGACTCAACTCCATCAACCCAATCAACCAATCAACCCAATCAACCAATCAACCCAATCAACAAGTTACCACCCATGCAAGACATTCGTATCGCAGCCGTCATGTTTAATTCAGCTGTCGGCCAGGTGCGACACAACCTGGCAAGAATGCTTCCCTGGATTAAAAAAGCTAAAAGAGAGGGTGCGAATCTTATCTGTTTCCCTGAATTGAATGTTACCGGTTACAGCACTAAACCGGAGATTCAAGGTTGCGCTGAATCAATTCCGGGGCCTGTCAGCGAGCGTCTGGTCCAAATGGCCCAGGAGAATCAGATCGTAATCCTGGCAGGTATGGCCGAAAAAGATGAAAAAGGCCGTATCTTCGCCAGCCATCTGGTCGTCACACCGCAAAACATTGCAGGGATCTATCGCAAAATACACATCGCACCACCGGAACGTAGTATTTTTTCTCCCGGCAATTCAGTCCCTTTATTCGAGGTTGAAGGGGTTAAGTTGGGTATTCAACTTTGCTATGATGCCCATTTCCCCGAGCTTTCCACCCGTATGGCGGTTGACGGCGCCGATATCATTTTCATGCCCCATGCCTCACCCCGGGGAACCCCTCCGGAAAAATTGGCCTCATGGCTGCGCCACTTGACAGCCAGAGCATTTGACAACAGCGTTTTTATTGTCGCCTGCAACCAGGTCGGAGAAAATCAAAACGGGCTCGATTTTCCGGGGCTGGCAGTGATTGTCGGACCGGCCGGCGAGATTCTGGCAAAGGACACCACCGGCCGTGAGGGCATGCTGGTGGCCGATCTGAAATCCGATGATCTATCCGCTGTCAGGAATCACCGCATGCGTTACTTTCTTCCCAACAGACGGCCGGAGCTGTATGAATAGCATCGCAAAACCGAAAACCCCATGAAAGCGGCGCGGCAGGATTTGCTGCCTTAGCACATAGATTCATAAATACACTAATATAAACTTTAAGGAATGGATTCTATTAAAGCAAAAAATACCAGACAGGATTTAAGGGATCATCTGGATATAAGGGCCTTTGGCCTAAGAGTATCTCGCCGTAGGTGAGAAAAATCCCATTAATCCTGTAAATCCTGTCAAATAAAAGAAATCAAAGATCGAATCCATTCAACGCTTAGTGCCCTTGTGGGAAAAAAATAGTACGGCTAATATGTTACCGTAATCATGAATTGAAGCACTTAGGTCCCTCTTGGGTTTAGCCAGGCACATTATCTGCCGGGATTTTAACCCGAAAAAAGATGCTGTAAAGTGCCGGCACATAGTTCAGCGTAAATAAACTGCCGATGCCCAGACCGAAAAACATGACGCAGGCCATGCCATAAAAGAGCGGATCATGATTGATGATCAGCGGCGAGAATCCCAGCATGGTGGTTGACACCGAAAGCAGGATCGGTCTGAACCGACTGACGGCCGAATTGACCACCGCATCATAGGGTGTCTGCCCGTCGCGCCGGTTCTCCTCAATTTTATCGATCATCACGATGCCGTTGTTCACAATCGATCCGGCCAGGGCCAGAAGCCCGAGGATGACCATAAAACCGAAATCGGCCTGCATGGCCAGCAGGCCGACGACTGACCCGACAATGACCAGCGGCATGGTCAGGATGATGATGGCGGCTCTCCGGATGGAGTTAAACTGCCAGACCAGCAGAAATATAATGCCGCCGAAACACGGCAGCATCCATTTGGCCAGGTTCCTTTGGGCTCTAGCCGAGTCTTCCAGCTCGCCTCCTAATTCCCAGTGGTGGTTTTTCGGAAATTCCATCCCGTCCAGTGTCGGCGTAAGGGCCGCAAAGATCTCGGATGCCTTCAGTACCTGGTTTTTGGCGCTGACGGTGATGGTGCGTTCCTGATTGTAGCGCATGATACGGTTCAACTCACCGACAGTGTACACATCGGCAACCTGGTTGAGGGGCACGCTGCCGCCGGATGCCGACCGGATGCCCAGGGTGGCCAGGCTTTCAGGAGAATCCCTTTCAGCCAGGACGCCGCGGCCGACGATGGGGATCTGAACATTGCCCTGGTGGTAATCGGTGGTCGTCGCACCGTCGATAAAGAAGTCCAGGGAATCAGCCACATCCTTGGATGTCACGCCGGCGCGGCTGGCGCGGGCCTGATCGACATCCGCAATGGCCGTAAACACCCGGTTGTTCCAATCCTGTTTGATATCGATGCTGCCGGGGATTTTCCGCAGCGCGGCCATCAGCTGCTCGGCCTGCTCCTGCAACACTTCCAATCCGGGGCCGCTGAGCCGAATTTGAAACAGGCCGGTTTCACTGCCGCCGAGCCACATGGACTTGACCCTGCCGCGCACATTAGGGCAAATTATCCAGAATGTATTGACTGGTACGCGTGACCAGTTCGGGCACCTCTTTGTTGGTCTCGGTATTGACGATTAAAAATGCCGAGAAGCGGATCCGGGTCCATTGGCGCCAGTGAGAGAAAGAACCGCGGCCCGCCGTTGCCCACATAGGCGATTGTTCCGGTGATTTCTGGGTTTTTTTCTTTATCCTGCAGCCAGGCGCTGAGTTTTCTGACGGTCCGGTCGGTCTCTTCGATGCGCGTTCCGGCCGGCAGGTCGAGATAAATCAAATACTGGTTGCGGTCCCCGCTCGGGAAAAAGGCCTGGGGTATAAACGTTGCCGCATAGATGGCAACCGCAAACACGCCGCCCGTAAAGGCCAACACCAGGAACCGATAGCGCAGGGAGAATTTCAGGATCCCACGATAGATCTGATAAAATTTGCCCTGGTAGGGATCGCTCTGCTGCTGCTTATCACCGCCGGTGGCCGGTTTTGGCTTTAAAAACCAGTAGCACATGCTGGTGGAGGAAAACATGGAAAAAAACCACGACCCCATCAGCAAAATAATCATCACCGAACCCAGCGAGGAGGTGTAATCACCCGTTGAACCAATTTGCAGCAGAATCGGTCCAAAGGCAAAAACCGTCGTCAGCGTACTGGTCAGCAGGGGGACCGCTAAAGAGTTGCCGGTTTTTAAAACCGCTTCCCTGCGATCCATTCCCGTTTCCATATTCACTTTAATGTCATCGGATACCACAATGGCGTTATCCACGAACATGCCCAGGGCAATAATCATGGTGGCCAGCGACATCCGTTCCATATCGATGCCTAGGGCGTACATGGTCAAAATACCGAAAAGCATGACCAGGGGGATAAACGAGCCGACAATCAGACCGGTTCTAAGCCCCAGCAGCAGCATAACCACCACCAGAACGATGGCCACACTTTCGACCACATTGACCACCATGCCGCTGACGGCTTTTTTAATGAGTTCGGGCTGGTAGGTGGCAAATTCGAGCACGTAGCCCCAGGGCAGGGTATTCTCTATCTCCTGGACTTCTTGCTGCAAGCGCTCACCGAACTCAACCGCATCGACCCCCCTGAGGATAAAAACACTTAAAACAATGGACTGATGGCCATTGTAGTAAGCTGGGTTGTTGATCGGCTCCTCGTAGGCCTTTCTGATGGTTGCGATGTCACGCAGCGGAATCGTGGCCTGGGTGCCGGAAATCGGGATGAGCACCTCTTCGATCTCCTCGATGGACGTGAAGCGGCCCTGGACCTCGACGATGACGTCCACATCGTTGAGGTTTATCCTGCCGCCGGGCAAGAGAATGTTTTGCTCGCGCAGACTTTTGCCGATGTCTGCGGTATCGATGCCCAGTTGGGCGACCTTGGCGTTGGACACCTCGAGATAGATGCGCTCATCCTGCACCCCGGTCAGATCGACCTTCAACATGCCTTTCAGCATGTTGAGGCGCTCTCTGATTTCACGGGCGGTTTCATGCATTTCCGCCATGGAAAATCCATCGGCCCAAAGCGCGATGGTGGCCACCGACGTATCGCCGAAAGTATCGTCGACCATCGGTCCGACGGTGCCTTCCGGCAGCTCGGATTTGACATCACTCATGCGGTTGCGCAGCAGTTTCCAGGTTGCCGACAGCTGTTCGGAGGGCACTTCATCTTTGATGGTCACATGAATCAGGCATTGGCCGACTTTGGATGTGGAATCCTTAATCTTATCGACTTCCCCCATGCTCCGGATTTTCTCTTCAATGGGTCGGGTAATCAGGCGTTCGACCTGCTCCACCGGCATGCCGGGATATTTTGCCACCACCAGCGCTTCGCGAATCGTAATGAGGGGGTCTTCCAGTTTCGGAAGGGCCATAAACGCATAGACGCCTCCGACAACGATCAAAAAGATGGTCATGATGACGGTGCGCGAATTATTCAGTGCAAATGCGGTGATACCTTTCATTTTTTTCCTCTGCTATCAGGGGCAATAAAGATTATGTCAACATCGCAATTTTTTTTCTGTGCATTAACTTTATAATCGTTCACAGGTTCAGCGTTCAACGTTCAGGGTTAAAGACAAAGAAGGCAAAGGGCCCGAAGTCCTCGCAAAAAATATTCATTTTCTCAAGTAATCGCCAATTTGGTTCCAACTTTTGGATCAGAGTCGGCGAAGCTGGCGCTTTTACCGTAAACATGCATCACAGATGCAGTTCGATGACTATAATCCAATCATGAACCTCTGAACCCTTAAACCTATCAACCTGTGGACCCCTGAACCTTTGAACCCGTGAACCCTTACACTACTGTTTCATCAGTTTGACCTTCATCCCGTCGGCCAAAAAACTCACCCCGGCCACGGCAATAATGTCACCGGCCGCCAGACCCTCGGACACGATTGCTTCTTTATCCTCTGTGCCGCGGGAGCTAACCGCCGTTTTTTTGACCGTCGAAGTCCCGGGGTCATACACAAAGGCAAACCCCCGGTCCGCCTCCGGGGCCGGCAGCAGTGCCTGGAGCGGAACGATGTAACCGGGCTTCTGGTTTTCAGATTTTACAATGAGACTGGCTTCGGCGGTCATGCCGGGTAAGACTTTTTCATTCGGATCACTCAGCTCCACTTTGACCGGAAAAGCGTTGGCTTTAACGGCAGCCGAACCGATGTAGGAAATACGGCCTTGGGTGGTCTCGCCCGGCAGTGTGGAAAAGGTGATCGTCGCCGGATCGTCGATGTGTATCAGGTCGATGGTGTTTTCCGGAATGGCCAGCTCAACCTCCATTTTCCCCGTGGCATTTATTTCGAAAATTTTCTGCCCGGCAAGCACCTCCTCGTTGGGCTCCACGGACCGCCAGGCGATGGTGCCGTCGTAGGGTGAAAGCAGCTTCGTTTTGCGCAGATTGCGATTGACCTGGTCCAGCCTTGCAATCTGATAATCTACGGCGCTGCGGGCGGCCTTGTATTCATATTCTGAGACTTCCACAAACCGTTGTGCGCCCGCACCCTGTTTGAAGATTCGCTTCTGGCGCTGATACTCCGCCTTTGATTTGGCAACATTGTCCTTGGCCTTTATAAGCTCCGCCTGGATCGCATCCACATCCAACTGGTAGGGCTCGGGATCAAGAACCGCGAGCACCTGATCTTTTGTTACGCGATCGCCGATGTCCACTTCCACAGATATCACCTGCCCGCCGACCTGGAAACTGAGCCCGGATGAATCGACCGCGGCGACAATCCCGGAAAATTTGAATATCTTCTCACTAGCCTGCTCTTTGACGGTAAGGGTCTTGATGGACCGAACCACTTCAACAATTTCAATTTTTTCTTTGCATGCCGTCAGGGCAACCGCTAGGCAGAGCAGCCAAACCATCCGCTTGAATGTCTGTTTTGTCATATTAAACCTCCCGTAAGAAAAAAACCGTAAGGGCCTTGATGCAGAATCATTATCGTAAGAAATACCCACTTCAGCAAAATTTTTACTATACTCCAATCCCCGATTCAGATCAATTATCTTTTGAATCAGTTCATATCGCGCTTGGAATAACTCTGGACGAAATCTTTCAGGCATGGCAGGTTCCATATTAGATTTCCAATTCCTCTATGTCGCTATAGCCCTTTGCCCTTTTTCCCCAACTCCCAACACCCGCAACCCCCAATCCCGCAACCCTTCCCCGCAACCCGCAACCCAAAACCCATCATCTTTCCCGCCGATAGTAGATCACAGAATCCGTCGAATAAATTCCCAAAGCCGCCCAGATCATGGCGAATGTCCAGACCTGGGCCGTCGAGAATGGCTCGTTGTAATAAAATAGGGCCAGCAAAAACATGCCGCTGGGACCGATATACTGCATCAATCCCAGGGTGGAAAGATATAACCGTTTGGCGCCCAGGGTAAAGAACAGTAATGGAGCAGCCGTCAGCGGGGCACAGCCGATTAGCAGCAAATCAAGTTTAAGACTCACCCGCAAGATGGTGTCGGCTCCCTGGGAATTCAAATAGATAAGATATATGACGGCCGGCGGCGAGAGCAGCATGGTTTCGACTGCCAGGCCCACCAGGGCCCCCACCGGAGCAACTTTGCGGATAAGGCCATAAAACCCGAAACTCACAGCCAGTGTGAGCGAGATCCAGGGAAACCGGCCATAAGAGATGGTCAGATACATTACACCACCGGCAGCCAGCAGTACTGCCAGAATCTGGGGCTTTCTCAATCGTTCCTGCAAGAAAACCAACCCCAAGACGACATTTACCAAGGGATTAATGTAATATCCGAGGCTTGCCTCTATCAGATAATTGTTGTTGACTGCCCAAATATACAAAAGCCAGTTTGCGGAAACAATTATCGCAGTGAACATGAGCGTTAACAGCATTCGGCCGTTTTTCAAAACTGCTAGAAATTCATTTTGACGTCGCTGCAACAGGATCAGACCCATCAGGAGGAGAAACGACCAGACTACCCGATGCATGATGATTTCCAGGGCCGGCACGGCATCCAGGGCCTTCCAGTATACGGGACTCAGTCCCCAGATCAAAAAGGCCGAAGCGGCGTAGATCAGGCCGAATACGGATTCCGATCGTATTTCAGATGGTTTTGCAGCCATTATCGCAAATTAAATCCTTTTCGGATTTTTCTTTGACAACATGTTGTCAGAAGAAGGCGCTATCAATCAGACTTTATTTCAAGAATACAGTTTTGTCCTTGTGGGAGCGGCTTCCAGCCGCGAATATTTCAGCAGCACCGTGCTGCCATCGTTTATCGCGGCTGGCAGCCGCTCCCACAAATGCCGCAAATTACTTCCGACGGACAAAGCACCATAGCCCAGACGCCAATTCAGATCAATTATCTTTTGGCGCTGTTCATATCCCAATTGACTTTAACTGCTGATTCAACTATTTTCGGAATCACTAAAATTGGGGACAAATCAATTATTCGAATCAACAAAGAAAGGACATGGTATGAGCGCAACCGCCCACTTCAAAGCTGAAACGGATAAACATGTTGCCTGGTTGACATTGGACCGCCCCGAAAAACGCAATATCATGGGAACTCTTTTTTTCAAGGAATTGTCGGAGTATTTAGACAAATTCGATCAGGATCCAGCCATCCGGGTGGTGATCATCAAGGCTGAAGGCAAAAGTTTTACGGCCGGCACCGATCTCACGGAAGCCGGATCTTTGCTCAGCGGCAAAGCTGCCGATCAACGGGAAGCCACCCGCAAGGCGATATTGGAACTTCAAGGGGGCCTCAATAAAATTGAACAATGCCGCAAACCGGTCATTGCGGCCATTCACAGCCATTGTATCGGTGGCGGTATCGACCTCATAAGCGCCTGTGATATCCGTATGGCCACCGAGGATGCCATTTTCAGTATCAGGGAAACCCGCATGGGAATTATCGCCGATCTGGGCACCCTGCAACGCTTGCCAACCATCATCGGACATGGATGGTTCAGAGAACTGGCATTGACAGGTCGGGACTTTACTGCCGCAGAAGCCCTGCAGATGGGTCTGATTACTCGGATCTGCGAAGATCGTGAAGCATTGTATGCCCAAGCCCGAGAACTTGCCGGCCGGATTGCTGAATGCCCGCCATTGACGGTCCAAGGGACCAAAGAAGTCATCCTGCACAGTCGGGATCATGGAATCGATGCCGGCTTGGCGTATGTGGCCCAAAAAAACGCCGCGGCCTTACCATCCGAGGATGTCGTGGAAGCGGTTACTGCATTTATGGAAAAGAGACAGCCGGTGTTTAAGGGAAAATAAATTCTGCAAGCAGAATTTATGTAAGGTTAATAGTTATTGGTTATTGGTTAATAGAAAACAAACCCGTCATCAAAGCATTTCAGTTGCATTAAGTGTCTTTTGCTAATAACAGATAACCATTAACTCAGAGCTCAGAGTAAGGAGGAGACGATGTCCAACACAGGTGCACTGTCCGGTATAACCGTAATCGATCTCTCACGTTTGTTGCCCGGCCCCTATTGTTCAATGATCCTGGCCGATCACGGCGCCCGGGTCATCGCTGTCGAAGACAAGCGATTTTTGGCCGACGGGCTCTTTCTTAATTTGATCAACCGCAACAAAGAGCACATGTCGTTGAATCTGAAAACCGAGAAAGGCAAGGAAATCTTTTTTCGTCTGATCCAAAACGCCGATGTTGTGCTGGAAGGTTTCAGGCCCGGAGTTGTTGAAAGATTGGGAGTTGGCTATGAGACGGTTCGCAAAATCAATCCGAGAATAATCTATTGTTCGATTACCGGCTATGGTCAGGACGGACCGTTTCGTGATCGTGTCGGACACGATGCAAATTACCTGAGTTATGCCGGCGTTCTCAATCTCATCGGCGAAGCGGATCGGCCCCCGTCCATCCCGGGGATTCAAATTGCCGATATTGCCGGCGGCGGCATGAATGCCGCCATTGGAATTCTTCTGGCACTCTTTGCCCGGGACAGAACCGGTAACGGACAATATATTGATATCTCCATGACCGACGGTATGGTGGGGTTTCTTCCTGCGGCGCTGTTTTTTCGCCAGCTCACCGGCCGGGAACCTTTGCGTGCCGACGGTATTTTGTCCCATCGCTACGCCTGCTACAATACCTATGAAACGGCTGATGGAAGGTTTATTTCCATAGGGGCTGTCGAAAACCGTTTCTGGAGGCAACTATGCGATGTTCTGGAGTGTACCCGAATATGCAGAGCTGCAGTATGATGACCAGCGCCGCAAAGAAATCATCGATAATCTGCGCGATGCATTTATACAAAAAACCCTGGATCAATGGGATGCTATCCTCGGCGATTTGGATATCTGCTGGGGACGGGTCCAGTCATTATCAGAGGTGCTGGAAGATCCGCTTTTCCAACAACGGGAAATGGTGGTGGAGATCAAGGAAAAAGATGGCAAAATGTCAAAAACCCTCGGTGTGCCTGTCAAATTGAGTGAGACGCCGGGGACGGTTCGCAGCCCGCCGGTGGATTTTGGCGCGAGCACAACGGAAATACTGCTGGAATTGGGATACTCGGCAGATGAAATACAGAAATTTGAAGAATCAGGTGTGGTTTAGTCCATCATCTTGTGAGAATATGGCTATTCGCCGATGAGACAAACATTTCTACACCATGGATTTCAGTGTCGCCAGTTCCAGTTGCTCCCCGGCATCTTCCGCCCGGTCGGAAGTTTCGACAATACTTTCCAGACAAAGTCTTAAGTGCAGCTTGTTGGCGAGGTCCATGGGCGACGTCAGTATGGCTTTCGTTAAATCCCACTCGAGTTTGTCAACCCGGGACTCCTGCATCCCGACCTCTCGGGTATGTTCACGTACCGTCTCAATTTTGCACTCGCCTTTGAAATAACACAAAATCGCCAGTTTGAGACTATCGATAATCCCCAAGGATTCTCTGACAACCTCAAGAAAAGCGGGTTTCAATTCATCGGGTATCACCGGCCGCTGATTCAAAAAAAAATCGCAGCAGGCTTCGCCGGCATTGGCTACCTTGTCAATGCTTTCAATCAGCTTATAGATGTCCTCCCGCAGCAACGGCAAATAGGCCCCGGAGTATAGTTTATCCCGAATTTCATAACGGACGATATCCGCCTCTGATTCTTCACTTCTTACTTTGCGGCCTAAGACCTTGGCCTCGCTGATATTGTCGTCAAGATAAAACTCAATGGTTCGGATACCGGTCTTTATAGAGTCTTCCACCAGTTCGAGATGTTTTAAAATCAGCTCGATGACCTCTTTTTCTTTTTTGAAAAACACCAGTACAATCTCCTTCAATGTTTTCGGGAGCATTAAAATAGCAGGGTTCATCTAACACAGCCCGCAGGTAATTTCAAGTCGAGAAATAGTTTATCACCCGGTATAAAACGAACGAAACCGTTCCCGCCAGGGTTGGGGTCAACACCCAACCGACCAGAATCGTCATAATGGTTTTTTTGCTGATCGATTTCGCACCTTTATGGAGACCGACACCAACCACGGCACCCACAATGGCGGAAGAGGTGGAAACCGGAATACCAAACATAGAAAAAAGATGCATGCCGAAAGCGGAAGAGATCTGAGCAACAAATGCGCTTGGGATGTCAAGGGGCGTAATACCCTTGCCGACGGTATCCGCAACTTTCTCGCCGTAGGTTATGGCACCCACGGCAATGCTCACCCCACCGATCAGCAAAAGCACCTTTGGCGGAAAAATATTGAGATTGGCGATGGGCCCCACGGCGTTGCCGGCATTGTTGGCGCCCATGGAATAGGCCACGTAACACGCTGAAAGGATCGCCAACCAGCCGAATGCCTGCTGGAACAGAAGGGACCGGCTGCCGAATTTATTCAGAATAAATCTCACCACAGCCATTAATCCAAAGGAAAGCGCCATGACCAGTAAGGGGCAAACAAGCCAGCTTTCAGCAATGACAACTAATTTGGCATAATCTATTTCAGCACCTACCGCCAGACCGATTCCGGTAACTCCTCCGACAATCGCCTGGGAAGTCGACGTGGGAATTCTGATAAAACGTCGCCAGGGTCACAAAAAATCCGGAACAGATCAACGCCACACAGACGGCAAGATAGTTTAAATCCGTTTTGACGATACCTTTGCCGATGGTTTTCATGACCTGCTCGCCCTGGAGCATGGCACCTATGATCACAAAGACGGCAACCAGTATGGCTGCTTTCTTGAAACTTACCAGTCCGCAACCCACCGCCGTGCCGATGCAATTGGCCGTATCATTTGCGCCGATATTCCAGCCGACATACGCACTGGCGCCCAGCAATAAAATGAAAATTGGCTCGATAGCAGCTACACCTCCGACTTACGGTTATGGTCTTTACAGTGGGAAGACCGGTGGTAAAAAATCTCTCGGAATTATAGTGAGGTAAATAATTAATTTTAATAAATATTGGATAAATAAGTCAAAGGAATAATTTATATGTTGTGTATAACTAAAAGTTATGCAAAAAGAATGCCTAATACTTTTTACCTTGCTCAACCTCCCCGATCGCCTCATCGATAATATCGATGGCCCGGTCCATTTCATCCCGGGTAATAATCAGGGCCGGTCGCAACGTCAGGATATTGCCCTCGATGGTTTTAGCGGAAAGACCCTTTTCCAGGCACTTAAACATGATGATCTCAGCTTCATCCACCGCCCTTGCCTTTGTTTTACGGTCGGTGACAAGATCGATCCCGATATGCAGGCCCAGTCCGGCAACCTGGCCCATGAGGCGATGCTTTTCCGTCAAACTTGTTAATCTTCCCAGAGCGTAGCGTCCCACCTCAGCCGCATGGTCAGGCAAACGATGGTCTTCGATAAAAGCAATCTCAGCCAGTGCGGCGGCTGAACAGAGAGCGTTTTTCTCATGAGTGTAATGACCTATGGACCGGTGCGGAGAAATATTAAATTTTTCATGGGTGATGATCCCGGCAAAGGGCATCAGCCCGCCCCCGAATGATTTCCCCAGCACCAGGATATCCGGCGTCACAAAATGTTCACAGGCAAACATCTTGCCGGTGCGGCCGAAACCCTCGATGATCTCATCGAAAATCAGCAAAGCGCCGTATTGTTCGCAGAGCTGTTTGACCCCCTGCCAGTATCCTTTGGGAAGGAATGACCGGGGTGGCGGAAATGGGTTCCCCGATGACGGCGGCCATTTCAGGTTCCCGTTTTAAAACCAGTTCAATTTGGCGCAAACATTCCGCATCCACCTCTTCCTGTCGCGAAAATCCCCAGGGATTGCGGTAGTAATTGGGAAATTCAACCCGAAACGCTCCCGGTGCCATGGGCCCGAATCCACCGCTGAAATGTTCTTCCCCCCCCACACTTGCCGCCCCGAAGCCTGCCCCGTGAAACGAATCCCAGAAGGATAGGGTCTTAAAGCGGCCGGTTACCTGTTTGGCCAGCATGATGGCCATCTCGATGGCTTCCGAACCGCCCGGGCAGAAAAGAGAGCGACACAGCCCGGCGGGGGTTATCTCCGCCAGCTTCTTTGCCAGGTTGATGGCGGCGACATTTGTATAGCGCCGTGGGCAAAACGTCATGCCTTCATCCAGTTGGGCTTTCACGGCGTCAATCACGGCCGGATTGTTAAATCCGGCGTTATGAACGCCGTTGCCGTGCATATCGATATATTTTTTCCCGTCCATATCCTCGATGTATATACCCCGTGCACTTTTAAGCACGTTTAGTACCGGCGTGGACAGGCTTTGATGCAAAAAATATTCGGCGTCCTCATCAAACCACTTCCTGGCATTGTCGGACAAATTCCGGTTCCAGTATTTTCTGCGGCATTCGGTCGTATTTACATCCCCCTGTTCTCTTTCAATTCTTTTGTCTCTTTTCATTGCCGGTCTCCTTTACAGAAATCTTGATAGGGCTGATATTTCGAAATTGTTGTCATTATGACAATCCCAGGAGACGCAAATCAAGCTAAAAATATTTGTTTGACTTATGCAACCCTGAGCAGTTAAAAATAAAGGCTGACTGTTGAAATCAGCAAAAACGGTGGTTGACGATGACAAAACTCGACAAATCGGAAGGCGATGTGAATCTCTCGGCTCGTCGGAAAGCATGGCAGGAGACCCAAATCAATGCGGAAAGCCGGGCGCTGTTGGATGAGGATGCGCGCTATTTCTTAAAACAGTCCCTATCCACCCCATGTCTGAACGCCATGCGCGCCTGCGAAGGGATTTACATCGAGGATCTGCAGGGACGGCGCTATATGGATTTTCATGGCAACAATGTCCATCAGGTCGGGTTTTCCAACCCGGATGTGATTGCCGCTATCAAAAACCAGCTCGATGAACTGCCCTTTTGCACCCGCCGTTACACCAACCGCGTCGCGGTGGATCTGGCCAAAAAGCTGTCTGAAATTGCCCCCGGCGATCTGAACAAATCATTGTTTTGTCCGGGGGGTGCCGAAGCCATCGGCATGGCGCTTAAACTGGCGCGTTTGGCAACCGGCCGGCACAAAACGATTTCAATGTGGGAATCCTTTCACGGGGCGACGCTGGATGCCATATCCATCGGCGGAGAGGCCGTCTTCAGACAGGGCATGGGACCCTTGCTGTCGGGTACCGAACACGTCCCGCCACCGGATGAATATCGTTGCGTGTTCGGCTGTTCGGACCGCGGCGGATGTGACCTGATCTGCGCCCGCTACGTGGAATACATCCTGGAGAAGGAAGGCGACATCGCAGCCGTTATTGCTGAACCGATTCGCAGCACACCCTACATTCCCCGGCCCGAATACTGGCAAAAAATCCGTCAGGCTTGTGACCGTCACGGCGCGTTGCTGATATTTGATGAAATTCCTCATTGCCTGGGCCGCACCGGCAAGATGTTTACTTTTGAAAATTTCGGTGTAATCCCCGATATGGTTGTTATCGGCAAAGGATTGGGGGGCGGTGTACTCCCTCTGGCTGCGATGATTGCAAGGGAAGGTTTGGATGTTGCCGCTGAGCGGGCGCTCGGTCACTATACCCATGAAAAAAACCCGGTGTCCTGCGCAGCCGCCCTGGCCGCCATTGCCTACATCGAAAAACACAAATTGGTGGATCATGCCCGGCAGTTGGGCCGCTATTCCCTGAAGCGCATGAAGGATATGAAGCAGCGGCATGCCTTGATCGGCGATGTCCGCGGCCTGGGTCTTTTTTTAGGTATCGAACTGGTCAAGGATCGGAAAACCCGCGAACGTGCCGGGGATGAGGCCGAGGCAGTGATGTATGCCGCACTTTCAAAGGGTTTGAGTTTTAAGCTTACCATGGGCAACATTTTGACACTCACACCGGCGCTGACCGTTACCAGGGAAGAAATGGATGCCGCCCTGGACATCATCGAGGAATGCATCGCCGAGGTTGAAGAACTACATAAAGGCCATGCCCTTGCCCTATCTGTTTTGTAAAATGATAGAGCGAAGCGAATCCATCATTCGTCAATAGTCATTCATAATTCGTTATTCGTATCGACTTCCCCGTTCCCCGTATACCACCCAAAGGCCATCTTAGCCACATTACAACCTGCATAATGTGCAGCCCCGATATCGATCTTGACATATCAGTTAAATCTTGCCAAAGTAACGCAGCATATTCGAACTTAAATAGACGGAGGAGTTTGTGCTGCTCAAGGCGATTAATGTTTCGAAAAAATTCGGTGAACTCAAAGCGGTGAACAATCTTAGCTTTGAAGTGCGAGCAGGAGAGATTTTTGGTATTGCAGGGCCCAATGGCGCCGGAAAGTCGACGGTTTATAATCTTATCACCGGTTTTTACAGCTTTGACGGCAAAATTGAATTTGAAGGTCGCGATATTTCAGGCCTGCCGCCCTATCGTATCGCCAAAGCAGGTATAGCGCGTACATTCCAGATTCCGCAAACTTTTCCGAGCCTCAGCGTACAAAAAAGCATCTCTGTCGGCAGCCGTTTCGGTAACGCCAGGGGCCTTGATTCGACCCACGTGAATGAGGTGATCCGCTTTGTCGATCTTGAAAAAGAGCGGACCCAAAATACCAGTCTTTTAAACTTGCTGGGCAAGAAAAAACTGATGATCGGTGCCGCCCTGGCCACCAAACCTAAAATCCTGATGCTGGATGAACCAATGGCAGGCTGCAATGCCAATGAAATAAGAGATCTAATGTCCCTGATCACCAAAATCAACCAGGATCTGGGGATTACCATCATTATTATCGAGCACTTCATGAAGGTGCTGACCGAACTTACCAAAAGTCTGCTGATCATTGAATCCGGTCGCATGATCTGCTGCGATGCACCTGCGAAAGTCGTTAAAAATCCCAAGGTAATTGAATGCTATTTAGGTCAGGCTGATGCTGAAAGTTAGTCATTTAAATGCTTACTATGGTGAATCACATGTTTTGCGGGATGTCTCCGTATTCGTTGCGAAAGGCGAGGTCGTGGTCATGCTGGGGCCCAACGGGCATGGCAAAAGTACCCTTTTAAAATCCATTTGCGGACTGGTCGAGCGTGTAAAGGGTACCATCACCTATCGGGAGAAACCCATTAGCGGGATGGCCACCGAAAATATTGTCAATTTGGGGCTGATCTACATTTCTGAAAACCGCGAGCTTTTTCCCTATTTGTCGGTAATGGACAACCTCAAGCTGGGTGCCTACTCTAAAAATGCCCGAGCCCATGAGAAGCAAAATCTTGACTGGGTGTTTGAGCTCTTTCCCCGCTTGGTGGAACGTCGGAAACAATTTGCTTCAACCATGAGCGGCGGCGAGGCCCGCATGCTGGCCGTGGCAAGAGGTTTGATGTCCAATGCCGATTTTCTGTGTATCGATGAACCCTCTTTGGGCCTTCAGCCCAGCTTGCGCCATGAGATCTTTTCCATCATCAGGCAGATCAACCAACAGGGAAAAACCGTCCTTTTGGTGGAACAGAATATTCCTCAAATCGCTCAGCTGGCCGACAGAATCTATGTTATGGAAGAAGGTCGGATTTCATTTGAAGGCGATAAAGACGATGCCCTGAGCAACGAACACCTGAAGGAAATCTTTTTGGGTATGTAGCGCTTTCAAGTTAGGGGCTTGAAAATAAAAGTCTATGCATTTATAGCAAAAAAATTGGCTGATCAACCATCGCAACTTTTGCAAAAGACGAAATTTAGGAATCTGAGGAATTATCATTGCAAAGATTTCGTGTTATTCGTGCTTTCGTGATTGATTTCCTATTTTGGTTCCAACTTGTCCGTGTCGGGCAAAGGTCACTAAATTCTGTTCTTACCAATTACAGGTAAACCGAGGGCATGATGCTAAGTGAAGATACCATTTTATTGCTGTATGAAATCACCGACGTGATTATCGCCGGTTTGTCCACCGGTTCCGTTTATGCCCTGATGGCCGTGGGCATGACCCTGGTCTATGGTGTGACCAAGGCCTTTAATTTCGCCTATGGCGATTTTTTTAACATGGGCGGATATTTTGCCTGGATCTTGATATTCGGACTGGGCCTTCAATTTGGTGGGTACCTGGCGGTTCTGATGATCGTGATGCCGCTGATGTTTGCCGTGGGGTATGGATTGGAAAAGCTCATGATCGCCCCCTTGAGAAAACGAGAGGACTGGGAAAACAAGGTCATGATGCTGACCCTGGGTCTGGCACTTTTTCTGACCAGCCTCTATACAGTGGTCTTTGGCGTAAATATGAAATCTTTGCCCCCCATCCTGGAGGGAACCCTCGAGGTCGGCCAGCTGGTGTTCGCCTACCAGGACATCATGATTTTTTTCATGTCCCTGGGCGGTATCCTGCTTTTTGGTTGGATGCTCAACAACACGCGCATCGGCTTGGCCGTCAAAGCCGTGGCTCAGAACCCCATCGGGGCTAAAATTGTGGGTATTCCCAAGGAGCGGATCTTTGCTTCCACCTTCGCCATTTCAACGGTCATGGTCGGTTTCGGCGGCATTCTGCTGAGCCAGAAGTGGTTTATCAATCCCATGTCCGGCGGCACGATCATGATTAAGGCCTGGGTGGTCACAGCATTCGGGGGCATGGGCTCCATCCGCGGAGGCCTTTATGCGGCCTTCATCATCGGTATGCTGGAAGCTTTTGTGGGCTGGTTGTTCGGTTTGAGCTACGGCATTATTGCGCTGTTTATTCTTTTGCTGGCCACCCTTGCGTTACGGCCTCAAGGTTTGATGGGAAAAGGCGAGTAGGCGATGCGTTTAAAACATATGGCGATAATAATCGTGGTTTCCTATGGGGTAATGGCGATGTTGCCCATCTTTGTAGGAGACATTAGGTTCGTAATGAATATTCTGATCATGTGCCTGATCTGGGCTGTGGTGGCCTCTTGTTGGGATGTCATGATGGGATTTGCGGGGATTTTCTCATTTGGCCAAGTCGCCTTTTTCGTCATGGGCGCCTACTGTTCCGGCATACTTGCCATCGATCATCACGTGACACCGGTGTTGTCCATCCTGATCGCCGGTGTGTTTACCGCCGGCATGGGCGCGCTTGTGGGACTGCCCTGTCTTAAACTGGCCGGGCCCTATGTGGCCCTGGTGACCTTTGGCGTGCATATGGCTTTACAGCCAACCTTAAGGGGTGAAATTGGTATTGCGCTGGGCTCCGGTGGATCCGTGGGTCTGCTGACCATTCCCCCCATCAGCATTTTCGGCTATCCTTTCAGTTCCGCGAATATCGTGCCCACATTTTATTTAGCACTTGTCGTATCCCTCAGCTGTGCGCTGGTCATTATGTTCGTGATTAAATCATACTGGGGCGTTGCGTTTCTGGCCCTTAAAGACTCCCAGGATTTCGCCATGAGCCTGGGCATCAGTGCCTATAAATATAAATTGATGGTCTTTGCCTTGACCTCTTTTTTAACCGGTATCATCGGGGCATTTTACGGCCATTTCTACGGGGTGCTCTCCTTCCGCATGCTGGACCTGGACCTGTTCAGTATCCTGATGGTCATGATGCTGGTGGGTGGCCTGGGGCATTATCCAGGCTCCATCCTGGGCGCTTTTCTGGTGGTCGCCGGTAGTGAATTAATGGCGCCATTGGGCGCATATCGGGCTGTGGCCATGGGAGCCTTGGTGGTGATTCTGGTATTGGCCCTGCCAAACGGCATTATGGGCCTTTTTCTAAAACGCTCGGCAGGTCAGGCACGGGCCGGTTGATGGGAGTACTTAAATTGGTGCTTAACCTCATTATTTTCTGCAACACAAATATTTTAACCGAAAGGAGAGGTACAACATGAAAAGAATCAGTCTACTAACAATGGTTATGGCGATTTGTCTAATTTTTACCCCCGCGGTCATGGCAGCCGATACCATTCCCGTCGGTGTTCCGATTCCGATGACCGGCTGGGCAGCGGGCTCCGGTGCTGACTATTTCAAGGGAATTAAAATGGCCATCGACGAGATCAATGAATCGGGCGGATTGCTGGGTAAACAGCTCGAGATTATTCGTTTCGATTCAAAAGGATTTGAACCCGAAGTGGTCATGCAGGCGGCCGATTACCTGTGCGGTCAGAAAAATGTGGCCTCGGTGCATGCCGGCTGGGCCGGATGGGGCCAGGATGTTCGGGCGTATGGTAAATATGATGCACCCTTTTTTGCAGACGACGGGTCCCAGGCGGCGGTGGACGTGTTCAAAGAGGATCCTGAAAAGTATTACAACATCTATCAAACCACCGACGTCGGCGTCGAACAGGCCAAGAGCATGTTTCGCGCACTGATGGCCCTGCCCTACGAATACCCCAATAAAAAGGTGGTCATCATCAATACTGACGATTCATGGGGTCTTGAAGTCGGAGACACCCTGGAGGCAAGCTTTAAGGAAAAAGGCTGGAAAGTCGCCAAACGTGAAACCGTGCCTTACGGCACAAACGAGTGGGGGGTTATTCTGTCCCAAATTCGCAGGATTAAACCGGCCATTATTCACATGGAAATCCCCAGCGGGCAGGAAAACATTACCTTTATTCAGCAGTTTCTCAGAAAACCCTCCGACTCAATTATCAGCCTGGGATGGGGCATATCGCCGCGTGAGGTGGTGGATGCCCTGGGTACGTCCGCCGACGGCATCGTGGGCGAGATGCCCAGCGGGTTGCCGGCACCCAAAGCACCCAATGCTGCGGGACAAGCCTGGGTAGACAAGTTCGTAAAAATCAACAAGCACCAGATCCCGGCCGGCGCCTGGATCGCCTACACGGCCGTAAAAGCCTGGGCCAATGCGGTCACAGCCGTCGGCGATGCCTATGATTTTAAGGCGGTCAACAAGTATATTCAGGAAAACGGCTATGAGGGACACCAAGGCCTGATCAAATGGGATAAAGACAATGTCCTGCGTGCTCAAGCAGGAGCACCGGTTGTGCACTATCAGGTGCAGGGCGGGGAGTTGCAGCCGATCTATACCGATCCGCCGCTGACACCCTATATGAACGGCAAGTTCCAAAAACCGCAATGGATTAAATAGGGATACTTCAAACCCAATTTGGGTCTGGGCTGAGGATTGCTCTCATGACCGGTTCGTCTGCAACAGGCAACCGGTCGGGGGCAATCCCTATCAGCGCTAAAGAACTGTTATGCTTTAATTCCCTCTTTCCTTTCCCACATAACACATCTTTTTCAGTCATTTTCCCATCCCTACCGAATATACATACCGACATAGGATGAATAATAAAAGAAAAGAGTAGGCGAAACGATTCCATCATTCGCCATTCGTCACCCTCACTTCTCAAATCCTCTATTCGTTTGTAATTTCTCACTCTCCATTCTGATGGTTTTCCGCAACACCCCGCCTTTGCTCTGATGTCCCTGGGCGATCACCACGAAAGCCTTGGGGTCTGAATCAGTTACGATGGCTTTCAATACATTTACATCGGATCGATTTACGGTACTAAACAAAATGGTGTGCTCTGTTCTGGAGTACATACCCTTCCCGGCCCAGCCGGTAACACCCACACCCAAACGATCCATCAAGACCTGGGATACCTCCGCCGGTAGATCGGTCACAATAAAAACTGTGCGGACCACACTAGGCCCCTCCAGGACATAATCGGCAACAAATCCCCAGGTAAATAATGTAACAAACGCATACAAAGCCATTTCCCAACCAAAAACCAATCCCGCAATCAGGATCACCCCGCCGTCGATAAGTATATACACCTGGCTATTCGGGATGCCGGTCTTCATTTGTATCACCCGGCTGATGACCGATGTGCCGGCCGGCGAGGTCCCCCCCGGTAAATCAGACCAATGCCGATACCGCCGATGATCCCGCCGTACAGGGCATTGAGCAGCAAATCTTGGGTTACGCCGGCCGGAAGGACAATTGCCAAACCGTCGGCTCCCAGGCTGTATATCAAGGTGACATAGAAGGCGCGGACGAGAAAACGGAATCGCCCCAGATAGAAAAAGCCGATGGCCAACATGGGAAGGGTCAAAATCAGCATCGTCAACCCCTTGGGCCATCCGGTGAACTTGTGGACTATGATGGCCGCTCCCGAAGTCCCACCCGGCGCGATGTTAAACGGCGCCAGGAAGAGGTCGAAGTTGATTGCCAGGATAACTGCGCCGACGGTCAATAAAAAATATTGCGGTAATATTTTGCCAAGATCAAGCTTTGCGACCAATTTTCTTATTTTCTGCTTCAATTTATCAACCCCAATGAGCCTCCCCGCGGTAAGCCACGGTCTATCGTTCAATTGATTTTATCGATTATACCACAGCAAGCTGCGGGGAATTAAACCTTAAAGAGGCTAAATCCCAAAGATTTGTTCAGGGTCATAGAGAAAAGGCTACTGTTTGTCAATTAAATAACCATTGCAAATCTGATAAACTTAAATCATGGTTTAGTGCTCGCATCCATGAACTATGTCACCGACATCAGTTATGTAGCCGCATTTCGACAGCTCAGCATCCCCCTGGGTGCTATTTTCGGCATGTGGTTGCTTAAAGAACCGTGCTTTCCGCCTAAAATCGCAGGCATATCGATTATCTTTGCCGGCCTGGTAATGGTTGCAATCGGTTAAGATCTACTTTGACATTAACTTGGGGTTAAACCTTTGGTTATAGACATCAATTATCTTAGATGTTATAGACTAGGTTATTAATTTTTCCTCGGAAAAGCCACGAATACCCCAGTACCACCTGATTGAGCATCGCTAAATAGGGTAGATTTTATACCGGATGAACCTGAATCAGCTCAAAATATTCTATACCACCGCCAAAAAAGGCAATCTCAGTGTGGCAGCCCAGGAGCTTTTTATTTCCCAGCCGGCGGTCACCAAAGGTATTCAGCGACTGCAGGAATTTTACGACATTAAGTTCATCGACCATATCGGGAAAAAGCTGACCCTGACCGATGCCGGCGAAGTGCTCTATGAGATCGCCGAAAAAATATTTGAATTGGAAAGCCGCGCTGAAGAGAGTATCCGTGATTTTCAGCAGCGCAAAAGGGGACATATTCGGATTCTTTCGAGTGAAAGCTTCGGTGACTATTACCTTCCCCATGCTATTATTCCGTTCAGCAAAGCATATCCACTGGTTCGAATTTCCATGAATATCCTGCCGACCGAACAGGTGGTCGAGCATACTGCAACCCTGAATAATGACCTGGGGTTTATTTCTTATCCGGTGGAACACCCAAAGCTGCTGCTCAGAGAAGTTCTGCAAGATCAATTGGTGATCATTACATCGCCGGACCATCTTCTGACGCGTAAACAGACCCTTGCCCCCCAGGATCTTAAAAACGAACTGCTGATCATGCACGAAACAGGGTCGGCGCCTCGCAAGGCCCTCGAAGAATATATCCGAAAAAACGACCTTTTCGTAAAAATTCACCTGGAAATTTCCAGCAATCACGCCATAAAACGTGCGGTGGAAGATGGACTCGGTATCGCCCTGATTTCAAGACGGGTGGCCATTGAAGAAATTCGAGCCGGGCGACTTGCCGCCATTCCCATGTCTGACCCATCCATGATCCGCAAATACTACATGGTCCACCACAAGGACAAGTACCTTTCCGAACCCCTGCAGAGTTTTATCAATGGGGTATTCGAGTGGGCGACGGCGTACTTGCGTGAACTGAGATGATCGGTTCTATTTTTTGGCGATAGTTCCGAATATTGTCAGCCAACCCCTTCGGCCCCACTCGCAGACCGGTCAAAGAGCGTTTGTCATTGTCCATGCGCCAGACCAGCATTTTCCGAATGTACTTAAGCAACAGTCCGCTGAAGTAGAAATCATCCGCCGGATTGTGTCACTCACCCGGGTCATTTCTTATGTCAAAAGACATTGGATAATTACCGGACTGATAATCCCCGATATTCAGATTCTTGTCCAATAAAAATTTAAGGTAGGGGTGTCGTGTCTTCTCTTCTTCTACAGAAGAAAAGAAGACATAGGGGGGCACGTCATCCGGATGGTAGATTTTGTTATAGGGCTCGAGCGCTAAAATTGAACGATTGCATTTTAAGCACTTTTTCTATATGACGATCTTGGGCCCTGATTACAGGACAATGGTTTTCAAACGAAATTTATCAAACCAAGATTCCCCCGGGGAGGCAGTCATGTACGGCAAATATAACGAAGTGCTAAAACACGAGCTCGAAGAAATCGTTGAGTCCGGCCTGTATAAATCCGAACGACTCATCAAATCCGCCCAGCAGGGCCGCATTGAGGTCGGTGAAAATCAGGTCCTGAATATGTGCGCCAACAACTACCTTGGCCTGGCAAACAACCAGGAAATCATAAACGCGGTCAAAGCAGGTCTGGACGAGCGGGGATTCGGCATGGCTTCCGTGCGTTTTATTTGCGGCACACAGGATATCCATTCCGAGCTTGAGGAAAAAATCAGCCGGTTTTTCGGTACCGACGATACCATTCTCTACTCATCTTGCTTTGATGCCAATGCCGGTCTTTTTGAAACTTTACTGGGTGAAAAGGATGCAATTATCTCCGATGCCCTAAACCATGCCTCGATTATCGATGGGATCCGCCTGTGCAAAGCCGCCCGCTTTCGTTATTCCCATGGAGACATGGCATCCCTGGAAAAATGTCTCAATGAGGCGACCGGAGCAAAAACCAGAATGATCGCTACAGACGGTGTCTTCAGCATGGATGGGGACTATGCAAAATTAATCCCTATCTGTGATCTGGCAGAAAAGCATGATGCCATTGTCATGGTCGACGATAGCCATGCCACCGGTTTCGTAGGGCCCACCGGACGCGGCACACCGGATCTTTATGGCGTTCAGGATCGGGTTGACATCATCACATCAACTCTGGGCAAAGCCCTGGGGGGTGCTTCCGGTGGATTCACCACCGGACGTAAGAATATTATCGAAATTCTGCGCCAGCGCTCCCGTCCTTACCTTTTCTCAAATTCCCTGGCCCCGCCCATTGTTTCGGCAGCCTTGAAAACCATCGACCTGTTAAAAAAATCAAAATCCACCCAAGAGAAATTGGAATCAAATACCCTTTTCTTCAGAGAGCAGATTGCCAAGGCTGGCTTTACCATCAAACCAGGCACCCATCCCATTGTTCCCATCATGCTGGGGGATGCCAAACTGGCCCAGGAGATGGCGGCCCTGCTGCTGGAAGAAGGTGTTTACGCGGTGGGTTTCTTCTATCCGGTGGTCCCCAAGGGCCAGGCACGAATCCGTGTTCAGATTTCCGCCGCACATTCCAGAGAAGATCTGAAGTTTGCGCTGAAAAAATTTATTAGGGTCGGGAAAGAATTGAAGGTGATTAAATAAAAGTGAAAGGCACAAGCCTATGAAAATGAAAGCCCTGGTAAAATCAAAACCGGAGCCGGGAATCTGGCTGGAGGATGTAACGGTACCAACAACCGGAATCAACGATGTCCTGGTCAAGATTCACAAAACATCTATTTGCGGTACGGACGTGCATATCTACAACTGGGATGCCTGGGCCCGCAAAACAATCCCGGTGCCGATGCATGTGGGGCATGAGTTTGTCGGCACCGTTGCAGAAATTGGGGCCAATGTTCATGACTTTAAGCCCGGGGACATCGTTTCCGGCGAAGGTCATCTCGTCTGCGGCCGATGCCGCAATTGCCTGGCGGGTCGACGACACCTGTGTATGAATACCAGCGGGGTGGGTGTCAACCGGCCCGGTGCTTTCGCCGAGTATCTAAACATTCCGGTGACCAATGTATGGTACTGCGATCCGGAAATTCCCATGGATATTCTCTCGTGTTTCGACCCCCTGGGAAACGCCACCCACACCGCCCTTTCCTTCGATGTCCTCGGGGAAGATGTGCTGATAACCGGGGCCGGGCCCATTGGATGTCTGGCCGCCGCCATTGCCAGACACGCCGGTGCGCGTCATGTGGTGATCACCGATGTCAATTCATATCGCCTGGATCTGGCCCAGAAAATGGGAGCGACCCTGACCGTAGACGTCCGGCACGAAAAGATCGAAGATGCTCAGAAAAAATTGGGAATGAAAGAAGGGTTTGATGTGGGCATGGAAATGTCCGGCAACCCCGACGCTCTGCGCTCGATGCTGGCCAACATGTGCCATGGTGCCAAAATTGCCGTGCTGGGCATCCTCCCGCCGGCCACCGTCGTCGACTGGGATCTGGTTGTTTTCAATGGTTTGACCATCAAGGGGATCTATGGCCGCGAAATGTATGAAACCTGGTATAAGATGACGGTGATGATTCAATCGGGTCTGGATATCACACCCGTCATTACCCATAAATTTCACTACACCGAATATAAGAAAGCCTTTGAAATTATGTGCTCCGGCAATTCCGGAAAAGTTATTTTAAATTGGGTGAAGGATTAGCATTAAGCGCTTAGTCCATTTTATCTAATAACATGTTGTCAGAAACTGAAGGTGTCAGTGTTCAGGTTTCAGCCCAGCCATTGGCCTGAAAAGCGGTCGATTTAATCGCAAAAGAAACTTCAACCTTGCGAAGTATATCAAAAAGCGAATATCGACTATTGAATCATGAATATCGAATGAAGTTTCATCTGAGGATTTAGTGACTCGCCATCCTGACACCCGAAACCCGAAACCTGACACCTGAAACCTATTTGCGATGTCACATAAAAGGAGATACGGAAAGTGGCCAAAAAACCATCGAGCGCCAAATCGTCTGCCATTTCAGAGCTCCCAAATAGCCAGTCTGATACGTTGGGGGTCGTCCAGGAGGCACTGAGAGAAATCGAAGAAAAATGCCAGGCGATTATCAACAATATCGAAGATGGCTATTATGAAGTCGATCTAGATGGAAATTTCACCTATTTTAATGATGCCATGGCCCTGATCACCGGTTATTCCCGCCAAGAACTATTTAAAATGAACAACCGCCAAATAATGGATGAATATCATACCCGACAGGTCTCTGATGTATTTAAAAAAGTCTATCACACCGGTCTGGCAGCCAAAGCAATAGATTGGGAATTGATTCGAAAAGACAGCTCGCGCTGTATTATTGAAGTCTCCGTCTCTTTGAAAAAAGACTTAAATTCCCGGCCCGTTGGGTTTTTGGGAATTGCCCGGGACATTACCCACCGCAAAATAATGGAGCAGGCCCTGAAGGAAAGTGAACAGAAATACCGAACCATCATCGAAAATATTGAAGACGGTTATTACGAGGTGGATCTTGCCGGGAATTACACGTTTTTTAATGACGCAATGACGCGGATTATCGGGTACACCCGCGATGAAATGATGGGCATGAACAACCGTAAATATATGGATGAATACAATGCCAAGCAGGTCTTTGATGTCTTTAACAAGGTCTACCTCACCGGACTAGCGGCCAAGGCGCTTGATTGGAAGCTGGTTGCCAAAGACGGCTCCACGCGTTTTATTGAAGTATCCGTAACCTTAAAAAGAGATCTGACCTCACAGCCGATTGGATTTATGGGAATTGCCCGGGACATCACCGATCGCAGACAATATATGCAGACCCTGGAAGCCAGGGAGAAAGAACTCGAAATTAAGACTCGAACTCTCGAAGAAGTCAATACGACCTTGAGAGTCTTGCTGGAAAGAAGAGATGCAGATAAGGCTGCGCTCGAAGACACGATCATCGGAAACATAAATGACCTCGTCATACCCTATTTGGAGAGGGTTAAGAAAAGAACCTCCGATAAGAAGTCGCAGGACTATCTCGCGGTGCTGGAAAATAACCTGGAAACCATCACATCTTCATTTTTTCGCCGGCTGACCACAAAGTACGTTAATCTTACTGCAACCGAAATAGAAGTGGCGAACCTGGTCAAAAACGGAAAAAGCATCAAAGAAATTGCGGATTTACTCAGCATTTCCGGCAAGACCGTTGAGACTCACAGAACGAACATTCGAAAAAAGATGGCAATTGCCAACACCAAAACAAGCCTCAGAAGCCACCTTCTATCCCTCGCGTAGTCCTTCATCCGAGTAAGCCGGACCTAAAAATATTCATTCCTCAATCGAAATTCTTCACCCCCAAAAACCACCTAGAAGTCATAGGTGGTTTTTACGTGATTTAATGGGGTTGACCCTATGACCATTCCGGGTTTTACTTTAAATAGCGGGGAGCGTAATCCGCATAATTATCGCGATAAGAAAGGGGAGGAAAGATGAAACAATTTTTGAAATTAAAAAATCTGAAGACCTTGCTCATTGACGATAATGTCATCATTCGGGAAACCATGCAGATGCTTTTTGCGCAAAAAAGGTGTTTGTTAAAGACCTGTGAAACAGCGGAAGATGGCTTGCAAGCCCTTGAAGCGGAGCACTTTGATATTATCATCTGTGATTACCAGTTGCCTGGTATCAATGGTGTGGAATTTTTTAAACGGGCAGTGGCCTCTCACCCCGACGCCATAAAAATATTCATCTCCGGTTTTGTAAATGAGGGTGCCATTTCCGAGGCATTTGATATCGGGGTACATGCGTTCATCCGAAAACCGTTTTCCTTGATGGCATTTTTTGAACAATTGATACCGTTGGTCGAAAAACGCCAGAACCGGGACCCTCAGAATCGTGACACAGCTGAAACGGAAGCAGCACCGGATAATCAATATCAAACCCAGGTGGCCGGCAAAAAAAATCAATGGTGTCCGACTTTCTAATGCAGCTCCCGCTAATAAACCATTAACTGTTCCCGGCAATGTTGTTTATGCAACATTGGAAGAGATACCGTCCAAGTCAAATAACTGCTTGAGGCTCGTAATCACAGGCGCCGTGGTTTGCACCTCCGGCCAGTTTCGACGCACGCTATGGTGCTTCAGCCAGACAGGGTGCAAACCGGCGTCGCGCGCACCGCGAATATCGATTCGGTAATCATCCCCCACGTAAACTGCCTGCCCGGCAGTAATGTCAAGTTTTTCCAAACATCGGCGAAACGGTTCCGCATCAGGCTTGGGAGGTATGTTATCCTGACCCGCGACAATGATAATCTGAAAAAATCTTTCCAGTTCGGGAAAAAGACTGATGCGATGGGAGCCAGACGTTTTCTGCCCCTGGGTGTTGGTGATCAAAGCCACTTTAAATCGAGCACTGAGGGACTCGAGCACTTCCTCAGCCTCGGGGAACATGGTGGTGCGGGTCTTAACCGTTTCCCAGTATTCGGTCTCCCACTTTTCAAGCTGGCCTGTTTCCGGCGCCACGCAATAATAATACAAAATCTCACGCCACAGTGAATTTCTGGAAAAATCAGATCGCCCATGGAATTCCTTGCGAAGCCGTCGGTAGATTGTCAAAAAATCTTCCCGGATCGTCAGACCGAGAATTGCAAACAATTTGTCCTGGGCCTGCTTTTCAGCGGTGCGAAAACCATCGGCTGAATCCACCAGGGTTTGACCGAAATCGAATATGACTGCTTTGATCATATGAAATGCCTAAATTAGTTTATTAAGTTGATTGGTTGACTAGGTTGAAATCAAACAACCTCTGAACCTGTGAACGTTGAACCTTTGAACGGTTATTCTGTATTCGTAACCGTTTCAAAGGCGATCCTCTGTAAAAACCCCGCTCGGTCCTCAGCCAGATTCAGCCTCATTTTACTTTCAATCTGGATTGTTGCCGGCAACCCTTCGGGACTGCTGTTGAAAAAAACCGTATAAAATACACAGGCCGTAAGATAAGCGCCGGTGGGATTCGCGTGGCGATCGTCAATGTGATAAAGATTTAGCTCATCATCCAGCGCCTGGGCCTTTTCCCATGCCAGTCCCACCGGTGCCAGACCGGCACCGAGCTCCGCAGCGATCTGTCCATAGGCATCCGCCAGAATCTTCTGGGTGCCGGGGCGGGATTTGTTCGCCCAGGTCATATAAAATACCGTTTGAGCGCCTTGAGGTCTTATCTCTTCATCCAGCAGGCGCGCATGGGTCCGAAAAGATTCCAATTCCTCCAGGGGACCGCCGCTGCGGTCCTGGAGCACAACAAAATCCCACTGCCGGCGCCGGATCTTCTCCCGGGTTGGCGAATTGTTCCAGTGCCACTGAAGACTTGCTCCCTCTCCGGTAATCTGATCTGCATGCAGCGTAAACCCCCTGTCAGCGGCATCGGCCAGTTTCACCAGCATCTGGGGCATGTAATGCAGGTATGTGTGACTGTTGCCGATGAATAAGACGTTTATTACCATTGGCAGGCTAATTTTTATAACTTATGGTCAATTTAGCGCATTTCCGATCTTTCAGGCTGTCCAATTACATGATTGGCATATAAAAAGATAATTGCCGAGCTGGTTTACAATAAGATCGACGGTGAATTTGACCCGAAATTTCCGAGTTTAAGATATCGATTCAATCGGGCTAAAGCTTTCATCGTAAGTGCCGAAAACCTCTAGTAAAAATCGATTTTTGGTCGACCAAACCTGGAGGACAGCATGAGCACATCTCCCAAATGCCCGAAATGTGGTTTCAGAGCGAATTCGTCATTCAATGAGTGCCCGCGGTGCGGTGTCATCATCAGCAAATTTTTGAATCAAGCAAAGGATGACCGCAAAGACGCCGCGCGCAAAAATTCCGATCTGGAAAATCTTGCCCAGGCAAATTCCCTAATCATCCGGCAGCAGAAGGAATGGGGTGAAATCCTGACCGGATTTGAAACCAAAAATAAGTATGACGTGATGGATCATTTCAGTAACCCGCTGTTAGAGGCCCAGGAAGACGGCGACTCCGCCCTAACTATCATCACCAGATTTTTTTTGAAAGCGCTGCGTCCATTCACGATGCACCTGTTTTCACCCCAGGGAACCGGTCTGTTCAAACTCACCCGACCCTTCCGCTTTTATTTTCACGAACTCGATGTCAGCCAATCAAACGGCGCACCATTAGGTAAAATCAAACGGCGCTTTGCCTTATTGCGCAGAATATACTCGGTTGTCGACCGCAACGGTAATGAAACATTCGAACTTTTCGGCCCTCTGCTGCACCCGTGGACATTTCAAATTAAACGAGGCGGCCAGGAACTCGGAAAGATAACCAAAAAGTGGAGCGGCCTGGTCAAAGAGTCCTTTACGGACGCTGACAATTTCGGCATCATCTTTCCCAATGGGATCGATATTTCCCAGAAAGCCGTCTTGCTGGGGGCCGTATTCCTAATCGATTTTGTACACTTTGAAAATAGCGGCAAGCGCAATTAATAAGATACAAGCCCCGGGGTAAGCCAATGGTCCAATGTCCCAAATGCAGCTTCGGGCAGCCCGATCAATATGCGGAATGTCTGCGATGCGGCATTATTATTGAAAAATATCGCCGATTGCAGGACAACATACCGCAGACAGAACCTTCAGCAACGATTCAGGCGGATCCGGCACCTGGCATAGTAGAGATAATCAAAGCGCTGTTGTTCTATGTCAAGCCGGAAACCAATCCCCTGCTTTTGTGCAGCCGGGCCCTGTTTTTATTGATACTCCTTATCTGGGGGCTAAAATTTATTTTCATGCCCATGGAATCCATGGATGTGTTCAACTCGATTTGGCATCTGGTAGATCTTCCCTTTCATGAGTTCGGGCACATCCTTTTTAGACCTTTTGGCCGGCTGATGACCTCCCTGGGCGGAAGTATCACCCAGGTGCTAATGCCGATCATTTGCCTGGTGGTTTTTTTAGTCAAAACCAGAGATACATTTGCGGCCTCATTTACCCTGTGGTGGGCCGGGCAAAATTTCATGGATCTTGCCCCGTATATCAATGATGCCAGATCCCTGACGCTGCCGCTTTTAGGCGGCAACACCGGACGCACTTCTCCCTATGGGTTCCATGATTGGGAATTTATTCTCAAGGAAACCAATTTGTTGCGGTACGACCACATCCTGGCGAATTTAGCACACAGACTTGGAACGCTGCTGATGATTTGCGCCTTTGTCTGGGGTGCAGTTGTCCTTTTTAAGCAATATAAAAACCTGAAAGAATCAGCCAAAAATGTCGCCCCCTGTCCTTAAAATCCTGCTTGACAACCAAATCCACCTTCGATAATTGGTTACCAATAACTTCTACTCATAGTTGAACATATAAAAAGTTGCTGATAATATTGGTTTTTTAAACCTGTCCCATCGAAAACCGGGAAGAGACCTCCCATGCATGATTTTTCGCCCGTGCTGCAAGAAAAAGATCTTGCCCGGGCATTGATGGACAGCCTGCCCAGCGGTGTGATGATTTTGGGCGACCAGGCCCAGGTGGTGACCGTTAACAAAGCCCTTGAAAACATACTTGGCCCGAATTCAATAAACAAGATCTTATCAAAAGAACCCAGAAAAGGAGTTAGATCATGGCGGCTTATATGAAGTACGATGGTATCGACGGCGAAAGTCAGGAAGCCAATCATATCAAATGGAGCGACGTACAGTCGTTTGACTGGGGTATTCACAGGCGCGAGCCGGGCCAGACGGGCCAAAGTCGACGCCGAGGCGCCGCCGTAGTCGAGGACTTTACCCTAACAATGGCGTACGAAAAGGCAGCTCCCAAACTTCAGGAAATGTGTCTCAAGGGCGAGGTCATCCCCAAGCTCGAAATCGAGTTCTCAGCCCTCCTTGGCAGGGCACGAGCGACGTATCTGAAGTATGAATTGAAGAACGTGATAATCACGTCCTTTCAAACGAGCACTTCGGGCACCGATGAATCCAGCCGGCCGACGGTTGTGATAGGTAACAACTTTGAAGAAATCAAAGTGACTTACACCGAGCACGATCGGGAAGGAAAAAGTAAGGGCAACGTCGAGACGAAATTCAACGTCGAAAAGAGCCGGTAGTTTAGGAATTGAACATCGAACGTCCAACATCGAGTTAAGGAATTCTTTATGTTTTATTTGTTAAAAAGAGCTGAGCGAAGCGATATCCCCAATTCGTCAATCGCCATTCGTCCTTCCATGAAATTTCATATAAGGCCATGCTTGCAGTATGAAGATTCTATATGAGGCCGGGACACCGAAATGTGGGGCTATCCCTGGCGATAGGGTTTGCCAAGGGCCGCCGGGGTGCGGTTTTTGCCGATGGATACGAACAGCACCAAAACCGTGATGACGTAGGGGAACATATTGAAAACCTGGGAAGGGATGCCGGTGCCCATGGTTTGCAGACGGAACTGCAAAGCCTCGGCCGCACCCACCAGGATGGCGGCCAAAAACACGCCCACCGGATGACGACGGCCCAGGATGACGACCACCAGGGCAATGTACCCTTTGCCGGAGGTGATGTTTTCCATGAAAAATCCCAGAAGCGCCAGGGTCAGATACGAACCGGCCAGACCCCCGAAAAGACCGTTGAGCAGGGCCGTGCAGTAGCGGGTCCTGAACACATCAATCCCGGCGGCACCCGCAGCCTTGGGATGTTCGCCAATGGCGTGAATGTTGACGCCCCACTCCGTTTTTTGAAGGATGATGTAGGAGACGATCACAGCAATCAGCATGCCGTAAACGAACGGGTCCTGGCTAAAAAGCGCCGCGCCGATGACCGGTATGTCTTTCAGCAGCGGGATAGGCAGCGCAGAGACCACCGGACATTCCGGCAGATCGGTGGTTTTCCCGAAAGCCATCAGGAAGAAAAAACTGGTGAGGCCAAGGGACAAAAAATTTAGCGCGAGCCCGGATATGGTCTGATCGACCCCCATGCGGATACTCAGGTAACCGTGAAGCAGGGAAATGAAGATCCCTCCCATGCACCCGCCGACAATTCCCAGGACAATGCTCTGGGTGTAGTATGCGGCGATGAAGCTGAAAAAAGCCCCGCTCAGCATGATACCTTCCAGACCGATATTCAGAATACCGCTTTTCTCCGAAAAGGTTTCCCCGATGCCGGCCAGGGTCAGCGGCGTTGCCATGCGAATGGTTGCTGCCAGAAGTGCGGTGGCGGTGGCTAAAAATCCGGTTTCCATAATTACCTCTAACCTGCCTCGTTGGGCGAGGGGCTGATAAAATATCGTCGTGCCAGGACCAGAACCACCAGCAGGCCCATAATGATCAGGGAAATGGAGGCGGGAACTCCCGCGCGGCGCTGCATGGTATTTGCTCCCATCTGCAATGCGGCAATTCCCAGCGCCGCCAGCACCACCCCCAGGGGATGATTTTTGCCGAGCAAAGCGACAATAATGGCAACGTAACCGAACTCGGGTGAAATGCCTTCCATCAGCCGTTGATGAATACCAAGAATTTCACTGCTGCCGGCCAACCCGGCCAACCCGCCGCTGACCATCGATGAGACGACGATATTCTTTTTCACGGATATGCCGGCGCAGCTGCACGCTCTGGGATTCACCCCCACCGCTCGCAGCTCAAACCCCCAGGTCGTTTTATAGAGGAAAACATAGACCAGGACGGTACATGCAAGGGCGATCGCCAATCCACCATGCAGCCGGGTCGGGTCGGCCAGCAGGGGTAAGTGTAAGTCATCGGGCAGCCGGGCAGACATGGGCAGCGGCGATTCCGGGTTTGTCATCACCGTACGCACCAATATGCCCACAAGATTAATGGCAATATAGTTGAACATAATGGTGGTGATGACTTCCGGAATCCGGAACTGGCTTTTCAGAAAACCGGGAATCATTGCCCACATTCCACCCAGCAGAAAACCGCAGACCATCGCCAGGGTCAGATGCAGGGCGATCGGCAAGGGTGGTAGGGATAAGCCGATCCAGGTGGCCGCAACCGCTCCCATGTAAAGCTGGCCTTCCGCGCCGATATTAAAAAAGCGGGCCTGGAAGGCCACAGCCACCCCCAAACCGGCCAGGGTCAGCGGGGTGGCCCTCACCAGCACCTCGGTGATGCTGTAGAAGGAGCCGAAAATGCCGCCAAAGAAACTGTTGAAAGCCTTGGTTGTATCGCTGCCGACCGCAATGACCAGTACCGCCGCCACCAGGGTGGTCGCCGCCAGTATAACAAGGAAGGAAATAAACTCCCGCAGCAGTCTCATGCTGCGACTCCCGTCATACCGGCCATTTTAAGACCGATCTGCGAAAGATCTGCCTGGCCGTCGTTTTTTAGCATCCCTGTAATCCGGCCTTCAAAAATGACTGCAATACGATCGCTCAGGGTCATGATTTGTTCTAAATCGACTGAAATCAGCAAGATGCCGACACCTCGGCGCCTTTGCTCCCGCAAAATTTTATGCACGAATTCTTCCGCCCCGATATCCAGACCCCGCGTCGGCTGGCAGGCGACGATCAACTTGGGATGTCCCTGGAGTTCGCGGGCCAGAATTAACTTTTGCTGGTTACCGCCGGACAAGTACCGCACCGGATACTTTACACTGGGGGTTTTCACCTGGTATTGGCGCGTTTTTTTGGCGGCATGTTCCCCGCACACACGGGTCTTTAACAGGTTCAGGCGGGAAAAGGGTGCGCGGTCATAGGTGCTGAGCATCAAATTGGCCATCACGTCCATATCCAGGATAAGACCGTCGTGATGCCGGTCGTCAGGCACATAGGCGATTCCAAGCCTTTTACGCTTCTTGACCCCCAGCCGGCTGATGTCTTCGCCGTCTAAGACAATCTGTCCGTCATCTGCTTGGCGGATCCCGACAAGCACTTCGGCCAGTTCTTTTTGTCCATTGCCGTCAACACCGGCCAGCCCGAGTATTTCACCACAGCGTATGTCCAGGGATATGTTATTCAGAATTTTCTTGCTTTCGCCGTCAAGTGTTATGCCTTTGGCGCTCAGTCGTGGGGGTGTGTCGGCAGTCGCACCATTCTCCGCTGGGGTCGGCCTGGGCGACGTCTCGAGCCTGCGGCCGATCATGAGCTGCGACAAATGGCTGCCGCCCGTCTCCTCGATGTCCAGACTGGCAACGTTTTCACCGTCTCTGAGCACGGTCACCCGGTCGGCGATGGACATAACTTCAGATATGCGGTGGGTAATGATGATAACCGAATGGCCGTTTTTTTTGAGACGTCTGAGGACATTGAACAGGTTATTGATTTCGTGGGGCGTCAACACCGCGGTGGGTTCGTCCAGAATGAGCAGCCTGGCCGAGTGGTAAAGAAGCTTGACGATTTCCACCCGCTGGCGCGCACCCACCGAGATATCGGCGATAACATCGGAAGGACGAACTTTCAGCCCGTATTCATCGGAAAGTCCAGCTATTTTGCGGTCCACCAGCTTCCGGTCGGTAAAGGGATAGCCTTTCTCCTTCAGGCCCAGGGTGATGTTCTGAGAGACGGTCAAGGTGGGCACCAGCATGAAATGCTGATGCACCATTCCTATTTTCAGTGCGATGGCTTCTTTGGGAGAACGGATTCGCACCGAAATGCCGTCAATCTCAATGGTCCCGCTGTCGGCCGGGTAAAGGCCGTACAGGATGTTCATCAAAGTTGTTTTGCCGGCACCGTTCTCCCCCAGCAACGCATGAATCTCACCTTTTTCAACGGCCAGGTGGACGTCCTTGTTGGCGGTGAGCCCGCCAAAGGATTTGGTGATATTTCGCATGGACAGGAGTGACAATCGCACCTCTCCTATATTGAACGGTTCCGGGTTCAGGGTTCAAAGGTAATAACTGCTGAAAGTTCATGATCCGGACAAGATTCAACTATGAGCATTGCAGCAGGGCTGAAAAAATTTACCCGCCTTGGGAGGGCGGCCGGTCTAATCGGTATAGAAACCGATGAACATCGAACATCCAATGAAGGTATTTGGTCTGTTTAATAAAGACTGAGCGAAGCCTCCGGCTCGTAGGAGTTTAGCGCCTACGCCTCGGAGAGCGCCATCCACCATTCGTCAATCGTCCTTCGTCCATCGTCATTTCAGGTAGTTTCACTTAGACATGCTGGATGCCCGGCAAAGTAATCGCATTAAAAGCAATTGTTGATAGATCCGTTATTCGGCGGTTCGCTTCTCAATCAGAGGGGCGGTAAAACTGCCGTCGATGAGCTGCTTTTTCAACTCGGCCACTTTGTCTTTTGCATCCTGGGGAACCTGGTCTTCAAAGTCGTGATAAGGGGCGATGTCAACCACGCCTTCCATCATACCCTGATCATAGATACCGCCTTTGAAAGTACCTTCTTTAACCTGTTTAACGACATTGACCACCAGGGTCGGTACATTATAAATCGTGCTGCATACCACGGTTTTGGGGGCTATGCCGTTTTGGTCCCAGGAGTCGCCGGTAGCCATGAGTCCCCTGCCCTCTGCTGCCTTAATCACGCCGGTGCCGGCCTGGTTGGCAATATGGGAAAGCACGTCGGCACCCTGGTCTGCCATGGCCATGGCCGCTTCTTTACCTTTGGCCACATCCGTGAAGGTGCCGATATAGCTCTCCAGCACCTTTATGTCGGACCGGTAGGACTTGGCGCCGCGCTTATAAGCCTCCACGACCTTGACGATGGAAGGTTGTTCCACGCCGCCCACCATGCCGATCACCCCGGATTTGCTGACGGAAGCAGCCACAATGCCCATAAGATAGCCGGCTTCCTCACACGCGATGCGGTAAGAAGCCGCATTCTCGGAGGAAGAATTGCCTTCAATGGCCACAAATTTGGTTTTGGGGAATTTCTTCCCCACGCGCACCGCCGGATCTCCATATTGAAAACCATGGCCGATGACCAGGTCAAACCCCTGGGCGGCGTATTCAGTAAAGGCCGCTTCAGAGTCGGCCACCGATACATGTTCGGTATAGGCGGTCTCGATTTCGTAGGATTTCTCGGCCTCCTTAAGCCCTTGAACGGCAACGGCATTCCAGCCGCCGTCATTGGCCGGGCCGGAAAGCAAAAGCGCTACTTTAATCATCTTTGCCTGGCATGGAATCACGGCCATTGTCAGGGTCAAAAGTGCTATCAGCATCAAACAAATCGTTTTCCCAAATTTCATTTTCTTTACCTCCGATGTTAATTAATGTTTATCCGTTCAGCCACCAGGACTCCAGGGCACAAAGATTAAAATACATCTCTCACCTTTGTGTCTGGCCTTTGTGGCAAAAATGATATTTTTAATGTCGTTTCAATTGAGTTTCGCATAGGCAGGATTCCCCTCCCGAATAACTCGATCGCAAACTTTCTCAGCGTTCTCAAACAGGGTCTGGTGGTCGATTCCGCTAAAATGCCCGTCCTGGTACACCACCTTGCCGTTGATCATGGTCAGGTCCACGGGACCCGTGACCCCCACCCGCGCCAGGAAATTCGCCGGATCATGCAAAGCGCCGGCATATTCCAGCCGGTGAACATCAATCATGAAAAGATCCGCGCCTTTGCCCTTTTCAAGACTTCCCAAATCAGGGCGACCGAGAATATCGGCACCACCCTTGGTGCACATCTTCAACAATTCATAGGGGGTTGGCGAAGCGCCCCGGCGCTTGGCATGAAAACTTTGCAGCAAAAAGGCCATGCGCAACGAGTCCAACAAATTGGAGCCGTCATTCGTCGCCGACCCGTCCACCCCCAGACTGAGTCGCATACCACTGGTGAGCATGGCCGGGATGTCGATAATATTGAACCCTCCCAGTACCGCCGGTGCCGGGCAGTGAGACAGTCCGGTCCGGGTACTGCTCATCAAGGCGTACTCTTCCGGCAATAGCTCCCATCCATGCGCGTACCAGATATCCTCGCCCACAAAGCCGAGATCCTCACACCAGGCCAGGGTACGCTTGCCGGTTCGCTCCAGCATATTGGGATTTTCACCTTCGCCCAGATGGGTGTGCAGACGGACGCCCCTTTGTCTGGCCAGTGCCAGAGATTCGGCAAAAGTCTCCCGGTAGCAATTAATCGGCTGGCAGGGGGATACGACGATCTGCCGCATGCTGAAAGGATCGGCATCATGGTAGGCACTGATCAAACGGTCACAGTCTTTAAGGAATTCATCCGTGCTTTCAACCATTTCATCGGGCACGGTACTGCCTTTGCTCATGGGCAGGGTGTTGGCACCGCGGCCGGCATGGTAGCGCATGCCGAGTTGGTCTGCCGCTTCAAATTGACGGTCTACCAGCTCCTTACCGGCATGGCGCGGGTAACAGTACTGGTGGTCGTAAGCCGTTGTGCAGCCGTGCTTAATCAGGTCGGCCATGGCAACCAGGGATGAATAGTAGATGCAGTCGGCATCAATCCGCTGGAAGATTTGATAGATTTTCCGGATCCAATCAAGCACCAGCATGTTGGGATAATCAACGCTGATCAAATTGCGCACGAAAGTCTGAAAAAAATGATGGTGGGTGTTGATCAGTCCCGGATAGACGAAACAGCCGGTGGCATCAATCACCTCGGCTTGCCCCGCCCTGAGGTTACGCCCGATTTCCTGTATTTCCGGCCCCCTGATAAGCAGATCACAATCACGCAAGACAGCGTTATTAGTATCGCAGGTGACAATGGCGGCTGCGTTTTTAATTAAGATTGGGTCCGGCATAACTCCCTCATTTGGTCTGAATTGAGCGGCTGTTTGGACAGTGTGGAATCGAATTAGTAGTCGCTCAAATATTAGGCCCTCAGTCCATTTTTCTAATAGGTTGTGTCAGATAATTGAGGTATCAGGTTTCAGGTGTCGGGTGTCAGGGAAAGGAGATGTTAGATACTGAAACTTGACACCCGACATACCGAAGCCTATACAAATTATCAGTGGGCTTGCGGCCCGCAGAGGCCACTTTTTTCGAGCGCAGTATCGGAAAAAGCTTGGGCTCTTTATCGTTATTATTGTGCAGTTTATGACCTACGTTCCCGCCAGAAATAAAATAAAATTTACCTAAAGGTTTTTCTTTGTGTCTTTGAACCTTTGTGGCCATATTTCAGTTTATTTCGGCTTAAACCATTCCAAAAAGATGAAGTCAATCAATTTTCAACCATATGGCTATCCCCTGGATCACCTGAAATGAATATCTAACCTTCTTTCATGACAAACAGCATATTGAGCATCATCAAGGCCAGAAAAAATTTTACCTGAAAGGCCGAGCCGTGCAATGCAGATGCATAAAGCAAAAAAGGTATCAAAAGCATTAATATCAGAGCCGTGGTTTTCAGTTTGGCGCTGTGTTTTCTCAAAAATTTATTCATAACTTTTAACTCAGACCTCGTAATTTGCCTTAGAAATGAATTTTTTGCCTTTTATAAACAAATTATTTCACCACGAAAACACGAAATTTGTCTTCTATTTTTTTCGTGCTTTCGCGCTTTCGTGATCAATTTCTTTTTTGGTTCCGGCTCGTCCGGGACTAAAGGAAGCTATGCTTTCAATCCCAATCCCTAAATCTTCAATCCCAAATCCCCGAATCCAACCTAAATCCCCAATTAATTCCCCATCCATTCCTCTATGTTTACGTTTTTATATTTATGAATCTTTGTGCTAAGTAATAAAGCTTGCCAGCAGCACGATAATACCGATAATGCCGGTAATAATCAGCCCGTAACGCAATGTTGCCTTTAATACCGGTCCCTCTTTCCCCGATAAACCAACCGTTGAACAACCTACCAGTATTTTTGCCGGAGCAATCATGCTCCCAAGGGCGCCGCCGGTTGTCTGGGCGCCAAGCATCAGGGCCGCACTGAGCCCAGCCAGTTGGGCGGTCTCCTGCTGGAGAACACCGAAAACGACATTGGAGTTGGTGTTGCTGCCGGTCATAAAAGCCCCCAGCAGACCGATCCAGGGTGAAACCAGCGGAAAAATGGAACCGAAAGCCCTGCTGATCCCTTCCGCAAGGATGTAAATCATCTGACAGTGGTCCATTATCATGGCAAAACAAACCATGCTGACGATGCCAAGACTGGTCGGGACACCGCTTTTCACGGTTTTCTGCCATATGGTCTTAAACGCCTGGGGTTTGTAAAAGCCCTTTGAACGGTACACCCAAAAACTAATTATGGATGAATATAAAAGCAGGGCGCCGCCATGGCCAAAGATATTGATGGCCTGGCCATTTCCGGCTTTCGTGACCCATCCTTTCAGAGATACGATTTCCGGGAAGGCAAAAGTGAGTTTCACCTGCCCTAGAAATGCTTTGACGGAAGGTACCATAACGCCGGAGGAAACAATAACGATCAGGATAAAATAGGCGGACAATGCCCACCACAGTCCCATTTCTGATTGAACTTGAGAAGGAGACGTCTGATTGTATATGCTGAATTTTGCCACCACAAGGCTGGCGCAGAGCCCTGCAAGGCTGGCGCCGAACCCACCCAGGGTCCACATCCCGGAGACTGCCAGCGCATATTGGGTACCGGCCATGGCCGTGCCGATGATCAGAATCGCAATCAGGCTGTGTTTTACCATTTTCCAGCCCCCGTATACATGCACGGCAAATAGTCCGCAAAGCAAGGTGGCAATGCCGAGAAGCCCGGCAGACCAGGGCGCAAGATAGGATGATTCAAGACCGGTCACGGCCATGAGAGCCTGAAAGGATGCCCCCATCGAGCCGAATGTCACAGACCAGGAGTGTCCGATGGCCGGGACGGCAACGGCAACCACCGGAGAAAACCCAAGACCGACAAGCAGCGGCGCCACAACAGCGATGGGGACGCCGTAACCGGCAACGCCTTGCAGAAAAGAAGCAAATACCCAGCCGAAAATGACAATCTGGATGGACTTGTCCCCGCTGAATCTTTGGATGCCGATTCCGATGGCTTTGATGGCACCGGTTTCATTGACAACATTAAATAAAAGCAGCGCCGTCCAGATAATGTAAAGAACATTGAGGGAAAGGAGCACGCCTTTCATCTGGGAATAGGCAATCAGTTTGGGGTGGGCGCCGAAAATAAGTGCGGCGGCGATCAAAGCAACAAACCAGCCGGCAGCCCCCGCCCGGGAGCCGCTCCAGTTTCTAAAAATCATCAGAACGAGGACGGTCAGGATCGGTGAAAATGCAAAAATCCATTTAACGATAAAAATGTCAGTCATTTTAACAACCAAATGCAAAAAAAGGAATAAAGTGCCCCAACATTGCATACTAAGGGGAAAATGTACCAATTGAAATTGGTTGGACCAATTTAGTGCAGATGGTTGTGCGTGTCAAATGATTTTCACCGCTGAGCTCGCCGAGAACACGGAGAAATTTACTTTATAAACCAGTGGTGCCGCTCATATGGATGAGGTCACCAATCCCAAACGAACATCAAAGGCTTCGCTCCAGATTAATGGATTTGGAGGGGTTAAATTGGTTCGAGCTAAAAAAACGTATCATATTGGAATCATTCCAGTCGACCAAGGTGTTTATTTTTTGAACGCCGAGTCTTTTTAAATGATCCATAAATTCATCAATCAACTGCTTACCGATACCCTTATGCTGGTGATCGGGATCAACGCCGATGGTATCCAGGGTCGCTTCTTCCTGCAAGATACCATATTCTCCCATATAGAGTACCCCCATTACAAAGCCCACCACCGTTCCATCTTCTTCCTCAGCCACAAGTGACGTAGGCACATAATCTCTGGAGTTAAAAAGCTTTTCAAACTTCATTTCATAATACTCCGGCCGGGAAGCCTTGAGTACTTTCTCATCAATCACAACCACAGCGTCAAAATCGTCAGCCTTCATGAGTCTAATTTTAATGGTGCGCTCGTTCATGGGAACTCCTTTCTCATTAGGGTCTTATTTGAGATCAATTACGGTTTTGGATTTATGTTATTGGTTTTTATGTCATTCGAATTTGTTTGGTGCTTGGTGTCTCGGGCCCGCCCTGGTGCGAATGCCTATGTGCAAAAATTTGTAACGGCGAAACTGACTAAATATATATCAACGTATTCAATATTTCTTAGTCCAGTTCTGGGCCAGTGATCTCGGCTTTAAACGATCGGGATAATTGTTTTCAGCTACTTCCAGGCAGTTCCTGAGACCTCCCGTTATGAGAGAGCTGCATTCACTGGAGCATAGCGCAGGCGTGCCAAAATTTGCAACCCTTCATAAATAGTATTGATGATTTTTTTTCCTTGACAGATTCCCGCTAACCACCTACTACTATATTATAGCTAATTTATAGTTAAATTATAGCTTCCGGTGCGCTGCCTTCGGCCGTTGGGATGACGTGGATACTTAGTAAAATCAAAAATAAATTCAATTAATTAACCGAATAATTCTTTCGTCGTCGAAAATTTCGGCCGGTGTCAATCCAGAACTCCGGAGGATGCAAATCAGCGACCACCAGCAGAGCTGGGGGTAAAGGATATAAACGTGTTCCTTCAACATGAGGAGAATATGGTTGCCCTTAAAAGAGAAACGGGCCTGAAAGAGATCAACGGGAAACCGGAAGATCAAGGCAAATCCCCCAAGGCTAAGTTCGGGGTCATCGGGAATGAGATGATCGAAAAGGAAGTCAAAAGGTCCGGCAACAGCGGCCGGGTGTATCTGCCTCTGACTTGGGTCGGTAAGCACGTCAAAATCATTCGCGTCGATTGACTAAGAAAGGGTTGGGAACGATTTTGAGTTTAGTGCCGGCAATCCTTGATTATTAAAATTTCTGGGAAATTCAAACAAGGGCAAAGACCCTATCTTGAAAGTATGTCACGAATTCAGGTAATATAGAAGGGGAGAAAAATGAGGTACGCAGAGACAGGGGTTAATTTAGAAGTTGATCTAACCCGAGGGAACATTGTGAGGGTGCAAACGGACCCCAGAGACACCGAGCTTTATCTGGGCGGTCTAGGTACTAGCGCCAAGATATTATGGGACAGGGTTCCTCCTGAAGTTGAACCCTTTTCTCCCGATAATCTACTCATATTCAGCGCCGGTCTTTTATGTGGCACACCCGCTACCGGTTGTAATCGTACCATTGTTTCTACTATTTCTCCTCAGACCAAGCTAATGGCATTTTCAATGATGGGGGGATTTTGGGCACCGGAATTGAAATATGCCGGTTATGACAAAGTGATCCTGCGCGGTCAAGTCCCCCGAACTGGTTTATTTGTGGATCAAAGATGACAAAGTAGAAATACGGGATGCCTCTCATTTGCAGGGTAAAGGTGCTGTTGAAACTTCAGAGCTTATTCGGCAGGAGTTGAATGAGCCCAAAGCCCAAGTGGCTAGTATCGGCTTGGCCGGTGAAAACCGGGTCTATTTCGCCTCCATCGAGCAGGGCCAAATCCAGTGCCAGCCGAGGCGGAATAGGGGCTGTTATGGGAGACAAAGGGGTAAAAGCAATAGCTGTTCGCGGAACCAAGGACGTCAATATTGCCGACCGCTGAATTTCTGGAGCTTTGCCAAGAAGTGCTGGAATATATAAAATTCCGTGAAGATAATCCAATTCCGGGGGTAATGCCCATTTTAGCCGGGCTTGGGTCACCGCAAGAGATGAAAGTCCATGATGAGAAGTGGCACACCGAGAATTTCATGTGGGGAAATTCCCGCACTCGCCGAAAAGATTTCTGGACCGAGGAAATCGCAAAGGCGTGGACGGAGACGATGGAAAATGCGCAGACGCGGCTAATCAGTTGCTATAACTGCCCCATGGAATGCGGGGCAACAATTTCCATGCCGGGACTTCCGACCTACATGATGAAATGCTTCTCGAAACTGACATATACCATGGCGGCAATGTCGGATCTGGATTTTGGCTTGAAAATTGCTCAACAAGCCACGGAGTATGGCGTTGATGGATTTTCAGCCCCGCAAGTGATGGCCTTCGCTCTTGAACTTTACGAAAACGGCATTTTAACTGACGATGATATGCCGGAAATGCCGTCCGACAACGAGGGGAGATTTTACTATTTGCTTGACAAAATTGTCCGTCGGGAAGGGATAGGCGATGTTTTGGCCAATGGCACGTATTGGGCGGCCAAAGAGATTGGTAACGGCGCAGAAGAATATGCACATAACAATATTAAGAAACATGAGCAGCTGCCCCTCAAACTGTCGATGCTGAATCCCATTTATTTCCTCATGTATTCCACCGGCGAGAAGATAAACATTACCCAGATTGAAGGGCAGTTCCCCCAGATGCCTTTCCCCAAGAGAGAGCAGAGAGAAGCCTTTGTAAAGGATTGGTTCCAGGTCCCTGATGAAAAGTTCAAGCAATATTTTTTGGACTGGGAACTGCGCGGAGAAAATTCATTCCCCTATTACCCGACTGTTGAAATGATTTGTGATATTGTCGACTGGCAAGAGAAGATGCACTACATCGATGACGCCCTCGGCATGTGCGCCGGCTTGTCGTCATTTCCCCTGAAGCCTCCCTATCATATACACAATTATCCCGAAATTTATCTCGCAGGGGCCGGGATCGATATGGATGAAGCCAAACTAACACAAGCAACTAAAAGATACCGAACGTTAGTTAGAGCCGTTAATATAAGGAGAGGCATGCGGAGAAAAGATGAGAAGCCGCCTGAGAACCATTGGAAGAAAAGGTTTCCCGAACTTGAAAAGGAGCTCTTGGATGCGCTATTACGAATTCAAGGGGTGGAATAGCGACGGTATTCCGACTAAGGAGTCCTTGCATGAATTGGATTTGGATTACGTGAGCGAAGACTTCATACGAGCGCGGGATCTTGACGCATGATGATGGTGAAGATGCTCTTTCCAAAGAGAATCCCGCGGACAAATAGCGGGAATTAAGCAAGGAGGCCATAACCGTGACGGGTGAGAAAAAAAAGAAAATAATTAAAACAATAAAAATTGACGTTGATAAATGCAATGGTTGCCGGGCATGTGAAGTAATCTGCTCCGCCTTTCACGCTACCCCAAAATATAGCAGCAATAATCCGGCGAGGGCCCGTATTCGGGTGATTCGTGAACCTCTAACAGACATATATGTTCCTGTATACGCGGGTGATTATACTCCAGCCGAATGTGCCGGCAGAGAGAAATACACGATTGACGGAAAGGAATACGACGAGTGTGCCTTCTGCAGGGCTTCCTGTCCATCCAGAGACGAGTTTCAAAGAACCCGATTCCGGTCTCCCCCTAAAATGCGACATGTGTGAAGGCGAAGAAGAGCCCATGTGTGTAAAGTGGTGCCTTAATGATGCCCTGATTTTAGAAGAAAGGGAAGAGGAAGTCGAAGAAGAGGAAGAGCCGGAAGAGCTGGAGATCGGATTGGAATCATTGGCAAAAAAATATGGCGTGCAGAAGGTTATGGATCACCTTGCCCGAATGTCGATGTCAAAGAAAGGCTAAAAATAGTAACCGTTCAGAGGTTCCAGGTTCAGAGGTTAAGACCATTGATTCATGATCTTTTCAGGAAAATGCATATTAATGGATGCCAGTCAGGATATTCCGCCATGATAACCCTGAACGTTGAACCTGTGAACCTATACAATACATTAGGCGTATAAAAAAGGATTAATTAAAGCAGTGGAGACTGTAGCCCCCTATAAAGAGATCATCGATGTCATCAAAGAGTCCGGTGGAGACGGCTTTAAATTATGCTATCAATGCGGATTATGCGATACGGTTTGTCCGTGGAACCGGGTGAGAGCCTTCAGTATGCGCAAGATCATCCGCGAGGCGACCTTCGGTTTGACCGAGATAGAAACTGAAGATATATGGCGTTGCACGACCTGCGGAAACTGCCCGCGGCAGTGCCCCCGGGGCGTCAAAATAATTGAATCCGGGGTATCCTTACGCCGGATTGCCACCGAATACGGGGTTTTTCCGGCGCCGGTCAGTCCCATCCGCGGCGTGAGCCGCAAGCCTCGTTGGCGAAGGCAATCCCTTGAGCGAAGACCGGGAAAAGCGGGCAGAATGGGCAGAAGGTCTGTCTGTAAAACCATTCAGCGAGGGGATGGAAATCTTATATTTCCCGGGCTGCTACCTCTGCTATGACCCGAGATTAAAAAAGGTCGCCAGAGCCACAGCCAATATCCTGAACAGGCAGGGGTTGAATTTCGGGATACTGGGTACCAAGGAAAATTGCTGCGGCGAGAGCATCCGCAAGACGGGCGATGAGGAATTATTCAAACGCCTGGCCAGGGAAAACATCAAGACTTTTATCGACAATGGCGTGAAGAAAATCCTGGTTTCTTCCCCGCATTGCTACCACACCTTCAAAAACGAGTATCCCGAATTCATGGTGAACTTTGAGGTGGTCCATATCTCCCAGTATTTATTCGAGCTCATTAATGAGGGCAGGCTTGAGCTCACCAAGGCGTATGGCAAGAAAGTGACCTATCATGACCCGTGTTACCTGGGTCGCCATAATGGCATCTATGACGAACCGCGGGAAGTCTTAAAAAGATACCTGGTTTAGAACTGATTGAGATGACTGATTCACTGGCAGACAGTCTTTGTTGCGGCGGGGGCGGCGGCCGGATTTGGATGGAAACTGTCAAAGGGTGAACGATTCTCCGACCTCAGAATAGAACAGGCGGTTGGCGTCGGGGCCGAGGTGCTGGCCACTTCCTGCCCCTATTGCATCACCCATTTTGAGGAAAGCAGGATCGCCCTGGAAGATGGCGACGCCATCGGAGATTAAGGACATCACGGAAATTATTCAGGAAGTGATTTAGACCTGCTAGATGAAAATATAAGATCACCCTCATAATTTGTAAAATAACTGTAAGTTCAAACATATAAAAACACTATCCCATTTCGTTTACGATCATTTGGGGTGAGAAATACCGGTCCGGAAACTGAGGAAATCTGATAAAGGCGGATAGAAATGGAAAAAGAACAAATTGAACAGCTTTGTAAAAGTCTTGCAGACAGCGAATTTCGGAGATGTGATGGTTGTCGGCGGCGGCATCAGCGGTATTCAGGCCTCTCTCGATCTTGCCGATTCGGGTTATAAGGTTTACCTGGTTGAGAAATCACCTGCCATTGGCGGCAAGATGGCCCAGCTTGACAAGACCTATCCCACCAATGACTGCTCCATGTGAATTCTCTCGCCCAAACTGGTCGAGGTCGGCCGGCATCCCAATATAGAGGTTCTGACATATACTGAAGTTGACGGTGTAGAAGGGCAGGCAGGAGACTTCAAGGTCACCCTGACTAAAAAGCCCAGATACATTATAGAGGACAACTGCACGGGTTGTGGGACCTGTGTAGAGTACTGCCCGGTCGAAGTACCCTGATCCATACAATCAGGACTTATCGGCGAATAAAGCCGTCCATATTTATTTTTCTCAAGCCGTTCCCCTTGTCACTTATATCCATGAAAACTGCCTTTACCTTAAAGAGAAAAATGTGCTATTTGCGAAGGCGTCTGTAAGAATGAGGCCATAGATCTTCATCAAGAGCCGGAGAAGATGGAAATAAAAGTAGGGGCGATCATTCTGTCTCCCGGGCTATGAGATATTTGATCCGAAGTTGAGGGGCGACTATGGCTACGGAAAGATGGAGAACGTGGTCACCAGTCTTGACTTTGAACGGCTGTTATGCTGCCACCGGGCCCTACGAAGGTGAGATATTGCGCCCTTCCGACAAGAAGCATCCCCATAAAATAGCCTGGATTCAATGCGTCGGTTCCAGACAGGTTATCCCGGGCGGCAACAGCTATTGTTCCGCCGTATGCTGCACCTATACCCAGAAGCAGGTGATTTTGACAAAAGATCATGACGCCGAGGCAGAGTGTACCATATTTCATAACGATATTCGTTCCTATGGCAAGGATTTTGAACGATTCTACCAAAGAGCCGAGAAACTTCCCGGGGTTCGATTTATAAGAAGCTACGTATCCATCGGCAAAGAGATCCCGGAAACCAAGAATGTTACCATAAGATATGCTACTGCCGAGGATGGCGTAAAGGAGGAAGAATTCGATATGGTGGTATTATCCGTTGGGTTGAACCCGCCTGCCGATAATGAGGACCTGGCGGACAGTTCGGCATCGAGCTCAATTCCCACGGATTCTGTAAAACCAATCCTGCCAATCCCATGGAGACCACCCGACCGGGAATTTTTGTAAGCGGCGCCTTCCAGGGCCCTATGGATATCCCCGAGTCGGTTTTTACCGCCAGCGGGGCCGGCTCCCAATGTGGTGAATTCCTTGACTACAGGCGAGGGAAGCTGGCCAAAGAAAGGATATATCCGCCGGAAAGGGATGTCTCGCAAGAGGAGGCCAAGGGTAGGGGTCTTTGTGTGTCATTGTGGGGCGAATATCGGAAGAGTGGTCGATGTTCCTTCCGTCGTTGAATATGCCTTGACCTTGGCCAATGTTGTCCACGCCCAGGAACAGCTTTTTTCATGTGCGACGGATTCTGCCGAGGCAATAACGGAGACCATCGAAGGAAAAAGGGCTCAATCGGGTGGTTGTCGCCGCCTGCTCCCCCAGGACCCTTGAACCGTTATTCCGGGACACGCTTCGGGAGGCGGGAATTAATCAGTATTACTTTGAAATGGCCAATATCAGAGAACATTGCTCCTGGGTCCACTCTAAAGAAAAGGAAGATGCCACCGAAAAGGCAAAGGATATCACCCGGATGTCGGTCGCCCGAGCCCGCTATTTGGAGCCATTACAGGAAATTGATCTGCCGGTCAACAAGACGGCGTTGGTGGTTGGTGGCGGTATAGCCGGCATGACGTGTGCGCTCTCCATGGCCAACCAGGGACATGAGGTTTACCTGGTGGAAAAGGACACGGACCTGGGGGGAATGGCAAGAAGAATCCATTACACCCTGGAGGGACTGGATGTTCAGGCCTATTTGAGTGATCTTATGCGCAAGGTTTATCAACACCCCTTGATACATGTGTATCACTGATGCCGCCATCACAGAGGCTACCGGTTATGTGGGGAATTTCATGACCACGGTGAAATCTGAAGGAGGGGTCACAGAGATAAAACATGGTGCAGCCGTCATCGCTACCGGTGCTGATGAATATAAACCCACCGAATACCTTTATGGAGAAGATGACAGGGTATTGACCCAGCTTGAGTTGGAGGAGCAGATCGCCAAAGGAGAAGAAAAGCTGATCAACGCTCGCAGAGTCTGGTGATGATCCAATGTGTCGGCTGCAGACAAGAGGACAGAAATTACTGCGCCGGATATGTTGCAGCCAGGCGATAAAGAACGCCTTGAAACTGAAAGAGATAAATCCCGAGATGGATATCACCATTCTCTTTCGGGATATGAGAACCTATGGGTTCAGCGAGGATTATTACCGGGAAGCGTCAGATAAAGATGTAAAGTTCATCCGCTATGAGCCGGATGACTAAGCCCCAGGTGGAAGCTGCCGAGGAGGAAGGCCGGCCTGTTTTAAGGGTTACCGTGACCGATCCTATTTTAGGTCAGAAGCTTGCGATGGATGCCGACTACCTTGTCTTTGGCCGCCGCCGTTATTCCCTCGGCAGGAAACAGGGAAATATCTCAATTATTCAAGGTCTCTTTGAGCCCGGATGATTTTTTCAAGGAAGCCCATGTCAAATTGAGACCGGTTGAGTTTGCCGCAGAAGGCGTTTATCTCTGTGGGACGGCTCACTATCCCAAGCATATACCGGAAACGATCAACCAGGCTTATGGCGCTGCCGGCCGGGCGCTAACCCTTCTCTCACAGGATATCGTCACCGCCTCCGGTTCTGTTTGCGAGGTAAAAGAGAACGATTGTGTATCGTGTGGGGCATGTATTACAGTTTGTACCTATGGTGCCATAGAGTTTCGTGAGACAGCCCAAGGCAGAAAGGCCTGGGTTAATCCGGTTCTCTGTAAAGGAGATGGACTCTGTAACGCAAAGTGTCCAACAAATGCTATTTTTCTAAAGCACTTTACCGATGAAGAGCTTTTGAGCCAGATCGATGCGGCGTTTCCAGAGGAAGAAATCATGTCAGCATATGGATGCTGCGGTTGGAGACGGTGTAGCAACTACACCAATGAATAAGCCGAGATTACCGATAAAGGAGATGAGAACGAATGAGTACAGGAGTAGATTTAAACCAAAAGTATTGGGTTTTGTATGCCATTGGTGAGCATACGGCGCTGCTGACATGGCTGGAGTTTCCAGACTGCAATATTCAACTGAAATCAGGCTTATTCGCGTCATGTGTTCCGGCAGAGTCGATCTGGCATTTATACTCAGGGCCTTCTCAAATGGAGTGGATGGGGTGTTTATTGGTGGTTGCCGGCTTAATGAATGCAATTATATCACCCATGGAAATTACGATGCATTAAGCAATGTGCTATCTATGTAGAAAAATAATGGAACACATCGGGCTGAATCCGGAAAGGTTGAGGATCGAATTTATGTCCTCCGGTGAAGGAATCATTCTTGCCGAAGTTATGAATGATTTTTCCAAGAAGGTGAAGGAGATAGGACCTCTTGGCAAAAGCGAAGGCATAGACGAAAAGGGATTGAAGTTCAAACTTGAAGCAGTTAGAAAATTGATCCCCTACATCAAGCTGGTGGAAAGGGAGAGGCTGAGAGTCCCTTTAAAATCGGAAGAAGCGTATAATGAATTTTTCACCAGTGACGAGGTAAACCGGTTATTTAATGAATTAATCGTGGATAAATTGGCAATAAGCCAAATTATGTTGCTCCTGCGGGAAAAACCCCTTTCAACCGGAGAAATTCTGAGATATTAGGCCTAAACCCGTCTGAAGTATCGAAACACATGAACAGTTCATCAAGGCAAGGATTAGTCAGGTACGATGAAAGCCGGAAGCGCTTTGCTCTCGCCTGAGGTGAAAGAGCAGGCAGTGAATTGGGGAAAGAAGAGAATTAGGACAGCGGCTATGGATAATGATAGAATCGATCAGATTATTGATAAACATCAGGGCGAAGCCAGTTCACTGATTCAAGTATTACTGGAGATTCAGAGCGAAAATCATTGGCTTCCCAAGGAAGCATTAGAGAGGGTCAGCGAGAAATTGCATGTTCCTTTAACCCGGATACAGCATATCGCTACCTTTTATAAAGCCTTCAGTTTAGTTCCCAAAGGACGTCATGAAATTCACATCTGTATGGGTACGGCCTGTCATGTTCGTGGTGCGACGCGTGTCCTCGACACGGTGCAAGACCTGACTGGAATTAAACCTGGTGAAACGGACTTGGATTTGAAGTTCAGCCTGGAGACAGTTAACTGCCTCGGCTGTTGTGCTTTAGGACCGGTGATGGAAATCGATGGCAAGACTCACGGTAAGATGGCGCCGAGCGAGACAGCAGACGTGTTAAAAAACTATGAGTAAGGATAAAATTATGCTGCGGATAAATTCACCTGCTGAATTGGAAGAATTCAGGAAAGACATCCTGTCGAAAAGAGACCCAAATAAGCCTTGTATTACACTCTGTTCCGGATCTGCTTGCAATGCTACTGGTAGTGGAGAAGTCGCTGCGAGTATTGAAGCGGAGATTGAAAAACAAGGCTTAAGTGCTGAGGTGGACATCAGGAAAACGGGCTGCCATGGATTTTGTGAAAGGGGTCCCATTATCGTTATTCATCCTGAGGAAATATGCTATTTTCAGATAACGCCTGAAGATGTTCCTGAAATTATATCCCAGACCATAAAGGAGAAGAAGGTCGTTGAACGCTTACTCTATAGCGACCCCGACACCGATGAAAAAGATAATTCACGAATCTGAAATCCCCTTTTACAAGAATCAGGAGCGGCTCGTTTTCGGCTCCAACGGTAATATTGATCCTAAGAGCATCGATGATTACCTGGCAATTGGCGGTTATTCCGCCTTGGAAAAAGCGCTTTTCCAGATGACCCCCGAGCAAGTATTGGAGGAAGTCAAAAAATCCAACCTGAGAGGCAGGGGCGGCGGCGGCTTTCCCGCCGGGAGAAAGTGGGAAGAATCCCGCAAGGCCCCCGGAGATATAAAATATGTGATCGTCAATGCAGACGAGGGAGACCCTGGCGCTTATATGGATAGGAGCCTTCTCGAGGGCAATCCCCACTGCGTCCTCGAGGGGCTGATCATCGGCGCCTATGCCATCGGCTCCCACGAGGGCTATATTTACGTTCGACAGGAATATCCCCTGGCAGTGGAGAATCTGACCATCGCTATCAAGCAGGCCGAGGAGTATGGTTTTCTGGGGAAAGACATCCTTGGCTCAGGATTTGATTTCACCGTTATAGTGCACCAAGGAGCCGGCGCTTTCGTCTGTGGTGAATCGACGCGCTCTGATGACGGCCTTGGAAGGCAGGGCCGGCGAGCCCAGACCGAAATATATCCACTCCGACGTCAAGGGCCTTTGGGATAAACCCAGCGTTTTGAATAATGTCGAAACATGGGCCAATGTTCCGCTTATCATCAATAAAGGCGCTGACTGGTTTACTCAAATTGGAACCGAAGGAAGCAAGGGCACGAAGATTTTCTCCCTGGTCGGCAAGATAACCAATACCGGCCTTGTGGAAGTCCCCATGGGCATGACCCTGAGAGATATTATCTACAAGATAGGCGGTGGAATTCCCGGCGGCAAGAAGTTCAAAGCCGTGCAGACCGGTGGGCCGTCCGGAGGATGTATCCCTGAGGAACTGTTGGATTTGGAAGTTGGTTTTGATGAACTCACCAAGGCCGGCTCGATGATGGGGTCCGGCGGGATGATCGTAATGGATGAAGATACCTGTATGGTTGATGTCGCCAGGTACTTCATTGACTTCCTCACGGATGAATCGTGCGGCAAATGTGTCCCCTGCCGTGAAGGCCTGAGGCAGATGCTCAAGATTCTCACGAATATCACCGAAGGAAAGGGAAAAGAGGGTGACATCGAGCTTTTGGAGGAGCTATCCGAGACAGCCAAAGAGGCCTCCCTTTGTGCTTTAGGTAAGAGTGCCCCTAACCCGTTTCTAAGCACGTTACGCTACTTCAGAGATGAGTATGAGGCACACATCAAGGAGAAGAGATGCCCGGCTTTGTCCTGCAAGGAGCTGATCGCGTACTATATTGACCCGGAGAAGTGCCAGGCCTGTATGATTTGCGCCAGGAAGTGCCCTGCCGATGCGATTGACGGCGGCAAAAAGAAGATCCATATCATTGACCAGGAGAAATGCACAAAGTGCGGAACCTGCTTTGAAGTTTGCCCCTCCCGCTTTGGTGCGGTGAAGAAGATTTCCGGCGAGCCTGTTCCGGCTCCTATCCCTGAAGAAGAATAGAATTATAACCAGAAAGAGCAAAGAAAAATGAGTGAAATCCTTTTACAGATAGATGGAAAAGAAGTCAAAGCAAGGGAAGGGATGACCGTCTTGGAGGCGGCCCAAAGTGCCGGGATATCGATACCCACACTTCTGTCACCACGAAAAATTGGAACCTTTTGGGGGCTGCCGACTTTGCATCGTAGAAGTACAGGTCGGCGGCTGGACCAAGCTCGTTGTTTCCTGCGTTTACCCGGTGGAAGAAAATCTGGTTGTCAGAACCAGGTCTGAGAAGATAGATAGAATTCGCAAAATGATCTTGGAACTGCTGCTTGGCTCATGCCCCGGATTCGCCGCGAATTGCAGGAATTGGCCAAGAATATGGCGCAGACAAAGACCGTTTTGAAAAAGAGGCCTCATTTTGCATTCATTGCGGTCTATGTGTCAGATACTGTGCTGAGGTCAAGAAAAAGAACGCTGTCGGATTTGTTGACAGAGGAATCAGGAAAGAGATAAGTTTCATTCCGGAAATCGCCTCTAAGGAGTGCTGGGACTGCAAAGAATGTTTTCCGCTTTGCCCCACAGAGGCCCTACAAGCAGCTTACGTTTTAACCAAATCGCTCATTTCTCCCCCACCTTCTCTCGAATCCGACGGGAAAAGTTGAGCCATTTTCTGTCGAAATTGTTACCAAAGAATCACAATTCTGAAGAACGTTCCGCTAAGATGAAGGACGATGGAACGTAATTTCTGCCCTCTTTCGAGCATCATCTTTATCCTTTGAGTCTTGAGCCTTTCGCCCTATGTCCCAATGTTTGAGCCATATCCTCTTTATCCTGTCCATCCGGTAAATCCTGCCTGCCCAATGAAATTTTTTTGTCCCATTCCATCGGGGTCAAAAACCAATTGAAAGATCGAATCCCTTCAATAAAAATTCTTAAACTTATCCCAGTAATCCTTGTCCTGTTCCTGCCAGTCGGGGCCGAACTTTCTATCATACAATGAGGCGAACTTGTCGAACCAGCGGCCCCAGGCGCTTTGGCCTTTGGCCTCGGCTTCCAATACATCGATCAAATGTTGATCTAAATTGACCATCTCCTCTTTGGGAAGAAAGTAGGCGGCACCTTTTTGGTGGGATTTGAGGGTGTCTGCCGGGCTCAGCGCATGCGCCGTCAGCATGACGGCCGTAATGTTTCTCTCTGTGGCCAGGTCCAGAAGTTTATAGCCATCGACCCCCATAATGTCTAAAATTGCCATGTCGAAATAGCCGGTAGTTAATTTTTTTTCAGCGTCTTCGAAGGTCGAGGCGGTTTCCGTCTTGCACATGGTCAGCAGGTCAACCAGTGTATCCAGGACGTCCACCTCGTCATCTACGATGAGAATTCGCTTGCCTTGAAGTAAATTTTGTTTTTTCATATCGGTCTCCGAAAATGATGACAGCTTGTATGAAACTTCAGATAGGAATGGATTCGATTTTATTTTTTTAGACAGGATTGTACAGGATTGACGAGATTTTTTTCGCCTTCGGCGAGGAGCTTTTGGCCGAAGGCCATTTATAAATCCGGAATGATCCTGTTGATGCCTGTCAAAATTTTGTCTTTTAAAGATTCCTGAGAATCCTATATCCTTAATTTTTGGCCATGCCTATTTAGCCTTTAATCTTGGTGCCTTGGAGTCTTTGTGGCTGAACGAACACCATCATAATTTCTCTTCCGATCAGACTGGACGCTTGCGCCAGCGGTCCGTCAAAAATATATTCGATATCTCCAAGGTGATTTCAGCAGAGAACGCTAGCACGCAGAGTTTTTATAGTTGTTTCTCAGCATTCTCTGCGAACTCAGCGTTAAAACTTATGTTTCTTTTTCGACTAATAGGTAACCAGGCTGGGCAAATATGTTGCGATCTGGGGAAACACCATCAGGATAATCGTAAAGAGGATCAGCGCAAGCAGAAAAGGCAGGATCCCTTTGAAAATGACTTCGAGGGGTATCTCCGGCGCAATTCCCTTGATCACAAAAACATTGACACCCACCGGTGGGGTGATAACCCCCATTTCTGCCACCAGCACGATAATGACCCCGAACCAGATGGAATCAAATCCGAGCCTCATAACCAGAGGGAAAAATATCGGGATGGTAACCACCACCAGCGCCATGGAATCCATGAAAAAGCCACCGATAAAATAGATGAAAACGATGACTGCCATAATCGCAAAACTCGGTATCGGGAGACTACTGACCCAATCGGCGAGCATGAAAGGGATCATCGTGACCGCCATAAAATGTCCGAATACCGTGGCGCCCGTGATGATCAACAGCACCATGCAGGACGTGCGCAGACCGTCTTTGCCCGATTCGAAAAAAACCTTCCAGGTAAGCTGCCGCCGGATCAACCCAATCAACAGTGCGCCGCCGGCGCCGATGGCGCCGGCCTGGGTGGGACTGAACCAACCCAGAAACAAACCGCCGATGGTCAGTACAAAAAGAATAAAGGCCTCGACGATGCCTTTGGTTGCTTTAATCTTTTGTTTCCAGGTGGTCGGGGCGCCGGCAGGGCCCAGTTGCGGATTACGTATACATATTATGGCGACGGTGGCGACAAAGAAAAGGCTCAAAATCAAACCCGGCAGCAGTCCGGCCACAAAGAGCTTTCCAATCGATTCCTCGGTCAATATGCCATAGACAATCAATATGGTGCTGGGCGGAATCAGAATCCCCAGGGTGCCGGCGGCAGCGATGGTTCCGGTCGCCAGCATATCGCTGTACTTGTATTTTTGCATCTCGGGCAGCGCAATTTTTCCCATGGTCGCCGCTGTAGCGGCCGTGGAACCGCATATGGCGGCAAACCCCGAACAGGCCAGAACCGTTGCAATCGTCAACCCCCCGCGTAATTGCCCCACCCAAGCATAGGCCGTATCGTAAAGCCTGCGGCTGATGCCCGAGGCAAACGCAAAGGAGCCCATCAGAATAAACATGGGTATCACCGACAAGGGGTAAGAGGAAAACGTCTCAAATATATCCTGGGTCAATAGTCCCAGGGCCGGTTCCCAACCTGTCAAATATGCAAACCCGGCGACACCGACAAGGGTCATTGCAAAAGCGACGGGCATCTTCAAGAGAAACAGCACCAGAAGCAGCGCAATCCCGACAATACCGGTCATTACAGGACTCAATTTTTAATTATCCTCATAAATGATACCATCACCCGCTGTAAACATATCAGACAGGTTGGGATACAGGCCAGGGCGATACCATAGGCAAAGGGATAAAGCGGGATCCGAATCGTGGAGGTTACCTCATACCCCTTTTGCAGATAAACGCCGTAAACAATCAGACGCCCGCAGATCAGCACAAAGAGGCCCAGGCCCAAGAGTTGAACGATAATATCCACGATTGCCCGCACAACATCAGGCAACAGGGGTACAAAAAACTCCACTTCGACATGCCGGCCCAAAAGAAGACTGGCGGCAATGGCAAAAGAAACGGCAAACAGCTGCGCCAGCATCACATAGTCGATGGCACCGGGAACCGGCAGACGGAAAATTTTAGCGCCGATCACATCGATACAGGTGATGAACATCATCAGGAGCAGGCCGGCCAGACCGACCCACTCCACCAGATAACTAAACCGTCGGTTGAAACGATCGAATTTTTCTAAGGCTGACATAGAGATTCATGCCCGGACAAGCGATATTCAATTTAGGAATTTTGAATTTAGGGATTTAGGAACTAAACTATGGTACACTTTCGATTATAAATTCCTCAATTCCTGAATCCCTTAATTCCCCAATCTGTCACCAGTTCATTAGCCACAGTTGATCGAACTATCTTTCGGGCTCCATTTATTAAAAAAAACACTAAAAAGTAATTTACGGTCTCATCTCATCAGGCCCGGTAGGGGATTTAATCCGCAAATCAAGCTGCTTGGCGGTCCAAAAGTCAATCCGCTCCCGCAAAAAAGCGATCCAGTCCTTGACCTCGCTTTCAGAATGTCCTTTTTGGGTCATATCCATGATGTAGTTGTCGATAACCGGATCGGTCACTTTTTTCCATTGGGCCACTTCGTCCGCGGACAACTGCAGGATTTCGACACCTTTTTCAGCAGCAAAATCCTTACCGTCGAAATCCAAGGAATTCCACATCAAGGCGAACTTCTCTTTATACTCGCCGCACAGTTCGTCGAAAATCTCCTTTAAATCCGGCGGCAGCTGTCATATTTTTTTTTGTTCATGGCGACATAAAATGTATAGATGTTGCCGATCTGCCAGCTCGATGTTGTGTATTTGGCCACCTCGGCGAACCGGAATGTTTTCAGGGTCTCAAAGGGTGTGTTGACGCCCTGGATGACGCCCTTGGACAAACCGTCGTAGACTTCCATAATCGGCATCGGCGCAGGGGATGCTCCCAGCGCCTTAACGGTGTCTCCCACGCGCCCCGGAGCCCTAATGGTCATCCCCTTCAAATCCGCTAAGTTACGAACCGGACTAGTGGTGATCATGACGTTCGGCGTGCTGGCGTGCATCCAGAGGACCTTGACCTTGTCCCATTCCTTGGGCTTGAATTTGTTGTAGAAATCATTGACCACCATGTTCGACACCCATCCGCTGGGATAGCCCAGCGGCAGGTCGCAGGCCTCGGTGACCGGAAAGCGACCGGGGGTATACTCGACGTGGGCGAATCCCATGTCGGTGACCCCCATTTCAATCCCCTTGTACATCCCCGGCGGTTTGAGCAGGGAGCCGCCGCCGAAATAACTGGTCTTGATCCGTCCGTTGGTCCTTTCCTCAAGCTCCTGGACAAATGCTTCACAGAGTTGCGAATGCTTGGCGGCCGGCGCAAAAATATGCGCGAACTTGAAATTGATGACTTCCGAGGCGGCATCACTTTGTTTGGCAAACGGGAAGGCGACCATCGCCACGGCCAACAGGACAGTACAAAGAATGAATGATTTTCTTTCCATCGACAAAACCTCCTTTTGTTAAAACTATTTTATGGCAAACATTTTCGCCACTGAGACACAAAGATAAATTTATCCAAAAGATTATTTTGTGCCTTGGTGCCTTTGTGGCAAAATTTTCCGGCTTGTCCGGATTAGGTTAAAATAAACTTTGATCCAACACTGTTTAATACAAATGCACCGGGGAAGGTATCCGCCAAACGCTTCACGGCGTTCCACCCGGTGCAGTGCATGGGAACGACTACCTCCGGATTGATATCCTTGAGGGCATCGACGGTGCTTTCAATTACCGTTTCAAAAAAAGGTCCGCTTAGGTGAAGTCCCCCTAACAGCCCATAGACGTTGTCGATTCCCGTCAATTTCAGCGCATAACCGATGGTATTGATGATGCCGGCATGACAGCATCCGGTGATCAGAACCAGGCGCTCGTTTTTCAGTTTCACAACCAAGGATTGATCATCAAGTATGCTGTCTTTCTGATAATGGCCATCCACCTCTTGGTAAGCGTTTGGCATTCCTTTCTCAAAATCGGTGGTTCGCTCGATTTCTCCGGTGATGCCAATGGTGTCATTTGCAATCAATTTGGGCGATTGGCTTTCTACCAGGTTGAAATCGGTAGCGTCGATATCTTCTTTGACCAATGTCCTGGGAAAGAAAAGGCGGTTTCCATCTTTTTGCTCAAGCCAGCGGGGAAATGAAAAAATCTGCGGATGAACAAAAAGGGGGATCGGCGTGGAGAGTCTATCGACAATGGAATTTAGGGCACCTGTGTGGTCCATGTGGGCATGGCTGAGGACCAATGCTTCGACCGTTTGAATATCGATCCCCAGTCGATCGATATTATGCAGGACACCGTTTTCATTATGCCCGGCATCAAAAAGAACAGAATGACGTTCAGAACCCCGGTATGTCGTGATCATGAGGGAAAGACCGTGCTCCGCGACCAGGGTATCTGTGGGAATCTCTTTGCCATGGGACAGCGGCGGCCGCTTGACGATGGGGGTATCCGGCAACAGGAGATCGACATAATTGTCCATGAGGGTCGTGATCTCAACACGGTCAACTTCTTTGAGCGGAAGATTTGCAGACTGGGTCATGATGGCTGTCCTCGATGTGTGTCGATTGGCTTGGTCCTCATTTTGGAGCACTGTACCTTTATGTCAAATTTACTGTCAAGAAAAATTGCGGCTCCATAACCAAAACAAAGTTCGATGTTCGCGTTTTTAGGTAACACTCATTTAGGCCTTTGCTGCTATCAAATCACGGGCCAACTGAACGGCTTCGACGGCATCGGCCCCGAAACCGTCGGCCCCGATTTTATCGGCAAATCCCTGATCGATGGGTGCTCCACCGATGATGACTTTTACCTTGTCCCTGAGTCCTGCTTCTGTCAGCACTTTGATGACATTTTCCATCTCCGGCATGGTTGTGGTCAGCAGGGCGGAAAGTCCGATGATGTCCACTTTTCCGTTTTTGACGGTGTCAAGGAGATTTTCGATCTTCACATCCACGCCAAGGTCAATGACCTGGAAGCCGGCCCCTTCCATCATCATGGTCACCAGGTTTTTGCCGATGTCATGGAGATCCCCTTTGACCGTGCCCATCGCAACCGTGCCGCGATGATCAGCCTCGCCGGACTGCAGCAACGGTTTGATGATATTGAGTCCCCGTTTCATGGTCGTAGCGGATACCAGCATTTCGGGCACATAGATCTCACTGTCTGCAAATCTTTTGCCGACAATATCCATGGCGCTGATCAGCGCATCGTTGATGAGGCTGTTCAAGTCGGTGCCGCTGTCCACCGCCCGTTGAACCTCTGCTTCTATATCTTTGAACTTCCCGCTAACCACCATCTCCCTAATTGTATCGATAAAATCTGTCATCTTTGAGCCCCTCATAGTCGCTGTGATAAATTTTCACCTCAATTAAGTAAAACTCAAGTTGAGAAAATACTAGGTATTTGGTACTGGCAGATGTAATATAATTATGCTCGTTTCCCGATAAACACCAAATATCTGAATATCCAAATCCAGTACCACCAACTGAGTATCATTCAACTTAGAATGTCCAATAACCTTCATGTGCTGCCTCAACAATGGCCCGCAGATTCTCAAGAGGCGTACTGAGCGGTATGGCGCATTCCGGTGCGATGATGTGCACGCCGGCCTCGATGGCATAGCGAACCTGTTTGTAAACATCCTCGGGTGTTCCCTGCAGCAGGACCTGGGGGTTGTTCACATTTCCAACCAGAGAAATCTGGGATCCGACACGTTCCACTGCTTCCCGGGCGTCTACCTGCCATTCAAAGTGGTAACCATCCACTCCCGACCTGGCGAAAAGTTCCAGGCGATCCGAGCAGTTACCGCAAACATGCAGAATGAGCGGTCCCCCCACCTGGGCCGTAATTTCCTGATGAATGGGCAGCAGGTATTCTTCGTAATGATAAGGTCCCACCAGATTGCCGGTGGCGTGGTCGGCGATGACGACGATGTCCGCCCCGGCACTGAATTGGGCATTGATAAAGGCAATGGTCGCCGGCATAAGCTGCCGCAGCATATTGGTTATCTTGGTGTTTTCGCCCATACCCAAAGCGAGCAGAAAATTCTGGGTACCGGCCATGTGGTAGGACAGGGTCCAGGGGCCCATGACCTTGCCGAGGATGGCCACACGGCCGCCCACCTGGCGCCGTAAATTTGAGATCGCATCAAGAACCACACGGCAGGAGGGTTTTTCGAGAAAATCATCGGGGATGGCGATATCGCTAAAATCGGCGTTGGGAAATTCCTTAACGTCCGGCATGGTGTCGCGATCGCCCCAGTGAACCTGGGCCCCTAAAGCTGCGGCTTCCTGAACCACAGAGTACTCCGGCATGATGGTGTCAAAACCGAGGACTTCCCAGCCGGCCAGGGCCAGATCGACCATGGCCTGGACATCGAGGTGAGCTTCAGGGAATGACACACCGGCCTTGTCCATAAGTCCATGGCAGGCGATGGAAGTCGGGTTCCCAACCGGCGGCCGCTGACCTTGTCGGCCACCGAGCACTGCGGACATCATCAGGTTGCATGAATTGAGCTTCATTTTGGTTTAGTCCTCCTGCTGGCCTTAATCTTCTTAGATGTCGGTTGAATCATTGGATGATGGGGACGATACTATGAATAAAAATTATCTGTCAAATATTTTCTTGACAACAAATTTTGGCTATAATACAGGATTAATATTATCTTATTTGTCCTGTATTGAGGTGCTATTTTGCGCTTAACCCGAGCCGGTGAATATGCCGTACGCAGTGTTTTATACCTTACGTCCCAGGGGCACGGCGTGGTGTGCAATCGGAAAAAGATTGCCGAGGCCATGGATATCCCGACTCAATTTCTGAGTAAAATCGCTCAGCAACTGGCCCATGCCGGACTCATCGAGATCGTGCAAGGGTCAAAAGGCGGTTTACGCCTGGTAGTCTCGCCCGATAAGATCAGTTTACTGGATGTTGTCGAGGCGGTCATCGGCGAAATATTTTTAAATGATTGTCTTTTAAAGTCGACGTCTTGTGATCGCAGCAATGCCTGTGCTGCGCATCTGGTTTGGCAAAAAGCCAGAAACCAGCTCCGAACAACTTTGCAAGACGCCACCTTCGCCAAGTTGCTGCAAGAGCAAAGCTGTTTTAATTCGCTTAAAACTTAAAAACTGAAACACAAACCAGATAAATAAATTCAAGATTGAAATAAAATTGATGATTAACGAGTCCGGAAAGGAGCTAAATAATGGATGTGTTATTTCTTTCGCGCCTGCAATTTGCAGCCGCCACCATGTTTCATTTTTTATTCGTCCCCTTAACGCTGGGTTTGTCCGTCCTGATTGCGATTATGGAGACACAATATGTCCGCACCGGTGACGAAACCTACCTGAGAATGACCCGGTTTTGGGGCAAACTCTTTTTAATCAATTTTGCCGTCGGAATTGTGACCGGAATTACCCTCGAATTTCAATTCGGCACCAACTGGTCACGGTATTCTGCCTATGTCGGCGACGTCTTCGGTTCACTGCTGGCCATCGAAGCGACGGCCGCGTTTTTTCTGGAATCCACCTTGATCGGTGTCTGGGTTTTCGGCTGGAAAAAATTATCCCGTAAAGCTCACGCAACGGTAATGTGGCTGGTGGCCGGCGCCAGCAACCTTTCTGCAGTCTGGATTCTGACCGCCAATGGCTGGATGCAGCATCCGGTAGGGTTTACCATCCGCAACGGACGCGCCGAACTGACTGATTTTGGAGCGGTCGTTCTGAATAAGTTCAGTATCCTGCAGTTTTTTCACATGATACCGGCGGCATTTATTTTAAGCGCCTTTTTCATCATGGGCATCAGTGCCTATCATTTGCTTAAAAAGCAACACGTTGAGTTTGCCACCCGTTCATTTAAACTCGGTTTGGTTGTCGGACTCATCTCTTCTGTGTTTGTGGTTCTGGAAGGCGATCTGCATGCGCGCCATGTGACCGAAACCCAACCGGCCAAACTGGCGGCCATGGAATCCTTGTGGGAAACCACCACCCAGGCGCCCATCTATTTAATTGCGTTGCCGGACGAAGAGAATGAAAAAAATGCTATCCAGATCGGCTCGATTCCGGGCGCGTTGAGTTTTCTGGGGCATCATGATTTCAACGCCGAGATAAAAGGCCTGAAGGAGTTTCCGAAAGATGAGCGGCCGCCGGTCCTGCTGACGTTTATTTCTTTCAGAGGGATGGTGGCACTGGGAACCTACTTTATTCTGGTCATGATCATCGGTGTTTGGCGACGCAACCAGCTGCTCGAAAGTCCCGCATATCTGAAGCTGATGCTCTATTCAATCCCGCTGCCCTATCTTGCCATTCAGCTGGGTTGGATTGTCGCCGAAGTGGGTCGACAGCCCTGGATTGTTTACGGGGTTATGAAGACTTCGGATGCGGTTTCGCCGATTGCAACATCCCAGGTAGCGACAACGCTGATAGGGTTTATCCTGATTTACGGACTTTTGGGTGCGGTTGGATTTTTCTTAATGTTCAAGTATGCCAGAAAAGGTCCGGAACCGGCATAAGAGCAGAGCGCAGAGGGCATAGAGCAGAGTGTTGGATTTTGAGACTATTTTACCTTTCTTGTGTCTTCAGATCTCTGTTTGCCGACTTCAGTTTTCGATATTTTATTAACAAGGTGTAAACGCCATTTTTCAGCGATAGATTATACAGTGCGGAGTAACCATTTTACATTGTTTGATACCATAAACTTTGGAGGGACAAAATGATACTAGAAGCCACCTGGTTTTTTCTCTGGGGTCTTTTATGGGCCTTGTACTTTATGACCGACGGATTTGACCTTGGAATCGGGGCCCTGATGCCGTTTCTCGGGAAAACTGAAACAGATAAACGCGTGATGGTAAATTCCATCGGCCCCCTATGGGACGGCAATGAAGTCTGGTTGCTGACGGCCGGGGGTGTCACCTTTGCCGCCTTTCCCCAGGTATATGCCGTCATGTTTTCTTCTCTATACTCGGCCCTGATGCTCATCCTGTTCGCGCTGATCCTGCGCGGTGTGTCCTTTGAGTTTCGCAACAAAGTCGACAGCGACGGCTGGCGCAAAATTTGGGATATCTGCATTTTTATCGGCAGTGCGGCGCCGGCCCTCTTGTTTGGGGTCGCCTTTGCCAATATCTTTCGCGGTATTCCCATCGATCAAAATGGCGTTTACCAGGGCAGCCTGTTTACGCTGCTAAATCCTTATGGTTTACTGGGGGGGCTGCTTTTCCTGGTTGTCTTTCTGCTGCATGGGTCGCTATGGTTGTCGACCAAAGCCCAGGGAGACCTGCAACAGCGAGCTGTGGCCACTGCGAACAAACTGTGGCCGGTCCTCCTGGTGGTGGCCGTCATTTTTCTGGCCGCCAGCATGTTTGCGACCTCCCTTTACACCAATTATCTGAACAATCCGATCCTGTTTATCGTTATTATTGTCACCGTGGGTGCTTTGTTGGGGATAAAGTTTTTCCTGACCAAAGAGGCCTACTTCAAAGCCTGGATTTCTTCCGCCCTGACAATCGTCGGCACCACATTTTACGGCATCATCGGCCTGTATCCCAAAATGCTGCCCTCCAATATCGATGCCGCCTTCAGCTTGACTGCCCATAGCTCGGCGTCAAGCCCCCAGACATTGAAGATTATGCTGGCCGTCGTGATCCTGTTCGTGCCGATCGTGCTGGCCTATCAGATATGGGCATATTTTCTGTTTAAAGGGAATGTCACGGAAGAGAATATGGTTTACTAGGCGTTAATGGTTATTTGTTATTTGTAACTAGGTTTTTAAGGATGGACCCATAAAGGCTAAAGGCTGGGATGCTGAAATGCTGGGATGCTAAGACAATGCAGGACTTTTGTGCTTCCAGGCTTTCCAGCCTCCCAGCATCAAGCTTGCCAGACGGATAACCCACCATCAGTTTTCAATTCAATCGGCATGCCAATCTGGAAACTCCGATCACCGAACCGGCTCGTCCAGCATTTCAAGATGAAGCCGTGTACCCGTATAGGGGTGCATGGCGGCCACCGCTTCGTCCAGTTCGACCCCCAGACCGGGTTTGTCCGGCGGTATGACGTATCCGTCTTCCCAGCGAATAGGCTCTTTCAGAATCTCGGCGTGAAAGCCGCCCCAGGTTAGAATACCTTCCTGAATCAGAAAATTCGGGCTGCAGGTGTCAATCTGGATATTGGCGGCACCCTCGATCGGCCCGCAATACAGATGCGGTGCAATCAAAGCATAGTGTGCTTCCGCCATACCGGCAATCTTCTTGGCTTCAAGAATCCCGCCGACTCTGCCCAGGGCCATCTGCAAAATGGATGCGGCCTGCTTGGTCAGTAAGCCGGCAAACTCATATTTGGTGGCAAGCCGCTCTCCGGTTGCGATGGGAATGCTGGTGGAACGGGCAACTCGGGCCATTTCTTCGATGTTTTCGGGGGGTACCGGCTCTTCAAACCATAGCGGATCAAACTTCTCAAGCCGTTTGGCCAGACGGATGGCGCTGGAAGCGGTCATCTGGCCGTGGGTGCCAAAAAGCAGATCACATTTGCCGCCAACGGCATCTCGCACGCATTTAACGAATTTTTCCGCATGTTCCAGTGCCTCCAGCGACAGCTGTCTGGGATCATAAGCGGAATAGGGCCCGGATGGGTCAAATTTTACCGCGCTAAATCCCATTTTGACATACTCAGCCGCTCGTTGGGCCGCAAGCTCAGGGTCATGGTAGACATTTGTTGGGTCCGATTCCTGGGGATAAAGATAGGAATATGTTCTTAGCTTCTCATGAACCTGGCCTCCGAGTAATTCGTAGACCGGCTTATTGAGGTCTTTTCCGATTATATCCCAACAAGCCATCTCAAATGCACTGAGCACCCCCATGATGGAAAGATCGGAGCGCTGGGTGTAGCCGCTGGAATAAATGATTCGCCAAAGCCGTTCTATTTTGTAGGGGTCCGATCCCGCCACATATCGTTCGAACACATCCTCGATCATGCGCGCCACAATCTGAGGATGAAAGGGTACGGAATAGGCCTCGCCAAAACCGTTAATCCCATTGTCCGTTGAGAGCTTTAAAAATACCCAGTACAATCCGCCGAAATGGGGTGGTGGATTTTCTACCACGTAGGTTTTTAGATCCATTATTTTCATAAGGTTTTTCTCCTTGCGGCATGAAAAAAAGCCGGGATATAAGATCCCGGCTTTCATAGTTCTCGGAAACGATTTGCCACAAAACGTCCCTTTTCAGAGGGTTTTTCTTAGTAATATTCTCGCGACTGCCAAACTAATTTCCAGCAAGAACATAAGGGTTAACAGCCTCGTCTCCGATAGTGCTATGTGAGAGCCTCTACCATCAGGCTTCCTTAAACCACCACCGTTCAGCGTTTCGTTGTCCATCCGCTTCCATGTGGCCGGAAATGTCGCCGTGGCCGACTTTGTCGGAGAGCGCTTCGACGATCTGGGCGAACATGGGGATAATGGTGCCGCCCTCATCTTTGCAGATTTCCTGCATATCCGCATACATCTGGGCCCGTTTCTTATCATCGAGTTCCGCCTTGGAGGCCACCAGCAGCTGGTTGAAGCGTTCGCTGTTTCGTGTATCCCAGTGGGCATCGTTCCAGGGCGCATCGGCCGCATAGGCCACGGAGAACATCAGGTCTTCGGTCGGGCGCCCGCTCCAGTAACACATGCAGAATTCTTTCTTGGTCCAAACGTTGCTCCAGTAGCCGTCGCTGGGTTCCCTTACCACATTGATTTTGATGCCGGCTTTTTTGGCATGCTCCTGATACAGGATGGCGGCATCGTCGGCACCCTGAAAGGCGGCTTCGGCCGTGTGCAGGTTAAAGGTGTGGTCCTCCATGCCGGCTTTTTTCATATAGAATTTGGCCTTTTCCGGATCGTACTGTCGTTTTGGCAGTTCCTTGGCAAAATAGCGGTTGACCGGGGCGATGGGATGGTCGTTTCCGGCCTCGCCATAGCCGTTTAGTATGCGCTTGACCATCTCGTCACGGTTGATGGCGTACTTGAGGCCCAGACGGACATTGTTGTCGTCATAAGGTTTCATCTTGGTGTGCATGGGCATGGTGTAATGAAATGTCGCCGTCACCGCGCTGATCTCGATGCCTTTTGACCGTTTCAGGAGGTGGACCGTTTTGCGCTCGCAGCGGTCCATGAAGTGAATCTGCCCGGTCTTGACGGCGTTGGTCCTGGCATTGACATCGTTGATGGAGAGGGTTTCCACTTTGTCGAAGTGGCCGCGGCCTTCTTTCCAATAGTTCGGATTTCGCCGGGTAATGGCGGTGACACCCGGTTCCCACTGCTCAAGGATGTATCCACCCGTGCCGATCCCTTTTTCGAAATCTTTGCCTTTTGTTCCCGCCTGAAACACGGCCAGGTGGTAATCGGACATGATAAACGGAAAGTCGGCCACGCCGGCGCTAAGTTCAAAAATCACGCGATGCTTGCCGTCGGCCTTGATGTCCTGAACCGGCTCGAGGAAAGGCTTGGCAGCCGATTTGGAGTCTTCCCCGCGGTGGTGGTTCATGGTATAGATGACATCCTCCGCTTCGAAAGACTTTCCGTCGTGAAACTCCACGCCCTTGCGCAGGTTGAAGATCCAGCGCTTGGCATCCGGCGAGGATTCCCAGCTTTCGGCCAGTTCCGGCATTGGCTGAAATTTGTCGTCGATCTCCACCAGACAGTTTCTCAGCTGAAGTTCCACATTGATGTTCCAGCTGGAAGTGTGGGTCGCCGGATCCAGCGTGTCGGTCGTCGAGCCTCCGGACTGGGCCTGGATAAAATGCCCACCCTTTTGCGGCGCCGCAGCCCTGGCCGGCCTGGAAAGCAGGACCGGCGATACAGCCGCCGTTAGTCCGAGGGCGGCTGCGCGGGCCAAAAATTGCCTCCGACTAAGTTTCCCCTCTGCAAACAATTTCTCCAAATGGTCCAATGCTGTCATATTATGCTCCTTTCTTGAGTTGAGGTGAATGAAACATGACTTGCCCGTACTCATTTCTGCCGGGCCATCCGCGTTTTTCGGTCGTTTGCTACCTTAATTCTGCAATCTTGATGGTTTCGTAAAAAGCCTTAATAGATCCTTTGATGTCCTTCCGGCGAAGGCGGTGGTTCGACAGGCTCACCACCCTGAGCAAAGTCGAAGGGGAATCCAGTGTTTTCAAATAGTTCTGGATGCCTGTCTTCGCAGGCTTGACGGAATTTCGGATTCTTTATTGATTTGTCAATCTTCAATTCTGGCTCTTCCGGGATAGGTCAATCTCGGTCACCCCTGCCACCATAAAGGTTTTTCAGGCAAGAATCAAGTGCTCCAGAACGAATAGTTTTTATCGTATTATCGAGTCAAAATTCGCCGGGCCAGTTCAAGCACGTCGTTCTTTAATATCGGGCGGATATTGTTCTCGAGCATCGGCAGATTCTCTGGCGACAACATAGCCCGGGCCAAGGTTTCCGGATCGATACCCCTGTCGGCCAGCGAACGATCCAAACCGGCCTGGTCGATCAAATCCCTGAATGCCGGTGCGCATTGTTCGGCTTTTTTATCACAACCGAGTGCTTCCGCCACGGCAGCATGGGCTTCAGGGGAAGCTTCGGCATTCCAAGCCAGGAGAACATCCATACCGATGGTAACGGCGCGGCCGTGGGGAATGCCTGCAACGGTGGCCAGTGCATGCCCGATGGCATGGGCGCCGGCCGTTCCGGTTTGGCCAAAAGCACCGCCTGCTAAGGTGGATGCGATCAGCATTCCGCTGCGAGCCTCGATGTCATTTGGTTTTTCGATCGCGGTTGTCAGATGCTGTTTAGCAAAACGGATGGCATGAAGCCCCAAAGCATCGGACATGGGATTTCGGCTTTGGCAGGTACAGGCCTCGATAGCATGCACCACGGCATCAAGCCCGGTGGCGGCCGTAATATGGGCCGGCAGGCTCGTGGTCAAACAGGGGTCCAATAGCACCAGATCGGGCAGGAGCTCGTGACCCCAGGCCCACACTTTGTTGCCTTTGCCGGTGGTAAACACAGCGGTGCGTGTCACTTCAGATCCGGTTCCGGCAGTTGTGGGTATCAGGATCCGTTTCAAGCCGGGTTGGGGCAAAGGACAGGCGCAGAGGGCATAAGCCTCAGCCGGCATGTCATCTTTAGCAATGACAGCGGCGAGCTTGGCGACATCGAGGGCCGATCCTCCCCCTATTCCGACCACAAAGGGGTGATCAAGTCCACGCAGAAGCTGTGCCGCTTTGTCGATGGTTGCGGCATACGGTTCGCCCGCCAACTCACTGAAGACCGTCACATCATATCCGGGTCGTTCCAACACCGACCGGACGCGATCGAGAATACCGGCTTTGGCGACGCCGGCATCACTGATCACCACAATTCTGGAGGCTTCCCGGTCCAGCTCGGCAATGTCGTCTGCCAGCTGTTCAACCCGGTCGATACCGAAGGAAACGGCATTAATACCCAGGAAAGAAAATTGATTCATCAGTAACTCCGATCAAAGGAAAAAGTTTATTCTACGAATATTTTGTTTATTGGGTGTATTTCGTAGATGTTAACAATAAAACTGACAACTGGTAAATGAAAGATGCCAAATTCTGACATTTTTTTCAAATCAAAACAATCCTTGACTTAAGAATTCCATAGAAATTCCAAATTATTTCCCTTTACCATCTCAAGTGCTAAATGATATACAAAATCCACCAAATATTCAGCCACAGAAGCCCGCGAAGAGGAATATATTCTCATGGAAAAAATCATACGCAATCGATGGCAGCAGATAGAGCAAGGACATCTCCAGGCGGATATTCTAAAACGTTCAAACCACGCTGAGGGTTTAGATGTATCGCGACTTTGTTTTGAACAACCCGGTAAGCTAGAATTGAACGCTTCTGATGGCCATATTTTTTCTGTCTTGACTGGTGAAGTGCTGCTGAGTGTCAATTCATATAAAAAGACCTTACGATTAGGTCCCTCAGTACATTTCTATATTCCACCGGGTGAACATGCACAGCTTAAAGCCTCTGGAGATAGCCAGCTTATACACGTATCCGGCCCTAAAGAACAGGCTAGCGGGGCTAAGCTGATAGTGCGCGATGAGCAGTTTCTGCGGGCAACAGCCGATAGCGATCGACTGTTTCGTTGGATACTGACACCTCAGTACTTAAGCCGGCGAGTATTCCTCTATCATGACCAGGCACTTCTATCAAAAAATGGTGACCCTGTTTCATGGTTTCATACGACCATGTTTGATGTAAATGGCTTGCCGATGAATAGTGAAGGTCTTTCGGTGTTTAAAATGTCGTATGACAATCAAACAGAAGTGAATGTCTGCTTCGATGTTTGCCGGGAGGCAAAAGTGCGCATGGCATATCATCCTTACAGTGATGAGAACCAAAAGTGGGCTGAGTGGCAATTGCTGGACAGCAATACGACCTATTACCTAAATGAAGCGTCAAATGGCGCGGAGGTAGAATGGCATCACGATCCGGAAACCAATGAGCAATCTTCAAGACGAAATAAGCATGAAGTCTTTATTCCGGAAGCGGGATATGTATCGTTATGTTGTTTATTTGATCCGGCCCCCACAGGAATTGAAAGGCATTTGCCCGGGGAATACAGCTCATACGAACACATCCGTAAAATCATTCAAACCGAGGCCTATGCCCGGTATTTAAAGGCGCAGGCACCCTACGACGAAATGGTAGATGAATTATCGCTTCAAAAAGCTCAAGCAACAATAGATGTCATCAAGAAAAATCCATTATGGCCGCTCTACCAAGACGGTTTAAAAAACCAAATGAAGCATGAATCTCAATTGATTCAGCAGCTTCAAGAAGATGGTAAGGGTCGTGATGGAGTTGTTCTCAAATGGGTTAATACCTGAATCCTGGCCACTTTAATGCTTTCTGCGCAGTTTTTTCCGTACCTCTCGATTCTATCCTCCACCCCTGACAACCCAAAGGTTTCCCAGATCATTGCCTGATGACTGGTTACTATCGCCTTGCCGACTTTATGGTCTATAACATCAACAACGTCCAGCGTACGCAACGCTCCACATAATTTATGGGTATAGTTCAGAAAGAATTCCAATAGGCGGCTTTTGTTTTGGTGGATTGAAAAAGGCGTCTTGCTCGGTGAAGAACCTGAACTCAGCTGTCAGCACCTTTGTTGAATGAGAAAAGATACATATAGGTTGAGCGTTCAGAGTTCACACGTTCAGAGTTGAAAAAAACCCCAAGCAGCTCATATCAAAGGGATCTGTAACCGTAATTGTTGACAAATCGTAGACCTCCATTCCAATTCAGATGAAACCATTTTGGAACCAAATTTAAAGTCATTTGTGCAATTTGACAATACAATTTTTTATTTAACTAAACGCTTAGACTTATGCCTCACACCTTACACCTTATTCAAGGCAATCATATCCAATCAACAGAAACGAGATGTTCGACTTTTTTAAATTCAGGATCTCCTGTAATTATCGACGCTGATAATTGTTCAGCGGTTGCCGCCGCAAAACAGTCAGCATAGGAGATGGCATATTGTGCTTTTATCTCGGCTGCTCTCATGATGAGTTCAGATGACGGTGAGATAATTTTGATGGGCAGATTTAATAATCGTTCTAAATTTTCTTTTGCAGGTTCTAATCCAGTCCTTCTAATTGTCAGGTAATAAACCTCACCCAAATTCATTTCACTCATATACGCCTTTAAAAGACCGCGCTGGGTGGAATGAAGAAGCTTTTCAACTTTATCCGCACCCGGTTCGTCTTGATAATATTTCAAGATGGCGAACGAATCAAAGAGAATGCTTTTCGTCAATTCTATTATCCTTTTTCCTTTCGGCGATGAGTTCCTTTGCCAGTGATTTTCCCCCCTTCAGGATTCCACGCATCTCTTTAATAGGGTCATCCGGCAATGGTTTAATTTCTGCGTGCTCATTAACTAGACGGAACAATATCTTTTTGCCGGGAACAATTCCGAGCTTATCCCTGATTTCTTTTGGAATTACGACTTGTCCTTTCGCAGATGTTTTTACAACCGGCATATGGTTTTACCTCCAAGCTCTATGTTTAACTTATTAATATTTGTATAACACTTATTATTTTGTTGGTCAACAGTAGAATAATTCTAATTTATTATAATGCTTATTCTTCTTGCCATTTATTGTTCGCCTTTGAGATTTTAGTTTTATTTTGAGATTCTGAATTTTTTACTTGCTCGTGCAGTATTCCAAGCTTCCCTATCTTCATGAAGCCCACATTCCTTATCACGATGTAAAGTATCCCATAAATATAAGTAGGTACTTACCCTCCCAATTTTATATCCTATATTGCATATTCGTATTCTAACCGCCCTTCGAGATTCCATTTTAAATATTTGATTTAATTCATATTTATAATGGTATTCACATGGTTTTAGATTTTTGGCGAGAATTTTGCATCGTGATATTTTGGTATTTAAATTCAGTAATTATTAGCTATAAAAAGTAGTAGCAACAAACATCACTATCAGATCTCGAGATTCACGAAAGGAGAATGATTGAGACCAAGAATTTTACTATTTGAGGACAATGATATCCTCCGTTCTACGCTTGAATATATTCTCAATGAGCGGGGTTACGAAGTTTTTACTTTTCCAGACCCTAATATGTGCCCAGTTTATGATCCAGCTAATCACAATTGTCCCGTAGATCAAGCCTGTGCAGATATAATCATTTCAGACGTCAACATGCCTACAAAAACAGGGTTGGAACTTATCAGGGAGCGACAACAGAAAGACTGCAAAGTAAAATTTCGAGCCCTCATGTCTGGAGACTGGACTGATTCTGATTTAAAATCTGCACAGGGGATAGGCTGTCATATATTCCATAAACCCTTTGATATAAATGAAATGCTTAAGTGGATCGATGATTGCGCCAAAAAAATAAATCCTGAGAGAAATTTATCTGACTTGCTTACAAAGGGGATTAAATATCATAAAAGAGACAGCTTAAAGTGATCTAATCTTATTTATTTCCAATGATTTTAATTCTATAAAAAATCTAAGGGTCTGGTTGTTTTTACCTGATGCCACTCCGACAGGCAAATTCTCGTTTCAGGTAATCCAACGCCTCCGAATATTCCGCAGGCTAATGAGGAAGAGACCGACGCAAAAAACAATCAGCAGCAAAAAATCTATTACCATTGGCAACGTATTTCCAACACCGAAGGCACCACGGAGAATGTCGGCGCCATATGTTGGCGGAAGCACGTAGGAAAGAGGCTGAAGAAAAATAGGCAACCGCTCAATCGGGAAAAACAGCCCACAGAGAAATATCATTGGGAAACGAAAAAAGTTGGAAAAGGTCTGGGCTTCGAAAACCTCGCTAACGGAAACTGCGATGAAAAGCCCCAGGAAGGTGGAGGTCACTGCGAGGAGAAAAATAGCAGGAATAACAGCACCCCAGGCTACTTGAGAAAGATCGGTCAGAAAGCCTGCCAGGATGATCGGGATAAAAGCGTTGGCCGCGCCGAAAAGAATTGCTCCTGAGGTTTTGGCCAACATCAGGAGCTCTAAGAGGAATAGGGGCCAGCAATAGCCGGTCGAAGGACCGCCCTTTTTTCTCAAAGGTCACGGTCACCGAGAGCATGGAGGTGGTTCCAAATAGGATGGAAACGACCACCACGCCTGGAAGAATGGAAAGGACACTCTCCAAACCACCGCCGGACTTGATAAAGAACATCCCTGCCCAGGCAAGAGGAAAAATCAAACCCCAGCTGACATTGGGCGGTTTGAGATAATAGGCCCGCATGTCCTTGACAAGGATGTTCCAGAAAGCAATCCACCATTTCATAGGCCGCCACCCCTTTCTTTTCTTTTTCTTTGCGCATCGCCTCCGCTTCGATGCCTGTGATCTGCACGAAAACATCCTCCAGGGACGGTTGCATACGCCGGGCCTCGTTGACCTCGGCTCCCTGTCTTCCAGAAAACGCACCAGCGGCCCGATGCTAACGGGTTCATCGGCCTCGACGCGAATCAATCCCCCGGCAAGACCTTTGAAGGACAAGATAGGGAAATGCTTCGGCCAGGTTGTCGTTCAGAGAGGGATCCGAGTTCGATACGGCAAGCTGCATCACATGCTTTTCCAGAATGGGCTGAATGAGGTTCGCCACCGTATCGATCCTGACGATTTTTCCCTGCACGATAAAGGCGATCCGACCGCAGAGCCTTTCGGCTTCTTCAATGTAATGGGTGGTCAGAAAAATGGTCGTCCCCTTACGGTGCAAATCGGCGATGAGCTGACGGATTTGCCGGGCACTGGCCACGTCGATACCGGTCGTCGGTTCGTCCAAGAACAATATGGGGGGATAGTGAATGATTCCGGCGGCGATGGTGAGCTTGCGCTTCATCCCTTTAGAGTACCCGCCAAATTTCCGGTCCGCCGCATTGGTAAGGCCGAACGTCTCAAGAAGTTCCCTTGCGCGCGGATTCACGCACTTTTTTTTCAATTCCATACAGCGCCGCACAGAAGCGACAGATTGTCGAATCCTGTCAGTTCGGGATAAAGGTTGCTTTCGTCCGGAACTACGCCGGTCAGGTGCTGGGCCGCCTTGGGATTTACGGTACAGTCGATGCCGGTGATCCGGATCGTGCCGGCATCCGGCCGGGCTAGGCCGGTAAGCATATTGATGGTGGTGGTCTTACCCGCACCGTTGGGTCCTAAGAAATCCGAAAAGTTCGCCCTGGAAAACCTCAAAGCTTATATCCGCCACAGCTTTTACTTCACCGAATCGTTTTGCCAATCCATTAACGGCAATGGTGCTAACCGAGGCATCATTCATCATTGGCAATCTCCCCAAAAACCTGATTTGCCATTTTCGTACCTAAATTTAGGCATTCAAATAGCAAGTTGGTATTGAATGTTAGAAGGCGTCAGCAGGGTCATCTCGATTTCAGCCTGGCAGAATTCCGCCAACATTCCGGCCACCCGGTCCCGTGTTTCAACTGCGCGGGCTTCGCTCTGTTCACCCAGCGCGTCGATGTTCATGACGATGGCTTGGGTTTCTTCGGCAATTCGGGTCTTATGGCCATTGCGCCAGTTCCAACGGCGACACATGACTTCATCGGACTCTGCCACCACATATACGATTTCGCCGGCAGTTGGATGTTCCACGACTTCAGGACATCCCAGCGGGGTAAAATCCTCACTGCCGGTCGCATAACGCAGCTCCAGGCATTGGCCGGCCTGCATGAGGTCGTCGCCGCCCACAGGTGTTACCGCTTTGATCGAGTTGTAGTTCATGATGGCGACGATTTTGTTAATAAACGGGATGTGGGTTCCCGGTTTCTGTACCCGTTTTAACAGCGCGCAGTGAGCAGGCGGAAATTTATTCGGGTTGGAGTTGAATTGACGATGGGCTTCATTCCAAACGGCTGTGCGAGGATTCGTTTTGATGTCGATGGGATGTCTGCCGGCCTCTGCAATTGCTTCCTCAAGCTTTTCCTCCAGAGCCTCACAAGGGCCTTTGTTATCGACATTTCTTGCCACCACAATCCCGCGTCGGAAAGTGGGATAATCTCTGAAAATGTCTTCTTGGATTCGGATTTCAACCATGGATTCTCCTTTTTGGGTCTCAACAGGTTACATCGTGATGATGTATTTTAACAGCCCTATACCACATCTATCACATAAAAGACGATAGTAAGTTTCAGCGCAACTCGAGCCACTGATATCCAATAACTTTTTCCCGATCGAATTATTCGAATGGAGTGATCGAAAAATCTGATTTTCCCATAATCATGATGGCATCAGCCAACGCTTATTGGAATACCACCCAGGAATCCGGAGCATCCATTTCGTCACTTGCATTTCCGATGCGGCATGTTTATTATTTAGAGTCATGAAAACGAACAGTGAAAAAATACCCAATCCCAAAGAATTAGAAAAAGAAATCAGTGAATTTCTGACAAAAAAATTTGGCGAAAATGTAAAAATTGTATCGCCGATGGTCCTGACCCAGGAAGCTGTTCTGGACAAAACCAAAGAACCCGGTAAAACCGGGAAAAAAATAAACTTTGATTTAAAACCGGAAGACCTCATTGCCTACCTGGATCATTACGTTGTCAAACAGGATAATGCCAAGGCCATTTTAGCAACCAAAATTTGTACCCACTTTAACCGCATCAAACGCTCCCTGGAATCAGATGATCCCATCGACGGTATGGTCGGCAGGATCAAGAACAATGTCCTGATGATCGGACCCACCGGTGTCGGCAAAACCTATATAATTAAATTAATTGCTAAAAAGATTGGTGTGCCGTTTGTCAAAGGGGATGCCACCAAATTCAGTGAAACCGGATATGTCGGCGGGGACGTTGAAGACCTGGTACGGGATCTGGTACGCGAAGCGGACGATGATATTGATCTGGCCCAATACGGCATTATCTACATCGACGAAATCGACAAGATTGCGTCCAGCCGCAATTTGATCGGTGCCGATGTATCCCGCACCGGTGTGCAGCGGGCATTGCTCAAGCCGATGGAGGAGACCGAAGTCGATCTGAAAGTCCCCCACGACCCCATTTCAATGCTCCAGGAAATTGAGCAATTTCGCAAAACCGGTCATCGTGAGAAACGTTCGGTCAACACCGGCAACATTCTGTTTATTATGAGTGGGGCGTTCATGGAACTGGCGCCGATTATCCGCAAACGACTTTCCAGGCAGGGCATTGGATTTGGCGCCCATATTCAAAAAGCCGAGGATCAAGTCGATATCTTAAAAAATGTCCGCTCTGAAGATTTAATCGAATTCGGTTTTGAGTCGGAATTTGTCGGACGTTTGCCGGTTAGAGCGGTTTTTGAGCACTTAACCGAAAAGGATCTGTACAGCATCCTTAAAAACCCCAATAATCCCATCATTCTGGGTAAAAAGCTCGATTTTGCGGCTTATGATATCGAGATAAAGTTTGGCGATCGATTATTGCATACCCTGGCCGAATATGCTTTTGCCGAAAACACCGGTGCCAGGGGGCTGGTCAGCGCGGTTGAAAAGGCGCTGCTCGAATATGAAAGGAAATTGCCATCCACCAGTGTAAAAAAATTTCCCGCCACTGTCGGTATTCTCGATGAGCCGCAAGCATCGATTAAGGCGCTGACCGCTTCCGATCAGAAACAAAAAACAGGTGAGCTTTTTGACCGGCTGGTCGAGCAGGAAAAAGAAAATATCAGTGAATATCTGGTAAATAATAAAATTGACCTGACAGAAAAATATAGCCTGACCCTGACGGCATCACGGATTGATCTGGTTGCCACCTTCTACGTCAATAACACGATGGATATCGGCAATGTCATCAGGAAAATAAAATCCTACTACGATGAAATAAAAAAGATTGAACTGTACTTTTTTAAAAGCCATGATATTAATATCGTTTTGGAAGAAGACGCCATTGATTTTATCATTGAACAGCTGATAGAATCTTTTGTCGAGTTTAAAATAATTTACGAAAAAATAGATCAGGATTTTCAGCATGGCCTTAAGTTGGCCCGCGAAAAAACCGGCCGCAATCGATTTTTCATCACCCGCCAGGCCTTACTGGATCCGGAATTGTATATCGGCAACCTGATTAAGGACACCCTTGAATCGTCATGATTGGAATATCAAAACTGTATTGCGGAACGGTTGAGCCTTCCGATGCACTTCGATATGGACGTGATTCGTCGCAACTGCCCTCCCATTTGCTGCAATTTTCAAAGGACAAGCGACCTGTCGTTGTCTGGAATGTGACGCGACGATGCAATTTGAAATGCGTCCACTGCTATGCCCATGCGAAAAATACTGCCTTTGAAAACGAGTTGACCACCGAGCAGGGCAAGCGATTAATCGATGATCTTGCCGATTTCGGTTCGCCGGTCATGTTGTTTTCGGGAGGAGAACCCCTCGTTCGCAAGGACCTACCTCAGTTGGCAGCCTATGCCGTGGAAAAAGGAATGAGAGCGGTTATTTCAACCAACGGCACGTTAATCACCCCTGAAATGGCCCGCAACCTAAAGGAAATCGGGTTGTCTTATGTCGGCATCAGCCTGGACGGGATGGAGGAAATTAACGATCGTTTCAGGGGCGTCAACGGTGCCTTCCGTTCTGCCCTGGAGGGCATAAAAAACAGCCAGGCCGCCGGGATAAAAGTCGGACTTCGATTCACCATCAATAAATTCAATGTCAACGAAATACCGAAAATATTCCAGCTCCTCGAAGATATGGATATCCCCCGGGTCTGTTTTTACCATCTTGTTTATGCCGGTCGAGGAACCGATCTGGTCGAAGAAGATCTGACCCATGAAGGCACCCGGGCAGCTGTGGATCTCATCATAGATGAAACCAAGCGTTTATTTGCCAAAGGCAAGCCCAAAGAAGTGCTGACCGTCGATAATCATGCTGACGGACCCTATATTTACCAGAGGTTGCTAAAAGAAAATCCCGAGCGGGCAAAAGAGGTCCTGGAGCTTCTAAAATGGAATGAGGGCAACAATTCCGGCCGTGGTATCGGATGCGTGAGCTGGGATGGTGAAGTGTATGCTGATCAATTCTGGCGTCACTACAGTTTTGGCAATGTAACGGATCGACCTTTTTCGCAAATCTGGACCGACACTTCCGAAGCGCTGATGGGCAAGTTGAAAGAAAAGAAAAAATATGTCAAAGGACGATGCGCCACGTGCAATTGGCTGGATGTTTGCGGTGGTAACTTCAGGGTGCGGGCCGAGGCGGTCAGCGGTGATATTTGGGCACCGGATCCCGCCTGCTATTTGACCGATGAAGAAATTGCGCTAACCCATCCGCCGACACATTGTGATTAGACACTCTATTGCGCCGTCTCGAATTTTTTTCTGTCAATATGGATTCATCCCATATTTGCAAAACAATGGGACACTTCATGTTTCAATAATCGTAATCTTCTAAAATTATGACTATAATTTACCGAATCAACCATTCAACCAATAAACTATTCAACCAGGTCTGAACTTTAGCCAATTTAGATCATTTACATTCAGTTTTAAAATAAGGACAATCCTATGTTATTTCCAGACTACCGGCCCCGTCGCTTGCGGCAAAGTGAAAATCTGCGCCGTATGGTCCGCGAAACCAGTTTAACGGTAAACGATCTTGTCCTGCCGCTGTTTGTCGTCGCCGGCAAGGATATTAAAAATCCAATTTCATCGATGCCCGGACATTTTCATTTGTCCATCGACAATTTTCTTAAAACCGCCCAAGAGGCCAATGATCTGGGAATTCCCGCAATTATCATTTTTGGCATCCCCGAAAAAAAAGACGCCCTCGGCACCGAGGCCTATGCCGAAAACGGCATCGTTCAACGGGCAACGATGGCAGTCAAAGAAAAATTTCCAGACCTGGTGGCCATCACCGATGTGTGCTTGTGCCAATATACGGATCATGGGCATTGTGGTGTGGTCAACGGCAATACCATCGATAACGATGCTTCGCTGGATCTGATCGCAAATGTGGCATTGTCACACGCCAAAGCCGGGGCTGACATGGTGGCTCCTTCGGACATGATGGACGGTCGCATCGGTGAGATCCGCGAAATTCTGGATGAAAACAGTTTTAGTCATGTCCCAATCATGTCCTATGCCGCCAAATATTGCTCGGCCTATTATGGACCATTTCGCGATGCCGCCGATTCTGCACCCAAATTCGGCGATCGCAGGACCTATCAGATGGACCCGGCAAATGCACTGGAGGCCCTTCGGGAAGTTACAATGGATATCGAAGAAGGCGCAGATATCATTATGGTGAAACCGGCATTGGCCTACCTGGACATCATCTGTCGGATTCGCGAAGAAATCGATCTTCCGGTAGCAGCCTACAATGTCAGCGGAGAGTTCTCCATGATAAAAGCGGCTGAAAAGTTGGGTTGGATTGACGGTTCGAAGGTAATGATGGAAACGCTTACAGCCATCAAACGTGCCGGTGCAGATCTCATTCTGACCTACTTCGCCATCGAGGCAGCCCAGATGCTGCGCTCCTAAGGTTAGACCTCATAACCATGAAAAACCAACATCCTAAATCCTCAGCCCACGCTTCTCACGCCCACCCAAAAAGCAGGGGCTCTGCGCTGCGTCTGGTGGCGTGGGAAACTACCCGCAATTGCAACCTTGCCTGCATTCACTGTCGTGCCTCGGCAACCACAGGTCCTTACACCGGGGAACTTGACACTGCTGAAGCCTTTCAACTGCTAGACCAAATCGCAGAAGTCGCCAAGCCAATCATCATTTTAACGGGCGGGGAACCGCTGCTGCGTGACGACATATTTGATATCGCCGCCTACGGCACGCAAAAAGGCTTCAGAATGGTCATGGCTCCCAACGGAACCTTGGTCACCGAAGATATCGCCAAAAAACTGCTGGCCGCCGGCATCAAAAGAATCAGCATCAGCCTGGACGGCGCCACAGCCCGGAGCCATGACAGTTTCAGAAAGGTAGACGGTGCTTTCGAAGGTGCCATCAATGCGATGAAAATTGCTAGGAAAGTCGGATTGGACTTCCAGGTAAACACAACGATTACCAAAACGAACCTTGATCAGATCCCCAAAATCCAACAGCTGGCTGTCAAACGCGGTGCGGTTGCCCATCATATTTTTCTACTGGTTCCCACCGGTCGCGGAAAGTACATCGTCGATACGGAAATTAACGCCGCCGAATACGAAGAGACATTAAATTGGTTTTATGATCAGAGGGACAAAACACCGTTAGATCTCAAGGCGACCTGTGCCCCGCACTATTACCGTATCCTCAGGCAGCGATCCAAAAAAGAGGGTAAATCGATCTCCTTTGAAACCCATGGACTGGACGCCGTAACAAGGGGCTGTCTAGGTGGTATCGGTTTTTGTTTCATCTCCCATCGGGGAGACGTTCAACCTTGTGGATTTTTGAATGCGGATTGCGGCAACGTCAGACAGCGTTCCTTTGCCGATATCTGGCAACACGCCGAGGTATTTACGGCTTTGCGCGATTATGACAAATTAAAAGGCAAATGCGGCCCCTGTGAATTTAAAAGGGTATGCGGCGGTTGCCGGGCCAGAGCCTATGAGGCCACGGGTGATTTTCTGACAGAAGAACCCCTCTGCAGCTATCTTCCCGGAACGGTAAAAAAAATGAAGATTGACGAATGACAAATGATGAATTAAGGATTGCAGCCGATCTTAACATATTATATTTTTAAATAAATTCAATTATTCTCCCGCTGAAGGCGGGGTGCAGCAAAACGGACTAACTTGACCATCAATTGTCATGCATCATTCGTCATTCTTCATTCGTCATTCTTCATTCCTAGGGGGGTCGTGTCATGAAAATCCAAGCGTTAATGATTCAAAACCCTATTACCATATCGGTACACACATCCATCAGTGAAGCGATCGAGCTGATGAAAATCAACTCGATACGTCATTTGCCGGTCGTGTCAAAAGACGATACGCTCATGGGATTTATAACACTATCGGATTTGAAGCAGGGTCTGATCCCTTCCATGCTGGCAGATCTGAACCTGCGGGATCTAATGATCAAAAATCCCATTACGGTGAGTCCGGACGATGATATTGAAACAGCCGCCCAACTTATCTACCATCACAAAATCGGCGGCCTGCCGGTGGTCAAGGACGGCCGGTTGACCGGAATTATAACGGCCACAGATATTCTGCGAACTTTTATCGATATGATGGGCATTCTCTCATCAACTTCACGCATCGATGTCGTCGTCGGAGATCAGCCGGGCAGTTTTAAAAAAATATTGCAGATTATAAACGATATGGACGCAGATATTATCAATGTCGGCCGGACGGCCCAGCAGACAGGCCGACAGATCTACTTTTTCAGGCTGGGTGCCTGCGAGACAAAGACTATTAAAAAAGCCTTGGAAAAAGAAGGATATGAAGTCTTGGCGGCCATGGACTAAAAGGGTGAACCCCCTATGATTGAATATTGTCGATTGAATATTTAAGGTCTGCTCCGGCGGGATCAATTATTAAAAAACAACGAATTTCTTCATTATACTTGACTCAGAGCTTGAGCGTTTGGATTTTCAAAATGAAACAAATGGTTTGATATCAAGCTGTTGACCGTCTGTTGACAGAAAAACCGCGCCATTAATGTCGGTTCGAAAAATGGCGTACCCGTGGTCTTCATATTTTTTTAAAATGGCGTGATGCGGCAACTTAAATCGGCTTTGGCGGCCGGCAGAGATAACGACCACTTCCGGATTTACTTCCGACAGAAAAACCGTGCTGCTCGATGATCGACTGCCATGGTGGGGTGCAATGAGAACCGTACTGTTTAAGTCTTTGCCGGCTATACCGACAAGCTCTTCTTCCGCCGCTGCCATGATATCTCCGGGAAAAAGGAAAGATGTTGATCCCATTGATACTTTCACAACCAGGGAATTATTATTGGTATTGCGCCATTTTTCCGTTTCCATCCGCTCTAAAAAGGCCCGGGGAGGATACAACAAGTCCAGTTTGACACCATTGATCGATTGATTTCGCTGCAGTTCCGCAAATGAAGGCAAAGCAATCTTCTTGTTTGCGATCACCTCCATAAGATTTTGGTATCCCAATGTATTATGAGTCTCACTATTGGTCCATACATTTTTTACATGGAAGTGCCGGGCGATGTAAATCAACCCATTGAGGTGATCGCTGTTCGGATGGGAAAGGAGCAGAGTATCTACGGTTCGAATTTTCTTCCTCCTTAACAGCGGTGCAACAATAGCTGCACCCACATCAAAAGTAGCGTTATCCGCGAAGCCGCCACCATCGATCAGCATGGTATAACCGCCGGGATATTCCAACAAAGAGGAACTGCCATGGCCGACATCGATGACCGTAACCCTGAGATCTGGGTGGCCAAACCGCTGATACAGCCAATAACACGTGTCGGCGGACAGGGTCATAATGACCAGTATCAAGGCGGCTATTGCCGGATTGCTTGGCGCAAACCGTTTAAGCTGACTACGGCGAAATTTGAGAAGGAGGTTTCTCAGGCCGGACTCGACACCGGAAAACGAAATCTTAAAATTGCCGGCATCGGGCCTTGAGGCGACAGATAGGTTGCTGCGGGGCTTTACGGTTGCAAAATGCGGTTGGCGGTGCAGATTCAACAAAGCCCAGCACAAAATATAATAGCATCCAATTTCAAGCAGGCTGGGTGTAAAGGTATTGACGGCGGCGAAGGGTAAATCAGCAAAAAATTGTACACCCCTCAAAGCGATCGCCAGGATTCCACTGCTTGTCTGAATACACCAGTAGGCCGCAGTCGCGCTCAACGGCGATACGAATAGCGCCACCAGACCTATCGGGATGGCAAGGAATCCTACCAATGGAACCACGACGAAATTGGCGACAAGCCCGACCAGGGATATCTGATTAAAGTAAGCTGCGGCCAAAGGCAGGGTGCCGCAGACAGCAAAAAAGGAGACCAGGAAAAAAGAAACCAGCCTGCTGATAAAACGTGAACGCCGGCGGCCTTTCATCCGTGATTTGGAAACGCTTGTCTGATTTTGCACCCAGGAAAATCCGTAAACAATGGCGAATACGGCAGTAAAGGAAAGCTGGAAGGATATGGAAAAAAGAGACGGTGGGTCTGCCACCAGAATCACCAATGCCGCCAGGGCCATCGTATTTAAGGGATCCTGATCCCTTTCAAACAAAAAGGTCAATAAAAAAACCGAGACCATAATGACGGCGCGCTGGGTAGACGGCGTAAATCCCGCAATCATCCCATATGAAAATACCGGCAGCAGGGATAAAATAGCCGCACATTTGCGAGTCCAGGCCCGCCACAAAAAAGGCTTAATTCGTGTCATCAGGCGGTAGAAAAATCCAAAAGCCACGGTGGCCACAATGCCGATGTGCAGTCCTGAGATTGCCAGCAGATGCCCCACCCCGGCCCGAGCAAAGGCTTGCCTCGTTTCAGGAGAAATCTCAGACCGATCTCCAATAATGAGAGCCTTAAGCACCCCCTGGGCCTGGGTGGGTCCGGATTTATCAATTAGACCGGCATATCTGCCGCGGATGTTCTCAATGATTTGACGAAGTCCCTTCACCGGATGCCTGTCGAGGACAACGAGCCTATCTCCACTAATGTATGCGGTCGCCCGAATACCTTTAAACGCCATATATTGCTTGTAGTCAAATCCACCGGGATTTTTAAAATTACTAAGGGACCTGATTCGACTGTTGAACTGGACCCAATCCCCGATGGAAAGATCCGGCATTTCGCCGACAGCAGTCACACGCAGCTTTCCACTGGCAATACGGGTTTGACCATCACTATCAAGGGCTGTTACCTGCAAATGAAATCGGGCGCGATTCTTGACTTTTCGCGGAATACTGGCAACTTGTCCGGTAATATTCCAACGCTGGGTATCGGTTTCGTGCAGGATATGATTGGCAGGCAGTCTGGGAGAAACCCAGGGCTGGAGGGATAGATAACCCATGGTTACAAAAAGCAAAATCGGCAGGATAAATGCATTCTTCCGGCGCAGGATCTGCCACACACAGAAACCGATACAAATGATAGCAGCCGCCGTGGCCCAAGTCTCGTATCCTGCATAACCAGACCCAATCAGAATTCCGCATGTCAGAGAAATCAGCAGCGGGATGGCGGGGCGAAAGTAGATGTTATCACTCATGGACGCTTCTATTTTACCCTTTGGATGGAGGCGTTCAGCGCTGAAAATTTTTTTTCGATGGATTGATATCCGCGATCCAGGTGATAGACACGATTGATTTCTGTTTTTCCGTGGGCTACCAGGCCTGCGAGAATAAGAGAAGCACTAGCCCTGAGATCGGTTGCCATTACCTGGGCAGCGGACAAATACGGCACTCCTTTGACGACGGCTGTATTTCCGGAGACTTGAATGTCCGCCCCCATGCGTCTCAATTCGCTGACGTGAATAAAGCGGTTCTCAAAGATGTTTTCAGATATGGTGCTGGTGCCGTCGGCGATGCTCATCAGCACCATAAATTGTGCCTGCATATCCGTCGGAAATCCAGGATAGGGCTGGGTCTTTATATCGACGCTTTCAATGCTCTGCCGACTCCTTATATGGATACTTTGACCGGCAATGTCAATTTCGGCACCGGTGAGCCTCAACTTGTCTATTAAAGCCCCGACATGATCCGGCTCGCAATTTAACAGGGTTACTTCCCCCCGGGTCAAAACGGCTGCCATCATAAAGGTTCCCGCTTCGATACGATCCGGCATGATGGCAGCGGTAACCGGTTTGAGATCGGAGACCCCGTTTATTTTAATAATGGAGGTGCCGGCCCCCTCGATATCGGCCCCCATTTCATTTAATGTATCCGCCAGGGCTACAATTTCCGGTTCGCAGGCGGCATTGCGCAGCACGGTGGTGCCTTTAGCCAAAGCGGCCGCCATCATCAGATTCTCAGTCCCAGTTACGGTAACGACATCTAAATAGATATCCGCACCTTTTAAACGTCCCGCGGATGCTTTCACATAACCGTGTTTCAATTCAATGGAAGCACCCAGCGCAGCCAGGCCCTTTAGATGCAAATTAATCGGACGTGCGCCAATGGCGCAGCCGCCCGGCAGTGACACCCTGGCCTTGCCCAATCTAGCTACCAGCGGTCCCAAAACCAGAACGGAAGCTCTCATTTTTCGCACAAGATCATAGGGTGCTTCAAATTGAGCCACGTCACCGGCATCGATCTGGATCGTATCTTCCCGGGCCTCGACACGCGCACCAAGATGGGATAGAAGCAGGGATGTGCTTCGGATATCCATTAAGTCAGGCACATTCGTGAAAGTACAGGTGCCGTCTGTTAGAAGCGAGGAAATTAGAATCGGCAAGGCTGCATTTTTAGCGCCGCTGATTTTCACCTCGCCGGCCAGGGGGTGGCCCCCTTCGACGATTATTTTGTCCATATAGCCCTCTTGCTCTAAATAGCGTCTCGAAAATTCTACAACTCAATGCAGATATCAGGTATTTTTGAGGTTTAGATTTTTCCTTCAATCATGGAATAGGGCGATTAAAGATCGTTTGTCGTGCCAAAAAAAAAGCGCTTCCTCCAGAGCACTGCTGGAATAAGCGCCTTTTACAGTTCACGATTCTCAGCGTCTAATGGTGACTGGCGCCATTTTTTTTAGACATATCATAAACAGCTTTGATAACACAGTAGGTCACTCCCAGTCCCATGATGGACAGCGCAAACCACAGCCCGCCCATAAACAACAAATGACCTGCATCCCAAACCCATTCGAAATTAAATGGAAACATTGGTATTCTCCACTAGTGTTGTTGGTTATACTGAAATTATGGATTTATAATTTACATAATCAACCATTCAACTCAGTAAATATTCAATCAGGTCTAATTTCATTCCCGATTCCTGCCGGGGTTTAAGCATAGCCCCGAGGATTCCGAACTTCAATCCGAATTCTTTTTCTATGCTTCTGCAGGCTCCAACTCTCCTTCGATGGCCTCAGGCGCTTCCAAGGTTTCGGCTGAGGCGACTTCATCAACCGCCGTTTCGAGCGGATTCAATTCCCTTTCCTGGGGAAATATCGGCAGGTAACGGTAAGAAATCGATATTAGAATGATCCCCAAGGCGACCGGTAAAAGGGTCGTCGCGACTTCCTGCCAGCTCGGGAAATACAGATTCCAGGTTTCAAAGGACAGCACCGGAACCGCCAGCACCTGCAGGACCATCACCCAGCGGTTGAGACTGACACCCACCACCGCCAGGACGATGGCAACCCACAGGGTCGACGGAGTTTTCCTGCCGCGATCGGTAATCAGAATGGCAGCCGGTATGATCCCGCAAATCCCGATTTCTGCGATTAATATCCATAGCCCATAAGCGGATCCCGGATTATTGGCATAAAATTCCATGAACGAAAACCCCTTGGAAGGGGCTGTCACCGTGGCCCAGTAAATCGTATCGATAATTTTCGCAACGATATATGCGCTTAGCATCCACCCGGAAATTTTTGCCAACAATTCGATGACATTATCTTTGACCAGTTTTTTGCGGGTCATTTTTTCAGTAATTTTGGTAATTAAAATGGTGAAACAAGGTCCACAGGCAGCCGCTGACCAGGTGAATAAAAAGAAGGTCCAGGGCCAGACAAAAATTCCTTCCCGAAACCCAAAGGGGCGGGCGAACAGAACCCCCGGTACCCCTCCCAGGGATCCCTGGTGGAAAAAGGAAAGAAACGCGCCGGTGGCGGCAAAAACAGCCATGATTTCGTGCATGTTGTGACTCAGGTTGCGGAAAAAAGGCACCTTTTCGATCTGTCGATTTTCCAGTATCATGGGAAGATACTCGATTGTCAAAACACCGAGGTATGCGGAAAGACAGAAAGCCACCTCGGTGAGCATGGAGTGAACATTGGCATGCCAGAAAATAAACCATCCTCTTAACGGCTGGCCGATATCGAAACCCAGAATCATCAGGGCCGAAACGTAACAGTAAAATCCAACGAGCACAGCGAAATTAACGATATTCTTCAACTCATCTTTGCCGACAAGATATCTTAAAAATCCGGTGAAAAAAGCGCCGCCTCCCAGGGCGATGATCCCAAGGTCGGCCCAGATCCATAATGCAAATCCGTAGGCATTGTTCATATTGGTTTGATTCAGTCCCTTGAAATAGACCAGGATCATGGCCAAAACACCCCATAACAACACGACACTGACGGCCCCGATCCACAGGATGAATTGCCAAAGCGGACAGCGTCTAACGCCTTCGGGAATTAGTGCAGAATCCATAATTACTGTGCTCCTAAGTTTAGGTGTCAGGTGTCAGGTTTCGGGTGTCAGGAGATTGAATCACTAATTCCTGAAACCTGAACACTGACACCTGAAACCTTACATTTTTTACAACAAATGTTCAATCGTCATTCGTCATTCCATTATCATTCCTTAATGGGCCTTACCCTCTTTTTTCAGGTAATTATCCCCGGCCCGCCGGACCCACTCCCGGCTGGAAAGGTAGTAGACTTTGGTGTTGGTTCCCAGTCTTTCAAGCAGCCGGAAGGCCTTGGGATTCTTCGATTTGCCCCCGTGTTTCAGGTCCGGCCGCACCATTTGATGCACGGCATGCTTGGGGTTATTTAAATCGCCGAAGGTGATGGCCCCCGCCGGACATGCCTGGGTACATGCGGTTTGGTATTCACCTTCTTCGATTTCTCGTCGACCATCGGCATATGCTTTTTCTTTAGCCAATTGGTAACGATGGATGCAAAAACTGCACTTTTCAACAATCCCCCGCATACGAACTGAAACATTCGGATTCAAGGATCTTTCCATTCCATCCGGCCACACCGGATCCCACCAGTTAAATTGGCGGACATGATACGGACAGGCTGCCATGCAATATCGGCAACCAAAACAGCGCGTGTAAATCTGGCTCACAATTCCGGTATCCATATCATAATCGGTCGCGGTTGCCGGGCATACCGACACACAGGGTGAATGGCCCGCGTGACCTTCGCATTGCTGACAAGGCCGGGGAAGGAAACATTCTTCGGTATCCGGATATGGTTTCCTGTTGGTCAATCGGTAGACCCTCATCCAGGCAACGCTGAGCAGTTTATCAGTGTCATCTTCCCGGAAGGGCACATTGTTTTCAGCCATGCAGGCCACCATACAGGTACCGCAACCAACGCATTTGTCCAGATCGATGACCATCCCAAACTTCTTGTATTTCATTCGAACCCCTCGAAATTACCTATTTACTAGTGGCTATTACCGATTCATTTTTTATTGTCTAAACTTTGGCAAGTTTAGCCCGCATTCCCCAGGCGGCATCAAGTCCGGTGGCCGGATCTTCGACCGGTGCACTGAGTGCATTATAGTTAACGCCTTTGCCGTCCAAGAATTTATTATCCCCGGTGTGTCCCAACCCTCTGGGAATTGCGACAACGCCCGGCATAATTCCGTCAAAAAAGTATACTTTCACCTTGCCGCTGCCTGCCGGTGTGCTCAAGATTGCATATTGTCCATTTGACAACCCCAATTTTTTAGCGGTTGCCGGATTCACTTCGACCAGAACATCATTTCCCTTTAAGATGGTATCTTCGAGGGCTTTAACGAGAAAGGGCGGTGAACCAACATAGCCGCTGGCAAGCCTCAGGGTGTCATAGGGTACTAGCAACAACTGGTAGAAAGACTCATCGCCCTCGGCCGGCACCGGCGTGTAAGGGGGCAAGGCATTTATTTCGTTGTTGGAAAACTCAAATTTTGATGATTCGGTTTCGAATGTGTCGGCCACATTCGGGCTCGAATCTTCGGTATCCAACCGAAAGCTCTCATCCAGCAATGAGGATAGCTCCTCCAGGGTTTCTTCAAGACAGCCCTGATAATTTTCCCAGGGGAAAGCCTCCGCCACTGTTCCACCCATCTCTTTAGCCAATTGTATAATCACATCGCCGACATGTCGTGTGTCGTATAGCGGTTCAATGACAGGTTGGCTGAGTCCGAAGATCGGTTTGGGAAATCCCCGCGCGAAAGGTACATCTCCATAGCGCTCGAGATAGATATGGTTGGGCAGTATAAGGTCGGCTTGGGCGGCGGTTTCATCCATGTAAGATGAAAAACTGACCACCAGCGGTATCTTTTCAAAGGCTTTGACCACGGCCTGGGTATCAGCCATCCCATACACCGGGTTGGTTTCTGAAATAAAAAGCATCCGGATAGGCGATTCGCCGGCGGCATTAATGACCTTAGGCAATCGATTCAACAAATATCGCGCATGCGGGTTTTCGGTGCCCCCCGCGCCATCGACCCGGGTCTGTTGCATCCCACTGGAAGCAATGTCATCCATCTCAGCTTCCGGCCAGCGAATATAATCGGGTTCAGGGACAGCTATCATTCCGCCGGCCTTGTTTAGGTTGCCCACCAGCGCGTTTAGCATGTGAACCGCCAAAAAATCCTGCAGGCTGCCGGGAGAATTTCCCGCTCCCCGTCCGCAGATGGCAAGCGGCCGGCTTGCACGGGCGAACTCCCTGGCCACAGAAACGATGGCACCAACCTCGCTTCCGGTAATTTTTGATACCGTGCTCGGGGAGAAACCATCCATGACAAGTTGTTTCCACTCAGCAAAGCCGGATGAATAATTTTCAACAAAATCCCTATTATACAAGCCTTCATTGATAATGACATTGGCAATGCCCAGAGCTAAAGCACCCTCTGTGCCGGGCTTAATTGCGATCCAGCGATCAGATTTGGCGGCAGTTTTGGAGAGTCGCGGTTCGATTTGTTCCATGCGCCCCCCATTCTGCTTTAATGCACTTTTACTTCTGATCATATATACCGGGGATTCCCATCCCTCGATCAACCCGCTGCCAAAGCTTAAAACAAAGTCCGCCTGGGACACATCAAATCCGGGTATCGCCCGAACCCCCTGGGTCAGGTATAAAGCCAACTCATAGTTATCCTGGATGGTAGGTGTCCGGAAAAAATTCGGTGAACCGTAGACGGTTAGAAATCTGTTCAACAGCTCCGGGACGGTTCCCCGATCGGAATCGCAAATACAGGCGACACTGTGTGACAGACCCTTGGCTCTTAAATCCTGGAGATTTTCAGCCACTTCAGATATGGCGGCATCCCATGAAATATCATGCCATCTGCCATCGATCTTCTTTTTGGGGGATTTCACCCGGGTCTGCCCGTACAAAAGTTGTGTCCCGGCGGCACCCAGATCACAGATCCCGCCGTCATTAACCGGATGCCCCTTCATTCCCTCAATTTTTACGACTCGGTCACCGATTTTACGAACGGTGATACCGCAGCCCCCCGGGCACAGGGTACAGGTGGAATTCACATAGGTGATCTCACCCCTTTCCGGAACCGGTGTCCACGCCCAATTCTGGGACCAAATGGAAGAATCGTCAATCAACTTCCAGGGCAACGGTGAGAGTGCCGTGCCGGCAGCACCTCCAATAACAAAGGACAAAAAACTTCTTCTGTCTACTTTCATCAAATCATCCCCGATTTATAATATTGAATAATTTCAATTATTTGTGGCACACGAAACAACCGCCTTTCCCGCTCTGCACGCTAGCCTGGTTGACATTCTCTCTCTGGTGACACTCCGAGCAGTCGTCCATTTTCATACGATCCCATGAATTCCATTTAATACCGGCAATATTTTTCCCCCAAATATCCCGGCTGTATCCGGTAATTCGGTTGGCTTCGTATACCTTCAAGCTTTCGGATTCCCCGATATGGCCATGGCAGGTGACACAATCCATCTGCCCCATTTTGACATGGGCAATGTGGGAGAAGAATACGCAATCCGGTTGTCTGGCATAAACGAGCCACGGCACTTCCCGGCCTTTGGCGACATATTGGGTGACAAATTTTTCTTCCTCGGGATCTTCCCCATTCACCTCCTCATGGCAGGCAATGCACTGTGCCAATTTCGGAACCCCGGAATAGGTGCCGTCTTCCCGGAAAAAATGACAACTTTCACAGCTATCTTCAACCAACTCATTGTGCAAACGGTGATTGAAATCAATGGGCTGCTTTTTCTTGGAATAAAGCAGTTGAGGAAAAATAACCCATCCAAGCACGAGGCTGGCCACCAACCCGATAATGAAAAACAGGGTAATGGTTCCGCCGGCGCCGTCGCCATCCGGCGATGTTTCGGGGTCCGTTTTGGGAGGGGATGGTTCTTGATCCTGGGCTTCTGAGGAAATCTCGTTCGCTTTATCCTCTGTACTCATAGAAACTCCGTCGTGCTAGGGTTTAAAAATTGGTTGTCAAAATGGACAGACGATACGGTCGACTCCCAACCATGTGAAATTTGAACTAAGATGGGATGTTTAACCTATTCGCACAATTTTTGTCAAGAAAAAATCCATAGCCGGTTCTGCGCCCGTGATTCATCGAAAAAGGCATCCATGCGGCTACCAAAAACGATTAATTGAGAAATGGATCGTGCTGCTGAAGTTTTGATACCGGTGGATATTCATTTTGGCGAATTGAAGTAAAAGGGGTGTTGCCATTTTTTAGGGGATAAGTGCGCAAAAGTGGCTTATTTGTTCTGTGAGACAAGTTGTGCTTCCAATTTTAACAACATTCATCTAAATCTAAAATCAGAACGATCCGTAGCTGTGCAGTCCGGGCAGTAAATTTACGCCGAAATAAGTAAACAACACCGCCGCGAACCCACCGATGGAAAGAATCGCAGTCCGCTTGCCGCGCCAGCCCCGCATCATACGGGCGTGCAGCAATGTGGCGTAAACAAACCAGGTGATCAGCGACCAGGTTTCCTTGGGGTCCCACCCCCAATAACGGCCCCAGGCGGAGTGGGCCCAGACGGCACCGGTGATAATGCCGGCGGACAGGAAAAGAAAACCGAACATAACCAACCGGTGGTTCAGATCATCCAACAGATCAACGTCGGGCAGCAAACTCAATATTGAGCTGTTATTGTCTGAACTCTTTTGCCTGACCAAAAACATGAAACTGACCCCGCAAGCAACGGCAAAGGCCCCGTAGCCGATAAAGCAGGCGACCACGTGCGCGATCAACCAGTTGCTTTTTAAGGCGGGAATCAGCGGTTGAATTTGGTCACTGATATTCGGCGACATGGATGCGTAGGCCAGCGCCAGAAAAGCGAGAGGGGTGACAAAGGCGCCGATCACTCGATTTTGATATTTTTGCTCGACAAAAAGGTAAATCAAGATGATGGTAGCTGCAAAAAAAACCAGAGACTCATAGAGATTGGACAAGGGTGCATGGCCGATGCCCAGCTGATAGGATTCCACCCAGCGCAGGACCACGCCGGCGGTGTTGCCTGCCAACCCTAAAACGGCAATCCAGGTACCCGCTTTGCCAGCCGATGGTCTCTTGAAAATCCAAGCATAAATGTAGCAAAATCCTGCCAGGCCGTAAACAAAGGTAGTTATAGATAAGATACTGGAACTATTCATTATACTTCCTCAATTTTTGATAGTTTATCTGCGAATCCATTGATTTTGGTTTGCATCCCGGGTTTATTTTTGTTGGCTGTACCCGCCACTATGACCTCGGTCTTTTTAGCGCTGCGGACCAGTTCAATGCAGATCTGCTGATGAGACATGAAAAAGGTGATGTAACAACCGATAATCATCAAAATAAATCCACAATAAACGACCCACACACCGGGATCACGGTTTACCTGCAGTCCGGTATAAAAGCGTGACACATTCTCGTCTGCCGCGATCAGGACGTCACCCTTGCGCATCTTATCAAAACTGGGAAAGCGCAAGGGCAGAACGACCTCAACCGGGTCTCCATCGACGGGTGTCAGGATGCCGATCATTGCATCGCCGACATCATGACCTTTGAATTTAAAAGAGCGTGCCAAATCCCTGATAACAAAGCTCCCAAGTTCTTCAGGGATTTCTACCGGTTGTCCAACACTGGTTTTAAGGGTGTAGACCTTACCGGATTTTCGGCTGGTAAAGCTTAAAATCCATTCGTTTGACGGTATGGTGCCGTAGCTGGACTGATATATTCTTATCCCCTTATAGCTTAGGGGATCATTGACGATGATATCTTTTTTCAACACAGGCTGCCCCTGTTCCAGGATGGTCAAGCTTGATCGAAACTCTTTGGGGGCTCCAGTGTCGTAAAAGCTGACATCAAAATCCTCACAGCGGATCTCAAATCCGAGTGTAACAGCCTCAGCGCTGTTGCGGAGCTGCACGCGCCGGGTGCTTTCGCCCTCCGGAATGTTGACAAATCCGTCAAATCCAAAGATGGAGCCGATCAAGCCCCCGACCAAAAGCAAGACCACACTAAAATGGACCGTGTAGACGCCAAAACGAGTCCAGCGGCCTTTTTCGCCAAAAATTGCAAAACCATTTTCCGTGGCATCGATTTGGTTGTAACGAAAATGGCGCTTTACAAACTTTTGGTAGACATCTTTTAGTTGCTCCGGCGACCGGTTAGTATCAAACGTTTCCTTACGCTTGATATTTCTAAATCTCGGCAGCTTGAAGGAAGGATTTTTTGCAAACAATAACCGCCGATTGCTTGACATCCTGTCGATGGAACAAACGACGATATTGATAGTCAGCAAAATGAGCAGCAGCTGGAACCACCAGGAGTGGTACATATCAAAAAGATCGAGGATATTGAATAATCGAAATAAATAGACTCCGAACGCCTGAAAATAAGCGGCCGGATCTTCATTCTGCGGAATCAAGGTTCCGACAATAGATGTTGCGGCCAGGCTCAAAAGGATCACGATCGTTAACTTAACTGAGGAAAAAAAGTCCCATATTTTGCTGAAGAGGCCCCCAGCACTCACCGGGTTGGTCATTGGTTGTCCTTTCTAATAAGGAAATAAGCGAGGTACCATACCAAACTGCTCGGCAATAGGCAACAGGGAATCGCTGCAAATGTCAGACTTCGCTATCGATCAAATAAAATTAAGACACCCACATTCTTTGCCAAATCGGCGGGACCCAAAAAAAAATCTTCAACCTTCCGACGTATTCAGGAATGGATTGAAGACTTTTTTCACCCATGTGTTGTACGAATATATTATTTTTTTAGATAAAGGCCACGGGACGGGGCTTCGACCATGCCTTTTTTCGAAAGTTTATAAAGTGCATTGCTAAGCTGACGGGCATTGAGTTGTGTCTTCGTCTTCAATTCAGCAACCGTGACGCCTTTTTTGCTTCCTTTGATAGCATCAAAGACCGTGTCTAGCACGGTTTTGCCGCCAACCGCCGCTGACTTTTGGGCGACAGTTTGCTTCACTGCTGCTGGTTTCTTCGCTGCTGATTTTTTCACCGCTTTAGACACTTCGACCTGACTTGAAAGCTTCTCGACTTGTTTGGCGAGAGCTGCTAGTGATTTGGAAACGGTGTTAAGTTGACTTTTCAAATTCTTCATGGAAAATTCCTCCCTTTACTATTACTTCAAATTTATCTTCTCAGATCAAACCTCCTCGAACAGTAATACAGAATAGCCGCAAAGTCAACATAAGCACTGATAAAGAAAAGAAATTCACGGGATGATTGACAAAATCAAAGCAATATGTAAGATAGACTGATTACAATTTTACTGGGGGTTGATAGCGAACCGAGTAAAGCAACCGTCTAATGAAAGGGCGTGCCTCCGTTTTAAAAAATCCGATGCAAACGCAATCTTCTTTGATCGATAACAACGGTAAATTCCGTATCCAGTACGAAGAGCAACTCAATGTTTCCCAGTTGCAAGCGGTCACAACCACCGAAGGCCCCCTGCTGGTAATTGCAGGGGCCGGCAGCGGCAAAACCCGTACGCTCACATACCGGGTTGCCCGTCTAGTTGAAGGCGGTGTTTCGCCTAACTCTATTCTTCTTCTGACTTTCACCCGCAAAGCCGCTCAGCAAATGCTTCTGCGAGCCACCAAACTGCTGGATCGCAGATGTGAAAAAGTTGCCGGCGGCACATTTCACTCATTCGGAAATATTATCCTGCGAAAATATGCTTCTGCAATCGGTTTCAATCCCGGATTTGCAATCCTTGATCGGGTTGATGCCGAAGCGCTGATCAGCATCTTGCGAAAAGAAACTGGCGCGGCGGCCAAGCAACGGTCATTTCCAAGAAAACACACCCTGGCCAACATCTTTAGCCGGGCCGTCAACAAAATGATCTCTATCGAAGATGTGGTTTTCGATAACTATCCTCATCTGGAATCCGATCTGGAAGCAATTATCGACATCCATCAGGGGTATCGAAAATATAAAAGCGAACATCATTTTTTGGATTTCGATGATCTTCTGGTGTATCTGCAGCAACTTCTAAAAAAGAATCCAGATATCCGCAATCGGATTGCTTCGTCTTTTCACTACATAATGGTCGATGAATACCAGGATACAAATAAGATCCAGGCTGACATACTATATCATCTGACCGGCGCCAATAAAAACATCATGGTAGTCGGAGATGATTCCCAAAGCATATATGCTTTCAGGGGTGCCAATTTTCGAAATATCATGCAATTCCCCCAGATGTTCCCCGGAACCCGTATCATTTCTTTGGAAGAAAACTACCGCAGTGTTCAGCCTGTTTTGGATCTTACAAATGTCATCATCGAACAAGCAAAAGAAAAATATTCAAAAAAACTTTTTACCCGAATAACCGGTGGATCGACACCCCTGCTTGTTGACGCTGTCGATGAAAATGACCAGTCTTTGTATGTGGTCAGCAGGATTCAACAACTTTGTCGACAGGGAATTGACCTCAATCAGATTGCGGTGTTGTTTCGGGCAGGCTACCATTCCTTTGATCTTGAAATTGAGCTGAACCGGGAACAAATCCCGTTTGTCAAGGTCGGCGGTTTCAAGTTTGTTGAATCCGCGCATATCAAAGATGTGCTGGCTCATCTGCGGGTGATTTCCAACCCTTATGATCGTATAAGCTGGTACCGAATTCTTTTACTAATTGAGAAGATAGGTCCGGCGACTGCCCAAAAAATCTATGAATCTATTCGACGCGCGGCATCCGGCACCACCGGCCTTCTGACCGTTAAATCGAAATCAGGCTCCGCTGGGGGTCTCAAAAAACTTAAAACACTTTTCTCAAACAAAGACCTCCATCAGATGCCGCTTGCGAAACTGGGGGAAGCTGTCATTGAATACTATTTGCCCATTTTAAAAACAAAGTATGACGATCATCCCAAGCGGGCAAAAGACCTGGAGCAACTGTTTGCGATCATGGAGCGCTATGGTGAGCTGTCGCTTTTTTTAACGGATATGGCACTTGAACCTCCCAACACCAGCGTTGGAGACACATTTTCAGTCGAAACCACCGCAGATAACCGCTTGACACTTTCTACCATCCACTCAGCCAAAGGATTGGAATGGCACACCGTTTTTATTATCTGGGCACTGGATGGGCGATTTCCATCGGCCCATGCTTTGTACAAAGAAGAAGATCTTGAAGAAGAATTACGTCTGTTGTATGTTGCGGCAACCCGGGCCAGGGAGAATCTAATTTTCACCTATCCGAATCAAGTATATGACCGAATGATGGGAATGGTACTGGATCGTCCATCCCGCTTTATCGATATGCTGCCCCAAAGCCTTCTCGAAAAACAATCGGCTCGATTTCTAATCTGAATGATACCTGAAACCTATATCCTGATCGTTGGCTACATCTTTGGGTTCTACATGGCATGGAACATCGGAGCCAACGATGTCGCCAACTCCATGGCTTCTGCTGTGGGAGCGAAAGCGATCACCATTCGTCAAGCCGTTTTTATCGCCGGCATTCTGAATGTCCTTGGAGCCGTCTTCATAGGATCCCATGTGACCAATACCATTCGCAAAGGAATCGTGTCCACGGATATCATGGCAGATCCGCAAGTGGCCCTGATCGGAGCGCTTTCCGCTCTGCTGGCCGCCGCCCTGTGGGTCAGTTTCGCAACCTGGAAATCTTTGCCGGTCTCAACCACGCACTCCATCGTGGGCGCCATGATCGGATTTGGAATCATGGCGGGCGGTATTGCAGTCATTAACTGGTCCAAGCTAGCAGCTGTGGTTCTCAGTTGGGTAATATCGCCGGTTTTTAGCTTAATAATTGCCTTCGTGATGTTCAAAATTATTGTAAAAGTAATCCTCATTAAAAAAGGGTCTTTTGTCAGGGCACTGAAACTGTCGCCGGTCTTTATTGGGCTGGCAGTATTTATTATCGTTCTGTCATTTTTATTCAAAACGCCATTGGGGAAAAAACTGGCCATGGATTCATGGACTGCTCTGCTGGTTGCATTCATTTTTGCAATTGCCCTGGGCTACACAGGAATGTTCTTGATAGGTCGTGTTATTCCCATGGGTGTCGGCGACGATGTCGAGGAAGTTTTCCGCAAAATACAAATCGGCACATCCTGTTACGTAGCGTTGGCCCAGGGCGCAAATGATGTTGCCAATGCCATCGGCCCCCTGGCAGTCATCTATTTCTTAGTCAAAACCGGCAGCGTGGGTGCCCAAGTGCCGGTTCCCGTTTTTCTTCTTCTTTTTGGAGGCATTGGCATCGCCTGTGGTATTGGTATGGCCGGCTACCGGGTAATGGATACCATCGGCACAAAGATAACATCACTGACCAATACCCGTGGATTTTCCGTTGACTTTGCTGCCGCTTCAACGGTTTTGCTCGCTTCCAAGCTTGGACTTCCGGTATCTACAACCCATGCGGCCGTCGGGGGTGTTCTGGGAGTGGGTCTGGCCGGCGGTATTGAGGCCGTCAACTTCCGTATTGTATTTCAGATAATGTGGTACTGGATACTCACGGTTCCTGCGGCGGCAATCACCAGCATGATTATTTTCAAGATACTTCAGCTGATCGTCTGACGCGAAGATAAATTAATTGGGTATCTCATAAGTATTTCTATCGGTGCTATCCAATTGATAAAAGCGATGCACTGATTATTTAATGGCGCAACTGATAGGTTTCATGCCACATGTTGTTAAATAAAAGGCCCTAAGGGCCTAATGGAGGTATTATGCGTCTACCGTTTATTTCATTGTTTATGACATCCCCGTTTGACGGGTTACAGGAGCATGCGGAAAAAGTAAAGGAGTGCGCCTGGACCTTCCAGCAGGCCATCGAGTGTCATATTACCGACCAATGCGAAGCCTTTGAGGGATTCAGACTTGAGGTCGACAAACTGGAAAGCGAAGCCGATTCCATAAAACGGCGTATTCGCGGCCATCTGCCCAAGGGCACCCTGATGCCGGTGGACAAATTTCAGTTGTTTCGGTATCTGCGGGAACAGGACAAAGTGCTGGATGCGGTTGAAGAAGCGCTTGATTGGCTTTCTTTCAGGTCCGAGCCTGGAATTCCACAAGCCCTTGAAAAGGATTTCTTTTTACTCGTCGATGCGGTTATGGATCCGGTGGAAGAGATGTGCCGTCTGGTGTTGGAAGCCAGAAAATATTTCAAAAGTTACTCCGAAAAACAGCGCAAAATTGTCAAGGATATTGTTCATACGATGCGGCGGCAGGAACATGATGCGGACAAAGTAGAAGATGGCATTAAGAAAAAATTACTGAACATGAACATCGAATCGATCACCGCTTTTCATATGATCAGACTCGCTGAAATCATCGGCTCTATCGCAGACCATGCTGAAAATGCAGGCGATATGGTGCGGGCGATGATCGCAAGATAAGTGTTTAGATCCGACTTATTCTCGAAAAAACGCCCACCAGATAAAAAAGGCAAATCCTGCAATGAAAACCGCAGCGATTAGGTAGCCCCACCAATCGATAGGCTTTTCCGCAAATCCCAGTTTATCCACATCACCGACTTTGTTCTTGCAAGACGTACATGATTGAACATCCAGCGGCAGATGCACATAACAAAACGGACATTTTTTTGTCGTGTAGTAATTGGCTCTTTTGCTCAAACTTTGCTTTTCAGGGCCCACTATAATACCTTTTCTTCAAATGATTGAATATTTTCAATTTTCAATCGTCATTTCTTCGGCGGATCTGGGTTAGGGTCTAATATTATTTCTAAAAGCTTTCTCACCAAACACTGTCAATTATCAGCTTTTTAAAAATCCCTCCTCGATAACGATTTCACTGCTGTTTTTCTTTTGCTCCAGCCAATCTCTGAGCGTCCCCGACCGCTTTTGCTGCAGCAACCTTTCTATGATATTGGCCTTTTCCTTATCAAATTCTTCCATGGAAGGCGTTTTGCGCTGCTTGAATTTAATCACATAAAACCCCTTGCCGCCCTGAATAACTTCCTGGGGAAAGCTGTTTTTTTCAGAAAGTTCAAAGGCTATACGGGAAATCTCACGTTCATAACCAATATTGGGGATCGAGCCCGTGCGTTTAAAAAAGCCGGTGTTTTGGGGTGTTAGATCGAATTCCTTACCGGCCGTTTCAATGGCTGCACCGTCTCTCAGGGCAGACAGCAGGGCCTCGGCATCCATTTTGGCTTTTTCATTCTTTTTTTCTTTGGTTAAGTCGGCCTTGACCTTTTCCTCTACTTCCGCCAGCTCAGGAATGCGGGCCGCTTGTTTTTCGGCAATCTCCAGAAGATAATATCCGTCGCCCAGATCCTGGATTTCACTGACTTGTTCTTCCGGCAGATCGAAAGCAATCTTGGCAAATCCTGCTTTATCCTGTACGCCTGATGAGGGTCCCTGACGTGTAAAAAAATCAGTCGTGTTAACTTTCAATTGCTGATCGGCGGCAATCGCCTCCAAAGTACTGCCCTCAAATGCCGCATCAAAAACAGATTCGGCCGCATCATAGGCCAACAGTTTGGCATCTTCATCTGCCAGTTTTTTACGGATGTCCTCTTTGGCGCCGGTCAACGGTGTGGTGGCGGCCTCATTCACCTTTTCCACTTTTATCAGGTGCCACCCGAAACGGGTGCGCACCGGATCGCTGATTTCACCCGATTTCATGGAAAACGCCTGGTCCGCAAAAGGTTTAACCATTGCCTCTCGTTTAAAGGTCCCCAGGTATCCGCCCTTGTCTTTGCTGGGGCCTTCGGAATGTTGTTTAGCAAGTTCAGCAAAATCCTCCCCAGCTCGGGCCTTCTGCAAAATAACTTCAATTCGACTTTTGGCCTCAGCCACCTCTTCAGGACCGGCATCCTGACCGACTTCAATCAATATGTGACGTGCTTCAACGGTCTTGGGATTTTGAAATTCATCGGGGTGGTCATCATAATAAGCCTGAATTTCATCATCAGAGATTTCAACCTTTGACGTCCATTCCTTCGGTTCGAACTTTATGTAACGCACCTTCATGGCAGGCTCGGTTTTGTAAGATTCCTTGTGGGTTTCAAAGTATTTCTGGATTTCTTCAGGCGTAACGGCAATATCCGTATAACGATCTGTTTCCATCAAAAAGTAATCCAAATCGACCATGGCGTCGTTCCACATGAACCATTCCTTGGCCTCTTGGTCCGATATTTTGACGCTTCCGGTAATGAGGTTGTTCAGTTTGTCCATCAATAATGCATCTTTTTGGCTGATCTCAAAAGTCTCGGGAGTCAAATTGTTTCCATCCAGTACACCTTGGTAACGACGAGGGTCGAAAACACCGGCAGTTTGAAACGCGCTGATACTTTGAATGGATCGCGCCAGCTCTTCATCGGAAACCCGCATATCGAGTTCAGTCGCCGCCTGACGCATAAGCGTCTTATCGATAAGCTGATTTAAGGCCTGCTTTTCCAATTGCAGTGTTTTGATGAGCTCATCATTTAAATTATTACCAAAACTTTGCCGTACTTGTTCGATCAGGCGTTTGTAAGTGACACGATAATCGTCGGCGGTAATCATTTCCCCGTTGACGGTTGCGACCATGCTCGACCGCTGGGAAGTCCAGCTGCCGACGCCCCACAGCACAAAAACAATAACAATTGCACCTAAAATGATTTTTATTAACCAAGATGTAGCGTGTTTTCGCATTAAACTGAGCATTTGAATCCTTTCTAAATCGCTATTTTTTTTTGTCAGAACCGAGTTTTAAGGTCATCGCGGAATCCTTAGGCCCCTATCAAACAATCAGAGAGATCGAATTTGCTTGCCGATCCATCTTCGTTCCGACCGATGTCAAACAAATGGCACATAGATACTCGTACTTTTCGCCTTCCGGCACCACCAGCAGAAGTCGCTTACGCACGGGAACCGACTGTTTGCATCGCGGGCAATAAAGCTCCGTGGCATCAAATTCCTTGTACGCATCCCTTGAGTTCGATGCTGTCTGACGGGTTATCCCCGGATATCCGAATTTTTTTGAATCCATTTTCATGATTGCGCTTATTCTTTGCGATCGTCGACCGCCCATCGCAACAAAGCCCTTCTTAAACTCTCAATATTATTTTTAAACCGCAGGTTTGTCAACAAATTACCCTGACGAAAATCCCGGCGGCATTATGATAATTAATTTTATCTAATTTAACAATAAATATTGACACTTCTATCGGCATTTGTTAGGAAACCCTTTCGTCATTGGGGCTGTAGCTCAGCTGGGAGAGCGCATGACTGGCAGTCATGAGGTCAGGGGTTCGAGCCCCCTCAGCTCCACCATTTCATACAAATAAAAAGGTTAGTATCGAGCTAACCTTTTTTTATTGGATGTATTCAATATGGTCACCTGCGCAACCTCACGACATAACCGCATAATCTTAGCGACGATTGGACTTTTATTCATCGGGGGGGTGGTCTGTCTTTTTTTTCAGGATGCAAATGCCCAAAACGCACCCTTAGGCCGTGAAATTTCGCCTTTGGAATCCGCCGGACCGACACAATTAAAAAAGTCTGCCGTACACCTTTATTTTGCCGATCGGGATTATTATTATTTAATGTCCGAGCAGCGGGTTTTATCCCATTCGGGAGATGCGGTCGACTATGCCCGATCCATTGTTGAGGCTTTAATAAAAGGACCCCAAAATTCTCTGGTACGCACCCTGCCGGCGGACACAAAACTCAGGGCAATCTATATTATTCCCGATGAAGCCTGTTATGTCGATCTATCCCCGGCCGTCAGGAAAAATCATCCCGGTGGATGCAATTCAGAGCTTCTGACCATATATTCGGTGGTCAATTCATTAATATTGAATGTCTCCGAAATAAGACGGGTTAAACTGTTAATTGACGGAACAGAGGCGCAAACTCTGGCTGGGCATATTGATCTGGCATTTCCGTTTGAAGCAAATATGCTGTTAATTCGATGAAGACAAAAGATAAGATAAATAATATCAGAAATATAGGAATCATCGCCCACATCGATGCCGGCAAAACCACCGTCACCGAGCGGATCCTGTACTACACGGGACGATCCCATAAAATCGGTGAGGTCCATGACGGTGAAGCTGTTATGGACTGGATGGTGGATGAGCAGGAACGGGGCATAACCATTACCTCGGCTGTGACCACCTGTCACTGGAGAGATCTTGAAATCCATATCATTGATACCCCCGGGCATGTTGATTTTACCATTGAAGTCGAACGTTCCCTGAGAGTGCTCGACGGTGCCGTCGGAGTTTTCAGTGCAGTGGAGGGCGTCGAACCCCAGTCCGAAACCGTATGGCGTCAGGCCGACAAATACGGTGTTCCTAAAATGGCGTTTATCAACAAGATGGACAGAATCGGGGCCGATTTTTTTGGAACCGTCGACATGATGAAAGAACGCCTCCTTGCCAATCCGCTCCTTCTACAGCTGCCTGTCGGCCAGGGAGAAAATTTCACAGATGTCATCGATCTGATCGAAATGAAGCAAATCAGTTGGGACGAGGAAACTCTGGGGGCCAGCTATCATCTTGGCGAGATCAGTGACGAATACCTCTTGCAGGCACAGGAATACCGGGAAAAAATCATTGAAGCCGCTGCAGAATACGATGATGAGGTGATGGAAGCCTATCTGTCTGAGATGCCCATCGATCCTCAGAAAATTTTGGACGCAATTCGAAGGGCCACCATCGATTTAGAATTGATCCCCGTATTGTGTGGTACCGCCTTGAAAAACAAGGGTATCCAGCCCCTGTTGGATGCCATCGCCAAATACCTTCCAAGCCCGATCGATGTTCCCCCTATAAAAGGAACACATCCGGAAACCGGCGATGTAATCGAGTGCAGAGCCAAGGATTCCGATCCGCTGGCCGCGCTGATATTTAAAGTGTCCATGATCGAGGGCCGCAAACTGTCGTTTGTCAGGGTCTACAGCGGCCGCATGAAGGCCGGAGAGGATGTATACAACCCGTCGCTTAAAAAAAAGGAGAAGCTGGCCCGTATTTTACAGATGCACGCCAACAAGCGCGAGCGCGTCGATATGATTGGGGCGGGCAGCATTGCAGGAATTGTGGGTCTGAAGGATTCCTCCACCGGTGAAACTCTTTGCAGCTCCGATCATCCCGTATTACTTGAAAATATTGAATTTTACGAACCAGTCATTTCGGTGGCGGTGGAACCTAGGACCCATGCCGATCAGGAAAAGATGGACGCTGTTCTGCAAAAGTTCATAGCGGAAGACCCGACCTTAAGGGTTCGCCAGGATGAGGACACCGGCCAGACCATTCTTTCGGGTATGGGCGAGCTGCATCTTGAGATTATTACCAGCCGCATGCAGCGGGAATTCAAAACCAATGTCAATGTTGGTCAGCCCCAGGTGGTATACAGAGAAACGATTGCAGACCCCGCAACAGCTTCCGCGGTCTTTGATAAAGAAATCGCAGGACAACGTCTGTACGGAGAGTTGACGTTAAAGGTGGTGCCGCTGCCAAGGGGAACCGGCAGTCGGTTTATTTCCGATATCACGACCGAAGAGCTTCCCCATGTCTATATTGAAGCCGCCCAAAAAGGTGCTATGGAATCCCTGGAGAGCGGCTCGTTGATGGGCTATCCCGTGGTAGATGTCGAAATCAGACTTGTCGCTGTAAATCACAAAGAATCTTTGAGTACTGAACTGGCCTATACCGTGAGCGCGTCTATGGCCTGCAGAGAGGCTTTGTCAAAATCAGGGCCTTTCCTGCTGGAACCGATCATGGATACGGAAGTATTCGTGCCTGAAGCGTTCACGGGAGAGGTGATTGGCGACTTAAATGCCCGCAGCGGGAAGATTGAATCAATAGATCACAAATCCGGTTCCCAGGTCATCAAAGTAACCGTTCCGCTATCACGCATGTTCGGCTATTCAACTTCATTGCGATCGGCCACCCAGGGCAGGGGTACCTTTACAATGCAGTTTGCCCGTTTTGATCGCAGTTGAAACTACCCGTGTCTGTCTGTGATTGATTATTCCTATTATTCACAAGCGGTTACCCATCGTGTTCCTGCGGTCCTGCCTGCCCAATGAATTCTCTGTTGCCCCTATTACATCGGGGCGGTGGATCCTTCTCAATCTAACGGCTACCCCCCATTTTTGGATTGTGCTTTGTCTTTTCCGCTCATTTTACTCAACCATTCGTTGATTTTCTTCCGTCTCTCATCATCCTGTTGGTGCTTAAGTGCCTGTTTCAGTTGAATTTCAGCATTTTTGAAGTCTCTTTTTCTCAGATAAAAAACACCGAGATAATAGTACGCATCGCCTAACTTTTGCTGCTGCCCCAGACTTTGGCCTAGAAAATAGTAGGCCTGGGTGAAGTCGGGGTCTTTTCGGGTCAATTTAAGCAGGTTATCCGAAGCTTCAGCGAGATTTCCCAGTTCCATCTGGGTGCGGCCTAAATAGAAAAGGCATTCCGGATCATCGGGTATCATGCCGCAAGCACTATTCCAGTGTTTTTAATGCCTGAGGGAATTGGCCGTCGAGGAAATATATCCAGCCGAGATCCATTAATATGTATGGATCGAATGCTCTCTTCGTTAATGCGATCCTGATTTGCTCGATGGCTTCCTGCCGTTTTCCGACCCTGGCTAAAATTAACCCGTAACCGTAATGCGCCAATGGATCTTGCGGATTTCTGGCGACATCGTCCTTGAATTTGTTCAAAACGGCTTCCTCGTCGCCATAGCGCGTCTCTACCCAGGTGTGCACCCTTTTGAATGCATCCTGATTTACCAGGGGAATCGGTTTCGAAGTGCGGTTATAAGCGTCGAGCCAGGACTCAATGTATGCAATGCGATCCTCAACAGCCGGGTGGGTCATTAAATACTTGGGGATTTGATCGGAGCCGAACCATGTTTTACCGCGGATCTTTTTTAAAATTTTCAGCAAGCCGCTGACGCTGTATCCTGCATCGGTGATAAATTTTACCCCGAGCTGATCGGCCTGCATTTCATTTTCGCGGCTGTAAGACAGCTCGGCGGATTGCCCGGCTGCCACTGATCCCATGGTCACCGCACTGGCCGCTTCCCCGGCGCCGCCAACCCCCAGTAAAATGCCGGCGGCAATCCCTGCCAGCGTGGCAACGCCAATCTTTTTAGAACGTTCGATCTTTTGGGAGATATGGCGGCAGTAGACATGGGCAATTTCGTGGCCCAGAATACCCGCCAGTTCTTCCTCTTCCACCATGGCATCCAACAGCCCGGTGTACACAAAAATATGGCCGGCCGGCGTTGCAAAGGCGTTGTAAACATCTTCTTTGATCACATAAAAATGATATTTAAAGGGCTGTTGCGGAAGAGCGGCCAAAATTCGATTTCCAATTTTGTTCACATAGCTGACGATATTAGGATCATCGACTATATCAAAATACTTGTGAATCATTGCCATCATCTGGCGCGACATGTCTTCTTCCTCTTTGATGGTGATACTGAAAACCGCCGACGGCACAAGACTGCCGAAGGCCAGGATGAGGACCACGCCGATGGCAACAATTTTTTGAATTGATTTCATGATTTCCTCAAAACTCATGCTCTTAAAAATTATCTGAGTGCATTTTTTCCAGTTTATCTGGCAAACGTTCAAGCAAAGACATATTGCCATATTTTTATCCTCTTTTCAAATATCAAATTTTATGGTAGATCATCGAGCCATGGCACAGGTCATATGCATTGCAAATCAAAAAGGCGGTGTCGGAAAAACCACAACCGCCGTCAACCTGTCGGCATCTCTGGCAGTGTCTGAAAAGCACACCTTGCTGGTGGATTGCGACCCCCAGGCAAATGCCTCTTCGGGGCTGGGAATCAATTCGTCCTCAATCGACCAAACCCTATACCACGCAATGCTGGGTCAAGCTGGCTTAAAAAGGCTGATTTTAGACACTGCCATTACCTCCTTGAAGGTAATTCCTTCTAGTTTGGAATTAATCGGCTTTGAAGTCGAAATGATGTCAAACCCCAACCGCCAAAATACGCTCAAAGAACTTATCGCCGATATAGACAGTGCCTTTGAATACATTATCCTGGATTGCCCACCTTCATTGAGTCTTTTGACGGTCAATGCGCTGACTGCAGCCGATTCGTTGCTAATCCCCCTGCAGTGCGAATTTTATGCACTCGAAGGCCTCAGCCAGCTCCTGGGCACCGTCAAACGCATCCGGCAAACCTTGAACCCGGAATTAAAGATCGCCGGAATTCTGTTGACCATGTTCGACAGGCGCACCAATTTGTCGTACCAGGTCGCTGAAGAAGCCGAAAAATACTTTAAAGAGCTGGTATTTAAGACAATAATACCGCGCAACATTCGGTTGAGTGAAGCCCCTAGTTTCGGTAAGCCGATATTGCTCTATGATGCAACTTCGAAGGGTGCTCGAAGTTACATTGAGTTGGCCAGAGAGATTATGCAGAGATAGAGAAGCCCATGCAAAACAACAAGAAAACAAAAAAAAATGCAGATCCAATCCCCGTCAAACGCAAAAAAATGGCCCTGGGAAAAGGTCTTGCAGCCCTAATTCCGGATATTGAGACGGAACATAAAAATAAAAAGGATTTTTTCTTCTGTGATACCCATCTAATTCGCCCCAACCGATTTCAGCCCCGCCGTCAGTTCACCGATGAAGATCTGGCAGAACTTTCCGAATCGATCAAAACCCAGGGTATTCTTCAACCATTATTAGTGCGCCAGGATGAGACCGGTTATGAACTCATTGCCGGCGAAAGGCGCCTGAGAGCTGCTAAACGTGCCGGCTTAACCCAGGTGCCGGTATTATTAAAGCGGGTCAATGACGATAAATTGTTGGAAATGGCGATTGTCGAAAATATTCAACGTGAAGATTTAAATCCCATTGAAGAAGCCGAAGCTTACCACCGTCTAATTACCCAGTTAAAATTGACCCAGGACCAGGCATCCGCCCGGGTTGGCAAAAGCAGGTCGGCGGTTGCTAACTTTTTAAGGCTGCGTCAATTATCGGATCAAATCAAAGCAAGCATTAGCGATGGTACGCTGAGCATGGGACATGCCCGAGCGCTGCTGGGGGCCGAGACAAGCGCCCTGCAACTTGCGGCATGGCGATCGGTTATTTCTAAAAAGTTGTCTGTCAGAGAAACTGAAGCCCTTATAAGGCGCTTGAAAGCGGAGAAGAAAAAACCCAGGAAATCCGAGAAACAATCAGAGCAAATACATCTTACCCGCCTCGCAGAAGATCTCTCCCGCCACTTTGGTACCAAGATCGTGATCAAAAAACATGGACAAAAAGGCAAAGTTGAAATCGAATTTTACAGCAATGACGATCTTGACCGCTTGATTCACCGCCTGAGCCAGACAGATAGTTAGATGTATCGAGTTCAATTTTTGACACATGTTTGGAGGACATTGTAAGTCTTCATGCAAAGTTCGAATACCGATTATTGACATATTCAGATTTCAACATTCCGTTTATCCGGGTATAGGAGCTTAGCGGCGTTCCAGCACGATATTGACGACCGCAATGTCCATTCATATCATTATAGATGGCTACAATCTTATCAGACAATCGACGCGCCTGAGCATTCTGGATTTGCAGGACATTCAATCGGGTCGGGATACACTGGTTGATATGCTGGCGGCCTATAAAAGAATAAAAGCCCATCGCATCACTGTTGTTTTTGATGGGACCACGGCCCCCTTACTTTCACAGCACCGGGATCGATGCAAAGGGATCTCCATTATATTTTCGCACAAAGGAGAATCAGCGGATTCCGTGATAAAAAAAATGGCCTACAAAGAAAGGCAGGGGGCCCTGGTAGTAAGTTCCGATCAAGACATTGTGCAATCGGCGGAGGCCAGCGGCGCAGCAACGGTCGGCGCGAATGAATTTGAAAAAAGACTGACAATGTCTTTTGATATTGATGGGTTGCCATTCGGCCGCGATGATTATGAGGGTTGGCGGCCGACCACCAAAAAAAAAGGACCTAGCCGGAGATTGTCCCGGCGGCAGCGTAAAAACAACGCGAAAGTACGCAAGCTTTGAAGATAATTATCGCCAAAACTTCGGGATTTTGCATGGGGGTGCGCCGGGCCGTTGAGATGGTATTGGACGCTCCCGATCAGTATTCAAAACCAATTTTCACATATGGCCCGTTAATACATAATCCCCAAGTACTCAATCTCTTGCAATCCAAAGATATCAGAATTCTCAATGAGATCCCCAAGGAGGGTTGCGGCACAGTATTGATCAGGGCCCACGGTGTCCCACCGACGGCAAAGCAAAAGCTGAAGGCGGCCGAATTTACGGTCATTGATGCAACCTGCCCGCGGGTCATTAAAGTTCAGACTATTATTCGGAAGCATACCAAAAAAGATTATGCCGCAATTATCATCGGTGACAAAGATCATCCGGAAGTTATCGGGCTGCTCGGTTATGCGCGGGGCAATGGATATGTTGTCGCCAGTATGGAAGAACTTGAAGCCCTTCCGAATTTCGACAATGCGATTATCGTCTCACAAACCACTCAGAATGCCCGGCTTTTGCAATCCGTGATTGAATGGGCTGCCAAAAATCATCCCCATTACAAAATATATAATACCATTTGCGATTCCACCGAGCGGCGACAGGCCGAAGTTCAAAGACTGGCTGAAGCAGTTGACGCCGTGATCGTTGTCGGCGGACACAATAGCGGCAATACCCGGCGGTTGGCCGAAATTGCACAACTAACCGGCAAACCAACCTATCATATCGAATCAGAATCGGAACTGGCATCCATCGACACGAGTGTACTGGTGTCCGCCCGACATATCGGCATTACGGCCGGGGCCTCTACTCCCAACTGGATTATCAAAAAAGTCTACCGGGCCTTAGAAACGCTGCAGGTCAAACGCACCCAAAGCTGGCGCAGAATATTGTTCGGGCTGCAGCAAGCCTTGTTGCTGACCAATATCTATGTGTCTACCGGAGCCGGATGTTTGACCTATGCCAGTGCTAAACTGCAAGGGTTCAGTCAGTTTTTCCCATATGTACTGATATCAATGCTTTACGTTCAATCCATGCATATTCTCAACCATCTGACGGGCAACAAATCCGATCAATATAATGATCCGGAGAGGGCCAAGTTTTATCAAAAATACAAACGCCTGCTTATCGTCCTGGCCCTGGCGGCTGGGGGTGCCGGTCTGGTGATTGCCTATACCCTGGGTCTTTTCCCATTATTATTACTTCTTATCATGAGCCTGCTGGGATTATCGTACAACCTGAGATTCGTACCCAAGAGATTCACCGGCATCCGTTATCGAAGAATCAGAGATATTCCCGGATCAAAAACCCTCTTGATTGCGATGGCCTGGGGAATCGTGACCGCTGTCCTTCCTCCCCTGTCATTGACCGGCAAAGCCAGCTGGATCACCGGGTTAATTTTCCTGTGGACCGTCGGTATCGTGTTTGTAAGAACGGCATTTTTCGATATTCTCGATATGCAGGGGGATCGCATCGTCGGCAAAGACACCTTCGCCATCCTGCTTGGTGAAAAACGGTCCATGCAAATTTTAAAAAAAATACTGATCACGCTGATTGCAACACTGATTGTGTTGAGCTCCTTTCATCTCATTTCCTATCTGGGTTTTGTGCTGATCGGCTGTCCGATATTTTTTCTGCTTCTGCTGTCAGCCTACGAACGAAGGGTCCTGCTGCCAAGCATCAAGCTGGAGTTTCTGGTAGAGACAAACTTCATTATGGCGGGAGTTGTTGCGTTTCTGTGGTCGGTGGTTGATTTCTAGCCTGAATGCATGGCAGGTACGATCGTGGAATTGCGTCTTTATCAGGTCTTTTTTGACAACATGTTGTTAAGGGAACGACCATGAAGGTGGTAAAATTAACCATCGAAGATGTACTGGATCTACATACGTTTCGGCCTAAAGATATCCCTGACCTGTTAGAAGATTATTTTACCGAATGTATAAAGGCCGGAATTTACGCTGTGCGCATTATTCACGGTAAAGGCAAAGGCATCCAGAAAAGGCGTGTCCAGGGACTTCTTGAAAGAAACACCAGGGTGACGTCGTTTAAAGAGGCACCACCGGAGGCCGGCGGGTGGGGAGCGACGTTAGTCGAATTAAGCAGGAATCAGACGAATGAAAATTAGAAATAAAATTAAACAGTCCTCCGAAATAGTCTAAACTCAATATCAGCACAATTACCAATGACCTTCCCGTCTCCGATCAAACCCCTCCCTGGTGAAACCGAAAACTGCGGGAGACCAATCAATGAGATTATGCCCTATTTAAGATGTCTTCAATCTTTTCGGACAGGCTTTGCATATTGAACGGTTTTTGGATGAATCCGCAGCAGCCGCGGCTTATAAGCTCGCTGATTTTCTGATCGGCACCATAACCGCTTGAAAGCAGAACCTTAACCGCCGGATTGATTGACTGCAGTTCATCATATGTTTCTGCAGCTCCCATGTCCGGCATAATCATATCTAACACAACGAAATCAACATCATTCTGATTATTTTTGTAAACATTCAGCGCCTCTTTACCATTTTCAGCAGTTAATACTAAAAATCCAAGTTTTTCGAGCATTTTCGTTCCGACACCGATGACGATCTCCTCATCATCAACAAGTAAGACTGTCTTTGCCGCCATTTGCTGTCTTTCTCCATAGTCCCCCTGGTGATCCTCAATTCCTTTTCCCCTTTCAGTTTTGAGATTCAAGTTTAGCAGAGTAAAAAAGGAATTGCAATATTTTTGGCTATTTGCAGTAAAGTGGTCTCATATTTATTCTTTCCCGAATCCCTGAAACCTCACTCGTATAAACCGCGGCCGGTACAGCCGGGCATCCGCCGCCATTTTATAGAAATCAGTCGAGTTGGCCACATAGGTGACGATCAGCTCGTCGGGCATTTTAGAAAGCTCCGGATGACCCTTGGCGGCATAGCAAAGAATGTCCTTGCCTCGGCTCATTTCCGGACACTGATATAAATCCAGCGGCCGACTCCAGGGACCCCAGGGATGGGGGGCAAACCGGGCGGCAATGGTGCGGGAACTGCCGTTTTGAGTATAAACAGCGATGAATTTCCCCAATGAGGGAAGAAAAGACACAGAATATTCATTGGCCATGCCGGCGCAGAGACGCTCTGCTTTACTTAAATCCGGCGACCACCTCCCATTGACATAAAAGCGCCACTGATCGAATTCTGACAATCTATTTTCAGCCACTCGTGCCAAAATCATGTGTTTGTGATGAAAGCCATCAACGACATCCTCGGTGGTGCCGTAAACATAAAGCCAGGGCCCTTGTTTCAATACCCAGGATCCGAAGAAGGTGGCTGCGGAAAAAGAAAAATTACCCCAGGGTATTTTGTGCTGGCCGATTTGCCAATGATCCGGTGGGTCCTCCGGATTGGTCACATGTCCCAACCATGTCCCGATAATATTAAAACCAGACCCAGGAGGCTTTTCTGTGCGCTCAATTTGAACCAGAAAAAGATACAGGCCTTGCCGTGTCCGCACACCATGATATATCCAAAACCATCCCCGACCGTCGGCAGGCCGGATAAAGGCGCTGGGATTACCGATCGGTGTGCGGCCGAAATAATATTCCACCGAAGCCTTGGGTGGAAACAACCCGTGTTGAATCGCAATCGTATTGTTAACGATGACGGCATTCACATGCTCGCCGTCCTGGATATCTCCTATCCAGGTGTCGCCGAACAACCACAGGGTTGAATCATCCGAAAGGGATAGCGAGTAGGCCCCATCGGCCCCCGTCCATCCGTTCTGGTTATTAAAGAGCGCATCGAAGCCGGGCAGTGCCGCAACCCTGACAGTCGGCTGTGCCACACAGCCGGCAACCAGTAGCAGAAAAAACAGGCAAACAGTTTTTGCAGTTTGTTTGTTAAACTTCACAATGCACCCTACAATTTTCGGGCTCAATGGACAATCACGCCAACAGCTTATAGAGGCCTAAACTGAAGGATTCCAGATTTAATATTGACTGGAAGTTAGCATATTTCTATATAGGACGCAAAGTCCCAGCAATAAAATCGGATCCGGAAAATTTTCTTGCCCTGAGATACCTCGATGCTTAGAATTTAAATAATACCCACAGACAAGGATGTGCCCCAATGAAGACAAGCCAAAGTGCCCTTATCATTTTGATGGTTCTATCAATTTCAATGCTTGCGGATGCCCGTGTTTCAAGCCTGCGGTGCGGTGTCCGTCTCATAACGGAAGGCGATTTCAAGGATAGAGTGCTGGCCGAATGCGGTGAACCGGATCATGTGGAGATTTGGGAGGAGGAACGGGTTTACGGATTCCGCCATCATCCTAGCTATTATGGCAATTTCGATAATTATGATTACGGCCGTTGGGATGACGGATACGGCAAACCGTATCGCGTAAAAAAGCTGGTGATCATAGAAGAATGGACCTATAATCATGGCCGCAGCCGATTCATGGATCATCTCAGACTGGAAAACGGCATCGTGGTGGACATCACCAGCGGCGATTACGGATATTGAATTTGTTGGCTCGGTCAAATATGCTTCGCAGTTATTTTTCACAACTATCTAAAACCACAGCTTTTTCTTGACTTCAACCGATAAAAATAATATGGTTTCAGTCACTAAGCATAGAATTTTCAGCCGCAATAACGACTGGACCTGATAGTTCACTCCGGTGAATTACGGGATGGTCACAGTTTATCCAAAAGCGAATTCAAACTAACATGAATCGAAACATCCGCGGCTTCACATTGGTGGAAATTACGGTCGTTGTGGTGCTGATCGGCATCATTTCAGCAGTCGTATTGGCGCGGTCCATCACCACCGATCGAATAAATGTTGTCGGTGAGGTGGACAAGATCAGAAATCATATCCGCTACGCCCAATCCATGGCCATGAAACGCAACGAGGTCTGGAGGATCAGCTGCGATGGAACCCAGTACTGGCTTTCTGACGATAGCTTAAATACAGTCAAGCTACCCGGTGCAACCAGCGCTCAAATTTCATTGGCCGGTCTGGCTGTCAGCATGAATGCCTTTACCATTTATTTTGACACACTGGGCATTCCTTATCATGCCTATACAGACAAGGTACAACAATAACCCGATCACTGCCGGGAATCCAAGGATCATCACCATTTCAGCCGGATCGGAGTCGCAAACATTAATTGTAACCCCGGAAACCGGATTCATCACCACCCAATGAAGCCCGCCATATCAAAGCATAACTCCGAAAACGGATTCACCTTGATTGAGGTTATCGCCACCATCGTCGTCATGGGGATTCTGGCCGCATTTTTCATGCATTTCATGGGTACGGCCCTGAATGACAGCTGGCGATCAGTGGAGCTGGTGGCGGATGAAGCCAGAGGCCGAGGGATTGATGGAGAGAATTATCGCCGAGTATGTCGAACAAATAAATGAATGATCCTGATACCGCCCTGGCGACAATTCTGAGTAGCGAATCATCTTATGAAAGTGATACTGACTATGGCATGCCCGTCACCATGGAATACATCGTATTTGACGCAAACGGCGCTGCAAGCAACCTGACAACTAGCCGGAGAAAACAGGAATTTAAAGTCACTGTTGAATCCCAGGGCTATAATTTGAACGACAATTCTTAGACCCAAAGAGCCGCACGGATTCAAACGATCCGCCGGTAATCTACTAATATTAAATATTTATCATGAATAACCAACACGGCTTCGCCCTCATCGAACTTATGGCAGTCATTGTCTTGGTCGGCATCATTGCGTCTTTTTCGACCTTTTTTCTCTACACCGGATTTAACGGCTATCTGAACACCAAAAACGCCACCGAAGGTGCCCTCAACGCCCAGATGGCGCTGGATCGAATTTCCATGGAACTGCGAAGTATCCGCGAATTGACCGGCACGCCATCCAGTACATCCTTAACTTACAAAAGTGAAGATCCGACCGAAACACGGACCCTCAAGTACGAAAATCAGAGATTTTTATTAGAGTCAACACTACGGATCACATGTTATTGGATAATATTTCATCATTCATTTTATCATTCACAACTCGAGATTTAGACCATGATGCTGCTGATGATGACGAGTTGCCCGCATTGATGTGGAGTTCAGAGATGGGCTGATATCAGCGATGAAATTGGCAAGGAGTTCAAACAAGATTTTCCCGAGACACATGGTTAAAAAAACCTGGTAGATAGACATTCACTGTGCGAAGCCCCATACTTCATGAGGTTACAGATGTGGCATTCGCTTCAATCGAGGTTTTAATGAACATAGTCCAAACACCGACAATCAAATATCAGCCTCTTTCAAGCGATATCTCGGTGACATTCAAACAGAGCGGCTCTGTACTGGTTTACCTCATTGTTGTCATCTTGATTTTCGGTATTCTGGGCGTGACCATGGTATCCCTGTTTACCACCGCCTCGACCAGCTCGGCTACCCCCAATGATGCCCGACGCGCGTACAATTTAGCGGAATCGGGGACGCGCTATGCCTTTAGCGAATTGAGAGAGAATGAATTCGAAGAAGACACGATCATTGCTCTCAATTCCACGACCTACAATGTAACAGATGCGGGAAGCTTCTACAGTCAATGTGTTTAGCCCGTGGTTTGAGTCGCCTTCCGAGCCAAAGCCAGCAGCCCATATACCCTAAATATTCCGAAAGGAACGCTGCCGCTGGATTTTAATGTTCCTGACAACAGCAACATATGGATCATCAATTTTGAATATCTGGAAGCAGATACAGATAACACGGGCGCAAGATCTCCTATCACCGCCTATACCAGAGTCGATGACACAACGCTGACATTTAATATTTCCGGTGACTTTAATGTATCCACCGGCGAAAGGGTGTGTCTGGGGGTGATGCCCACAATTACCCAGGGGCTGCTGGCTCCAGGCGCTGATCTATATGTGGAACGCGTCGCCAAAGATTTTTTCCCACGATTCAATGGTGCCATCAATATAAACCGAGTTGATTATTCTTATGATCGGTTGATCGACGAGCCGGCCAACAACCGGGTAAAGCTGCAAAACCTGACTGCCTACCGTTTTCCAAACACCATAAACGCTTTTCCGCTGACGGTAGCAAAGACTGGGGGTTCTACTCCAACGGGAGATTTTATCGTCTTGTCACCCCGCAACCATATGGTGATTCCAACGGGTACATCCGACTCCGTATACTTACGGCGGTGATTACGACGTCGGGGTGAATATTTATAACACTGAACTTGAGATACCTCCCCCACCGGATATCGACGCCGATGAATTCACCAGCAATATTACTGAAAAAGAAACGAGTTCCAGCTTTACCGGCGTGAATACCGGTGCCGATACGTTCAACATCGGTGGTGGGGTGACTCCCGGTACTAATGCGGAATTTGGTGCCGGCTGGTACAATGCAGACAAATCCATCGGCGGCAACAACAATTTTTGCCAAGCCGGTGCCTGCCAATTTCGGAGCGGTATTCGGGCCTTCTTTGTGCTGGAATTTAATTTTCAGAGACAGGGAGACGGCTTGACGTTTGCGCTGATCGGTGCAGGAGATGATCTTAACAATCCCAAAAATACCGTAAATTCAGTCGGCGGCGACAGCGAATTAAGCGAATTGTTAGGATATGCCGGCGATAGTCGCCTAAATGCCGGGGGAACAAGTTTTCTCGATGGTAGTCGGGGAAGGATTGGAGCCTCCAAAATTGGCCGTCGAGTTTGACACCCGCACGAACAACGATACGTTGGCATACTGTTCAAGCGCAAGCAGTGCGGACACCAATACCCGCAATGATCCCTTTGCCAATAACAGGGACACGGTTCAATTTGTGTATTGGGGCGGCAAAAAACTGAATATACCCTGCAGGGACGACAGCCCCACCTATGACGACAATAGGCATGGCTGTCCGGCTTTTCCAACCTGGAATTTTACGACCGGGGGAGATGTGAGATCCTCCCCTGCCATCGGGGCTGACTGCAGGATCTATTTCGGATCTGATGACAATAATGTGTATGCCCTCAATCCGGACGGGACAGCCGAATCGGCACCGTGGCCGTTCGTTACCGGGGATGATGTGGTCTCTTCCCCGGCCGTTGCAGCCGATGGCACCGTATACGTAGGATCAAACGATGGTCATCTTTATGCCATCAATCCCAATGGTTCTGAAAAATGGCGATTTCCCTCCGCCGGCAGTATCGGCGCCGTGCGATCCTCTCCCGCCATCGGGGCTGATGGAACCATCTATGTCGGATCTGACGACTTCAATGTTTACGCAATTAATCCGGACGGATCAGCGAAGGCAGCACTATGGCCCTTTGTTACGGCAGGTGCAGTAAGATCCTCCCCCGCAATCGGCGATGATGGAACCATCTATATCGGATCCGATGACTTCAATGTTTACGCAATTAATCCGGATGGATCGACGAAACCGGCGCCATGGCCCTTTGTCACCGGAGGAGCAATTTCAATGGGCCGTCCGGCAATCGGACCGGATAATACCATTCATGTCGCGGCCAATGATGCCACCCTTTATGCCATCAATCCGGACGGCACCCCTAAATGGACCTATAATCTCACGGATAACAATGACTTTGCGCCGGGCATTGACCCGACTGATGGCACGGTTTATTCGGATATTTTCGGAAACTCCCTGGTCGCCATTAATTCGAATGGTAGCGAAAAGTGGCGCACCAATGTCGGTTCGGATATCGATTCAACACCTGCGGTGGGTCCGGACGGTAGTATATATTTCGGCACAGATAGTGCCAGGATCTATGCACTCGAGCCGATCAGTGGTAATGTTATCTGGCAGTTTCCCACCGGCGGTGCCGTGGACACAAGCCCTGCCGTATCTCTTCTCGGTAGTGTCGTTTTTGCAGGATCCAATGACAACAAACTTTATGCGGTATTAAATCCGGTTTCTCGAACCCCTAACATCAAAGATCTGTCGTTAACATCAGGCGATCTGGACTCGGATGTGGCCGTTGATGACGCTAATAATTGGTTAAACGGCGATAGTGCAAAACGCCAATGGGCCGTGCGCTTGGAGGTCGATCGCAGCCTGGTCAGGAATGCAGAAAATAAATTTGACTATGATCTGCGTTTGTGGATCCGACAATGCCAAAACCTCGATTGCAGCGACATCAGTGGAACTTTTTTTGAGGACACCCGCCTGAAATATGATTTTTCTCCGGTAGCAAACCTCCCCAGACCCAGCAAATTGAATTAATCCAGGCTGATCACGATGACTTTGTAAGGTTTCTGTTCGGTTTTACCGGAGCCGCCGGTTCAGAAGCACTGGACGCGACCATCAGTCAATTCCAGTTGAGCTTTGTCCGGCCTGGTGATCCAACCGTTACGAACGACCCTGGCTGGACGACGCCATAATACCCTAAGCTAGGGATATCCACTTAATCGCCCATGGCAAGATTGGGTAAACCGATGGTCGGCAACCAACACATGTTGGCCGCTAATTTGTTGCTAATTACCAGATCAAAATCGGTCGAACGGGTTTTAAACATCTCAAGAGCCTCGATACTGCTGGTTCTGCTCTCGACGAGATACCCCAGACGTTCCAACATTTGCCGGCCCAGGTCCACCAGGGTTTTTTCATCGTCAACCAAAAGAATGTGTTCCTTGCCAGTGGGAAGCTCGTCGCCGTCATCAGTGGTAATTTTTACGATATTTTGACCGGCCGGAAGAAACACTTCGAAAGTTGTCCCTTTTCCCGGCTCGCTCTTCACTGCAACGGCTCCTTTATGGCTCTTAACGATGCCGTGTACCACGGAAAGCCCCATGCCGGTTCCTTTTCCAGTCCCTTTGGTGGTAAAAAAAAATAATTTTCAAATATTAGGTAAGCAAGTAAACAAATTGTATCCAATCCTTTTCACAATATAATATTCGAATACTTAAGGACATTGATCGGTCAGGATTATGATTTAGACTGACCGGCTCACCAGACAGGCAGGTTAGGGTTAAAAATGTTAGATCAAGGGGCACAATATTCTCTGATAAAATATCAAATTTTATATATATTTCATAGAGTTATAATACAATCGGGTGACATGTTCTCCAAATATAAGGCTTTAGTAATTTTCCCGCAATATAACGAATTCTTAATTTTAGACTATTGCATGAATTTTGCATGGAATTTAGGATGTCTGTAGACACCGAATCGATTATTTGAGCGATGGGTACCGAGATGTCGATAACGAAAAACCATTTTAACTTGGTGGAAGGGATATAAGACAATGTTAGAACACCTATTATCAAGGGTCCGTCAAATTTTGGAAAAAGCACAAATAAATCTTCCAGTTGATATGGCGGCTTCCATCGAGCAAGTATACAGGGATATTGAAATACTTATTAATTTTATCAACAGGGAAATAGAAATAATTGAAAATAATCGGGGTCTTGATGAAAGTGCCAAGCGAAACGCCAGACGGGAGGTATTGGAAAATGCCGGTCGGAAATTTGAAGTCATAAATACCAAAAGAACTTACGCGACCTTGGATCAAGAACTGGAATCCAAATTATTAAATACTTCGGTACCGGGAAAAGACGAAAACTCTCTGCTGAAATTTCTACGTGAAAGAGAAATTCGTGATAAATTATCTGGTATGACTGAAGCGCAAATTAAATCACATTTCGGCGATTCACTATTCGATGGGAGCAATCTGCTTTTACTGGATGCAATATTGAATGCCCCCCCTGGCTTTGAACTGTTGCCGGAATCTACTTTAAAAAAACTGAGGTGGATTAGAGCGAAAAAGTTGAACCCGGAGCTGGCATCTGAACTTGAAATGGCACGTGAGATGAATGCTGTATGCAAGAAAATGCTCAAGCTCGTCAAAAAAGAACTTGATAGTTCGAGAATAAAGCAACTACCGGTATCATTAACCGAAAAGAATATTTAGGACTAGTCTGGTTAAAAATGCTGCGGGAGAAAAGCGCTGATTGTTCGGCCGTCACAAATTAGTCGAACATTGGGATTTACTGGCACCAGCGCTCAAATGCCTGGATGATCATTCATACAACGGGGGAAATCGTGGCTTTAAAATTTGATAAGAGAAGAAGTAAACGCCTTAGTTGCGAGACGGTTATATGGCATGATAATTTATTGCCTGATATTTATTACAACGCCAAAATGCATAACATCAGCAAGGCCGGTGTGTATTTCGAATCCGATCAGATTATTTACCCGGGTGAGGACATTTATATCGGATTAAAAAATCCAATCTCTCCAATGCAAAATAGTCAAGATCATATCCGTGTTGAAATAAAATGGCGTAAAGACTTGCAAGACGCCTCTTTCCGGTTCGGTTATGGGGCTAAATTAATTAACCCCATCAATACTTTGGTAAGATCTATTGATAAGGCAATACTTCGCCAGAAGAGCACGCAAGGAGATGTTGCGATACATCAAAGAGATCCGCGAAAGCATGCGCGAAAACCTTACCGCAAAATAATGTTTTTCGGATCTAACTGTAAAACTTACAAAGGTCTGATTACAAACATAAGTCGTGGCGGCGCCTATATTGTAACCAGGAATAAATTTTATGTGGGGCAATTCATTCAACTTGTTATTCCGGCAGATAAGAATAGAAAAGAGGTCAAATTGAAAGGCTGGGTAGTCCGATTGACACCGGAAGGACTTGGTGTGAGGTTCGACAGAAGAACAGGTCGAGATCGAAGGAACAGAATAGATCGTCGTTGTAAGTTAAAATCGACAACAAAGAAGCCCAAGCGCAATTAGGATGGGTGAATGTCCTGCCTGACTCCCCTTACTTTTTCTGATAGTGATACGCTCGGATAAGCTCCTTGACAAAATGAACATTTTCTTCATGGGTGCCTTGCAGCATAATCCCCGTATGGAACTTTCCGGACTTATCCTTTCGGCAATATACAACTTTCCCCTCAATTTTAATCAATTTATTTTTTTGAGTCGACGCCATTAACGATAAATTTGTAGATTCGACTTCCTGCAGGGATTCAATGAGAAGTCCGTTTTGGCTGATGTCTATTATCACGCCCATACATTGCTCTATAATATTACCATTCTCATCTGAACCGACGTAAGAAATCGTATTGGATATTTTTACTCGCGGGTATTTCCTCTTTTCGATTTTGGCTCTCCCTTCACCTATGACTTATCAAAAGAGCAGCACTGGTTTCGGCCTTGTTTCTTTGCTCGATACAGCGCACGATCTGCGCTTTTGATTAATTGATCTGAAGTCGTCCCCTCTTCAAATTGAAAAGATGCGATCCCGGAACTTATGGTAAATTGTATGAGACGATTCTCATGTTTGATTCTTAAGGAATCAATGGTCTTTCTGATCCTTTCAGCCACGATGCAGGCGTCTTGCATTTGGGTATCCGGCAATATAATTGCAAATTCCTCCCCACCATAGCGCGCGACATGATCTACGTCTCTTATTTCCTGTTGCAGGGAACCGGCAACAGCCTTAATAACGCGGTCACCGGCAAGATGACCAAACTCGTCGTTAATCGCTTTAAAATGATCAATATCTGCCATGATCAGTGATAGTGGGTGCTGATATCTTTCCGCCCGGGATACTTCCTGTGACAAAAGCTCCAGAAAATGCTGGTGATTGACAAGATGTGTCATGCTGTCCCGAACGACCTGCTGCTTAAGTTTTGTAATTTCGTTCTTTTGGGCCAACATGGTGTTGATCATATCATTCGAAAGTTTTGACAACTCTGTTTTTGCAGCCTGAAATATTTGGGCGTATTCAGTATCATTTTCGAGATCAATTTCAAATATGGGAAATACCTGCTGGACTTGCTGCTGGATGTCTTCTGCGATTTTATCCACATCTGCATGCCAACCATATGTCTCGATATTATGGTTAATCAACCAAAGATTTAAGCCCCTTGATTTGTCATTAAACAACTCGATAAAAAGCGAAGACAAATGGAGAATCCTGGTGAGAACCTGAATACTGGATTGGGTGGATGCCAATTTTTCAGGACTATGGTGGTAGCCCACTGGTATGTATAACGTCTCGGGTAATCCCCAAGACTTCATTAAATATTCCCCTACTTCTTGATGGTTGTAGCCTAGAATATAGTTTTCGGCATCCTGCCACTCCGAGCTTGTTTTTTCCATCTCAGACAAGACCAGATGATATTGTGCCGGTATGCAGTGTCCCAATGTAAGGGTCCCGATATTCTGCAATAAGCCCATGAAAAAAGCATTATCTAATAATTCGGGGTTTAATTTTTCGGTAAGTAATTTTGCAGATATGGCACCGACAAGTGAATTTTTCCAAAAACAGGTATAATCAAACCCATTCGTTTTCTTTGATTGAAAGTTATTTACCAGGGAAAAACCAAGAGCTATATTTTTCACTGAGTGAAGGCCCAACATTTTTATACTGTGAAGAACCGATGTAATTTTGCTCGGCAGATTATAAAACGAAGAATTGGCCAATCTGAGAACCTTGGCACTCAATGGTGGGTCCGTTGATATAATACCACTTATCTCATCAATATCAGGCTCCTCTTTCTGAACTGCCTCCAATATTCTGATAGCAATGCCGGGAAGCGTAGGTAAATTATCGATTCCACTGATAAAGCTTTCCAAAGATCTCTGTTTTTCCATCTATACTTCCCCAATGTTTGGGATGAAACCATCCAGTAGGCGGCAATGATTAATTTTCAAGAGATAAGTGGCTGGATATATCACAATAATTATTATAATTTACCATAATATTTGAGGAAAATACAGTATTTTATAAAGGTTTGCAACTTCAGAAAAATCTATGTTTGTATTTTTCCGGGGTGAGTGATAAAATTTTAGGTTACCGTTTAAAAGAATCTGATGTTAGGGATTCACATCGCATCGAAGCCGCTGAATCATCAACCCAAATCCAAGGGAACCATTTGCATCTAAATAAAGTTCATTTTTTTTTATGGATCCCAATATGTTTGGCCACCGTATGGGGTTGCCAGACCGTGCACTATTATAGCCAGGCCATCGATGGTCAATGTCGTATCCTGTTTAAGCGACAGCCGATTTCCGATATCATAGCAGATTCGGAGTCTCCACAAAGTCTTCGTAATAGACTTATATTCATTCTCAAAGTCCGGGAATTTGCTGAAGATGAACTTCAGCTTCCAGTGCACAACCACTATCTAACATACGTGGATCTTAAGCGCCCTTTCGTTCTATGGAATGTGTTTGCCGCCCCGGAATTTTCTCTGACGCCCAAGACGTGGTGCTACCCGATTGCCGGATGTGCCGCATATCGCGGCTATTTCACTGAAAAGAATGCCCGGCAATACGCCGACAGATTAGGTAATCAGGGCTACGAGGTTTATGTCGGCGGGGTAACAGCCTATTCGACGCTGGGCTGGTTCGACGATCCGGTGCTGAGCACATTTACTCGTTTTTCGGAAGCCCGCACAGCAGCGTTGATTTTTCATGAGCTCGCCCACCAGACGTTATATGTCAAGGATGATACGGCCTTCAACGAGAGTTTTGCCACTTTGGTTGAACAAGAAGGACTGCGAAGATGGCAACATGCTTCCGGCTCTGAGCGGATTTATACCGAATATTTGCATCAACACCGCCGTCAGGAGCAATTTGTTCGGTTGATCATGGATTACCGGAAGAGGCTCGAAAGATTATATCGAAAAGAACTTCCACCGATCGAAAAAAGAGCGCAGAAAACAACCATTTTTTCGCAGCTTCGAAATGAGTTCAATCATTTGAAAAAAAATCAGATCGAATTAGGGGTCTATGATGACTGGATGAATCATTCTTTAAACAATGCAAAAATCAGCAGCGTGGTTGCATACCATGATTTCTTGCCGGCATTTCAAGAAATGCTGAAACAAAATATGGGGAAAATGAATCAGTTCTTCGAAGCATGCCGACAGTTGGCTCTAAAAAGTAAACCAGAACGACATCAGATTTTGGAATCCTATGTGGTGAAGAAAGAGTAATCCCGTTTTTTATTGATCAACCTTGACACGTTGATTTGATTTTTTTAGTATTATTAATAATGTATGAAAAATTTTTCAGCTTTAAAGAAAAGCCGTTTAAGCTGGTACCAAACCCGGCATATCTATTTTTGAGTAAAAGCCATCAGGAAACCCTGGCTCATCTGAACTATGCACTGTCCGAGGGAGTCGGGTTTGTGGAAATAACCGGTGAGGTGGGCACCGGCAAAACGACGCTTTGCAGGGCATTCCTCGATAGCTTGGACTCGGACACCATCGCAGCCTACATTTTTAACCCCAGGCTGGGTCCAAGACAACTCATCAGAGCCATTAATGATGAGTTGGGGGTTAAATATGATGCCGATGATACCAAGGATCTAATAGACAAACTAAACGCCTTCCTCCTGCGCAATAAGGCCCGGCGCAAGAAGGTTATTCTGCTCATCGATGAAGCCCAGAACCTGAGCCGAAATGTGTTGGAACAATTGCGGTTATTATCGAACCTGGAAACCAACCAGGAGAAATTGCTTCAGATTATTCTGGTTGGGCAGCCGGAGCTCAGCGAAATCCTGGACTCCCATGAGCTTAGACAACTGAGGCAGCGAATTACGCTCAGATACCAGCTCTCGCCACTTAACCACAAGGAAACAGTAGAGTATATCCAGTATCGTATTAGTGTTGCGGCTGAAAATGAGGGAATCAGATTCAGTCGCTCTGCATTGCGACATATATATAAATATTCCCGAGGGAATTCCACGGGTTATCAATATTGCATGCGATCGGTCGCTGTTGACAGCTTTTGGTCTTAACCGGCATAGAATCACCGGTAGCATTGCCCGGGCCTCTATTAAGGAAATAATCGGTGCAGGCGGCAGCGGAAAATTCGATCCCGCGGGCTGGAAAAGGTCAGTTGTCATTTTAGCAATCTTAATCGTCATGCTGACAGCAGCCATTTTTCACCAGTCCCTGATTCGTGGAATCACCGAAATTTTCAAGCATCGGCAAAATCCTGAATTTGATGACCCTGCCAAGAATGAACCGGGTTCAAAAGAAGCTGAAGGCTCCCATCGAAACAGTGGTGAAGTTTATGATCCGGATAATTCACTGGTTCCAGATCCGAATATTTCTGGAGTTACCACGATAGCCGAGCCTGAAACTTCCGTCGCTGATATTTCAAAATACCCAGCGCAGAATCCGCCCTCCGACCCATCGGTGCTTTTCGCGAACAAAACGGCCCCGGATCGAATAGAAACTCTGAAATTGGCAGACTACTTGGCGGCCATGGATATTCGATCTTCACGGTACACTGCACTTAAGAACGCTATGGTATTATGGCAAACACCTATAGAATTGAAACCTTATCTCAACAGTCTGGATGATGATCATGCTTTTTTTCGTTTGACGGTCAAGTCCAGCGGCATTTTCATCCATCGGATCGAAACAAATCTGGATCTGCTGAAACGTTTGGATTTGCCGGCCATATTGGAGTTTTATCCAGTCAACAGCGAAGAACCCGGATATCTTACGCTCAGTCAAACAGATGGGGATAAAATAAGTTTCGGCCTACCAAGGGAGAATAAGGTAATAGAAACAACCGAAGATGAGATCAATCTTTACTGGTCGGGAGTCGCCTATCTACCGTGGAAAAATTACCTTTCTATCTCGGGTACCTCGCCGGCAGGTACCAATTCAGATTCAATCATCACCCTAAAATTGTTATTGAAGGAGTTGGGCTACGATAAAGTTGAGCTGAACGGCGACTACGACCTTCTAACCCGTAGGGTCATCGAAGAAATTCAAACCCGATACGGGATCATTGCGGATGGTTTTGTGGGGCCTCTGACAAAAATCATTCTTTACAAATCCAAAGGCTCTTTTGATATGCCCCGGCTGAGCAGAGAGTCATGATTCCAGGCTTGGATAAAATTTCTGGTTTTGGACTGTTTCCAAATGGTTCTTCTCCCAGTAACCAATATCTGCTAAAGATGGAATTGGGATAAAGGATTATTAAATTGAGCTCCATCCTAAAGGCTTTAAAAAGAATTGAAGTGCAGTCGTCACGCATTGATTCACTCTCCAGCATGCCGAAGATGACTGACACCACACCGGCCAAGAAATCAAAGGCAAGGCGGAGATGGTTTTTTCCCAGCCTAATTATTGTTTCTTTGGCCCTGTTGGTCGTGGTTATGGCGACAATCCTCTTTTTTAGCCGGCGAAATCCCATCATCACTAAAAAATTTCCAGCAGGAGTTTCGGCGAGGCAAGGGAAAAATTCCACCTCGCCATTGGCAAAATCAAATATTTTCAGAGCAAAAATTCCCCATGCAACCACAAACCTGCCCGAAAGTCGCTCAAAGCGGGTTCAACCGGCAGAAAAAAAGACTGAATCCGATGCAGCTGCTGGCGAGATAAAAGAAAGTCCTGTAGCAACGCCGTCTACAACGCCCCGGAAGGCTGTCGATCAACAAAATCCTGAAATGGCTTCCACCGTCCGCAGCACCCAGCAGGGAACGGCCCCCGCACGTAAAAATTCGCAGCCAATAGCGCCATCAACGAAGGATACGGCAGTCCCCAAAAATTCAGTCGCGGCGAGAAGCGTCCCATCCGGTAAACCCGCAATAAAAAGTACAAAACCCGTTAACGTCAAGACTTATGACCGAATCGACGACTCAAAACTAAAGCTTCAGGCACTGGCATGGTTCAATGATGCCTCCAAACGTTTGGCGGTGATCAATAGTCACATCGTTCGTGAAGGAGGAAACGTGGAGGGTTATCAAGTAACCCAGATTCGTCGGCAGGATGTCGTCGTCAGCGACGGAAAAAAATCGTGGCGTCTCGAATTCGCATTGAAGCAATAGCTATCTATAAGGAGGGCATTCCATGAAAATGCATTTGATCGAGATTGATGATAAAATCTGGTCCCATCTGCAGCTAAATGCCGAACCGCTTGTTGACACACCCAATTCAGTTCTGAACAGGCTCCTATTTGGCAGGGAAGAAAACAAAGAGGACAAAGCTGCCGCCTTTTTAATCCCGGCCGTCAGCATTCAAGGGCTGCCAAAATCACTGGCGCAGATTCTCGAAGTCGTTTATGAGATTGAGGTCAACGGGTACAGCCGCATCCAGGCCACCAATCGTGTGGCAAAAAAACGAGGAACCGCCCCCCAAACAATCACCAACAAATATTGCCGGCAGTTGGGCAAAAAAGCTTATGAAATTGATGAATTGATGGCAGAGCCCGGCTATGCCGGTTTTAAAGATCTTCTAACGACAAAATATTCTGTCCACAGCGATATGATCGACATGTATTTTGACAGCATGATGTCGGATGCTGACGATGAAAATTTTATGACGCTTGAAAAATAACTATCACAAATATCGAAAGCAAGCCCTCAGGGCCTATCGCGATTTTTATAGCAACATGTTGTCAGAAAATTGTGGTTTCAGAATTCACAGGGGCCACTTTTCCCGAGCGTAGTCTCGCAAAAGGCTTAGGCCCTTCGCTCCTTTTGGTACAGGGGTGAAATCTCGCGCAAGGTGCTGACAACTTTTTCCAGGGATGTTAAAAATGCGGTTATATCTTCATCGGTATTGTCAACGCCGAAAGATAGCACCAGGGTTCCCTGGGCATCCGCGTGACTTAGCCCCAAAGACAGCAACACATGGGATGCTCTCAGCGAACCGGTAGCGCAGGCCGATCGGGTCGATACCGAGATACCGTCATCATCCAGCATTAAAACCACGCTTTCACCTTCAATGTATTTGATGGAAACCGACACCAGGTTCGGCAGGCTGTGCTGCTCATGTGTGTTAATAATATATTCATCGATATAATTGGGTAGTTCTGCGAGAAATTTTTCTTTGAGCTTCTTAATGTGCGTGAAATTTGAATTCATATCCCGCCCGGCAAGCTCAGCGGCTTTGCCCATGCCGATGGCGCCAATCAAATTCTCAGTGCCCGCGCGCTTATTGTTTTCCTGAACACCTCCATCCAATAGCGGAAAAATGCGAGTCCCGCGGCGGATATACAAACCGCCAACCCCGGTGGGACCATAAAACGTATTGGAGGCAAAACTGAGCAAATCAATGCCCATTTTTTGGACATCAAAGGGCACCACCCCAACGGAATCAACGGCATCCGAGTGAAAAATCACCTTTCGATCCCGGCAAATCCGGGCAATTTCCTCAACTGGCTGGAGAGTTCCGGTTTCGTTATTGCTATGCATAATCGTAACCAGAATGGTTTCATCGGTGATGGCATCCGCAATGTCCTGGGGATTCACCCGACCGGTATCGTCCACCGACAGGGATGTCACATTGAAACCCGCTGATTTCAGCCGCCTCAAACTGCGGATGACTGCATTATGCTCAATGTTGGAGGTAACGATGTGTTTCCCTCTTTCAGCATTGGCCAGTGCCACACCTTTGATGGCATGATTGATGGATTCGGTGCCTCCCGATGTAAACACTATTTCCTTCGACATCGCGGCATTGATCAGTTTCGCCACTGATTTCCGTGCCTGTTCCAGGGCTTCAGCGGCTTTTTCTCCGGCTTGATGCTGACTGGAGGGGTTATGGTAATCCTCATTTATCGCCTCGATCATCGCTTTTTTGACCTCAGGCAAAAGCGGATTGGCCGAGATATGATCAAAATTAATGGATTTCATGGCCATCACCTGGAGCATTTTTAGATTTTATGAGAAATAAAGATTGAATCGCAATTCACGGTCACATTAGGAAAGAAAGCATGATTTTCACCAAGCCAGACCGCAACTCTAATGTTCTTCCTCTAAGCTGGACTGACATGCATCACAAAATGTGGCTTCCATATCCAGCTCAATATCGCAGTAAGGGCAGTAGCACTTGCCGCCATGGGTATGTTCATGTTCATCCTTGCGTTTGGGTTCTGCCCGGACGACACCGGCCTTCCTGTCCTCAAAATCCTTGATGGCCAGCTGCAGGGCATCTGCACCTAAATTGGAACAGTGTAGCTTGTTTTTCGGCAGGCCTTCCAATGCTGTGGCCACATCTTTATTCGTAATGCTTTTGGCCTCTTCGATAGATTTTCCCATGGCTATTTCTGTCAGCATACTTGATACGGCAATAGCGGATCCACACCCAAAAGTTTGAAACTTGATATCTTCGATGCGGTCGTCAAATATTTTCAGGTAAATTGTCATCATGTCGCCACACAGGGGATTTCCGACCTCGCCAACACCGTCCGCATCCTCGATCACTCCCACATTCCTCGGATTTCGGAAATGATCCATAACTGTTTCGTTGTACATGCAGCCCCCTTTCTTCTATGAATATGTCAAGTTATCTATCGTTACAATTTAAAAAACAAAATAAGATACAGCAATTCCAACCAGGGGTCAATACCTTTGAATTCCGAATTCAGCTCCAGGGGCGCGCACGGACCCGCAAAAGATGGTATCCGACAATGTCAATATTTGGGTCTAAATTTCAAAAAATAGATCTTTTAACATTCTGAAATATTAATTAATTTTCAGCTTGACCAACTGATCTCCCTTGGTTAATTTTAGAAACTTATTTTGGATAAGTTTTTGTTCGTCTCAACCGAGTCTGATGATAGAACTAGCAATTCGAAATACCATAATGGGCAAACCTAAAAAATTGAATGGCCTGCTGATCAAAAGCCTGCTGATTTTTGGTGCCCTCATCGTCGTCATCATGATGATCACGCCGCAACTGATCAATTTGGAGATGGTGCGGGAAAACATCGAGAATACCATATCCAGGGAGATCGGTGGTGAGATTAAATATCGCCGTCTGGACCTATCTTACTTTCCACAGCCCCATGTTGTCGTCCATACAGTTGAAATTTTAATTCCCGATAGTTTCACAATTAAAATGCACCGGATGAAGGTTTATCCAAAAGTTTTGCCTCTTTTCTGGGGCAGTCTGCAGGCTGACGTTGTCACCCTTGAATATGCGGATTATTTTATGAAACTGCCTCAAATCAGTCGTGAGGCACCACCGCCTGAGCAACTTGCATCGTTTAACGATATCGTAGAAGCGATATCCAAGGCCATTCGGGGCCTTCCGGAGTTTAAATTGCCGGAGCTGAAACTGAAGGTTGAATACGGTAAAATAAACCTCATAGACCCTTTTGGACGCATATTTAAACTCAGTGACGTACAGGCCGCATATCAACGCCGGCCGAACAAGCTCGACTTTTCCATCAGGTGTAAATCCAATCTCTGGAATCAAATCGATGTCAACGGTTTCTTGAATCCATCGGATTTTAAAGGCCAGGGGCACATTCGGCTCTCCCGATTCCGTCCTCAGGCTTTAATGGCTTATCTTTTGCCTGATTCCGTACTGCAGGTAACGGACGCCGAAGCCAATTTAACCATCGATGTTGAATTGGACGGTACCGGAAATTTGGAGGCCGTTGTTGACGGAGCCGTGCCACTGCTTGCATTGAGCCGCGGTGAAGAACAGCTGGAAATTAAAGGCGGTCGTATCCGGGGCACAGTTCATATCGGCGGCGGAACGGTCGGAATCTCCCTGACGGATATGGGCTTGGACTTTCCCAGGCTGCAGGCTTCTGGGATGCTTTCCTATGACGAAAACCTGCAGGATATCCAACTGGCCATAGATGGTTCCCGGATTGACGCGGTTGCGGTAAGACAGGTAGCACTCGGACTGATGGGTGAATCTGAAACGATTCGCAATATTTTCGAAATTATCAGGGGAGGATATGTCCCTTGGATGACCGTTCGCATTCGAGGTCGTAGAATCGTTGAACTGGGAATGCTGGATAACATCGTCATCAAAGGGCGCATGACAAATGGCAAAATCTTCATACCAGGAGCTGAACTGAATCTGGACGGGGTCATCGGAGATGCGCTTATTTCCGAAGGAATTTTACATGGCGAGAATCTTGAGGCCATGATGGGAAACTCCGGCGGCCGGAACGGCAAAATGATACTGGGTCTCAATAAAAACCTGGCACCCTTTAAACTTAAAATAGATGTCGATGCAGACTTGTCCCAACTGCCCCCGGTTTTGGGTCGTGTGGTTCGAGATAAGGAATTTCTAAACGAACTTGCCCTTATTAGGGATGTTAAGGGCACAGCGACGGGGGTGTTGACCCTGGGCGATGATCTGGCAAGCCTGAATGCAGTAGTGCAGGCTTCAAATATTCATTTGACCACCCGTTACAAACGCATCCCCTACGCGGTTGAAATAAAAGGGGGAAAGTTTAATTATGGCGGGACCCGTCTTGCACTTGAAAATTTCAGTGCGAAGCTCGGCAAGTCATCGTTGGCAAATCTTTCTTTGTCTGTCGACTGGGCTGATACGCCTGTCCTTAAAGTTAATTCCCAATCGGCAAAACTGGACCTGGATGAGTTCTATACCTGGCTGCTTTCCTTCGAGGCATTCAAAAAAAATCTAAAATATATTGGCAGACTAAAAGGTGACGTCGCAGTAAACAACTTGGAAATACAAGGCCCGTTCTTCAACCCCGGGAATTGGCGATTCCAGACGCACGGTGTGGTGAACAAGCTTATTGTAACCTCAGAAAAACTGACCCAATCTTTGCAGATAAGCCGGGGAGACTTCACATGCCAGGGAACCCAAATCAGCTTCAGTGGTGTGGATGCCGCCCTGGGAAAATCATCCGTACGGAAGGCTGCCGGCAACGTTAACTGGACGAAAGCTCCGGTGTTCTCGGCCCAGTCGGGTCGCGCATTAATCTACCTTGCAGATATAAGCCCGTTCATCTCTTCAAATAAGAAAATTTCAATCGCCCTGGATCGGTTTAAACCTATCAGGGGATCGATATCTCTGGACCAAATTACAGTCAGCGGTCCTGTTTCGAAACCATCGTTTGAGCGAGTGTCATTTTCCGCCGACGTCGGGAAACTCACGCTTTACGCCCAAGGATTACCAGGCCCTTTGAGCGTTGACAAAGGTAAAATCTCATGGCGCAAAAACCGGCTCGCCCTAAAAGAAATCAATGCCTCATTAGGGAAGTCCACGTTTTCCCGATTTTCTTTCGACATTGATATTGGCAAAGCACCCACATTCGAGGTCCATTCCCAATCCATAACGCTCGACACCAGTGAAGTCTATCCCTGGTTGTTGTCTTTTGAAAACATTGAATCAATTATAGAGGACTTTTCAATAACCAAAGGAATGGTATTTCTGTCGGGTTTGAACCTCACCGGCCCCTTGCATTTTCCAGCCCGGTGGCACTATGCGCTGACGGGCAACATCAAAAACCTTGTCCTCACGTCGGATGCCTTCGGAAACCCGGTAACGGTCACCCGCGGTTCATTTCATATGGCCAGTGAAACCACACCTGCCACACCTGAGGTTGTCCGCAACAGAGTCCGCAAGATTGAAGCCGACTTGACCTGGGGGGAAAATCATCTGACACTGATTGGGGGTTTGATGATATCAAAAGAGGAAACCTTGCTGGACTTGACCCTCACCGCCGACGCCATTGACTGGAACCAGGTGAATCATCTGGTCGAATTTGCAAAAAAAAGAGGTAACGATCCGGGTAGCCGTCTCAGCAAAAGGAATTTGCTGGGAATCCTAAAAGTTCAGACGGGTACATTTAATTATAAAACCTATTCCGTGCGCCCCCTGACAGCCGATCTCGCATTTGAACCGGACCAGGTGGTTATTACGGTTAATGAAGCAGTTGTTTGCAGCATTTCCTTTCATGGCCAGCTGAAGATAAATGCGCAGACACTGGAAATATTTCTGGTCCCCTCCGCCGTCAATCAAATGCTGGCCTCTTCAGTATCCTGCATCACCGATCAAAAGAATTTGGCTATGGGTACTTTTAATTTAAATGGTCAAATCCAGTCAAAAAGCAAACCGGAGGATTTCTTACAATCCCTTTCGGGAGAAATGACCTTCTCCGCCAAGAAAGGTCGAATTTATCGGTTTGGTCTCCTGGCTAAGATTCTTTCGATTTTAAATGTTACCGAGATTTACCGGGGAGAAATCCCCGACTTGACCGGCGAGGGTTTTGCATACCATGGCATGACCATCCGCACCGACCTTGAAAACGGCAAGCTCATCATGCAGGAATGCGCCATAGACGGTGTCTCAATGGGAATTGCCTGTGAGGGCAATATTGATCTTGATGAAAAAAAGATGGACCTCGTCATATTGGTAGCGCCTTTTAAAACTGTAGATCGTATCGTCAAGTTTTTACCTTTGATAAAAGATGTATTGGGCGGCAAGCTGATTTCAATTCCCTTCAGAGCTCAGGGGGATTTAAAGAATCCCGACGTGATACCCCTGCATCCCAAGGCCGTTGGCTCCGGGGTGCTGGGTATTCTGGAACGAACGTTAAAACTGCCGATTACCATCATGCAGCCCATATTTTCCGCAGGAAAGGACAAAAAAAACGATCCAAACGCAGATCATGATAGGAAGCCATCCGGTCCACCTTGACTTTTTCCTAATTTATACTAATATTTACACTGTCAAATCTATCAGGCATCATGAAAACGTGAAAAGGGTTGAACCATGCGCATGCATAAATACATCTGCGGTACCCGGATTGACCCGCTAACATGGCAAAGAAAACTGGCCTCGATGAAATTCGTTTGTGACGGTTGGGGGTGGCCATGGAAGAAGGCCATCTGTGCAAACCCTCACCCATAGGTTGACAACTACAAATCATTTGTATTAAACAGCGGCAGTCATCTGCCGCTGTTTTTTTGGTAGACAAACACTTGAAGCCGGACCAGAAGATTAGGAAGAAAATTTGCTTGATGGGAATGGATAAATGATGAAGTCTATCAGTATCTTAGGCACAGGTTCTTATTTACCGTCAACGATATTAACCAATTATGATTTAGAAAAAAGCGGCCTGGACACGACCCATGAATGGATTGTCCAACGCACCGGTGTCAGCGAAAGAAGAATTGCCAAGCCGGACCAAACGGCCTCAGATCTCGGTTACCAGGCGTCGCTGAAAGCCCTTGAGATGGCCGGCATGGGTCCTGAAGAGATGGATCTGATCATCGTCGCAACGATCACACCGGATACCTGTTGTCCTTCTGCGGCCAACTGGCTGCAGGCCAAGCTCAATGCTCCCCGTGCGGTGACATTTGATGTGACCGCGGCTTGTTCCGGATTTATCTTCGGCTTGAACGTCGCTGAACAATATTTAAAGAATAAAACATATAAAAATGTTTTGGTTGTGGCCTCTGAAATCATGTCCCGCACCCTCGACTGGAAGGATCGCTCCACCTGCATTTTGTGGGGAGACGGAGCCGGTGCGGCTGTTCTCACCCAGGGCGGGAACGCCCATGAAATCCTGTCCACCCATATTCACACAGACGGTGCCAACGGCCAGGATTTGTTAATGCCGGGTGGCGGTTCAAAGACCACCCCCATTAACCATGAAAGCGTGGACAAGGGATTGCATTACCTGAACATGATTGAAGCCAACCTGAGTTTTCGGGTGGCCGTCAGACGTTTTATCGAATCCATCAAAGAACCGATCGAATACAATCATGTAAAACTGGAGGACGTCAACTGGATCATACCGCACCAGGCCAATGTCCGTATGTTTCAGAACATTGCAAAATCTTTAAAAATTCCTTTTGAAAGATTTTATTTAACCCTCAATAAATACGGCAACATCTCTTCGGCATCCTGTGCCATCTCGCTGGATGAAGCAGTGCGCGACGGCAGCATTCAACCCGGAAATCTGGTCTGCCTGCCGGTTTTCGGGGGTGGTTTGACCTGGGGCAGCGCACTGATAAAGTGGTAGCCCAGGTCTAACCTGGGGTGGTAAAAAGTTACTCTCAATTTGATTTTCTAGTGTTTTTTTTTCGATCAGACCGGCCTTTTTGTTGGCCGGGAGCTGGGCTGACACCTGACACCTGACGCCCGACGCCTTTAGGGAGCTTCTTTGCCAGCCGATTTACCAGCTCCGTAACTTCCTTAATTTTTAAGCCATAACCGGTTGCCAGCAATATGACCAGAAACACCGCTCCGGTAAAGAGGCATATCATCAGGCTACCGTAAAAAGTATTGGAATCGATCCAGAAAAGCGCCGAGGATTTAAACCATGCCAGAAAAATACCCAGTACAGCGGAAAAACACATTATCTTGACATAAAAGACATATACCCGCCGACTTCCGGTGTTGTTGCTCCGTTTATTCCAAAGGATATATAAAACCGTGACTTGAAGGATGCCGGACAAAGAAACCGCCAGAGCCACTCCCCGAACATCCAACCAGTTCATACCCAAAAGGTACAAAGGGATACTGAGTAGCACGACAATGGTACCGTAGAGCGCCGGAAAAAATGTGTTCTGGGTAGCAAAATAGCCTCGGACGACAATCGTGTAGGCGGCAAAGGCAAATGCCCCGACCAGCAAATACATCAAAACTTCCGCCGTCAAAGCAGTCGCGGCAGCGTCGAATCTTCCCCGTTGAAAAATTATCCGGACCACCTCCGACCGCAGTACCATAAGCAGCACTGAAAATGGAATCACCAAAGCAAGAAAGCGCAGGGTATCGTTCAACAGCCGATTCATATCGTTTAGTTTATTTTCGGCCGCCAGTCTTGCAAGAAACGGAAAGGAAGCCGTACCCACCGCCTGACCGAATAATCCCACCAGAATGAGCATGATCCGCAACCCGAAATTAAGAACAGCGATGCTTCCCGGTGCTAAATAAGAACCAAACAACCTGAAAAAAAATTCAGTGGAAAATGTCATGGTAAGCCCGACCATCAACGGTAGGGTCAGGAATACGTATTTTCTCAAATCCGGGTGCCCCAAGTCAAAAAGAAAGAAATATTTGAGTCCATTTTTCCTGACGCCAAAAAACTGGACTAACAGATTGCCGCTGAAGGCGCCGATCAACACCCCCCAGGCAAACCCCTCCACGCCGATCCAGGGACCCAATATGATACCACCCGATATAATCCCTAGATTGTAGAGCAAGGGCGCCAGCGCAGGGATAAAAAATTTCTCCTTACTGAATTGAACTGCCATCAGCAGACCGCCAACGAAAAAAAATAACTGGGCGGGCAAGATAATACGGGTCATTCTGACGGCACTCGCAATGGTAGCGGGATGCTTTAATCCCGGTGCAATCAGGGTGATCAACTGAGGGGTAAGGACCACCGCAGCCACAATCAAGACAAACAAAAAGCACCCAAAACAGTTCAATATGATGGAAAACACTTTCCATCCGTCATTTTCCCGATCCCCGGCCAGGTATCGGGAAAAAATGGGTATGAAGGTAACCGACATAAATCCACTGGCCACGATGTGATTTAAAATATCAGGAATCACAAACGCCACTTGATAGGCGTCCACCGCGGCCCCGGCACCGCCGATATGGGCAATGACTATCTCCCTGAAAAGACCGATCACACGGCTTAAAAAAACCGACGTCATCATAATCAGTGAAGCGATGCCGACTTTTTTGGATAAGGATTTAGACATGGCAGTGAAGTATCAAAAAGCGAACAAGAAGGCAAAAGGTTATAAATTCAAAGCTATAATTGTTTTCCCTGCCTTGACACGAGTGAGGATTTTATTTATGATAGCACAACCTAGAATTCGAGCTCCCCGATAAACCATGCCCGGAAAACAATACATCCCACAGAAATTAACGACCTTGTTGGTATACGGCCGGCCACCCCTCGTGTTTGGCGGGATGCTGTGTGCCATTGCCGTTATGTGGACACGCAGCCCGGTTTTATACATCCTCGGGGTTACCTTCCTGTTTGTTTCAATGACCTTCGATCTCGTGGATGGCTGGTTTGCCGCCCGCTTTCATCCCCATCCAGTCATGGCGAATCTCGCCGACCGCATTATGGACAAGGTGGTATATTCGATTATTTTCCCCTTGGTTGCCGTCGGCACCATGTGGCGCATCCATATGATTGCGCCGGATATCAACCGGGCGGAGCTATTACACGCAATTTTGGTGATGATATTAACCGTAACCGTGCTGATCCGCGACAACTTTGCCAATTTTATGCGCGGATTTGCCATCCGCAACGATCAGGATCCCGAAGACAGCGAATTTACCCGTCTGAGAACCATCGTCTCCGCCCCAGTGGGGGCGCTTCTTTATGCCTATGCATTTTATGTTCCAGAGGGACCGGAAACCCGTATTTACTCATCGATTTCCTGGTTTGGGAATCTGCCGTTGCGGGGCCTGTTTTTCATTGAAATTTTATTTCTGATCATAAACCTGGGCTCGATTGCCCTGTATTGCCGAAAATACGGCAGCCTATGTTTGGACGAGCTCTGCCTGGGCAACGAACGGTTACGGCGCCGTATTTTGGCCTTTTTCCCCAACGCACTGACTGTCATGAATGCCATGATGGGATTGCTGGCAGTATTTTTTGCATACCAGGGACAAATACGGGAGGCTTATCTGTTGTTAATCGGCGCTGCCATGTTCGATAAGCTCGATGGGGCCCTTGCACGCAAGCTGGGTCTAACAGAACCGCTGCCTGCGGAAAATGAGCAGGTGCACGCTATCAGTCTGGGGGGGATTTTAGATGACATAGCCGATCTGGTCAGCTTTTGCATTGCACCCGCTTGGATTTTTTATATCGTCCTTTCGGCATTTTCAGACCCGATTGTTCAGAAAATACCCATTTCTTTGATCGCCTGGGGATATGCCGTCTTCGGACTGGTGCGGCTGATTTATTTTACCTTGGATAAAAATCCAATTCCCGGATTTTTCAAAGGCATGCCGACACCCGCCGCAGCCATGCTGTCCGTGGCGCCCCTCATCATTTTTGCCCAGGCCGCCAACGAAGGCTCCCCATGGACTCAATTCTGGGGGATTTTCTGTTGCGGAACAATGATATTCACGGCGATCTTAATGAATCTTTATCCCATTCACTATCTGCACCTCGGACGATTCATGAGCCGCCACCCCTGGTTTGCGCGCCTGACGTTATTGTTGTTCATCTCCGTGTTCACGCCTTATTTCGGCCACATTGCAGTTCTCTATATGTTCCTGTACACGCTCTCACCTTTCATTACCTGGCGCATCGATCCGCTGGTAGCTGAAAGGGAAAGCCGCACTAAACCCGCCGGGGTGCTTTAAAAATTAAAAAAAATACCATCGTCTTTCACTGTTATGGGCTCCGGATCTGCCCAGCCGCCACCCAGTGCCCGGTGGAGTGCGACCCGGTTTCTCATAATGGCCAGATCAACCAGGGCCAGGCTGTCTTCCGCCTGAAACCGAGTAATCTGTGCGTTGAGCACATCTAGATAAATAACCAGACCGCGGATATAGCGGTCTTGGGCTACCTGCTGGGTCGCCCGGGCCTCCTCGAGAAATCTGAGTTCCCGCTGCCGACGTTCCAGTTGCTGTTTGCGCGTCAGTAACGCTCTTTCAACTTCGCCGAAGGCATCCAGCACCGTTTGCACATATTCTGCAACCCCTTGCTGATATCTGGCCTCCGCCTCTCGCTGCCCGGCCTTGAGCCTACCGGCATCAAAAATAGGCTGGACAATGCCGGCGGTAAGATTCCAAACGACATTTTCGGAACGTAATAGGTTACTGAGGTCATCGCTGGTCCAGCCATACCCGCCGGTCAAGGTAATGGTGGGCAGGCGCGCGGCTTTGGCCGCACCGACACGTTCATTCAAGGCTTTTAATTGTTTTTCGGCCGCCCTGATATCAGGTCGGCGCATCAGTAGATCGGAAGGAAGCCCTGGTGGTACCGGTGCAAGACGCTTGTAATAATCTTCCGGTTGCCGACGTTTTGGTCGGGTCTGTGGATAGCGACCTCTCAACACGGCCAGTTGCTGTTGAATAATACCCAGCTCCTGCTCAAATTGCGGAACCAAGGTTTCCGTCTGGGCTAAGACGCGTCGGGCCTGCCGCACGTCCAGAACAGATGTCAAACCACGTTCATAGCGTGTTTCAACAAACTGCAGACTGAGACGAAAGGCTTCAATACTCTGGGCAGCAATCTGCAGCCGTCTTTCCACTGCCTCCATTTCCAGATAAAAGGTAATCGCCTCGGCCACAACGCTCTGGGAAAGGGTTCTCCGCGTCTCTTGCTCTCGCAGTATATCCTCCCAGGCAGCTCGGGAAGCTTTGGCCAGCCGGCTCCAGAGATCCAACTCGAAAGATGCCGGCGCCGACAGATCATAGGTATCGACGACAGCACCTGATCGGTTCTCTCCGCCTGCAATCCGTCGCCGATCCTTGAAACCGGAAACGCCAACGCTGGGAAATCGATCGGATCGAACCTGGACATAACGAGCGCGGGTCTCCAAAACCCGTGCGGCGGCCTGTTTGATGTCCCAGTTGTTTTTAAGGACCTCCTCAACCAGTAAATTTAGTTCCGAATCTCCAAATACCTCCCACCAGTGATCCCCGGCAAAGGTTAAATCGATTTGATTGGGCGCATATTGATATGATTTGGGCATCTCCATTCCCAGTTCAGGCTTTGAATAATCCGGACCCAAATTGACGCAGCCATGCAGAAAAAGAGAGATAGCCATTGCCCAAAGGCCACAACGAATTTTATACAGCACTTGCTGCCTCCTCTCTGGCGGCACCGATGCCGTTAAGGGTGAATTCAACAATGTGATCATTTCATTTTTGTGATGTTCGCTTTTACCTATCTCTGTCATACGAGGCACCCTCATGATAATTCAAACGTTCGTATAAATCGGCTGTTTAGATGTCAAGCTAAATTTTTCATGGACAAATAAATCAATCGGAACTAATTTAAAGTTACCATACGATTCCCCATGCGATCATCTTGATTGCACTTGCAAGTTTGTCTATTTTAAACTATTAGGAATCATTACTAAGTTAATAATTTCAAAATTCGATGATTAATATTGAACCGATATTTCTCGGCAGGAAATCTGGATGAGTGAAAAACAGAAAGCATTGGGTCTTTGCCTGGGTGCATCGACGCTATCCATCGTTCAATTGGAATTTGACCGAAGTCTGAAGTTGAATCAAACCGGGCATTCAAAGCCGCGAGTATTAGATTATTCCCTGACCACCCATGAGGGAGATCCTAAACAAACTTTGCTGGATGCATTTGCCCGACTTGACTTGGAATCATTCGATACAATTGCGGCTACCGGACGAAAATTTCGTAAATTTGTCAACCTGTCATCTATTCCGGAGCCGGAAGCGATCGAATATGCCTACCAATATGTGAAGCCTCCTGATATTGATTGCCCGGCGGTGGTGTCAGCCGGTGGGGAAACCTTTATGGTCTACGCTCTGGATCGGTCAGGTCGCATAACCAACGTCATCACCGGCAACAAGTGTGCCTCAGGCACCGGTGAATTCTTCCTGCAGCAACTGCGCAGAATGGATGTCTCGTTGGATGAAGCCGCCGAATGGGCCGCCGTCGAGAATCCCCATCATGTATCCGGCCGCTGCTCGGTATTCTGCAAATCAGACTGCACCCACGCCACAAACAAGGGAATTCCAAAATCCCAGGTCACGGCTGGACTCTGCAAAATGATGGCGAATAAAATCCTGGAACTCTTAAAAAAGGTAGATCGAAAAAATATTATGGTGGCCGGTGGAACGGCTCAAAACCAGGTGATGATCGAGTATCTTAGACAAGAAATCCCCGGCCTGATCGTGCCGCCCGAAGCCCCATACTTTGAAGCCCTGGGAGCTGCGCTGTGGTCTCTGGAAAATGAAACAGCGCCTTATCCGGGCCGATCCAACCTGCTATTAAATGAAGTTGCCACATTTGATAATCTGCCGCCACTGCAGCATTTTTCAGACCAGGTAGAATTCAAAACCATTGAAACCGGACGTATTCAAACTGCAGACAAATGCATCTTGGGTCTTGACGTCGGTTCCACTACCACCAAAGCAGTCTTGATGCGAGAAGCAGACGACGCCATGCTGGCCTCCGTTTATCTAAGGACCAACGGCGATCCAGTCGGTGCCTCCCGCAATTGCTACCGATCCATCGTCGAGCAGGTGCAGCAACATGTTGATCCTTCACAAATTTTTATTACCGGTTTGGGAGTTACCGGCTCGGGGAGGCAAATCGCCGGCCTGCATGCATTAACCGATGGCGTTATCAACGAAATCATCGCCCATGCGACGGCCGCCGTCTATTTTGACCCCAAAGTAGATACGATTTTTGAAATCGGAGGACAGGATGCAAAGTACACTTACATCACCAACGCGGTGCCTTCCGACTATGCCATGAACGAAGCCTGCTCTGCCGGCACCGGATCGTTTCTGGAAGAATCGGCCCTGGAAACTTTAGGCGTCAAAATGGAGGACATTGCCGCTATCGCGATAAAGGGACGACGACCTCCCAATTTTAACGACCAGTGCGCGGCCTTTATCGCCTCGGACATCAAAAACGCCATTCATGAAAACGTCGCCCACGAAGACATCGTCGCCGGTTTGGTGTACTCTATCTGCATGAACTATTCGAATCGAGTCAAAGGCAACCGACCGGTGGGAGAGAAGGTATTCATGCAGGGAGGGGTTTGTTACAACAAGGCTGTGCCGCTGGCGATGGCTTCTATGGTGGGCAAACCGATTATCGTACCGCCGGAACCAGGGCTGATGGGCGCTTTCGGAGTCGCCTTAGAAGTTAAAAATCGCATTGCAAGTGGTTTGCTGAAAGCTGAGCATTTTGATCTCCAAGCTCTTGCCGGCCGGGAAGTGGCCTACAAAAAACCCTTTATCTGTGCCGGCGGCAAAGAAAAATGCGATCGACGCTGCGAAATTGCGATGATCGAAATTGAAGGCAAAAAACACCCCTTTGGCGGCGCCTGCAACCGCTATTACAATTTGCGGCACAAAGTCAGCTACGATATTCAAAACCTGGATCTAGTGCGCCTGCGCCAGGACCTCATATTCAATAAATACGGTGCCCATCTGGCCCGAAACAAAGATGTTCAACGCAAAGGAAGTGTCGGCTTTAATCGTAGCTTTCTGGTCAACTCGTATTACCCGCTGTATTCCAATTTTTTTGTTGAATTGGGCTATGACATCATGATGCCCGACAGTCCTTCCCAGGAGGGAATTGACCGGCAAAACGCCGCTTTTTGCTATCCGGTGGAATTGGCGCATGGCTTTTTCTACTCCCTGCTGTCATCGGACCCACTTCCGGATTATATTTTTCTACCTCATTTTAAGGCTATCCCCGGTGAAAACGATACAGATTCCAGTGAACAGTCCCAGGTATGCCCCCTGGTTCAAGGCGAAACGTTTTATCTGCAAACGACATTTCGCAAAGAAATCGATCAACTCGCTCAGCGAGGAACCCGGCTTTTAGCGCCGCTGATCGATCTGTCCGCGGATCTGGAGAATGCCAAAAAACCACTGCTGGAGGCAGCGGTTCAAATGGGAATACGCCGCAAAGAGGCTGTACGTGCTTTCGACAAGGCCCTAGCCCTGCAAAAGAGCTGCCTGGCCGAAATGAAGGCCATCGGCCGGCAGACACTTGCACAACTGGAAACTGAGCCGGATAAATTTGCGGTTGTTATTTTTTCCCGCCCCTATAACGGCTTCGTAGAAGAAGCGCACAAGGGCATCCCCCATAAATTTGCATCTAGGGGCATATTGGCCATCCCGCTTGATTTTCTTGAAATCGAAGGAGAACGCTCCAAACGACATATGTACTGGGGAATGGGAAAACTCATTATGAAGGCCGGCCGCCTGGTTGAACGTCACCCGCAGCTGTTCGGAACATACATCACGAACTTTTCCTGCGGACCGGATTCGTTCGTGGTCGGATATTTTCGAGACCTCATGGGCCGCAAGCCTTCGTTAACCCTCGAACTCGATAACCACACGGCCGATGCCGGTCTGGAAACCCGGGTGGAAGCTTTTTTGGACATTGTTCAAGCCTACCGCCAACTGGTGACCCAAAAACAGATTGTTTCCAGAAAGACAACTTTCAAACCGGCCCGGACCGTCATCAACAACGGCACTGCCAGCGTCATTTCCTCCAACGGCGAAGTGCTGCCAATAACCGATCCCAGGGTGACCATGTTGCTGCCTTCCATGGGCAAATACGGGTCCGAGGCCTTTGCCGCAGTTCTACGAGGTTACGGAATCAATGCCATCGCACATCGCCCGTCCGACGAAGCCGTCTTAAAACTGGGTCGCGCCAACACCACCTGCAAGGAATGCCTACCGCTGATTCTCACCACCGGCACCCTGCTCAGCTATATCGGCAACGGCAAACGGGCTGACGAAGTCCTGGTGTATTTTTTTGCCACCGGTTCCGGACCCTGCCGTTTCGGTCAGTATTATATTTTTATGGAAGATCTGGTGAAACGACTCGAGATCCCGGATGTGGCCCTGTTTGCCCTGTCCTCGGAAAACTCTTACGTCGGCATGGGCGAAGATTTTGACCGCCGGGGATGGTGGGCGGTCATCGTATCGGATGTGATCGAAGACATTCGCTCTATGCTATTAACCAATGCTAAAGACACTGAAAGCGCCATGCAGGTGTTTGACGAAGAATGGCGAAAAATATTAAAACAAATGGAACGGGGGGATTACGAGGATCTGGAGCGACAGCTCACCCGGAGCGCCGAGCGCTTTAGCGGGATTTCCCTGAAGCGACCGCCGCAAAGTGTGCCCCTCATTACCTTGGCCGGTGAAATCTTTGTGCGCCGGGATGCCTTATCCCGGCAGTATTTGACCGAGCGCCTGGCACAATTGGGATTTGCCACGGTTTGCTCCCCTGTCGCCGAATGGGTCTTATACTGCAACCACATGGTGGACGCCGGCCTGAATCCCGAAGACATGACCTTTTTGGAAAAGATAAAATTTAAAATCCGCAACAAGTTCCAGGCTCGCTACGAGCGGCGAATAAAAGCCATCTTGTCGTCTTCGGGCCTGGTCCGCGCAAATCCCCTCAACATGGACACAATTATTGACAATGCCACGCCTTACATCTCCAAAGATCTTCCAGGGGAAGCCATCTTGACCATCGGCGCGTCCTTGACGGAGGTGGTATCCCATTCATGCGGTGTGATTGCCATCGGCCCCTTTGGTTGCATGCCCAACCGGATTTCGGAATCTATCTTGAACGAAACCATGAACAGCACGGATAAAATCGCCACCGAACCGAATAACCGGCAGCTTCGCAGTGTGCTGAGCGATGTCGAAGACCTACCGTTTCTGGCCATAGAAAGCGATGGCTCACCGTTTCCCCAGCTTATCAATGCCAAGCTGGAAACCTTCTGTTTGCGTGCGGAAAGATTGCATCAGCGCATCATGGCGGCCAACGGCCGGCACTAAAGCGTTAATCTCAACTGAGTTAAAAACCAATTGGGAGTCATTTTTTTTTGTAAGCTATAATCTGGGAGGCCGGAAAGCTTGGAATATAATAAAAAAGCGGTTTGGGGTTGGGTGATGTATGATTGGGCGAATTCTGCCTTTGCCACCACTGTCATGGCCGGCTTTTTCCCGATCTTTTTCAAGCAGTATTGGAGCTTTGGGGTTGATGTCAATGTGAGTACCGCCCAGCTGGGTTTCGGCAATTCACTGGCCAGTTTGTTTGTCGCCCTGATGGCGCCGTTTTTGGGAGCAATTGCCGATAAAGGCTCGGTTAAGAAAAAATTTTTGCTCTTTTTTGCATACCTGGGCGTTTTGATGACCGCCGGCCTATTTCTGGTACATAAGGGTCAATGGGGAATGGCAATCTTTGTATATGTCATGGGGATAATAGGGTTTTCCGGGGCCAATATTTTCTATGATGCTATTTTGCCGAGTATCACCGGTGAAGATAAAATTGATTATGTTTCCAGTTTGGGTTTCTCGATGGGTTATCTGGGAGGCGGTCTGCTCTTTCTCATCAACGTCCTGCTGACCTTGATGCCGCAAAAATTCGGCCTGCCGGATGCCGCCGTCGCCGTTCGGGTTTCCTTTCTATCCGTTGCGTTTTGGTGGGGCCTGTTCACCCTATTTACGATAGCATGGGTGCCGGAGGACAAATCTGCTGGAAAAATTAAAAAGGGTGAAAATATTGTCACGGCCGGCATCAAACAACTGGTGGATACATTTAAAAAAATACGCCATTTAAAAACCGTGTTTTTATTTCTGCTGGCATACTGGTTTTACATAGACGGCGTGGACACCATTATCCGCATGGCAGTCGACTACGGCCTGTCTTTGGGTTTTGAGTCCAATGATTTAATTGTGGCGCTTTTGCTCACGCAATTTGTTGGTTTTCCAGCCGCCTTGGCGTTTGGTAAACTGGGGGAACGCTGGGGAGTTCGTAAAGCAATCTATCTTGCCATTGGCATTTACATGGGTGTCACCATATGGGGCACCATGATGACGCAAAAGGAAGAATTTTACGTTCTGGCAGCCGTCATCGGTTTGGTCCAGGGAGGCATTCAGGCCCTCAGCCGATCATATTACTCTCGATTGATACCCAAAAATCAGGCGGCGGAATATTATGGATTTTATAACATGCTGGGTAAATTCGCCGCCATCATCGGACCGGCCTTGATGGGTATTGTCGGGTTGATCGTGCGGCGAATACTAATGCCGCCTTCCGCCACTGCCGAGCAATTGATGTCCATCGGACAGGTTGCATCCCGCTGGAGTATTGGCTCGATTCTAATTCTCTTTGTTATCGGTGGGGTTCTTTTTTACTTCGTCGATGAGGGAAAGGGAAAGGAGCAGGCCAAGTATTTGGCAAAAACTTAGCATTCGTAATGTAAAAGCTGCCGGTGAGAGAGGATCAATCCCCGGTTTCTGTCGCCCAATAATTACCGGTATAACCTCCGGCCATAATCAGTCTCCTTGGGGTGGATTTAGGGGATTCAATATATCTACAACGCGTCTGTATCAGCCAGTCTATTTATGATTTCCTGCAGCTTTCCGGCATTGTTGGAAAAAATCCACTCAATATCCCGGTTGATTTCCCTGAACAGACAATTTTTTGAGGCCGGATATCCGGTACCCACATGCTGCCCCTTTTCGCGGTGCTTTGCTAATATTGCACGATTTAATAAAAGATAGTGCCCGGCGAGTCCGCAGTAATCTTTGTCTAAGGCCAGCTCACTCAATTGAGCGACGTTCAGTGTAGCAATGGGAATCAACGAGGAGGTCGGCACAAAAGTGATCAGATCAAACATGGGTGGGGTCAGTGACATCAAGTGATAGTCCAGCCGCGGCTCAAGGGACGAAAAACAATTCTTTAAAATCTCATTCTGCCGCTGGGGATCCGGATAGGTTTCGGCTTTGATTTCGATCATAAAATGCAGTTTCTTGCCATAATTTTCGATGACTTCCGCAAGTGTCGGAACCTCAGGACATTGTGATTTCAAATCGTCCCGGCTCATGTTGCCGATGGCTACATCAAGTCCGAATACCCGTCTGAGATCCGGATCATGGGCCACCACCGGGTGAAGGTCCTTGGTCCATCGGACATCAAATTCAATACCCCATATTCCCTTCTCACATGCCAGATCGAAGGCTTTTAGGGTATTTTCAAAAACCTTGTGGTTGTCGTGCTCACCACGATGAGATACAATTTTACATGTCTTTAACCGGTCATGGCCTGGAAAGGGTTGCGGCCAAATTTTGTAAAAAAAATCAACGCAGCGCGTCAGCGCTTTCTCAAAGCTCTGGGGCAGTTCTGTCTTCATTTAATCCTAACTTGTAAATCTGCAGGAAATGCTAATTATTATCTCGTAACAATTCGAGATATCCAAGGACCTATACAACACCGATCAAACCGACGCAAGTGCGTTCCGGAGATTGAGGTAAGGCAAACTATGCAAAATGGTCGCAAATCAGAGTGGGAGAATAGAATCGTAAAACCAATCAAGGATATGATACGCAAAACCCAGGTCAATGTTCCTTTTAGAATGCTTTATGATAAATACCTGGATCGATTCCTTGAACATCGATTAAACCCGGAAATCGGTATCGATGCAGCGGCTTTGGAACGGTTTACCTTTGCGGATTTCAAACGCATCGGTAAAATATTGGATGATCATGGATTGAGCGTCACCCTTCACGGCCCATTCATCGATCTATCAGCCGGTTCCAGCGATCCGGCGGTAGTGGCCCTGACTCGAAATCGCTTTGAGCAGTTATTGAAATTGGTACCGGTATTCAAACCCCAATCAATTGTCTGCCATGCAGGCTATGATTGGAAACGCTATGGCTTCTTCAAGACGCAGTGGATTGAAAATTGCTTGGAAACTTGGTCATGGCTCGCAAAGTGCATAAATGAGCGGGGATCTAGATTGATGCTGGAAAATGTCTATGAAAAGGACCCGAATGATATACGGGTTGTTCTTGACCCCCTCAAACACCTCGGTGTCGGCTTTTGCCTGGACTGCGGCCATTTGTCCGCTTTTGGAAAATCCAATCTTAAAGATTGGCTGGATTCATTAGGATCGTATATCGCGCAACTCCATCTTCATGACAACCATGGCAATGATGATGAGCATCTGGCGATGGGGCTGGGAAGCATCGATTTTAAACTTTTATTCAACTATCTGAAATTAAATAATTTTTCGCCACCCATAATCACCCTTGAACCCCATTTGGAAGACGACCTGTGGCCGAGTTTAACGTATCTTGCAAAAATATGGCCCTGGTAGTTGATCAGAAACGAATATATTTAGATTACGGTATGCCTAAGCATCCAATCACAAAATATACCACTCCTGCCTTCGCACCCGTCCCAAACCTTTTAATTGATAATTTTCGAATCCCTTGATTTTTTCAAACTAAGTGCCAGAAAAAATTCATTAAAGCTCAACAAAAATAGGCCGATAAGAACCCTATATCGTTGTGCGAATTTATCTTAATCAATCCATTTTCAGGTAGGGATCATGGCAGAAATAAATCATGAAAATAAAAGCTCGGGGGTGATATCCGCAGATGTCCCCCGGGAAGCTAAAACCATGGTCATGACCCGTTCAAAAGAAAAAATTATCGGACCTCGACTGGTCTGCACAACCGCTTCCGGCGAGAGTAAAATCTACCCTCTCAACAAAACCAAACTTGTCATCGGACGCTCGGTTGAAGCGGATATAAATCTGCTTGATCCTTTAATTTCACGCAAACACTGTGTGATAGAAAACCGCGAAGATGGATTTGTCGTTAGAAATGTAAGCACCACCAACCCATTGTTGCTAAATGACAGACAAATCGCTGAAAAGCGCCTTTACACTGGAGATCAAATCAGGATCGGTTCTGCGACGCTGGCGTTTATCTCGGATCGTGATCGGGATGAAAAAAAGCTGGATGCCGAATTGCTCTCACAGAATAAACAATCGGGATGGCGGTTTTGGTTTACCGTTTCTTTGCTGGTTATTTTAGTAGGCTATTTTGGCTATTTCCAGGCATATACACCTTTAAAAGTCAAATGGGCATTATCCGCTGTTTCCAAACAAATCAAATTGGGAAAATACCTTTCCGCCCAAAATTCCCTTAAACATCTATTAGACCTGGATCTATCTGCAGAGCACAGGAATCTGGCGAAGAAACTTCTCGCTGAATCGACCCTGGCAATTACCCAACAAAAAGCTCTAAAGCAAGATCTCGATGCCGTGATGAAATATTTGAAAGACTACCTGGCGGAATACGGTGCCGGAAAAGAATCAGAAATTCTCTGGGATCGACTGGATTATTTTCGTTTAACCCAGGCGCATCGCTTTGAATCTGCCAAAGACTTTCAACCGGCACTTAGGCAATATGCCGCCATCAAAGAAGACAGCATCTATTTCGAAGAAGCGCACAAGGCCATACGGCGTATCTGGTTGGCTCATCAGCAGCAACCGCGAAAAAATAAAACGCTGGCACAGCTGTTAAAGGAGGCCGAAGTTCATTTTCAGGCTAAGCGTTATCTCAAACCGGTAAATCAAAATGCCTATCTTCTCTATCAAGCAGCCCTGGCACTGGAGCCTTCAAATGAACTGTCACTTAAACGCATCGACCAGATGAAGTCATTTTACCGGGAAAATGGAGAAAAATACTTTGTACAAAATAAATGGTCCCGAGCCCTTTCTTATTTTGAACGCTATTATTTGATCGATACCGAGACCAAAGAGATCAATCAGAAAATGATAACCTGCCGGGAAAAATTGGCCAAGGCCAGGAAACTGGTCGAAAAATCTGAATCTGCTAAAACTTCATCACAAAACATGTCAGCGACAGAGAAAAAAAACAGCAGCAATCAGGCCAAAAAACGGGAAGAAATCAAGCGGTTGTTGGAAGAGTCGGGAACCGAGAGTTCCTGGATCATGAAATATCTATTCGAAGACCAGCAGAACGAAATCGATTCCGACACACCTTGGTAGATCGATGTTTAAATGACGATTGACCTGCGGCGGAACGAGTGGTGCAGAATGATTGTATGAATTCGCCTTGTTCTGTCATCCAACAGATTTTAAATCGACAGCATCCCTTCATTCGTCATTCCTAAGCTGATTCTCCAACCAGTTCTCCAAGTCATTGAACACATCTCTTCGCAAATCTTCAACTTCATTATAGATCTCATGATACCGACCATCATAGACAAGTAAGGTTTTGTCCTCAAGCTCCAGTTTTTTAAAAAATTGAGTGGAAGAGAGGGCATTCACCAGTTTATCGTTGCCGGCCACCTGCAGCAATGTCGGGACCTTCAGGCCTGAAGCCTTGGCATGCGCGGTTTCCATAGCCGCTAAAATTTCGGTGAAAAATCGAACACTGACCCGATCGTGGACCAGCGGATCGGATTCGTAGGCAGTGACCACCTTCTGATCGTGGCTGATCTTGGTGGCATCCAGTTCATTGCCCATAGTCATCTCCGGCCAGATGTGAGACATCAATGACGCCAGTGTTTTTTTAACACCGGCAACTTCGATTGCCATTCCGAGAGCAGGCGATGAGGCAACGACGCCGTCAATAAGGTCCGGAAACTGTTGCGCAAAATTCAAGGCTATCAACCCCCCCATGCTGTGGCCCAACAAAAAAAGTTTCATGCCTTCGGGACGGTTCTTTCCTGCCAAATCAACCGATAAACGAAGGTCTGAAAGATATTGGGCAAAATTTAGAACATGTCCACGTTTGCCGTCACTTTGACCATGTCCCCGATGATCGGGCACATAGGCGCTGATACCTTTCAGCAGCATGCGCTCAACAACGTTTCCGTACCGGCCGGAGTGCTCTCCCAAACCGTGGGCGATCACCACTCGGGCACGTTCGGAGTCTGCCGGATAATGTCGATAAAAGATCTTTACACCGTCGTCACTTGTCAATGTTCCTGTTTTTTCCGGTAATGCGGTCATAGTCCACCTCGAATCGGATTTAAATTTGGCCATTATCGACTTTTTCTGAAAACTGGTTGTCGGAAAAGAAAATTTCAGATCTTGGGGGTCTCCCTCCCTAAAGCTTTGTAACAATCAGCCGCAAAAAGCTGCGCCTCTTCTACATCCTGAAATCCACGGAAATAGGACAAAGCGTGCTCAAATTCTCCCAAATTCATCAGGTTGACTCCCATACAAATGTTAAGTTGGGAATCCTCCGGAAATTGAGATAGGCCCTCGGACAGGATACGGCCTGATTCCCGGTAAGCCCGCCGTTTCTGGCTCAATATACCGAGCCCCAAATAGGCCCTGGCATTGGGATAATAGGCCAATGATCGCCGGTATAAGTTTTCGGCAGTGTCGCTTTTATCCTTTATGGCCTCAATATGGCTATAATCTCCATGATCGAAGGTCATTGCAAGCCTCGAAAAAAAACTCGCGTGCAAAGGGTAAAGATCTTCTCTGTCAATTAATTGTAATGTTTCAGCGAATCCGGGCAGATTTTCATAAAAGGCGGATCGCAGTCTTTGACCGAAGTCGAGTATCATTTCCCGGGTTAAATCAGGATCGGTCTCAAAATACATGATGTCTTCCGTCCGATTTAACCAGATATCATCGCTAACCTTTGAGCGTTGTTTGAAATCTTCATAAAGTCTGGTTCCCGGAAATATGGAGAGAATGTAAAAAATGACGCTCAGTGGTTTGATGTCTTCCATCAGCGCAATCGTCTCGCCGATGGTTTGCCGACTTTCTTGCGGGCAGCCGTAGATGAAGTATGCGCGGGCCATGATGCCGTAGGTTTGGGTTAAGTCAAAAGCACCTTGGACTTTGGTATTGGTGATTTTTTTTTGAAGAAAATTTCTTATTTTTTCCGAACCGCTTTCGACGCCGTAGCTGATCTGGATACAGCCGGCCTTTCGCATCCAGTAAAGGACCTCTTCGCTGACATAATCCACCCGGGAAATGGCGGTCCATGTGATGTCCAGCTCTTTTTCAATAATTTTTTTACATATATCGATGACCCGTTTGCGGTTGACCGTAAAAGTATCATCTGAAAAATAAAAAAACCGGGAGCCTTTCCGAACCAGTCGTTCGATTTGATCAACAAAGTAGCCGACGGAATGTGAACGGACCTTGTTTCCCCAGAACTGCGGGGATCCGCAAAAATTGCAGTTGCCGGCACATCCACGGGTCAACGACAGATGTTGGTATGAAAAATATTTGGCGGGCACAGGCAATTCATCAAGGCAGCCGATGGCTTCGGCTTTAGGGGTCCGGACCGCCTGGCCGTCCTGCCGAAACGCAATCCCCTTGATGGGCCTTATCGGCTGGGAACGATCGGACTCAAGATATTGGATTAAATTTAAAAACGTGTACTCCCCTTCACCGATCACCACATAATCAATTTCACGAAAATGGGTTAAAAAGTGGTTCCACAAGAAGGTGGCGCCAATGCCGCCGAAAACAATGGTCACGCCGGGATCGATCTTTTTGGCAATCCTGGCAATGTCAATACCTCCCCAGCGGTTGGCGTGCAGAATGGAAAACCCGATAATATCAGGTTTTTTCTCCGCCAGTACTTCGCTGATTTTATGAGGGGTCTCATTGATATTGTACCAGTTTAGGATCTCCACATCATATTTATTTTCCTTTAAAACAGACGCTACATAATACACCCCCAGCGGCACGGCCCGCACATCTTCAGCGGTTTGCACCCGGGTTTCAAGAAAATACGGATATATCAGCAGGGTTTTCATAGATAGAAATTTGGCATTTGAACGGCTTTCTGTCAAGGTTTCTGTCGGCGAATGAAAAGGGAAGCTTGAGGTTGTATAGATGGAAATGATGAACGAAATAGCTTCGCGATATCCTTACATGCCGGATAGACCTTAGACGGCCTTTGACATACTGACCGGTTTTTACTATACATTAAAAATACGCTTCTCTCTCAACACACAATGTTCCATTATAATTTCAACAGGTTTGACGTTCGGCCATTTTACCCGGTTTAAGGGATTCATTCCTATAGATTCAGAATTCGGTCCCACCTGACGGGATGACAATTTCCTTTATCGGAACCAACCTATACAAGGGAGGTAAAGATGACTGCAAATAACTGGCCCACTGAAAAATGGCCCACAGGTGTTCCGCGCGAAATTTCAGGGTTTGAAAAACCAGCCTTCTCCATTCTTGACAATTCCGCGGATGCCTACCCGGAAAAGGTCTGCACCATTTTCAACGGCGCGGCCCGCACCTATGCCCAGGTCAGGGACACTGCCAACCGGGTGGCTGCCTTTCTGGCAGCCGGCGGCATCAAGAAAGGGGATCGGGTGGCGATCTTTCTACCCAACATCCCTCATTACCCGGCCATCTATTTCGGCATACTGAAAGCCGGGGCCGTTTGCGTCACCTGCAACCCGCTTTACACGGCCAGTGAACTCAATTTTCAGCTCAAAGACAGCGGGGTGCGCACACTGTTCTGCATGGACCATCCCCAGTTTTACCCTACAACGGTAGAAGCCATCAAAGGAACCGATGTGGAAACCGTAGTAATCTGCAATATCAAGTCCAGCCTGCCGCCCATCAAGGCATTCTTAGGCGGACTACTTGGAAAAATACCGAAAGCCGGACAGTATGAGCCCGGACATCTTTTTTTCGATGCCGTTGTGGCTGCGACCCCGCCCGAACCGCCGGCAGTGGAAATCAATCCCGTGAAGGATATCGCAACCATCATTTACACCGGCGGAACGACCGGTGTACCCAAAGGCGCAGCCCTGACCCACGCAAACATAGTCTTCAACGTTACCGCTCTGGACCACTGGATGTGGATCCCCCACGAAACAGGCGCCGCACCGGAACGACTGAAAAGGGGTGGGGCAAATTGCTTTCTGGGCGTTCTTCCCATGTACCACAGTTTCGGCTGCAACATTGTAATGCACTGGGCCTGTCTGACCGCCAGCAGCCTGGTCTGTATCCCGGACCCGCGGGCCGGCAAACCGCCTTTCACCGAGGTATTGAAAGCGGTGGAACAAAATAAAGTGACCATCATCGCGGCCGTCCCGACCATCTTTGTCGCCTTTACCAACCACCCCCTGCTCAACAAGTTCGATCTGTCATCCGTCATCGGGTGCGGCTCCGGTGGGGCTCCGCTGCCGGTGGAAGTGGCCAAAAAGTTTGAGGCTAGTACCGGGTCGATTATCTTCGAATGCTACGGTCTGAGCGAAACCGCGCCACTGGCAACTGCCAACCCGAGTGACAAGGAAAGGCGCAAGTTCGGTTCGGTTGGTTTCCCGGTTTCAAACACCGACGTGAAAATCCTCGATATTGAGACAGGCTCAAAAGAACTGCCCCGGGGCGAAGATGGCGAGATTGCCATAAGCGGCCCCCAGGTGATGGCCGGGTATTGGAATCGACCGGATGCCAACGAGGAGGTTTTCAGAGAAATAGAGGGCCGCCGTTATTTCCTTACCGGAGATATCGGCCGTGTAGACGGTGAAGGCTATATTATTATCACCGATCGCAAGAAGGACATGATTCTTGTGGGCGGCTTCAACTGCTACCCCCGGGAGGTGGAAGAGGTGCTCTACCAGCATCCCAAGGTCGCCCTGGCGGCGGTTATCGGTGTCCCGGATGACCGTAGCGGAGAAAAGGTAAAAGCCTTTGTTCAGCTGGCTCCCGGCGAGTCCGCCGAAGAACAGGAAATCATCGACTTTTGCAAAGAGAAGCTGACCGGGTACAAAAGGCCGCGCACCGTTGAGTTTCGAGAAACCCTGCCGACATCGCTCATCGGCAAAGTGCTGCGTAGGGTGCTGCGGGATGAAGAACTTGAAAAGATAGCGGAATAGGATACGTTTTAAAATATTAAATCATCTTTTGCATATGGTTAAGTGCATCATATAGCCGCAATCGAGCCTTTTCCTAATTTAGTACGTTCAGAAATCCGGACTTCAAAAGAGGTTAACACCGGTAACCCGACGCACAAGCCCGGTTGGGTTCCCGGTGCAAAATTTTCCGATCACATCCCGCCGATTGAAACCTCTACCCGCCGGTTTTGGGCCCGGCCCTCAGCGGTGTCGTTGCCGGCGATCGGGTTTTCAGCACCGTACCAGTTTGGGACCACGCGGTCGGAACCAAGCTCATAGTTTTTTTGCAGATAATCCGCGACTGCCTCAGCTCTACGCCGGGAAAGCTCCATGTTGTACTCCGCCTTGCCGGTATCGTCGGTGTAACCGAACAACGCGACGAAGGCCTCCGGCTTTTCCTTGAGAAACTTTCCGACCCCATCGAGTTCTTCCTGCGCCGCCGAAGAAAGCTCGAACTTGTCGATCTCAAACAGGATATTGTTGATCTTATAACCCGATACTTTCTTCTCCGATGTGGTCACAACCTCTGTATCCCACTTTGTATAGTACAGTGGGCCCAGGGCGTAGAAGGGTTGCGTGACGTAAGAGTCGAACGGAATCACCCGCGAGCTCATATTGGCCCTGCCCATGTCATCGACCGTCTTGCGGTCCCTTTCTTGAACGGAATAATCGATCACCTGGAAGGAAACGTCATACTTTTTTGCCAGCTCCGTTGTTTTGTCCCCGGGGCTTTTAGAGCCTGCCAATTTATCGTAACCACCGTCGCTGAAGATATAGACGACCGTTTTGCCGCTCAGATCTTTCAATACGGTGTCCAATTCATTCAGACTCTGTACCAACGGGCTCTTTCCGGCCGGTTCCGCCGGCAGCTTGTTCAAAGCCTCTGTTACCCCGGCCGGGTCAAATTTCTGCACGGGATACAGAGCTTCCCATGGTGTGAATTTATAGATGCCTACGTTGTAGCCAAGATCCGGCAGCCGACCAAAGCCGGTTTTGAGGGCTTCC
>CAVRQG010000003.1:0-104405 GCA_963723215.1 uncultured delta proteobacterium
ATTCCCGGCAAGACTTGATACAATAAAGTTGAATATGCAAATTGATATAGGATTCGGCGATATCGTCTATCCCAGCCCTGAAAAATTACAGCTACCTACTATGTTGGAATTTCCCGCACCAATATTGTTGTGTTACAGCCGTGAGAGCTTGATCGCTGAAAAATTTGAAGCAATGCTGAGACTTCGTGAATTGAATAGCCGGATGAAGGATTTCTATGACATCTGGTTGCTTTCTCGCCAGTTTGAATTCGACGGGGAAACGCTGTTGAAGGCCATCAGGTTGACACTGGAACAGCGCGGAACCGGACTCCCAGATGAAATTGTTGCCTTTTCACAGGATTTCATCGCAGCAAAACAAATCCAATGGAATGTTTTCAGGAAGAAACTTGAACAAGAACATGTTCCTTCTGAGTTCGCAGATATTGTCATGAAAGTGAAAGAATTTATTAAACCTATAGCATTGGCTCTGGCTTCAAAGAAGCCTCCGCCTTCAAAATGGTCGGCACCTGGTCAATGGGTATAGTTATGGAATATGAGGAAATATATGAAAAATATAAGAAACTGTTGGGTGAGGTAAATCGCTTAACAGAAGAAAACAGTCAATTGAAAGCTCAACTTGGACTGACGAAATCAGAGACACCCCAGATTATTAATACCTCATCCATAAAACCTGAGATCAATTACCGTGACGACGATTCAATCAACAATTCTTTTTCTGATGTCAATAACACTTCGGATTCTTTCGCCAAAATCAGTCTGTTCATGTCACTTTTCAAAGGTCGTGATGATGTCTACGCGAAGCGATGGGAGAATAAAAATAAGGGTAAATTTGGTTATTCGCCTGTTTGCCTGAATCTATGGCAGGCAGGAGTGTGCAAAAAGCCAAAAATTTCCTGTTCAAAATGTAAAAACAAAGACTATGCTGCCTTGGATGAAGATGTGATTGAAAATCATCTAAGAGGGAGCATCGTTGTCGGCGTTTATCCAATGCTAAAGGATGAAACATGCCACTTTTTAGCTGTTGATTTTGACGAAGCAGACTGGCAAAGCGACATTTCTATGTTCCGAGATGTTTGCATTGATCTCAATATTCCAGTCACCATTGAGCGGTCACGGTCCGGAAAAGGAGGGCATGTATGGTTTTTCTTCGAGAACCCGGTTTCCGCTTCTTTGGCACGAAAATTTGGAACGATCCTGCTTACTTCTTCCATGAGCAGGAGGCATGAGATCCAATTTAAATCCTATGACCGGCTGTTTCCCAGCCAAGACACCATGCCTAAAGGTGGATTGGGAAATTTGATTGCATTGCCGTTACAGAAGGCGGCAAGAAAAAATTTCAACAGTGAATTTGTTGATGAACATTTCCAATCCTATGAGGACCAATGGGCATTTCTATGCACAATCCAAAGAATTCCTCAAAACCGACTTGAAGATTTAATTTCGGAACTTGGAGATGGCCATGAACTGGGCGTATTGAAACAGGACGAAGAAGAGAATGCGGAAAAACCTTGGGAAGCTTCGAAGGCCAAAATTGAGTTGCAGAAAGATGATTTTCCGAAGCAAATCGATATCGTCGAAGCAAATATGCTGTTCATTCCAAAGTCGGGTATCTCGCAAAGGGCGTTGAATCGGTTAAAACGCCTGGCGTCATTTAAAAATCCCATGTTCTACAAGCGGCAAGCCATGCGTTTGTCTACCTATGGGCATGATAGAGTCGTCTCTTGCGCAGATGAGACACAACAGTATCTGGCTTTGCCCAGAGGATGCGAGCCAGAGTTGTCCCTTGAACTCGAAGATCTCGGTATCGATATCCGGTATATCGATAAAACTTATAGCGGGAAAAAGATTGACGTGGAGTTTAATGGAACTTTAAGAGATGAGCAGTCTTTAGCCCTTGAGCAGTTATTGTGCCACGATAATGGCATCCTTTCAGGGACAACAGCATTTGGGAAGACTATTGTGGCGATTAAGCTGATTGCCGAGAAAAAATTAAATACACTTATTTTGGTTGATAAGATCAGTCTATTGTCACAATGGAAAGATAAGCTGTCAGAGTTTTTAATAATAAATGAAAAGTTGCCGGAAGAGCATATAGCTACAGGGAAAAAACGCGGGAGAAAGAAGAAGAGAAGCGTTATTGGTCAGGTGGGCGGCGGCAAAAACACTTTGAGCGGTATTGTCGATATTGCAGTAATGCAATCCATCAGCCGAAAAGGAGAGGTGAAGGAATATGTGAATAATTATGGGATGCTCATTGCCGATGAGTGTCACCATGCTTCGGCATTTACCTATGAACAAATCCTGAAAACCGCCCATGCAAAATATATTTATGGCCTTACTGCCACGCCGACGAGAAAAGATGGTCATCATCCGATTCTGTTTATGCATTGCGGACCTATTCGATATCGTGATGATCCCAAAAAGCAGGCAGAGAATAGGCCTTTTGACCACTATATTGTTCCGCGTTTCACATCTCTGAGGGTTCCTTTGGATAGCGATGAAAAGGATTTGTCCATTCAGGAATTATATGCCGACATCGTGGATAACGACTTTAGGAATCAGCAGATTATTGATGATGTGCTGAATAATTATCACCAAGGTAGAAATTGCATTGTTTTATCGTTGCGAACCGGCCATGTTGAATTGCTGGCCAAAAAAATAAAAGTAGAGGTTCCGGATGTATTTACGTTGATGGGTGGCATGGGAAAAAAATCTACGCAGCAGGCCTTTCAGCGCCTCGCCGATGTTCCTGCTGACAAAAATGTCATCTTGGTAGCAACCGGTCATTTTATCGGAGAAGGTTTTGACGAGCCACGTCTCGATACCCTTTTCTTGGCCATGCCGATATCCTGGAAAGGCACTCTGCAGCAATATGCAGGGAGGCTCCACCGATTGTACAAGACCAAAAAAGAGGTGAAAATCTACGATTATGTGGATATTCAAGTAAAAATGTTGGAGCGGATGTATCAAAAACGGCTTAACGGATACGCTTCAATGGGATACAAAGCCAAAGGCGAGGAGGCCATGGATGCGCCCTTGGATATCATTTTCAATAAAGATAATTTTTTAACTGTTTTCAATCAGGATATCGTTGCCGCTAAAAAGGAAATTGTAATCGTAAGCCCGTTTATCAGAAAAAGACGCACCCACCAGATGGTTCAAAACCTGAAAATCTCAACCGGTAGGAAACTCAGTGTCATCGTCGTGACCCGCCCGAAAGAGGATTTCCCTCCGAAAGATCATGCCGCTGTGCAAAGAACATTGGGCCTGTTGAGAGATAGCGGAGTCAGTGTCGTTTTCAAATCCAATATCCACCAAAAATTTGCAGTCATGGATCAAAAGGTTGTGTGGTATGGCAGCATCAATCTGTTGAGCTATGGGAGTGCGCAGGAAAGCATCATGCGCATTGATAGCGCAAATATCGCAAATGAGTTGATGAAAAGCATAGAAGTGACATAACTGGTAAATAATGTTCGCTGGTGTATGGTGGATCGGTCGTTTTTTTGCAGTGCCGTTGAGATTGGATTGGGTAACTTTATGAAACAAAAGGCCGTAGATGGGTTGAATCACGCCACGTTCAACCGGCAACCAAGCGCCTTGGCGACTTTGCTGATTGTTATAAAACCAGGGTTGCCGTTCTCTGAAAGAGACTTGTATAGGCTTGCACGGGTTACACCGGCCTTTTTCGCCACTTCAGTCATACCCATGGCTCTTGCGGCGGTATTCAGTGCATGGATAAAATCCGACTCGTCACCAGTGGCAGCAACCTCATTCAGAAAATCCCGGATATCGTCGGTCGTATTCAAATGCTCAGCAATATCGAATTTTTTAGTTTTTACAGACATGATTTATTCCTCCAATTCGTTTAAAAGCATTTTTGCTTTTTCTATGTTTTTGGTCTGGCTGGCTTTATCCCCGCCAGCAAGCAAAATGACAACAGAGTTGTTTTTGATCGTGTAATAAACTCGGTAGCCTGGCCCGAAGAAAAAACGAAGTTCGTAAAGCTCTTTACCGATCTGCTTGCAGTCTCCGAAGTTGCCGTTTTGAACTCTATCCAACCTTGCCAAGATTTTAATCTTGCCGGATCGGTCTTTTAGCTTTGACAGCCATTTTTCGAACAGCTCTGTACTTTTGAGTTCGTATATCATACACAAAGAGCGTATCTCATAGGAAACAATATGTCAATGAAAGTTAAAAGCCAAAGCCATAGTTTCGATGAGAATCTTTAAAATTTAAGCATTGGTTCGCTGAGTGTATGAAGTGGCAACTTTTAGGTAAGTCTGATTGTGGTTGGATAACCAATTGATATAAACAGAAACCCGGTCACTATTGACCGGGTTTTATTGAGTGGCTCCCCGCAGTGGACGCTATACTAATCAAAACTATATCCCCCTTATAACCATTATTAATTCCAAATACACAAACCTACCCATCCAGCTTGACACCCTCGGCTGAATCGCTTATGGTTTAGACTCCAAAAAAATAATTCTGGCAATCTAAGCGTCTGTGGCCTTTTTGAAAACCTGGAGCTGCTGGCTCTTTCCTCAGGCAAGTGCTGGTCCCTGTGGGAGAAATAGATGGCCATACGTCCCACCATTCCTAAATACCCCTGTTACGAGAAGACGGCGCTGAGGGTAAGCCCGGGTTGCAAAGGAAAAGGTTTCCCCCTGGCTCGCATTGGGCGCCTGATGGAGTCGGGATAAACGGTAGCCACTATTCCCACAGCAGTTTCTTGGTGACGGGTGGCGATGGGGGTACGGTTGGTTTCAGCCCCGGCCAATTTCATAAATGAAAGGAGGCAAAACATGTCCCAAAAGAAAGTTCATCCCCAATTAGACGAGCAGGCCGAACAGTATCGCAAAGGCAAGGTTTCGCGCCGCGAGTTTCTGCGCTTGAGCGCCCTGGTGGGCGCTTCGTTAGGCGCGACTGCCATAATACCGCCCTTGGGGCCGTCTTTAGTTCGGGCCTCCGCCCCTCGGCGAGGCGGGGTGCTCAAGGTGGCCTCGGTAGTGCACAAGATGTCCAACCCAGCTCAGATATCCTGGGGCAAAGTCTCCAACATCTTGCGGCAAGTGGCCGAGTATCTAACAATAACTGGCACGGACAATATCACTCGTCCCCTGCTGGCCAAGGATTGGCAGGCCAGCGATGATCTCAAGACCTGGACCTTCAATCTGCGCCAGGGAATCAAGTTCAACAACGGCGACGAATTCACCGCCGACGACTTGGTCTTCACCCTGAAAATGTGGCTGGACAAGGACGTAATGTCCTCCATGCTGGGTCTGGTGGGCGACTACCTTTCTCCCGACGGCATTGAAAAGATCGACAATTACCAGGTAAAGCTCCACCTGAACCGCCCTGAGATCGGCCTGCCTGAGCATTTTTTCCACTACCCGGCCTTTATCCTCAACCACAGGACCTTTAATGGCGACTTTCGTAAGGCCCCCCACGGCACCGGCCCCTACACACTGGAAACCTACAAGGAAACCGAAATTGCCGTGCTCAAGGCGCGCAAGGATTACTGGCAAAAGGGAGCTGACGGCAAACCCTTGCCCTATTTGGACGGCATGACTTTCATAGAGATCGGCACCGAAACCGCTCCCCAACTGGCCGCCTTGAAGTCCGGCGAAGTTGACATGATCGACTTGGCCGATGCGGGCAGTCCGGACATCATGCTGGCCGCTAAGAAGGACCCCAACCTGGTGGTACAGCCGGTCACCACGTCCCAGGTGCGGGTGCTGCGCATGCGCACCGACATGGTCCCTTGGAAGGACAACCGGGTGCGCCAGGCCATCAAACTTTGCCAACACCGCGACAAGATTTTGAAGTTGGCCTATTTCAACGAGGGCATGGAGGGACAGGACTTTCATGTCTTTCCTGGCCATCCCGAATACTGCCCGCAGCCCACGCCGGATTACAACCCGGAGAAGGCCAAGGCACTGCTCAAAGAAGCGGGGTATCCCGACGGGCTAAAGGTGGAACTTAATGCGGGTGCTGACTGGTCTGATGTGATGCGCTTCGCCGAGATTCTCAAGGAAGACGCCAAACCCGCTGGCTTGGATATTGCGATAAAGGCCATGCCGGTTAGCCAGTACTGGGAGAAATGGACCGAAGTGGGTCTGGGCATCACCCCCTGGACCCATCGCGCCCTTGGCACCATGGTGCTAAACCTGGCCTACGGCGCGGACGCCCAGGGCCAGCCGGTCTCCTGGAACGAAACCCGCTGGGTGGACCAGGAGTTCAACCAGCTCCTCAACCAGGCCAACGGGACGCTGAACGTCAGCCGGCGTAAGGAGATCTTCTGCAAGCTGGAAAAAATCCAGCAGCAAAGAGGCGCCATCGGCATACCTTTCTGGCAAAACCTGTGGATGGTCACCCGGAAAAAGCTTAAAGGCGTAAAGCCCCATCCCAACCTTTACATGCTATTTAACAGAGCCTATTTGGAAGGGTAGATGAAGTTGGGCATTGGGTTGGGCATCGGGATCGGGTTTGGGCTGCAGGACGAGGACTATGGATGTCCCCTTTTACTTTTAACCTTGGATTTAGATAGATTCCGCAGTCTCACGTAATCACCAGCCACGAGCGCTTCCTTTTTAGCACGGGTCCAGCGTTTGATTTGCGCTTCTCGTTTTCTGGCATCCGAAAAGGTTGGTAATGATTCTGAATAGACCACCTTTACCGGCGGGTCGAGTTTTGTGGTTCGACAAGCCTGACCATTTTGGTGGTCCTGATATCTTTGTTTGAGATCAGTTGTGGCTCCGATATACAAATTCCCGGATTTTAAACGGAGAATGTAAAGGTGTGCCATTTTTACCTATCTGTAAATCTTGAGGCGGGAGAATGAATTGGACCTTCGGCAGGCCTTTCGACGCTTATGATGCATTATAGAGGCCGAAGGCCATGAGTCCCTCGAAGGGCAAGCGAAAGGGGCACCCACGAATGTGGTGTGCCCCTGAGCGCGTCGAATGGCTCCCCAGCACGGACTCGAACCGCGGACCCAGTGGTTAACAGCCACTTGCTCTGCCAACTGAGCTACTGGGGATCAATTGAAAATGTATTATTTAATAAACCATTAACATTATGTCAAGCTAAATTTAAGACTATTCCGGCATCTTTTCAGATAGGGCAATTCATAGGGAAACGGTTGCCTCCCTATTATTTTGTCTTTCATCAGACTACCAAAAGATGCTCGGGTACAAGGCTTTACCAAATAGTGTGAATTTCTTTTGACCGCCGCAGGATTTTATCGGAAGTCACCAAATCGGCCTTTTCAACGATGGCGGTTGCACTGATGATTCTATCTGCCGGATCCTTATTGGTTGTTGAAAACAGGTCTGTCGACAGTTCGGCGATTTGAGGGCTGATGCCCTTGAATATATAGTTATTAGAATCCGACACCAGTCGTATGAATTCTTGGTAGTTCACATCTACAGATAAACGCCTCTTTTGCATTAACATCGCAATTTCCCAAAGCGATATCTCACAAAATATGATTCCGTCCAGTCTGTTCGCCTCACGGATCGCATTTTTCGCCCTGGGTGACAGCAATTTCGGTTTAAGTGCATCCCAGATAATGACATGCGTATCTACCACGATCATTTCTGGACTTTCCATTCATCCTCGATCGGAGAAACAACATCACCGACAACCGCCGTTTTTCTAAGTTGTTTTAGTGCATTTCTTGAAGCTTCCTCTTTTTTTTTTACCGGAATGAGCATTGCGATTTCAGTGCCCCTTGAGGTTATGGTAATGCTTTTTCCCCGTTGGACTTTATTTAAAAACAGAACCATATTCTCCCTTAACTTGCTGACACCTATCGATTCCATTGATTTGCCTCCTGATTTTCTATTGTACAAATATATTGTACAAAATACAGAAAATCAAGTAAAAAAATCAGGATAAAGCAGCCGCAAATAAAGGTAAAGACTCATCCAAAGAGGTTTAGCGCATTTCCTCTCGCATTGAGAATGCCAATATCAGCTTTCCATCCCCGGCCGCAATCTCAAATTAAGCTCTTCTAACTGCTCTTTGCCTGCTTCCGAAGGCGCGCCGGTCATCAGGCATGAAGCCTTCTGGGTTTTGGGAAACGCGATGACGTCGCGGATGGATGATTCGCCGCACAGCAGCATGACCAACCGATCAAACCCGAGGGCAATGCCGCCATGGGGCGGTGCACCCGATTCGAGGGCAGAGAGTAAATGTCCGAATTTGGCCTCGTAGTTCTCGCGATCCATCCCCAGGGTCTCGAATACTTTTTGCTGGATTTCGCTTTGATGAATCCGGATGCTGCCGCCGCCGATCTCGAAACCGTTCAACACCAGATCATAGGCCCGCGACCGAACGGCCGTGGGATCATCCTTCAGTTTGCCGTAATCTTCTTCCAGGGGTGAAGTGAAGGGATGGTGCAGTGCCTGGTATCGTTTTTCGGTTTGATCAAATTCAAACATCGGAAACCGGGTTACCCATAAAAATTTAAATTTGCTTTTATCGATCAGATTGAGTCTCTGCCCAAGATGATTTCTGAGATTTCCCAGGGATTCGTTGACCACCTTGGGCTGATCGGCCACAAAAAAGACGAGATCGCCGGGCTCCATTTCAATGCGCTCTGCCAGGGCCTTTTTTTCTTCATCCGTGAAAAATTTCACAATCGGGCTTTGCCATTCATTTTCTCGGACCTTGATCCATGCCATGCCTTTGGCCCGGTAGACAGCCACAAAATCGGTCAGGTCGTCGATCTCCTTGCGTGAAAAATCAATACATCCTTTGGCATTGAGGGCTTTGACAATGCCGCCTTTTTCTACGACTTGCGAAAAAACCTTAAAACCAGAACCCGTGACAATATCCGAAACTTCCTTCAGCTCGAGATCAAAACGGGTGTCAGGTTTATCCAGACCGAAACGGCCTACGGCCTCGTCGTAAGACAGGCGTGAAAAAGGCGGAGTCAGGTCCATGTCCAGCACGTCTTTGAAGAGCGTGGCCATCATCTGTTCGGTCATTTCCATGATGTCCTCTTCACCCACAAAGGACATTTCGATATCAATCTGGGTAAACTCGGGTTGACGGTCCGCCCTTAAATCTTCATCCCGGAAACACCGTACGATCTGATAATAACGGTCAAAGCCTGAAATCATAAAAAGTTGCTTGAAAATCTGGGGTGACTGGGGCAGTGCGTAAAACTGTCCGGGATTAACGCGGCTGGGCACTAGATAATCCCTGGCACCTTCGGGGGTGCTGCGTGTCAGAACCGGAGTTTCAATATCCAAAAATCCGCGGCCATTTAAATAATTGCGCACAGAGGCAGCGGCCTCATGCCGCAGAATCAGGTTGCGCTGCATCGTGGGTCTTCGAAGATCCAGGTGTCGGAATTTAAGCTTGATGTTTTCAGATACGTCGATGTCATCCTCAATTAAAAAAGGCGGTGTTTTGGCGACGTTCAAAATCTTAAGCTCGGTTACCAGCACTTCGATTTCACCGGTGCGTAAATTGGGATTGACCATGCCGTCGGGTCGCGGATCGACTTTGCCCCGTACCGCTAACACGAATTCATTACGGATCACATGCGCTTTCTCATGGACGGCCGGGTCAACGGTAGGGTTGAAGACCACCTGGGTGAGGCCTTCCCGATCCCTCAGGTCCACAAAAATAACGCCGCCGTGATCCCGTCGTCGCAGGACCCAGCCCATTATAACTACTTCCTTGCCGATATCATCCACACCGAGCTCACAGCAACTGTGAGTTCTGCGCATGTCTTCTAATAAGTCTGGCAAAAGTTAACTCCTTTCAAGACACATTGTTAGTTGTCCGTTGTTTTTGCCAGTATACCAAGATATTCGTTTCACTAGTTCGTCTCGTTTAGAGTACATTTTAGATCGTACACCACGTTTTTAACAACCGCCATGACTGACTACTGATCAATATTTCTTGATTGCTTCAATTATTTTATTTAAAGGAACTGAGATTTGCTCTTTAGTTTCCATATTCCGCAGCATCGCTGTCTTTTCTTCCAGCTCTTTGTCGCCCAGGATCAAAACGAAGGACGCTCCAAGCCTGTCAGCGCGCTTCATCTGGCTTTTCAAACTTTTATCGCTGAAGTCCATCTCGGCATTAATGCCGGTCAGTCCCAGCTGACAGATCCATTCAAACGCCAGGGATTGACTTTTTTCTCCTAACGCAGCTACGAAAACATCCGGTTTGCGGTAATTATCCGCAGATTTCAAACCCGATATTTCCGCCAACCTGTCAAATCCGATGGCAAAACCGGTGGCCGGAATTTGGGGTCCACCCAGTTCTTTGACCAGACCGTCGTACCGCCCGCCGCCGGCTACTGCACTTTGAGCGCCCAAAGAACCGGTCTGAATCTCAAATGTCGTGCGCGCATAATAATCAAGGCCACGCACCAGACGTTTGTCAATGACGTAAGGGACCTCGAGTTTGTCCAGCGAATTGCGAACCTGGGCAAAATCGTCTTCACATTCAGAACATAGGTGATCCAGAATAGACGGCGCATCTTTCAAAGCCTCCCCGCAGGTTGGTACTTTGCAATCCAGCACCCTTAACGGATTTCGATCCCTGCGGCGGATACAGTCTGAACACAGCTTGTCACTGACGGACATCAACATGCCCTGCAGGGCCGATTTGAATCCGGGCCGGCATTTCGGACATCCCAGGGTGTTGATGTGGGCACTGATATCCGGCACCTGCAATCTGTCAAAAAGAGTGACCAGCATTAAGATCAGCTGCACATCCACCAGGGGAGACGCAACCCCGAAAATTTCAGCATCGATTTGATAAAATTGTCGATAGCGGCCTTTTTGCGGTCTTTCTCTGCGAAACATGGGACCTATCAGATAAAATTTCTGGACCGGGTCCTGGGCGAACAATTTGTGCTGGACATACGCCCTTACAATGGAGGCGGTGGCTTCCGGGCGCAGTGTGATCATATCTCCTTTTCGATCGGGAAAGGTATACATCTCCTTTTCTACAATATCCGTATCCTCACCGATGCTGCGTTTGAACAGCTCCGTGCGCTCCATGATCGGAATCCGAATTTCTTTAAAACCGAAATCATCAAACAGCTTCCGGGCAACTTTTTCGATTTCCTGCCACAGTTCCACTTCCCCGGGAAGTATGTCTTTGAATCCTCTGATGAGTTGTATCATGATCTATAATCAGCCTTTGCGATGATATGGTCCCCAAGGTGGCTTAAGCAATATGGCAGCGGATTATCGCTGGAATATCGCCATTGTTCAGCTTAAAATTTTTAAAATCTTTTAATTTATCGCAATGCATTGATTTTAGTCAATACTAATGTTTGGTTCGGCTTAAATTAAGATTTCTGAGCCGTTAAATCAAGCCTATGGTTTTCAGGCGTCTGATGTCATTGATCAGAAATCAATTCCTAAATTTCCCACTTGACACGCTTGAAACGATTGCTTATGAGTTGTAGCTGTTTTTTTAGAGCTTAGAGGTTCAAAGCTATAACTGATCATTTTAGCTCAGTATTACATTTAGCCACCGGGAGGAGTTCTTGGCAAAAATTGGAAAATACAACGGACTGACCGATATTCAGGGAATACTGGTAGGCCATTACACAGACTTGGATGCGGTCAGCGGCATTACGGTGGTCCTTAGTCCGAAAGGGGCGGTGGCCGGGGTAGATGTGCGGGGTTCTGCCCCCGGAACCCGGGAAACAGATTTAATGGCCCCCCATAACCTGGTCGAACAGGTTCAGGCCGTGGTATTGTCCGGCGGATCCGTTTTTGGCCTGGCTGCCGCCGATGGTGCCACTCGATGGTTGGCTGAAGAGGGATACGGCTTTCCGTTGGATCGCGGCTATGTGGCTCCGATTGTGCCGGCGGCCGTGCTTTATGATCTGGGGCGCGGCGAAGAATTCATTCCACCCATCAGTTCGGATTGGGGTCGATGGGCCTGCGAGGGGGCCGGCTCTTATCCCGTAAAATCCGGTTGCATCGGTGCGGGGACCGGGGCCTTATCAGGCGGCATCAAGGGCGGCCTGGGTACCGCCAGCATAGTTCTGGACTGCGGAATCACAGTGGCGGCACTGATAGCCGTCAACTCCGGCGGCTCGGTGATCAATCCTGAAAGCGGCAGACCCTGGGAAAGCGGACTGGAAATCAATGATGAGTTCGGTGAGCAGGGTAAACGCGCCGTAAAGCTGCCGCCGGACCCGGAGCACGGGCCGATTCGAAATACCACCATCGGCGTCGTGGCAACGGATGCGGTTCTCAGCGTAACCCAGGCCCAGAAAGTTGCTCAAATGGCTCATGATGGCATGGCCCGCGCTATCCGGCCAGCCCATACCATGTTTGACGGCGATACGATTTTTTGCCTGGCCACCGGCAAAAGAAAATTACCTAAAACACCCGGGTTTTTCATAGCCGCTCAGGCCCAATCACTTAACGAGCTGGGGCATGCCGCTGCGAATTGCGTCTCACGAGCGATCATTCGAGCCATTTTATCCGCCCGGAGTCTGGCCGGCATGACGGCCTTCTGCGATCTGGAAGACAGGTGAATGAAATTTTTGACAATAATAATTTAATCGTACTGGAATGTGCATTTTAACTTGAAAAAGGAGGCAATAAAATGAAAAAATTCATGTTTATTATCATGGCGTTAATCCTGATTATTCCTGCTCAATGGGTTCTTGCCGACACCCCCCAGAAGGGCGGAGATCTGACCCTTTGCGTGGGGGATGAACCACCAGGGTTGGACCCCACAGCGAGTGCATCCGCCGCCATAGACCGAGTGGTTTACGCCAACATCATGGAGGGGCTGGTCAAGGTCGACCGCAACGGCCAATTTGTCCCCGGCTTGGCCGCCAAATGGGATGTTTCGCCGGATGGCAAGACCTACACGTTCCACCTGCGCCAAGGGGTCACCTTTCACAACGGCGAACCTTTCAACGCCCAGGTCGCCAAGTGGAACATTGAGCGCGGCGCGGCGGAAGGAAGCAAGAACGCCCATCCGGAATTTTTCCGCGTCATCGAAAAAATAGAGACCCCCGATGACAATACGCTGAAACTGACCCTCAAGGACGTGGACGCCCTGTTCATCGTCCACATGGCCGAGGGCGATGCGGTTATGCTGCCGATGAAGGGATTCGAAAACACCGCGGCCGAGCCCATCGGAACCGGACCCTTCAAGTTTGCCAAGTGGACCCGGGGCGACAGTGTGGAGATGGTCCGAAACGACAATTACTGGAATCCCCAGCTGCCCTACCTGGACAAGGTGACCTATCGGTTCATTAAAGATGCCAGTGCTCAAGTTGCAGCTTTGAAGGCCGGTGACGTCGATCTTATCGGTTGGCTCTTCGCCCCTGAACTAGCGGCCGACATTGCCAAAGATAAGCGTTTCAAGGTGCTTGCCGGTGCTTCCACTTCTGAAGTCATCATGTCCACCAATAACAAGGTCAAGCCCTTCGACAATAAACTCGTGCGCCAGGCCATGGCCTATGCAATCGACCGCCAGACCGTCATCGACCTGATTATGGCCAGCTACGGCACCGTCATCGGATCCCATTGGCCGCCGGTCACCCCTTACTACAAGGATATGACCGGCCGGTTTCCTTATGACATAGAAAAGGCGAAAGCGCTGATGGCCGAGGCCGGTTATCCGGACGGCTTCGAGGCGACCATCAAACTGCCGGCCATCTATGCCTATGCTCAGCGAGCCGGTGAGGTGATTGCCGATATGTTGGGTCAAATCGGAATCAAACTCAAGATCGAGGTCGTCGAGTGGGGTTACTGGCTGGATCGCGTTTTCAAACAAAAGGATTTCGAGCTGTCCATGATCGGTCACGCCGAGGCTTGGGACATCGGTATCTACTCCAACCCGAACTACTACTTCCAGTATGACTCCCAGGAGTTTCGCGATGCGTATGCCAAGGCATTGAAGGCTCCCAACGAAGCGGAAAAAGCCAAATGGTTCGGCCGCTGTCAGGAAATCGTGGCCGAGGATGCCGTCAACGGATTTCTCTTCCTGACGCCATCCCTTTCTGCAATGAAAGTCGAGCTAATGGACTGGTGGGAGAATTACCCCACCATCGCCCTGGATTGTACCCAAGTCTGGTGGAAAAAATAATAACGACCCGCTTCTAAATAAAGTCGGGTTAATACCAACGGGCAGCCTGTCAAGTCGGGCTGCCCAATTTTTCTCCTATGCTGCGTTATCTGATAAAAAAACTGATCACCCTGATCCTGCTACTGTTCCTGGTCTCCATTACGGTGTTCTCAGTTCTCTTCATCCTGCCCGGCGACCCGGCCCAAATTATACTCGGGATAAACGCCACCCCCGAGGTTCTGGCAAATCTGCGCGCCGAACTGGGTCTGGACAAGTCTTTTATGGGCCAATACTCGGAGTGGATGGGAAACCTCTTGCGTGGCCGCAGCCAACAATCCATTCATTACAAGATGCCGGTGTTTGAATTGATTCTGGGTAGCTTGGCGGTGACGGGTCCGATGGCACTAATCGCTATGTTATTCGCCCTTGTAATATCTTTGCCCCTGGGCATCTATGCCGCCAGGCATCAGAACCAAGCCGGCGATGTGACGGTGATGTTCGGCACTCAGCTCGGGCTCGCCACACCGGAATTTTGGTTCGGAATCCTGCTGACGTTGTTGTTCTCGGTTCAGCTGGGCTGGTTTTCGGCAGGCGGCTTCCCGGGCTGGCACAACGATTTTTGGGGATCCATCAAGGCGCTGGTGCTGCCGGCTTTCGCTCTGGGAGTGATCCGAGCCTCCATCCTGACTCGGCTGACCCGCTCCTCGATGCTGGAAGTTCTGCGCGAAGATTACGTACGCACGGCGCGAGCCAAGGGCCTCAAGGAACGGACAGTGGTTTACGTGCATGCGCTGCGCAATGCGCTCGTCCCGGTCCTGACCATCATGGGCCTTCAACTGGGCCAACTTTTGGCCGGAGCGATCATTATCGAAAATGTTTATTTTCTGCCCGGTTTGGGTAGGTTGGTGTTCAATGCCATCGGCCAGCGCGATCTGCCGGTGGTCAGGGATATTGTTTTGTTTATGGCAGCAGCGGTCGTGGTGGTGAATTTTATTGTGGACCTGTCCTATGCCGCGCTGGATCCACGCATAAGGCTGCAGTAGTTGCGAGAAATGCCTTAACCATCTTACTTAAATAAATCAACATGAAGCGCTTTTTTGGAAATAAAAATTTTACCGTCGGGTTCGTTCTGACGTCGGTCGTCGTCATCGCCGCGCTCATCAGCCTTTTCTGGACACCCTATAACAGCAACAGAATGAATGCACGGGCCCGACTGCAAGCACCTTCATTAAGCCATCCGCTGGGTACGGACCATTACGGCCGGGATACCCTTTCGCGGGTGATGGTTGGCGCCGTAAACTCGATCATCGTCGGGTTGGTCACGGTGGCCATTGGATTGAGTGTCGGTGTTCTCCTGGGATTGGCGTCGGCTTACTACGGCAGTTGGGTGGACGAGTCCATTATGCGCTTTTCCGATCTTTTATTCGGATTTCCAGCCGTGCTGTCAGCCATATTAATCACCTCCATTCTGGGACCGTCCATGGTCAACGCCATGCTGGCCATCGGTATTTTCTACATACCGATATTCGCACGCCTGACCCGGGCGGTATCTATTTCCATCTGGGAACGGGAATTTATAGCCGCCGCCCGTGCCAGTGGTGTCAGCGAGTGGGCCATCACCTGGCGGCATGTATTGCCCAATATTCTATCGCCCCTCCTGATCCAGGGAACAATCCAGTTTGCGGTGGCAATCCTGGCCGAGGCCGGGCTCAGCTACCTGGGAATGGGTACCCAACCGCCCCATGCGTCCTGGGGCCGCATGCTGAACGAAGCTCAGACATATATGAATCTTTCGCCCTGGATTGCGATCTTTCCGGGTCTGGCCATCGCCTGGGCGGTGCTGGGATTCAATTTGCTGGGAGACGGGCTGAGGGATACGTTGGATCCTAAGATGGTTAGGGCGAGGTAGCGGGTTGTGGGTTAAGAGTTGGGGTTGCGAGTTGTGGGTTGCGGGTTGGGGAAAGGGCAGTGAGGGCGCAACGTTAAATTATCATTTGCACCAGACAAACTGTGAAAAGTTTACTGAAGAGGATAACATCGAACAATCCAACGTTGGACGTTCGATGTTCAGTATAGACAACACTTTATTGAGATACAAAATGATACCGGAAGATATTATACGTAAAGTTATGGATGCCGTTGACTCAGACGAGCTGATAAAACTAACCTCTGATCTTGTCAAAATCAACTCGGTCTGGGATCCGGCTGCCGGGACCAGTGAGCAGGTCGCGGCCGACCATGTGGCCCGTTGGGCCGGCAAACAGGGATTTGAAGTTCAACAGGAGGAAGTTGCACCCAAGCGACCGAATGTGATTGTAACTTGCTCCGGCGGACCCGGTAAACGAACGCTTATGTTCGAAGGACACACCGATGTGGTGACGCCGGGGGACCTGTCCGCGTGGCGCTATGATCCCTTCGGTGCCGAAATCGTTGGGCGGCGCATGTACGGTCGCGGAACCAACGACACCAAGGGCAACCTGGCGGCAATGCTGATTGCCATGGCGGCCTTGAAACGATCCGGGGTTAAGTTGACCGGAACCATCATCGGGGGCGTCTTGTGCGACGAAGAGGATCAAATGCTGGGGGTCAGGCATTTTATCGACCGTGGACATGCCGACGCAATTACCGGGGCAATTATCTGTGAACCCCAGGATGGTTTGATCTGCACCAGCCAAAAGGGCGCTTTAAGGGCAGAATTTATCATTCGTGGCCGTATGAGCCATGGCGCCATGCCGCTATCCGGCCTGAATACTGCTCCGGCAGTGGCGAAATTGATAAACGATCTGCATGATCTGGAACTATCGGCAGTGGAACATTCAGGCCGGGATGAGCACCTGGGGTGGCCGAGTTTTACTCCGACAGTCATCCAGGCTCCGGCCAGTGGTGCACCTCAGTTGAATGTCATGCCCGGAGAAGCCCGGGTACTGGTGGATATCCGCACCATTCCGGGGCAATCCCATCCGGAAATCAAATCCAAAATAAAAGCCATGGCCGAACATGTTGAAAGTCAAATTCAAATTGATTATGAAAAATATGACCGGATACTATCCCTGGATCGAAGTCATGACCTTGCCGTTGCAGTGCAAATACTTACCGACCGTCCCTGTACACTGACGGATCGTAAGGATCCGGTGGTTACCGCGGCAGACTGGGCCACACGGAAGATCAGTGCTGTGGAACCCGCTTACGCCGGTGTCCCCGGAGCCACAGACGGGACCTTTTTGTGGGCCTTAAAGAACATTCCCATCGTAACCATGGGTGCCGGCGACCGCCAGGTGCCCCATCAAGTGGACGAATGGGTGGATCTGGATCAGTTAATTGATACCGCTAAAATATATGCACTGGCGGCGCTCCATTATTTATGGCCACAAGGTGTTTGAAGAGTTGATTGGGTTGTTTGGAATACTTGGTTGAAGGGTTAAGTTGATAAGGTTGATAGGATGGTTATTGAGTTGGATACACTTTAATTCAACTAATCAACCAGTCAACTATTCAACGTTGTTTGCATTTTAGATTTTGCATTTTAGACATTCTTTACATTTTATGACCACCAGACTTCTTGAAATAGAAAACCTCTCCGTTCATTTCCACATTCCCGAAGGTGTTGCTCGGGCAGTGGATGGTATCAGCTTCCATCTGGCTGCCGGAGAGACCGTCGGCCTGGTGGGTGAATCAGGCTGCGGTAAAAGTGTCACTTCTTTGAGCATCCTGGGATTGATCCCTTCTCCGCCGGGCCGGATTGAATCCGGGAAAATCATATTTAACCGTCAAAATCTGCTGGATCTTGACCTTGAAAGTCTTCGCAAAATTCGTGGCCGGGAAATCTCCATGATATTTCAGGAACCCATGACTTCACTCAACCCGGTGCTGCCCATCGGTCGTCAGGTCGCCGAACCGTTGATGATCCACCAGGGTCTGAGTAAAAACGAGGCATTTGAAAAGGCTGCCGACTGGTTGGACTTTGTCAAGATACCGGCTGCTGCAAAGCGGCTGAATGATTACCCGCATCAGCTTTCGGGTGGGATGCGTCAGCGGGTAATGATCGCCATGGCCATGGTATGCGGTCCGAAATTATTGATTGCCGACGAACCCACCACCGCACTGGATGTCACGATCCAGGCCCAGATCCTGTCTCTGATGAACCGGCTTAAAGCGGAGTTGGCAATGTCACTGCTGCTGATCACCCACGACCTGGGGGTGGTCGCCCAGATGGCCGCGAGGGTGGTCGTTATGTATGCCGGTCAAATTGTCGAAGCGGCAAGCGTCACCGATATATTCGACCGACCGTTTCACCCTTACACCCAAGGGCTTCTAAAATCGATACCCCAGGCAGGCGGCCGGCTCAAGAGCCGTGTCAAACGATTGAGTGAAATACCGGGAACCGTCCCGCTGCTGACGGACATTGCCGTTGGCTGTAAATTTGCCGATCGCTGTCTGCATACCTTTGATCTTTGCCGGGAGAGACAACCGAACCTGGAGCGAATACAAGAAGGACATCGGGCCCGGTGCTGGTTGAAAGAATTCCCGGCACGCAGGAGGGACAGTGTCTGATCTACCGCTGCTGAACATTGTCGACCTGGTCAAACACTTCCCCCTGGGGGGCGGTATCTTGGCCAAACCCAAAAGCTGGGTTAAAGCGGTTGACGGCGTTTCGTTTGCCGTATCGCGGGGTGAAAGTTTCGGTTTGGTGGGAGAATCCGGTTGTGGCAAAACGACTATCGGCAGGCTGATCCTTCGTTTGATCGAGCCCACAAACGGAATCATTGAGTTTGACGGGCAAAATATTAGCTCTTTAAGCACCACTGAAATGAAACCCCTGCGGCGGCGGATGCAAATCATTTTTCAAGACCCTTATTCCAGCCTTGATCCGCGCATGAAAATCGATGCCATCGTGACCGAACCGTTGCGGGCGATCCAGTCATTGACAACAGATGAGCGCCGGGAAGCGGCGGCGGAACTTTTGGAAAAAGTGGGACTTCGAAAGAACGATTTAAATAAATACCCCCATGAATTTTCCGGCGGCCAACGGCAGCGGATCGGTATTGCGCGAGCGTTATGCGTGCGGCCCGAGTTAATTGTGGCCGATGAACCGGTCAGCGCCCTCGACGTTTCCATTCAGGCCCAGGTAATTAATTTGCTGGATGACCTGAAAGAAGAATTCAATCTATCCTATGTTTTTATTTCTCATGATTTGAGTGTTGTCGAACATATTTGCGACCGTATCGCAGTTATGTACCTGGGCACGGTTGTCGAACTGGCCGCCACCGAGGATTTCAGCAGATCCCCGCGTCATCCGTATACCCGGGCATTGTTGCTGGCGGTGCCGCTGCCGGATCCGCACCGCAAGACAGAACCTTTCGCCATAGAAGGTGATGTCCCCAGTCCCATTGATCCGCCAATGGGCTGCGCCTTCCACCCCAGGTGTCCCTACCGGTTTGACCGATGTTCACAACAAAAGCCGCCTCTGGCCGACGCTTCAGATGGTCATTTTGTGGCCTGTTGGCTAAACGAGGGGCTAGGAATGACAGATGACGAATGACAAATTATGGAATTCTATCGATTTCATATTGGATAGTAGATTTCTTCGCCGCAAGCTGTTAGGCTATTTGAGGGATTGGGGAGTATTGAAAAGCCGCTATAGCCAAGGGTTACGCTGAAAGCTCGCCTAGCCCTTAAGTTATTTAAAATATGATTATAAAAAGGAATGAGCGAAGCGAATACCACAATTATGTCACTATTCATTCGACATTCGTCATTCCATACTGGGGGAAAATACAATGAAAATTGCGGTTGTGGGTGCCGGCGCCATGGGCAGCCTCTTTGGCGCCATGCTGGCTGAAGCCGGAAATGACGTCTGGCTCTACGATGTGTGGCTCGAACACATTCAAATTATTACTCAAAACGGTCTGCAAATTGAACGGGAAGGTAAAACCCGTACGGTTAAAATCAAGGCAACCGCCGATCCGGAGCAGATCGGTCAGGCAGAGCTGGTCATCATTTTTGTAAAGTCATCTCGAACGAAATCAGCGGCCGAAACTGCGCGAAAAATTGCCGGGTCCGACGGCTCTGTGATGACCCTGCAAAACGGGATGGGCAATGCAGATATCATCGTTGAATTTATTGAGCCGGAACGGATACTGGCCGGGACCACTTCCCATGGGGCCACCATGCTCGGCCCGGGAAGTATCCGGCATGCCGGTTCCGGACCGACAACTATCGGCGCATGGTCTCAAGCGGAAAATGGACAGCAACGCGCGGGGCAATTCGCCGAATTTTTCAGCCGGGCGGGTATCAAGACCGATTCCGTGGTGGATGTGCGCAGTGTGGTTTGGAACAAACTTCTGATCAATATCGGTATCAATGCCATTACTGCTTTGACGAACATTAAAAACGGTCAAATTCTTGATTTGGAAATTACGCAGGAACTCAGCCGGGCAGCAGTTGAAGAAGCCATCACCGTTGCGCGGGGCCTGAATATCGATGTTCACGCTGACGCGGTGGATATCGTATTCAAGGTGGCCGAAGCCACTGCCCTCAATCGTTCATCCATGGGGCAGGATGTGGACAACTTGCGGCAAACAGAAATTTCAGCCATCAACGGGTTTATTGTCCGCGAGGCACAAAGGCTCGGCCTGGCAGCGCCGGTGAATTTTACCTTGACGGCACTGATTGAGACGTTGCAGTATCACTACAGTTAAGGTGTCAGGTGTCAGGTTTCAGGTGTCAGCGCAACCGATTCGATGCCTGGATAAAACAGCGAATCGCAGAACCAGGGAAAAGCGAACCGCAGAATGTCGAAGTTTCGCTTTCGATTAGACTGGCTGCTGTTTTGGCCGGCAGCAGGGCTGACACCTGACACCCGAAACCTGAAACCAGTGCAATTTATAGAACTCGATACATACTTAAACCCACATACCAGGTAAAGGAGAAATTACCATGAGCAACAATAAAGTATCAGTCCTTGATGTTCAGCAGGCAAAGGAAGAAGGTCGCAAACTGGTCATGATGACCGCCTATGATTATCCCTTCGGTTTGATGGCCGATGAGGCAGGTGTCGACATCGTTCTGGTCGGTGATTCACTTGGGATGGTGGTGATGGGCCTGGAGGGGACCGTCGAGGTTGGTATGGAGCACATGATTCACCACATCAAAGCGGTGGTGCGGGGCTGCAAAGGGCCCCTGATTGTCGGCGACATGCCGTTTATGAGCTACAACACCTCGATCAGAGATGCCATTCAAAACGCCGGCCGATTGATGAAAGAGGGGGGCTGTGACGTCGTCAAACTGGAGGGTGGTGTCGACTTTGCCCCCACTATCCAGGCAATCGTCAAGGCCGGCATACCGGTTCAGGGGCATATCGGGCTCACTCCGCAGACAGCCAGCGCCCTGGGCGGTTTCAAGATGCAGGGGCGGGATGCCTCGGCCGCCAAACAGATTATCGATGATGCCAAAGCTCTGGAGGATAGCGGTGTGTTCTCGATGATTCTGGAAGCGGTACCGGCACCCCTCGGGAAGTTGGTTGCCGAAGCCGTCAAGGTACCGGTTATCGGCATCGGTGCCGGGCCGGAAGTTGACGGCCAGGTCCTGGTAACTCATGATATGGTTGGATTGTTCGATAAATTCGTGCCCAAGTTTGTCAAACAATATACCCAGATTAGAACTATCATATTGGAAGCGCTCGGTTCTTATAAAAAAGAAGTTCAGGGCGGTGTATTTCCGGGGCCGGAACACTCCTTTAAAATGCCTGATGAAGCATTGGCGCAGCTGAAGAAGATGATTGAGAAGTAGGTATCAAGTATCAGGTATCGGGTTTCAGAATTTAGCACTTTTGGTGCCTGCTTGTGGGAAACTACCTTGAATGACGATTGACGAATGACGAATGGTGGATGTCGCTTCGCTCTGCTCTTTTTAACAAATGAAAAAGAAAGAATTCCTTAATTCGACATTCGTCAATCGTCATTCGTTTTTTCGACTATCCGCAAGGTCCTAATTATGCTTTCGACTAAACCGGGTGTTTCTCAGGTTCCAGATGATTTCCACGATGCCAGACAACGTCTATCCAAAGATCTCCGCGGCCCGATCGATAATGTATTCCCCAATGGGGATTGCCGAGGTGGCGGCCGGAGACGGCGCATTGCACACATGAAAGGTTCGTTGGGTGTTGACGAATAAAAAATCATGAATCAGGGTGCCGTCCTCGGCAACAGCCTGGGCGCGCACCCCGGCCGGATAAGGTGTCAAGTCACTCAGTTTAACCTGGGGGCAATATTTTCGAACGAGTTCCAGATATCCACTCTTAAATATTGAATTTTTGAATTCGGACAAACCCGCTTTCAGGTTCTGTCGCATAACCTTCCAGAATCCGCTAAATGTCGCCATTTCTTTGATATCGTGAAAACTCACATCTGTTTTTTTGTATCCTTCTCTTTTAAAGCCCAAAACTGCATTGGGCCCGACCGTGACGGTACCGTCGATCATGCGGGTCAAATGGACGCCTAAAAAAGGCATTTCCGGATCGGGTATGGGATAGATCAGGTGGTTGATGATATTGCTCTTTTCCGGCGGCAGCTGAAAATATTCGCCGCGAAAGGGGATGATCTGGAAATCAGGCCGGATGCCCAGCATTTTCACCAGGCGGTCCGCCATTAACCCCGAGCAGGTAATCAGATAACGCGTTTCGAAATCTTCCAAAGATGTGTGGACTCGTATTCCGTTGTCATTTTCCTCAAGGCCCAGGACTTCACAGTCGAGCCTTACCATGCCGCCATGGTGCTTGAACAATTCCGCCATCTTTTCTGTGACTTTGCAGTAATCCACAATACCCGTGCGGGGCACGAAAAAAGCGCCCAGACCGGAAATATTCGGTTCCCGCTGATTTAACTGTTCACGGTTGAGCCATTCTACTTCAATTCGATTTTCCCCGGCCCGCTCAAAGAGCTTCTCCATCAAGCTATATTCGTTTTGATCAGTGGCCACCAGCAGTTTGCCGCACTGCTCATAGGCAATATCGTGCTCCTGGCAGAAGTTGATGGTGGCTTCATTGCCCCGGCGGCAAAAATCCGCTTTTAAACTGCCGGGCTGATAATAGACACCGGCGTGGATCACGCCACTGTTGTGTCCGGTCTGGTGCCCGGCAAAATGGGACTCTTTTTCCACCACCATGATTTGTTTATCCGGATAGCGCTGCACCAGTTGCCATGCCGTGGAAATGCCGACAATACCCCCGCCAACGATGAGATAGTCATAGGTCATTAATTAAGAGATCTCCTTCAAGGCCTCTTCCATGATAGACAGGCCTTTCTCCAACTGCTCATCTGAAATTACAAAGGGTATCAGGGTTCGTACAACGTTGCCGAAACTTCCGCAAACCAGAATCAGCAACCCTTTTTCAAGGCAACGAGCGGCCATCTGTTTGGCTTCATCCGCCGCCGGTTCTCTATTTTCGCCTTTGACCAATTCCAGACCCAGCATGGCGCCCAACCCTCTGATCTCTCCGATAATATCAAATTCTCTCTGCCACTTTTCAAAACGGGTCTGTAGCTTTTGGCCGAGGGCGACGGATTTTTCCAGCATATTTTCTTCTTCAAAAACTTCCAGCACAGCCAGGCCGGCGGCACAGGCCACGGGGTTGCCGCCATAGGTGCCTCCCAGGCCCCAAGAATGGACCGCATCCATTATTTCCTGCTTGCCGACCACGGCTGCCAGCGGCATGCCGGCTGCCAGGCTTTTGGCCACTATGGTCAGATCAGGCTCCACACCCCAATGTTCGATGGCAAACATTTTCCCGGTGCGACCCATACCGCTTTGGATTTCATCCGACACAAAAAGGATGCCGTTGTCACGGCAAATCTTTGCAAGTTCCTGAAAATACCCCGATGACGGCACGATAAAACCGCCTTCGCCTTGAACCGGTTCCGCCACCACTGCTGCCACTGCTTCCGGATTGACATGCTTAACGAAGACGTCATGAAGCGAGTCGGCCCCGGCAACATCACCAAATGGTATTCGGTAGATCTCGGGGGCAAATGGGCCAAAGCCGAATTTGTAAGGTTTGACCTTGCTGGTCATGGTCATTGTGAGCAGCGTGCGACCGTGGTAGGCGTTTTCAAAGACGATAATAGCCGGCCGCTTGGTGTAATAACGGGCTATTTTCACCGCGTTCTCCACCGCTTCGGCGCCACAATTCAAGAAAACAGCTCGTTTGGAAAAATTACCCGGGGTGATCCGGCAGAGCTTTTCCGCCAGTTTCACCGCGGGTTCATATGGATTTACCATAAAGCAGGTGTGGGTGAATTTTTCGGCCTGGTTCTTGATGGCGGCCACAATCTTGGGGTGGCTGTGACCGATATTCATCACGCCGATACCACCGCCAAAATCGATGTACTCCCGACCCTCAACATCCCGTAAAATAGCTCCTTGAGCCGACTCGATAAAATTTGTTGTGACGCTGGCCACACCTTCTGAAATGACCTTGGACCTTAGTTGATTGAGTTGCTCGTTCGTAATTTGGTTCATCTTCCCTCCTTTTTTACTTCAGGTTCTCTTAACAAAGTCATTCATTCTAACCCTGCGGTATCGAATATCAGGTGCCGAGGGTCGCGACCATGACGGCTTTAATCGTGTGAATGCGGTTTTCTGCTTCATCGAATACAACCGATGCCGGCGACTCGAATACGTCTTCGGTCACCTCCATGGCGTCCAGTCCGAATTTCTGATAGATTTCTTGGCCAATGGTGGTGTCTCGATTATGAAAAGCCGGCAGGCAATGTAAAAATTTGACATCCGGGTTGCCGGTTTTTTCCATAACGGCCGCATTAATCTGATACGGTTGCAGCAGCTCGATACGTTCTTGCCAGACTTCATCGGGCTCTCCCATGGAAACCCACACGTCCGTGCACAGAAAATCGCAACCCTTGACACCTTCGGCCGGATCATCGCTGATGGTGATCCTGGCACCGGATTCTTTGGCAATTTCGGTAGCCTTGGCAACCAGTTCCGGATTGGTCTGGACGCTTTTGGGAGCTATGGACCGAAAATCCATCCCCATCCTGGCAGCTCCCACCAGAAGTGAGTTGCCCATATTGTTGCGGGCATCGCCCAGGTAGGCAAACTTCACCTGGCTCAGGGGCTTGTCGCAGTGTTCCATCATCGTCAACAAATCCGCCAGCACCTGGCTGGGGTGAAACTCATTGGTCAGCCCGTTCCAGACCGGAACCCCGGCGTAGTAGGCCAGCTCTTCCACAATATCCTGGCCGAACCCCCGGTATTCGATACCGTCATACATTCTTCCCAACACCCGGGCCGTATCCTTCATGGTCTCTTTGCTTCCCATCTGCGAGCCGCTTGGGCCCAGGTAGGTTACGTGGGCGCCCTGATCGTGGGCGGCGACCTCAAAAGCGCAGCGGGTGCGGGTGGAGGATTTTTCAAAAATAAGGGCGATATTTTTCCCCTTCAGCCGCTGCTGTTCAAGGCCGCTGTATTTGGCTTTTTTCAAATCAGCCGAAAGATCCAGCAAAAATCTGATTTCCTTTGTTGAGAAATCAAGCAGTTTTAAAAAATGTCGATTTCTGAGATTGAACGCCATCGCTTCTCCTCCTGTTTAAAAGAACTAAAAAATAGGCTTAAAATCCTTCGATTTGTTTTGGAAAATAATCTTCACAACTTCCTTCCCGGTATACATCTGCGGTGGCACAGTGCAGACCGCCACCGAAGGCACTCACATCGATAAAGGGCACAGGAATGACTTCAAAACCGAGCTTGTCAAATTGTTCCATCTGCTTTTTTTCCTGGGCATCCACACAGACGGTCTTGGGATCCAGCATCAGCGTGTTCATCGAAAGCCACTTGCTGCAAAACGACAAGGGCGGATAGTCGTCCAGAGCCGGCTCGGCGCATTCTACGATTTCCCATTCATTTTTTTCGAAGAATTCAATCATTTTAGACGCCAGAGGTTTGCGGATCGGATTGCTGAGGGCCAGGCCCGGGCGCAGCAACACAAAGGTCGCATCGATATGGATCGGATTCGTTTCATAAAACCAGATTGAATGTAATCGGTGAGCCGGAAAATGGCGGCGCAGCCATTCAAAGCCGGCTTTGTTGGTTACCGATGAATGATATACGAACAAGTCTTTGCCGGCTCGTGAAATATCGGCCGCATCGAAGCATGGTTCTTTTTCAGTCAGGACCCAATCCCGGTTGTGAATTGCCTGATCCTTTTCCTCTTTGCTCTTCTGTTTCCATTTTTTCCAATAGTCATCTTTGTAGCTATCTTCGGATAGTCGGGGTTTTGGCGCCGCTTCCCATCTGAAATTGGGGTCCGCCTGGAAATATTGTTCGAGCAAGGGACGATAACACAGATACTCATACCAGCGGCTGCGTTGAGACATGGTGGCCTCGAGAATTTCAGGGCCGACGGTTAAAAGGACATCCCGTGGCGGCATGCAGCCAAACATGGAGTCCTGTTGCCAATCGGGCGTCTGAACCTTCTGACTGAAATCCAGTGGTGTGGGGCGATCAACGCGAATCCCCCGGTCTTCGAGAAGCTTGGCGAAGTTGTCCAGCTGTTCGTTGGCTTTTTCTTCCATCTCTTTGGGTAAGGGACCATATGTCCCCAAGGGAAATCCGTGATTCGGCCAGTCGCGTGCAATGGCCGGTTCAGGAGCTGTTACCATGGTCCCATTGGCTCGGCCGACAATTATATGCTTGAGTGGGTCCCATTCATTCCAGGAATTTACAATGATTTTTCGGTCGGTCATATTTCCCCCTAATATTTGAAGTCGTTGGATTTGCCGATATTTTTTGATTTTGAGATACTCAGTGTTAAACCGAGAGCCAGACATCTGATATCGTAATGAATCAGAAGAAAGGAATCTAGACTGGGAAGCTTGAATATTCCTGGTTTTAAAATATAGCGCACGGATGAATCTAAGATTTCAGATGTTTTTAAATTACAATTTGCATATCTTGCGAAAATGATGGCCGTGAATCGCCAGAGTTACGGCCAGCGGCAAGAGCTTCGGACAGCGGAAGAGCGTCCACACGAGCAGGTTCCAGTATTGTATTCGTTCTTTGCCGAAAATTCCGATTCTAATCGAGGTGCGGAAAAACGCCAGGAAGCGCTGGAAGTCCACCGGGATAGAAATCTTGGGGGCTTTATATTCCCGCAAGAAGGTTTTTATGCGTTGGTAATAGGGCCGGGGCCGATAGATATTGTTTAAAATCTTTTGATACCCTTTGAGCAGCTGGTTCAGGTCCATTTTTGGTATGATGTTTGTGGTGCCGTCCACGTTGTCGCCGGAAACCAAACCCTGAAGCCGACCCTCTTTTTTTAAGCGCTCATACAGTTTGGTGCCCGGGGGCGCTTGGAGCAGCCCCACCATGGCGGTTACGATGCCGCTTTTTTGAATAAAATCAATTTGTCTTTGAAAGATTGATGGGCCGTCGGAGTCGAATCCGACGATAAATCCACCCTGGACCTGCAGGCCGGTACGCTGGATACGTTTGACACTGTCGATCAGGTTGCGGTTTTTATTCTGTTTTTTGTTGCAGCCGGCCAGGCCCTCTTCATCGGGAGTCTCGATCCCGATGAAAACGGTATCAAATCCGGCTTCCACCATGGTTTCCATTAAATCCTCATTGTCGGCCAGATTAATGGAAGCCTCCGTGTTGAATAAAAACCCCTTTTTCTTTTTGCGCCATTGAATCAAGGCGGGCAAGAGCTGATCCAGCAGGTACTTTTTGTTGCCGATAAAATTATCATCTACAAAGAAAACCTGCCCGCGCCAACCCATTTGATAGAGGCTGTCCAATTCGGCTATGATTTGCTCAGAGGTTTTAATCCGTACCCGATGGCCCAGCAGGGTGGTTACGTTGCAAAAGTCGCAATTAAACGGGCAGCCCCGGGAAAACTGGATGCTCATGGTTGCATAGTGCTTCAGATTGATGAGTCGCCACATGGGAGTGGGTGTTTGTCCGATGTCGGCAAACTCATCAGTTTTATAAATGCGCCGGGCGCATCCGTGGCTAAAATCCGTCAGAAAAGAGGGGAGGGTAAGTTCCGCTTCATTGAGCACAAAATGATCAACCTCATCAAACAGTTCATACTCGGCCGTGAAAAGAGGGCCTCCCGCCACCACTTTGACACCTGCTTTTTTGCAACGGGTGATGGTGTGACGCGCCGACTTCCTTTGGACTACCATGGCGCTGACAAAGGCATAGTCCGCCCATGCCAGATCTTTATCTGTCAGCTTGGTTACATTCAGATCAATCAGCCGTTTTTCCCATGTGTCAGGCAACATGGACCCTACGGTCAATAATCCCAGGGGGGGGAAGGCAGATTTTTTGTGAATGAATTTAAGCGAATGTCTGAAACTCCAGAAGGTATCCGGGAATGAAGGGTATATCAGTAATGCTTTCATGGAACCGCCTTTTTATATCGCATCTATTTGGCATCAGGATATCTGAGTATCCCATAAAGAATAAAAATGTATAACAGAATTTGAAAAAAATAAATACTGTTTTCTTGCGATATTTGTCTGCGGAGTCCACCCCTGGTGTCGTTTGCCCTTTGGGCCTCGTTTTCGGCTTCGTCCCGACCGACCGAAAAGGTTGAAGGGTTGCCGCTTTCATTATGCGTTGACAACCGATAGCGTTTACCCTATATTATTTTGCAAACTAAAGTTCTATCGCTATCGAGCGAAAATTCTCAACGACTTTTGAGCTGCTGTCACATTCAATTTCCATTGAATAAATCCAAGCAGGTAGAGTCTTGAAGCCACAACCATCAGCAAGCATTGAAGAAACTGCATCACTGAGGTATTTCAATGCAGATCTTCATATTCATACCTGTCTTTCGCCTTGCTCCGACTGGGAAATGAGTCCCAAAAAAATCGTCCATAAAAGTATCGATCAACAGTTGGATATTATTGCCATTTGTGATCATAATTCAGCGGAAAATGTTCAGGCGGCGATATGTTTGGGAGAAGAGTTGGGGCTTTGCGTTCTTCCGGGGATGGAAATTTGTTCCAGAGAGGAAGTCCACGTCCTGGGAATTTTTAGCGCCGTTGAGCAGGCCCACGCTATGCAGGAATTCGTCTATACCCATCTGCCCGGCGAAAACCAGACCAAGCTGTTCGGATATCAGGTAATCGTAGATGAAAATGATGAGGTGCGCGGAGAAGTTTCCCGTTTGCTGATTGGGGCCTCGCGGCTGAGTCTGCAGGAGATTGTCGTGAAGATACATAAACTTGGGGGGTTAAGCATTGCCTCGCATGTCGACCGTCCATCCTATGGTATCATTGGCCAGCTCGGGTTTATTCCGGAGGATCTAGCTCTCGATGGATTGGAAGTTTCCTATCGGGTACCGCTGGATGACGTTCGCAAAAAGGTTCCCGGCGTCATGAATTTACCCTGTATATCATCCTCAGATGCCCATTTCCTGGATGATATCGGTAAGGTAAAAACTGTTTTTGCTTTGGCAGCACCGACTTTCGCAGAAATCCGCCTGGCTATTAAAGGTAAGCATGGGCGAAGGATTGGAACCTGAGTACCGGATACTGTGCGATACATTATAATACTTGTATCTTGCAAAATTCAGCTATTCACTGCATAATGTGGCTCAGCGGCCGGGGATGATTTAACGTAGACGGATGAATTTATTCTGAACCGACCACAGAACGATTCCAAAATCACTTAATTCAAGTAAGGAAAAGGGGGTAGAGATGACAGATCTCGACTTTCTGCAAAGTGTTGAGGTATTCAAAGGCCTGGACGACAGTAAGCTTGCCGGTCTTCTGGACCATTGCCGTGAAAAGGACTTTCGGCAAAATGATAAGCTCTTCAGTGAAGGAGAGGATGCTACCTGCCTGTGGATTGTGCAAAAAGGACAGGTTGACCTGCGATTTGATTTGCCGGATCGTCCCACTTCAACCAAAAACACAATCTCGTCAATCTTCAAATTTATGAGTTTCGGCTGGTCAAGCCTTGTGGCGCCGAACAGATATCGATTGTCGGCATACTGTGCTACCAGGGACTGTAAAGTGATCCAGATTGAAAGAGAAAATCTGCTCAAAGCTTTTAAGGCGGATTCTCAAATCGGTTATAGGCTCATGTCGAATCTGGTCAAAATCATTGGGGAACGCTTCAACCAGTTGCAGGATTCAGCCTGGGCACCCTCCTATGCCGGCATTCAGGTTACCGTGCATCTGGCAACGTGTGGCATCGTAGCCGGTGCCCGTGAAGTAATGAGCGCCTTGATGGATGAAATGGCGCAGGCTGATCGGCCGCACATCCGGATAAAAAATGGCGGGTGCCTTGGCAAGTGCGCTACCGAACCCAACGTGACGGTAGAGATAGAAGGTGAAGATCCGGTGATTTACCAGAAAATGAATCCCGATAAAATCCGAAAGATCTTCGAGAAACATATCCTTGCAGGTGAAGTTCAGACTGATTTTGTCCTGGGTTAGGGGTGGCGGACGTGGTCCGCTTGTGCTTACAATTGGACTCATGAATTTAATTTAGGGATTCAGGAATTGGGGGATTGAGGGATTCAGGAATTTAGGGAGTGAAGAAATTCCATCTGTTTTATAGTAAACTACGAGGTCTGTAATATTGATGGTGCTTGGACTGTGTTTGAATCGTTCCATCCGATTCAAAGGAGATCATTATGCTAAGCTTAGAATTTTTTAAAAATATCGAAATCTTTCAGGGCCTAAACAATGAGCAGCTCGCTGAAATCATGAAATGCGGTGAAGAGGCGGCATTTCAGCAGGAAACCCGGCTTTTTGAGAAAGGTGAAAATGCTGCCTATCTCTGGATCGTCAGGGAAGGACGGGTGGAATTGCGTTTTGATTTTCCGGGACTCGCTTCATCTGAAGAAAACGCCCTATCATCAATATCTGAAGCGGGTGCTTTCGGCTGGTCGAGCATTGTGCCGCCTAACAAATATCGGCTTGCAGGATACAGCACCGAAGGCGGGTGTAAGTTAATCAAGGTCAAAAGAGAAAAGCTCTTAAAGCTCTTCGAAAAAGATCCGGATATCGGCTATGTGGTGATGTCGAACCTGGCGACGCTTGTCGGTGCAAGGTTCCATAGCTTGCAGGAAGAAGCCGCCCGTCGCAGAGGGCAGGATCTTATGGGCGGCTGGTAGACGAGGTGTCATACTACAAAATCTTTTCTATCATTTCACTAAGCAACCTCACGCCAAATCCCGTCCCGCCCGGACCGCAGTAAGCACTCTCCGCTTTAAGGTAGGCCGGACCGGCTATGTCGATATGTGCCCAGCGGGTATCGGCGGCGAACTCCGAAAGAAAAAGCGCCGCAGTAATTGCACCTCCCGAACGGGAACTGCCGATGTTGTTCATGTCCGCATAATCGCTCTTGAGCAATTCTTTATAATCTTCCGGCAGGGGCATCCGCCAGCAGCGCTCATGGGTTTTCTCTCCGGACGCAATAATGCCGGCGGCCAGGTCATCGTCATTGGAAAACACACCGGCAATTTTATCCCCCAAGGCAACAACGCAAGCCCCTGTCAAGGTTGCCAGATCAATGAGCAAATGCGGCTTGTATTTTTTGATCACGTAGGATATCGCATCAATCAGGATCAATCGACCTTCCGCATCGGTGTTGCCGATTTCAACGGTTTTGCCGGCATAACTGCGGATGATGTCCCCGGGACGGACTGCCCGGCCGGACGGCATATTCTCGACAATGGGAATGGCACCGATAATATTTACTTTCGGTTGGAGCTTGGCGGCTGACATCAGGGTCGCCGCCACTGCCGCCGCACCGGACATATCTGATTTCATGTCTGAAATAGAGGGACCGGTCTTGATATTCAGACCCCCGGAATCAAAGGTCACCCCTTTGCCCACCAATGCCAGGGTTTTCTTTGCACCTGGAACTTTGTGCTCGAGTAGGACCATACTGGGTTTGCTCTGGCTACCGGCGGCAACCGCCAGCAAGGCACCGAATTTGTTTTGCTTGAGTTGGGCTTCATTCAGCACTTGGACTTTCAGGCGCTGTTTTTTTGCCAGGTTTACAATGGATCGGGTCAATTTTTCAGGCGTTTTTTCATTGGAAGGTGTGTTGATCCAATCCCTGGCCTGGGTGGTCCCCTCACAAATAGCAGCAATTTTTAGTGATAATTGTCGCATTTTTTGGGTGATTTGTTTTGTGGTTCGAAAATGAATTTGCCTGAGTGCTTTTTTCTTTACCTCTCCCTTGAATTTGTGGAACAGGTGATTTCCAAGATAGGCACCTTCCAGCAAGGCTTCTAAAACTTCGGACATCTCCATTTTTAACTTTGAAGGTTCGGGTACCGCGAAGCACAGGTTTGTCAGTTGCCTTTTAATGCAATGCTTCACCGTTTGACCCGCCATGCTTCGCAGCGCTTCACGATCTGTTTTTTCAAGTTTGCCAAGTCCCCACAGGATCACCCGTTGGGCCTTAATATCCGGTAAATCGTAGAGCGTCACGGTTTCATTTTTTTCCCCGCTAAATTCCTCGAGCTTGAATGCTCTTTCGACAATCGCTTTGATTTTCGGGTCATCATGAATATCTCCATCCTCGCACACGGCAATGGCAAGGGTATCGGTTTTCAATTTATCAAGATCAATTGAGGTCAAACGTAGCATAGATATCTGTCTCCTTTTTTCTATCTCTGGATTATTACAACGACGGGGAGTATAGGGGGATGGTAGGCGAGTGTCAATTAAAAACAGTGATGTAAGGCATAGGTTCAGGGTTCAAGGGTTCAAGGTTTAAGGGCACAGGGTTCAGGGTTTATGGATTCTGGCTATAGAGTTCAGCCAAACCACTGGCCTGAAAAGCGTCCAGTCTGATCGGAATAGAAACTTTTGGGGCTCGGTTCCTAAATCGGCTGTTGTTGGGTTTCGCATTTCGCAATAACACCGGCAAAATGTAGGTTGGGTTGAGTGTAACGAAACCCAACAATGCCTGGAGTAGGCTCAACCCAACCTACAAAGGCAAAGCGGCCCAGGATGGAATCAACTCCAACTTTTGAAATGTAGTTTCATATGAGGTGTCAGATCCTATGAAGTAATACCAATCGAGAAAAAATGGCTGAATTTCAGTGTCTGTTTCACTTATTAATCAGCTCTTTGAGTTCGCTGATGGTTTGCCAATTATAAGGCTGCTTCTGGCAGGGCAGCACGGCATTGTTGGTGAATACGGGATCGGATTCAAGATCATAGCGCGAAGCAGCTACCGCCTTGGGCCACAGAGCTGTATGGGGAATGGGTGTGTAGTAGGCTGCTATGGGGGTAATTCCAATCTGTTTTACGATATCGATTGAAAGCCTTGGCAGCGTCTAATTTCTGATCGGGAAGGCCTACCAAGAGATACGCGCCGACCTGGTTTTTTCTAAACCCGGCTTCTCTCAGACAGTTTACAGCCCGCTTAAACTCTTGCTCAGAGACCTTTCGGTCGATTTCCTCGCGTTGGTCAAATTGGGCTGTCTCCAACCCGAGACGCAGGGTGGTAAAACCGGCTTTGAACATAAGCCGGGCGGTCTGTGAGTTTATTCCGCGGATATGCACGGCATTGGGTGTGTGAAAGCGTACTTTTATTCCCTGCGGAGAATTTCCTCTAAGATGGGAATTGCGTGCCGGTCGGCATCCACCAGAAACGCATCGTCATATAAAACAAAATCCCTTAGACCATAGGTTTTTTGCCAGTATTCGATTTCTTCTATGACTGCTTCAGAGCTGCGCAGCAAGCGATTGGGTTCCAGAAAGCGGGACGCGCAGTAAGCACAACGAAAGGGACAGCCTTTGGAAGTCAGTAGGGGAACATAATTGAGCTTGGTTTGCAAATCAAGGGCTGGGTAGGGGTAACTATCCAGATGCTGCGGATCAAACGCCGGATCGACTGAATAACCGGTATATCGGCGTACTAAGGAAAATAAATTTTTCTCCGCCGGTCCGTCGGCCACATGATCCGCACCGGAGTTTTTTTTGGCATGTTCGGGACACAGCCGGGCGTATATTCCGCCCAGCACGATGGGTGTCTGTGGAAACACCGATCTGATGATTTCAATAGTCTCCTGAACACCCGGGTACCAGTACGTCATTAACGATGTGACCAGGATGAGATCGGGCCGAGCTTGTCTAAGAAGATCATCTTTGAACCACTGCGATTTTATTCCGTACCTGGAAAAATAGCGGGGTACATCATCTAATCCGGGAGGTTTTGGAATGCGGGTTTTAAGATAAGGCCCGCGGCCGTATCTTGCGTTCGGGTCGGTTTTGGGAGCCCGGGGGTGAAATCGATCCAGACAATCGATATAGGATACCTGGATACCGTGATGCCTCAACCTGGAAGCGATGGTGAGAAGACCCATGGGTTTGGCCCAGAAGTCGTAAGCAGCAAAGTCATGGATCCAGGGGTTGATGAGAAGAACATGAGGTGTTTCGCCGGACGGCATATTCTTTCAGTCATCCTCATCCGAGGGGAAATATACCATCGAGGTTTTTTTCAGCTCTCTGCGACTGAAGAGCAGGGTGTACGTTTCGACCGAAGCGGCCTGGGACATTTTGCGGGCGGTCTGACGGCAGGCTGCTTTGTCGGCGGCATGAATCATGGTGTAAAGATTATATGGCCAGCCATCGGTGGGATTGCGCCGGTAACAGTGGGAGACTTGCCGGAAAGCGGCCATTTTGTTTCCGACTTCGTCAATGCGATCTTCACCGACCTGCCAGGCAGCCATGGCATTGGCGGTGAATCCTGTTTTCTGGTGACGCAGGGTGGCGCCAAATCGTCGTATGAATCCGCGGCTGCACAGACTTTGAAGATTTTCAAGCAATGTCTCTTCCGATATCTCCAGCTTTTTTGCGATAGCCAGATAAGGGCGATCGGTTACCGGAATATCCTCCTGAATTGAAGCAATAAGTTTTTTTTCAAGTTCCGTCAGCATATTAAAAAGATTGAGTATTTTCGAATGAATATTTCGTTGGATCATTTCACTTGCCAGGATCGCTCAAGATTTTTGGCTATCTACGACTCATGCTCTATGCCGACTTAATTCCCTCTTTCCTCTGCCTTCTGTCCTCCGTCATCTTTTTTTCTCATCTGCCTTGATCAGGGAAAAGTCTCCGGATGTCTTTTTCCGTCGCTTTGCAGACTCCCCTTTCGGTAATAAACCCGGTTACCAATTTCGCCGGCGTGACGTCAAAAGCAAAATTGGCTGCTTGACTGGTCTGCGGGCAAATCAAAACACTGGTAAGTCCGTCCTGATCCATTCCGTGAACATATCTTATTTCATCGGGATCACGATGCTCGATAGGGATATCTTTGACGCCGTTTTTAAGGTTCCAATCAATGGTGCTGGAGGGTAGCGCAACATAGAAAGGCACATTGTTGTCCCGGGCAGCCAGTGCCTTTAGATAGGTACCGATTTTGTTGGCCACATCGCCGGCTGTCGTGGTTCGGTCGGTTCCCACGATAATCATATCCACCATGGCATGTTGCATCAGATGACCACCGGCATTGTCGGTGATAATGGTGTGGTTAACGCCGTGTTTGCCGAGTTCCCAGGCCGTCAGCCGGGTTCCCTGGTTGAGGGGCCGCGTCTCATCCACCCAGACGTGAATGTCGATGCCTTTGTCAAATGCAGCATAAATGGGAGCGGTGGCCGTGCCGTATTCGATACAGGCCAACCAGCCGGCGTTGCAGTGGGTCAGAACATTGACGGTTTTACCTTCTTTTTGGTGACTGATTTGTTCAATCAAAGATAGTCCGTACTCTCCGATTTTTCGGCAGTTTTCCACCTCCAATTCAGTAATTGCACGACAGATATTTTTAGCTGCCTCAATTTTCTTTGCAGGTTCCGATATGGTTAAAATTTCCGACAACACCCTGTCGACACCCCATGCAAGATTGATAGCTGTGGGTCGGGCGGATATTATGCGACGGACTTCATGCTGCAAATATTCCTTGTCAATTTGACTGTCCGGAGCATTCAAGGCTGCCAGGTAAACCGCGTAAGCACCGGTCACCCCGATAAGGGGTGCGCCCCTGACATACATGTCTTTGATAGCCTTGATGGCGTCGTCAACTGTTTTTAACTCCACAATCGCCAATTCATGGGGAAGTTTTCGCTGATCGATGATTTTTACACTTTTTTCATGTTTAGCGAGCCAAATCGTGCGGATGTCGTTGCCGTCTACTTTCATTTAACCCTCTGGGTGTCAGTTGTAATCACATTTTTGCCAAAGCAAAATCCGTTTGAACTTCGCCCAGAAGGGCATGGCGTTTAAATACCTGGCGCATCCTGTTGGCGTCCATGTGCTGATAGACGATGGGTGCTCCTTCCTGGATTTCAACAGTTACGTTGGGCTCGCTGCTGCACATTCCCATGCAGCCGGATGTGACCACGCGGATGTCTTGCCGGTCGGCTATGGCCATCTCCTCCATCAGTGCGTTCATCACCGCCCGCGCACCGGCGGCAATTCCGCAGGTACCCATGTGGACCGTTATCTTTACGTTTGCATCGCCGTCACGCAGGGACGTACTCTTCGCCGTTTGTTCCTTTATTCTTTTTAAATCGTCGATTGTCAATTTTGCCATGATTTGTCCCCTTTATTCTTATTGGCCGTTTTTGACTGTCAATTGTCCAAGTGAATTGCGGATGGATGCTGTTAAATGATGGATTACGACAGGGTTTGTCAAGAAGTGATTTCCCATTTCTGCTTTTAGCTCCCGGGTGTCCATGGTGAATTCCTCACCGTTAATGATGTGGGTGTAAACAAAATCGATTTGCGGATTGCCCATAATCAAGGTGGTAATGGTTGCGGCCATATCTCCCACGGGGGCACGATCAATATGGCTGTGACGAAAAGTAGCTCCCACCTGCGTGCCGGCACCCGGTTCGGTCTTCACTGTGAGTCTGCCTTCGCAGCGCTCTGCCGCCGCCGCTAACAGTGACAGGCCCAAACCGACCCTGCGCGTTGTACGGGAAGTAACAAAGGGGTCGTTTATGTTTTCAATCTTTTCGGCGGGCATCCCTTGCCCGTTGTCTGTGATTTTAATGGTCAACTGATCCATGGTGTGGTCTTCTTCCACCAAGATCTCTATTAAATCGGCATCGGCGGTAATCCCGTTCTCAGCAATATCCAGGATATGAAGCGATAATTCTCGCAATTTTTTACTCGACCCCGATATTCCCGATGCCAGTGGCATACAGACGACCGGCAAGTTGATAAGAAGACTCAGGCCATAGCAGGATGGGAATTCCTTCCTGATTTGCCTTTTTCAGGGTTTCGTCATCCGGTGTTTGGCCGCCGGTAATAATGACGGCGGCCATATTACGCAAAACAGCCACCGCCACAATATTTTGATGCCCCTGGATGGTTAACCAGACACACCCTTCGGGGGCATTGCCCATAATTTCACTGAGCAAATCACCGCAGTAGCCGTCTTCAACCTGGCGATCAAGGCCTTTGTCACCGGTGACAACCTGCAAACCAAATCGTTCCACAAGATCGTTAACTGTCATGGTACTTTTCCCCTTTATCCGTTTGCGTTTGGTGTTGCTATGGGCACTTATCCAGAGGCAATCTTGCAAGGAGGCACTGCCGCGGACAATATCTTCTGCAAATGTCCGACAGTCGGGCGCACCGCAGGCAGCACAATCGGTGTCCCTTAAAAGCTCCATGATTTCCTCGATTTCCTGCAATGACTCGAGGGACAAGGCATCTTGCCTGGTTCCATATAACTCGATTAATTTGGCGGGACTTTTTTCCATTTGGAAATGTCCTTTTTCATACATGCGCAAGATGCTTTCGCGGGTCAGGCGCCGACCGAGTCCAAACAGTTTGACCATCTTTTGAACAGCACTCTTGGCCAGATATTTATCGATGGCTGTCAGCACACCTCCCAGACAACCCTCACGGCAGGTTCGAAATTCGATGTATTCGATATCTTTAAAAAGACCCATCTCAATTTTCTGAAGATAGGTGATGGTTTCCTCGAGTCCGGAAACCGCAAGGGAACGATCGAAATCCATTTCCGCAATTTCCCCGCCGGACATTGCCCACATGGATGCATTGCCCGTGGCACAGGTTTCATATTCGAATCGCGTCTGGTCAAACGGGATTGTATCGGATTCTTTAATCTGTTCAACATGGCGGCTTAATACCGGAAAAATATCATTGATCCCCAGGGCAACCTCAGCAATATCCGCCTGCCCATTGGCATTCGTGCAATTTTGATCCATTTTAGTGGGACAGGGATTGATGTAATACAACACGACTGCATCTCCTGATTTCCGATAATACGGGATAATGCGTCGTTTGACCTCCTGTGCCATGAGCGCTGCCGGCCTCAATACGGGCAGGACGTGGGGCATGAGGCTGGGAAACTGAAATGCAATTTGTCGCACCACCACCGGACAGACGGGCGAGATCAGCGGCCAGGGTGCTTTATTTGATTTACGATTGCGGTTTATGAACTCTTCAGTGGCGTAATGAAATATTTCCAAAAAATAGGACATATCGATGGTGTGCCGAAAACCCATCTGCCGCAATCCCATGAGAATATCTTTCGGCATGACCCCCGGAAACTGAGCGTACAGAACCGGAGAGACCAGGGCGATGGCAACGTGGTCGCAACCGATTTTTTCGGTTCCGTCGCTGCCGCGCTCACCGCTCCAGCGTCGCATACCCGGATGCATTCGCCGCATCCGATGCATTGACCGACAACGTTGACGGTCCGCTTGTTTACGATACGAATGGCTTTGGTTGGACATGCACGGATACAGGAGGCATGGCCGCGGCACAAATTTTTATCAAAATGAACGAAACACGAGGGCTGTTGCATATCCGTCAACCGCCATCACCTCCCTTGTCGATAAAAAATACCATTCGGACGCGGGTTCCCTGACTTTTTTCAGATTCAACGGTGATCTCATCGGCATTTTTTTTCATATTCGGCAGCCCCATCCCGGCGCCGAATCCCATTTCGCGATGTTCATCGGAAGCTGTTGAAAATCCTGTTTGCATGGCTTTCTCAATATCAACGATTCCGGGGCCGTCATCAGAAATTTCCATAACCAGCTTGTCGGTATTGATGGTGACACTCAGTGATCCGTCACCGCCGTGCATGACGACATTCATCTCACCTTCGTAACCGCATATGGCTACCCGGCGCACCAGCTGTGGATGATAGTTGAGGGATTTGAGAAGCGTCTGAATCTTGATGGATGCTTCTCCGGCACGGATGAAATCTCTTGATTTGATGTGGTAGCTTTTTTGTAAGGCAGACATAGCGGAAATACAAATGAATATTGAAGATTGAAAAATGAATATTTATGGAATCCCATTGATTCAGAAATCGATATATTACCGGGCACCGCGATCCTTATTTATTTTCCTGTCCTCCGTGTCGCGACCATATCACGGAAAGTAAGGGTCCGCGATTCACCAAAGAAAAACTGTCGTGAATCCGTGAATGTTTGAACCATGATTACACTAAACGGTTACAACCTTAATTTATAAAGATAGAATACCTCAAATCTTCAATCTTCAGTATTCAATATTTTCTTTATCGCCGGCCATCGAGGCCGGTTAAATTGCAGGCGTGCAATCTACCGCACGAAACAAACATGGAATACGGGCTTGATAGTAAGGGCAGGTCCTGGTTTTCAGCCAAATCGATCACTTCCCGGGGTGGTGTCTTGCCTCTGACAAAAACGACGGCGCCGACACCTGCCACCATGGCTGTCCGGATAACCTGGACGGTGGTCAGTCCCGTCAACAGTATACATCCTTCCGACAATCCTGCCAGAATGTCACTCATCAAGTCACTGGCACCGCAGGTGTCAATATCTTTCTCCAAAAGGTCGATCTCCCGTGAGGACCTTTGCTTCCAGAGTTTCAACAATTTGCGATAATTTCATCTGCTCCGTCCAAAACCCATTCCGGTTAAAATCAGAGAATCTGAGCAAGTTAGAAAGCGTATAAGCCTTCCCAGGTTACCGGGAAAGTATAGGCTAAAGCCGGCTGGCTGTCAAGGGAGCTGATTGTCCAACAGCAGCAGCCATTATGGCCTAGATCGATTTCTTAGATAATTTTACTGGCTTTTATAAATCGATTGGGTTATCTTAAATTTTTTGGGTATAGTTTATTCTAAATGATTCAATTTGCGCGATAATTTACTAATGGGTGAAAGGAAATATCAATGAAAATCGGCCTTATCGGTGGTTCCGGATTAGATGATCCTGACATGATCAAAGATTTGCAAAGCCGGCATTGGGCCACACCTTTTGGTGAAACCACGATAAAAATCGGCAAGCTAAACGACGTCGATGTCGTTTTTGTGCCCAGGCATGGCCCTAACCACCAATTTAGTCCAACCCATACTAATTACCGTGCCAATATACAGACCCTCAAAGATCTGGAGGTTACGCATATTATCGCAACCAATGCCTGCGGAAGCTTAAAAGAGGAAATCGGCAGAGGTGATTTTGTTATTCCCAGTCAATTTATTGATTTCACCAAACGAAGAATTAATACCTTTCATGACGATTTCAGTCAGGGAATGTTCCATGAGATTATGGCTGATCCCTTTGATAAATCTTTAAGCGAATTGCTTTATACCGTTGCCGGTAATCTGGGGTTCAGGGTGCACAAAGATAAAACCCTGGTGACTATCGAGGGGCCCAGATTTTCGACTCGGGCGGAGTCAAAGATGTTTATTGCATGGGGAGCGGATATCATTAACATGACTGTGGCCACCGAAGCCGCCCTGGCAAAGGAAGCCATGATTCCCTATGCCGTTATTGCAATGTCGACGGATTACGATTGCTGGAAAGAAGACGAAGAAATGCCGGCCTGGCAGGATATTTTGGCCGTTTTTAATAAAAACGTCGATAACGTAAAAAAAATATTATTGAAAGCAATTCATGAATTATCTGAACAAAAAGGTGCTCAATGAAATCTACCATTCCTTCCGCAGCTGTAAATACTAATTATAGCTATAAAGAAGCCTGTGATTACATAAAGAGTAAAGTAAGATCCATACCTGATTGGCCCATAAAAGGAGTCATATTCAGAGATATTACGACATTATTGCTGGACCCGCAGGCATTCAAACAAATTTGCACTATTTTTTATGATCGCTATGTAAATGAGAAGATCGATAAAATTGTCGGCATTGATGCCAGGGGATTTTTATTTGGATCCGTATTGGCGTATAACTTGCATTTAGGGATGATTCCGATACGGAAAAACGGCAAACTTCCCTATAACACAATTAGTGAATCCTACACATTAGAGTACGGAGAAGAAGTCATCGAGATACATGAGGATTCTATTCGAAAAGGTGAAAGAGTCGTCATCATAGATGATTTAATGGCCACCGGAGGCACGATTTCAGCAGCTGCAAATCTGGTTGAAAAATTGGGTGGCGAAATTGTTGAATGCGCATTTGTTTTAGAGTTGCCTGATTTAAACGGCCGGGAAAAGCTGGGTGATCGGAAAGTCTTTTCGATTGTCGAATTTGAGGGCGAGTAGGGGATCCTACACTCGAGTTTAAGCCGATTGGGGGTGGCGGTTTCCTAATCCGGATCTCGTCGACAATGGAAATGAATACGCTATGCTCTATCTTTTTAAAATTGACGACAATCCACAAATATTCAAATCATTCTAAGTTGAACATTTTATTGTGAACTGCAGAATGTAGCACCCGCTGCCCCGGTGATTATTGAAATCGAAAGCCTTCAGATCGTTGACATTCTTATCCTTTTATGTGATATACCAACCCTAAATTCTTTGATTACCGATCCATTTCACTACTATTCACCGGAGGGTTATTATATGACTGAAGACAATCATCCTCAACATTCTGATATTACAAATGATATGTGGACAAGAGTCGATGATATTATTACTGCCAATCGGGACGTCCCGGGTTCAGTCATCGGCGTGTTGCGGGAATGTCAGGATGTTGTCGGATATCTTCCGGTTGAGTTGATTGACTATATCAGCTACGGACTTAACCTCTCGTCCAGTGAGGTTTTTGGTGTTGCCTCTTTCTATTCACTGTTTTCGTTTGAACCCAAAGGGCGCCACTTGATCAAAGTTTGCATGGGAACGGCCTGCTATGTAAAGGGCATACAGGAAGCTGTCAACCGTATTGAAAATAAATATAACCTAAAACAAGGCGGTACCTCCGAGGACCGGCGGTTTTCCCTGGAAGCCGTGCGATGCCTGGGTGCCTGCGGACTTGCCCCGGTGGTGGTGGTGGATCAGGACACCTACGGCGGGGTGAAGGCTGAAAAGGTCATTGAGACTCTCGAAAAGTATGAGTAACAAATGATCGAAGAGGACAAGATGGTTTCCGGTGATTTGAAATCATGAATTGCAGGAGAATAGAATGAATAAGGTTAGAACCCAGTTGATGCTCTGCGGCGGAACGGGATGCCATGCCAGTGGAACGCGAGAATTTCTAACAGCCCTTCAAAAAGAGCTTGATCGACAGGGGCTCGCCGAGGAAATCAAAATTATCGAAACCGGCTGTAACGGTTTTTGCGCTGTCGGTCCGGTAATGCTGGTGCAGCCTGAGGGAATTTTTTACCAGAAGCTTAAAGTAGATGATGTACCGCATCTGGTTGAGGAGCATTTTTTGAAGGGCCGTCCGGTCAAGAAATTATTTTATGTCGAGCCCGCTTCCAAGGAAACCATCCCGGCCATGGATCAGATTCCCTTTTTTGCCAATCAAATGTTCTGGGTGATGCGCAACAAGGGGGTTATCGATCCGGAACTTATCGATGAATATATCGCCAGGGACGGGTATTTTGGGGCCGCAAAAGCCCTTCAGGAAATGACTCCGGAACAGATCATTGAAGAAGTGAAAATTTCCGGACTCAGGGGACGCGGCGGTGCCGGTTTTCCTACCGGGTTAAAATGGGAGTTTGCGCGTAAAAGTCCGGAGAAATAAAATATGTTCTGTGCAATGCCGATGAAGGTGACCCCGGGGCATTTATGGACCGGAGTGTTCTTGAGGCCGATCCCCATGCCGTCCTTGAAGGTATGATTATCGCCGCCAGGGCCATTGATGCCCGCCAGGGAGTGATCTACGCCCGCACGGAATACCCTCTGGCTATCCGGCGGTTGGGGATCGCTATTAAACAGGCCAGAGAATACGGACTGCTGGGAGAAGATATCCTGGGAACCGGATTTGATTTTGACATTGATGTTTACCAGGGAGCCGGTGCGTTTGTTTGTGGGGAAGAAACGGCCCTGATGCGATCGATTGAAGGCAAACGCGGAATGCCGCGGCCCCGCCCGCCTTTTCCGGCCCATCAAGGGTTATGGGAAAAACCAACCGTCTTAAATAATGTTGAAACCCTGGCTTCCATTGCGCAGATCATATCAAACGGTGGCAAATGGTATGCCAGCGTCGGCACAGAGAGCAGCAAGGGTACCAAAGTGTTTGCCCTGTCCGGTGATGTGAATAATATCGGATTGGTGGAAGTGCCTATGGGTACCACCCTCAGAACCATCATCTATGATATCGGGGGCGGCGTTCCCGGAAAGAAAAAATTTAAGGCGGTCCAGCTCGGCGGTCCTTCCGGAGGCTGTGTCCCGGAAGAACACCTGGACACTCCGGTGGATTACGAAGCCATTGCCAAAGTGGGGGCCATCATGGGGTCGGGTGGGGCCATCGTTATGGATGAAAATACCTGCATGGTAGATATGGCCCGCTTTTTCATGGACTTTGTTCAGGATGAGTCCTGTGGCAAATGCACCCCTTGCCGCGAGGGGACGCGGCGACTTTTGCAGCTGCTGGAAAAACTATGCCAGGGTAAGGGCGAACCCGGCGATATAGAAATCATGGAGGAACTCTCCTATACCATTAAGGACACCGCCTTGTGTGGGTTAGGGCAAACCGGGCCCAACCCGGTCCTTTCCACGCTGCGCTATTTCAAAGAAGAATATGAGGCGCATATCTATGAAAAACGATGCCCGGCCAAGCGTTGTGTGGCGTTGTTGCGATTTGAAGTCGAACCGGATATCTGCACCAAATGTGGTTTATGTTTCCGGAGCTGTCCGGTTGATGCGATTTTATGGAAAAAGAAAGAGGTTGCCTTTATCGATAAGAGAAAAATGCATCAAATGCATGACCTGTTTTGAGAAATGCAGGTTTGATGCTATTTCCTGAGGCCAAATTATTTTTGGAGTGATATTATGACTGCAGCGCTTATTTTGATGGGGGGCATGGGACTGGTTATCAGTGCCGTTTTAGCTCTGGCGTCGAAAATTTTTTATGTTTATGTTGATCCCAAGATTCTGGCTGTCGAAGACGAATTACCGGGTGCCAACTGAGGCGGCTGTGGGCTGCCGGGTTGCAGCGCCAATGCGGAAGCGATCGTAGCCGGAATAGCGGCACCGAATTCTTGTGTGGCGGCCGGTCCCGAGGTCGCTGAAGCCATCGCCGAAATCATGGGGGTCAAAATCGAGGCCAAAGAACCGGACATCGCCCGACCGGGTTGTTATTTCGGCGTTCAGAAGGCCGATTTAAAATATATCTATAACGGGCTGGATGATTGCCGGGCGGTGGCGCTTTTAGCCGGTGGCATGAAAGTTTGCACCATCGGTTGCCTGGGACTGGGGACCTGTGTAAAAGTTTGTCCTTTTGATGCCATCACCATGGGGCCCCAAGGATTACCTGTGGTGGACGAAAAAAAATGTACCGGTTGCGGAACTTGCGAACGGGTCTGCCCGAAGCACATCATTAATCTATCCTCCGTTACCCGTCGGATCATGAGAGAGTACACCACCGAAGAATGTACCACACCCTGCCAGCGCAGCTGTCCGGCCGGGATTGACATTCGTGAATATATTCGACAGATTTCCCTGGGCGATTTCCATCGATCGGTTCAGGTCATTAAGGAGCGTAACCCTTTTCCGGCGATTATCGGAAGAATCTGTCCACGTCCATGTGAGTTGGACTGTCGTCGAAATTTCATCGATGAACCGGTGGCCATCAATTATCTTAAACGGTTTGCCGCTGATTTTGAACGCAGAAGCGGTGAGAGAATACTGCCATACAAGGCACCATCATCGGGCCGTTCCATTGCCGTGGTCGGCGGGGGAGTGGAAGGACTTTCGACGGCTTTTTTTGCCGCCCGTCTGGGTCATCGCGTGACGGTTTATGATGCCAATCCAAAACTCGGTGGATTGCTGCGAAGTGCCATAGCCAAAGAACGATTACCCGATGAAATACTCGATTGGGACATCGAGGGGATCCTTGAAATGGGCGTTACTGCGGAGACCGGCAAGGTTATGGGAAAAGATTTTTCAGTGAACTCTCTGCTTGCACAGGACATTGATGCCGTATTTCTGGCAGCCGGCGGCTGGGACAGCCGGATGGCCAGGAATGCAGGGCCTGAAATTGAATCACCCATTCCGGGCACCTATATGATGGTTGATCTTTTAAGCTTAGCAACCAAAGGTCGTGAGATGTTCGCCAGTCAATCGGATGTAACCATTTTCGGTGGCGGCAAACTTGCTTTGGAAGCTGCAAAGATTTGCCGAGAAGCGGGTGCGCAAAAAATTACGATATTATTCCGTGAGGACTTGAAAAACAGCACGATTAGCGATATCGATTTGAAAAATCTGGGCTTGGAAGGAGTGGATATTTTGTATAATGCCGCCATCCATTGCTTGAGGGGTGAAGGGGATCGTCTTATCGAGTTGGATGCGGTGAATATCAAGACCCGCATAAAAACCACCATAACGGCTCAGAATTTAATCATCGCCACCGGCCGTTTCCCGGAGTTGATCTTTATTGAGTCCAAGCCGGAAGATTCTGAATTTGGCGAACCTGGGGATCGACCTCTGCAATGGGAAGCTACGCCTCCCTATAAACAACCTGTCTTAAAGAATGAAATCGGGCTGTTTGCCGAGGGGGAAGTTCTGGCTGACTACAGTGCTGCCATTAAAGCCATCGGCGCCGGAAGAAGAGCGGCGGCATCCATACAGCAGATGATGTACGGGATGGACCCGTCTCTTACGGAGCACGTGATCACACCGCAATCCATTTTGCAAAATGTCGATCATGTTGAAAGCGTTGCAGCCTGTCAGCGCCAGATCATGCCGTTTTGTAATGACAGGGAGCTATCTGCATGCGGGGAGATCGAAAAAGGCTTTAACATCGAAATGGCGAAGGCTGAAGCCTCAAGATGTCTACAATGCGGATTGATTTGTTATGAACCTTCCGTTGAGATTGAAGAAAAAGAGGAAGCCGCCGATGCTGTCGGATAACCCTTTAACGAGAACTAATTATGGCAACGGAACAGGGTATCGTTATTAAAACCGATTCCAGGGCGGCATGGGTAAAAACAGTCAAATCCGGAGATTGTGCGGGTTGTTCGGCCAGGGGATCCTGTCACGCCTCGGGTGGTGACGCTGAGATGGAGGTGAAAGCCATCAATGAAGCCGGCGCCAAGGTGGGAGACCGGATCGTCCTGAGCTTTAAGACTTCCTCGCTGTTGAAGGCTTCCTTCCTGCTTTATGTGTTTCCGATATTGCTCCTGATCGTCGGCGCGGCCATTGGTCAGGAGATGGCCCCCAAATTCGATTTCAACCCTTCCGGGTTTTCTGCAATCATGGGCTTTTCATTTTTTTTTGCGTCGTTGCTGATCATCAAAGCAACGGCTGATAAATTGGCGAAAAAAAATGAATACCGACCTAAAATCACAAAAATTCTAAACAGGAAAGTAATTCCCTGATCCGGCCGGCTCAGCCGGTATTCAAACAAATACCTAAGTCGGATTATTCAATATTCACTCAACTATAGTCAATCATCGTATCTTCCGGCCGCATGCATCAGTGTCCATCCCCATTGAGTTCATCGGTTATGTGTCTGCTGGTGTGATTGGGTTGGATGTCGGGAATAGATTTTCAACCTCAGAATCCTTTATTTTTGCCAGGCAATTTCTCAACGCCTCAGATTCGCTGGCGCCTACTCCCTGAAATTCCTGCTTCGCAATAATATTGATGAGATTCGGAACTGCTACAAATTTTCCTGCCAAGTCACCGGCAAGGGTTTCGTGGACATCAATATAGACCATTCTTTGGTTTCTAATCAGGTTGTATCTGGCTACTTTCGTCAGGATATCATTTTCCATCAAATCTTGCATATTAGCGGTTTCCTCTATTCTTTTTCCAATGTCAATTTTAGCGGGAACCCATTTTCCCGGGCTATCGTCGTGCCCTGGTCAATTTTTGTTTCAGCCATTTCTAAAGGGTAGATTCCGCATACTCCGATGTTGTTTTTATGCACATACCACATCAGATTTGTGGCTTCTTCCAGCGATTTATTGAAGACCACCATAAGGATTTCCACTACAAACGCCCTTGGCGTGTAGTCATCATTGTGCAGCAAAACCTTGTAATCGGGCGGCTCGGTGGTTTCTTCATCAATTTCGGAGGTGTTTTCTTCCTGCCGGTCCGGCAAATCACCACTCATCGGATATGTCTCCAGTCAGAATTCTTGAGCCCAGTAAGCTTTAAAGTTTAATTTTAATCTAATAACCAAAGGCCGGAAATCAAGCATCTTTTTTCTGCCCCGTTTAATTCCAGATTCTTCCTTGCTGTTTATTCGTGAGAAGATGAACAAAAAAAGGGCAGCCATCAGCCTTAAAGCTGAAGAGCTGCCCCTTTTTGAAGATTTGTGATCGGCTAGATGGAGTCTTTGAGTTTTTTTCCGGCTTTAAATTTTACCACGTTTCTGGCCTTGATCTTAATGGGATCGCCGGTTTGAGGATTGCGGCCTTTGCGCGCTTTTTGACGCTTCTTCATAAATGTTCCAAACCCGACCAGCGTGACTTTCCCATCTTTCTTTTTCAAGGCCTTGGTAACGTTGGTCATAAACGAGTCAAGAACCGCGCCAGCCGCGACTTTTGAAACATTAGCGTCATTTGCCATTTGTTCAATTAAATCTGCTTTTGTCATTTCTGTCTCCTTCTTTTGAGTTTAAAAGTAAAGCTATAAAAGCTTTTATGTAGTCAATCTAACTTAAAATCCTTGAAAAGTCAATAGATTAATGCCTGTCTTTAATGGTTTTACAAGAAGAAATCACTGAAAAGGCACTATTTTAAGCCCTTTTCCAAAGGTGCATGTGTGATTTTGTCTCAGGGCTTTGAATTAAAGCGAAAATCCTGTTTCAAAATAAGGCATTTCGTGATAAAAAAATAATAAATCTTTTCACCCAATTTACTCAATTTATTTTGAGGGAAGTGATATGACGGAAAAAGTTTATATCTCCAGCACAAAGATGACCACATTTGTTTGTCCCAAATGTCATAAATCGAAGACGGTTAATGTTTCTAAATATGCCGATCTCGACAAAAAGGTCAAAGTCAGTGTCAAGTGTCCGTGTGGTCATGCCTATACTTCCATTTTGGAGAAACGAAAAAGATACCGAAAAGAGACGAACCTGCCCGGATCTTACATTCGTCTAATCAACGGCAAGCAGATGGGTGGTGGATTGATGATTGTCAAGGACTTGTCCACAATTGGGATGAAACTTCAAATTGATGCTGGTAACGACTGTGATATCGGGGACGTCATCCAGGTAGAATTTTATACGGACGATCTACAAAGGGCTTTTATTAAAAAAAAAGTGATCATCCGAAGCATTAACGGGCCGATTATTGGAACTGAATTTGCGCCTACGGAGGGAATCGATAAAGCCCTTGGCTTTTATCTTTTCAACTACAAAGGGGATGATGCTTGAAATCAAGATGCAGCTGGCCGGCAGCCGATCCGCTCTATATAAAATATCACGATACCGAGTGGGGCGTGCCATTGCACAATGACCGCAGATTGTTTGAGTTTCTCATATCTGGATGGCGCTCAGGCGGGCCTGAGCTGGATTACCATACTGAAGAAACGACGAAACTATAGAAAGGCCTTCGATTATTTCGATCCTTACAAAGTTGCCGGATACGATAACCGCAAAGTCATTGAACTTCTCTCCAATGAAGGCATCGTTCGAAACAAACTTAAAATTAATGCGGCAATTCAAAATGCCGTATCATTTCTTGCAGTTCAAAAAGAATTCGGCAGCTTTGACAATTACATCTGGCGGTTCGTCGGTGGCAAAACCATAAAAAATAAGTGGAAAACCCCGGCGGAAATACCTGCTCAAACACCGGAGTCAGCTGCCATGAGCGCAGATCTGAAAAAACGCGGATTTAAATTTGTGGGCCCGACTATTTGTTATGCTTTCATGCAGGCTGCAGGTTTGGTAAACGATCATGTCGTCGACTGTTTTCGATATGAGGAGGTTTGAAACATGGCATATTGTTCGTTTTGTAAAAGAAGCCATAATATGGGTTTATTTCTACCCGGTTAGCAGGAACTGACGGGGCTTCACTGAAAGCAGCCAAATGGGCCGATACCTTCGAAAGGGTTGGATTCGCATATTATTATTTTGCCGGTGAACTTGGTCACCCGGCAGATTTTTCATACCTTTTTTTCCTCTTATTTCGCGTTCCATCTACCATCACACCTCTGATTACAACACCGTAATCTAAATTTCGCTCACTTTGAGAAAAAAGATACAGTTGGAAATACCTAAAATTAGTTTAATTTATATCTATAATGATCTTGGCGTATTAGGTGAAAAATACGAATGAGTTGCGTTTGGCACTCAAATTGCTAAACAAAAGACCTATCAGATTATTATAATTAAACACAAAGCTTGAAAAAGGCAAACCGTTCGAAAGGGCGGGACGCAAAGCCACTGGCCTAAACCCCACAAAACACAGGGTACGGTAGCAGGGCTGCCGGGCAACCGTAGCACCTTTCAATTAGGCTGCGCGATGCGCGGTAAATTAAATATATTTGAAAGGTGCTTGTATGAAATCAAAGAAAACACATTTTCCTCGAAAAATTGACTGGATCTGCGGGAAGGTTTCCCTGCTTGCCTTACTGGCCCTGGCCTTGTTTCTTTCTCCAATGGTTGCCCATGCTGCGGAGGTCACTCTGGCATGGGATCCTAATACTGAAAGAAGATTTGAAAGGCTATAAAATACTTACGGCACTGAATCTGAAGTCCACTCTGAGAGTATCGATATTGCAAACAACTCATCAGGTTGGTCTAGTGGTTGTGGCCCAGTGTATGATCCATTTAAACCAGAGTGTTGTGAATATACACTGAAGGATCTTGAGGAAGGCGTAACTTATTTTTTAGCTGCCAGAGCATATGATGAAGACGGCAATGAAAGTGCCTATTCAGAGGAACTGATTCACACCACCGACACTCCCAATCACAATCCTGCCACGCCATCCGTACCCTCTGGCACTGCCAGCGGGATACACACAGACGAATTACGCTTTCAGCACCAGCGCGTCCGATCCTGACGGTGATGGACTTGAATATCCGGTATAACTGGGGCGACCAGTCGATTTCCAACTGGGGGGCCTCCTCACAGAGCCATACCTGGCCCTCTATCGGCATCTTTTGTGTAAAGGCTCAGGCAACAGATAGCCATGGTGCCTTTCGAGCATGGTCGGAGTGCAAAAGCGTTACCATTACCGAACACACCCATACCATTACAGCTTCAGCCGGGGCCAATGGAAGCATTTCGCCCTCGGGCAACGTAACGGTCAATAATGGAGCCGACCGAACGTTTACCATTAGTGCGGATGCGACTCATCATATTCAGAATGTATTGGTGGATGGGGTCTCGGTTGGAATAGTCAGCTCCTACACCTTTAATAACGTAACTAAAAATCATACGATTGCGGCCAGTTTTACCGTCGACAATCAATCGCCCGTAGCCAACGCCGGTCCTAATCAGACTGTCAATGAAAGAGTTGTGGTCAGATTAAAGGGTAATAACTCATCGGATCCGGACGGTAGTGTTGTGGCCTATTCCTGGAGCCAAATCAGCGGACCATCCGTGTATCTCTCAAACGCCAGTCAGATCGAAGCCAATTTCACATCGCCCAATGTCGATCCATCTGGCGAGACCTTGATCTTCCAGTTGGTCGTGACAGATAATAAGGGGCTTCAGGCGACAGATTCCTGTTCGGTTGAGGTCATCAGAGAGCCGGTTGCCGATAGTGATGGCGAGGGTTCCACTTCAGGATACAGATAACTGTACGGTATCACGTGACCAGAGAGCCGGTAACCGATAGCGATGGCGACGGGGTTCCGGATGACCAGGATGATTTTCCGTATGATGCGGATGAGTATCTGGACACGGATGGTGACGGCGAGGGCAACAATGCCGATTCGGATGACGACAACGATGGTATGCCCGACAGCTGGGAGTCATTATACGGCCTGGATCCGCTTAAAGATGATGCCGCCGATGATCCCGACGGAGATGGGTACAGCAACATCGACGAGTATATTTCGGGATGGGACCCGAAAGTTAACGAAAGCAATTTTGCACCGGATCCTCCGCAACTGATGACCCCGGATAATTACGAGGTAGTCGGTTTAACACCGCTGCTTGAGACCGCCGAATTTTATGACCTGAATACTGAAGATGTTCACAGTCAGAGCCAATGGAAGATCATTCGGGTCCATGATGAATTCTGTGTGTTTGATGTCACCTCAAGTTCGTCGTTGACGGCCTTGAAGGTGCCGAAATTGATCCTGGAGGAAGACACCGATTACAGCTGGCAAGTCAAATTTGTTGATAACCAGGGGACAGCGTCGGAATGGTCTGAAATTGGATATTTTACGACTGAATTTCTCGAACAGGATTCAGACGGCAACGGTGTTCTGGATCATCAGGAAGTGGATGCAACCCTTGACCTTGATAAAAACGGAATAATGGACCGGGATCAGGAAGACATCAAGTGCGTTGCCACCGAGACAGGCGATTTTAAGGTCGGTATCAGTATTGGGGAAGATGAAAATGCTGATTCAATTCTGTCCATCCAGTCGGAAACCCCCGATGATACCGATTCACTTCTTTCCGCTCTAGACGGGCCGAAATTTCTGGCCTTTGGGCTGATTCATTTTAGTTTGCTTGTAAAGGAACCCGGAGCCGAGGTATTGGTGACCATTTATCTTTCCAAGGCGGCTTACGACGATGGGATTTGGTACAAATATGATCCGGTAAACGATGAATGGTTTGATTATTCCGAGTTTATTGATTTCAGCGCCGATCGAAAAACGGTTTATTTGACCTTGACAGACGGCGGTTTCGGTGATGCGGACGGCATCGCCAACGGAATCATTGTCGACCCGCTTGCCCTGCGTACGGCTACCGATCACAGTTCCGGTTCGGATGATTTTGTAGAAAATATTGCTGAAAACTTGGATCCTACCGGCACGTGTTTTATTTCAGCTGCCGGCAGACAATCGCCGAGTTTACGGGGTGAAATACCGCGTCGAGAATTATCGATTGTGGTTATCTTGATAATGCTCGCAACTATCGGAAAAGTTATTTCTTCGAAAGTTAAGCAGGGTCGGAGGCCAGGGCGTGGAACGAGTTTAATGGAAGGATGGAGGAACTCACAGGGTCGAGTTGGAGGATAACGGTGACCGGCGGGGGAAGCGGGGTCGCTGAGTGCTAAGGGTTCATGCAAAAATAAACTTCATTTATTTATTCGTGAACCTTAAGCCATCATCAGGATTGGCGTTCAGAACCGAAAAGAGGTAAATGTTCTGAATGGCGAAGGGGAAGGAGAATTCAACCAATCCAGTAAGCTCAGCAAACCCGGCTTGCCCTGTCTCACTTATTTTTCCGCCAGCGTGAATGGGTAATTCCAAGTTTCTTAATGCGATAGTTTAAGGCTCGCGGGGTAATGCCCAACTGGCGGGCAGCATCTTTCTGGATCCACAGGTTTTTTTCCAAAGCGGCGGCTATCATATCTTTTTCCTGATCTTCAGACAGCCTGAGACCCATCGGCATGGGGTCCGAAGATACTTTATCACCAAGATCCGGCAATGAAATGCTTTCCTGCCGTATCTCCCTGTCATCTTCCAATAAAATGGCTCTTTCGATGGTGTTGGATAGTTGGCGAATGTTGCCGGGCCAGGGGTATTGTTGAAACAACTCAATCACATCCGGTGCAAATGATTCAAATTTCTTTTTAACGGAACGACTCAATTTCATCAACAAATAATTGGCCAGAGGTTCTATACATTCCAAACGTTGACGCAACGGGGGCATATGTATTCTGAGCACATTGATGCGGTAATAAAGATCTTCGCGGAATTTACCCGCTCGCACCAGTGATTCGATGTCTCGATTGGTGGCGGCAATGATGCGAGTGTCAGCCCGGATGGTTTTATTGCTCCCCAGTCGTTCGAATGATTTTTGTTCGATGGCCCGCAAAAGTTTAGCTTGCAGCTCAAAACTCAACTCACAGAATTCATCTAGAAAAAGCGTGCCGCCGCTGGCCTGCTCAAATCGTCCTGTTCGGGTTTTGTCTGCCCCTGTAAATGCGCCTTTACTGTGACCGAAAAGCTCACTTTCCAATAGCGTTTCTGGAATATTCGCACAGTTCACCCCAACAAACGGTTTGTTGCGCCTTGGGCTGTTGAAATGAATGTTGCCGGATAAAAAACTTTTGCCGGTTCCGGTTTCGCCCGTGACCAGGATGGTGGAATTTGTCTGAGCAAGTCGCTTGATGGCCTTCATAACGCTCTGCATGGCCGGGCTGACGGCAATGATGCGGTTGTGATCATATACGACGTCCTGCTCTCGACGCAGGTAATCGATTTCGTTTTTCAAACTCCGGTTTTCAAGAGCCTGATGAACCGTCAATTTGATTTTTTCCGATGGATAGGGTCTGGTTACAAAATCATAAGCGCCGGCTTTAATGGCCTTGACGATTAATCGGGTGTCATGAGGGCTTCCGATGACAACGATGGGAGTATCCGGCGAAACCTGGCTTAAGGTCTGTAGTGTGTCAGCCAGGTCCGATCCGTCATCCGCAAGGTTAAGGATTATGGTAGAATACGTTTCTTTTGTCAGGCGTTTGGCGGCATCCAGGACGTTGGGCGCTGCGCTGATATGATAATCAGCAGCCAGCGCATCGGCCAGGTTTCTGGTTTCATCTTCCATTCCCCCAACGGTTAGAATTTTATTGATTTTATCAATTGCACCAGAAATTTTTTCTGACAACTCACCACCTCTATTTTTCAAGGCCTTTCGATGATCGATTCATCCTGCAGATCGGTGCGCAGCAGTACCGAAAAATAAGCGAATGTCCCAAGAGTATTAGATAAACCCATTGCGCTGCAAGTGCAGCATGATTTGTCCGGCGGCTTCATCCGGCGTAATGGCGGTTGTGTCAATCCGGACTTCCGGCGAGAGGGGCGTTTCATAAGGTGCATCAACTCCAGTGAAGTCCTGAATCAGACCGGCTCTGGCTTTAGCGTACATACCTTTGCGGTCTCGTTTTTCACAAACCTCCAGGGGTGTCGACACATGAACTTCGGTAAAACCACCGTAATTTTCAATAATACGCCTGATCTCAGATCGGGTGGCGGCATAGGGCGCAATCGGTGCACAAATAGCAATGCCGCGGTTTTTGGTGATTTCACCGGCGACGAAACCAATGCGCTGGACGTTTAAATCCCGGTGTTCTTTGGAGAAACTCAGTTCACTGGACAGGTTCTGTCGTACGATGTCACCGTCCAGCAGGGTTACCGGACGGTCCCCCAGCTCTAAAAAGCGCGCATAGATAATTTTTGCGATGGTGGATTTGCCGGCGCCGGAAAGACCGGTTAAAAACACCGTAAATCCTTGACGGCGGGGGGGGGGATAGGCTTTTTGAAGCTCTTCAACCACTTCGGGAAAGGTCGCCCATTCCGGTATTCGGCGGCCTGTGCGAATTCGCTTACGAATATCGGACCCCGAAAGAGATATCACCTGAGTGCCTTCGGGCACCTGGTCGGCACAACGGTACTCATCTTCGAAAGGCAGGTAAACCATCTCGGTGAACGGAACGACCGTCAGGTCGATTTCATGACTGTGCATTTTGGCTAATTTGCTGGCTTCGTCACTTTCATAAAATGGTTGACCGTTTCCAGCCGGGCCGGGGCCGGCATGATCCCGGCCGGTGATAAAGTGGGTGCAGCCATAATTTTTTGCAATGATGGCATGCAGCAAGGCTTCTCTCGGACCGGACAACCGCATGGCCAACGGCAGCATATTTAAAATGTGGGAATCGGGTGGGTAGTGACGGACCACATGACGATAGCAACGGACCCGGGTGTAATGGTCAAAATCACCGGGTCTGGTCATGCCCACGATAGGAAGCAGTAACAGGTTTGTTCTTGCTTGCTGCATGGCATTGATGGTCATCTCAAAATGAGGGCGATGGATGGGATTGTGTGTCAGAAATCCTGTCATCCGTTTCCAGCCCAGCTTTTTAAATGTCGCCCGTATTTCTGCGGGTGTCATGCGAAGCTGTTTAAAATCAAAATGGAGCGGGGTGCTTATGACCTCCAGTGTGCCTCCAAGATAGTAATGGCCCGCCCGGGTAAACAGGTAATCCGTCCCGGGATGATTGCGGTCGGCGGTGCCGTAAACTTGTTCAGCCTCTTTTTGCCGGTCGGCTTGCCAAATATCCTCGATATGCATAATGGCCAGAAGAAAGCCTTCCGGATCCCTCAGTGCAACGGACTGGCCGACTTCCAGCTTGCGTGCCTGCAGCTCGTCGACATCCAGGTAAATTGGAAGCGGCCACAATAGATCGTTTTGCAGTCGCATGCGATCGAGCACGGATTCATAATCAGAACGGGTCATAAATCCTTTCAGGGGCGAGAACGCTCCGGTTGCAAGCAATTCCAGATCGCACAATTGTCGGTCATTCAACGTGATGTCGGGCAGGTTGAAAACAATTTCTTTCAGCTTGGCGGCACGTTGATCATCTACAAGAAGACTGACCAACGAACCTCCGTGGGGTTTGTTTTGGTTGTTATCATTCATTAAAGCGGGCTCCAAATTAGTAAGCGTTCAAAGGCCCGGTTTTCCCGATGAAACCGGGAAACAGGGCAAGATTTTTTTCTTTGCTATTGCTTGTAGGCTAATGGGTACTATATCAAAATTTTACGAATAAATACAGAGTTTAAACGTGCCACAGTCAACTGGGTACTGGTTATTAGGTATCCGGGACTGGTGTTTATTGGATATCAGCGTATACTCTATATGCCTTAGATTCTTTTTCGATCAGACCCGCCGTTTTTTTGGCGGCGACTGGGTTAATATCTAATTAGAAAGTAATTTTTTACTAATCCAGCCTAGTTCTTACCTGCAGCGTCGCTATCTCTTGACAATCGTCACGTTTAAATGGTTGAATAGCGGCATTGAATTTTGTTTCCATAGATAGTGAATCAGACATGCTCGTATGGATCCCAATCAGGTCTCGAGTTGTTCCGCCGGCGGACTTCACGCCTTGGCTCTGAGGCCCTCGGCTTTCGCAACCGGAATTTCAGTTGATTATTTCTTTTTCGCAGAACATCAAAATATTTATAAACAACTAATGGATGTACAACAACCACCGACATCTTCGCCTGAAATCCTTGCACCGGCCGGAAATAAAGCTTCTTTTCTGGCTGCCGTAGCTGCGGGAGCGGATGCTGTTTACTGTGGGTTGAAGCTATTCTCCGCCCGCATGGAGGCCAAAAATTTTACCATCGAGGAGTTCACTGCCCTCGTCGGTCTGGCCCATAAAAAAGGGGTTAAAGTATTTGTTGCCGTTAATTCCCTGTTAAAACCCGATGACCTTCTGCAGGCCGGAAAACTTTTGGATCTCCTTCAGCGCCGGGTCAAGCCTGATGCTGTCATCATTCAAGATCTCGGCATGGTGTCTTTGATCAAACAGGCCGGATTTTCCGGTGAAGTTCATCTGTCGACCCTCGCAAATGTGAGTTTTCCTAAAGCGCTGACGGTCCTCCGGCAACATCTTCCGGTGAACCGGGTGGTATTGCCACGGGAGCTTAATATCGATGAACTCAGGACTATGGCCCGGGAATGTCCACCCCATTTAGGCCTGGAAGTATTTATTCACGGCGCGTTATGCTACGGTGTCTCCGGCAGGTGCTACTGGAGCAGTTACATGGGGGGGAAAAGCGGTTTGAGGGGTCGGTGTGTACAACCCTGCCGCCGGCGCTATACCCAGTCCGGTCAGACGCACAGATATTTTTCCTGCCAGGATTTAAGCGTTGATGTTCTGGCCAAACTGCTTTTGACAATACCCGAAGTTCGAACTTGGAAAATAGAGGGTCGCAAAAAAGGCCCACATTATGTTTATTACACGGTTAGTGCCTACCGGATACTCAGAGATTATCCCCGGGATTCCAAAATGAAAAAAGATGCGCTGCACTTGTTGGCTCGTGCTTTGGGTCGCAGCGGCACACACTATCATATTCTGCCCCAGCGGCCGCAGGATCCCGTCAATATTCAGGGCCAGACCGGTTCCGGCCTGCTGGTGGGCAAGATTAAAGGGGCCAGGCAAAATTCCTATTTCATCACAAGGGAAGAGCTATTACCCGGAGATGTTTTACGGATAGGATACGAAGATGAAACCGGGCACGATATAAAACGCATCGGAAGATCCGTACCCAAAGGCGGCCGGATGCACATCAGTTCATCTTTGGAAAAAACAATTGCCAAGGGTGCACCGGTTTTTTTGACGGATCGACGTGAAAGACAATTGGTCGAAATGATATCGAATCTATCTGATCAGCTCGATCCAATAAAACAATCTTCCGGGCCTGTTTCTCCATTCCTTCCTTCGTTGCCGGCCGGTATGTCAAAGAAATCAAGGGCGGTGGATTTTCCGGTATACCGAACACTGCCGGGTTCAAATCCGCCGGGGCAATTCGGACTCTGGTTATCCGGGGGGAATTTAAAAAAAATAGCTCCCAAAATTGCTGCCAGGATCATTTGGTGGCTTTCGCCTGTAATCTGGCCTGAAAATGAAAACGAAGTCAGTGAGCACGTGCAGCTCGCAATTAAAAAAGGTGGCCGACATTTTGTGCTGAATGCACCCTGGCAAATAGTTTTTTTTAAAAGACAAGAAGGTTTCAAACTTTGGGCAGGTCCGTTCTGTAATCTCGCGAATCCGCTGGCCATCGCATCCGCCGGTGCTATGGGTTTTAACGGAGCTATTGTCAGCCCGGAACTTGGTGCTGAAGATTATTTGCAATTGCCGCAGAATAGCCCGATTCCCCTGGGAATCGTTGTCGAGGGCAATTGGCCCCTTTGTGTTGCCAGAACGCTTACGGAAGATGTCCAACAAAATAAAGCTTTTTCGAGCCCCATGGGTGAACAGGCATGGGCAGCCCGGCATGGTTCGGATTATTGGATCTTTCCAAATTGGAAATTGGATTTGAACACGCAAAAAAAAGCGCTGCAGAAAGCCGGATATGCTTTTTTTTTCAACTTGATCGAACCGCTGCCTAAAAAAGTGAAAATGAAGCAGCGGAAGGGACTGTGGAATTGGGACACAAATCTCCGATGATGGGTGTTACTTCTTTTCTAGTTCTTCTTTTATTTTTTTTTCCATTTCAGCAAAGAGATCTTTTTTCTTCTGCTTTTGCTGGGCCTGAAAGGATTCTATTTTCCGGGAAAAAGCTTTCTGGGTGTCCTGAAATTTTTTTAGATCATTTTCCAGTTTGCTCTCCGGTTCTTCGCGAGACAGGCCTTCCAGTTTTAAATGGTCGTTGATGAACAAGCGGGTACCGTAGGACACCTCCACGGCCTTGATAATGTCATATTCTTGGAGTTTGCGACAGATAAAGTGGGCCTGTTCTATAGAAAAGTTGATGATCTGGCACACATCTTCGACAGTGGGCGGTCGTGAATTTAAATGCTCATAGACACGGATGCCCGCAACGATCAGATGGGCCTGGGAATATAGATTTGTTTTGTTGTTTTGCATGGGCACCCTAATCCGTATTAATCGGAATTCAACACTCCAAACTTGACATACGAATAGAAGCAGAGTAACATTTCTATGAAATTTGTCAATAATCACAAGGTTTTTTTTTGAATTCCTTAAAGCCTTAATCCTTTATGACTTATAAATTCGAGAATTCAATTTTTAACTAATCACTGTTCTGCAGGGGAGGTCGATATGACTGAAATAGTTGATGTAAAAGCCAGAGAGATCATGGATTCGAGAGGAAATCCCACCGTCGAAGTAGATATCTATCTTGCATGCGGGGTCATGGGACGAGCGGCTGTTCCATCCGGTGCCTCCACCGGGAAACGGGAAGCCCTTGAGATGAGAGACAAACGTTCAAAGCGATTTGGCGGCAAGGGTGTTACCAAAGCGGTGAAAAATGTTGTTACCGTCATCGCGCCTGCTATCATAGGGTTAGATGCCGCCGATCAATTTGCATTGGACCACTGCCTGATCAAACTGGACGGCACCGCAAACAAGGCAAAACTGGGCGCTAACGCGATTCTAGGTGTCTCGATGGCGGTCGCTAGAGCTGCGGCTTTGGCTTATGAAATGCCGCTTTACCGATATATCGGAGGTATTAATGCAAGGAGTTTGCCTGTTCCGATGATGAACATCATCAATGGAGGAGCCCATGCGGGCAACAATCTGGATATCCAAGAATTTATGATCATTCCCTTCGGAGCAAAATCCATCGCCCAAGCGGTTCAGATGGGGGCGGAAACGTTTCATCAGCTAAAGGCAATTCTCAAGGCACAGAAGCTTTCTACAGCAGTCGGTGATGAAGGTGGTTTCGCTCCGGACCTTGAATCCAATGAAACCGCCATTCAACTAATTATGACGGCCATCGAAAATGCCGGCTACAAGCCCGGCAAAGATATCGGAATTGGTCTGGACGCAGCTGCCAGTGAATTCTATCAAAACGGAAATTATGTCTTGAAATCCGAAAATAAAAAACTGTCGGCCGCCAAGATGACAGATTATTATGAAGAACTTATCAACCGTTATCCAATAATTTCGATCGAAGATGGCCTTGCAGAAGGAGATTGGAATGGTTGGAAAACCATGACAGATCGGCTGGAAGGAGCTGTTCAGCTTGTCGGGGACGATATTTTCGTGACCAACCCCAAGATATTTAACAAAGGAATTGATCAGGGTATTGCAAACTCCATCTTAATCAAACTGAACCAGATCGGAACCGTCACCGAAACTCTGGATTGTATCGAGATGGCCAATCAGGTGGGATACACGACCGTGATATCTCACCGCTCCGGTGAAACTGAAGATACCTTCATCGCCGACCTTGTCGTGGGGGTAAACAGCGGTCAAATAAAGACAGGATCATTATCCCGCAGCGATCGGCTCGCTAAATACAACCAACTTATTCGAATCGAAGAAGAATTGGGTGAGGCAGCTTTATTCGCCCAGGAATTGTTTTAAAACTTGGCTGAGAGCCGACAGCTCAATGCCCTATCGGAAGTTGGGGACCGAATCTTTATTGCCGGATAGCTCCGGTGAATCTATTCCCAATCATAGTCAGTAACTTTGCAAGCCGAGTTGCCTATGAAAGCTGATTTTAATAAGTGCGTAGTTTTTCCAATTATCGCTGTCATCTTCGTTGTTTTGGTTACTCCGATCCAAGCTTATGTGCTTCAGGGACCCCATATACTCGATTTGATGATTGAAAATTTAGGAAAGGCCAAAAGCCTGTTTGTTGCGCAGAAGATAATTTTTTACAGAACTGGTATTGCTCATGATCCAAAGCTGCTTTCCCCTGACAGTGAATCAATACAGTCTTCTGATATCGTTGATACTCCGGTCGATTCGCGCCTGACACAGGACGATATGGCCACTGACGTGGATACAGCGCAGGAAACCTTGGAGTTGGAAGGATCTTTGAGATATATCTTTTCTCAAGCCTTTCGTTCAGATGCCAGATCCAATGATTCCGAGCGCGTTTTTATTTTTGCAAACGGAAAGACCCTGACCCTAATTGACGGAAACAGCGTACCCGGGGCTACTAATCGTTTTGATCTCTACAAAGATCTCCTGTTTTACCATACACGTGATGAACTTGTTGAAAGACTTTTACAGTTAGGGGTGGATGTCTCTATATCAAGTCTAGGACGATTTGAGGAAAAAATTGCGCTTGTCATAGGGGCGCAATATCCGGATGAATCAGTATCTCAGATTTGGATTGATCGGGACACCCTTTTACCCCTCCGCTGGATTATAAAAGGTGTCGACCCGGCCGGCAAATCGGATTCCCTGGAAATTCGATATCTGATCTGGTGGAAGACAGGCAAAACCCGTTACCCATCGCGTATCGAATTCTATCAGGATGAGAATCTGGTGCGGGTGAATCAAGCCATAAATTTAGAGGAGAACGCAACCTTTTCAGAGGAACTTTTTGATATTGATTTCCTGAAGACGGTTTTTAACCAGGTACCGGTGCAACCGATCGTGCCTGGAGAGCCTGAAGAACCCAGTGAAGTTGAAAAAACCATCGAAGAATTCAGGCGTATTTTTGAATAACTCCAAAAAAACTAAAAAAGCCGACGTTACTTTATTGATCTATTATCTTAATTTTGGTATTTAATGAACATGAAAGTCATTGAGTAATCGAATTGTTAGCTTGCGCTCAAGACTTAAAGGAAGTGAGAGGGTCCAATTAAAATTCCATTTAATCGCCGATATTTTGTCAATTTGCAATGATCTAAACCCCTTTGGGCGATAGCACAAGGGGGTTTTCGCTTTTTAATCTGAGGTTATCATTGGGACAATTATTAATTTGCGTGTCGCATAACATCTGTGCGCACACCCGTTCATCCTCCAATTAGATCTAAAACATCAGTCATTGAGGTAAACCTATGGGAGATAATACAAAATATATATTTGTAACCGGAGGTGTCCTGTCCTCTCTGGGAAAAGGGCTGGCTTCAGCTGCAATCGGTGCGTTGCTGGAAAGCCGCGGGCTGACGGTAACCATTCAGAAACTGGACCCTTATATAAATGTAGATCCCGGCACCATGAATCCTTTCCAGCACGGCGAGGTATTTGTTACCGATGACGGCGCTGAAACGGACCTGGATCTCGGGCACTATGAGCGGTTTACCCATGCCAAATTGGGCCATGACAACAATTTTACGACTGGGAAAATTTATCATTCGGTTATCACTAAGGAGCGCCGTGGAGATTATCTCGGTGGAACGGTCCAGGTTATTCCGCACATCACCGATGAAATCAAAAACAGTATTAAGCTGGCCGCCAAAAATGTGGATATTGTGATTGTCGAGATTGGCGGTACCATCGGCGATATTGAGAGCCTGCCGTTTTTAGAGGCCATCCGGCAGTTCAAAGTTGATGCGGGCAAGAACAATGCCTTATACATTCATTTGACCCTCGTACCCTATATCGGCACCGCAGGAGAGGTGAAAACAAAGCCTACCCAACATAGCGTCAAAGAATTGCGCAGCATTGGGATTCAACCTGATATTCTTCTGTGCCGTACCGATCGGTATCTGTCCAGAGAAATCAAGGCTAAAATTTCTCTTTTTTGCAATGTCGGCATTGATGCGGTGGTAACTGCCAAAGATGTGGAGTGTATTTACGAAGTCCCGTTGGTGTTTCATAAAGAAGGCTTGGATGGCAAGATTGTCGAATTGCTGAATATCTGGACCCGGGCACCCAGGCTTGAGGCCTGGGAGGAGTTGGTTCGTAAAATTCAGACGACCCAACAATCCGTGACGATTGCTATTGTCGGGAAGTATGTCGATCTGACCGAATCATATAAAAGTCTGAACGAAGCCCTCTACCATGGTGGCATTGCCAACGATTGTAAAGTAAATCTAATATTCGTTGACTCAGAAAAAATAGAAGACGGAACTTGCAGTCATATGCTGGCCGATGTCGACGGTATATTGGTGCCCGGTGGTTTCGGAAACCGTGGCATTGAAGGTAAGATATGCTCGGCGAATCATGCCCGGGTAAATAAAATACCCTATTTCGGTATATGCTTGGGAATGCAGATCGCGGTGGTCGAGTTTGCGCGCAATGTGGCAGGTTTGAAGGACGCCAACAGTTCGGAGTTCAATGAATTTGCGCCGGATGCAGTGATTTATCTAATGCTGGAGTGGTTTGACGAGAGAAGCGGTACCGTCCAACGACGGGATGAATCCTCAGACAAAGGGGCCACCATGCGTTTGGGGGCTTATTCCTGTCATTTAAAACAAGACACCCTTGCTTACCAGGCATATGGTGTGAAAAAAATATCCGAGCGACACCGCCATCGGTACGAATTCAACAATGATTACAAGACATTGTTGGTTGAAAAGGGAATGGTTGTCAGCGGCAGTTCACCGACCGGTGATTTAGTGGAGATTATTGAAATAAAGGATCATCCCTGGTTTCTCGGATGTCAGTTTCATCCGGAGTTTAAATCTCGTCCGATGGATGCCCATCCGCTTTTCAGGGAATTTATCCGGGCAGCGCTGGAATATTCGAAAGCGAAGGTGCGGTGATAGGAACTAAATTGAGGTACTATTGTGCGGCTTCCTTTTGGGTTTTGCCCCCCTGTTCTTGAAGTCCCTTTTCGATGATCGCCTCCATGTTTTTCATGCTGCGGTCCCGCAGTTTTTTGCCGTTGATAAATATTGTGGGGGTTCCTCGCACGCCTATCCGGATGCCTTCCTCGTAATCCTGACGGATGCGGCTGTTGATAGCGGGATTCTTTTGCTGTTCTTTAAATTCAGTTTCATCCAGATTTAACAGACCAACAATTTCTTGGATTTTTTCGTCATTGAGCCGGTTGTAATTATTAAAAAGCGCGTCGTGAAATTCCCAGAATTTTCCCAAGGGCTCAGCTGCCAATGCGGCTTCGGCAGCTTTAAGTGCAAACTTGTGACTTCTGATCGGAAAGTTTTTAAAAACCAGTTTTACCTTATCGGGATATTTCGTGAGCAACTGCTCAAGTTGAGGCACCAGCCTCGCACAGTAACCTCATTGAAAGTCACTGAATACCGCGATGACTATCGGTGCCTCAAGCGGGCCTTTCGAGGGAGAGCCCAGGGTATTAATTTCATAGATAAAATCAAGAGTGATAATTTCCACCGTTTTATTCTGTCGGCTAGCGGCAAACAGCCTTTCGCCGCGCGGACCGATCTCGATTTGATCGATATGAGGGCCTATCTTGACAGTATCCGTCAGGTTTCCAATCTGATCGTAAATCAGAACGTTGCCGATATCGGTGAGAACAAAGGTCAGATTGCCGTCTTGGGAGACCACTACATCAACCGGCACTCCGTCGGTTTTCAATGTTTTTTGAACATTAATTTCAACAGCGGCAAAGACCCAGGATGTGGCTGTCAAAGCTAGTAGAAAAATCGGGGCCAGAATTAACTTCGCGAATTTCGAGATCATTTCAGCACTCCTTCCTCAGGTTATACTGTATTTGGCGATCAATCGTGATAGATAAGTTCGTTGAATTTTCATAACTTTTGCTGCCAGGCTCCGGTTGCCTTCGGTGTGCCTGAGGTTTAGGACGATGAATTCTTTCTTGAACATGTCAATGGCTTCTTTCAATGACAGCCCCACTTCCAAACCGGGATATTGAGGTGTGCAGGCAAACGTCGGCAGGTCCTCGGGCATAATCTGTTTGCCGTTTCCCATGACCACCGCCCTTTCCAGGGCATTTTTCATTTCTCTCACATTGCCGGGCCAGTCATACTCGACCATCAGATCCATGGCAGCTTTAGAGATAACTAAATTCGACGTTCCTCTCTCTTTTTTGAAAATGTCTAAAAAATGTTCGGCCAGCAATGCGATGTCTTCTCTGCGTTCTCTTAAAGGGGGCATATGAATCTGAACCACATTTATGCGGTAATAAAGATCCTCACGAAATTTTCCCTGACTGACATCTTCTTCTATGTTACGATTGGTGGCCGATAATACGCGCACATCCACAGGAATTGCCTTATTGCCTCCCACCCTGTAAAAGACGCCTTCCTGTAAAATTCGCAGCAGTTTGGATTGCATGCCGGGGCTCATTTCTCCGATTTCATCCAAAAAAATGGTGCCCCCGTCGGCCAACTCAAATTTGCCGATTTTTCGAGCAACTGCACCGGTGTAAGCCCCCTTTTCATGACCGAACAACTCATCTTCGAGCAACGTTTCCGGCAAAGCGGCACAATTGAGCACGATCATGGGTTCATCCTTCCTGGGACCCATTCGATGAATTAACCGGGCCAACAGCTCTTTGCCAGTACCGCTTTCTCCCAGCAGAAGCGTGGTGGATTTGGAATTGGCGACTTTAATCGCATCTGAGATGACATTGCGCAGGGCCTTGCTTTCACCGACTATTTCATACTTACTGCGCAACTCATTTTTCAGATCTTCGATTTCTTTCTTATCGTGTTCGATTTTGCGGGCATTACCAATGGCCCGGGCGGCCAGATCGGCAAAAACGGACAATATTTTTAAATCTTCGTCTCGAATCGAACTGCCGTCAGCCTTGTCGATGATTTCAACCACACCGATGATCTCCCCATTTATCTTCATCGGTACACAGGCAATGGACTGGGTTTTAAACCCAATGGATTCACTGATTTCTTTATACCAACGTGGATCTTTGGCCACGTCCGGGATCAAAAGCGGCTCTCCTGTTTGGGCCACATAGCCCGCGATGCCCTGTCCGAGATCTATCTCGAACTGTTTGATATCAGTTCCCTTTGTGCCCGTGGCGACTTTAAAATAGAGCTTTTGCGTTTTGCGGTCGAGAAGTAAAAGCGAACTGGCCTTGGCATCCATCATCCGGGTGGCGGTTTCAATAATAAGTTCAAGAAGTTGGTCAAGATCTTGGACGGATGATACCCAGGCGGAGATTTCATTTATATGATCAATGGAGGAATTAATATCGGTGTATCTGTTATCCATTTATATACATCCTTGATTTATTATCGGAGTTCGTCTGCACCTGACGGGCAGCTCACAGTAAAATAAGCACAACCTGTGTTTACATGGAAGCTTAATTGCCCTCTGATATTTGGCATGCGAGGAATTTTTTACGTGTTGGAATCCGTACGATAACGAAACGAATTTTCACTATAGTTGACTATTTTACAACGAACCGTATTCAGATGTCAACTTTTTGATAACATTTGATTCTGAGGGGGGAGATCATTGGGCTTGCTCTATATCCCTCCGTTTTGTCGGGATACAATAAATTCTGCTATTTTTTCAGCTGATCGACCAAAAAGTTCTTCAATTTCGAGTAAGCGTGAGAAAGCTGTCTTGCCAGGCAATGCTGTTTTCCTGCACGATATTTTTTATGTGTTCATATTTTCCACCCAGTGCTTTAATCCGGGTATCAAGGGTGATTTTCTGCCGAAAAGATATATGCAACAGCAACAAATATTCAATTCTGTTCGGACCGGTGTCAGATGTGGTCAAAATGGGAATGATTATGATGCTGCGTTCATCCCTGCGGCCTTTGCCGATGTAGACATTTCCCTGCCTTACGATGATGCGTTTTGTTCCTTTCAAGCGGTTATCCGTTTCAACCCGTGAGGGTACATCGGCAATATCTCCGCGCTTCTTGATAACCCTAATGGTAGTTTCTTCCGAAGGTTCACCGAGAACACTCAGACCGTCAATGTGGTAAAGTGTAGAGCCCTCGATTTGCTCGATGATACCCTGCAGGTTTTTCAATACAATAATATTCATGTTGGTCAGCTGAGAAATCGCAAGATTTTCAGTGCTAAGGGCATCAAACAGGATGCCCTCGATGCGTTCGCTGATTCGGCTGGTTCCCACTGTGACGGTTTTGGCCTGGTGTTTGATAGCATCCACCGGCCGGGCCATGGTGCTGATTCCCACTGCCAGACAATTGAAAAACGTGTTAAGCATATTCACCGCCGTGCCCTTGCGGTTAAAATCGAGATCAAAATCCGACACAGGCAGGCGACCGGTTAGATATTTAAGTAAGAGGGTCAAATCCGACACGGCATCAAATCCTATGGTGACGGGAAATTGGTTGGCGGCCCTTTTTTTTCTAAAATTGTTATAAAATTCAGCTATTTTTTCCCTGAAGGGCTTTTCGAGAATGATTTCATATATATCCAGCCCCTGGGCGGAATATTCCTCTATCGAATTTTTAATTTCATCTTGAAAGCCATACAAGAAACGGGAACCTTCATTGATGGCCAGGGCCGCATAATACCCCCACAGGTGGCCCACTAGGGTATTTAGAATGGGCGCGAAATGCTCGCTGACACATGGTACATGAAATACGCTGTCGGCATAAGGCGCGAAACGATTTTCGCCTTGATCTGCAATCACGATGGGTATGGCCTTGTGCGCCTTGAAAATGGCAGTGTCCTTTATGATATCACCAATTACCGTGTTTCTTGTACCGGCAGCGCAAACAATGATCAGAGGTTCTGAAGATAAATCGATGTGTTTTTTGTCTTCGACGAAATCCGACGAAATTGTCTTGTAGCAAAGTTCGCTGAGCTTGATTCGTATTTCATCGGCAGAAGCCTTGTTTGGACCACTGCCGACTGCAGCCCAGTAAGTTTTGGTGACGGCAAGTCTATCTGCCGATTTCTTGATCGCATCGCTGGTGGACAATATTTCCCGCATGTGAGAAGGAAGCGCCAGCAATTGCTCGATCTCACCGGAGATAAACTCAGCGTTTCGGCGCTTTTTCAGGGCGGCAATGAAAAGTCCCAGAATAGCACCGGCAACGATCTGGGAATAAAATGCTTTGGTGGAGGCGACGGACATTTCAACATCCCGCCCGCTGCTGGTATACATGACCCCGTCGACCTTGAAGGTAATATCCGAATCTCGACGGTTTACAATTGCCAAAGTATAAGCCCCTCTTTCCTTTACCATATCCACAGTGCGATTGGTATCAGTGGTCGTCCCGGACTGGCTGATAGCGATCACCAGAGCATCTGCCATACTCTCGGCATCATCATGTTCATTTAGTTGAAAACCGCTGAATTCAGACGCTTTTAAAGCATTTATCTGATAGGACCGGCTGTTCATATAGTAAGTCATAATATTGGCACAGGCCGTGGCAGCGACGCCGGCAGTACCCTGCCCGATAAAAAAAATGCGTTTAATCCGATTGGTCTGTCAGAGCTTTTTTCAATGAGGGTGTAATTACGGTGTCGTCCAGCGTGATGACGTATTGCTGAGTGCCTTCTTCCGTGACTTTCCAGCGATTGTGAAGTGTTTTTTCCATGGAATCCGGGGATTCCGATATTTCTTTTAAAAAGTAATGGGGATATTCTTGGCGGTCGATATCCCTGGATGTAATCTCGGTGTGCTTAATATCTTGCTCACACAGTTTAAGGGCGGAGCCGTCATACCAACAGGCATCGATGCCTTCAAGACCCCCGGCGGAGGCCTGGTTTAAAATAAAAATTTGCCCCCGGGTGGGCCCGTTTTTACCGGTTATCATGGTTTCGCCATCCAGTTTAATGAAATGGGCAGTCTCTTCGACAAACCCATACACTTCGGAGGTGGGGATGTAATGATCCGGGGCGATACCTACGAAAAATGTTTGGCCGCTGCCCTTTTGGGCCAGAAAAATTTTACCGGGAGCCAGATCTGTGTGCATGGAGATCGCATGGGAACCCTCAAAATCATTGACCGCCAGCCTAAAGGCTTCATCGATGGGATGGCCTTGACGCAGATATTTGTTGATGATCATTGGAATGATTTTGGTATCGGTGGTGATGTCTTTGTGAATCCGATCCCCGCCAAATTCCAAATCACTTTTCAAATCCTGATAGTTGTCAATATCTCCATTTAAACAGGCATGGATGATGGGGTTATTTTCCGATGAGTTCTCGACGGTCTGGTTGTCTACCGGGTGACAATTGGCTTCGGTGATCGCTCCGACCGACGCCCACCGGGTATGGGCCGAAACTGTATCAAACTCAGCCTTACAGGTAGTCAGAATTTGAAGAATCGTGTCATTTGCGATTTGTTGGCGCAAGAATTTGATATTGTCTCCAAGACTGCCGATTTCACTGGCGACCTTATATGTAATGGCAACGGCAATCTTTTCATCCTGCCCGGTTTGGTGGCTGCGGTGTAAAGTTATCCCCCGGTTGCCCAACATACCCTCGGGACAGCGTTCGGCTATCTGTTCGAAAACGTTTGCCTGTTTAGCAGAACTTTCAATTTGATCAAATTCAGCTTTATCGAAGACAAACATCAAGGAGATTCCGGCAGAATCCCGTCCCCTGACTTCAAGCCGATCTATGCTGTTTAAGACGGCATTTATTTTTTTATAAATATGCACCGTTTCGAAATTCGGTGATTGATTGATCTTCGGGCATAAATCTCTTATTTTTGTCTACATTATTCAGAATCTCCCAGCGAATGCACCAGGCAATATCTTTAAGTTTTTCAACCCGGGCGGTCATTAACTCAAGGGTTTGCGCCGGAATACGACCCATACGGTCCGATAATGATTGTGTTTCAGCATCAATTACACCGGCCAGCTGATCACACAGGTCTGCTAACTGCTCACACTCATCGGGATTTATAAAAAGGGCATAAAACCGTTCTGCGCATTTCAAATTTTTGATCGCCTGCCACAGACACTCTATATGGGATTTGCCGCCAAGGTAGTGTTTATCCATATCCTTGCTGCTAATTTTATTGCAGGTTTTGCATCCTGACTGCGCGATTCGCGCAAACAGGTCCCCTAAAGCGGCCGTTTCTGATTGAGGGGCGATTGGTTTTTTTGATTTATAGGAAACGATTGCAGCAATACCGCAGCAAAAAGTGTTGTCCCGCAAAGGGAAAAAAACGATGACGCCCATGGGCAAATGAGCGATGTTTCTGCCGAAGAAAACGTCAGCGGCCAAAATGTCGTGCAAGCGGCCACAGGTGCGACGGGCAGCCACAAAACATTCGTCTATCGTCTTTATCAGTATTCGTCTGATTGTTTGTTTCATTTGGTCTGTCCTTTTAGTTCTCCTTAATCCGCGTATTTCCAGAAATGATTTGACTGACGGTCTCTATGTCCTCGGGACGGTCCACGCCGCAGGTGTGATGATCGGTCACCACAACGTGGATAGCGATGTTGTTTTCAAGCAATCTCAGCTGTTCCAGCCTTTCGGAAATTTCAAGACGCGTTTGGTTTAAGGTAACGTATTTTTTCAGGACCCTCAAGCGGTACGCATATATTCCGATATGTCCGTAATAATGGCTTTTTTGCTCTCCACTCTGATGGGGTATCGGTGATCGTGAAAAATATAATGCTCGTCCGTCTTCTGCAATTACGACTTTGACCAAATCCGGATTTCCAACATCCATGGCATTTATCTTGCGGGCCAGTGTTGTCACCTGAACGTGGGCTGCACCAAATGGGCGGACCAACTGCGTGAGCATATCGGGTTCCAAAGCGGGTTCATCGCCCTGAATGTTGACGATTACTGAGTCTGTGGGCAGGTTCAGCTTTGCGGCAGCTTCCATCACGCGATCCGTTCCGCTGGGATGAGTTGTGCGGGTCATGACCACAGGAATATCCCACTTTTGTGCGACGACACGAATTCGATCATCATCGGTTGCCAAAAAAACAGATGACAGGCGTGAGCATCGCCGGGTTCGCTCATAGACATGCCAAATCATGGGTTTGCCGAGGATATCGGCCAAAGGCTTGCCTGGAAAACGTTTGGACCCATATCGTGCCGGGATGATTCCGAAGCATTTCGGCAACCCGTTTATGTGATTCTCATCGGTCATCATAAAATCGAAACCCAATTGAGTTGAAACTGATTGGGAGTTATTTCTTAATTTACCGCAATGGTGTTCCGGAATCTACCGGTTTGTCCAGAGCCGCCAGGGTTGGACCGGAATCATCGACGGCGGCTATCAGCATACCGTTGGAAACAATACCCATGAGTTTGGCCGGCTTTAAATTGGCCACAATAAGGACTTGTTTGCCGATGAGAGCTTCGGGTGAATAGTTTTGTGCGATGCCTGCGACAATCGTCCGTTTATGCCCAAGATCCACTTCGATTTTCAAAAGTTTTTTCGCTTTGGGAATCCTTTCCGCCTGAACCACGGTTGCCACTCTAAGATCAACCCGGCTGAATTCTTCCAATGTGATCTCCGGTTTGATCTCAGGAAAATTGTCAGGTGTTTGCGATTTTACCAATGAATCAGTAGTTTTTTCAGATTGATCAATCCGCGGAAAAAGGGCAATGGATTTCGGCAACTGTGTGCCTGATTCAATATATTTCCAGGTTTTGAGTTGATCAAGAAGATAAAAGCGTGTCTCAGGATCCAGTCCCAGATGTTTTTGCATTTTAGAGGCCGTATCGGGCATGACGGGATATAAGAGACCGGAAATAATTCTCAACCCTTGGAGCAGATTATATATAACCACTGACAGGGATTTGCGGCTAGATTTTTTCTTGGCCAGCTCCCATGGGGCGGTGACATCCACATATTTATTCATTTGGCTAATGAATTTCCAAACTGCCTGCAGCGCATTGTGAAACTGAAATGATTCCATATAGCCTTCATAATCGGCAATAGCTTCGCGGGCACTTACTTCCAGTCCAAATTCACATTCGGCTTCGACCGTTGGTTCAACCTCGGGGACAACCCCATCAAAATATTTATGCGCCATTGAAAGAACCCTGGAAAACAGATTGCCCAGATCATTGGCCAGATCCGAATTGATGCGCTGAATCAAAGAATTTTCACTGAAACTGGAATCCAGTCCGAAAGCCATATCGCGAATTAGGAAAAAACGGAATGCATCCAGACCGTAGATATTTTTGAGCTCCATGGGTTCAACCACATTTCCCAGGCTTTTTGACATTTTGCTGTCTTCTATATTCCAGTAACCGTGAACATTCAAATGCTTGTATATCGGAATGCCGGCCGCTTTCAGCATAATCGGCCAATAAATGCCATGGGGTTTGAGGATGTCCTTGGCGACCACGTGTTGGGCTGCCGGCCAGAAGGTTTTAAACAGGTCTCCCTCGGGATATCTCAAAGCGGAGACATAATTTAAAAGCGCATCAAACCATACATAGGTGACGTAATTGTTATCGAAGGGCAGGGTAATACCCCACTTTAGCCTGGATTTGGGTCTGGAAATACACAGGTCCTCCAGCGGTTCTTTCAAAAAGGCCAGAGCCTCATTTTTATAGCGTTTGGGACGAATGAAATCCGGTGTGTTGCGAATATGATCGATAAGCCAGTCCTGATAGCGACTCATTTTAAAAAAATAATTGGATTCTTTAATTACTTCCGGTACTGTTTCATGGTCCGGACACTGTCCATCCACAAGTTCTCGTTCAGTGTAAAAGCGTTCGCACCCAAAACAATACAGACCCTCGTATTCGGCAAAATAAATATCCCCCGCGTCATAAATTTTTTGCAGCACCTGTTCCACAACGGCCATGTGGGCTGGATCGGTGGTGCGAATGAAGTCAGAGTTATTGATACCTAATTCGGGCCACAGATCCCTGAATAGACGGCTGATGGTATCCACGTAAACCCTGGGGGTCATATTCTCCTTTTTGGCTGCACGTACAACTTTGTCACCGTGCTCATCTGTGCCGGTTAAAAAATAAACGTCACATGCGCGCATGGTATGAAACCGTGCAGCAACATCCGCCACGATGGTGGTATAAGCGTGGCCCAAATGGGGACGGGCATTGACATAATAAATCGGGGTGGTGACATAAAAGGGCACGGACATTTTTTCAATCCTTTATATTTTGATTGACTGCGGTTTCGATTTCCATACCGTCTTCTAAACGAACGGTTATGCAATTGCAAATGACATTGTGACGGATTACTTTTCCATTGCCTTTTTCGGTCATTATGTGCTTTCCGATTTTAGGCAAATTCTTCTTCATTGCGCGATAATTCTCATATTCATAAGTCAAACAACACATCAATCGACCGCATTGACCCGAAATTTTTGTTGGGTTTAATGACAAACTTTGTTCCTTGGCCATGCGTATGGAGACCGGTTCGAATTTCTCCAGAAAGGATGCACAACACAGTTCCCGGCCGCACCTGCCGACACCTCCGCACATTTTAGCCTGGTTGCGAATACCTACCTGGCGCATTTCAATTCTAACCCCCAACTGCCTGACCAGCATTTTTACCAGTTGTCGAAAATCGACACGTCCCTCAGATGTGAAGAAAAAAGTATATTTATTTCCATCAAAGGCTTTCTCGACGGAGAAAAGATTCATTTTTAGCCCCAGTTTTTTTATACAATTCATGCAATAACTGTGGGCTGCTTTTTCATCGGCGAGATTTTTGTTTAACTGCTCAAAATCTTTCTTATTTGCCAGGCGATAGATCTTTTTAAGCGGCCTGACATCCTTTTGATTTTGATAGATAACCGGGTCGACGGTGACCTGGCCGAAGCCGAGTCCCTGTTCGGTCTCTACAATAACGTTATCGCCACGATTCAAAACAAAGGCGCCGCAATCAAAATCATATACCTTGCCGGTAACTTTAAATTTAATGCCGACTTTTTTATTCATAGTTATATCTGCTCGATGCTGGGTGTCGGTCAGCGATTGTCCGATATCTTGAAGAACATGTATGAACCCAATTGAACGGTTTATTACCAGTTCTGCATCAACTTCTCGTCATATTTCCTTGCTAAAATAGCTCAAACCAGGCCAATGCTGGGGTTCAGGGTCTCAAATGTCTATCGGAAGCTTGGAAAATTGTATTCTAGATTAAATCCGGGATAATTTCAAGACCATTGTTTCCATGGCAAGCCTTAAATTGGTGCCGGCCTGAATTGCATTTTGGGTGGATTGAATGGTATCAATTTTTGAAAGCAGCGATTTTGTACTCATTTTTTGCGAAGCTTGGAGCACATTTTCAGTCAGATCCAGATGGATTATTTTTTCAGGATAAATTTTGGCGATTACAATATCCCGCAACCAAGATTTCATAACCTCCAGTGCGTCCGGCAATGTGTCTTTATTTTTTGCGAGTTTTTCACCAAAGGCCAACAGACGGCTGATGGAATTCGATGATAAGGAATCCAACTCGCTGATAAGCCAGTTTCTGCGGCTTATCCAATTCGTCCGGTACATATGCAGCGCCCGTGAAAAGCTTCCGCCGGCCATGGCTGCAACGATCATTGCGTTTTCCGGATCAAGTCCGTGCTTGTGTACCAATACGGATTCTAATTTTGTTTTCGAGATTGGATTGAATCGAATATGCCTGCAACGCGAAACGATGGTAGGCAAGAGATCGGATGTATGATTGGCCTCAAGAATTAAAATGGTTCCGCTTGGCGGTTCCTCCAGCACCTTGAGGAGAGCATTGCCTGCGGCAGGATTCATCGCCTGGGCGGCGGATATCATCACCACCCGCATTCTGGCTTCATAAGGTTTCATGCTTAGGGTTTTGCAGAGAGAGCGAATTTGATCAATTTTGATGAACACACCGGATGGTTTTATCCGGATGATATCCGGATGGGTTTCAGATTTAATTTTTCGGCAGGGCTTGCACTTGGTGCAGGGGATGGTTTTCAACAGCCGATTTGCGGCACGGTCAATATAGGAAGGCCGGTTGTCCCCCCATTCAGACTTGTCCTCAGAATTGTGCCCGGTGCAGTTACATGCCATGGCAAACGTAACAGCCGCGCTGTGCTTGCCCACCCCCTCTATTCCTGTAAACAGAAGGGCGTGAGGAACGGTTCCTTTTTGAAGGAAGGTGGTTAGGATACTTATGGGGCGGTCTTGGCCTATTATCGACTCAAACCCAGGCACAAATCAGTAGTCGACCCGATCTTTCAATTCCTTACCAGATTTGAAAAATGGAAGTTTTTTTGGGCTTATGGTGACTTTTTCACCGGTTTTCGGGTTGCGGCCTGTGTAACTCTTGTATTCCTTTACAAAAAAACTACACAAACCACGGATCTCTACGCGCTCTCCACGGGCCATGGCATCTGCCATGTTGTCAAAAAAAATTTGAACTACTTTTGCCGCCTCCGCTTTCGAGATATTTGCTTCTGTTTTCAAGGCGGAAATTAGCTCCAGTTTATTCATAAAACCTCCTTCGGGACCCTCTGATAGCCTTTAGTTTATTATACTTTTATAAACCAGAACTTAATAAAATGTCAAGTAGTTATGATAATATTTTCGGTAGAATTTCAATATCATCTTCGCTGACCTCGACCCCTGCATACTGGCCGAGGGCCTCAATATTCACAACGATGCGTCCTTTGCCGCCGTATCTCACAAAATTTCCGACAACCCCGGCAAACGGCCCATGCACCACCATGACTTTATCCCCTTTTTCTAAGCGGTATCCAGTAGTTACGTCATGGTCGCTTGAGACCATAATTTTTAGAGATTCAACGGTCTCGTCGGCCACTGACAGCGGGCCCTGTTTATTGCCGATCAAACGCACCGCCCCGACGGTTTTTACTATCTCCAGATGAGAGACTGGGTGTAGATCGGTTTTAACAAATAAATACCCTGGAAAAAGGGGCACTCGAATCGTCATTTTGCGGTCACGCCGTTTACTGCGGACGGTTACCTTGGGTAGATAGGCCTCTATTGATTTTTTTATCAGACCTTCATTGACCACGGATTCATGACGGCTTTTGGTGTGCAGAACATACCATAAATATTCTAGTTTTTTATCTGTCATTTTTTTCCTCACCCGGACAAACCGGATCCCTAACTGGCAACCAACCCTTTACATGATATCGGTTATTATCGCTGTAACGGTAATGGCATGGTGAACATTTGACCCCACTATTGCATTAGCAACATTTAGGTTTAATTATACATTCAAATCGAATTGCTTGAAAACCCTTTTCCCACAATGACAAAATTTAGCAAAAATTCAAGGAGGGAAAGTGGTTAAATACCAAACCCACCCAATCCGAACAGATCCACTTTAATTTCAAAATCATAATTGTGTGAGTTATCGAAACCGGTTGTATCGGTGATGCGGCCCTCAAATGCCCAGCACTGGGCTTGGTAATTCATCCCGATACCTGTTTGGACGCGGGTATTGTCCAAGAAATTGTATTCGTAATTCGCGGAACGGTGAGAGTCTGTCCGTAACCCTTACACGTAAATCCGCGGCTAAGAGACTGGGCTGGATTCAAATTGATTTCGTCGGAGTCCCTGGTGTACCTGTATTCCAGTGTCAGTCTGTCTCCCCGAAGGTCCCAGAAGTTCGCAATCGAGGTTGTGGGATAAAAATTGTTAATCATAGACGGACCACAAGGCAGTCGGCATCCAGGGCAATATATTTTCCGGGAATTAGGTCCAGTCTGGCACCTATAGGAGAAAACGGACGATCCGGATTTTTTTCTTTGGCCTCATTAATATCGTAACTTTGCTCCAATTCAAAGCGCAAAAAATCATTGTAGCTGTAATCGGAGGCAGAGTCGATGAGGGTGGCCTCGGTTTTGTCGATGCGATGGGAAATATCAAAGCTGCCTGTTTTTCGTGTTTTGGATGTCAGGGTATTGGTCAGAGAGTAGGTTAGCAGGTTGACATTGTCGATGCGGTCAATGGAATCAAAATTCGGTAGATCGTCTTGATCCACATTGGGAATAAAATCATGGATAATCCGGGGGCGGACCGTAGTGTTTAACAGCTTCGATGGTTTTGCCTTCGAGTGTGAAATACACTAAAGAGCTTCCGAAAAAATATCCAGACGGGTATCGTACAACTCGCGATGGTAGTATTGTTTGTCATCCGGGCCGAATTCTTTTTTGTCCGGACGCCATAGGGTCCCTCTCACACCCACCGATGGCTCGATGTTGATGAAAGGCCGGAGTTGAAAGGGAAGGTATAGCCGTGGATAAGCATCTATTCGCTGGGTTCGATCTGCATCCCGGCTCCAATAATAAACATACTGCGAATTCAGATTGAAAAAAAAGGGGGTTGTTGCGATACGCTGCTTGATGCCGTCAAACTCGATAACGGGCAACTGCTGCAAGGTATCATCCGGTTCATGGCTGTTGCGGATGGTGCTGTCCAGATCATAGCGTAATTGGGCATCAAGGCTGTAAAGAGGCCAGCTTTTGTTAAAATTCAGCTGATTGGTACGAATGGGGTCATTAAAGTCATCCAGATCTCGATTGAAAACATCCTCAAAAAAATTCTTAGAAGCCTTCCAGCCCATTTGCCCGGATTTAAACTCACGCGTATAATCCTGATCGCTGACAATATCAACATCCAGTCTGGCTTGAATTCCCCAGGGCATTTTTTGATAGTGGCTTCCCCGCAACCAATAACGATCATTATTTTTACGCAGGATATCCGTACCGCCATCTTCAAATCCCCACTCTTGGCTGGAGTCACCGATGCCATCATCGACTTTTTTATCAAAAAGCCCATCCACCATCCAGGTCCCTTTTGACCAGTCATCTAAATAATAGCGGTATTCCACACCGGGCCTCAGTCCACGTTTATTCAGATATTGTCCGTAAAAAGTGGCATCTGAGCTTTCATTAATCGCCCAGAAAAAAGGCTGATTATAATAGATGCCCCAACGATCGGAAATACCGCCTTCGGGCAGAAGAAGGCCGGTTTGGCGTTTTTTTCTAGCTGGATAATAGAAATAAGGAGTGTACATGACCGGCATTTTTCTTGCCCACACGGTCGCATGTTGTGCCGTCCCTTCACCGTCATCTTTAATTTTGATCTTTTTTCCCGGTTATCCTCCAATCCGGATTTTCACCATCACAGGTGGTCAGAGTCGCATTGTCAATCGTATACGTTTTTTCACCGACCTTTTTGATGGGGTTTCCGGTTAAATGAAAGTTGTTTTCTTTAAGAAACAGATATCCATTTTCGACCGACCCTATCTGTTTTTCGAGATCCATTTCCATGCTCGTGCCGCTCAGAATGTCTTCACCGTTGGTAAATATCACATTGCCTTCGGCATAGGCCTTCATGGTTTTGTTATTAAAACTGACGAGATCCGCCACCAGCTTAATGTTTCCTTTGTAAATTAAAACGTTGCCTTTGGCGGTGTATTCATCCAAGTTTTGATCATAGTTTATCTCATCGGCTTCAAGTCGCCACGGCCGACTCGGATCCCGAATTGTATCTTCGATTTGGTCCTGATCCATTTGAGCCGTCAGTGCGGCGGGAGCGAAAAGCTGATAGACAGTGATGATTCCAAATGCAGTCAGGGCGATCAGGGCGGCCGGAGAAATCCAGTGTTGGTTGTCAGGTTTGCTTTGCCTGAAAATTAAAGATCCGGATTTTTTAATGCTGGTTTTAAGTACCATTTAGTTTATTCTGTCATCGATGGCATAGCCCGAAGATAAAATCTGCATCTTGAATCCCATTTAAATTTAAGATATAAGCCCAAGTTGATAAAAAAAGTCAAGATATTGTTGATCATAATATTCATTCTTACAGGGATTCAGTTTTTATGATGGTCTTATTGACCAATGACGATGGCATCCATGCCCAAGGTCTACTGGCCCTTTACAATCGTTTTGTCAATGCCCATCATGTGTGCGTTGTCGCTCCGGACCGCGAGCGCAGCGCCATCGGCCATGCGATCACACTGAACCAGCCATTGCGTGCGACCCAGGTTAACTTAAACGATGGATATAGCGGGTATGCCGTAGACGGCACGCCGGCTGACTGCATTAAACTTGCCATGGCCGAAATACTCCCGAGACGTCCGGATGTTGTGGTAGCCGGTATAAATCCAGGCGCCAATGTCGGCGCCAATTTAAACTACTCCGGTACGGTGGCCGCGGCCAAAGAGGCGGCCTTGGGGGGTGTCATCGGAATCGCCGTATCCATAGAAGGCCAAAAGGCCGATTATTACGATGATGCCGCCCGTTTTGTCGCCCACTTATGCGATACCGTGATTGCCAAGGGGCTACCATTTGGAACGTTTCTCAATGTGAATATTCCAAACCGTCCCCTGAAAGAAATTCTCGGCGTTCGGATCAGCCGGCAGAGTGTTGGATTGCTGGCTGAATATGTCGAAAAACGAACGGATCCACGCAATCGGATCTATTATTGGCAAGGGCGGGATATGCAGACGTTTGGGGACGACCCCGAAATTGACGGTGCTGTGCTGGGGCAAAATTTTATATCGATAACGCCCGTAAAATGTGACATGACGGACTATCGTGTTTTGGAGGATTTGAGAAGCTGGGGGTTAAAAGAATTGAATATTGTAGATTGACGATTGAATATTTGTGGATGTCGCTTCACTCCGTCAGTTTGATCTTTATTGGGTTTAGTTCCGCATACTTACTGCGATAAAATGAATTCATAAGGGCCTAAGCTTTTAAACGCTGCTCGATTGTTAAAGGAAGGACCATAGTATCTATGTTTATCACCCTGGAAGGTATTGAAGGTTGCGGCAAGACCACCCAAATCCAGCTGCTCAGCACTTTTTTTGAAAATCGGGGGCATTCCTGCGTTTTGACCCGCGAACCCGGTGGTACCGTTCTCGGGGAAAAAATCAGGGCCATTTTGCTCGATCCTGCCAGCACTGAACTGGTACCCACAGCGGAACTGCTCCTGTATATGGCTGACCGCGCCCAGCACATCAATTCTTTGATAAAACCCTGCCTGGCTGAGGGTAAGGTTGTTTTATGCGATCGTTATTTTGATGCCACGGTTGTCTATCAGGGCTTTGCCCGGGGGCTTGACACCGAAATCATCTGTGACTTGCACAGGCTCATATTCAATGATTTAAAACCGGATATTACTTTTCTCTTGGACCTTGCGCCTCAAATTGGCTTGGCGCGAGCCTGGAAACAGCTTGACAACGGCACGCGCTCCGGCACCGAGAGCCGTTTTGAAGCAGAAACCATCAGTTTTCACGAAAAAGTTCGGGCAGGCTATTTGGAACTTGCCCGTCGCCAACCCGAACGGATCAGAGTGGTTGACGGCTCCCGTGATGAGAAACAGGTTCATGTGGATATCCGGGATACGCTGGCTGAATACTTATAGACAAATGAGCAACTCTATTTTGAACACCATTGGTAATACACCTTTGGTTGAGATTAAAAAACTCAATTCCAACCCCAAGGTCAGAGTTCTGGCCAAGTTGGAATACTTTAATCCGGGTGGATCCATCAAGGACAGGCCGGCTCTATACATGATTGAGGCCGCCGAGAAATCTGGTGAGCTCAAGCCGGACAAGACCGTTCTGGAAGCGACAAGCGGAAACACCGGGATTGGGCTTGCTCTGGTATGTGGGGTTAAAGGATACCGGCTGTTGTTGGTGATGAGCGAATCCGTCAGTACCGAACGCCAGAAAATTTTGAGAGCACGCGGTGCCGAAATTCTTCTGACTCCGGGCCATCTGGGGACAGACGGAGCTATTGAAGAGGCTTATCGTCTTGCCCGGGAAAATCCCGAACATTTTTTTGTGGTGGATCAATTCAGCAACGAAGCCAACTGGCAATCCCATTACCACGGGACGGCAGAAGAAATTTGGCAACAATCCGGTGGCGCCGTCAATACCTTTATTGCCTGTCTGGGTACATCCGGTACGCTGATGGGGGTCTCCCGAAAATTAAAGCAGTTAAATCCCGCAGTTCAAATCGTTGGCGTTGAACCTTATCTGGGCCATAAGATCCAGGGGTTGAAGAATTTGAAGGAGGCATATTGCCCCGAGATTTTTGAAAAACAGCGCCTTGATAAAAAAGTCAATATTGATGATGAAGAAGCCTTTGAGATGGCCAGAATCCTGGCAAGAACTGAAGGGCTGCTGGTGGGGATGAGCAGTGGCGCTGCCATGGTGGTGGCCCTGAAAGAGGCGCAAGAAATGAATGCCGGCACAGTGGTGGTGGTGTTGCCTGATGGCGGTGAACGTTACCTGAGTACCTCTCTTTTCGCCGAGCGAAAAGAGGTGGGGCTCAAGCTTTATAATACCCTGAGCAAACGCAAGCAGCCCTTTGAACCTGTTGTTCCTGGCAACGTATCTTTGTACTCATACGGTCCTGCCGTTCATGCAAGGATGCATATCGGTGAAATGCGCCGCTATGTGTTCGCCGATCAACTAAGTCGGTATTTGCGATACCGGGGTTATCGGGTCCGGCATGTCATGAACATCAATGATCTGGATGACAAGACCATTCTTGAATCTGAAAAAGCCGGTTTGGATTTGACTGAGTTTGCCGGGAGTCATATCGAGCAGTTTAAAGAAGATTTATCTTTACTCAAAGTCCGGGCGGCGGAAGAATACCCCATTGCGGGCGAACATGTCGATGATATGATGGAACTCTCACAAAAACTTGTCAATAAGGGCTTTGCCTATGAGAAGCTGCGTTCTTTGTATTTCGATATTTCACGCTTTTCGAACTATGGCCAACTATCCGGTATTGATATTCACAAAATAAAATTAGGTGCCACCGTCGATCTGGATGAATATGAAAAAGAAAATCCCAGAGATTTCACTCTTTTTAAACGATCAAAGCTATCTGAGCTAAAGAGAGGGATATTTTTTAAAACCCCATGGGGAAACGGTCGGCCTTCCTGGCACATTCAATGCGCCGCCGTGTCCATGAAATATCTGGGCGAAAATTATGACATCTATGCCAGCAGCCGAGAGTTACTTTTTCCACACCATGAAAATGTCAACGCCATTGCAGCTGCAGTTACCGGCAGGTCCTTGGCTCGTTTCTGGATACATTGCGAACGTGTTTTAATCGACGGGAAAAAAGTGGATGAAACTGATTCCGGCCATACCCTTGACGATCTGATGCACATGGGCTTCTCGGAACGGTTGATCAGATATTGGCTGTTTACATCCCATTATAGAAAACCTATTACGTTTTCCAAAGACCGGTTGAACGATGCGCGGCAGTCACTAAAAAGAATTGACCAATGCATTCATAGCCTGCAACGTATCAGGGGCGGTCAGTCTTATCCAGATTTGAATCAATTGATTTATGACATTAAACAGGGGTTTATCCGGGCCATGGATGATGATCTCAACATCTCGGCGGCCATGGCTTCTTTGTTTGGTAACGTGAAAAAGATCAATATCCTTGTACGGGAAAAGAAAATGGATGCGGAAGGCGCAGCCAAAATCCTGGATGCATTTCGCAGCATTGATGCGGTGCTTGGTTTGTTGGAATTCGATAAAAATGCTGATGATGCCACCATCCAAGAACTCATAAAAACCAGAAATTCGGCCCGATTGACGCAAGACTGGGAGCATGCCGACCGTATCCGCGACCAATTAAGGGCAAGGGGAATTTCTGTGCAGGACCAAAGACTATGAAACCAATCTGCTTTCCATTTACCTATGTTTCCGATTCCGTTGTCCAGGCCCTGACGGCCTGCTTCGGACAATTTATCGTTTATCGACCGCTGGCCGGTGAAATTCCGCAACAACTGCGCTCCTGGGTTGAAGAAGGCATTATAGATATCCGGGTACCTGTGATAGAAGATCAGAAAGACATCGAAACAGTGGTGAAAAATTATCTGAGTTGGGCGGATCTCCATTTTGATGGTTCAGGTCTAAAGCTCCCCTTTTTGAAAACCTGGACGGATGCGGTACCTTTCTTTAGCGCCACATCGTCCTCGCAAGTTGTGGCGGATCTTAAAGAGCAGGTCCGCGGGAAACCAGCCTCCCCAGCCCCAGGGCCGCTTTTGGCAGCCCGGATTTTTCTCTACTTTGCCCAGGAATTCGATCGGCAGAACCAGGAAGTTGCCCGGGATCTGAAACGGCACCAGCAGCAGGAAACAGAATTGCTCCAACACCTTAAAATGGAAGATGATGTCTTGGCCGCTGAGCTTCAAATAGAAGCGGCGCAACCACCGGATGATTCCGCCGATTATATGGCGATGGACCGGCTGGAAGCCTGGACCCGGCTTTTGTTAAGGGATACGGACATATCCGGCATATTTGTGACCCACAGTCCGGCTATTTACCAGGATCTACTTGATAAAACACCGGGGGCCGAAAAATTGTCTCATTTCGACAGCATTTCGACCGTCGCTAACACGGCTCCCGAATTTGTCGCCTGGCAGCAAAAATTGGTGTCTGATCTTGCCCATATCGTTGAACACAAATGGTCGCCAACGGCTGTCAGGATTTCGGATATGCCCGATCTGCCTGCCGCGGTAAAAACCATATCCCTCAAAGCTTTTATCGCGGTGGATCAAAATCCCCGGGATTTCTTTTCATGCTGTGCTCAAATTGAACCTTCTGACAGTGAAACCCACATTACCGACGACAGATTTCAGAATACGATCATCGGATTAGTCGAGCTGAACAAATAAAAAGGGAAATTTCAGGAAAAAAATGGTAAGAGGGCTTGACTCGCTTTTATAATTGGTATAATGACATCCCCTCGGTATCTGGCTAACCTGTATCGGGATCAACTGTATCGGGATCAAATAGATGGTTTTAATACCACATTATAATAATTCAATGAAAGGAGTATTTAATAATGGCTTTTAATCCTATCGTCGATGAAGAGAAATGCGCCGGCTGCGAAGAGTGTGTGGATGTATGCCCTGTTGAAGTATTCGAGATGCAGGATGGTAAATCTGTGCCCGTCAATGCTGAGGAATGCCTCGGATGCGAAAGCTGCGTGGAAGTGTGTGAAGAAAACGCGATTGTCATCGAAGAGACCTGATTTTTACAACCGGAAATCTCCCTGTGCCTGGATGGAAATTCCAGGGCAGGGGGCCGGACATTTCTGATTGTCCCGCCATCAGTATTTTCCGAAATCCCATCTTAGAAATTCAGGAAGGATAGTCGCTAAATCCTGAAGCCTTCAGCTTCTGACAACATTTTGCTGGATAAAACCCGATAAAGGCCTATCTATGGGACTTCAATTGGGAACCGTGAGCGTTGAATCTCTCAACCCAGGAATCAGAAACGCAGAGACACCCCCAGGCTCAGCGCATAAGAAGTCCAATTGACTTCGTTTAATTTTGTTTTGGCAGTGCTGCCGTCGGCAAAAAATACTTTGTCATTACCGCTATCAGTTGACCAATCTTGATAATCATAATTGAAATTCAACGCCCAGTTGCGATGAAACCACAAGTTGAATCCTGCCCCTATTTTCCATCCGTTGCCGTCAGCATCATGCTCGAAGCTTTTTGGATGTGCGAAATCATCTCTAAGGTTCCAATTTGCTTTGGCGTTATAATCGGCCCAGTGATATTCATAGGTAAAGTACGTTTCGAATCGATGGGCGAAGGTTGTTATTTCTTTAGCCTTAAAGCGCAGATCAAAGCCGATCCAGGGGCCATACCACTCGGTATCATAGGAGCTGTCCAATCCGGGAAACGGGCCTGTATTCGGGATGGTCTGATTGCCGTCGGTAATCTTCAAATTCTGTTCGTGATACGAATAACCCAGCAGCGGTGTCAATGTTCCGATAACTGCCTGACCGAACCTGAAAGGATAGCCAATGGCCAGTGAAGCATCCAGCACATCATCATCATCCGTGCTGTTATTGGATCGGGAAAACTCAAAGGTGCGGTTGTCTCCCAGATAATCCGAATCCTGGTTGTCACCATCAAAAATCCAGCCATAGCTTGCATAACCTCTAAAGGCAATGATGTTGGGCCAAACGACACTGCCTTGGAATTTCAGCTGGTAAATTTCAACATCGTCCCAGGTAAGCTCAGATAAGACATTGGGATTGTTGCCGTTGATATCTCCGGCAATATTCCAGTCCAAGTCGTCAACCCGATAGCCGGCGCTGAGGGTGAATTCCGTTTCTGCCGGGATGGTCCCTTTCTTCGCAGCACGCATTGAATTTTTTGAAGCTGAATGTTTCCCTGTTTCGGCCCCCGACACAGGCACTGTCAGAAAAAAAAGTAAGCTAATGAATATGATCATGCGGCCGATTTGTTTTTTATGTTTCCACATACTTCACCCTTCTATGCATTTAACAGTTTTACTGTATATCGGTTGTAAATGAGAATCCTTGAAGTCCTTTATGCCTTTTAGGGGCCCTGCGCAATCTAATTGAAGACATACGGCTTGCACGCTGCAACAATCTGTGATAATTCTACATTTTATGAAACAATATGTCATCGATGAGCTTCGGCCGGCGGATTATAAAGCACTTAAAACCTATCTGGACGGGCAATATGGACCGTCTGCAGTGGATGGGATTTATTGGATACCGGTTGCGGCTGAAATCCTGACGGATATCCAATCGGAGCATACAGATTGCCAGCCGCTACACTTCGCCGTCGACCTTGACGACAAACGTCTATCCTGCGAATTTTTAGTGCGAAGCATAAATCGAGTTCGCTGTGAATGTATTGAGTATGCCACAGAAAATCAACGCGAATGGCTTATAAGATTAATCGATAACATTTTTGACCGGCTGCAGATCAAAACCTGAGTTTTTTCAGCATATGATACGTACAGCATTTATTATTTTGTATATTTTACCGGCAACTGCTGTTTTCAGTATTATTGCAATTATCGTATCATTTTTTTCCCGCTCGGGAAACTCCGTTCACATCATTGCCAGAGTTTGGTCAAAATCCATTTTATTTGTCAGCGGCATCGATGTAACCGTCGAAGGGCTTGCAAATATTGACCCCTCCCAGTCATATATTTACATGTCCAATCACCGCAGCAATTTTGATATTCCCGTACTTCTGGGCTGCCTTCCCATCCAATTTCGATGGCTTGCCAAGGCGGAACTTTTCAAGATTCCGATTTTCGGCCGCGCCATGCGCGGGGCCGGCTATGTTAAAATAGATCGATTCAACCGAAAATCTGCTTTTAAAAGCATCGACCAAGTCGCTGCGAAGATGAAGAATGGTGTGTCCGTAATGATTTTTCCGGAGGGTACTCGAAGCGAGGACGGTAACCTCAAGCCTTTTAAGAAGGGAGGGTTTGTTATGGCCGTTGACTCCGGAGTATCGATTGTACCTGTTATTTTGGGTGGAACACGGTCGATTATGGCCAAAGGCAGTTGGCGAATTATTCCCGGCAATGTCACCTTGTCCATACAGAAACCCATTGCCACAACCGGTTATATCCGGGATACCAAAGACGATCTGATAAAATATGTCAGAAGTGTGATTTGCGAAGTATTAGAGAAGGGAACAAAATTTGACACAAGCGCTTAAAATCATCCCTCTCGGCGGGCTGGGAGAAATCGGCATGAACATGCTGATATTCGAATATGAAGATACCATGTTTGTGATCGACAGCGGGTTGATGTTTCCCGAGGCCCACATGCTCGGAGTTGATTTTGTCATCCCGAACATGGATTACATTCGTCAGAATCGGTCAAAAGTCGTCGCTATTGTGTTAACCCATGGGCATGAAGACCACATTGGGGCGCTGCCCTACCTCATAAAAGAGATCAATGTACCCATTTTCGGTACCGCCTTTACCCTGGGGCTTGTGCGATACAAGCTCGATGAACGGGATCTGATGTCATCGACCGTCCTGCATGAGATTTTTCCGGATGAAAACTTGCGATTAGGCCCCTTTGAACTCGATTTTATCAGGGTGGGACACAGTGTTGTCGACGGCGTGGGGATCGCTATTCACACCCCCCGTGGACTGATCTTACATACCGGTGATTATAAAATCAGCTTTGGACCGGGCAGCGGCGGGAGCACCGATGTAAATAGATTTGCCGGCTATGGTGCAAAGGGAGTCCTTGCGCTATTATCAGATTCCACCAATGTGGAAAAAGAGGGTTACACCATCTCGGATAAAGAGATCGGTGAGACCTTAGACAGGATTGTTATCGACAGTCATGGACGTGTTATTGTTGCACTGTTTGCTTCTAATATTGCTCGGATTCAGCTTATCGTTGATATCGCCCTGGCCAGGGGGAAAAAGGTTGTGTTCAACGGCAGAAGTATTGAGGTCAGTGTCAACATCGCCAGGTCACTGGGGCATTTGACGATTCCTGCTGATACGGAAATCAGTATTGAACAGGTATCCGATTATTCGGACGACGAGATTATTATCATAACCACCGGAAGCCAGGGAGAACCGATGTCTACCCTAGCCCGGATGGCGGCCGGCACCCATAAACAAATCAAGGCCAAGGCCGGTGATACGGTCATCCTATCTTCAAAATTTATACCGGGAAATGAAAGGGCCATCGGCAGGATTATCAATAATCTCTATAGAAAAGGTGCCGATGTCATCTATGAAAAAATATCAGATATTCACGTATCCGGCCATGCATTCAGGGAAGAACTTAAGCTGATGATCAAGTTGACCAAACCGGAGTATTTTATCCCGATTCACGGGGAATACCGTCATCTGATCTTGCATGCGCGATTGGCAAAAGAAGTGGGAATAGCTGAGGATAATATTCTGCTGGCGGAAAACGGTGAGATCATTGAATTTGATGAAACCGGGGGAAGGCTTAGGGGTAATGCAACTACCGGCCGGATCCTCATCGACGGCAAAGGTGTGGGCGACGTCGGGCGCAGTGTGCTTAAAGAACGCCGCATTCTTTCAGAAGAGGGCCTGGTTGCCGTGACCCTTGCATTCGATGAGGAGACCGGCATAATCATGTATGGACCGGAAATAGTTTCCCGCGGGTTTGTCTTTCAAACCGAAAGCGGTCATCTGCTGGAAGATGCGCAGTGTGTGATTTTAGAGATCGTCGACGAGATTACACCCGAAGTTCCCCATCGCATAGATAAAATTCGCGCGAAAATTCAAACAGCCTTGAGGCAGTATTTTTTCTTTACCATCGGACGCCGCCCGGTTATACTTCCATTTATAATGGAAGTGTAATTTGGAATTTATTTAGCCCAATTTTAAGATCAGGTGGTGCTTGTTATTTTCGGTTTGTCCGGGTTTAGGCCCTTAGCCCTCACTTTTGCTACATCAGGGTCATCCATATTGCGGTTAACAATAAGAAATTATGCGTAAAGAAATCTACGGAATCATTCTTTTTTTCCTTGTTATATTTACACTGATCAGTCTGCTGTCTTACAGTCCGGCAGATCCCTCGATTAACAATTCCAAGGCTACCGGACAGATTTATAATCTGTTCGGCATCCTCGGTGCCCACGTGTCCGGATTTCTTATCGGGCTATTCGGACTGGGGGCCTTCTGGATTCCCATTTTGCTCCTGCTGGCAAGCATTCATTTTTTCGGCAACCATTCCAGTCGTGCCATGATATTGACCCTGATCGGCGGTATTATCCTGGTGGTTATCACCGGCAGCCTTCTTTCCATGCGACAAAATCATTTCATCTTATTCGGCAGTAAATATTCAGCCGGAGGCATTGTCGGTATTCCGTTTAAAGCTTTTTTGGTAAAGTATACCAATTATGCCGGTGGTGTGATTATTTTGGTACTCTTGTGGGTTATCGGATTCATTCTGGCCACCGGGTTTTCCTTGATTGCCTTCGGTAAACGCTTCTGGATTTGGTTGAACTCTGTCAATAACCGCCTGAAGACTTTTTCCCTGAAACGCAAGGAGCGCAGAGAAAAGGCAAAAAAGCGCTCGCAGGTTGACAAGGGAAAAATTGCGAAAAGAGCCCAACAGATCAAGATCAAGACATCGGCGCCCAAACCGATTAAAACAGCGCCTGCGCCGAAACAGGAAGTCTTTGACTTCATGAAAAGCGGTAAGGGGTATCAGCTGCCACCCTATAGTTTTTTGGAAGATCCCGAAAATCCACCAACTTCTTCAGACGACGAGAATTTGCGTATGCAATCGCAGTTGCTCGAAAAGAAACTTGAAGATTTCGGGGTTCATGGAGAGGTGGTAGCCGTATCTCCCGGTCCGGTGATTACAACCTTTGAGTATGCGCCCGCTCCCGGTGTGAAAATAAATAAAATCGTCAATCTTTCGGATGATCTTGCGCTGGCGCTGCGGGCCATCAGTATTCGGATTGTGGCGCCGATTCCCGGTAAAGCGGTCGTTGGTATCGAGGTCCCCAATGCCGACCGGGCCATGGTGCGCTTCAAAGAAATCGTGGCATCCAGCGATTTTGATAAATCCGCTTCGAATTTGCCCCTTTGCCTTGGCAAGGATATTGTCGGCAATCCTGTGGTCGCCGAATTGGATAAAATGCCCCACCTGTTGATCGCCGGAGCTACCGGAACGGGGAAGAGCGTCGCCTTAAATTCGATGATATGCAGCATCTTATACAAATCCACCCCGGATGAAGTAAAACTGATTATGGTCGATCCGAAAAGAATTGAGCTTTCCAGCTATAATGGGATTCCGCATCTGATAACGCCGGTGGTTGTGGATGCAAAAAAAGCGACCAATGCCCTTTTCTGGGCGATTCGGGAGATGGAAAGGCGTTACGAGCTGCTTTCACAGAAAAATACCAGAAACGTGCGGCAGTACAATAAGAAAATGGAAAAGGAAAAAAAATCGGGCGCAGAAGGTGAATTCCAGAAGCTGCCGTATCTAGTGATCGTCATCGACGAATTGGCGGACCTGATGATGCTGGCCTCACGGGATGTCGAGGTCACGCTGACCCGTTTGGCCCAGATGGCCCGGGCCGCCGGCATCCACCTAATTCTTGCCACCCAGCGACCCTCGGTGGATGTATTGACCGGTATTATCAAAGCGAACTTTCCCACCCGACTGACATTTCAAGTATCATCCAAGACCGATTCCAGGACAATTATTGATAGCAACGGGGCTGAAACCCTGCTGGGCAGCGGAGATATGTTGTTTTTACCGCCGGGTACGGCCAAACTGCAACGCATTCATGGTGCCTACATCTCCGAGGACGAATTAAACCGGGTCATTCAATTTTTAAAGGCCCAGGAAAAGCCGGAATATAACGAGACTGTCACCGAGGCGGTCACCAGTGACGAAACGTCTTCCGAAGAACAGGAATACGACGAACGATATGATGATGCCGTTGCGCTGATCACGAAGAAACGGCAAGCCTCCATTTCCATGATCCAACGCCATTTGCGCATTGGGTACAATCGAGCTGCCCGCATAATAGAGGTGATGGAAAAAGAGGGGGTTGTCGGGCCGTCTGATGGTGTCAAGCCCAGGGAGGTGTTGGTTGCTGGTTACGATGATAGGGAATGAAAATCAATAAAGATCTGATCCGAAACGTCAAAGGATTTCTTGATGAGGCTGAAGGCCGGTGTCTATATGAAACAGCGCTGAAGGCCGGTTCTTTAGGGCCTTGTTTGGAAATTGGAAGTTATTGCGGTAAATCAACTCTTTACCTTGGAGCGGCCTGTAAAGAAAACGGTAGTATTTTGTTTTCCATTGACCACCACCGGGGGTCCGAGGAGCAGCAACCCGGGGAAGAGTATTTCGATCCTGAGCTGCTTGATCCCCGGGCGGGGGTGGTGGACACGTTCGGCCGCTTTAGAGCCACCATCGAAGCTGCGGTGCTTGAGGATACGGTTGTGCCCATCGTATGTCGATCCGAGGTTGCCGCCCGCAGGTGGGCCACCCCACTGGGCCTGGTGTTTATTGACGGCGGACACGCACTGGAGACCGTTTTTACCGATTACAACGCCTGGGCCGGTCATATCATTTCAGGCGGCTACCTTCTGGTGCATGATATTTTTGCGGATCCGTCAAAGGGCGGCCAGGCTCCCTATCATATCTACAATCTTGCCATCGCATCCGGTCTGTTTCGTGAAATAAACATGGTCAAGACCTTGGGAGTATTGCAGCGTCTAACGTGCGGTGATATGCCTGCTAGCGGTTCCTTCCAATAACTGTTTTTGCTTTAATAAATCAAGATCTAGCACCTGCAGTTTGGATAAGAAGCTGCCAGTGTTTCCGGCTTCCTCAGTCACAAAAAAAATCGACAGGTTAGGGTGGAATTCAGTACATTAGAGAAGGATTAAGTTGTAAACCAAGTTTGCATCAAGGATTTTAATTGTAAATGTTTAAACGAATCCTCGTTGCATTGAAGTTCACCCCGGCCAGTCGATCCGTGCTGGAAAAAAGTATCGAGATCGCAAGAGACCATGGGGCTGAATTACATATTTTTCATGCTCTGGATTACCGGCTGCAAGCGCTGGATTGCAGTGACCCCAAGCTGGTGGAAATAAATAAGGAAACCAAAGACCGATTTGAAACTGAAGAAAAGCCTCTGCTGGATGATTCTAATCATATTACATTCGGATGTCTACCTGCTGATCCTGCCCTTTAAATTTGTAGAATAGCCAAGCAGCAAAAGTCCGACCTTATTATTGTGGGATATCATCAGGAGTCGGAAAAAATGAATCTGGGCCGGGTCGATTATGTGGGAATGACGATTCTTGAAAAAGCTTCCTGTCCGGTCATGCTGGTTCCGTCGTAAATTCAGACAGTAAACGGTCGTTCTTTCCTCAGGTAAACAACGACGCTTTTCCCCAGAATCGGATTCAGCAGATTTTCAAGAAACCGCGTACTTCGAGGTCGTTTCATGATATCCCAGGTCAGGAAACGGTGATACAGGTTAACCGGCAATGAATCGCTGCGATTGGGTCCCACCAGGCATTTCAACCACCAGAACGGGGTGTGCAGGCTGTGGGCAAAATGCAGTGCCCACTTTTTAACTCCTGAGTCTTCCAGATCGGAGATCAACTCCGTCTGCTTAAAAATCCGGACATGCCCCCCGCGAGTATTATGATACTCTTGTGATAAAGCCCAACAGACGCGTTCGGGCCAATACCTGGGAACACTGACCACAAGATTGCATCCCGGCTTCAAAACTCTGATAATTTCTTCAACGGCAATCTGATGCCGGCCAATATGTTCCAGCACCTCGGAGCAGATAACAATATCAAAATAATCGTCCTTAAAGGGCAAGCAGGTGACATCCGCTGCTGAAAGCCCCCAAATCCCTCCGCCGTGTTCACCCAGCCGATCATGCAGTTTGAGTCGTTCTCCGGCTTGGGTCAAGTCTTTGAAATCCAGATCGACACCAATGGCGGTTACCCTTTGGCATTGATACGCAGCACACGTATGACGGCCGGAACCGCAGCCGATGTCCAGAATCTTAAATCCGGGTTTCACGGCAAGCCGCTCAAAATCGACGGTGACCATTGATGACCTCCCGGTAGGCTTTCACGGTTTTTTCTGCAGCTTTTCCCCAGGTAAAATGTTCTTGAACGCGTCTATATCCGGCCCTTCCCAGATCTTTGGCCCGCGTGGGGTTGCTGAGAAGTTCATGTATGGCCCCGGCGAGCGATGTTGAATCGGCCGGCGGTACCAAAACACCGGCATCACCCACCACCTCCGGCAGTGCGCCGCCCGTGGTGCTGATGACCGGAACCCCACAGGCCATGGCTTCTCCCACCGGCAGGCCAAATCCTTCATAAACGGAAGGGACCACCGCTACTGTCGCCTTGGCATACTGGCGGACAAATTCCTGATCGTCAATCCTGCCGGTGAAATTGATGCGGTGACTTATTTTCAGCTCTCTAATCAGTTTGACAATGTCACCGTCTTTTTTGGGTTCTCCGACGACGGTAACCTGGATATCCTGATTTTCAGCAAGCTCGGATACTGCCCGAAACAGAAAAAGAAGCCCTTTCAACGGCGTATCGGCGCTGTTGGTCACGATTACCCGGTTCTTTTCTCTTTCGATATCGGCGATGGGATAGAACAGGTTGGTGTTGATGCCGTTGGGAACAATGCTGAAATTTTCCGTTGGTATATTAAAATCCCGGCTGATATCTTTTTGAGCCGAGTTTGAAACGGTAATGATACGGGCCAGGGATCTGGATACCCGTTTCTGCATGCCGATAAAGGAATACCAGCGCCACTGTTTCATTTTATCCCATGGAGAAATAACCGACTGGATGGCAATCTTGCGGTCCACTGTGACAGGGTGATGGATGGTGGCAACGGTGGGCACCCGCTTATTTATTGCCCAAATCCCGTAAGATAGACTCTGGTTGTCATGCACGATATCATACCTGTGCAACCTGGATCTCAGGAATTGATATGCCCTGAGGCCGAAAGTAAAAGGTTCCGGAAAACCCATGGTGGAGACCCCGATCCATTCAATGAGATTAATCGGATCCAGCAGTTCCTGCGCGGTTGGTATTCTGAATGGATCCTCGGCATTATAGAGATCAAGGCAGGGTAACTGATGCACGGGTATATCGCTGTCCAGCTGGGGATCGGGCGGACCTGTTATGACCTCTACCACATGGCCGAGATCTTTCAGTGCCCGACTTAAATTTTTCAGATAAACCCCCTGACCACCGCAGTGGGGGTTGCTGCGGTAGCTTAATAGGCACACTCGCAAAGGTCCATCATTATTTAGCGGCATTCGAAAATCTCTTAATCCTGCCATCAGCTGCTTTCTTATATCCTATTTTAATAGTTCGTTGCTGTGGATTGGTTGTTTTCCGGGGAAATATTCAGCCTGTTTCAGCAGCCGAATACCAATTCGGAACCCTAACATTAAATGTGCATCCAATACAGATTTTTTGCCATTGCCGTCAAGTTCTTTTGTGGTGTTGACAACTTGCAATGCAGAAGCTAGTGGAATTTTGAAATCAAATTGATACCGTTGTAAAGCAGTTCGGCTTGCGGCCATATTTGAAACCTTTTTTAGGTTGCCCTGCTAAAGTTTTCACTCGATTCGTCGATATAAAATTTGCAGCTATGCCAACGATTAATTTGAAGCGATATTTCCAGGACTTAACGCATGGATGACCGAAAAAAGGAAACAATTCTCTTTGTTGATGATGAAGAGAGTATTTTGGATGTTGCCCGCCAATATTTTGAACGCAAAGGTTATCAGACCTTAACCGCCAGTAACGGTGTCGAAGCCCTGAAAATTTTTGAGAATGAAAGTGTGGACTGCTGTTTCACCGACATCAATATGCCTGAGATGAACGGGCTTGAACTCGCTGAAAATATCAGAATGCGCGATGCAACCATGCCGGTTATCGTCATGACCGGTTATCCGTCCCTGGAAAACACCATTCAGACCTTGAAAAACGGTGTTGTCGATTTTTTAATCAAACCGGTCAATCTCAAGCAGATGGAGTTGTGCATGCTGCGGGTGATGCAGCAGCGCGGACTTTTCGTAGAAAACGTACTTTTAAAAGAAGAAGTTAAAAGCAAAGAACGTCTCGAGGAGCTCAACCGTGAATTGCTGTATAAAGTGGATGAACTGAACATTTTGAATAAAATAATGGGCAGTTTTACCACGACTGTTTCCACTACCGATATTTTTAAACGCGCTGTGGATGTGGTGTTAGAAATTACACCTGCGGATCGATGCATGTTCTATGTGATCAACGAATCGGTCGGTGAGCCCTTTGAGGTTGCTTCGGCAGAAAAGGGAAAAAAGAAAAAAGAAGCAATTCGTCCGGACTCGTGCTCGCTGCCTTCAATCCCTGTCGGTGAGCAACCTGACGATCATGCAGCATTGCTTAGCCGCGTAATTTTGGAGGTCGCATCCGATGAGTTGCCGCTCCTGATTTCCGAAAATACCGGTGTCCGCGGACTTCCCAAGGAATTGATGTCTATAATGATCGTGCCCATGAAAATCCGTGAGAAGGTCTTCGGTGTTCTAACTGCCGTTATCTGCGAGGGTGGGGTCCGATTTAGTGAGAAGGATTTATATTATCTCTCCTTTATGGCGCAGAGTGCAGCGCAATCCATTGAGAACCTGGCGTTGTATGAAAATATTTATGAAAATCTTTTTGCAACCCTTTATGCATTTGTTAATGCAGTGGAGGCGAGGGATCTATATACCCGTCAGCATTCCAGTCGCGTGACGGGAATATCGATGATATTAGGCAAGCAGCTGGGATGCAGCGGTGAGGAATTAGATATTTTGAATTTTGCCGGCCATCTTCACGATATCGGTAAAATTGGGATTCGGGACGATATCCTGCTGAAACCCGGTCAGCTTACTTCCGAGGAATTCGAGAAGATAAAGGCGCATCCGGTCATCGGCGCTAATATTTTGGCGCAGTTGGGCATGTGGGAAAAGGAACGGCAAATTATTCGCTGCCATCATGAACGATTTGACGGCACCGGATATCCGGACGGTTTAAAACAGGAGCAAATCCCATCCCTAGCCCGGATTTTATCTGTGGCTGATGTCTATGATGCCATGGCATCGGATCGTGCCTACCGCAAACGAATGGAAGAAGAACTTATCCTTAAAATTATCGACGAAGGGGCCGGTACCCAGTTCGACCCGAAGGTGGTGGCTGCATTTAAGTATGTATACAACCAAGGCACCATACTGCGCTATATGGAAAGCAGCTTGGTGGAAGACGCCGGCCACTGTCCGGATAACAAGGAATAGCTGACCAGTAGTTTGAATGCAGCAAAATTCAAAAAAATTGCAGATCTTCAAATATCAAGTCCCACCCGAGTCGGGAGATTGAGGTTTTGCTGTCGGAATTAGCAACGCTCCGGCCACGATCTTTAAATACTCGTCATCACTTTGAATTCCTTTGTCCTTAATGGCATAAAGCAGCCTTCCGGCAGTAGTCTGCCCATAAAACCAGTCCAAAAGTTGGTTTGATGTCCCCGCAGAACCTGGTTGAGCTGTAACTGCCTCTGTGTAAAACGCTTTGAGATCGTCTGTCGCCAAGTTCAGGGAATGTGCCAGCGGATAATCAGGATTCGGATTTTCCGGCTGTTTATCGGTTAAAAAAGCGCTGATAAAGTCGGCGAGATTTTCCACGTCTACCCCGCTAATGCCCACCGTCGTGCGGTTCCGTTTAGCCACAGCGATATCGTACCAGTTCCTAAGCTGATTCATTTCAGATTTGAAGGCCTTGATCAATTTATCCTCCGCGCTCAGATCCTCCGCTGTCGGACTCAAATCGATGGGGCAGGCCCAAGGGCCCTCTGATTCCGTATCAACGGCTTCCTCGGCATATTCTTTCAGAACCGGCCCTTGTTTCTCGTTTAGAAGATCTAAAACCGCGAATAACACACGGCGTTGAAAATCGGGGTTGCCGGGCTCGCCAAAAGGTCGGCCCAATTCGAATGATACCCAGAGGGCCCGAGGAGGTTTTATGGTTTCGGTGTGCCTTTTAATCAAACTGATTTGGGTCGTCGCCAGACCTTCTCTTTCCAAATAGTGTGCAAGCCCGCCCACGGCGCGCGTACAATAAGGTCAGACCGGTACCAGCAGGACCGCATTGACGCCATCCTTTTTAAGCAGTGAGGCCAGTTGATGGATAACATGTTTCATTTTTTCGGGTTCGGTTGCACCCATAAAAGAGTAATGAAAATCAGCGACACTACCGATTTCACCTCGTCCCGCCATCTCCCCGAGTCGATCAATCGGAAAAATCACATTCAGGTCCTGCTGAAAGCCGGTGCGGTCGAAATTGGTCGAAATGTGGCTCATGATAAGATCGTTAGCCTTGACGTCACCCGGGATGACCCGATAATCATCCGAACCTAAAGCAAAAGGTCTGTCGCCGCGACGGTGCAGACCGGCGGTGGAAATCATGGCTACGCGTCGCTCACCGGCACGAGGTGCCTCAACAAACGGTGTGGTTTCGAAAGTGGGGCAGGGCAGGTTTGCCAGATGGACCCTCATGGGCGCTGGTAAACTTTCTAAACGAGCCATATTCTTCCTCCTGAACGGTTATAATTATTCCCTCTTTTCTCAATTAATTTTGACATGAGTACCGCCTCTGGCCGCGAGCGTCCAGTCTGATCGAAAAAGAAACTTTTACATTGTAGTTTCATATGTACAGACACAAAAAAAATTCGGCATAGTGCAATGAAAGCGTGAATGGATGAAAAGACAGCCAGCAAGTATTTGATATTGCAAATATAGCACACTATGCACTGAAAACTAAAATTAAAAAATATTTCAGGTTTTCATGGCATTCGATAACCCCAGTTTTGGTGCGGCAGTTTACCTTTTAATGGCACCAATTCTATAATAGCAGAAATTACAGGTGGTAATTAGTACAGTAGAGTTATAGCTGACCTTACCTTTGGTGATTGGCTTTGTATAATATCCCTATGTCTGACGCATCTTTTTCATTACCAATAAAACAATTAGAGTTGAACCTAGAAGAAAAACGATAGCCAAGGCTTGATTTGACATAAGGAACCCGTATGAAGCACTGGAAATAAGACACCCACCGCCACCGCCGCCACCGCCACCACCACCACCACCGGCGCGGGACCACTTGGGGTTTCGGTTACGCTTTTGGAATAGGGTCCTTCTATCAACCCTACAATTGAAAAATTTCCAATGGCCCGTACAGTAAAATCATATCGGTTTCCATTGATCAAACCACTAACTTTATAATTTGTGACATTTCCCACATTCAATTCATTGCTTATGCCAAAAGGGTCTGTGTACAAAATTTTGTAACCCATCAAAGCGTTCTCGTTATTAGCATCCCAACTAAGTGTGACATAGCCATCCCCAAAAGCTTCAGCTATTAGATTTGTTGGAGGCGCAAGGTAAGTAACCGCGTTGAAAGCATTAATTCTGCCTTCAGTTACTATTTTTCCGGAAAGGGAAGATTTGTAATCAACAGTATTGAGAATTGCGTTTCGAATCTGAAGATGGGTATAGTTTGGATTTTGCGCCTTCACTAGCCCCGCAACACCTGCCACATGTGGGGATGCCATTGATGTGCCTGGATTATAATCATAGTCATAACTGCTGATAATTATAGGTTCTCGATAGAGTTCAAGGTTATCAATGTAGACCCCGTCTTGGGTGACTGAAGAATCAGTAGCAAGTGCAAAGCCGAAATTGAAGCTGTCAGGAGGTCTGCAAAAATAGTAAAATCGAAAGCAGTCATTGACAAAAGACCCCGCCAGTGGAACCTGTCCGATATACCCACAGGAATAAAAGAAGTACCTCTCCATACGAACCAAAATACAAATAGTCATATCCGGTTTCTAAACTCCGCATTTATCCTAACTGAAAGCGTGTAGTAATTATCTTTGACCGAAGCAACGGGAGTACCTGAACCAGAAACTGCAAAGGAGCAGTGTGTCATTCAAGTAATTAACTCCCGGGCTATCTTCGAGGCAGTCTCCTGTCTTCTCCAGTTCCAGAACCAAAGCCCCATGTATTATTGGTCCCGCTAAACGATCCACCCTGAGGGGTTAGGCGGACCAAAATTCTCAGTATATAAAACTACCGGGGTTCCGGATGTAAACTCGGGAACAGTGCTATAGACGTTCTCTCCTGGGGCAGCTACATCCACAGAAGCCACGCCATAGTTTGAAAAGCTTGTCAGGTTATCATCTTGATCTGTAGCTGCCACCGCAATGATATTGGAAAGATCATAACTGGAAGGGTAGCTTGGGGTTTGATCATTGTCATCGCCAATGCCGTCATCGCCTCCATTCCCCGCTGCAGCTACGAAAAGAACACCATGATCATTGGCATAGCTTATGGCATCATATAAGCTTTGAGAGAAATTAGGGCCGCCCCAGCTTGCATTGATAATATCGGCACCATTGTCCACAGCATATATAATGGCATCTGTTGCATCGCCAACTGCCCCGACTACGCCTCCCATCCTGAGAGCCATAATCTTGGCATTCCAGTTGACCCCTGTTATCGCTACTCCATTGTCCCCGCGGGCTGCAATAGTCCCGGAAACATGTGTGCCATGAGAATTATAATCTTCGGGGTCATTATCGTTAGCCCAGAAATCCCAACCATAGATATCGTCAACATAGCCGTTGTCGTCGTCATCCACACCCGTTGTCCCGTTCGAATTCCGCATTGTTCACCCATATGTTGGGGTTTATCTCTGGATGGAGGTATGCCACACCGGAGTCAAGCACTGCGATAATGACATTGTCTGAGCCTGTTGTGATGTCCCAGGCCTCTGGAGCATCGATGTCCGCATCTTGCGTCCCGGTAACTCCGTTAACCTGTTGGCCAGTATTGTGCAATCCCCATAACTCATCAAAATCTGAATCAGTTGGCATTGCCGCGAAATGAATGATGTAATTTGGTTCTGCATATTCCACGTTTGGGTCCATTTCGTAATGTGCAACGGCTTCTTTCACGGAAATATCCGATGGGAGTTTTATGCGCCTCACTCCTATGGGCTCGATCCGCCTTATCTCCTGAGCTCGCAAGTTTGAATGCAATGCCTTCATCTCAGCTTGTGTGGCACTTTCCTTGAATTTTATGAGGACTTCCCCGGGCACGAATTCTGCAGAAATCGGTTTCTCAATCGGCAAACCACCACTCCCCCAAAGGGCTTGTGGCCTCCCGTCCGACCATGCAAAGGGGACGATAGAGAAATGTAGTAACAAATACCAACACAGCTGATATTTATTCTCTTTTTCATGTTTCCTCCTTTTGCAATTATTGAAAATCTACCATGTAATTGGGTTCTGAATACTCCACTTCCAAAAACCCCTGAAGGCGTTTCATGACTTCCTCCACTGAGGAGCCATTTTCGATCTTCATACGATATATATTCAGCTTCGGAACGACCTTGATAGTTGTTAGGCCAAGTCTTTTTTGGATAGTTTTTATGCTTTGCAGGTCTGTGCCATCTTTAAATTTTATGAGGATCTCTCCGGGAATGTAGTTATAGCTTTCTTTACCTATGGGAGCAAATTTTGGATGCTTAGTTTCCTCGGCTTCAGACATATTAGTTCTCATTCACCAAATCTCCTTTTAAATCGCTTTTCTGGCCTTTACATGAGAAAGAAAATAAGAAAATCATCAAACATATAAAACTGATTATATATCGCATGATTCCTCCATAGATAATCCTTTCCTCCATTAAAAAAAGCCAAGCCACCTTTCAATAGGCGGTTCGGCTTTAGGATCATGATTTAGGACAATTTGCATCTCCCCTTCCCCCCAAGATGGGTTTTGCTTAGTCTTGAATTTTCCGAATAAAATCATCTATATTTTTCACATTAAGAGATCTTACACGATATCTCTATATCAGAGCCCATAATTACTGTCAACCTCTATTTTATTTGTTCAGCTATGTACACGAGTATTTTAATCAGGGGGCTGGAGACATGTTATGCCATTTTTTAGGCGACAACACTCGCAACTATTCAGAAAAAAATGCTTTTAGGGCGTATTAGCAAGACATCAATTAAAATTTATCGTAAAAGGGCGATTTTTTTCCCAGCCCTCAGCTTTTATTAAGATATCAGGGCCTGTATTTAATGGCTGATATCAAACACAGTTGATAGGGTTCCAGATCCTGCGAGAAAAGATCAGGGTGACAGCAATAATGTCTGGCTTAAATTCAAGACCAAGGTCAAGGAATTAACCCACAGAAACAACATCCGCTTGAATTAACTTTCAGCCGTTGCGAGAAGCGGTTTACCTGGCCGGTACGATTCGTTTTGGAGGGAGGGGGTAGCTGTAAAGCTACCTCCTACCAGATTAATTTTGACGAGTTTTGCAAATCGCCGTCATTTTTTTGTCGGTGATTTGAGGCGGCCTCTTAACAGTTGGATCTCCAATTGCCTGTAATTTCATGAGGCTTAATTTTGGTATCGTTATTGCATGTTCTCCGTGGTTAGCTAAAAAGCGGGTAGGACCTGTCAATCGAGCAAAAGCTGAATAATTGATCCAGGTAATATTGCTGATAAAGGGGTTTCCGATAACTAATGACGAACATGAAATACTTATCGACCATTTTGATTTGCATTTTTTTGCTTATTGGTGGTTGTAATAGTGGTGGTGTCGGCGGCAGATGCGGATGAGTTCATCCCCGGAGCCGGTGCTGAGGACTATACGGCTCAGGATTACGCATCGGATTTTAGGATGTGGGAACGCAATGAAACACCCTTTGCCGACGCCGATAAGAGCGGGATGGGTGATCGCAACATGTGCTGGGCGGCGTCGGCTGCGAACATGCTGACATGGGCTGGTTGGGCCGCCGACGAGGATGATGCCTTCGACATTTTCAGGGCTTATTTTGAAGACAAGCCAGGTTATGTCTACAATGCTTTAAGTTATTTTTTTGCCAATTATGAGACCGGGGTTAGTGCTGATATGGTTTTGGTGAGAGAAACCCAGTCACATATGCTACTAGATTTCATTGTCAGCGCTGTTCATGCGGGCAAAGGCCGTCGCAATCAAGATAACCGATCCCGGCAAAAAATTTGGACATTTTCTTACCATTTATGGATACCGTTACTTCGCCGATGAAGATAACTTTATTCTGTACTATACAGATTCCGATGATGGTTTGCATCAAATGCGGCAATTCAAAATCGATTGGAATGATGCTAATAATAGGTGGGAAAGTCAATATTTGCACCGCGATTACTATCTTGAATACGCGCTATCGCTTAGCCCGCAGATAGGCCTGATTGGCACCACCTAAGAGTTCCTGGCAGGATAGCTCAGTTTATCTTAACCATAACAAAACCCAAATTGCGTTGCCGGGTAAACATGCAGCTTCATGTCGCCGGAACCAAATAGTGTGCAGAGGAATCATTGTGTTAAATCTTCGGAAATTTTTATTCTCAACCTAATACCCACCATATTCCTGTAGGGCTTCCCACATGGCGATGAGGTTTTCGGGTGGCACGTCGGCCTGGATGTTGTGAATGGTATTGAATACGTAACCGCCGCCGGGTGCCAAAGCTTCAATGTTGCGTCTGACGTCATCTTTGACTTCCCAGGGCGTTCCGTGGGGTAGGACCCCCTGGGTGTCCACCCCACCGCCCCAGAATACAAGGTCCTGACCGTAATCACGCTTGAGGCCGGCCGGCTCCAAAATTAAGAGTGCTTGCCGGACCAAATTAACTTACTGAAAATCAATGAAATAAATGTTAAACGAGGGATTGTCTGGGGTTTTAGAATCACCTTTTTGACGGCAATAAAGTAGTTCTAAGTAAGATCAGTATTAGAACCGGTATTTATCCAACAATGCGCTTTTAATCATCAATTTCAAGAATTTCCTCATCTACCGTCACAGACAATGAACCATCGGCGCGTTATATGCCATAATCATAATATCGGAAGAGGGCATAACAGTGTCTATTCCTTGAAACCTCTGGCTGGTGGGTAGCGTACGACCTAAATGTCTCCAAGCATTTCGATCCCAAAAAGTAAAAACCAGTGTGTTGGAATGCAAAAATACTTTTGTATTGCCAATTTTATCAATTCTAAACATGTCTTTGTTTAGATAGATGGCAAATTCAGGTGCAGAACCTGTTTAAATATGAATGAAAGCTTCTGGAATAACGCCCCGGAACCGCCGTTCCTGATTTAATTTCAATGGGAATGGCATTGTCATTTCGTTGAAAAACAAAATCCATTTCCGCTCCGGCTTTTGTTCTCCAGAAATAAAGCTCATCGGATACAGACCTTTTTTTATGCAGTTCTGTGAAAACTAGATTTTCCAATACCGCCCCTTTATCCGGCCTGTCAGAAAGGGCACTGAACAGTTTAACGGAAAAATTTCTAAGTCCGTTGTCCACAAAAAAACATTTGTGGGCGCTTTTTATTTCATTTCGTTTAGCGCTGACATACGGTGGCAAATACCAGGTGATATAAGTCTCTTTTAAGATATTAATAAACTTGGTTATGGTGACGGCATTGCTGCCGATCAATGAACATATTTCAGATTTATTGATTAAATTGCCAACCTGAGAAGAAAGCGCCTGGACGAGTTTTATGAAAATATCTACTTTTTCAATATTCATCAGATCGATAACATCTTTTCTGACATATGAGTTATAAATTTCCGCAAGCACTTCTCTGCGTTCTTCATCATTTTCTGAAAGATACACTGCGGGATATCCTCCATAAATTGCCGTTTCCGCAATTTTTCTGGACAGATAAGCCCCGTAGATGGAATCATTTCTGCGCCATTGATCAATTGTTTTCTCACTCAGAGGTATCCCTTGCAGAGTATCGGGCAGTTTTTTTTCATTGGCAACTATTTCGGAAAAAGAAAGGGGCAACAGGTGGGTTTCACGTTTTCTGCCGGTCAGAAATTCCTTGATTTTCGATCGGATCTCCAGGCTGGATGAACCGGAGACAAATATTTTTATATTTTTTTCCAGATCATAAATTCCTTTTAAAAATTTGCCCGGTGTTTTCAACCGTTGAACTTCATCTATAATTAAATAGACCCTCTCATTATCTTTACGTTGTGCAGTAAGTTTTTCAACAAATATAGAAGGATTTTCAAATTGAGAGAGGACAATAGTGGTGTCCAGATTAAGATAGAAAATCTGCTCAGGCAAAATGCCGTCAGAAAGCAGACGACTGATTAAAAGAAAAAGCAATGTGGTTTTTCCCGACTGCCTTGGCCCGATGATCATTTCGATCAGATCCTTATCAAAGCGTCCGGTGATAGGATCGATATCGCGCCGGACCACTTTATTAGTCGCATCGAATTCCCTGGATTCCGATTTGTTCCACAAGCCATCTATGTCAAGGGTTTTATATGTGATCATTGTGTTTTCCTCAATTAATGACTTAAACGCAAACTTGTTTTGGCAAATTTAACTATCTTTTTAAAAATAGATACTTTATAAATAGTCAGGCTAATAATAATATGCTCTTTTGAAATAGTCAATCTGAATAAAAGGAAAAACGGGCACGACATTCTGTAAAACCAAATTAACTTATTGAAAATCAATGAAATAAATGCTAAGCATGAAGTTGTTTAGGGCCTTAAATAGTTTTTTTGACGTTAATAAGGGCTCACTAAGTAAGGCAAATACTTGACCTGTATTTGCCCAAATTCACAGTTTGCACCTTCAATTAGCTTATGTCGGATTACCCCCGAGTGTTTATTTCCTATGCCCGTCAGGATGGTGAGACGTTTGCTACCGCGTTACGCCGTCGATTGGAGCTGGAACAGCCGGAGATAACGTTATGGCAGGATCGCGCACAACTTGAAGGCGGAATCGGCTGGTGGCGGCAGATTGCCGAGGCACTGGAAAACGTTGATTTTCTGATATTGGTTCTGACGCCCGCAGCCGTTGACTCTCCGGTTGTCAAACAGGAATGGCGCTATGCCAGGCAACGCGGAGTTTGTATTTATCCGGTAAAAGGGGTGCCGGATACTGAATTAGACTACCGAAGCCTTCCAAAATGGATGTCCAAGGCCCATTTTTTTGATCTCGACAGAGAGTGGGATACATTCGTCAACTACCTGAAAAGCCCATGTCTTAGCTGCGCGGGTACCCTTCATGGCACCCGATCTGCCGAGAGGTTATGTCGAGCGTCGGGGGCTGAAAGAACATCTGTTGGGATTGCTGCTCGATAACTTTCAAGAGCCCTCCGGAGCCATCAATATTGCATTGTATGGTGCCGGTGGGCTGGGCAAGTCCACTTTGGCGGTGGCCCTGTGTCACGGAGAAGATATCGTCGGAAGTTTCGATGATGGCATTCTCTGGGTAACGTTGGGCCAGAGCCCGTACATTCAGGATAGCCTGACGAAACTGTATGCGGCATTCACTGGACTGAGGCCCGGATTTGTTGATAAGGATGATGTGGCTTTCCACCTGTCGGAAAAGCTTGAGGACAAGAGCTGCCTCATCGTGAT
>CAVRQG010000004.1:0-94649 GCA_963723215.1 uncultured delta proteobacterium
TAACCCCATTAGTTGGAGCGCCGGTCAAAACTGGCGGAAGGTAGTGGATGAAAGTTTCCATACGATTAAGATTTAGCGAATCAAATCGGCCCCGAGTCATGCGTGTATCACCCGCAAGGCGGTGCACAAAGCGTTGGCAGGGGAAAGTGCGGGCTGGGTATCGAGCCGCGAAAGGGGGTTAGCCCGGGGTGCCGACGTCGTCACCTTAACGGAAGGCAACACGGAATACATCGCTATCGCAAGATGTATGTTGGCCTCGCGTGGTCGCAGACCCCATGCACGCACGGAAACTTTCCGCACGGGAACCGGGAGATCCCATATCTGGCCTTGATCTGATTTGACAGGGTCCGCGCAGTGAATCCTGAGGGAACACGACTGCGATGAATAGAGATGGGAAGTCGGACAGGCCCATAGTACCGGGAGAAGCAGCCGAACAAAGGCAGGTGTGAATCCTACCGGCGGAGGCGGTGGAGGGAAGGGGCCTGACCGAGGGAAATTCGATCTGGCAAAACAAGCACCGGGCGCTGAACCGGGAAAGAGGTGAAAATGGCGAAATTTGAATGGACTCGGAACGTGAAAACGCTTCGACGGCCATACAGAGCCAGTCAGCTTCACCTGCACGGCTTGCCAAAAGCGCTGGAACGGATACGACAGGCAGCAAATCGAGACAGAAAGATGCGGTTTACCTCTCTTTGGCATCATGTCTACAATATCGAAGCACTTGGCAAGGCGTATTATAGCCTTAAACGGGACGCTGCGCCAGGAGTCGATGGCGAGACGTGGCGAGAGTATGGATTGGAGCTGGAGGATAACCTCTGTGAGCTCTCCGACAGGCTGAAGCGCGGCGCGTACCGAGCAAGGCCGGTGAAAAGAACATACATACCGAAAAGCGATGGTCGACAACGGCCATTGGGCGTAACGACGCTGGAAGATAAGATTGTTCAGCGGGCAACAACAACGGTATTGAATGAGATCTATGAAACCGACTTTGTGGGATTTTCCTATGGGTTTCGTCCCGGGCGCAGCCCACACATTGCCTTGGATGCGCTCTATGTTGCAGTTATGACCAAGAAGGTAAGCTGGGTGCTGGATGCGGACATTCGTGGATATTTCGATGCCATCGACCACGACTGGCTGATGAAATTTGTCGAGCACCGAATTGCGGACAAACGGGTATTGCGGCACATCAAAAAGTGGCTGAATGCCGGAGTGCTGGAAGAAGGGGCGAAAATTGAGGTGGAGGAAGGCGTACCGCAGGGCGGAAGCATCAGCCCACTGCTTGCAAACGTTTATCTTCACTATGTTTTCGACCTTTGGGCACACCAATGGAGGCAGCAGCATGCAACGGGCGATATAGTAATCGTGCGTTTCTGTGATGACTTCGTGGTGGGCTTCGAGCACCAGCAAGAGGCTAAGCAATTCAGGGAGGCGCTCATAGAGCGTTTTGAAAAGTTTAATCTTGAATTGCACGCCGATAAAACCCGATTGATTGAATTTGGACGGTTTGCGGCGAAAAACCGTGAACGCAAAGGATTGGGCAAACCAGAGACGTTTGATTTTCTGGGATTTACGCATATTTGCGGACGAACCCAGAAGGGAAAGTTCATCGTGTTGCGGCACACAATAGGGAAACGAATGCGAAGGAAGCTGATGGAACTTGGCAAAGAGTTGCGAAGACGGCTGCATGTACCAATTCCGTTGGTGGGAAAATGGCTTCGTTTGGTATTGAATGGTCATTTTCGCTATTTTGGTGTTCCCGGCAATAGCCGCAAACTGGAGAGTTTTAGATATCACTTGAGTCAACTATGGTACAAAGCACTCCGCCGCCGCAGTCAACGAACTAAGTTGAACTGGGAGCGCATGAATCGCTTAATTGAACGCTGGCTGCCCAAAGTCCGTGTGATGCATCCATATCCCGATTTTAACCTGTACGTCAGCACCCGAGGTAGGAGCCCGGTGCGTTAGTAGCGCTCGCCGGGATCTGTACGGGGGGTGTCGGGCAACCGGCATTCCTACCGTGACCTAAATAATTGGACACTTCATGTTTAAACAGTCGTAACATTCTGAAATTATAATTAATCCCTCAAGTCTATTCAGGATGCATTCCTCCAGGGAGTTTAAATCTATGCGAGATATAAAAAAGGTTTCTAAAAAAGTCGGATTTACCATCCTATTTTTTATGTTATTGGTCGGGGCGGCATTTGCCGTTTCTGCCTATTTCGGTGTCACCAGGCTGATTCAGGAGATCGGTCCGGTTCTGCAGGGCCAAGAGACACCGGCCGACGGTACACAAGTGTGGAATCTTATCTTGGAATATCATCCCAAGTTCTGGCACACCATATTTCCAGCAGCGTTGGGATTCTCACTGTTGGTGGGTATATTGGCCCGGCTGATAGCGGGATCAAGCATAAAAAAACTGGTGGTGTCTTCTGAAGAGACCGATGAGGAGACCGAAAACCTCAGTGAAAAAGAAGAAAGAGATCTCTCCGATCGTCGCTTGTTTCTGCATCTTTTTTCTTTGATGCAACGGGAAGGGCGGTTGATGGATTTTCTGGATGAAGATCTTGACGGGTATGACGATGCTCAAATCGGTTCGGCGGTCCGAAGCATTCATGCCGGCTGCCGGCAGCTCGTTCAGGAGTATCTGAATCCGAAGCCGGTGATGGATCAGCATGAAGGTGCGGTGGTGGAAGTTCCGGTGGATTTCGATCCCGGGCTCATCAAATTGACGGGTAATGTTGTCGGAGAGCCCCCGTTTAACGGGATTTTACGTCATAAAGGCTGGCAAGTGGGCAAAATGAAGTTGCCGACCCTAACTGGACGTCAAAACGCTGAAATCATAGCCCCGGCGGAAGTGGAGATTACGTAATGACAAATTCGAAATATATTGTCGGTATCGACCTCGGCACCAGCAACAGCATTTTAGCCTACACCCTGGCCGATGTGGATGACGAGGCAACGTCTGAAATTCATATTCTCGAAATTCCGCAGACCGTCGGTCCGGGCAGTGTCGCCACACGTTCCATGTTGCCGTCCTTCATTTTCTTGCCGGGAGATAAGGACATGGCTGCAGACGCACTCAACCTGCCCTGGGCGAAGGATGTCAAACAAGTCGTCGGAGAATTTGCCCGGGAGCGTGGCGCCGAGCTGCCCCAGCGGCTGATCAGCTCGGCCAAATCCTGGCTTTGCCATCCGTTGGTGGACCGCAATCAGGCGATTTTGCCCTGGGATGCATCGCCGGAAGTGCCCAAGCTTTCAACTGTGGGGGCTTCGGCCGCCATCCTTGCGCACATCCGGCGAGCCTGGAACTTCAGCATGGCGCGTGAGGATGAAAGTCTGGCACTGGAACTGCAGGATATATACCTTACCGTGCCGGCCTCCTTCGATGCCGTGGCCCGTGAGTTGACGGTGAAAGCAGCCGAAATGGCGAATTTGCCTAACATTACGCTTTTGGAGGAGCCCCAGGCGGCGTTTTATTCCTGGATCGAGGCATCCCACGAGCGCTGGCGTGACGTGATTGCACCGGGTGATCTGGTTCTGGTGTGCGACCTGGGCGGCGGCACCAGCGATTTCAGCCTGATTCGCGTATCGGAATCGGCGGGAGAACTGGAACTTGAGCGGATTGCCGTCGGCAATCATCTGTTGGTCGGCGGCGACAATATGGATCTTGCCCTGTCCTACACCATCGCCAAGCGCTTCGCTGAAAAAGGGACGCGGCTGGATGCCTGGCAGATGCGCGCATTGTGGCATCGGTGCCGGTCCGCCAAGGAAAAATTGTTGGAACTATCCGACAGCGACACGGTCCCGGTTTCCATTCTGGGCCGGGGCAGCAGTTTGATCGGGGGCACGCTGAGAGCAGACCTTAGCCGGACTGAAGTGGAGCAGATCATTGTAGACGGTTTTTTCCCGTTTTGTGACGCCACCAGCCGCCCGGCAGCGGTTCAACGGACCGGCATCCAGGAGACCGGGCTTCCGTATGAATCGGATCCGGCCGTGACCCGACACCTGGCCCAATTCCTCAGCCGCCAGGACGACAGCCCTTTGGAATTGCCCACGGCGGTGTTGTTCAACGGGGGGGTGATGAAAGCGCCCATACTGCGCAAACGTATTGTGGACGTGTTATCTTCCTGGCAAAACGGGGTTGAACCACGAGTCCTGGAAGCCTCGAATCTGGATCTTGCGGTGGCCAGGGGGGCGGCATATTACGGTTTGGCTCGCAGGGGCCGCGGTATTCGAATTCGCAGCGGGTTGAACAAATCCTATTACATCGGTGTTGCGGCGGCATTGCCGGCGGTACCGGGAATGCCTGCCCCGATCAAGGCCTTGTGCGTGGCGCCTTTCGGCATGGAAGAAGGATCGGAAACAGAGATGACCGAACGCGAGTTTAACCTGGTGGTGGGAGAGCCGGCAAAATTTGATTTTCTTGGCTCTGCCGCGCGAACCAACGATGCCGTGGGTACGATTATTGAGGATTGGGAAGGTGATGTTGAGGCGATCACGACCATTGAAACAACCCTGGACGGAACAATCGGCAGTGTGATCCCCGTATCGATCCAAATCAAAGTGACTGAAATCGGAACCTTGGAGATATGGTGTGTTTCCAGACAGGACGACAAACGTTGGAAGCTTGAATTCAATGTACGGGAAAAGCCATGACAACTGAGATTGCAGACCGCCGCTTTATCATCGGTATCGATCTGGGTACGACCAACTGTGCCGTCTCGTACGTAGATCTACAGGAAAAAGGATCGGCGGCCAAACGCATACGGATTTTTAAGATTCCGCAGATGACCGGCTCCGGAGAAGTGAACCGCTTGCCGGTGTTGCCTTCCTTTTTATACATTCCCGGCGAGTTCGATATTTCCCGCGATGCCATCGTTGAGTTATGGGATGGCGCAGATTCCAATTTCGCAGGTGCCTTCGCGAGGGATCATGGGGCCCGGGTGCCGGCCAGGTTGGTATCCTCGGCCAAAAGCTGGTTGTGCCATGCCAAGGTGGACCGCCAGGCACGCATTCTGCCGTGGGGGGCCGACAAGGAAGTCCCCAAGGTCTCGCCGGTGATGGCCACTGCGGCCTATCTGAAACACATCCGCATGGCCTGGAACCATTCATGGGGTCCGGATGAAAGCCTGCATCTGGAAAACCAGCTTATCGTCGCAACCGTGCCGGCCTCCTTTGACGAAGTCGCCAGAGAGTTCACTTTAGAGGCCGCCAAACTGGGCGGTTTAAGCAATGTAATTTTACTGGAAGAACCACTGGCAGCTTTCTACAGCTGGCTCATGCGCCATGAAAACGACTGGCAAGATTTCGTCCAGACCGGAGAATTAATTCTGATCTGCGATGTCGGCGGCGGCACCACCGATTTTACCCTGATCATTTTGAGGGAGGCCGAGGGTAGCCCCCGCTTTGAACGCATCGCCGTGGGGGATCATCTGATATTGGGCGGCGACAACATCGATCTGGCCCTGGCCCGCAGGGTTGAAACCGGCCTCTCGGGACCGCGCCGTTCCATGAGTACGAACCGCTGGAAAGCACTGTGCCACCAATGTCGCCAGGCCAAGGAGTCGATTCTGGGCGGGTCTGCCGAAACCTTTAAGGTTACGCTGATGGGGGAGGGCAGCCGATTGATCGCCGGAACGCTGTCGGCGGAGCTGAGTCAAGACGAGGTCGCGGAAACCGTCCTGGAAGGTTTTTTCCCGATGGTCGAGGCGGATACTGCAGATAGCAGTGCCGGACGTAAGGGCATTACGGAATTCGGTCTGCCCTATGAACAGGAGCCGGCAATTACCCGGCATCTGGGTCGGTTTCTGGAGCAACACCGCGACGATATTTTCCAGACATTGCAGCGGCAGTCATCCGCACCCGATTTAATCATGTTTAACGGCGGCTCTCTCAGGCCGGCAAAAATACAACAGCGCATTCGGGCTGCGTTGCAGCACTGGTTCCGGGAAACGGATTCAGAACGCCCCAGAGTGCTTGAGAACCCCGATCCGGACCTGGCCGTCGCCCTTGGCGCCGCTTATTACGGCTTGGTTAAAGTCGGTGAAGGTGTCAGGGTCGGCAGCGGCAGTCCGCGTGCATATTATCTTGGTATTGCACGAACAGACGGCGCCATGCAAAACGGTCAAGCCCGGGAAGCGATCTGTGTCGTGGAACGGGGTCTTGAAGAAGGCAGCAGCATCGGCCTGAAGGACAATTCCTTCGAAGTGCTGACCAATCAACCGGTCAGTTTCGATCTATACAGTTCCAGTTATCGCAGCGGCGATCGTCATGGGGATGTCATCCGGATCGACGATTCTTTCTCCATCCTCCCGCCGCTGCAAACTGTGATTCAGTACGGTAAAAAGGGCGTCCGCAAGACAATTCCGGTAAAAATCGAGGCGGAATACACCGAACTGGGAGCTCTTGCGCTGTGGTGTCGTTCCCGTATCAGCGATCATCGCTGGAAATTGCAATTTCAACTGCGAGACACCGCTGTGCCCGAAGCGGTGGCCGATGCCCAAATCCTGGAAGCATCCGTCACCGAAAATGTCCTGGATTATGTGCGTGATATTCTATCCGGCAATGATAAGCAGCAAGTGGAAAAACTGATAAAGGGTATCGCGGGAATCGTCGATCTTCGTCGCAATGATTGGCCCCTGGGGTTTATTCGCACCTTGGCCGATGAATTGCTGGTACTTTTGCAGGTTCGCAAGAAAGCTCCGATTTTTGAGAGCATCTGGATGAACCTCTTGGGATTTGGCCTGCGACCGGGGATCGGCGAAAGTTTTGATCCGCAGCGTATGAAGCAGCTCTGGCGGCTATATCCGGGCGGTGCAGCTTTTAGCAAGCATCCGCGGGTTCGATTGGAATGGTGGATCATGTGGCGGCGAGTGGCCGCCGGTCTGACACCCGGCCAGCAACGCCAGTTTTTTCAAGATGTATCTGCTTTTTTGTTAGGCAAAAAGGGCGAGATCAAGAAAGTTACCCCCCAGGAAAACCTTGAAATCTGGATGGCTGCCGCCAATATGGAAAAACTCTACAGCAAAGAAAAGATCGAACTGGGGCGGAAATTACTTGCCGTCACTACAGCCAAAAAGCTAAAAACACAGCACCTGTGGGCGCTGTCCCGTCTGGGAGCCCGCGAGTTGCTATATGGCCCTGCCGACCGGGTTATTCCGCCGGATGAAGTTTCCAACTGGATCGAGCAGTTGATCGGCTATTCCTGGTCCAATCCGAATACCGCCGGTCAAATCGTTGCGCAACTGGCCCGCAAAACAGGGGATCGATCGCGGGACCTGGACGATAAAGTTCAAGCCGCCGTACTGGATTGGATGGCCCAAAATGACATGTCCGAGGAACATCAGCGGCGGGTGCGGGAAATCGTGCCCCTGGCCCACCAGGACCAGGACGCCATGTTCGGCGAATCGCTGCCCCAGGGCATCATCTTGCGGGGATGATAGCGCATCTATAACGATGATGCCAACATTAGAAATCAAAGGTGATTTAACAGAAAATTGACCTCGATATCATGGAAGAGGCTTACTCTCTTCCGGAAACATTTCATGCCGATCCGGCTGACAGGATAATAGCAGCCACTACGCGATGATTGGTGCCCTTTAATTGATGCCTCAATATGTTGTGCTGTAGCTTAAGCCGATACACAATTCGCTATTCGCTATTTCCCCTTGATACGCACCGAAAAAGCAATGTCTTATCTTTAGCCGAGTCTGCAACCTCCGGAACGTATTTGATGACAGGGCTTTCAGAGTCGAGCATTCCCCGATCAACCAAAATTCCTGCCATCGCCCCGGTTAGGGACTTGCTTACCGAAAATAGAATATGCGGGGTGATTCCCATCATAACCTTGGCTATACTGTTCAGCGACAAGCCGCCCGCCCTGGAGCACGACCAGCTCCCGGGTGGCAGTTGTATCGAGAACTTCCGCAAGCTGTCGCTCCTGCCCGTGTTGATCTTCAAAAAATGGAACACAGCGATCCGTCCAGATAATCCGCCCCTGCACTAACCGCCGCCACGCAATTGGCTATGGCGAAACCTATGTTGTTGTGGGCGTGAAAGCCGACCGCTATATCCAAAGAATCCTTCATGGCCTTAACCCGGTCACCTACCTCGTCGGGTAGCATGTAGCCTGCTGAGTCGACGACATAAACGGCGTCGGCACCGTAATTCTGCATGTGTTTGGCGTTATGGAGCATTATGTCTATGGGAGCCATATGGGCCCATCATTAAAAAGTTGATGCTTTCCATGCCAAGTTCTTTGATCAGCCCAACATGCTGCTCTGCGATGTCGGCCTCGGCTTCATGGGTGGCAACCCTGACCACCTGACAGCCATACTTGTGAGCCATTTCCAGGTCATCCACAGTGCCGATGGCCAGATCTGTGGCTCTTTTCTGTCCCTTGCTATTAGAAATTATGCCCGCCATCATGCGCATTTCCAGCTTAGGGCACTTTATCACTTTGTACATCAGGTCCAAGCCGATGTTACCCGGTCCGACTATGGCTACTTTGAGTTTGTTACCCATATTATCCTTTCTAAATTTCGTTGATGTTAAATCTCTATGAGGCTATTATCAGTCCTCTGATTCTTCCAAGTAGGATTGCCGGCCAAAAAAGCCCCCACCAGAAGGCAGATTAACGCTTTCAGTTGACTATCGATATATTTGATGTGCGTTATATATTAACGCATACATTGTCAAATTAAATTTTGTATGCATAATAATTTTCTGAACAATATTTTTTTTGTTGACAACCGATATTTTCTGTTTGTATACCTTAATGCATATGTTATCAACTGCATTAGTGTATGCATTAAGGTATCTCTAAAACACATAAATAAGTAGAAATTCATAACTAATCTGGGATAAGGATGCTTCAAACGGTTGGTCGGAATGGTTCCGGCTGTATACTGTTCACCGCAGATGACGTATTCTGCAATAAATAAAAAATTTCTAACAGGGAGGGATCACCGATGAAGGCCATTAGTATTCTTTTTACGGCAATTACGGCAATGGCGGCTGTCACTATTGTTGGGTCAGCCACGGCTGCGGACCGGTATCCGCGCCGAAATATTACGAATGTTGTTGCGCACGCCGCCGGCGGCGGTACAGACGTTATCAACCGCATCGTGTCACACGAAATGTCAAAAATTCTCAACGTCAATATCAATGTTATCAATAAACCTGGCGGAAGCGGCGGCTCGACCGCCATGAATTACGTTTACAATAAGTCCGCGGACGGCTACACCATGATCGGCCAGGTTTGGTCGCTAGCCAATCCGGTAATCTTCGGCGGTTGGGACCATAAATACAACCAAGCGTGGGATTTCTTCCTTATTGGCGGTTCGCCGGACGTGGTTTCGGTTCCCGCCAATTCACCCTTCAAGACCATCGAAGAGGTCATCGACTACGCTAAGAAAAACCCGAACAAGCTGCGCTTCAACATCGCCAGCAATGGCAGCCCACACCATCTTAACCTGCTCGCCTTCATCAAGGGCACCGGGATCGAAGTTGAGCAGATACCTTATCCCGGATCGGCACCGTCTCAGAACGCTGCTCTGGCCGGCGAGGTTGACGTCGTCATCACTTCGGTCGCTGAACAGGCGGAGCTTATCAAGGGTGACAAGCTGCGGGCGATCGGTCTCCTGACGGCAGAAGATGAGGAATTCAGAGGCATCGGGAAAATACCGACACTTCTTAAAAAGTACCCAAATCTCAAGAAGTACTTGCCCATTCCGCAGGTTCTCGGCATGGGCGTCAAGAAGGGCCTGCCCGACAATTCGCTCAAGGTCCTGAACGAAGCCTTTGAAAAGGCTGTTGCAAGTGACGTGGTAAAAAAATGGGCTGTCGACAAATACTATGTGTTGACTGGCGAAACCGGCGAGGTCGCGACCCAAAAAGTCAACCAGCTCGAATCCCTGTTCAGTTGGACCGTATATGATCTCGGTGCAGGGAAGAACAGTCCAGCCGATTTCGGCATTCCGAAGCCGTAATTTTAACCAGACTGCCGGGAGAAGGTCTGTTCTGCGGGCCTTCTCCCTTCGAATATTTACTGACTTGAGGGTCTTCAGCCAATGGAAAACATGCACGACCTCCGCAAAAAGGACGTAATTACGGGGATTCTTCTTTTCGTGTTCGGTGTCGCCATGTTTGCGACAGCGGCCACCTATCCGATGCGCGAATCCTATGGGGGCGTGAAGAATGTTTGGTATGCCTCGCCGGCCTTATTTCCTATGATCGTCGCTGCCTTGCTGATAATTTTCGCGGTGATCCTGGCTGCCAACGGCGTTTGGTACCAGTTTACGCACCAGCAGTCAATCGTAGTGACACCCGACCGTTGGCAACGCTTGCATGCGCTTCTATTCATTACTGCCACCCTGAGCGCGTTTGTTTATTTTTACATCCCCACTGTCGATTTCTGGATCGCTTCTTTGATCTACCTTTATCTTTTCATTACCCACTTTTACATCCAAGACACCTTTTCGTTGACCGCGTCAGGTTCCTTATTCGTCGGTGTGGGAGTGCTTATGCGAGTCATGGGGGCAATGACGGAACTGGAAAGCATGAGCGCCCAGTTCTTGCGCGATGGCTTGTGCACAGCTTATTTCATTTGGCTTGTCATCTATACCTTTCGTCGCACCAAATCCCGTGCCGAGAGCACCCGACCAGCTAAAATCGTTTTGGCCATCGTTCTCGCAACAGTTACCATCATCGTCATTGGGTTTAAATTCGGCGTTTTGATCCCAATGCCGCGCGAGGGCTTCTACTGTTACTTCCTCGATGAGATATATTATTTTATTAGCGGGTTATTGAAGTAATAGATCAAATGTCCAATTATAGATAATGGAGGCTTCCTGATATCATGGAAAATTTTCATTTCTTCTTCAATAACTTGCTTAATATGATTCAGCCAGTCTATCTGGTCGTGTTGTTTACTGCAAGCCTGCTTGGCATTATTTTCGGAGCGCTCCCCGGACTGACTGCCACCCTGGGCGTGGCCCTGTTGACGACATTGACCTACGGTATGAAAGTCGACATGGCATTGCTATCCTTGATCGCAATTTACGTAGGCGGCGTATTCGGTGGTTGTTATTCCTCGATCCTTTTAAACATCCCCGGTACTTCTGCGTCGGCCGCCACGGCGATGGAAGGTTTCCCTTTGGCGATGAAGGGCGAGGCTGGAACGGCCCTTGGCATTGCCAATACTGCGTCCCTGGTCGGAGGACTGATCGGGATGAGCGTATTGATGCTCGCCTCACCCCTCATTGCAACCTTCGCGCTTCAGTTTACCTCGCATGAATTCTTTCTGCTGGCATTGTTCGGAATCGTGATATCCGGTACGCTGACCTCAAAGGATCTCGTTTTTAAGGGTTGGATCGCGGGCTTGCTCGGACTTGCCATGGCTTGTGTCGGACGTGACAAACTTCAGGCCTTCCCACGTTTCACGTTCGGCTTCACCGAGATCGACAGTGGTCTCGAAGTGGTGCCGGTGCTGATCGGTGCGTTCGGAATCCCGCAGATACTCAGCGTGCTCGTCGATAAATTCAAGATGAGCCGCGCCCACGATTTTAAGAAAGTATCATTACAGATTCCCTTCTATTTCCGGAACCTTGGCAAGGCCATCCGTAGCGGACTCATCGGATGCGTCATCGGAGCGGTACCCGGTATCGGTGAGGATATCGCCGCCTGGGTCAGTTATGGCATCGCTAAAAACAGCTCGAAGACTCCTGAGAAGTTCGGCCACGGCGAACCCACGGGAGTGATTGCAACAGAAACTGCCAACAACGCCTGCATCGGAGGTGCACTCATTCCGTTGTTGACGCTCGGCATTCCAGGCAGTCCGCCTGCGGCGATGCTTTTGGGAGCCTTGATGCTACACGGTGTCAGTCCTGGACCCGTCATACAACTGGAACGGCCTGGCTTCTTCATGATGATCGGAGCCATCCTACTGCTGTCCGTCATTGCCATGTTCATCAATGCCTTGGTGCTGACGCGTCAAGTTGTGAAGGTTTTGAGAATTCCGCCGACCATCTTTATGCCATTAGTTGCAATTCTCTGTATCATTGGTTCCTATGCGTTGGGGTTGAACGTCTTCAACCTCTACCTGATGGTTCCGGTCGGCATCGTCTGTCATTTCCTTACCGTAATGCACTATCCGATCCCGCCACTCGTCATCGGGTTGATCTTAGGGCCGATGGCCGACGAAAACCTTCGTCGTGCGCTGATGGTCGGCAAAGGGAGCTTTCTTCCGTTCCTTACACGACCGGTATCGCTTGTCCTTATCGGCCTCATCGTGCTGACGGTCCTGACCTCCCTGCCCGCCTATCGACGTGTCAAGGACCGGCTGCGTATGCGTTTCATCGGGCGCACCTTATTGACCAATCGGGAGAAAATCAAATGATGGTTAGCCATAACAATGTCGAATTTGTCGGCCAGAATCTCATCCGGCCAGAGTGTGTTGTTTGCATTGCGTCGGGAAGGATTTTTACGGCCAACTTCGACGGTGGTGTTAGTGTTATCGAACCCGACGGTAAAACCTGGAACCTGCTCGGCAACGGTTCGTTCAAACTCAAGCCAAACGGCATATGTCTGGAGGCCGACGGCAGTTTCCTGGTTACGCATCTTGGCGAGGTCGACGGTGGCGTGTTTCGGCTGCGGCCAACAGGCGATGTCGAACCGTTCGTTCTGGAGGTCGAGGGCGAGAAACTGCCACCGACGAATTTTGTTCATCGCGATGTCCGCGGCCGTGTCTGGGTTACGGTCAGTACCCGCCTTCAGCCCCGCATGCGGGGCTACCGAGACGACATCGCCGATGGGTTCATCATCCTTGCTGATGACAGGGGCGTCCGGATTGCCGCCGAAGGGATAGGCTATACCAATGAATGTTTGCTGCATCCTGACGGTAAACGTTTGTTCGTCAACGAAACCTTTTCCAAACGAGTGTCCTTTTTCGATGTGGCGGACGACGGAACCTTGTCGAAAAAGCAGGTGTTTAGGGATTTGGGTGACGGCGAATTTCCTGACGGTTTAGCGTTCGACGAAAACGGCGACGTGTGGGTCGTTTGCATAGTCAGCAACCGATTGCTGCGGCTTGGGCTGGATGGGTCCAGGGACACTATCATCGATGATGCCGATCCCGACCGCATCGCCTGGGTCGAAGAAGCCTTTCAAAAAAAAATGATGGGCAAGGAGCACCTTCAGGCGAGCGGGAGTCTTTTCAAGAACGTGTCCAGTATAGCTTTCGGCGGACCCGATCTACGGATCGCCTATATGGGCTGTCTTCTTGGTAATCAGATACCATTTTTTCGCTCACCAATCGCTGGCACTCCGCCGCCGCATTGGGACTACAAAGGTCCTCATAAAACGCAGCTCTGATAGAAACCGGTAGGTTCTTATGAATGAAGCGCCCAAATTTCACGGACCAGGAAGTGGAACTGCCGATGATAAAGGTAACGAGGGCTCTACTGTTCTTCTTTTTGCACTTGAAGTTGGCCCTGTATTTAATAAGCTTTTAAGCTAGCCTGGTCATGTTGGTTCATAGGTTTTTTGGCTTCAGCTAAAAAGAGGATTTGCCCATGCGCTATCCGGCAATAGTGAAAAAAGCATCTCGCACCGATGATGCGTATCAACGCATCAAGTTGGAAATTATGGAGAACCGGATGCCCTCCGGGTTTCATGCCCTGGAGTCCGAGCTATCGGAGAACTTAGATATGAGCCGCACTCCGGTGCATGAAGCTCTCATCAGGCTGCAAAACGAAGGTTTGGTCGAGATGATCCCGCGCCGTGGTATGCGGGTTTTGCCCTTATCTCCCGCCGATATGCGCGAGATCTATGAAGTTTTCACCTTAGTAGAACCCGAGGCCGCGTACCTGCTTGCCAAAAAGAGGCCGAACCGGGAAAACTTGAAGCCGCTCTTGGAGGCCGTAGACGAAATGGAAAAGGCCTTGGAGAATGATGACCTGGATGCCTGGTCCGAGGCTGACAACCGGTTCCATCGCTCTCTCATGGAGCTTTGTGGCAACCAGCGCCTAGCAGATATTGCATTCAAACATATGGACCTGGCTCACCGGGCCCGCATGTTCACCCTACGCCTCAGAAAAAGGCCCATACGCTCCACCGAGGATCACAAGGAGCATGTCAGAGCGATCCTGCAAGGAGAGGCAGACAGGGTGCGGAAAATATACCGACAACACCGCGAACAGCTCAGTAAGGAACTGATGGAATTAATCAGCAAATTCCGAATCAATAATCTTTAGACACATAATTTAATATCGTTGATATTAGAGGAGAAATTTCATGGCGGTTCAAAGCGACCTCAAGATAGCTGTATTTCCCGGCGACGGCATCGGCAAGGAGATCACTGATTTATGTCTCAAGGTTTTAGAAAAAGTTGAAAAGAAGATCGGCGGGTACCACCTGAACTTCGAGACCCTGCCCGCGGGCGCAGCCTATTATCTGAAGTCCGGAGTGGATATCAGCGACGAAAATATGCGCAAGGCCGGTGAAGCCGACGCAATCCTTTTGGCCGGAATGGGTCTGCCCGACGTTCGCAAGCCCGACGGCACCGAGATCACGCCGCACCTCACTATGCGCACCGAGTTCAACCTATACGCTGGCGTGCGGCCCTGCAAAGTTTACCCCAATGTGCCTACGCCTCTGAAAGACCCTCGCGCGGCGAATATCAACTTCGTGGTTATGCGCGAGTGCACGGAAGGGCTCTTTGCATCGGTGGGCAAAGGCGAAGTGATCGACGACACAGAGGCTCGCGAAACTTTGGTCATCACCCGACCCGTTTGTGAAAAATTTTTCGATTTCAGTTTTAAGCTGGCTCAGAAACGCAAGGCGCGCGGCAGCAAAGGGCTGGTGACCTGCGTAGACAAGTCAAATGTTTTCCGGGCCTATGCCTTTTTCCGTAAGATCTTTGATGAGCGCGCCGAACTCTTCCCAGAAATCGATACCAACCATAATTTCATCGATGCACAGTGCCTCTATCTGGTACGCAATCCCTGGGACTATGATGTGCTGGTAGCCGAGAACATGTTCGCCGATGTACTTAGCGACTTAGGCGGCGGCATCATCGGCGGCATGGGCATGGCCTCTTGTGCCGAGCTGGGCGATGAACATGGACTTTTCCAGCCCGCCCACGGCACCGCTCCAGACATCGCGGGCAAGGATATGGCCAACCCCATCGCCATATTCCTCTCTGCCGCATTGATGTTGGACTGGCTCGGCCAACGCCACGGAGTTCAAGCTTTGGAAGATGCGGCCGGAATTATAGAAAAAGCCGTAGAGGCCGGCTTTTCCCAAAGAAAGATCCAGCCCGTGGAATTTGGCGGCTCCCACGGCACCAAAAAGGTGACCCGGACGATTCTCGACCTGATATAGTGCTTAAACTTGAATGCACCGCCCATGGTAATATCGGTTCAGTGGCGTGCGAGTCATCTTTCGCTGACCTTTAAATTTCGAAGTTCGCGTACATTGCCGGGCCAGCCGTAGTTCTTTAGATCAGAAAGGTGGGCTTTGGTGAGTCGAGGCAACCGACGATTCATTTGATTACAGGTTTGTTCTAAAAAAATGCCGGGCTATCAGAGTAATATCTTCTTTTCGATGTCGCAAGGGGGAAACTTCAATGGGAAACACATTAAGACGATAATATAGATCTATACGAAACCGGTGTTCATCAACTGCCTGCCGCAGAGCTTCTTATTCGGTTGACTGCGATAATGCGTACATCCACATGTCGTGTAGCTTATTCACCAACTCTTTCATAGGAACAATCTTGCAGAACCCGAAGCAGCTTGCTCTGAAACTCCAGCGGGATCTTGCCAATATCATCAAGAAAAAGCGATCCTCCATCAGCGGCTTCCAAATACCTGCGATGAATCCGTTCGATTGCAAAAGGATCTTCACCGATAACCACGGGTGTAATCGTGATCGACCTTCATGGTTTTTCAGGCGAAGCTTGGCGCTGAAATTTCCCAGAGACACCGTGCCGGATACATATTGAAGCGCTAGTCCGAATGCGGTAATACTTTGTCGGTAGAGAACGAGATCGAGGGGTTTCTGAATGCTTTCGATATTTATCGAACATAACTAAAATTAACCGGTATGACGATTGTTTTGGTGGCTTAAGAAACTATTCAATTTCGGCATTTGAATTTATTTCGTCACTGTATCCAAAGAAGTACTAGTGGCGGTCATACCATCTTTTAATAATTTTGGCAACAGGTTGAGAAGTATCCTGCGTCCAATGAACTGCTTTGTTAATATCATCCTCATGGTGTTCGTACTTAGACGCTTATGGGATTTAGCGAGCTTGAGCCCGCAAAGATCTATTAACGGCGAGGAAATTCCGACCTACCCGGAAAAATCGGCTTGAATGTCATAAGCGATGTTAGCCCCTTACGGGGACGCCGAAGCCATCCTCTTTTCCACGGATGGCAAATACCTTTTCATTTCAAACGCTGCACTTCATCAAGAAGCCGATAAGCTTCGGCTGGATTTTACGGTAAGAGGTACCTGTATTCAGACGGAAATTGGGGATTCTCCGAACAGCATCGTGGTGATCCCTATCGGTGGAAGCCCCCATAAATTGGTTCTGGAACCGGAAGTGGAGTTGATCGGAGCCGCTGATGTGGACATAAAAACGCTGGCGGATGGCAGCTATCTTTTGGTAGTGCCTGAGCTCACGGCACTCGATCCCACACCATGGGATGATGAAATAACCGTCATATGGCTACCCGCAAACTTTGACAGTCCCTAATCGGCAAAGATATGCTACCCAGTAGAGACGGTCCTGCTTAAAGGCCTGAGATTCCAGTGTCGGCAACGAGTCCCGGGGAAATCCCCGGGACTTTTTTTCTTTCTCGGAGCCCATTATGACCCGGACACAATGTTCGGCGAACCGCTGCCCGGGGGTATCAACTTTTGATGGCTCGGTAAATTCGGTGACATTTAGGAAGGTTGCGGTACCCCCAACATCTGATGAATGCGTGCGACAGCTTCGGGTTCAAGCTGCAGGCCTTGTGCCAGACGACGCAGATAGTCCTGCTCAGCCACCGTATCAACTTCGATGGACAGCAACGAGGCGGCGTAAACCTGGGCGCCGACCTCGGGGTCAGGCACATCGCGGATGATACTTTCCATGTCCAATGGCTTGCCCATCTCCTCCAGCACATAATTGCGGGCTTCTTGGTCCGCCCCGGCTTCCTGTAGCTTTTCGATAATGCGCTGCATTTCAGCTTGGTCGATTTGGCCGTCCGCTTTGGCTGCGTTGATCATGGCGCGCAGCACGACCATGGAGGTGTTTTGCAATGCTTGCTCTTCGCTGTCGTCTTGGGGTTCCCTCAGACCCAGTGGCATTGCATTTGTGTCATTCACATCAGCCGGTCGATTCATGTTTTTAATCGCAGATACGGCCAGACTGCCCAGAAGGGCCATGACACCGCCACCGATGGCACCTTTGGCGGCGCCGCCGCCACCACCCAGTAGTGCACCGGCCAGAGCGCCAAGGCCGCCCACAGCCATTCCGGAGCCGCCTGTTTGGCCGCCACCAAGAAATTTTTTGGCCATATCGGCCAGTCCACCAAGACCGCCACCCGACTGTCCTCCCCCGGCCAGCCCTGAGAGCAGATCACCACCGCTTCCAGAGCCGCCCAACAGCCCGCCCAGCAACCCATCCTGGCCGCCCAGGCCTTGGTCACCCATTGCATGTTTCATGCGGTCCATACCGGATCGGGAAACCCCCGATTGCATCATCACGCCGACTAAATTTTTAAAATCAAACATGGTTTCCTCCTTTGGAAAGTCGTTGAATGATTCTGTTGAAATTACTTTCTTAAGACCAAGGCCAGTAGCTATCACATCTTCTAAGGCGTTGCCAATACCATTCTGCACTATAATACACGGCCTAATTCTTAGATCATTCCGTTTTTAATTTTAATCTGGTTAAAAAGTCTGGTATGGTTTAATCTCTGATCTAAGAGAGGTAATAAATAAAGTTTGAAAGGATCTATTTTGGAAGATAATCCCATTATTCGTTTTGCAAGTCGTATGGACCAGCTTCCGCCTTATTTATTCGGAATGATCAATAAGTTGAAAATGGAAAAAAGGCGTAACGGCGATGATGTTATTGACCTGGGTATGGGAAATCCCATGGACCCCACCCCTGATGCGGTGATTGAGAAATTGGTTGAGGTTGCCAAAGATCCCAAGGCACACCGCTATCCTGAGTCTTCCGGAATGAAAAACCTGAAACTCGAGGTTTCCAAATATTACCAACGACACTATAACGTGGATCTCAATCCTGATAAGGAAGCCTATTTTACCATTGGTTCGAAAGAGGGAATATCCCATCTTTGCCTTGCCATCATGGGTCCCGGGGATTCGGTGCTGGTACCTGCCCCGGCTTTCCCGGTACATATTTATGCGGCGGTGATTGCCGGCGCCAATGTCATGAAGATCCCCATAGCACCTGAAAAAGGGTTTCTTGACCGTATTATCAATATTTGCGAGTCCTGTTATCCGAAACCAAAAGTTTTAATGATAAATTACCCCCACAATCCCACCGGTGTGGTGACGGACAGGGATTTTTTCAAAGAGATTGTCAAACTTGCCCAAAAATTCAAATTCATGGTGATCAATGATTTTGCCTACTCGAAAATAACCTTTGACGGCTATGAAGCCCCGAGTTTCCTTGAAGTGGAGGGGGCCAAGGATGTGGGGGTCGAATTCGGTTCTTTTTCAAAATCTTATAACATGGCCGGGTGGAGAATCGGATATTGTGTGGGCAACTCAAAAATTATCCAGGCCCTCGGGCAGATCAAGGGGTATTTTGACTACGGCATTTTTTCCGCCATCCAGGTGGCCGGTATTATTGCGTTGCGCGACTGTGATGATACCCTTCCGGAACTGGCCAAAATTTACCAGACCCGCAGGGATGTATTGTGCAGTGGCCTGGAGCGCATCGGCTGGGATATTACCAAGCCCAAAGCCGGAATGTTTGTATGGGCGAAAATACCTGAACCCTATCATAAAATGGGTGCCATGCAGTTTGCCATAGAAATGATGAACCATGCCAATGTTGCGGTCGCTCCCGGAACCGGTTTCAGTGAAGAAGGCGAAGGATATTTAAGACTGGCCCTCGTTGAAAATGAGGAACGATTAAAACAGGCAGTTCGTCAGATGAAAAAGGCCATGGAGAACATGGATGTATAGGTAAAACTTGACAATCTCGTAAAAAGTCCGAAATTCAGTCATACCTGCGAAGGCAGGCATCCAGAACCATTTGAAAATACTGGATTCCCGCCTTCGAGGGTATGACGTTAAAGGAGATTTTAAGGCTTTTCGAATTCTTTTTTAAGCTCATAGGTCCTTTTGACATACTCTTTTAATTTCGCCTGAACCTTGCCATAAACGGTTTTTGGCGGAAAATCCCCTTTCTGGTCGGGGACACCCGCTTTTGCACCCGTGAGAATTTCAATGCCCTCTTGGATCGTGGCGACCCGATAGATATGAAATTTGCCACTTTTTACGGCCTTGATGACCTCCCTTTTTAACATCAGGTTTTTCACATTGGCCTTGGGTATCATAACCCCCTGACTGCCGGTCAGGCCTTTGGCTTTGCACACATCAAAAAATCCCTCTATTTTGTGATTCACCCCGCCGATGGCCTGGACCTGACCTTTTTGGTTCACCGAACCCGTGACGGCAATCCCCTGTCGGATGGGAACGCCAGAGAGGCTTGACAAAATGGCGTAAAGCTCGGTGGAAGAGGCGCTGTCACCATCAATGCCGCCGTAACTTTGCTCAAAGGTAATACTGGCAGCCAAGTTCAAGGGGTATTTCTGAGCAAAGGTCCGGCCCAGGTAGCCCGAAAGAATTAAAACACCCTTGTCATGGGTTTTACCGCTGAGTTTAGACTCGCGCTCGATGTTAATAATCCCTTCTTTGCCGAGATAGGTTTCCGCCGTTATACGCGAGGGTCGGCCAAAAGCCAGATCACCGATCTGATAGACGGCCAGGGCATTGACTTGACCGACGATGGCGCCGTCCAGATCGATTAGAATGGTCTCATCCGCGTAATTTTCCTGAACCTTCTCTTCATACAGGTTGTATCGGAATCGGTGCTCTTTAAGCGCCTTTTGAATATATTTATCCGAAACCACGCGGGCATTTTTTTTGCGTGCCCAATAATCGGCTTCTTTCAAGACAGCCTGGATCGATCCAAACCGAAGTGAAAGTTTGTTTTGGTCGGCAACCTGCTTTTCGCCATATTCCACCACGGCAGCCACCCCTTTGGGGGTTAAGGGCAGCAGATTCTCTTCTTTGCAGACCCGGGCGATGAATCGGGCATATTGCTGCATGGTGTCTTCGTTGCGTTCAACCTCGTAATCAAAGTCGGCGCGAACTTTAAAAATTTTGTTAAACTTGGAATCATGGTTCTGCAGGAGTTGAAATAGATGATAGCTGCCGATTAACACCACTTTCACTTCCAGCGGAATCGGTTCGGGACGTAGGCTGGTAGTGCCAAATCCCATGCCGGCGGCCATATCTTCGATATGAAGGTACTTGTTTTGAAGGGCGCGCTTCAGTGCTTCCCAAACCAAGGGATTTTTCAAGACCGCTTCGATTTCCAGCAGCAGATACCCCCCATTGGCACGCAAAAGAGAGCCTGCTTGCACCATGGTAAAATCCGTCATGAGGGTCCCCATAAAGGCCCTTTTTTCAATGTAGCCGAATAGATTGTTGTATGTCGGGTTGGTTTCGAAGATCACCGGTGCACCTTTTTCCCCTTTGCGATCCACCAGAACATTGACCTGATAGCGGTGAAAGGCAGATTGGGCGGGTGAGGGCCGGTCCATATCGGGTTTACTGCCTTTTGAGTCGGCAGCGATGAAATCATTTACATTTTCGACAATAGCCTCTTGTACCTGATCTAAATAGTTGAGAATGTCTTTAGAATCCTTGTAGGTGCCTTTAAGAACGTCAAGCCTGTTGCGCACCACGAACAGGGTCACCTCGGCCGTGAGCTTTTCGATTCGATCCCCCAAGGCTTGGCCGAGTTTACTGACTTCCCGCAGGGTGGATTCGATCTCGGCCTGTAGTGTGCGAATGTTCTCCTCAATGGCCGCCTGTTGCTCCTTGGGAAGCTTTTGGAACGTCTCATGCGGCATGGGCTTTTCGTCCATTAGCGGGATGGTTTGAAACCCGGTTTGGGTTTTTTGAATTGCAATTTGCCGGTCCGCTGCGGACTGATCTAAATTTTTTAAGAGCGTCCGTTGACCGTCTGCGAATTTCTTTTGAAGCTCGGATTGTTTTTCCTGGTACGATTCACTGCTAAACGCTTTGGGTAATTCGTTTTTTAGATCCTCTATGAACTTGGCCATCTGTTTTTTAAACTTCAGGGCTTGACCGGTGGGCACTGAAATCGATTTAGGGCAGAATTCGTCGATAAAGTTGTTGACCATACACCAGTCGCAGCAGGGTGGTAACGCTTTGGAATGGTTGCCAACAATGTCCTGCACGATAGTCGATTTGCCGGTACCCTCGATTCCGGTTACAAAAATGTTGTATCCCGGGCTATTCATATTGAGCCCGAATTCGATGGCCTGTACCGCACGGGTTTGCCCGATAACCTCATCCAGAGGGTCAACGGTCGAGGTGTTTTTAAATTTAAATACTTCGGGGTCAAACAGGTACCTGAGATCGGATGACTTGAGTTCGTATTTGCTTGACATCAATGGCCTCCTTCCGGGGGATTCTGTGGTGATTTTCCTCTCAGGCATATTGAGGGAAAAATGATGCGAGCCAACAAACAGTTGGGGTCACTCTGCTGATCCAGCCCCAGGCAGTGTTCAGTGAGCCGTTTTTACACCCGGTTGGATCACTCGTAAGGTCGGCATTTTTCGGATACTGACATTGCTTTTTCATCGGAGAGATATATTGAAATCAGTCATGTAAGTCAAGAAACAATGGCGCACCATACTACACCGGTACTTTATCCTATCCGAAATGGTGATCGTCTGCTGCCCGGATGCATCCCCCAGCGTCAGCTGGCCGGACAGCTCGGGCTTCGCCGTCGAGCAAGACCGTGCAGGCCCCGCATTCCCCGATGCCGCAGCTATATTTGATCTCCATCAAACCCGAATGGTCCCGCAGCGCCCATAGCAGCGGTGTATTTTCATCCACAGCCAAATCGTGGGCCTGGCCGCTATCTGTTATCAAAGCCATGATCTTTTTTTTATATAACCAATTTTAATAATTAAAGTTATTATTAGTTAAAATTAGTAATTTATACATACAAATTTATCAAAATAAATTTATTTATTGACATAAAATATCTAAAAATATATTGAAATCACCTCTAATCAACCATGTGGCTATGACGGTTAAAAATGAGGTCCCCTTTGATAGTAATGACGGGGACAGCATCATCGCCATGACTTTGACGGACAGAGATCCGCAGACCGATGCTGATGGTGTTGAAAAAGGCACGATTGTCGATCCCGGGGCTCTGGCGCTTGCCTCCGGTGGGGGCAGTTCTTCCGGCAGCGGCGGTGGTGGCGGCGGAAGCTGCTTTATCAAAACGGCCGGAGGCGAATTCAGCTGGGTGGGGTTTTTTTTCATCGTTTTTGCAATAATTCGGTATTTTATTTACTCGTTATAATCTGTTTGTATGGGTTATAATTTATCATTTTTCTTCAAAATGATATTGACACATGACTTCATCAGGTCTATTAGTGTTGAAAATTTATGAATTATGACAGTGGCTAATCATGGAAACGCTTGTTTATCCTGACAATTCAATTTTGGTGACGAATGGAAAAGCTTTTATCGACCAAAGAAGTTGCACAGTTTCTGAATGTTAATGAGAAGATGGTCTACAGCCTTGTATCCGAAAAAGGACTGCCGGCGACCAAAATCACGGGTAAGTGGCTTTTTCCCAAGCACCTTGTGGAGCAGTGGGTTGAAGCAAACACCATTAATTTTCCGGACAATGGGGTTCCACTACCTCCTTACGATGGGTTACTAATAATAACCGGCAGCAACGATCCTTTGCTTGACAGAGCCATCTCTTTATTTAACAGCCATTATCCCGATCAGTTGGCTGTATTCGGCAACCTTGGCAGTATGGGAGGTTTGAGCGCTTTACGGAACAATCTGTGTCACATCGCCTCCAGCCATCTGCTGCAGGAGGATGAATCGGAATACAATTTTGATTTCGCTTTCAGAGAGCTTGATCAAATGCCGGCGATCGTTAATTTTTGCCGGCGAGAGCAGGGTATCCTGGTGCAGAAGGGCAATCCCAAAGGCATTTCATCGGTGGCAGACCTTGTACAAACAGGCCTAAAAATAGTTAATCGATCGCTGAATACCGGCACCCGCCTGTTGCTGGATAGGGAACTTAAAAAAGCCGGGATAAACGGTGAGAAAATCGAGGGCTACTCCCATGAGGTTTCCCGCCACCTGGATGTTGGACTGGAGATCCTGTCGGGGCGGGCGGATGCAGGGCCGGGAATCCGCGCGGTTGCGGGCTTACTGGGTATTGACTTCATCCCGCTGCGATGGGAACGGTTCGATTTAATGATTTCCAAAAAACGTTTTTTTGATGAGGGAATTCAGCGTTTTTTGGGATTGCTGCACGAAAAGGAATTTCATGAAATGACAACCCGTCTGGAAGGTTATGATGTCAATCTGGGCGGCAAAATGGTTTTTCCAACCGATACCGGAAAGGAGGAATAAATGAAACGATTTTACATTTTAGTGTCAAGTTTGATTGCAGTTATCTTTTTTATGGCATTGGGGGCCGCAGCTGAAAATGGAATGCTGATGATGGCAACGACCACCAGCACGGACAACACCGGCCTGCTGGACTATCTGGCGCCAAAATTCAAGGAGGCCACCGGAATTGAGTTAAAGTGGACAGCGACCGGCACCGGCAAAGCGCTCAAGTTAGGAGAGAATTGCGATGTGGACATTCTCATGGTGCATGCCCCGCCGGCTGAGAAAAAATTCGTGGCCGACGGATTTGGCACGGATCGTCGTGAAGTCATGTACAACGATTTTGTTATCATCGGGCCTGCAGCAGACGCTGCTGGAATAAAGGGAAAATCCATAAAAGAGGCATTGCAGACGATTCAGGACAAGCAAGCCGTTTTCGTCAGCCGTGGAGACAATTCTGGAACTCACAAAAAGGAACTTTCCCTTTGGAAAGCGGCGGACATGCCGATTCCCGAAAAGGAGGGCTGGTACGTTCAGACCGGCCAGGGCATGTTGGCCACCATAAATGTCGCTGCCGAGCGCAGCGGCTACACGATGACGGACCGTGGCACCTACATCAAATATGAGGACAATCTGAAAGGGAATCCACCGCTTAAGATTTTAGTTGAAGGGGATGCGGTGCTACTGAATCAGTATAGCGTGATTGCCATTGACCAAAAGCATTGTTCACAGGCGAAATACGACACGGCCAAGCAATTCATTGAATGGATCACCGGCCCGGAGGCCCAGCAGTTGATAAAGGAGTTTAAACTTTTAGGGAAACCATTATTTACGCCGAATGCGAAAATGTAGCGGACTGTTGGAAATATTTCGAATTCAAACTTATAGATAATGCGACTGCATGTGAGTATTTAGGATGGCCACAGTTCATTCTCACGGTAGTCGCATTTTTTTGCGATCTCCAAAATTGTCATGAATTTCTTATTCGAAGGATTTTTCCAGGCCTTTTCTTTATTGCTGAGCGGCAACGCTGAAACTTTTTCGGCGATATGGGCTACTGTCAAGGTGTCGAGTTATTCGATCTTAAGCAGCCTGCTGATAGGTATACCCCTTGGATTTTGCCTGGGGTATTTCGATTTCAGGGGGAAGAAGGCGCTCAGGACAATTGTAGATACGCTGATGGCCCTGCCGACTGTATTTATCGGCCTGCTCGTTTATGCATTTCTGACCCATCGCGGCCCGCTGGGAGATTTCGGTTTGCTTTTCACTTTGCCCGGAATCGCCATCGGTCAGACGATTTTAGCCCTACCCCTCGTCATCGGCCTGAGCGCGACCGCGGTCGAAAGCATGGATCAAAAACTTCGAATCATGATCATATCCATGGGCGCGAATCGGAAGCAGCTCTTTTTGAGCAGTTTATGGGAAACCCGGCACGGCATACTTGCCGGTGCGATCGCAGCCTATGGACGGGTGATGACGGAAGTGGGTATATCCATGATGGTAGGGGGCAATATCAAGTGGCATACCCGCACCATCACCACGGCGATTGCACTTGAAACCAACAAGGGGCAATTCGGTATGGGTGTCGCCCTCGGCCTGGTACTTTTAGCCATTGCCTTATGTGTAAATGTTTTAGTCTCATTCTTGCGTCGAAGGGATTGACAAATTGGACACACCGATATTTGAGATCCGATCTTTGAATCATTCATATGCCGGCAAAACCGTTCTGGCAATTGAACACCTGAAAATTCAACCGGCATCCATTATCGGACTGATAGGTCCAAACGGAAGCGGGAAAAGCTCACTTTTAAGACTCCTGGGTCTGATCGAGAGGCCCTGCCGGGGTGAAATACTTTTCAATGGTCGCCGGGTTGAACCTTTTTCAGATGAAGCCCGATTTCTCATCACCTTACTCCCACAAGAGCCCTTTCTTTTGAAACGCAGCGTACTGAATAACGTTTCATACGGTCTTAAGCTGAGGAGCAACGGCAAGGAAGTCCTGCCGAGGGCCAATGAAGCACTCGCTCGGGTCGGCCTTCCTGCTAAAGACTTTTCCCAAAGACCGTGGTACGCGCTTTCCGGTGGCGAGGCGCAGCGTGTGGCACTGGCAGCCAGACTGGCATTAAAGCCCAAAGTTCTTTTGTTGGATGAGCCTACGGCCAGCGTAGATGCTGCCAGCGCCCAACTTATCAAGGAGGCCTCACTGCGGGCACGCAAAGAATTGGGAACCACGCTCATTGTTGCCAGTCACGACTGGCAGTGGCTTAATGAGATCTGTGACGAGATCTTGCATTTATTCAAAGGTAGAATTTTTGGAACCGGTCGGGAGACCATAATCTTCGGGCCCTGGCAAGATTTCGGAACGGGAAAATGGGGAAAATTTTTATCCGACGGACAACAGTTGCTTGTAACCGCACCCCCAGACCAGGAGGCTGCTGCTGTGATTGATGTCCTGCCTGATAAGCGAAAACGGATCAACCATTGCAGGTGAAGAAATTGTCTTGAACGGCACCGTTTCCCGGCTCAGCTTGGAAAGAAAAACAGGCCAATTATTTGCCACCATTCTTGCGGGGGACATCCCCTTCACTGTGGGGTTAACTTTTCAACAGGGCAAGGAACACACCATACTCCCGGGAAAAACAGTATCAATCCGTTACCGCCTTGATCAGATCAAATGGATTTAATAAATTTCCGGTTTATCCGGGTTAGGTAGGCATAACGAATGCGGATTTATTTAGGCTTTGACGATACCGACACTGAAGATTCTGATCGTGGTACCGGAAAACTGGCACGTTGGTTTGAAAATCAATTGCCGGATGATTGCCGGATGTCGGGTGTTCTGCGACAGCAACTCCTGGTTCACGAGAACATACCGTACACTTCTCACAACAGCGCTGCCTGTGTCGTTATTGACGCGCCGGATGCCTCTTTTTTCGACATCATCATCGATCGCGCCGCTCAACATGTCGAACAGTTTTTTCTGGAAGGTAGTGATCCGGGCATTTGTGCCGCAATTGACGGTGATTCTGCATTGCGCGAACTAATGCAGTTCGGCCGTGAGTGTACCCAAAACGTAATGACCCAAAAGGATGCCCTTTATGCTGCCCGCCAGGTCCACCTATCCGGCCATGGCGGCACCAATGACGGAATTATTGGTGCCGCTGCCGCTGTCGGCCTGACGGCAACCGGTTGGAGCGGACGATTTATCGAGCGGGACGGATTGCGCAAAATACCGGCAATCATTTCTGTAAAAGATCTTAATGCTCTCGGTGTTAGGGTCGTATCTTTGGATCGGGACGCGTCGGTACCCAAATCCGAGGATCTGGTGATCACCAAAAATTGGGTACGACCCAGGTTGTTGGGCTGGGAACCCGTATTGATGGTGAAGGAAAATGGAAAAGGCACCTGGGAAAATATCGGCGAAAAACGACAGAAAAACAAGCATAGTTCAGTGGATGTTTCAGATTTGAGCCGGGCCACTCTGGGATAAGATTAGGCAGCCGGGCCTATCCGAATCATTGCAGCCCAATATGGTTACCCATATTAAAAAAATACCACCCCAAATTTTGTAAACCATTTCAGGGCAAAATTCAATTGAAGATTTTCTGGACCAGCTTCCAGCCAAGTCAGCCCAAAAAGTGACTTGGGTTTTACAACTTGCCAAAATCCAGAGCAATCAACACCAGAAAAACCAACAGCAACAATCATTATTACTCAATATAGCCTCGTTTCAACCATAGCTTCAGAAACTGAGTGCACCCGCGGATGTGCACAGGCTTTATGAGGTGGGGGAGTTTTGGTGATGGGATCAGGTGTAATTTTCATCCTTCAATTGCTCTAATAATTTCCTTGTGCACTCAGGGCAGATTCCATGGCTAATGAAAAATGGCGATTTTTTGGCCAGACCGGTGCCCTTAAAACCCATATATTTTGAACACCATGCGCATATTATCTTTAAAAACAAGCTGTTGACCTCTTTTATTTTTAAATTAAGTATTCTATTGCTATGATCATTATTTATCCAAGCCAAGCCCAGAGGTCAAACCTGATAGAATTAAACTGTCTCCATTTAGGTAACCACTGTTTTTGAAAACTCACTTTAATCTATAACTTTAAACCATCTTTATTGTTAAAAAATCGTTAGGATCCAAATAATACTGTAAAATTTTCGAATCACTGATTTTCTGCCTTTTTTGACTTTCCATAGAGGAATAGCGATTTTCTTAACACAATTGCCGATGATCCTTTTTATCGGCGGCAAATTTGATTTGCTTTTCGGATTTAATCAAACTCATTCAGGGTTCTGTAACGCATGGCTTCCCGCAGGTCGGGTCAACTGCTCTTGTTTCGCAATTTTTCATATTGCTTTATAAAATTCATCAAATTGGTTGCCTGGTCTTGCATATATTCGATCCATAGGGCCAGGGCTTCCTCACCTTCGATTGTCAGACGGTAAATGCGCCGTGCCGGACCGCTTCCCTCAGTTTGCCATTCTGAATGGACCAGCCCATCCGCTTCTAACTCCCGCAGATGCCGGTAAATCATGCCCGGCGGTGCCTGACCCTGAACAAATCCAAATTTATGAATATTGTGGATCAATTCGTACCCATATGAGGGTTTCATCTTAAGTCCCAGCAGAAGGGAGGACTGAATATAACGCTCTGTTTTGCCGGAGCCGGGGTGAGCTCTATTTTTTACGGGCCCTTTTCTTTTTGTTGACATATATCCTCCAAGGATATATATTGGTTATTGTTATTGATTGTATTGTTATTGGTTATTGGTTATTGGATGTATTGAAATTATTAAGTTATTGGTAAAAGGAGAAAATCATTATGAGCACCAAAATTTTTGTTCGTGAAAGACGCAAAATCGAAAAAGGCGAAAAAAAACCCCGCTTCAGGGTGGTAGGCGTCAGCGGCGGCGATGTCAAACTGTATGCCAGGCATATCCGGAAAAAAGAACTCGATCAAATAAAAGATGCCACCGGCGCCGAGATTGTATGGTTGGATGCCGGTAAGGGAAAAAAAGACGGTCATCCCTAAACCCTAAATTGAGTAATTTTTTACTCGATCAGCATCGATCGTTTGAAAGTTCAGAGGAATGGATTCGATTTTATTTTATTAGACAGGATTTACAGGATTTATTTCGCCTTCGGCGAGGAGCCTTTTCGGCCGCAGGCCGTTTTATCCCGATGATCCTGTTGATCCTGTCCAATTTTTTTTTATAGATGAGAATCCCTTCCTATTTCTGCCGTGTTTTGATCTTCGCTTTTTTACGTTTCTTTTTTGATCAGACTTGACGCTTGCGGCCAGAGGCGGCGTTCGTGCGAATATATCAGCATCCCGGCATGCCTCTACACGATAAATCACCTAAAAAGGACATCGACAGGCACGTCGTCAGCTCTTGATAATTCCACCCATATATCATTTATCCTGGTAGATCGTCGTGCCGACATTTTCGCCGTCAAGGGCTGCTAAGATGTGGTCCGGCTGATGGAGTGCATCAATGATTTGAAGCTCCTTGAGGCACTTGGCACGTTGAAGCAAGGTCAATATCGGCCGTTCAATGATAAGATCATCCAGGTCCATTTCCAAGAGCTTTTTGGCGGATATCCGGTCGAAAAATTTGAGGTCGTGACGGTCGGTTTCCTTGACTTTCTTGGGATCTTTTTCAAACAACCCTTTTTCATCTTTTAAATAGATCAACGATCGAGCGCCGATATTTTCCGATAGAAGGAAAGCGCCACAGTCGGTGCGGTGTGGCGGAATGGAACCGTATTCGGCCGGGTGTTCAAAAAATCCATAGGGCGGTATGCCATAGGTAATCGGCAGATAGCCCTGCCGGCAGAACATGGTCAGCTGCTCGAGATTGTCGCCATGTCCGATCTTAACCCCACCGTGTTTGGACAACAGCACGGCCAGCATCTCGGCATTTTGCCAGGAAACCTTATCGCCCAGTTTGGAGAGAACCCCGGTGGGCATACCCAAATCCACACCAATGTTGTATACGTGGCGGGCACGCGTCCCCCCGCCGGTCATCAAAAGGATTTTATGTTTGTCTTTGGCTTCAATCAGCACATCCAGTATCGGAAAAAGAGCCTTGCCGCCGCGATCCATAATGCTCTGGCCACCGATCTTAAGCACGTTAATGTCCGGATGCATACGGAAATATTCGGAAGCTTCGGTTTGTTTTAAAAGTTCCTTGCTGACAAGTGATTCGCCCATAAGGGGTGATTCAATGTGCAGCCTGCCATCTTCGCCTTCTTCTTTAATCAATTTTGCCATCATAGTTCCTTTCCATTTCAGAAGCAGGTATCTGCTTAGCTGCCCTTGCACCTATAACCTGGGTTCACGAAGTGAAGATTTCTTTTTGCAGAATTAATATATCGTTACTGCAATCATACTCTGTATAATTCATACTAAGCTTATATTTTACCGTCCTTTTTCTGTCAACAAAGCACTTGAAATTTGCATGAATTCTTAATTGGCGTTCCTCGCCGATGTGGGATGAACGGCAAAAAGAGTTTTTTGAATTGCTATTGTATTTTAAATACTTAATTTCTTCCACTTCAGCAGGTAGGCGATCGCAATTCCGGCGATAAAAGCGGCAGCCAGATTGGTGGCCAGTGTAATTCCTAAAATGATAAGGCAGACAAACAGCTCGTTGCGATTTTTCAAGTCTAAAACCGTCAGCGCCAGTTGACTGCCGGCGAAAAGAAGAAGTACGCCTAAAACGGAAAAAGGCAGCAGATAGACGATGGTCAAACAGTGGCGGCCCAGAAGTATCGCCAAGGCAGTGAATATAGCGCCAATCATTAAATTGGAACCCGCCGTGCGGGCACCGAAGCGAAAATGGGCGGCCAATCCGCCGGCTCCGTGGCACAGCGGCATACCGCCAATGGCAGAACTCAGAAAATTGGCCAGGGCCATGCTGATACAAGTTGCCTTGTAAGTAATTTTTTTTGATTGCTCGCCAAAGTACTCCTCGGATAAATCGGCGTATGCAATGACCGCATTGCCCAGTGTCATCGGTATCTGCGGCAGCACCAACGCCAGCAGCGCAAACGTAAAATCGGCAGCGGTCGGCCATCCATAGGGCAGAATTCCCGGCAGATTGAAACCGATTTTCAGACTGTCAAGACCTTCACGGGTGCCAAAGGCCAATCCGAATATCAAGCCTCCGAAGACAACCATCATTCCAGCCGGCAGTGTCTTATTTTCAAGTAAAAGCAGGGTTAACACACACCCCGCAATGCCGATAAGAATACCAATGGGTATCCATCCGATGTTTTGTATTATCAGGTATGGTTCCGGGGTCTGGTTGAGAATTTGAAGCTTCGAGGTTCCCAGCATTAATTTGACACCACCGACCATCAGCAAAGTGCCGGTAGACAACTGCACCCCTCTGACGACCGGCCTTGGAATATATCGGCCGATCAATCCCATAAGGCCTGTCGATCCGATGATTAACAGCACCAGCGCCACCATGAATCCCGATGCCGTGATTTGAGCGGCATTCATTCCGGTTGCAATTGCATAGGCGCCGATGACTTTCATCGGTTGCACCGGAACCGTTACACCAAAGTACAGCCCGGAAAAGATGTAAAAAAGTCCGATGGATAAAAACAGCCCGGCAGGGCTCAATCCATTGATCAAAATGAGTCCGATGGCCAAGGGCAGCAGCGTTCCCAGATCACCCAGAGCACCGGCAAATTCAACTCTATTGAACAAATAATTGGATTTCATCAAATGGGTCTCCCTGTGCTGATCAGTAGCATTTTCACACAACCCGGTCAAAACTTTTTATTCCAGCATTGAAAGCCATTCATCCGGGAAGGGATTCTTTACTTTTGGTGGTTGAAATATCGCTAAAAGTATATTAGTTTGATTTTAAATTTATATCCCAATTCGAGACTGAGAATAAAAATGAAAACTGCAAAAGTTGGTCGGAACGATTTCTGCCCCTGCGGCAGCGGCTTAAAATACAAAAAATGCTGTTTGAGCAACTCCGAAACCGAGGCCCAGGATTTTGAGGCGACCTATGTTCGCAAGTACAATATCCGTCTCAAGAAGGCGGCGGATATCGATGGCATCCGCAAGGCCGGGCGCCTGGTGCTGGAGACCCTCGATCTGGTGGCGTCTAAAATCAAGCCGGGCATAACCACCGACGAGCTCAACTCGCTGGCGCATGAGTTTACGGTCCAAAACGGCGCTATCCCCGCCCCTTTAAATTATCGGGGGTTTCCCAAAAGCATATGTGTCTCCATCAATGAGGTCATTTGCCATGGGATCCCCGGAGACCGGGTTATAAAAGACGGCGATATTGTCAATGTCGATATCACTTCTATTTTGGATGGTTATTATGCCGATGCCAATAAAACCTATTTTGCCGGGACCCCCGACCCCGATGCCCGTAAGATTGTGGACATCGCGCGGGAATGCCTCAGAAGAGGTATGTCCGCTGTGAAACCCGGAAATACGATTGGAGATATCGGCTGGCGCATCCAAACCTATGCGGAAGGCCAGGGGTGTTCGGTTGTCCGTGAGTTTGTGGGCCACGGCGTCGGGTTCGGGTTTCATGAAGCGCCCCAGATTCCGCATTTCGGCTATCAAGGCACGGGGATCGGTCTAATTCCCGGAATGGTCTTTACCATTGAACCCATGATCAATCTCGGCAAAAAGGAACTCAGGATACTGGACGACAACTGGACGGCGGTCACCAAAGACGGCTTGCTTTCCGCCCAATTTGAGCAGACTGTATTGGTCACTGAAAATGGGGTGGAAAGTTTGACACCTTATGAATGAGAACAGAGGACAGATGTCAGAGGATGGGGGGTTGGGAAGATGGAATGACGGATATAAGATGTCAGAGAACGGAAGGCAGATGACTGATGACAGGACGCAACCGGTAATGCGTCGGGTGTTTTAAGTCACAACTGGAAGCCACCAACTGTCAACGGACCGGCAGAACTAACCGCTTAGCCATTTCAAATTATCTATATCGATTCTAAAATTAGCGGTGATGATACCAGCCGGGATTAGACCGATGTCGAGTCCCGCTCTCTTCCATGAAACGCCTAGAAAGGCCCCTGCAAAGACACTCATTCCGGCCACATTAATCAGATCATCGCCATACCCAAAAGCAGGCCGAATTTATAGCCGATATCAAAGCGCGTGTTTTCGGTGTAATTATAGGAATAAACTTCTCTTGCCAGCCCGATATGCCACGCACGATCATCTTTGCTGTTGATAAATGTTCCGGCCGTCAGACCGTAATATTGGATGCCTGCCAGATGATTTTGATCATTGTTGCGCCCATCACCAAAATATTCACCGGTTCCGTCCGCATGGATGCTCCACATTCCGAGAAGCAATGCATCTCTTGCTTTTTTCCCCTTAATTTTTTCCCATAAAGATTTTTCGCTTTTATTTGGGGTATTTTCTTCTTTTTGGATGAAATTGTGATTGTTCTGGCGATCCGTTTGTTCAGCCGGTGGGTCTTGGCAGTATGCTGTATTTACTATACAAATAGCGGTAGACAGATAAATTAGAAGGATATTTTTTATCATATTTTAATTGGATACCAATTTGCTAAGAAAATCTATTGATCGAGGTTATTTATTATCGGACACTTTGGAATTGCCCATAGTTAAACCCATCTGACTATAATTAGGAAGGGACATAGTCAAGTGCTATTTTTCGTGGAGAGTCGAATTCCAGAGATCGGTAGAAATTTGAACCATTGAATTAAAAATTTTTAAATAGCTTGAGTTGATCGCAAAATTCTAATAAAAACCGCAGAGCGATTTTAAAAGGAGAGAAATCATGCGAGATCAAGCACAGGTCGTCATCATCGGCGGCGGAATTTTCGGGACCAGCGTGGCCTATCATCTGGCCAAGGCAGGCTGTAGCGACATCGTGCTGGTAGACAAAGGGGAACTCACCAGCGGAACAACCTTTCATTCTGTCGGACTGGTTTCCCAGTTCCGGACTTCACCCTCGCTGATGCGGGTGATGAACTACACCATCAAACTATTTAATGAACTCAAAGCAGAAGTCGGTGACAATCTTGGCTGGCATACGGTGGGCAGTCTGCGGCTGGCATCCAGTCAAGACCGCTTCAAGGCGCTTCAACGGGAGGTCAGCCGCGCCAAAGCCATCGGCATCGAGGCAGACATCATATCCGCCGGCGAGGCGCATAAAATCGCACCATTCATGTCGCGAGAAGGTCTTATACGGCGCGGTTTATGTTCCGGATGACGGCCATATCGATCCAAGCTCCATTACCTATGAGCTGGCCCGCCAGGCCAAACTGATGGGGGCGGAAATCAGCACGAAGGTTCGGGTAACCGACATCGAAGTGACACCTAAAGGTGAAGTCACCAGGGTGATCACCGACATGGGGACATTCGGACCGAATGCGTGGTAAACGCCGCCGGAGAATGGGCCCCCCGAATCGGGCAGATGGTGGGGGTCAATATCCCCATGGTCCCCCTGATGCATCAGTATCTGACGACGAAACCGATTCCCGGGCATGAACTGCCCCGCAATACGCCGGTGGTGAGGGATCCGGACAAGCTTTTTTACTGCCGCGAGGATGTCGGTGCGTTTCTCATCGGTGCATTTGAAACCAACCCCAAGGCCTGGTCGGTTGAAGGGGTGCCCTGGGCGTTTACCCAGGAACTTCTGACAGCGGAATGGGATCTTTTTGAACCGGTTCTGGAAATGGCTATCGAGCGCATTCCCCTGCTGGCAGAGGCGGAAGCCATCGAACTGGTCAACGGACCTGATGCCTTTACCCCCGACGGACATTATGCCTTGGGTCCGGTACCCGGTCTTACGTGGATTTTACGTTGCAGCCGGCGGCTCCATCAACGGTATCGCCGGGGCCGGCGGTGTCGGCAAGCTCATCGCCGAGTGGATCCTTGAAGGGGCCCCCTCCATCGATACCCACGAAATGAATGTCCGACGCTTCGGGCCGCATCTGAAAAACCTCGACCATCTCACCGAGCATTGCCGGGAAGTGTACCGATATTACTATCACCTTCATTACCCCAATGACGAAAACGAATGGGGTCGTCCCCTGCGTACCAGCCCCTTTTATCCCCGGCTGAAGGAACTTGGTGCGGTTTTCGGTGAGAAAAACGGCTGGGAACGGGTCAATTTCCTGAATCCGGGTCAACCCTGGCGGCAAGCCGGCGCAGACCAGAAAAACTGGGGTTGGGAGCGGCCCGATTTCTTCGATGCCGTTGCCGCAGAGGTAAAGGCTGTCCGGGAACAGGCCGCTCTGATCGATATGACGTCTTTCGGGAAGATCGATGTCACCGGCAACGGCGCACTTGCCTTTCTACAGAAACTTGCCGTAAGTAACCTCGACCAGCCTGTCGGAAGCATTACCTATACCCAGTTTTTAAATGAAAGCGGCGGCATCGAAAGTGACGTGACCATTACCCGTCAGGCCGAAGACAAATTCAGGATAATTTCCGGAACCTCCTTTGTTTCCAATGACTTCGGCTGGATTAAAATGCACCTGCCGCAAGACGGCTCAGTCGAGGCGCATCGATGTTACGGAAGATTGGGGATGTTTGGCTTTGTGCGGTCCGAAGTCACGGGCCGTGCTTGAATCCTTAACCCAAAATGATGTGTCCAATGGGGCTTTTCCCTATATGACGGCCCGGTTTATTGATATTGCCGGCGTCAGCGTCTGGGCCCAACGGATCAGTTACACGGGGGAACTGGGTTGGGAACTCTATATCCCATGGAAAAGCGGGCTCAAAGTCTGGGATGCGCTCATGAACGCCGGCGGGTCTTGTGGGCTTCAGCCTTTCGGCTATAAGGCCCTGGACAGCCTGCGAATCGAAAAGGGCTATCTCTACTGGAGCGGAGACATCACGCCGGTGGATAATCCTTTCGAAGCCGGCCTGGGTTTCTGCGTGGACCTCGATAAAGACAACTTTATCGGTCGCGAAACACTTGCAACAATTCAAAAAGCAGGATTGAAAACCAAACTCAGTGCCATCGCATTGAATGCCAATTACGGTCTTTTCGGCGGAGAATCGGTATATGACCATGGAAAGCTCGTGGATCGTATCCGCAGTGCCGCCTACGGTCATACCATCGGCAAGGATATCGGGCTGATATATCTTCCGCTGGATCTTGCCAAACCGGGTACTCAAGTGGAAGTCGAGGTTATGGGTAAATTTGTCAAAGCTGAAGTCGTTCAGACACCTATGGTCGATCCGAAAGGTGAACGTATCCGGAGTTAGTCATCATCCGACTATTTTGTCATTAATGATTTCTTTTTTTTCTTGGCATGTATTTATAAATTTGTTAATACATACTTTCTGAATTCGTTTCAGTGTGTCGCTTTAAAAACGGCACAATTTTATCCACCAACCAATGAATATCCATAAACTAAAAGAAGGAGGAAGGATGATGAACATTTTCCATTCAAAAAGTCGAAGTCGTTTTATGGGCGCTATTTTGGGTATGGCCGCTTTAATGACCATTTTTGGATTCAGCGGGGTATATGCCGGCGATCTTTTGGTCTACACGGCCCTGGAAGACGATGAGACTGGCTGTTTATTTGCCGGCATTCAAGCAGGCCCATCCGGACATCAATATTAACATCGTGCGGGATTCAACGGGAATTGTCACTGCCAAGCTTCTGGCTGAAAAAGACAATATCCAGGCGGACGTAGTGTGGGGTACGGCGGCCACAAGCCTCCTCGTTTGCAATGAGCTGGGGATGCTCCAAGGGTATAACCCCAAAGGCCTCGAAATGGTTAGAAAAGGGATGAAGGATGGCAAAAACGATCCTGTCCGCTGGGTCGGCCTTAAGGCTTATGTAACTGGAATCGTTGGAAATACGATTGAGTTGGAAAAGAAAAAGCTTCCGATGCCAAAATCATATGCCGATCTGCTAAACCCAATTTATAAAGGGCAGATCGTCATGCCGAACCCAGCCTCTTCCGGTACCGGATTCCTGACAGTTTCAGCGATTCTTCAGCTCATGGGGGAAGAAAAGGGCTGGGATTATCTGGATCAACTGCACGAAAACATTGCCCAGTACACTCATTCGGGTTCCAAACCAGCCAAAATGGCGGGCAAAGGTGAGTTTCCGATTGGTATTTCTTTTGCTTACCGAGGTTTCAAGCAGCGCGCCAATGGTGAACCGGTGGAGATCGCTTTTCCGGCAGAGGGTTCCGGCTACGAGGTGGAAGCGAACGCTTTGATGAAGAAACCGCGTATCAAAAAAGAGGCCAAGGTATTTCTCGACTGGGCCATCAGCCCCGAGGCTATGGCTTTGTATGCCAAGGTTTACCCCATCGTGGCCACCGACATCAAAGTCGATGCCCCCGAAGGTTGGCCGTCGGATCCCATGTCCGTGCTCATTGACAACGACCTGGAATGGGCCGCCAATAACCGCAAGCGCATTCTCAAAGAATGGACCCAGCGTTACGACAGCAAGAGCGCGCCCAAATAATCGTCGCAGTCGTACACCCGTAAATTGGCCGGCACAGCCAAAATTTCAGGTTGTGCCGGTTTATTTGAACCCATGTCCGGTGCCGTGATTTGCCCATTGGTCTGCAGACAAGTTGGGGATACTTAATGACAACAGGGCACCCCCGGGTAGAGATTGAAATGGACCAAAACAGCCAAAATAGCAACCATGAGTATTTCCTCGAGGTTCGGAACATTACCAAGTTGTTTGGCCAGTTTACCGCCTTGAATGACGTCAGTGTCGGCATCAAGCAGGGAGAGTTCGTATCGGTGCTGGGCCCGAGCGGGTGCGGCAAGACCACACTGTTGAGAGTCATTGCCGGCTTGGAAGAACAGAATTCCGGATCGGTGTGGATCGCAGGCCGGGATGTCTCCCGCGAACCCGTTGCAAACCGGAAACTGGGAATTGTTTTCCAGTCCTATGCACTGTTTCCAAATATCAACATCATCGGCAATGTACAATATGGAATTAATCGACGTCAGTTCTCAGCGGCGCAACGGCAACAGCGCGCAATGGAAATGCTGGAACTTGTCGGCATCGAGGAACAGGCCCACAAGTACCCGGCCCAGTTATCCGGTGGTCAGCAGCAGCGGGTAGCCCTGGCACGGGCACTGGCCCCGAGTCCATCGCTTCTATTACTTGATGAGCCCCTTTCAGCTCTGGATGCCCGGGTCCGGGTGTACCTGCGGGCGGAAATCCGCCGCATACAGGAGACCCTGGGTGTCACAACGCTTATGGTGACCCACGATCAGGAAGAGGCGCTTACCATGGCCGACCGCGTGGTCGTCATCGACGAAGGGGAACTGATGCAGTACGCCACCCCGCATGAGCTCTACATATCTCCGCAAAATACCTTTGTTGCAGGCTTCATCGGTGAGATGAACTTTATTTCAGACTGCATGGGGCGCGATCCGGACTCGATATTCTTCGGCCAATATATATTACAGTCGGAGGCTGGTCGGGCGGCCAATTATCAGGGAAGGCGCCTGACTGTAGCCATACGACCCGAGGATATCCGGGTTATTCGGGACGAATCGATAGACATAAATATATTAAAAACCAAGGTCGAGCGTATTGAGTTCAGAGGATCTTTATATACGATCCGCCTCAGGGTTCTCCATCCGGCAGGCGGGGCAACCGACCAGCGTTTGAACATGGATTTGCAAGTGGAAACCATGGAATCCATGAATATCCGAACCCAGATGGAACTACCCATTCACTTACCTCCGGAAAGGCTGCTCCTTTTCAAGACCAAGGCAGTTCGTTGAGGTTGATGTCAGCACAACCGCTGGCCCGAATAGCGGCCAGTCTGATCGGAATAGAAACTTTTGGGACTCGGTTCCGAAATCTGTCGTTGTTGGGTTTCGCATTTCGTAATAGCACCGGCAAAATGTAGGTTGGGTTGAGTGCAACGAAACCCAACAAAACCTGGCGTAGGCTCAACCCAACCTACAATGGCAAAGTGGGCCAGGATAGAACCAACTCCAACGTTTGAAATGTAGTTTCACACAAGATAGGATCTCATACGGGCAAATTTCGCCGTCATAGTAACAAACCGGCTTTAAATGCCACCAGTCAAAGAGGATAGTTTTGAGAGAGTTTGACGGTCTTGGAGCGTTATCGCTCAATTCGGAAGTCAGCAAACAGCGCGTGACCAAAAAGTCCAGCTCGGAGGATTGGGTGCGCCGTCTGCTGATCGCTTTTGCCTGCTTCTGGCTCATGGTGGGCATTGTACTTCCGCTAATGGATGTGGTGGATCGCGCCACTCACATCGAGCTGGTTGTCAAGATCGAGGAGCCTACGGAACAGGAGAAGGCTGAAGACGACTTCCGGGGGCAAATCAATATTGCCGGCCACGTTGTTCTATTAATGCTGGAAAACGGCAAGACAGAGGTCTTGTACATTGACAATGAGCCCGTTGAAACCCGCCGGCAAAAAGCAGAAATTCCCGGTATTTATGTAGAACTCGGTGATGAGCGTATCGAAAGGGTGATTTGTGATCTTGCGCGTCCGGACGCCATGAGCAAGGACGTATTGTCCGTGAGTCCCATCGAAGTTGAACGCACCCCCGGGCAGCGCTGGAAAGTGGGTAATGAATTGCTGCCTGTGGGTGAAAATCTGGTGGTCATCAAACGGTTCATCGGTATGGTGAACTTCTTTGACTACTTCGGACTTAAAGGGATTTCCCAGAGCCGCACCTTCATTGCACTTGCCAACATATTGCTGGCCGGTGTTCTCATTGGTTTCTTTGTTTGGACCCTAATCCGACCCAAGGTGCCTTTCAACCAAAATGGCATGCTTACCATCGCAATTTTGCTGGTGCTGGCCTTTCAGGCTTTTAGATCCATCGAATTTTTAACCCAATACATGGCAAGTTCGGGGCTGGCGCAATCAGTATGGAACAGTTTGCGCGTCGGCCTTTACACCACCTTTATCTCGGTTGGCCTGGCCTTCCTATACGCGTATGGAATTCACCGAACCCGGATATTCGGGAAGTCATTTTTCCGCATTGTGGCCATGATTCCGCTATTTGCACCGACGATGCTTTACGGACTGTCGCTGGTTTATATGTTCGGCAACAAAGGCGTCATTACAACCGGGTTCTTCAACTATTTTCCCTGGCTGGCATGGGACATCCATCTTTACGGGTTAACAGGAATCGTCATTGCCGAAGTTGTTTTCACCTTTCCGCCGGCATTTATGATTTTGCTGGTGGCACTCTCAAACACCGACGCCCGTCTCTATGAAGCATCGGAAAGCTTAGGGGCGGGGAAGGCCAGGACTTTTTTTACGGTGACCATTCCCAGCATCAAGTTCGGTTTGCTGAGCGCCGTCTTCGTGGCCTTTACCCTTTCATTTACAGACTTTGGCGCCCCGAAAGTCGTCGGCGGCCAATTTAATATACTGGCGGTCGATATTTATAAGCAGGTAATTGGCCAACAGAATTTCGGTATGGGAGCGACGGTAAGTATTATTTTGCTCATACCAACTGTTCTGGCGTTTATCGCAGACCGGATTGTGCAGCGACGCGCAACAGCTATCGTGACTGCGCGCAGCGTGCCTTTCAGCCCCAAAGCAAGCCGGGTGCGGGACGCGATCTTCGGCAGCTTATGCACGCTGATTGCGACGTTTATCTTGATTATGGTCTTCATGGCGGGGGTGGCTTCTTTGGTTAAAATGTGGCCCTATGCCTTCACGAACCCTGAAAGATACCCGCAGCTCTGGACCCTTGCGCACTATTCCTTTGATGACGTCGGCGGCGGCGGCTATGCGGCTTTCTGGAACAGCATCAAAATGTCGGCCTTGACAGCCCTTTGCGGTGTTTTTATCACCTTTACGAGCGCTTACCTCATTGATAAAACCAAGGGCGTTGTTTGGCTCAAACGGATCGCTTATTTTCTTTCAATTCTACCGCTGGCGCTGCCCGGGCTGGTTATTGGAATTGCCTACATCTTTTTCTTCAACAAGACCCACCTGACCATACCTTTTACCGGAATCGAGTTTTTCAATCCCTTCAATTTTCTATACGGGACGATGGCCATTCTCATCATTTGCAACATCATCCATTTTTATACGGTCAGCTTTTTAACCGCAACAACGGCCATTCGCCAGCTTGATAAGGAATTTGAATCCGTCGCCGAATCGATGGCTGTGCCTTTTTACCGAACGTTCATGCGGGTGACGGTGCCGGTGTGCTTTCCCGCGATTCTGGAGATCGCCGTATTTTATTTCGTCAGCTCCATGGCGACGGTTTCGGCTGTGATATTCCTTTACTCCAGTGATAATCCGCTGGCCTCGGTAGCGGTCATCAATATGGACGATGCCGGCGATACCGCCCCGGCAGCAGCCATGTGTATGCTGATTGTGTTTGCCAATGTGATTGTACGCAGTCTGGCCGAGCTCATCAGCAGACGTTTCAAGCGCCGGACTCAGGGGTGGCGGGCACGGTAACTGAAGGCTTCAGTGTTCAGAATTTCACGACTCGCCTTTCTGGCACCCGAAGTTCATATGAAACTATGCGAAATGGCAGGTTTTTTGATGGTTAAACTGGCAGTTTTGTACCGGGTGAACAGCGAGCTGAAGAATATTGAACGATATCGAATAGAATTTCGAAGGAAGATCGTTCACGAAATCTTTAAACAGACAGAATACATTAAATAATCAATTGCATCACGGCCGTTGGATTAGTATCTAATTAAAAGCCCATCAGTTTAAGGATTTCGCTAATAAAATATTTTCGCAACCAAGCTCACAAAAAACGAATGATCAATTATCTAAAATAAATTGTATATGGAATTTGTGCTATTCTTTCAGGTATTAATTGGGTATGGCATAAGAAATTGCGCTCGATTATAAGTAATTATTTATCCGAATAGTTACTTTCCAGCGCTTTAACGAGATTCGTCATGGTTGTAAAAAGAGGAACGGAAATACCGGCCTCTCGTGCATACGCCACGACCTTGCCACCTAAAAAGTCGATTTCTGTCGGTTTTCGGTTTTCAATGTCGGCGCACATTGAATCTTTGTGGACACCGGCTTCTTGCAGATATGCCACTGCTTGATTGATGTCGTTTTCCCCGAGGTCGTAACCTTTTGCTGCGGCAACCATTACAATCTCCTTAAAACATGCATCGGCGATTTCTCTGGTCGGCCGGCAATGCAGGGCTTCTTTAATGGTTTTATCGGTGACGGCACAGATTGAGGCCATGGTGCATTTCATCACCATCTTCTTCCAGACCTGCAATTTGATATCATCGACATACGCCGTGTCCAGGCCTGCATCCCTAAACAAGCCGGCGATATTTTCACCGACTGAATGGTTTTGAGGGATGACGGCGCCTATATGATTCGGTGGATTGAAAAAAGCCACCTTAACCTGTCCGGGTCCGATTCGGGCGACACCGAAGTTCAGGCTCATTCGGAATGCAGAATCGGCACCAAACCGCTCTGCGATCAGATCTTCGGTTCCCAATCCATTGTGGGTGCTGATTATTTTTGTGCCGGGTATAATGACCGTCGCCAATTCATCCAGCACCCGCCCAAGGTCACTGGTCTTTGTGCTGATGAAGATAAGATTGGGGTTGAACTTTCCAAGATTTTGAAGGCTGTCGCAATAGTTCTCTACCGGAACGGAATAAGACATTGCGCCGGACACCCTGATCCCGTCTATTGACAAAGGTTTCCCCAATGCCGTTTGATCTGCCCACCAGTACTGTTTTCGGGTCTTTGCGAAGTAGAGCGGCAGCCAATACCGTGCCGGTAGCACCTAAACCCACAATGGCGATTCTATATTTTTGCATTACTATAGGCTCCATAGCGCACCGCATCCCCGGCAGCAATTCGGTGGCTCATCTGTTTGACGCTGTTCTCTGAAGTACGTATACTTAGGACCCGACCATATCTCCGCCAATGAGGATTTAAAGACATTGCCCAGGATGATTGAAGAAATGAAAACATGGTTCTACTCCTTTTGAACGATTATGATTCTCTTTTTCCATAACCATGCCTGACTGAAAGAAAAAAGACATAGAAAAAGCCTGCAGTGTAAATTAGCAGAAAGGGGCTGACAAGGTACTTGCTGAAAAAAAGAAACAATATAAGGCCGGCCAATGAATAGAGCCCCAGAAACAATTCGAGAATGGATACAGCATTTAAAGGGATTGAATACTGTTTGCTTTTCCAGCTGTCTTCTTTCTTTTTAATACCGTATTTGGGGGTGCGAATAAAACCGCTTTTTATATTAAAAAAGGCTTCCAGAACGGCCTTGGTATTGTTTACCGCAATTCCGGTTCCAAGGCACATCAGGAAAGGCAGGATTTTGATACGACTTTTCCAATCGTGATAAAGGACTCTTTGTGAGAACACGTACATAGATGACGGTCCGCATGTCGCCAAGCATAGCAGGGTGAATATCATGATTGGATAAGCGAGACTATCAAAGAACCACTGAGAATACAGCATCGGTATGGAGGTCAGCACCACCAGCAGCATCATGGGATGGACCATGTAGTGGGTCAAATGCAAAAACGCCTGTAGTTTAACCAAGAGCGAAACATCTGATTTGAACAGCTTGCCGAGGTTTTTTTTGGCGGTCTGGATCGATCCTTTGGCCCAGCGATGCTGTTGGGATTTAAAGGCATTGATGGTCACCGGCACTTCTGCCGGGCAAACCACATCCGACACAAATTTTAATTTCCAGCCTCTAAGCTGGGCTCGGTAACTCAGATCCAGGTCCTCGGTAAGGGTGTCGGCCTGCCATCCACCGGCATCTTCAATCGTCGTTTTACGCCAGATGCCCGCGGTACCATTGAAATTCATGAAAAAACCACTCCAGGCCCGCGAAGCTTGTTCCACCCCAAAATGACCGTCGATGCCCATCGATTGTGCTCTCGTCAACAGCGAGTAATCACTGTTGATATGCCCCCAGCGGGTCTGGAGCATACCGATTTTAGGATCGGTGAAATAGGGGACCGTTTCTTTTAAAAAACTCGGGTGCGGAATAAAATCAGCGTCAAAGATCCCCACAAGTTCCCCTTTGGCATACCTGAGACCTTCTTTCAGGGCACCGGCTTTAAAACCAACCCGATCATCCCGGCGAATATAAACGATATCGAAGCCCTGTCGCCTCATTTCCCCAGCCACAGCCTTTGCGATGTCAACGGTATCATCGGTAGAGTCATCCAGAATCTGGATTTCAAGCAGCTCTCGGGGGTAATCGAACCGGCAAACAGATTGAATCAATCGTTTAACGACATAACGTTCATTGTATATCGGTAGCTGGATGGTGACCATGGGCCAATCTTCTTGGGAAAAGTCACGGTAAAATTTTTTTTTGATTTTTTCGTGCTGTCTAAGGGCTTTGGGACGTTTAAGACGATAGAATATCATCAATAAATAGCAATTCATGCCATAGATAAACAAAGACACCAAGGCAAACAGGTATATTATCAGCCAGGCGTATTGGATATTATCCATCATAATTGATGCTTAGTCTTCAATGAATGGGAAAACTTACACGGATTATTTAGGTCTAAATATGAAACCCCCGAAGGCAAACTGCACGGATCTATTGAAGATCCACAAAAAATAAAAAATTATGCTAAATTATGCAAGAATCAAAAAAAAATCAATAGGGTGTTGCCTGCATTCTCCGGCCATAAACACTTTACTGTTTTCGTGCGATTATCGTTGTCATCCCCCTATCAATATCGAACTTTTCGATCTCAAAGCCGGATTTTAACAAGCATTCTTTGGCCCACTGCGAAGAGATGCGAAGCTTCCGGAAAAAGCTTTTTTTCATCTCCCATTGATCATCTGTTTTTTCATAAAGAATGTCATGTACCTTGACATGATCTTTTTCATATTCCAGAAAACAGGTAAAAATTCTTTTTGAATCAGCTCTCAGCGGAATAAAACGATCCAACTGGGTCAATTCGACCGTCATATCTCTAAAATCCAAGATCAAAAGGCCCTCTTTCTCCAACGCCCCGTAGGCCCGATGAATTAATTCTTTGACTTCCGTCGGGGTTTTTAAATGGGTAAGGGTATCGCCCATGCAGACAATGATTTCGATTTCTGCAGGGCTGTATTGGACAAAATTCAGCAGGTCATCCTGTATCGGTTTAATCGGTAACGTGCCGGCGGTTTTAGATAGCTGCGTCAATAGCTCACGGCTGAGATCAATCGCGGTGACCTTAAAACCTGCCTCTGCCAGAGGGATAGCCTGAAAACCGGATCCTGCCCCTAAATCCACTGCGGTCGCTGAATGGGCCGGGCGTATATCGTGATCTTGGAAAAAAGTTCGATTTCTTTTTAATATTAAATCGGATCCGCCACACATCCATGAATAACAAGAAGCCAGCAGGTTGTCATAATGTTCCTTCACACTTGCCATTGGGTGCCTTATCGTATTGGGTTCGTAAGGATTCTTTTGAGTGCCCATATAAAGTCCTAAGACCTGATTTGGCAAGGATTCGTCAGGGATGGGAGGTTGTCGGTAGGCGAGCGTATAAGTATCGGACCATTCTAAACTTGTTACAGACCTCGTTATTCATCAAGTCAGTGCGACCACAACGCTTTATATAGCGCGGAATTGCCCAAAGACTGCGCATTGTTGTCGGTGCGGGTTAAAAGGTTCCGGGTTCCGGGTCAATCGCTGCGCGATTCTTCCCTTTACGATTGATTTCATTGGTTAATGTGACGGGGAAATCAATCTTTGAACCCTGAACCCCTTAACCAACCGCCGAGGCTGCATTCGGAGACTTTTATCCAAAATATGACCCCATAATATGCTAATATTTACGAGGATTCATATTAAGAAAGATATCTCCGGATGGGCTATTCCCCGCCGCCATATTTGAACGAAAGGTTCACCCGGGCGCGATAAGCTGTCACTTTGCCGTTTTCTACTTTCATGTCAAGCTTTTCGACCTCCGCAACCCTCAAATCTCGCAGCGTTTGTCCGGCTTTTTCTATCGCATTTTTCGCGGCTTCTTCCCAAGAGCTATCGCTGCTTCCCACCAGTTGAATAACTTTGTAGATACTTTCAGCCATTTTTGCCTCCTTTCTTGTGCGTCGGAACGTCAACGCAATTAGGGTTCGATTTTTGACAGCGGTCGAATACTGATTTTCCGTCCTCTGCCACCAAGTGGTTTAGATTGATGCCGAACATTTCCGATCTGAAGCATGTTCGTTCTTTCATCCACCACACTGTAACTTGAACTCAACAAGCATCGTAAAAGATACAATCTTCGGTCAAAAAAATGGATTCCGTTCAACACGGATAGTCCGATCGAATGCGTTTGGAGAAATGACAAATAAGTGATAGCAACCCATTAACAAGGTCTGAAGCGTTTAGAAGATATTGAGTATACCCGGTAAACTAAACAAAGAAATTAACAAAGTCAAGGTTGAAAATAAAAAGGTATCCGCTTTGCGCTCCACGGGCCAAGGATAAAGCATCTTGGTCACTGCTTCTGAATCATGACACAAGAAACCACCCGGTTTATGAGACTCCGAGAGAATCTAAGCAGATCGATGGGCATCGCTTTAAAGCGAAATTGCCTCTTGATTAAGGTTTGAATTACCTATATTAATACCAGGTTACAAATACATGAAAGGTAGAGCTGAATGAAATCTGAGACCTCGATAAGGAAATACGTACCGGATCTTTCTATCAATATCGGCGCCGTTTGTAGCTTGATTGCAGAAACCCAATTACCCAGCGGAGAAATTCCATGGTGTGATGGCCAAAAAACGGATCCCTGGGATCATGTTGAAGCCGCCATGGGACTAACTATCGGCGGTTACCTTTCCCAGGCCCGACGTGCATTTGAGTGGATGGCTGACATGCAGCTTGAGGATGGCTGCTGGTATTCGGCCTACATGAAGGGTGTGCCCGAAGACCGAACACGGGATGCCAACATGTCTTCTTATATTGCCGTAGGTATATTTCACTACTATCTCATCACCGCGGATATCGCTTTTGTCAGGTTGATGTGGCCGACCGTATCGGCAGCCATCGAATTTGCGTTGGGCCTTCAAACCCCTGAAGGTGAGATCCACTGGGCCATCAGCCCAGAAGGCGCGGTGGATTCCATGGCACTTTTAACCGGTTCCAGCTCTATTTACATGAGTCTAAAATGCGCTCTGGCCCTTGCCAGTATCCTCGGGCGTCCCGCACCTAAATGGCAAAGCGCTCTAATTAAGCTGGGAGATGCCATCCGGCACAAACCGCATTTGTTCAACATCGCCAAGTCCCGTTATTCCATGTACTGGTTTTATCCGATTCTCGCCGGAGTTTTAACCGGAGCCGACGCCCAAAAGCGAATCGAAAAGTACTGGGCAAAATATATGATTGAAGACAAAGGGGTTCGGTGCGTTTCCGACGAGCCCTGGGTGACCATAGCAGAAACATCAGAGTTGGTTATCGCATTGGCAGCGATGGGAAACAGGGAACTTGCCAAAATTATATACAGCTGGATCGTCGACCGAAGGTATGAAGATGGTACCTATTGGTGTGGCTTTACTTATCCCGATATGATCATCTGGCCTGAAGATAAAATTACCTGGACCAACGCCGCAGCCCTCATAGCTGCCGATGCCATATACCAACTAACGCCTGCCGGTCAATTGTTCAGCCATGAATTCTGGAAAGGTTTTGATTTTGAATAAGTAAGGCATTTTCTTTGAGAAGAGACCATCGTCCATACTACCTTAAGAAGGCCTACCTGAAATTCCAAGAATTTTATGTCAATCACTTCCTGCGTCCTCAGCTTGAATCCCTCGGCAAGGGTTTCACGTTTATGCGACCCTGGCATGTGGAAATCTTTGGCGCTCCAATTGAACTGGGCGACTATATCAATGTGGTGGCATCCTCCGACAAAAATGTCAGGCTGGCAATTTGGGCCGAACAAAATGAAAAAGGTCGTATACGAATCGGCAACTATTGTTTGATTTGCCCTGGTGTGCGAATTGGTTCGGCCCATGAAATCCTTATCGGTGACAACTGCATGATTGCCAGCAATTCCTATATTACCGATTCGGACTGGCATGATATTTACAACCGGGTCTCCATCGGGAAAACTGCGCCTGTTAATATTGAGGATAATGTATGGATCGGCGACAGCGTCATTGTCTGCAAAGGTGTCACCATCGGTGAAAACAGCATTATCGGGGCTGGTGCGGTGGTCGTGGATGACATCCCCGCAAATTGCGTAGCGGTGGGAAACCCGGCTAAGGTGGCTAAGCAATTGGACCTTCTACAACCATTGACCACCCGGGCCCAGTGGTTTTCAGATCCCCAAAAGCTCTTTGCGGATTTGGATAAAGCCGACAAAGCGCTTTTGGGTGAAAATTCCCTGTTACATTGGTTGCGTTGCCTTGTGATTCCCTCCGGTAGAGACTGAGAATGGATGACAGAGGACAGAGGACAGATGGACAGAGGACAGAGGTCAGAGGCAAACGGGATTTGAATGCAGAAATTGGAATAGGGAATTAAGTAAATAAACCCCGGGAGGTACGAAGCTGAAGGCTCAAAGCAAAAAAAGTTGATGCCGATCTTGATAAATTAGAAAAAATCCGAAACTCCGTCATGCCTGCGAAGGCAGGCATCCAGAACTATTTGAAAATACTGGGTTCCTGCCTTCGCGGGAATGACGTTAAAAAAATGTTTTAAGGTTTTTTACGAAACCATCAATTCGTGAATCAACCAAAAGATTTCGAAAATACCAGTTGACAGGAACTATTTTTTAAATATATAAAAAGACCGGTCGGTATATTAATGCTTTTAAAATTTCAAAACTATTTAATCCCTAATCAACCAATCAACCAATCAACCAATACTATACGAAAAATGGCCAACAAAGGTATTCAAACCCGTCGCAATATCATTGAAAGATCATTGCAGCTTTTTTCGGTGAAAGGCTATTACAACACCTCCATCAGCGATATCCTGGGTGCGACCGGTCTGACAAAAGGCGGTCTTTACGGGCATTTTGCGAGCAAAGAGGATATCTGGTACGCTGTTTACGATGAAGCGGTAAATATCTGGAAAGGCGTTGTGTTTAAAGGAATCCGCAATGATTCCGATCCATTGAGACGGATCGAAAAATTCATTGAAAACGACATGAAAGACTATCTGGGCGCTGATGTTTTTGAAGGCGGTTGTTTTTTTCTCAATATGCTGGTGGAGCTCTCCGGTCAGTCGGCTTCCATGAGCAAGCAGATTTTGCGCGGCTTTGTCAGATTGTCGAGCTTGCTGCGTACCTGGCTGGAAGAGGCTGATCAAAAAGATATGCTGCAGTCGGACCTGGATTTCAAAGAGATTGCCAATATTATAATTATTTCCCTAAATGGTGCGGCGGCGCTTTACATATCCAGCCGCGATAGAACCATTCTGGAGCAAACGATCCGCCAACTTCGCTTTTATATCCATCAGTTAAAGAAATAATTTTTCGATTCTAATTCAGATCGACATCAATAATTTCGATTTATTTACACCAAAAATAATACCGACCGGTCTTTATAATTAAATTTTGACCTGTGTTCAACCATTAAGAAAGGGAGACTCGAATGGGATTGGAAAATTTACTTGCCGACAGAACCAGAAATATGGACGTGAATGTTATCAGGGAAATTTTAAAGGTGGTATCACAACCCGGGATGGTGTCTATGGCGGGTGGAATTCCGGCACCCGAGAGTTTTCCTTTGGAGATCATTCGCGAATTGACCTCCATTGTCATCGATAAATACGCTTCAAACGCATTTCAATACGATCCAACTGAAGGATTTGGACCTTTGAGAGAAATTCTGGTCGACTATCTTCAGTCAAAAGGCATTCAATCCAGCAAGGAAGAAATTCTGGTTGCCAGCGGGTCCCAGGGAGTTTTAGACGCCCTTGGAAAAGTTCTTATCTCAAAAGGAGATAAAATAGCTGTGGAGGCTCCGACCTATCTGGGAGCACTTCAGGCTTTCACACCCTATGAGCCGGAATACATCAGACTTGACACCGACGATGACGGACTGATTCCCCGGGCCCTTGAAAAGGTCCTCGATGACGGCGGGATAAAGTTTATTTACCTGATACCGACCTTTCAAAATCCGACCGGCAGAACGATTCCCCTGGAACGCCGCCGGGAAATCGCGGCACTCCTTAAGAAATATAATGTCCTGCTCATCGAAGACGACCCCTATAGCTCATTGCGTTATCGCGGCACCGATATTCCCGCCATCCAATCGCTAGCCCAGGATAATGTGGTTTATCTCAGCACGCTTTCCAAAGTTTTTGCACCAGGTCTCCGAATCGGGTTTTGCGTCGCCCCGGCGCTCATCAGAAAATGGCTGGTGATCGTCAAACAGGGCAACGATCTTCACAGCAGCACTTTCAATCAGGCACTGGCGGCCGAATATATTTCCGGAGGATTTTTATCGCAGCATTTGCCTGAAATTATTGATTTATACCGGCCCAAACAGGAGGCCATGTTGGCAGCCCTAAATAAATACTTCCCGGACAATTTCAATTGGTCACGCCCGGAAGGCGGGATGTTCATCTGGGCCGAGGGTCCTGAAAATTTTGATATGGAGGCCTTGTACTGGAAAGCGGTGGAGAAGAAAGTTGCCTATGTTCCGGGGAAATATTTTTATACCTCCCGGGGAGAAGGTATTGGAACCATGCGGCTGAATTTCACCATGACAGATGAAGAGACCATTGATCAGGCGGTTCGACCCTGGCAGAGGTTATTAGACAGGAGATGTGAGGCTAATATTTTTACTTAACCTTAAACGCAACCATGGTGGCATCGTCCTGAAAATCATCGGATTTTACAAATCCATGCAGGCGAGAATTTATTTGGCTGATGATCATTTCGCTTGATTCATGGGCGTTATCCGTTATCGCCGTTTTCAGGCCTGATAGGTCAAACATGTGATTTTGTGGATTGGTGGCTTCGGTGACGCCATCCGAGTAAAGCATCAGGAGATCGCCCTGGTTTAGAAAGAGCTTTTGTTCCTCCATCTGACTGCAAAACTGCTCATTTTCACACAGGCCGATGCTTAGCCTTTTGGTTTCAGCTCCGCAATGCTGCGGGTGTTTGAGCAATAATAAAGCGGCCAATTGTGACCTGCGCGGGCGATGGTAACGGATCTTTCGTTCAGATCAAAAAGGGCAATGACCGCGGTGATGAAATCGCCATCGCGCAGTCTCTTGCTTATCAGGTTGTTCAGGCTGTGAAAGATAATAGAAGGCGAAATGCTCGTTTCCGAAAAAGATTGAAACATGCTTTGGGTATAAGCTGCGTATAAAGCGGCGGAGATACCCTTGTCGGACACATCACCGACGATACTGATAATCCGGTCCTTGTTGGGTTGGACGATGTCGAAGAAATCCCCGCCGACAAGCTTGGCCGGCTTGGAAAAAGTGGCGATGGAAAGCAGCCGCGATTCAGGAATATGCAGGGGCTGCAGGCTCAATTGGATTTCCCTCGCAATCTCCAATTCATCGCGGGTTGTCAATTTATCGACGAGTTCCAAAGCAAGCAATAAATTCAGGATAATAAAAGAGCCAATGATATAGAGCCGGTCAACGTAAATCAATCCCAACAGAAAGCCGACAATGCCGATGCCATAAAAGAGACGGCGGGCCGGAGTCAACTGCATGATGAAGCTGATAAATATCTCTTTACAAACAAAGAAAATCGAGCTGATTGAGGGGCGTTTGGCGGCTTGATCGGCAATACCGGTTTTGCTCTTAAAATAGGTGAACGCATCCACCGTATCTTTTTTTAGCAGCCGTTCTATTTCTTTGTGATTCAAACCGCTGGTGTATAAATAGAAAAATTTCCTTACTTTTTCTATCTTTCTGTTCAGGCGATTAGATAGCTGCATATAATTTGACCTGCAGTGATTTTAACAGATTTGAGCGGCAATTACATGACATCGCAAATTATTTGTCGAGATTCTAAACCTAATGTTTGTATTGTCTTAGGTGATTCAGGTTGATTTTGCAAGATGAAAAACCACGATATTCTTCCCGGAAAAGTTATGAGTGAATTGAAGTTTGAAGTGAGTCTATCGGAGACGGATTAATGAATGGGTAAAACTAAGCAAAATTGGATGGCGGCTTATTTTCGCTTTGAGGTTACGATTTCAGAGAGCTCTCAAAAAGTGCAGTTGCGCGATCTTACTTTGTTCCGTGATTTTATGATAGATGACTCAGTGGTCATGAGATCTGGTCCAGTCCCCTAACGACAAGTGGTGTTTAACTCTAAAAAAAGCTTGGTCATTCGTGACCAGAATTGCACCGACGGCAACCGAATGGGCAGCGACTAGCATATCCATCGTTCCAAGGGGCGTTCCCTCATTTTCGCAAGAAGTGCGTAATTGAGCGTATGCCTCTGCTGCGTCTGAGCCCCATGGCATTATTTCAACGCGAATTAAAAACTCTTTGACTGCTATCGGCAGACGCTTGGCCTCCGGTTTTTTGGCCACGCCTCGAAGCAATTCCGCTTGCGTGATTGAAGAAATACACACGCTTGCCATCGGTACTTCAAGCAAGTGTTCTCTGACAACAACAGGTTCACCTTTAATAATGTAACTGGCGGTGTTTGTGTCCAGCATATAAAGCTGCATCCAATCCTCCATCAAAACAAATCCCGGTCCGGAGGCGGCTCGTTGTCACGATCAGCCATAAAATTTTTCGGCACATTGATGGCTTCCGTCAGCTTGAAGAAATCATCCCAAGATCCAGGTTTACGCGAGAGAATAATATCGCCCGTAGCATGATCTTTTCGGATGAAAACCTCTTTGCAGTCGAATCTGAAAACAGCCGGCAACCGCACAGCCTGACTGCGGCCGTTCATAAATAGTTTGGCAGTATGGCGCATAATATTTACCTCTTTTATCTGCGAAACCTTTCGGCTCCAAATATTATGTATAGATCAAAATATATATCACGTTTATGAATAGATCAAGATATATTTTAGAGTCAATTAAGCCTATACACTAAATTGATGATCTGCTCAAACTGCAGGTAGTGTGAGGTCGGATAAAAAGATTCTGTGAACAAATTCTATGGGGACTTTACCTTTTTTAATTAATTTTACCCATGAATCGCTTCGCTCTGTTTCAAGGTCTTTCAACATGTTGTTAAAATGAAACCGAAAAAGGTCCGATAACCAGCTGTTCATGTTTTCCTGCGGCTTGCCAGCTGATAACTTTGAAAAAATAACCCGCCGGCCAGAGCGATCAAACTGCTGATCAAAAATAGATTAAACGACCCCGTAGTTTCATATATGTAGCCATTGATAAAAAAGCCTACCATTAATCCGAATCCATATGTTAGGCCGTTATTAACCGCTTGCCCCAGGGTCTTGGCATTATCCGGTGTCAAACGATCGATATACAGAATACTGGCCATATGAAAAGTACCGTAGGTTAGGGCGTGCAATGTTTGTGACAGCAGTATGATGGCGGCAGACTCATAGAGAAAGAGGATCATCCACCTGAGGGCCGCTACCAGAAATGAGAAGAAAAGAACACTTTCCAGGGAAAATCGGTTGAATATCCTATCTGATCGAACCATCACCAATATTTCGGCCGTTGATGCCAGCGCCCAGGATAACCCAATGAAGAAGTGGTGATACCCTAAATTTTCCAGGTGGATCGAAAAAAAACCGTAGTAGGCACCATGGCTGACCAACATCAAAAACGCACAAAATAGAAAAACAATCACCCGTTTTTTGAAAAAGGAACCGACACCCGGTGTTAAAAAATCGGTTTTGAGGGCTTTGATGGCAGGTATCTGAGGGCTAATTACAGCCAACATCAGGGAGCCGGCCAAAACAAGCACGAGGATAATATCCACTGAATAAACATCGATAATCTTGCCGATCACAAGGACCATGACAATAAAGCTTATCGATCCCCAGACCCGTATCCGGCCGTAACTTTTTTTCTCGGCATCCAGCACATCCATGGTGACAGCTTCTAGAAAGGATATAATGGGCGCATAAAACATTCCGTAAAATACAGTGATGAGCAGCATCGGCCAGAATTCAACGGTGAACAAAAAAAATATCCAGGTGGATGTGCTGACAATATTACAGAGGATATATATCGGTTTTCGAATTTGAAAGCGGTCCGCCAATGTGGCCCAGATTAACGGGAACAAAACCAGGGTCATTGATCTTAAAGCTGATAGAAGACCGATTTGAAGGCCGGAAAATCCAAGGTGATAGCAATACAAGTTAAAAAAGGGCAAAAAAATTCCCAGTACTCCGAAATAAAGGAAATACTGGGAACTGATAACAAGTTTGAAATTGCGTCGCCGATCCTTATTCAACTTTTACCGTAATTTGTTTGGGCTGTTCTTCTGCGGGCCTGGGCATCTCTATTTCCAGGATCCCGTCTTTAAAGGTTGCCTTGATCAGACTGGGCTGAATATTTTGCTGGAAGGTGAAAGATCTTTGAAATGTACCGAAACAGCGTTCCTGACGGTAGAAATTTTTTTTCGGTATATTCTGGCTGGCCGTTCGTTCTCCCTTGAGCGTCAGAATGTTGTTTTTGACCTCCACGGAAATATTTTCTTTACCGACGCCCGGCAACTCTGCCGTTAGTACAATTCCATTTTCAGTTTCATATATATCAACCAGCGGTCTCCAAGCACATAACCTCATTTCATCATCCGGATCCCGGATACGACCAAATGAATCCTCGAACATTCGATTAATTCGATTCTGAAGTTCCTCAGCATCCCTTAAGGGATCCCATTTTACGAGAGTCATGCTTAATTCTCCTGTATCGGGTATTTAGGTGTCACAATTCTAAGCATGCCTTTACCCTTGTCAAGATTGAGAGCGGGTTGTGGGTTGGGGGTTGTGGGTTGTGGGCAAAAAGGGCATGGCGCATAGAGTCCATGGAAAAATTTGGAAGTGGGAATGTGCGGAATGCGGAAAAAAAAATTTGGAAAGCGGAAGCCGATTAAAATCAAAGCTAATGGAGTTTGGTAACAAGTTGACCAGGAATTCAGACTTCTGAATACTGCGCGATCTACCCCAGGCCCTATGCTTTATCATTCCGAGTTCCGCATTCCGAATTCGCCCCTACTCGTTCCCCCTTCTCTTTACAAAACAGTGTTTAGGTGTTATTTTGCAACAACTTATCATGCAGGAGAAGAAAACATAATTATCAGCATTAGGAGCCGGAAATGGAGTACATCAAAATACGATTTTTAGATGATTTTGGTCAACTTGGTTCCAAATTTGAAAAAACCATTGAAGATATTTTTCGATCGGTGAGCCCGGGTTTTACGCTGGCTGAGCGTAGCCTGGAAGCCTCCAATGGATATGAACGAAACCCCGGATGAGGTCATCATTCTGGCCGAGATTCCGGGAGTCGACAAAGAGGATCTGGATGTCGAAATCAGTAGCAAGGCGGTTAGGATACAGGGAAATCGTTTTGCGAGGCATTGCTCCGACAATGCAACTTATCGACTTGCTGAAATCCAGTATGGTAAATTCGAGCGCGTTCTTTTTTTGCCGGCACCCATCGACCCTGAAGTCGTCTCCGCCGCTTACCAAAATGGTTTGCTCGAGATTCGACTGGCGAAAATGCCACCCGAACGAACGCACAAAGTGCCGATTCTGGACGGTTAGGTTTCTTTGTTCAAGCCTTCGATGGCCAAATCGGTAATCATTTGTCGATCCGTGAGTGTCGCAACCTGGATCTATACCGGTGGGGCTTAACCGGATGAATACCCTGAATAACCAAATTTCATCTGAGAATATTCAAATATTACAGAGACAGATAGATGGAGGAAATTATGGCTGATCAACCATCACCCACAGAATTGGATGCAGAAAAGATACCGAAAATTCTTCCGATTCTGCCATTGTATGATGCCGCACTTTTCCCCAAAATGGTATTGCCGCTGGTGGTTCTGCAGGGTGAATCCGTCCAGCTGGTTGATGATGCCATGGCGAAAGATCGTATCATCGGCTTGATGGTATCTAAAAAGCCCGAAGAAGATAAGGATGCGCCGGATCGGAAAGATCTATCCTCGATCGGCACCAGTGCCATGATTCTCAAAATGGCGAAAACCCAGGATAATCGCACCCAGCTCTTGGTCCAGGGGTTGAACCGATTTAAAATAGTCAAGTTTGAAGAAGGAAAATCCTACCTCCGCGCCCACATTGAACTGATTGCCGATACCGAGACAAAAGACAATGAAATTGAAGCGTTGATGGCCAACCTTATCAACCAGTTTGAAAGGATTGTGGAGTTGTCCCCGGGTCTGCCCCCCGAAATCGCACAAATGGCCAAGACCATCCAGGAAGCCGGCACTATGGCGGACATGATTGCGTCAACCATCAATTCGACTCCCGTGGAAAAACAAAAAGTCCTGGAAACAGTAGACATAAAAGATCGATTGAAAGAGGTCACCCGCCTGGCAAACCATCAACTCGACATCCTTGAACTGGGCAGCAAAATCCAAAATCAAGTCAAGGGTGATATGGACAAAAGTCAACGCGAGTATTACTTACGGCAGCAACTTAAGGCCATCAAGGAAGAATTGGGGGAAAAAGATGAGGCGGGCGTCGAGATTGATGAATACCGGGCGAAGATCGAGGAAAAGAATCTGCCCGAAGAGGCCCGCAAGGAAGCCGAGCGGGAACTGGATCGATTATCCCGCATGCATCCCTCTTCGGCCGAATATACGGTGGCGTCAACCTACCTGGACTGGATCACGGCCTTGCCATGGCACGATCGCACTCCCGACAACCTGGACATTAAAAAAGCCAGAAAAATATTGGACGATGATCATTTCGGACTGGAAAAACCCAAGCGACGCATTATCGAATACTTGGCAGTTCGCAAGCTGAAACCGGAGTCCAAAGGGCCGATTTTGTGTTTTGCCGGACCTCCCGGGACCGGTAAAACCTCACTGGGACAATCCATTGCACGAGCTCTGGGTCGCAAATTCCATCGCATTTCTTTGGGCGGTGTGCGTGACGAGGCTGAAATCAGAGGACACCGGCGTACCTATGTGGGTGCGCTGCCCGGCCGAATTATACAGGGACTGCGGCGTGCGGAGTCGAACAATCCGGTGTTCATGTTGGATGAAATCGATAAGGTTGGGAGCGATTTTCGCGGTGATCCTTCTTCGGCATTGTTGGAAGTGCTGGATCCCGAACAGAATTTTTCTTTCTCCGACCATTACCTGGATGTGCCTTTCGATCTTTCCAATGTTATGTTTATTACCACGGCGAACATCCTGGATACCATCCCGCCGGCTTTGCGCGACCGCATGGAAGTGTTGATGCTCCACGGATACACCATGGATGAAAAAATTAAAATCGCCAACCGCTATCTCATTCCGCGTCAGCGGGAAGCACATGGTGTTAAAGCCAAACAGATTAAATTTACCAACGGCGCGGTAAAACAAATTATTACGGGCTATACGCGTGAAGCCGGCCTTCGCAACCTCGAGCGTGAAATTGCAAATGTATGCCGGGGCGTGGCCACCAAGATTGCCCAGGAAGAGGTTGACTCGATGAATGTCCACGTCGACGACCTTCATGAATACCTCGGACCCGTTCGGTTAACCTCGGAAACGAAAGCCCGGATTACGACTCCGGGTGTGGCAACCGGCCTGGCCTGGACACCGACAGGCGGAGAGCTTCTTTTTATTGAAGCGACGGCGATGAAGGGTAGAAAAGGACTGACCCTGACCGGCCAGCTTGGAGATGTTATGAAAGAATCGGCCACCGCTGCTTTAAGCTTTATACGGTCCAATGCGTCCAGCCTTGGAATTGACGAGGATTTTTTTAATTCCCACGACCTCCATATTCATGTACCCGCTGGTGCTATCCCCAAAGACGGTCCATCTGCCGGGGTGACCATGCTGTCGGCACTGACGTCCCTGTTGACCAATAGGCTCATTCGCAAGGATCTGGCCATGACCGGTGAGATAACGTTAAGGGGGCAGGTGCTGCCGGTGGGCGGCGTTAAAGAAAAAGTGCTTGCGGCCCACCGTGCCGGCATCAAGACGATTATTTTACCGGCCTGGAACCGCAAAGATTTAGAGGATATCCCGAAAAAAGTCGAGAAGGATATCAAATTCCATTTTGCGGATAAAATGCAGGAAGTATTAGCACTGGCACTGGAAAACAAAAAGCCGCGAGCGGCGAAAAAACCACGCAAAAAACAACAAACATAGTTCGAAAATGACACTAAAATTTAAAATGAACTAAGACTTTGTCATTACTTGGAAAATACGAATGACGGATCACTAGGAGATTGATTAAATTATCAAATTGGTACGTTTCTTCCCATAAAAACTAAAATCATTCGGTACCTTCCTGCTATGGTTGCCCTGATATTTTTCATCAACGGCTGTGCAACCAACGAACCTCCGCCGCCCAGCCGGCCGGCCATCCCAAACCTTATAAGGTATTTGGCAAATGGTATCAGCCCTTGCCGGATTCTAAAGGTTTTCGTCAGCGTGGGATCGCATCCTGGTATGGAAAAGATTTTCACGGCAAAAAAACCTCCAACGGTGAAATATATGATATGTATGCCATGACGGCGGCTCATAAAACCCTGCCGCTTGGCACCTACGTTCGGGTCCATAATCTTGAAAACAATCGGGAATTGGAAGTTCGGGTCAATGATCGGGGACCTTTTGTGCGGGGTAGAATCATCGACCTCTCCTATACGGCGGCCAAAGAACTCGGACTCATCGGACCCGGCACGGCCAGGGTCGAGATCGTCGCATTGGGTACGCCTGCAGCCACCAATGGCGATGCGGGCCACACCTTTGTTCAGCAAGACTATTATTCGGGCGACTTTACCTTTCAGGTCGGTGCTTTTGTAAATCGTGAAAATGCCGAAAGGCTCAAGCGCAAGCTTGATGAACAGTATAAAAATGCCCATATCACCACTTATGACCGCGGGGACAAAATATTTTACAGGGTTCGCGTGGGATCCTTTAAGACCTTGGAAGATGCTGTAATGAATGAGGCCATACTCATCCAAAGCGGCTATCCGGACGCTTTCCTGGTTGCAGAATAACAGATGGCCGAAACAATTTTATACAACGTCGTATTTTTAGACCGGGACGGTACGATCAACCACGATTCGAGGGACTACATCAAAAGCCGGTCCGAATTTCAATTCATTTCCGGTAGCATCGAGGCTATCCGGCTATTGACACGCAGCGGTTTTACATCCATTGTCATTACCAATCAGTCGGCAATTGCCCGCAAATTTATCTCCCGCGACGAACTTGACCGCATTCATGCCATGATGAAAGACGCCATTGTATCCGGTGGTGGTAAGATAGCGGATATTTTTTTCTGCCCCCATTTACCGACTGAGGAATGTGAATGCCGCAAACCGGCGCCAGGATTGATTTTTCAGGCTCAGCGCAAATACAATATTGATTTGTCAAAGTCGATTATGGTGGGCGACAGTGCCAAAGACATCGAGTGTGCACGCAATGCCGGATGCGGCAGTGCGGTGTTGGTAAAAACCGGCAAAGACAATGAAGCCGAACACATTCTGAAAGCCAAGCAGATGGTTGCGGATTACACAGCTGAAAATTTGTACGATGCGGCCAAATGGATTCTTGCCAACTCTCTAATCGACCAAATCGCGGTGAGCCTATGTGACGCAAGATTGCGTGAAAGTTGGGCATTCATGATGCAGGATTCTGGATCCTGAACGGCGACTGAAAATCGAAAATGATTTCAAATAAGAAAAACAACACCTCCTTGACGAGCATCGATGGGCACCTGGAGCATATTACCTATTTCAATGAGGATACCCAGTACACCGTTGCGCGTTTGAAGACCTCCAATCCGGCTGCCAGGATCATCGTGGTCGGTCACCTGGTGGGCGTAAGTCTTGGTGAAACTCTTAACATTAAGGGTTTCTGGCAAACCCATCCCAAATATGGCCAACAATTCAGAATTCAATCGTATGAAGTGACGCTGCCGGCAACGGTAAAAGGTATCCGGGCCTATCTGACATCCGGCCTGGTTAAAGGGATCGGCGCGTCGCTGGCTGAAAGGTTGGTGACCGCCTTCGGACCCCAGACTTTGGAAATTATCGAAAGTACGCCTGAACGGCTAATTGAGGTTCAGGGCATTGGCGAAGCCAAAGCTGACATGATTCAAAGCGCCTGGAAAGAGCATCACACCCTGAGAGGATTAATGCAGTTCCTGCAGGAAATGGGTGTCCAGACCGCTTTTTGTGCAAAAATATACAAAGAATACGGACCGGATGCCATCGACCTAATCCGTGAAGATCCTTATGTCCTGGCCGAAGATTTCATCGGGCCCGGATTCATTGTCGCCGATACGATTGCCCGCAAACTGGGAGTGGAACAAGATGATCCCCAACGAGTTCGCGCTTGCATCCGTCACATCATCCAGCAAAACGCCGATGAAGGCCATACCTTCGCAGAAGCGGAAAATCTTTTCTCGCGCTGTGAGATTTCATTTCAAATCAGCGCCCCGGCAATCCAAAAGGCTATTGACGAAATGGCGGCTGCAAAGGCCATTGTGGTGGAACCTCTTGGAAACGGTGCATCCACCAACGCCATTTATTTGAAAAATATACATGCGGCGGAGGCCGGACTTGCTGTCAGATTGCAGGCACTGCTTTCCCTACCGGTAGAACCTGACACGATGGATGCTGATCGGATATCCCGCGAGGTTCATGAGAAACTTGCCATCAATTTATCGGCTGAACAACTGCAGGTACTCAAGGAGGTCTTTTCCCACCGTATCGTGATTATTACGGGCGGCCCGGGAACCGGTAAAACAACGCTCTTGCGCTCAATCAGCACCCTATTTGAAATCCAGGGTAAGCGTGTGCGGCTGTCTGCTCCCACCGGTCGGGCAGCCCGACGGATGGCAGAGGTTACCCGGAGAAAGGCCGACACCATCCACCGACTCTTGGGCTACAATTTCACCGAAGGCGGTTTTCTGCGAAACCGCGACAATCCTCTGGATGCTGATGCCGTCATCATCGATGAAGCCTCTATGGTCGATACCCTTTTGATGTATCATCTCCTGATTGCCGTTCCTGTGACGGCCGTAGTTGTGTTGGTGGGAGATATATCCCAGCTTCCATCCATAGGCCCCGGGAATGTCCTGTCTGATATGATCGAATCGGGTCGCATACCGGTTTTCTACCTGAATAAAATTTTCCGGCAGGACATGCAGAGCGCTATCGTCGTCAATGCCCACAAAGTACGTCAGGGAGAAGCGCCCGTTTGCACGAGCATGGATGGTTTTGACGACCTGGGTGATTTTTATTTTATCGAGCAAAGTGATCCGAATCAGGTGGCTGCCAGAATCGTACGACTGTGCCGCGAAGAACTGCCTGGTAAATTTGACTTGGATCCTGTCCATGACATCCAGGTGTTAACTCCGATGCACAAAGGATCGGTGGGCACCATCAACCTGAATCAAATGCTACAAAAGGTTTTAAACCCACAACCTGTTTGGATGGGCGCCCCGGGCAGTTCGTTTAAAATTGGTGATAAAGTCATGCACCTAGTCAACAATTATCCAAAAGAAGTGTATAATGGAGATATCGGCATTATTTGCAGTATTGACCGCCAAAAAAAAGAGGTCGCGGTGGATTATTACGGCAGAACCGTTCCTTACACAGCCGAAGAACTCGATCAGATTACAACGGCCTATGCAATTTCGGTCCACAAATCCCAAGGGTCTGAATATCCGGCCGTTATCGTACCACTGGTGACTCAGCACTATGTTCTGCTCCAAAGAAATCTATTGTATACAGCCATGACCAGAGGCAAAAAATTAGTCATCCTGATCGGCACCCAAAAAGCGTTGCATATTGCCTTGAAAAATGACAAACCTCATCGGCGTCTTTCAAGTCTGGCTGCCCGGCTGAAGGGTTCCGGATAAGCCGGAAGGAATTTAGGAACTTGTGAATTTAGGGATTGCGGAATTAATTGAATGTCGCGGATTAACTAGAGATGAAACCAACTTACGAAGAATTGAAAAATAGAGTTTTGGAGTTGGAAATAGAAGCTGAGAATTGCAGGGTTGCCGAGGAATCGTTGCGACGGAGTAATGATATCGTCAGCAGCATTCTATCTGCTTCTCCCATTGGGATCGGACTGGTGGAAAACCGATTTATCCAGCAGATCAATGGGGCTATGATGAAAATGTTTCGATTCGACTCGGAAATGGATTACTTCGGCAAGAGCGCTCGGATTATTTATCCATCGGAGGAAGATTTCCTGAAAGTCGGCGAATTTATTTATCAGTACCTCAAAGTCGGGAAAGAAGCCTGGCTGGACACAACGTTCAAACGGAAAGATGGGACCACATTTTTAGGTCATTTAAAGGTGAACTCCCTTTTTCCACCCGATCCTATGCAAAAAGCCACTTTCACCATATCGGATATTTCGTGGAGAAAACGGGCTGAAAAAGAATTGTTGCAAAAGGAAAAATTGCAGGCAATTGTCGAATTGGCCGGGGCTGTGTGCCATAACATGAATCAACCCATGCAGGCAGTGCTCGTGGAACTTGCCGAGTGCGCAGTGATGGGTGAAATTGAAAAAGATACGGTAAATCTCAAAGTCAGAAAAATCCAGCAACATCTCAATACGCTGAGAGAAATGTCACGTAAACTTATGCATATCACCAGATATGAAACGCGTGATTACCTTGAAGGCGAGAAGATCATTGATATTGATAAAGCATCGGGCATCGGCGATTAATCCATCCCCCAATGCTGCAACACCATGCACCTAACAGTTTATAAACTGTTATTATAATTAATATTTTCAATGCAATGGCGCTATGAATCCGTATCTTGGGGGGCCGGCATGGGTATCTTAAAGAACTGGATTCCTTCCTCTTTGAGGGTTTTCTCTTCTTCTTTGGTACTTACGCCCCGGATGTTACGGGGTTCAGTGGCGCCGTAATGGATTTTCAAGGCTTCTTTGGCAAAATCGCAGCCAACGTCATCGAAATTTTTCTCAACGAATTCGATAGCTTCTTTTCTAATTCTGGCCATGGCGGCTTCTTCAGGTGAGAGGGCCTTGGGTTTGAAACCTTGGGAAGATTTTATGGCAAATGTAGACGGCACATTGTCCACAGAGGTATCGTTGCAAACCGGGCAGGTGATCAGGCCCTTTTTTTTCTGGTCAAGGTAGGCCTTACGGTCCTCAAACCAACCTTCAAAAGAATGACCGTTGGTGCATCGTAAATCATACGCAATCATACGGATTTAAACCATCCTCATCTAACTTTTCAAGGGTCAGTGTTTGAAAAATGTTAAGAATTTAAAATAAAATTTGAGGGTAAGATTAGCATATTTATCAACATTTTTAAAGACAATGTTGACATAATTTGCTATTTTAACAAAATGTTGTAAATTATGATATTAAAAAAATCGTCAACATTTATCAGGGGGTGTACCGGTTATGAAAATCCTGTTCAAGCGAATCGTATTCATGGTAATTTGTGTAATGTGTTTTTCTGCTGTCGGCTTTGCTGAAACCAGGTATGTGACAGATTTATTGAAACTGCCGCTGCGAACCGGTCCGAGTACTGAATATAAGATACTGGCCTTGGTTGAATCCGGACAGCCGGTGGAGGTTGTGGACCCCGGAGAGAGTTGGTCCATGGTGAGGCTACAAAATGGGAAAGAGGGCTATGTTTTGAACCGCTATCTGGTCGCCCGGCCCACCAGTGCCGTTCAATTGGCAGAATTGCAAAGTAAATATACGGCCTTAAGACAGCAAGCAACCACCCTGATTGAGGAAAATAATCGCTTTAAAGAAGAAAACACGACATTCAAGTCTTCCCTCGATAGCAATCAAAAAGCATTTGAAAAGCTGGACACTGAATACAAGGATCTTAAAGCCGGTGCCGCTGAATTTTTAACTCTCAAAAAAAAATACCAGGAAGTCAGTACCCAACTCGCCGAACAAACCAAAAGAGCCAATACCCTGGACAAGGAATTGAGCGGACTTGAAATGAATCAATATATCAAATGGTTTTTAGCCGGTTCCGGTGTGCTCCTGGTGGGTTTTGTCATCGGCTTTTCCGCTAAGCGGGGGCGTCGGCGTCCTTCACTGATGTAATCATCCGGAAAGCCTGCAAGGGCTTTCTCAATTGACAGGGTCTCCAGGTGATTTTATACCCACTTTATATAGCGGTATTGAACCTGCAACAACAATAAAAATTTACAAATAAGGAGAAGAGGGCGACTTCGAAAAAAATTGATGACGATACCAGAAACACAGATGCTAATTAATCAGTTGGTGGTTTTATTCGTCCTCCTTTTGCTCTCCGGTTTTTTTTCCTCTGCCGAAACTGCACTATTTTCCATCAGCAAGGCCAAAGCCATTCATCTCGCAAAAGAGAAGGGGCTGGTAAATTTACTGATCAAAAAAATGAAAGACGATCATCACCGGCTGCTTTCCACGATTCTCATCGGCAACAATGTTGTAAATGTCGGCGCCTCGGCGCTGGCCACTGCGGTGACCCTTAAGCTGGTTTCTCACAACGCGGTGGGGATTGCCACCGGCATCATGACCTTTCTTATTTTGATCTTTGGCGAAATTTTTCCTAAATCAATCGCCACCAGAAACAATATTCTCATTGCCAGACTGGTCATTATCCCCTTGTACTGGCTGTCGATTCTATTTACTCCAATAATTATCATGTTGAACTTCATCCCCAAACTCACCGGCAAAGTCCGGAAAAAACCACTGGTGACCGAAGAAGAATTGATGACCTTTGTTGAAGTGGTCGAGGAAGAAGGGGGTATTGAAGAAGAAGAAAAAGAGCTGATCCATAACATCTTTGAATTTGATGATACCAGTGCATCGGAAATCATGACACCCCGCGCGGATATGTTTGTCATCAATGCTGATGAGAAGCTGAACCCTGAGGACATCATCCGATCCGGTTTTACCCGGATTCCCGTCATCGAGGAAGATATCGATCATGTCATCGGTATTTTAAATGTTAAAGATCTATTCATGCACCAGGTAACTTCATCAGCCCAGGCAGAGGCACGTGAAGTCATGCGCGAACCTTTTTTTGTGCCGGAGAATAAAAAGTTAGATAATTTGCTGCAAGAGTTTAAAAAGAGAAAACAGCACATGGCCGTCGTGGTCGATGAGCACGGTGGCGTGTCCGGTCTGATTACCCTGGAAGATGCGCTGGAAGAAATTGTCGGCGAAATTATAGATGAAACCGATAAATTTGAGGCCCATATCGTCAAGCTGGCTGAAAACGAATGGATGGTGCTCGGCAAATCAGAGATCGATGATGTAAATGAAACACTGCAAATGAACATCCCTGAAACCAGGGAGTATGATACGTTTTCCGGCTATGTCCTGGACCAGATCGGTAGAATTCCCGAGGAAAAAGAAGAATTCCGCCTCGGAGATTTCAGCATTACGGTTAAAGAGATGGACGGGACAAGGATTAAAGAGTATATCGTAAAAAGGAAAGAGACTATGCTCCCGAGTGCTGATGATCCATTATGAAGTTTCCGATTGCAGACCTCATCATTTCGTTTATAATTGGGCCATAGAATTTAGAAAAGAACAGATTTACCCAAAATCGACCAGTATCATGCCACCCTTCAGAGATCCTCCGGCGTAAAGGTAACCACATCGTCAATTTCAGTTGCGTCGCAAAACAGCATTACCAGGCGATCGATTCCCAATGCATTGCCGCCGGCGTCCGGCATGTCTTTCAAAATCCTTAAGAATTTTTGCGGGATCGGGTATATCGGATGACCGAGAGATTTGCGCTGTCGCTGCTCTTTTTCGAACCGGGCTTTCTGTTCGGCCGGATCGGTCAGTTCGCTGAAGCCATTGCACAGCTCAATGCCGGCGATATAAAGCTCAAAGCGTTCGGCCAGCAGATCGTTCCGGGGCTTTAATCTTGCCAGAGCCCCGCGAGGCGCCGGATAGTCATAAAGAAAGAGCGGTTTCGGTGAGCCCAAGTGGGGTTCAATCTCGGAAACCATAACCTCATCAAAGCAATCTTTTTCAAGTGACACTTCCATGGTCAGGGATGCATATTGCTGAAATGCCGCAGCCACCGACATACGCGTCCAGGGAGTAGCCAGATGGATTTCTCGGTCCTGATAGTTAATTATATCATTTCCGTTGGTCAGGCGGGCGATGGTGCAAATGAGATCTTCACATTCGATCATGAGATCTATATAATTGGAATCGGTGCTGTACCATTCCAGCATGGTGAGTTCCGGGAGATGTTTGGCCCCTCTTTCGTTGTGTCGGAAACATTTGCAGATTTGAAAAATCCGAGAAAACCCGGCAGCCAGCAGTTGTTTCATGCACAATTCGGGTGAGGTTTGCAGAAACCACTCTTCGGTGGTGACGGCATCGATGTGGGCTTCGGGGGTCGGAGCCGGAATGCGGATGGGGGTCTCAACTTCGAGATATTCCCGATCCGTAAAAAAGCTGCGGATTGCCTGGATGATCCGGGCGCGCAACTCAAGGTTGGGCCTTAATGCAGACTGTCTAGATTGTCCCAAGGGAATTTCCATGCGTTAGACACCATTCGAGAAAGAACCAATCGGGAGTTAACACCTAATTGAGCTTTTTTCGCTCATCTAGGGTTCAGGTTTCCCCTCTAAATATTTATCCTCTGTGCGATCCTGAAGAAAGATCTTGTCATATTGCCCGGTGTCAACGGCATCGTACCAGCGGTAGCCGATGTCTTTGCATTTGCTGCAGGCTTTGCGAGGAATATGTACAGCAAGAATGTGCATGCCGCGATCTGATGATGAATCAATTTGCAGGACGCCGGCGCAATCGGGACACACCTGGATTAATTCCGACTGGTTTTCGTGGATACCGTCGGTATCATAAAAAAGGTTGCGTGTGCGGCGTTGGGGGGCTGGTTTTTCCATGAGTTGATCTTTTATGTTTTCCCTTTGTTGCCAGATTGTGAGCGTAACTTCACCGATTTTTTCGATCGCTTCGGTCACCGAATGCGTCTGCCGGATACTTGCCGGATTGTAGTTCGGCTCTTTTACCTTGCTGTAATCCACTCCAGCCATGGCCAGGATGATGCCGACATTAACATAGGGCAAAGCCCCTTCAATGGAATAACCGCCTTCCAGTACGGCAATATCCGGCTTCAGGATGGCCGTCAGGTCGGCGTATCCCTGGGCCGAAAAATTCATATTGGTGATCGGGTCACTGTAATGGTTGTCCTGACCGGCTGAATTGACGATGATGTCCGGCTTAAAATCTTTTAGAATCGGCATGACGATGTTTTTAACAGTGTATAGAAAGCCTTCTTCAGATGTGTTCGGCGGTAGCGGAATATTAAGTGTTTTTCCAACCGCGTTGATGCCCCCCAGTTCATCCGGAAATCCCGTGCCGGGGTACAGGGTCCTACCATCTTGGTGAATCGAAATAAAAAGGGTGTCCGGGTCATGCCAGTAGATATCCTGGGTGCCGTCACCATGGTGGCAATCCGTATCAACAATGGCGACCCTGTCGATGGCGTAGGCTTGGCGCAGATATTCGATCATGACGGCTTCGATATTGATATTGCAAAACCCTCTGGCCCCGTGCACGATGCGCATGGCGTGATGTCCCGGTGGTCTGACGAGGGCGAAGCCCCGATCAATTTGTCCATCGAGCACCGCCATGCCGATGGTTTTGGCGCCACCGGCACTGATGAAATGAGATTCGGTGGTAACGCTCCATACATCCGGCACGCAAAAATGAACCCGTTGAATGTCCTTCAGCGTCACCGGGTCGGGTTTTAATTCCACCACCCCGTTAATATCAAATAGACCTTCCTCAATTACCTGATCCTGGGTATAGAGCAATCGTTCCTCTCGCTCCGGATGGGTCGGACTGATGGCCCAATCGAAAGCTGGGAAGAATACGAGACCGGTTTTGTGCTTAGCCTGCAACATTATTATTCCTTCGGAATTGTTATTCGTTATTGATTATTGGGGATGAAGCGTTAATTGGTGGTTATGTTCCCTAATAACAATTAACCTTTCGGCACTAAAATTGATAGTTGTATTAGAGCAATATCGTTATCATTTCGACAGTTTGACTATTACTTCATCATACCCATGAATCAATCCTGGCGTAATCTGCACTTTGATGCGGATGTTTTTCCCGGTGGTGGAAAATCCGCGGACCATGTTAAATTCTAAGCTTTCAAGCACTTCCATTTCCAGATAGTCGGCATTGGCCCCCCGTTTAATCGCCTTGGCTTTCAGCAGTTCAAAGGCCTGCTGGATGGCCGCATCTTTATCGAATCCATGATCAATGCTTTGGCTGAAATTTTCTTCCGGTGCCCGGGCGATCCGGTTTTCGGTGTCGGCTAATAAAGTGACTTCACAGGTGGTGCGGGCCAGGGCCGCACCGATGGCATTGGCGACCTTCCATCTGGGCACAACCCGTACGCGATAATCCGAAAGGTATTCCAGGTATTTTGCAAAATACGGCGCCGGCCCGCCCAAAACCAAGATCGATTTCGGTTTCACGACATATCCTTCCTGAAGTTCATGAATGGTGTACACTGGTTTGCTGTTGATTCGGTAGATCAGTTGCCGGGCGGCGGATAATATATTTTTACAGGTGAGATCAAGAATTTCAGCGGCAAAAGCCTTGACTGAGCAACCCAAAAAACCGGCCAGCGGTTCTAAACCCTTGACCGATTTCTCCCGGCTGCCATCGGTGATGTTTTCAAGAATAAAAAGGGCATCGGTCGGCGTCGGCACTGGCCCCCCATAGGCCATTGCCGAGCCCAGTCTCTCGGGGCCGATCTGCAATTTTCCATCGATTACCCTGACGGCGCTATCGCCCCCCAAGCCGAGGGAAAGGGTTTCAAGGGATCGGATCAGCGTTTTATGCCTGCCCAGCTCAATACCCAGCGGATCCAGCACCGGTGACCGGTCGATAAGGACTGCCATATCGGTGGTTGTGCCTCCGATATCCATAACCAGGGTATCTTCTTTTTGCGGACCGAAGGCTACGGCGCCCATTGCACTGGCGGCCGGGCCGGAAAGAATCGTCTGCGCGGGATGCTCCATAGTGGAATCGAATCTCATATTGCCGCCATCCGCTTTCAGAAGTCGAATAGGCAGCTTCAGTCCCTTAGCTTCCAATGATTTTTCCACTGCACGGTAAAATTCTCTGTGGATCGGAAATATCGCTGCATTTAGAAAGGTGGTCGCAATTCGGCGGGGGAAATTTAAATTTCCGGATATGCGATGGCCCAGAAAAATTTTTTCAAAAGATGGTTTTAATATTCTACCGATTTCCAATTCGTGGGATGGGTTGCGAACCGAAAATTTACCCACCACCCCGATCTGCTCGATTCCTCCTTTTTTCAAACGAGCGGCGATATCCTTGATTTCATGGGGATTAATCGGTTCTATTTCCCGGCCCCGGTGATCAATAGAGCCTGCAACAATAAAATAGTTGGAGTTTGTGCGATAAAATTCAGGATCGATTCCGGGGCCTCCGGCAACAATCATGCCCACCGGTCGGGTTTTATTTTGAACGATGGCGTTGGTGGTCAGCGTGGTGCTTAAGACCATGCGACTTATTTTCTCGGGGTCATGGCCCCTAGTTATTTCCGTTAATCCCGCTAAGACGGAACTAAACAGATCCGACGGATTGGTGGGGACTTTTATTTCCTTTATAAGACCCTTGGTGTCGATGAGAACCACATCGGTGTGGGTGCCGCCAACGTCTAAGCCTATAATCATGGATACCATCCTTTTAGCGATTCTTATATTAACGAAACGGCCTCATTTTGCAATAAAAATCAATATGAACCCGATTCTTTCGAATCGCTATCCGGGATGTTAACTATATGAGGTGGCACTACAATGGGTTATCGAGGAAAAATTAGAAGTGAACTGCTCATTCGGGGAAATCTCAATATCGCCTAATTTTTCGATAGAATATAGTTTTGAGGGGGTGAGATAATTTTAATCTCCACACAGTGATTCAATTTGCCGCCAAATTCAGATTCATTGATTTCTATTGGATATTCTGCTCCCAGATCCATGGTTTTAATCCTTGATGAAATAACCCCGTGGTTGACAAAATAACTTTTTACAAGATTTGCCCTGACGCTGGAGAGCTTTTTATTGCGCCAATAATTGCCGTGAGAGTCGGTATGACCTTCAATAATAATTTCAGAGTTTGGATAATCTCTAATCAACCCTGCCAGTTTCGCTAGAGTTTTAATACTGTTTTGTGAAAACTCTTCCGAGGCGTTTTCAAAATGAATTAGGTAACTTTGTCGGAATCCGTTTTTGCTGCCGATATTCGTTTTAGTCGTTTTATCAATTTCTGATGAAGCACGCACCCATTTCTTATTGGTCGGCTCGAGCTCATCTTTCACGAGATCGATTTTCTCTTCATATCGTTTATAATTTCGGAATGCATCTTCGGATATTGTCGGTATTTGAGAATGATTTGGGTATAAATTATAATTTACATAGACCGTAATTATTAGCATACAAGCAACAATAGACGCTAAATTAAATATCTTCCAACCCGGCGGACGAATGCTTTTGGCAGAGATCGTTTTTTTCCCGCCGCCAGTGCCGTTTCTTTTTCCATTCTCAGTATCCTGTGATTTCCCAGACAATTTTAGTTCCTGGGCACATTCTTTGATGACTTTCTCGTCAATATGATATTGACCTGAAGAATACCCCGTCAGTAGTGCGAGATCGCAAATTGCATTAATCAGCCGTGGGAATCCGTTTGAAAAGAAATGAATGTCGTTTATCGCCCTTGGGCTGAAAATTTCTTTATCTGATCCGGCTATCTGAAGACGATGCGTGATATATTCATGTGTTTCTGAATCTGTTAAAGGATCAAGATGGTATCTAATACTGATTCTCTGTTTAAATGCCCTGTTCCGGTTTTCAGCTATAATACTATTAAATTCGTTCTGACCCACAATGAAAATATTGATAAGCTTTGTATCTGCCAACTCAATATTCGATAGAAGCCGAATTTCTTCCAATAGCTCATTTGAAATGTTTTGAGCCTCATCAATGATCAAGAGTATGGATTTACCTTTGTAGTATGTTTCATATAGATAGGGCTTCAAATGATTCAGAAACTCCCGTTTGTTACGGGGGGTTTCGTTTATTTTGAATTCATTCGCAAGGACATGATAAAGATCCATAGGATCTAATCCTGGATCAGGAATCATGACGGCAATAACATTATCTTCTATCTTTTTTAAAAGGGTATTGATTACAGCCGTCTTTCCCGTCCCAACATCTCCGGTAAGCAACAAAATACCCTTGTTTTCCTGCAGGCCGTATTGAAAGGTGGCCAGTGCCTCAGCATGTTTTTCACCAAGCCAGATGAATTTCGGATCAGCCGTAATCTGAAAGGGCTTTGCATTTAAACTATAGTGTGCGAGATACATGCCTTTATTTTTACCGAGGGGTTTTAGCATTTCAGGTTTTTGATTTTAAACTTGGGACGTTACTTCTGTTATCGGCCAATTTATCAATTGCTTTACGTTAAAAAAAACGAGACTGGAACCACCATGTCCAGCATAGGTTGTATAAATTCCGATACATTTAAATTCTATTGTACCAAATTCGGTTAGTATTGTCCAAAAAAGTACATAGTCCACAGGTGATTGTGAAAATAATTACATAAAAATTGTGTAAAAAAATTCATATATTGTAGCGAGCAATAATACATAATTTTAAATAACTACTTGTAATATAAACAAAAAAATATTTCTTAACATCTAACAGAATTTTGTATGATTTTTGCAGCACTTAAAACAAAGCACGGATTAAACCTTTAACCCTGCAAAACTGAACCATTATTGAGAGAGTAATATATTAAGGATATCGTAAATTGAAGCTAATATGCATATTATTTGGTTTGTCCCCTTTATATATATTTGCTAAAGACGCAGATGCCTTCAATTTTAGCATCTTTGCAATTAATCGAATACCAATCCCCGAAGATGTCATCATACTTCTTTTAGGAGCAGGCATTGTTGGATTTATAGGATTAGGCCGGCGGAAGTTGAAGAAGTAATTGGGAGGTAATATTAATTGTTAAAATTGTACCAAGCCGGGGATTTCAGGGTGACAATCTTTTGATCTGTATGTGTTACAAATATCGCTGACACATGCCGATACAATAAAGAATCGAGCGATGCCTCACTCCATCCGGGTGACGGTTCAAGCGAATTCGCTAAGGCTTTGGTTCGAAAATAAAAAAACTTGAGGCGGGAAAAGGCAGAGTCACAAATGGCTCTGCTTTTTTTTGGGGAAGGAGGATTTTGATTTGAAATCAATGGGTTGGAGTTAAGTCTGATCGTAAATAACTCAATCTTATATCTTGACACGTATTTGATAAACACATAAGATAAAGCTGAATTTTTCTCATATTCTCATTAATATCTGCTCTTTTATAATTCATTAGGAGCACAAATTCCGCATGAAAAATTAAAATCGAACAGGATGATGTCTCAATGCCTGTCAGAACCTCTACACTCAGCCGGAAACAAAATACGGAAAGACGTACCAAAGAAGACCGCAGGGTTAAAAACCTCGGCCCCCCCACCGGTATTGAACGTCGACTCGGCCTCAAGCGCCGAAAATTTCTTAAAATACCAATATTTTTAAAATTTATTACGCTATCCGCGCTCGTCATTATCGTTGTTATTTCGACAAGCAGCTTTTTCATGCTAAAAAATCAAAGGCTGCAATTCCGGGATCAGTTAATCGCATTGGGTGAAAGCCTGGTTCGGATCACATCTGACCAGGCACCGGACAAGCTTCTCGCTGATGAGGAACTCTCACTTTTTCAACTCATCAAAAATGTTACCGCAGAAGATCAGGTACTCTATGCTTTTATTGCCGATTCTAAAAACGTAATAAAGGCACATAGCGATCCTGGCAAGGTTAATTCTCAATACATACCTTCCCCGGCAGCAAAATCAGATCCGAGGACTGACGACGTCATTGTAACGAGTGTTTTTAAAGACGGTGTTGAAATCCTGTACTTTGAAAAACCGATCACCTATCAAAAGATTCGGGTCGGCACCGTGGCTTTAGCGATCTCACAGCACCAAATCATCGAAAACATCGAGAGTGCCAAACGTTTTATATCGATACTCACGGCTATTATCACTTTGCTGGGCGTCCTCCTTAGTTTTGTGCTCGGTGTATATTTTTCACGACCCATCAAGAAATTAAAAGAGGGGACCCAGGCCATAAGTTCCGGCGAATCTGGAATATCGAGTTACAATTTCCCGGAATGATGAACTCGGCGATTTGGGCTTGGCTTTTAACCAAATGGCCGAAGGAATTAAAGAACGGAACCTGATGCGCCAATCGCTTGAACTTGCCATGGAGATTCAACAGAATCTTCTGCCAAAAGACAATCCCAAGGTTAAGGGTTTGGATATTGCAGGCAAAAGTGTCTATTGTGACGAAACCGGTGGAGATTATTATGATTTTCTCAAACTCAAAGAGAACGGAAGCGGAAAAATTGGGGTCATATTAGGGGATATTTCCGGTCATGGCATTCCATCCGCACTGCTAATGGCCACTGCCAGGGCGTTCATCCGCCAACGTTCATTTCTGCCGGGCAGCCTGACCGAAATTATCACAGACATAAATGTGCTCCTGTGCGCGGATGCTATGGAATCAAATAGTTTCATGACCTTGTTTTATGCGGTCATCGACACCAACACCAAAAGCGTTAAATGGGTTCGTGCCGGTCACGATCCAGCCATAATTTATGACCCGAAGTCCGATATCTTTGAAGAACTCCGGGGACCGGCAGGCGTGCCCATCGGCGTCGTTCCTGACTGTTGCTATGAGGAAAATGAGAAGATCGGGCTTGAGAAAGGCCAGATCATCGTTATCAGCACAGATGGAATCAATGAGACATTCAATCCACAAAAAGAAATGTACGGTAAGGAGCGGGTTCTTGATGCCATTAAAAAAAATAAGCAGGGTACAGCCGAGCAAATTCTTGAAGCCATCATATCCGATTTGAGCCGTTTCCGGCAAGGACTAGATCTTCAAGACGACGTTACGCTGATTGTCATCAAGATCATGGATTAGCTGATGTTTTCAGAAGTAACTTTGATATTTTATCGAGAAGGTAATCCTATGTATTGTAAAATGCGAAGTCTGTTCCATCTTATATTTGTCGCCACCGTTTTATGCGGTTGTGCCGTTATCGATTATCTACCGGGTTCTCCTGCTGCCGTGGCTAAGGGTTATCTATCTCAGGGGCGCGCGAGTGAAAATGCCGGAGATTGGGTGGAGGCCGCTCGCTATTACAGGTTGGCGCTCACGGTTGAGCCCCAAAACAAACAAATTACCGAAAGTTTGAAGCGCGTGGAAGCAAAACGGCTTAAATTGGCTGAAGCGCATTATCGAAAAGGCCTTGCGGATTTAAACCAGGGAAAATATGGCGACGCGCAGCGGCAGTTTTTAACGACCCTGAGATATTGGCCGCAGCATAAGGGAGCCCGGGAAAAGTTACATTCGCGAACCCAAATCAAGACCAAACGCTACATCCTGCACACCGTTCAAAAGGGCGAAACCATCAGCATAATTTCTAAAAAATATTACGATGATCCCATGCAATTTCAGACTATTGCCAGGTTTAATAATCTGTCCGATGCCACCACCGTTCGAGTTGGAAAAGAGCTTAAGATCCCCGAAATTGACGGTGTCCCATTTCTTGTGCCGGAGGGTACTCCCGAAATCACAACGGACGGCCAGGCCATGGGGCGGCAATTAACCACGCCTGAATCGGAGAAGGGGGAAGCGCAACAAACCGAAGGTGTTCAGCCGGACGTCGAGGCCTTTGATAAAATGGTGGCCAACTATCGCGATGCTGGTCTCGAACTCTTTAACGAGAAAAAATATGATGAAGCGGTGATAGAGTTTAAAAAAGTGGTCAATGCGGATCCCCGAGACTTCAAAACCCAGGAGTATCTCTTTAAGGCCCATTTTAGCAGCGCGCAAGACTTATTGAAGGAAAAGCAATATCAGGCTGCAGATAAGCAGTTGCAGGCCTGCCTGGACTTCAGGACCGACTGTTTGCAGTGTCTGCCGCTTATCAAGCAATGTGAGGATTCTTACAAGGAACTTCACTATCAATTGGGGATCCAATATTTCGGAGAAGAAAAACTTGAAAATGCCATTAATGAGTGGCAATTGGTAAAAAAGTTAGATCCTCATTATAAGCTGGTCCAAGAAAATTTACGAAAAGCCGAAAAAATCTCCACAAAGATTCAACAGTTGAGAAAGGAGAGCAAGGAATAATTCAACATTGTCACAATCATTCACCCCCAGTGTTTTTCACCCTCCGGATTTTGCTGGGTTCGGGTTGATTCAATCTGGCTGAACTTATCAAATTCTCCACAAGGCACAGATGTCTTTGTCAGAGCTATGGCAATGAGTACATAAATTGTGAACAATAATTCCTATTTTGCCCTAATATCCCCTTTGTTCTCCCCCGCAATTTAAATCCCTTTAATTTATATAACTATTTGAATTTTAATATTAAATTTATAAATCGACTGGTCTGGCACAGTTGTTGTAATATTATTTTCACCCATCGGACAAAACTATTAGACCTCGCTGAGTCGGTGCAAAAAACATTTTGCAGAAACACGGGCAAGACCGCATCGTCAAGGAAAAGGGGGAGATAGATAAGAAATTAGACATGAAAAATTCTGAGCAATCTATTTGAGAGGGATTTTATCATGAAAACCATCTGGCAAAAATACAAAATTTGGCTCCTCATAGTGATGTTCTATACTGCTTATTTGGCGGTTAAGAGTCTCAAGGTTCTGAAGCATATCGACATCCACAAAATTAATTTAACAGGTCAAAATTAAAATGTGGCTGACTTTTTCCGATAGACTTCGAATTGCGTTTCGCATGCTGCGCAAAAGAATCTTGAAACATTTTTTTGCCAAATCACGCGGTTTGCATACTACCTATTAGGGTCGGAGAATATGAGAAATTTGCGTCTGAAGTCCATTCCCGGTTTTAGATAAACAAAAGCAGGATGCAGGTCCTTTTAACGATGGAGGTTGCAGCTGAGGATGGACTCGATGGCGATGTTGATCAATGAAATACCATGGATTATGGCCCCCGCTGTCTTAGCGGTCGGATTGTTGGCCGTTTCTTCCGTAAGGACGGCAATTCAGACAAATATCTTCCCGGGATTCATGAGTCCTTTCGGATCGATGAGTTTCTTAATCTGGTGCATGAGCTGATAACTCTCGCCGTGCTCCAACTCCATAAATTTACGTTTCCCGATGCCGACACCGTGTTCACCTGTGCATGTGCCACCGAGTTCAACGGCTTTTTCAACAATTGAATGATTTACTTTTTCAAGGGTTGACCACTCTTTTTCATCGTTCGGATCACCTGCCATCACGACATGTAGATTGCCGTCGCCGGCATGGCCGAAAACATAGCCAGCGACATGGCATTCATCCACTAAATTCTGTGAGAAAGCGATCATTTGCGGATAGCGAGAAATTGGTACCGCAGCATCGACAATAAGCGTCTCTTTTCCGGGGTGTGCGTGGTGGATGGTTTCCCAGGCTTCGTGTCTTGCACGCCACAAATTGGTGCGATCCTTTTCTGTGATACCAAATTTGACATCGGTGGCGCCACACTCTTTACACAATTCTTTTGTGAGATCGGCTGTTTCCTGCAGGGTCGTTTTGCTGATTCCGTGAAATTCGCAGAAAAGAGACGGTACCTCCGGAATATTCAAGTTTTTTTTGCGGTTCATGAGACTGATCAGTTCCGGGGGTAGCAGCTCAAGGGCCGCCGGCTCCAATCCGGATCCAATCAGAAGTGCCACCGCTTCAGATGCACCTGAAAGATCTTTAAAGTTAATGGTGGCTGCCAAACGGTGAGATGGAATACCGCTAAGCTTGAGGGTCGCTTCTGTCACGATTCCCAATGTTCCCTCTGATCCAACAAACAAACGTGTCAGATCATAGCCGGAAGAGGATTTGTGTGCTTTGCAACCGGTATAAATGACTTTGCCCGTTGGAAGAACCATCGTTAATTTCATGACATAATCTTTGGTGGCACCATACTTAACTGTCTGTACACCGGAGGCATTGTTGGCGATCATTCCGCCGATGGTGGCATCCGCGCCTGGATCGGGCGGGAAAAAGAGTCCGTGGCGGCCCGTCCTGCGATTCAACTCCTTGCGAAGTACTCCGGGCTGGACGTCCACCTGAAGATCCGCTGGACGGATTTCGAGGATCTTGTCCATCCGGGTCAAATCGATGACCAGTCCGCCGCGGGTGGGAACCGGGTTGCCTTCTGTGCTGGTCCCGGCTCCCCAGGGCGTGACCGGAACATCATTATCATAGCACCAGGAGAGAATCGTGCTGACTTCTTCGGTGGTCAACGGCCAGATGATGCCGGCCGGCAGGATCCCATAGTGGGGTGAAATATCATGCAGATGCAGTTCCCTGTTGGATTGACCGGTTGAAAAGCGGTCGGGTTCTACAAACGCAGCCAAAGCGGAAATCTGTTCCGGGGTGAATTCTTCCATGGATGCTGCTCCTTTGTTGGGTGTTGGTGATTCATTGCCGGGCATGGGGTTGCGGGGTGCGGTTATGGGGCTCAGCGGACCTCATCTCTGTTGCCGGCCATTGGTTTCTCTCGTAAAAAACAGTAATACAAAAGACAGTACGGCCCATGCGATCATCAACCTGAAGCCTGCATGGTAGGCGGTAGTATCATAAATTTTGATTCCATCGACCAGATCACCGTTCCAGTTGTGATCCAGCATCCATCCTACAACCGGCTGCAGCAAGGTGGGTCCTAACATCATCCCCATATTGATCACCCCGTTGACCGTACCCGCCAGGTGGGTCGGTACGGATTCTTTTGCAAATACAAAACTAATGATCATACAACCTGATGAAAAGCCGGCCATCAGTAGCGCTAGGACGAGCAATGGCAGCGGCAAACTCGGCAAGAACAGAATGATTGCCCATCCGGTCACTGCCAGCATACATCCCAAAATATAAAGTGGTTTGCGGCGACCGATCCGATCCGAAATTCCGCCGAAAATCGGCCCACCAACGGCCCAAGCGACCAGCATGGCGGAATTTAATCCGGCAGCCTGGGTGGTGGGTAGACCGTGTTGGGTGCTCAAATAGGGAACTCCCCACAGTCCGCCAAATGTCAGGACGCAGCCGACGAGACCGCCCGGAATTACAAATAAGAGCCAGGTATTCGGATACCGCAAAACCTCGACAATGCCGGATAGGATCTGTTTGCGTGGGTTTTTACCCGTCGCAACAGCAACAGCGGAAAAACCTGCATATCCTTTTTCAGCGGGATGATCTCTGACCATCAACCAGATCCCGGCGCAGATAACAAAGGTAACGACAGCGGAAAATAGCATGGTATTTCGCCAACCAAAGGCGATTACAGAAAGCCTCAAAGGCGTCCCGGCGAATACCGCACCGATAATGCCAAAAAATAAGGCAACTCCTGAAACGGTGGAAAAATATCTGGTTGGAAACCATTCTCCGGCCAATTTCAGTGTGCCGACAAAAGCCACCGCCACCGAGCCGCCGATGAGGAATCTGCCGAGGTAGGCCCATAAAATACTCGGTGCGACGGCAAACATCAAGATGCCGGTTCCGGCAATAAAGGCCCCGGTGGTCAGGAGACGGCGCGGACCCCAGATATCCGCCAAAATCCCCGTAGGTATCTGCATGGCCACGTAACTGTAAAAATAGAAAGCGGATAAATTCCCCAGAGCCGTGGCACTGATATTAAACGCTTGCATGAGTTCGGTGGTCATGACAGCCGGTGTCACTCTCAGAAAAAATCCGACAAGGTAAAGGGCGGCACCCCATCCCCAGATGGTCCATGCCAGGCGAAAAGGAGGTGTCGTTGATTTAAGGTTCACGGTCACAGCTTCATCGTTCATCTTTCATTTCTTCAATTCCTAAATCCCTCAATTCTTTTATCTCTTACTTAGTCAATATGCTCAATTTTCGTGTAATCATCTTATATCAAAGAAATTAATGCCATTTTTCAGCAATGGACTTGAGACCTGGATTTGGTGCATTCATCCACCAGGTAAAGAATGGATTTGTAATACAACCCGCTGTGAAGGGAGAGACCGATTTCACAGGTTCGGCTGTTCGAGTAGCCGGCAGTACATGTCTGTGAGACCGCTGCTTTTAATTCTTTTAAGGCGGATTCATTGAGTTCGGGATAGGTGAAGCCTCGATCCCCGGCAAAGCCGCAGCATCCCACCCGTTCCGGGACGATCACCTTTTGGGCACATGCCCGGGCAACCGTCTGAAATTTATCTGCAAGTTCCATTTTGATGGAGCTGCAGGTATTGTGAATGGCCACAGTCCGGGGTAGTTGAGTGTAGCTCAACTTGTCCATTAAAAAATCATGAATAAACTCCACTGGTTCATACAGGTGAAGGCGGGGAGTCATTACTTGACGCATTCGGTACAGGCAGGGACTGGTATCACAAAGAACAGGCAGATCGCCACCGTTTGAGGCTTCAATCAATGCATCTTCCAGTTCGGCTGCCTTCCTGTCCGCTTGCTCCGGCAGACCTTTGCTTTCAAACGGGGTACCGCAGCACAGACGGTCCATGTTTTGCGGGTAAACAACATCATAACCGGCCTTGTCAAGAACCCTGAGAGTCACTTCGTGCAAGGCATCCTGATGCGGATCACCCTTGGCCGGACCCATGGTCCGGCTGATACAGCTGGGAAAATAGACGACTTTCAATGGTGAAGAAGGGTGAACCCTGAAATATGTTGGTGCATTCACACCCCGGGGCATGTACCGACTCCAAAGGGGGATTCGGTTGCCGCTGATGCCTCTTGCCAGCCGGGTGATTTTTTCCATCGTCCTGGAGCCGAAAAATATATGCGCCAGGTGACCCATCTTAAGACCCGTGCGCATGATGCCGGCAACCCGGTCAAAATTTCCGGCGATCCGGCTTGCCCAGATTTGAGTTCGGGTATCCCGGGTTTTAAGACGCCGCAGGGCCTTGGAGAGCTCTCCTGTGTTAATGGCCACCGGGCAGGTTGTGGCGCACATACCATCGACCGCGCATGTGAGATCGCCCTGATAGATGTAATCATCTTCCATTTGTCGCAGTCTGGTGGGATTTTCGCTGGTTGATCGCAGTCTGGAAATTTCCCGCTGGATCACAATGCGCTGTCTGGGCGTCAGGGTAAGATTTTTTGAGGGGCAGCTGGTTTCGCAAAATCCACATTCCGTGCATTTATCGACGATCGGGTTGTCTTTTACTTTCCGGCCCAGATTTCCTAAATTCTCCACCAGCTTGGGATGGGTCCTGCGAAAGCTTTGGCGACTTTGAGGATCTGCCGTGTCCAGCAGGGTCCCATCGTGTAAAATGATGCGCATACTACTGACGGTGCGGTAGCTGTTTTGGGATGTTCCGCAGCACATGCCGCTGGCATTGTTGGCGGCAATTCCCCCGATCATGGCGGCATTGATGGATGCCGGGTCGGGGCCGATTTTTCTGCCAAACGGGCTCAGGTAGCCGTTGGCCAGACCACCGATGATTCCGGGTTGAAGCCGGATGCGATGCCCATCGTCCAGGATTTTATAATTTTTCCAGTTGCTGCCGGCAATTACCAGGACCGAATCGGTGATAGCCTGGCCGCAAAGACTGGTCCCGGCGGCCCGGAATGTGACGGCGACATCATGGCGGTCGGCAATTTTCAATATCTGCGCGACCTCTGTTTCCGTCTCCGCCTTGATCACGATTTTAGGTATCAGGCGATAGAAACTGGCATCGGTTCCAAAGGCAAGGGTTCGCAGGGGGTCTGTGATCAGCCTTGTTGCGGGGGTGATTTTTTGTAGGTCATCAATGAATTTATTGTATCTGTCGGGTAACATTTTATTACTGCTGTCAGTTGTTGAGTTGTGTGTTGTGTGTTGTAGAATTTGGGGACTCTGCCTAATTTTAGATAAAATGGTAAAAAACAACAAACAACCAACCACATACAACTCCCATTGTGCGCATTTTTTCTTGAGTTCTTCCGAATTAAGACATCACTGTGATGGGCAAAGAATTTAGTCCTCCAATATAAGCACAATCAACTCTTTCGGCCCATGCACACCGAAAGCCAGAGTCATTTCAATATCCGCCGTTTTGGAAGGCCCGGATACCAGCACAACATTTGTGGGCATTTTTTCCGACCAATTTTCGTTTTGGATGACCTCCGACAGCGAGTTGTGTATGGTATCCGCCTGTAAGACGGCGATATGAACGGGCGGAACGATTGACATCAGCCGGGGCTCTTTTTCCGAGGGCCATAAAATCAGGGCACCGGTTTCGGCAATGGCACCGGCAGCAGCAGTGATACCGGCATCCACATTAAACACGGTTTCTTTAAGCTGCTCGATATCATTTTCATATGGGATTAACCGCGGTGGCTCATTGGCGGAATTTTTCAGTTTAAGCGCCAGAGCTTGGCCGATTTCCGTCTGGGGCGCATACAGCAGGCGCTTGATTTTTCGCTTTTTCAAAATATATTCTACGGTCGTTATCCAATTTTTGGACCCGGTGATATGCACCTCGGTACGCATGGCTTCCAGCAAAGTTTTCAGCTTTTCAGTTTTTTCCTTTTGACCGCATGCTTTGACGGGCAAAACCGGTGCTGGCAAGAAAGGTTTAGATGCCTGCCGGGTGGCGGCATATAATCTGGAAAAAATTCGATCGCGTGGACCCTCACTCATGGTCGACTCCGTGTTGTTTTATCAGTTCATGCAAACTTTTTTTGGCCAATTCAGGGGTGGACCGGTATCGGGTCCAATACTTCAGCGGACCAATATTGGGTATTTTTATTCCCAATACGCTCAGGATTTTCAGGCCGGCGGCATTGATCAGCGGGTGGGTGTTTACTTTTTGCCACACTTTCCAGGTCAAAACTTCCGCCGCATTTCTTTTATATCCGTGTCCCTCTATGGTGCTGGAGGGCTCTTTGGAGTAGCTCTCATTTCGTATCCTTCGTATCAGATCAGGGATCTGGATTTTGACGGGGCAAACCTCTTCACAGGCATTACATAAACTGGATGCGGTCGCCAGCACCCCGGCCGCCTTCAGTCCTTCAATTTGGGGGTTCAGAATTTTTCCGATGGGTCCCGGATAAATATACCCATAGGCATGACCACCGATTCGATTGTACACCGGACAGTGGCTGAGGCAGGTGCCGCACCGGATGCATTGCAGTGTTTGTCGCCTCTCAGGGTCGGCAAAAATTTTCGAACGTCCGTTGTCCAGGATGATCAAATGGACTTCTTTGGGGCCGTCTTTCTCCCCATCCTTGCGCGCCGAGGTGATCATGTTCACATAGGTGGTGATTATCTGGCCGGTGGCGGACCCAATCAGCAGTCGCAGCAGCGGGGGGAGATCCTCCAATTTTTCGACGACTTTTTCCAGGCCCATGAGGGCGATGTGCACTTGGGGTACGGTGGTGCACATTCTGCCGTTACCTTCATTTTCAACCAGGCACAGCGTCCCGGTTTCGGCCACCGCAAAATTGACCCCGCTCAGCCCGACATCTGCTTGATAGAATTTTTCACGCAATGTTTTGCGGGCGATGGCCGTGAGTTCAGCCACATCTTCGGTATAGGGCGCGTCGGGGATATGGTCGTGAAAAATTTTCGAAATCTGTTCTTTATTTTTGTGAATGGCGGGAACGATGATATGGGCCGGTTTTTCATGATTCAACTGGATGATAAATTCACCCAGATCGGTTTCCAAGGCCTCGATACCGTTTTCCTGTAAAAACGCATTCAGCTCCATTTCTTCGGAAACCATGGATTTTCCCTTGACCAGGCGGGTGGCGCCATGGGACCTCATGATCTCCAGCACCTGTTGGTTCGCTTCAGAAGTGGTTTCCGCCCAGTGCACCTTGATGCCGTTTTGGGTACATTTTTCCTCCAGCTGTTCAAGCAGCTGCGGCAGCTTGCCAAGGGCTTTATTTTTGAGGGCACTTCCCAGGGTTCTCAATTGCTCGGTTTCCGCTGCATCTGAAAAAATGGTTTTCCGTTTGGAAACCAAAGTGCCCATGGCGGATTTTATATTTTTTATTAACTGCGTATCCTTCAGCGCCTGGGAAACATTTTTATCAAAATTAAGCGGTTGATGGTTCGTCATTGATTCTCTCCCAGATAAATTCGGCCAGGTGTTGGCCGCTGATCCGAATATTGTCATGTTGCATGGCACCGGAGATATTCATGAGGCACCCGCAGTCCCCGGTGATGAATCGTGCTGCCCCCGTTTGCCGGATATCATCGGTTTTATCCTTAACCATGGCAGCGGAGATGGCCGGCTGTTTGACGGCAAATGTTCCGCCAAAACCGCAGCAGTCGCTTTCATTTTGCAGCTCAATCAGATCGACATTTTTAAGCTGTCGAATCAGCGATTTGGAATCTTCGGTGATCTTCATCTCGCGTAATGCGTGACAGGAGGAATGCCAGGTGACTTTAATGGGATCGCCGCGATCTTGTAATTTAATATCTAAAACATGGACTAAAAATTCAGACAGCTCAAATATTTTATTTGAAAAGTTTATCACCCGCTCAATGTCGGGATCGCTGTCGAATAATTTGGGGTAATGATGGCGCATCATGCCCGCACAAGAACCGGAGGGTACCACAATCGGATAATCTTCTGGAAACAATTCAATCTGTTTTCTGGCGACGGTCCGGGCTTCATCCGGAAATCCGGAATTGTAAGCAGGCTGGCCGCAGCAAGTTTGTCGAGGTGGAAATATGACCTTAACCCTTTCTCGTTGAATGAGTTTAATTCCCGCCATTCCGGCGTCGGGATATATCATGTCCACCAGGCAGGTACCGAAGTAATATACTTTTTGTGGTTTTTCAGGGTATTGTTGCATATTGTCCTCTCGTAGGAACAAGGATAAAGATTATATTAAATATCCTAAATTGGAGCAGATTAAAAGTGATTTCAAACTGAGGTTATATTTGTCTGGAATGATGGAGTAAAATTAGTTAGAGTCTTTACATCCAAACGGCTGTCTATAAGTGAGACCTAATCCGATTTCAATGGTATATTATTTTTTTTCATTTTTTTATACAGCAGTGTCCGATGAATGCCCAACATTTTAGCGGCTCTGGCCTTGTTATTGTTGGTTTCTCTCAAGGCAGAGAGGATGATCTCTTTTTCGGTACGGGTTTGCACCTCCTTTAACGGTGACGGATGAGTTCCGGGCGATTTTTGGTGGCTGCGATACACATAAAACGGAAGGTGCTGCAGCTGAATGATGTCAGCCTCCAGCGTCGACATCGTTCTTTCCAGCACATTGGACAGTTCCCGAACATTTCCCTGCCAACCATAATTTTTCAAAGCTTTTTCAGCCTCCCGGTCAATTATTTTTTCTTTAAGATTGGCCTCCCCGACCATTTGTTTCAGCAGGTGGCGAGCTGTGGGTATAATGTCGTTTTTGCGCTCGCGCAGAGGCGGAATCTGCAGTGGGATTACATTCAGACGGTAGAACAGATCCTTGCGAAATCGATTTTGGACCAGCATTCTCTCAAGATTCTGGTTGGTGGCTGCAATAATTCGAAAATCCGATTGAATGATCTTGGTGCCACCGATCCGTTCAAACTCCTTATCTTCGATCACTCGCAGCAACTTCGGCTGCATATCAAGGGGCAGATCTCCAACCTCGTCCAAAAATACGGTGCCCTGCCGAGCCAATTCGAATTTGCCGGGTTTGCCATTAGGGTCTGCTCCGGTAAAGGCCCCTTTTTCATAGCCAAAAAGTTCGGACTCCAGCAAATCTTTGGGAATGGCCGCACAGTTTATTCTTACAAAGGGATGGGCCCTGCGCGGGCCGGCATGATGAATGGCCTGGGCAAAAAGCTCTTTTCCCGTACCGCTTTCACCTGAAATGAGAACCGGGAATTGGTTGGCGGCCGCCTGCATGGCTTCCTATTTTTAAAGATTTTATCGCCTGACTATATCCGATGATGCTTTCGAAGGTGTACCTTGTGGATCGAAGATTGATGAGTTCCTCTTCGTACAGCTTTACTTTAGACTCTAAAAGAGAAAGCTCGCCGGCCAGCTTTCTTACGTCCCTGACATCTTTAAACATGACCTGTCCAAATACGGCGATGACCCGGCCATCCTTTTTGATCGGTATGCGCTGGACGACCATATTCTGTCCCATAATTCGATGAGAATGGTTTATCTCGGGCTTGCCGGTTTCGGCGACGATGTGCATGCGGCTGTTTTCCACCGAATCGGTACAATGGCTTCCGATCTGGTCATCGGGGTTGATGCCGAGAAATTCGCCGTATGGTTTATTGAAATGGGTGACATAGCCCTTTTCATCCGTTACGAGGGCACCATTGTAAATGCTGTCAAAAATAAGCCGATACATTTCCAACTGTTTTTGGAGTTCTTCTTCCTGAAAAGGCTCTGTTATTTCCGGCATGATTGCCTCCTTCTGTATCAGTTTTACTACATGTAGACTAGTTGATACAAATATGTCAAACACTTTCCAACAGGATATTTCGGGGGAAATGGCGTTCATATTTTTTTGGCAATACGTAAATTTTATATGATTTTAATTTGTTATCAAAACACAAGATTTATTTGCCAAACGAAATAATTTTGTCGAGAGCCATGGTCTGTAATTTGCAATGCATCTGTTAACAGCGGGAATTATTTTCCATCAATTCAGGAGGAAGTCCATGGAAGAAACCAGTAAACCTGCAGATACAAAAGAGCCTGAAATTACGCGTGAAGAAATATTGATTCTGCAAGATAAAAATTTTAACAGTAACAATGTCTGTATCGTCACCGGTGCGGGCACCGGTATCGGCAGGGCCACTGCCATTGCCGCAGCCGCAAACAAATTGATGACCGTCGGGCTGGATATCAACGAGGAAGAAGGGAAAAAAACCCAGAAGATGGCCCGCGAGTTAGGCGGGCAGATGATTTTTATCAAAACTGAACTCACCCGGGATGAAGATATTGAAAATGCCATACAAGAGGCGGCCAAAATCGGCACGATCAAGTACCTGGCCAATATCGCCGGTATTCAGCATATTGATTCGGTCGATAATTTTCCCATGGAAAAATACGACCTGATGCAACGCCTGATGCTCAGGGCACCGTTTTATCTCTCCAAACTTGCCATCAGCCATATGAAAAAAAGCTCTGACGGCATCGGCGTGATCGGCAATATGGCCTCGATGCATGCCCATATCTGTACCAAGAACAAGCCGGTCTACAACATCACCAAATTCGGCTTAAAAGCTTTGAGTCAATCCATTTCTGCGGAAGGGGAAGGGAAAATCCGCTCCTTTACCCTCAGCACCGGCTTTGTCAAAACCCCCTTGGCTTTAAACCAGATCGACTCTCAGGCCGAACAGCGCGGCATTACCCCCGAAGAAGTTGTCAGGGATGTCATGATGGGCACTTCCCGCATCAAAGAGATGATGTCGCCGATAGAGGTCGCCAACCTGTTTGTTTTCGGGTTTTCATGCTTTGCAAAATACCTTATCGGCGGTGATTTGCTGTTTGACGGCGGAATGGTGCTTACTTACTAACTCAAGATTTACAGAAATCTTGCCAGAATGGGAAACTTGTGAAAACCCGACCTGCAAAAACAGTCCTTATTACCGGCGGCGGTTCCGGAATGGGTCGGGCTGTTGCCCTGGAGTTGGTCCGTCAGGGTATGCGAGTTTTTGTGGCTGATTTGAACCGGAACGCGGCCGTGGAAACTGCACACATGACGGATGATTTTCCGGGTGCGGCCCAGGCATACGAGGTGGATATTTCGCAAAGCGAATCCGTTGCCAACTTATTTGACGAATTAAAGCGGAAAGTTGAGCGCCTGGACCTGCTGGTTCATACAGCCGCTATTCTGGGGCGAACAGTTTTCATAGAGGATTTGGATGATGAACAATGGCGTCAGATGATGTCTGTTAATTTGGACGGGGCTTTTTACTGCTGCCGGGAAACGATCCGGTGGATGAAAGATCACCAATCGGGCCGTATCATTTTATTCAGTTCGGTGGCATCCTTGACGCCAACGCCGGGGGCTGTGCATTATAGTACGGCCAAAAGCGGCATCAATATGATGGGCCGAACACTGGCCCAGGAAGTCGCAAAGTACAATATCCGGGTGAATATGATCGCGCCGGGTTACATCGGAACCCCGATGCTGGACGGGTTGCCGGAAGGTTTTTCAGATTATATCCTTAAGAAGACACCTTTAAAAAGGTTGGGAGAAGTAGAAGAAATCGCCGCTCTGGTCTGCTATCTTACATCACCCGCAGCTGATTTTTTTACCGGTCAAATTTTCAGTCCCAACGGCGGGTTAGTAATTTGATTAAACCCGACCCGGACAAGTTTAGCCGGTTGCAGCGCAGCGGAGATCTTGCTTTATCGGGGAATTGAATATTGACGATTGAAGAATGAAGATTTGTGGTATCGCTTCGCTCTGTCTTTACTAATGAAATCGATAGAATTGCATAAGTTAACTTGGAAACCGCTTTTTAGTCGTGTCCGCAGGTGAATAATGCCAAACGAATATAGCCGACTTTTAGTAGACAACCAAGCCGATATATGCCGGGTGACGATCAACCGTCCGGGCGATCGCAATTCCATCGATTCCGCCCTGATGTCTGAACTGCTGGATCTTTTGGAAAATATTGAACAGACCCAATCCCGGGCGATTGTGTTTAGCGGGGCTGGTGACGCCTATTTCATCGGAGGAGCCGACGGGGTTGAAATGATGCAGTGTGATCCCGAGGAGGCCAAAGCCTTTTCGGTGCGGATCCAAAACTTGTTCAATCGCATGGAGGCAAGTCCTTTGGTACTTGTTGCTGCTATTAACGGGATTTGTTTGGGAGGCGGATTTGAATTTGCCCTGGCCTGTGATTTGCGGTTGGCCGGCGAAACTGCCCGGATCGGTTTGCCCGAAGTCAAGGTGGGAATTATTCCCGGTGGCGGCGGGACCCAGCGTCTGCCCGCCCTGGTGGGAACCGGCCGGGCCATGGAGATGATCCTCTCAGGGAAACTCTATGCGGCCGGAGACGCACATGATATGGGGCTCGTACACAAGGTGGTTCCTTCACATGAACTTTCCAGCGAAGTCGATAAAATCTTAGAACCCATTCTCCGCAATCCACAGCATGCCCTGTCCCAGGCGAAACGGGCTGTGCGGGCGGCACAAAATCAATCCTTCGCCGATGGGCTTCAGATAGAAAACGATGCCTTCAGCCGCTGCTTTAAGCATGGCTATTTCGTCGAGCTCATGCGCCGGCAGCTCAAAGATGGCGTTTTACAGACCACGGTTCGGCTGCCGGATTGGGTTTATCAGGCAGGAGAGCAGGATCTATGAAAGTAATTGGAATTGCCGGTAGTCTGCGATCGAGGAGCAACACCCTGTTATACGTTGAAAAGGCATTGGAGATTTTTGGCGGCAAGGGGTTCGACACCGTATTGATCTCCCTCAGAGGAAAGGAAATCAAACCTTGCAATGGCTGTTACGACTGTGTCAAAAAAGGATATTGCACCATCAAAGGAGACGACTTTGATGACATTGTGGACAAAATGCGAACAGCCGAGGGGATTGTTTTAGGCTCTCCGGTTTATCTGAGTTCGGTGGTACCCCAGATGATGGCGCTTCTGGCCCGGGCCACATTTGTTGCTTACTGGAACGACAAATTCTTTAGCGGTAAGGTTGGCGGCCCGATTACGGTGGCCCGCCGGGCCGGCCATAATCTGGCTTTTTCCCAGCTGTTGCTGTGGTTTTTTATTAATGGTATTACGGTGCCCGGTTCCACCTACTGGAACGTCGGTATGGCCGGAACCGGCGGCGCCAGGGATGCTGAAAAAGATGAAGAGGGCCTGACAACGGTGGTAAATTTTGCCGAAAATATGGCAGATGTGATGCAGAAAATCTTTGTCTGAAGGAGTAATTATGCAGGTTCCCGGTATCGGTTCCTGGTTGGTTAAAAGAGAGTTTCTGACTCCCGCAAAAGAGGCAGTTGTGGACGGTGAGAAACGTCTTAATTATCGTGAGTTGAATCAGCGTGTCAACCGTCTGGCAAATGCTTTGCTGGGACTGGGCCTGCGAAACGGTGATCGGATGGCCATCCTGTCCTACAACCGCCTGGAGTTCATCGAAGGTATCATGGCCGCTGCCAAGCTGGGTTTGGTGCTGGTGCCCCTCAACTGGAGACTCACGGCCGCCGAACTGGCATTCATCTTAAACGACAGCGGGGCCGAAACACTGCTCTTTGATGCCGGACTCGTCGAGCTGGTGGAGGATGTTAGAGGCCAAACCCCGCTGAAACAATTTGTTGTTTTCGGTGATAAAGATATGCCCCGGTCCCGCGCTTATGAAGCCCTAATAGCCGACCAGCCCGAAACCGAGCCTGAAATCGATCCTGTTCCCGATCTCGATACCCCCCATATCATTATGTACACCGCCGGCACGACAGGTAAACCCAAGGGCGCTATTCTCAGCCAGGGTGCAAGCTTTTGGAATGCTCTCAATCTTAACCTGGCGATGGACTTTACCTCCGGCGACCGCAATCTGCTGGTACTGCCCATGTTTCATATCGGCGGCATCGGGCTATTCACCTTGCCGATGATTTATGATGGCGCTACGGTGGTCATCCAGCGCACCTTTGATCCTGCCCAAACCCTGGCCCTGCTCCGCGAAGAAAAAATCACGCTTTTCTTCGGTGTGCCGGCCATATTCCTGGCGCTTGTTCAACATCCGGAGTTTAAAGCCGAAGCATTCAAATCCGTCCGGGTTGTCATGAGCGGCGGCGCGCCGCTGCCGGTCAGCCTCGTCGAGCAATACCACCAGGCCGGTATTGTCCTGCAGCAGGGATTCGGCATGAGCGAGGCGGCACCCAGTATATCCACTCTGGACAAAGCGATGGCGCTTAAAAAAGCCGGCTCTATCGGCCGGGCTGTGATGCACCTGCAAGCGCGGGTCGTGGACGATAACCTGCAAACTTTGCCGGCCGGCAGCGTCGGGGAGCTGATCATTCGGGGACCCAACCTGATGCAGGGCTATTGGAACCGGCCCGAGGCCACCGCGGAAGCATTTTCCGGTGGCTGGTTTCATACCGGGGACCTGGCCCGCATGGATGGCGAAGGCTACCTTTACATTGTTGAACGTAAAAAGGACATGTATATTTCCGGCGGCGAGAACGTCTACCCGGCCGAGGTCGAGAATCTCATTTACGAACTGCCTCAAGTCGCCGAGGCTGCGGTTATCGGTATTCGGGACGAGAAATGGGGTGAAGTCGGCTGCGCCGTGGTTGTCCTAAAAGAGGGCCGGAGCCTTACTGCCGATGAGATCATTGATCATCTCAAAGGCAGCCTGGCCAAATACAAGATCCCCAAAAGTGTTGTTTTTATTGATCGGCTGCCGCGCAATGCAGCCGGTAAGGTTCTCAAAAATTTATTGCGGGAGGAGCATTCTTAAATCAGCAATTTTGATGACATCCTTAATAGTCACTTCATCAACTGGATACCCGCTTTGGCGGGTAGGACGGAGATTGTATCTATCTGGCATAAACAACAAAATAAAAAAGGAGGCGTAAAATGACCGTCAAACAATTTCGTTACCTGTGTGTGCTGAGTTTCCTGATTGTGGCCTTTTGTACATCCCCCGCTATGGCAGCGGATCCTATCAAAATCGGTATCATCCAGGGCTTGAGTGGTGCTTATGAGATTTACGGTAAGGCGGAGGTTACCGGTTTTGAGATGGGGCTGGAATACTTCACCAAGGGGACCAATAAGATCATCGGCCGGGACGTCAAACTGGTTGTCGAGGATACCCAGCTCAAGGCCGCCCGTGCCAAGATGCTGCTTACTAAACTGTATAGCGACGACAAAGTGGATCTGGCGATCGGACCGACCAGCAGCGGTGTTGCCCTGGCCGTTCTGCCGGTGGCCCAGGAATTCAAAAAGATCCTCATTGTGGAGCCGGCGGTGGCAGACTCCATCACCGGGGAAAATTGGAATCGTTACATATTCCGAACCGGTCGCAATTCAAGCCAGGATGCTATTTCCAATGCGGCCGCGGTTTCCAACGCAGGGGTCAGTATTGCCTGCATCGGGCAGGATTATGCCTTCGGCCGCGACGGGATCGCTGCGTACAAGAAGGCCGCCGAAAAACTCGGTGCCAAGGTCGTGCACGAGGAGTACTCTGATCCCAAGGGTACAGATTTTACGGCGCCAATCCAAAGAATTATCGAGGCTTTGAAGGACCAGCCTGAGCCCAAGTATGTCTGGATCATCTGGGCTGGAAAGGGCGGGCCTCTGGCCCAATTGATGGAGGCCGGGCTCGACAAATACGGCATCGAAATCACCAGCGGCGGTAATGTTCTGGCGGCCCTCAAAATGATGAAGCCGCTGAAGGGAATGAAAGGTTCGATCTACTATTACTATGAGAATCCCAAGAACGAAGTGAACGACTGGCTGGTGAAAGAGCATTACAAGCGCTTTAATGAACCGCCGGACTTTTTCACCTGCGGTGGTTTTGCGGCTGCCGGCGCCGTGGTGGAAGCCATTACCAAGGCGGGGAGCACCGACACCGAGAAACTCATTGCAACCATGGAAGGCATGGAGTTTATGACGCCCAAAGGCAAGATGAAGTTCAGAAAAGAAGACCATCAGGCTTTGCAAGCCATGTATGCGTTTGAGCTTGATGTCAAACCGGATGTCGAATGGGCCATTCCCGTACTCACCAAAGAGCTGTCGATGGAGGAAACGGCACCACCGATTATGAATAAATAGCAGACACCCAATGCCATTAAATTAAGATTTGGTGTTAATTATGTGGGAGCGGCTTCCAGCCGCGATTAAGCAAATAAGGTGTTATAAAAACTTCCTTGCGTGGCTTTAAGCCGCTCCCACAAACAAAGACAACATGAATGCGATGACTTCAGAATCGATAATCGAAACAAAGGATCTAACTATCCGCTTTGGCGGGCATGTCGCTGTTGATCATGTCAACATGCAGGTGGCAGCCTTCACGTTGAAGTCCATTATCGGTCCCAATGGTGCCGGGAAAACCACTTTTTTCAACTTGTTAACCGGTCAGTATAAAGCCACCGAAGGCAAAGTATTTTTCAAGGGGCAGGATATCACCCAGCTGGGGCCCGCCATGCGGACTCGCATTGGGAATGGGCCGATCTTTTCAGTTGACAAACATTTTTCCGGTTCTGAGTGTTCTGGAAAACGTCAGGGTTGCGATACAGTCACGCAAGGGATTCGGTCTCAACTTTTGGCGCAACTACCTTCATTTCTCAGAAACCGAGGATGAAGCCTATGCTATCCTAAAGGATCTGCTGCTGAACGACAAATGGGCGGATCCTGCCAGCTCCCTGACCCATGGGGAACAGCGCAAGCTGGAGTTGGCCATTTTAATGGCGCTGGAGCCCAAGGTTCTTTTTCTGGATGAGCCCACCGCCGGCATGTCACAGGAAGAAGTTCCGGCAATTTTAGAGGTTCTCGAGAAAATCAAATCCTCACGAGACCGCACCATTCTGCTGGTTGAGCACAAAATGGACATGATTATGGCCCTATCGGATTCCATCGCCGTGCTGCAGGACGGACGGCTGATCGCCGACGGCGATCCGGATACCATTCACCGCAGCAAAGAAGTTCAGGAGGCCTATCTTGGTGGAGGAGCCAAACTTGAATGAAACTATTTTAAAGGTAGAAGACGCGCATACCTTTATTGGACACCATCATATTCTCCAGGGACTCTCGTTTGAGGCCAAGGCCGATGCCGTCACCGTCCTCATCGGCCGTAATGGTGCCGGCAAGAGTACGACCCTGAGGACGGTGATGGGCCTTTTGCCGGCCGCACAAGGCAAAATTCTATACAAAGGGAAAGAAATCCAGCATAAAAAACCCTATCAAATCGCTCGCATGGGGATCGGATTTGTCCCTGAAGATATGGGTATTTTTGCCAACCTTACCGTGGAGGAAAACATGCGGGTGGCCATGCTGATTGAAGATGAGGCCGCAGGCCAAAGGCTGGCGCGAACCCTAGAGATGTTCAAGGATCTCAAAAATTTCTGGAAGGCACAGGCAGGCGTTCTGAGCGGTGGTCAGAAACAAATGCTGGCCATCGCGCGCGCCATTGTCAATGAAACTTCCTTGCTACTCATCGATGAACCATCAAAGGGTTTGGCGCCGATTATCGTGGATGCGCTGATTGAAGCCATCAATCAAATTAAAGAGCACAGCGTCGTCGTTTTGGTGGAGCAGAATTTTTACATGGCCAGCATGGTTGGTGACCATTATTATATCCTGGATGACGGGCTGGCTGTGCATAATGGTAAAATGACCGATCTTGTAGACAATGAAGAGTTAAAGAGCAGATATTTGGGTATATCAAAAGCGGACAATTAGGGTTAAACACTTTATGAATTGCTTTATAAAAAAACAATTCGTCGAATTTAGCATATATCGCTTTAAAAGAGGTTCCCAATGTCTGAAACGGCAATTAAGCACTGGAATAATGAACTCACCATCATCGGAGCAGTTATTCTTTTTATGCTCCCGCTGCTGGGGATTCCTGTTAAAATCTATCTGACGCTCACCATTGCAGGGCTTGCCATGGGAATGCTCCTTTTTTTAATCGCCTCCGGCGTCAGTATTATCTTCGGCCTGATGGATGTTTTAAACTTCGCCCACGGCGCCCTGTTTGCCTGGGGCGCCTATGTCGGCTTCAGTGTCTTCGGGCGGTTGAGAGAATGGGTGGAAGCAGAATCGGTCCTGCAAAACTTCGGCGTATTTATCGTGGCCATTCTTGCGGCAATGGTGGCCGTGGCCGTACTGGGAATCATTCTGGAAAGAGTCATCGTTCGCCGTGTCTACGGAAACCATCTGTTTCAAATCCTGATCACATTCGGGGCCACCATTGTACTGGTAGAGTTGATCCGGGTATTCTGGGGACCGAACGATGAAGTCATGACCGTTCCCCAGACTTTTCGCGGAAACTGGGATATTTTCGATATCATTATAGCCAAATACCGGATTATCTGCATTTTTATTGGAATTGCCGTGTATACCGTGATCCAGCTTATTCTTAAAAAAACCAAAATAGGCACCATCGTGCGGGCGGGGGTGGAAAATCGTGAAATGGTCCAGGCCATGGGCCATAATATTTTTCTGTTATTTACCGGTGTATTTGCAGTCGGGGCCGGTCTGGCTGCCCTGGGCGGACTGTCAATGAGTATATTCAGTCTTCAGGTGTATCCTGACATGGGATCAACCTTTCTACTCTTCGCTTTTATTGTGGTTATCATCGGCGGTCTTGGAAGTGTTACGGGTTCCCTGGTAGGTGCTCTGATCGTCGGGCTTTCTTATAATTACGTGGCATATCTCGTCCCCTGGGCCGCCGCCGGCGTAAACATTATAATTATGATTATTATCCTTCTCATTCGACCGACAGGACTGTTTGCGGCAGGGAAATAGAGCGGGTTGCGGGTTGCGGTTGCGGGTGTTGGCTCAGGATACTGGATGCTTGATGCTATATGCTGGGTAATGGTTACCGGGTACCTGACATGATTTTCATGTGTCGGGTGTTCCGCCGGAGGCGGCACTGAACCCAGTAGGTTGGGTTGAGCCTACTTCAGGCTTTGTTGGGTTTCGTTGCACTCAACCCAACCTACATTTTGCCGGTGTTATTGTGAAATGCGAAACCCAACAACGGCCAATTTCGGAACCGAGTTCCAAGAGTTTCTAATTCGATTAGACTGGCCGTTTTTTTTGGCCAGCGGCTGCACTCGTCACTCGTATGAAGCTA
>CAVRQG010000005.1:0-256209 GCA_963723215.1 uncultured delta proteobacterium
AAAATTCGAATGTCTGAGGCAAGGAAATGAACGATAATAAAAACCTTTATAAAGATCGAGCCCGACGAATGGTCGAGCGATGGGCTTGAAAACGTAATGAGGCGAATAGAAACCAGCCCTCCATCGAGATCAATCATCAACGAAGCGTCTCTCTTCCGTTTATTGATCCAGACAGCATCTGGCAGATGATGCCTGCCCGGCTAACCAATCACCGAAAAGCTGCTGTCCGGATTGATCTCTCTGAGACGTGAATAGAAACCTACATTAAACGATCTTGTGGTATATTTCATATAAAACTGCAGCGGATTGTTGTCATGGTCGTGTCCGGCTTCCACTTTATCTATCAGTTCAGCCATCATGACCCCCGCCACCGGGGCATTTTTGTACTGGTTTCCGGAAGAGCCGATGGCCATGTAGAAACCGGGCAGATCCGATTTGTCATATATGGGAATCCAGTCATCAGAGACGTCGTAGAGGTCAACGACGCCCTGTTTTTGATTCGGCACCGGCAGCCCCTCGATACGCTGGGCTTCGCGCATGGCCTGGGCGGTCCACTGTTTGGTGAAGCTGGTGTCATAATTGTCCGGATCGACATATTCACGCTCATCGCACTCAGGGTCTTCCGAGCCCACCAGGATGTGATTACCCGTCTCCGGTCTCGAATAGCAGCCGATGTCGCCGTCGGAGATGATCGTCCCGACCTTCTGGTAGTCGATGCCGTCAGGGGCCGGAACATGACAGACTTCCTGGCGCAGGGCGCGGGTCTTGATATTCATGCCGTCTTCCACACCGGCCATGCGGTTGATGATATAGGAGTGCGGACCGGCGACATTGACGACAATGCGTGCATCGATCCGGGTTCCATCCTTTAACGTAACGCCGGCCACCCGGCCGTTTTCTTGTCGGATCTCGACGACCTCGGCGTCAAACATAAACTGTCCGCCTTTGGCTTCGGCGGCGCGTTGAAGGTTATGGGTGGAAAGCTGCGGGTCGGTGATGTAGCCCGACTCCGGCACAAAAATCGCCCCGCCCAGGGCCTCACCGGTGGGCTTGCCAAAATCGGGATCATCGGGCAGCTTGACCGGAAAGTATTTGCGGGTATCCAAAAAAGGCACTTTCTTTTTAATCCCGGCGATATCGAGCTCTTCGTATTCAACCCCCAGGTCGTCAAGACTGGCCATGACATTTTTAAGGTACTTGTTGTGGGCCGTTTTCATCACCAGGCAACCGGTATTAATGTACTGCGCCTCACCCAGCTCGTCTGCCGCCTCCAGATATTCGGTCCAGTTGAGCCAGTAATAATACCCTTCGCGGGCCATGGCAACGCCATCCGGCGTGGAATAATGGAGACGAATGATGGCACACGAGCCGGAAGTAGAGCCGTAACCGGCCGATGGCAGTTTGTCCACGTTGAGTGTTTTGTAGCCTTGCTTGGCCAGTTCGAATGCGGTGGCGGCACCGATGATGCCGGCTCCTACAATAATTGCGTCATACTGTTTATTCACGGATACTCCTCCTACTAATGATGTATTGGAATTTCTATAATAAATTGGATTCACGGCGTTTTTTGCGGCATTTTTCATATTTGGTAAGCCCCATGGAATGCTGGAATATTCAAATTGTGAGCGAAGCGAACCAAGTTCCACTATCAGACCGCCCATTTTCTAATTATGGATTTAGCCTGTCAAGAAAATATTTCGCAGAGAGCCACGAAATTGTTGAATAAGGGGTTGTATTGGTTTACAAATTGGAGTTTGATGGATAGGGATTGATTCTTTAGCTTCTTGAAATGCAGCAGGCCAAAAAAACGACCGGTCTAATCAAAAAAGAAACATAATAAATCACCGCGGAGTCCGCAGAGAACGCCGAGAAAAAAAATTAGATAACCTCTGCGGACTCAGCGAGCTCTGCGGTGAGATACTTTTTGGGAACGGTATCGGATTTTTGCCGTTTCAATTTTATATATTTGAGGCTTATTCATGAACCATAAAGCAGAAACGCTGGTCATCGGCGGCGGCGCCATCGGCATTTGTTGTGCTTATTACCTCCATGAACTTGGCAAAAATGTCACCGTGGTTGAGAAAGACAACATATGCTCCGGCAGTTCCTATGGTAATGCCGGACTTATCGTCCCTAGTTACAGCACGCCCCTGGCGGCACCGGGGGTCATTTTCCAGGGGCTCAAATGGATGTTCAATCCGGAAAGCCCTTTTTATATCAAGCCTCGCTTCAACAGGGAATTGCTCTCCTGGTTGTGGCAGTTTCGCGGTGCCTGTAGCGAGAATAACGTGCGCAAAGGGCTGCCTATTTTAAGTGGCCTTAGTTCTGCCAGTATGGAGTTGTTTGACGATCTGGCTGCCCTTGAAGAGTTTAATTTCGGTTTTGAAAAAAACGGAATCGTCGAACTTTTTAACACCCAAAAAGGCTTCCAGAAAGGCGCTAAGGATGCGCAGCGCCTGCAAGAATATGGTATTGAACATAAAATATTGAAAAAAGGCGAACTAGTGCAATACACCCAGGGCATGCGAACTGTCGCTGTGGGCGGCATCTTTTTCCCCGGCGATGCCCATCTTGTCCCCGATCAATTTGTAGGCCAGTTAGCCCGGCATCTTGAAAACAAAGGGATTCAGTTGCTTAGTTCGGTAGAGGTGCTTGGATTTGAAACCTCGGGTCGCAAGGTGACAACGGTTAAGACGACGCGCGGAGACATATCCGTTGAAGAAGTCGTTCTGGCCGGCGGTTCATGGTCCGCGGAGATGGCGCGCGAGTTGAAAATTAAGGTATTGATGGAGCCTGCCAAAGGCTACAGCATTACCTATAAGAGACCGCCCGGATTTCCTTCCGTACCATTGGCCATGGCCGAGGCCAAAGTTGTCCTGACTCCCATGTCCGAGATGTTGCGTCTCGCGGGTACCCTTGAGCTTGCCGGATTCGACCTGTCGATTAATAAACGACGGCTGCATGCGATCCTCAAGGCCGTACCGGCATACTTTCCGGACATCGATACGGATGCACTTGAGTTAATTGAAATCTGGCGTGGATTGCGGCCCTGTTCGCCCGATGGGCTTCCCTATCTTGGAAGATCCCGGCGCTATGATAACCTCATCATTTCAACCGGCCATGGCATGAAGGGTATTTCACTGGCGCCGATAACCGGCAAAATTGTCGCCCAGCTTGCATCCGGCCAAACGCCGGCAGTGGACATTGAAGCGTTAAGCATCGAGCGGTTTGATTAAATTTATCGGAACTTTTACAACTCAAGGCTCTTTTTAGGACCAAAAACAACGATTTAGGCCTTCAAAATAGCTATTTGTGAGGCGTTGACATAGAATAATCAAGAACTTCCCGTGGCCCGACCCCAAGGCCCCGATAGGTTTTCTTGCCGCTGGCATGGGGTTTGTGGTGTCAGGTGTGATTTATAGTTTAATGTGAACACACTTCAGCCTCACGCGCCAAACGCTCATCTATTCGGATTACGCGCATCAAGCGCTGCGCGCTTCGCTCTGGCTTTCTCACTGCATCATTGGAAATAGCTGCTTCTCAGTCGTTGACATCACCTAAATTTTTATGATATCTATTTTAAACATAACATTATCAATGAGTTATGATAATCAAGATATATGACATTTCGAGATATATAACATTTCGAGAAAGCTCAAATTACCACCGAAATCAGGGGATATCACAAATATAAGCGAAGTTCGGATAATCCCAATTCATCACAATCTGACGAGTAGTGCCTTTCTACGGAGAATCCTATGTCCATGGTTGAAATCGCTTCAAGACAGTACCGTTGGCGACGCTGGTCAGATGTCTATCCCTATTTAGGTGACCTTTCAGGAATACAAGTTGTTGATCTGGGTTGCGGCATAGGGGATCAAGCTCGTGACTTGTCGCGGCTGGGAGCGTATGTTTTCGGTGTGGACGGTAACCAGGAAGCCATTGATCATGCGAAGTCACGAAGGATTCCACACACCCAATTCGTCTGTGCAAATATTATAAATATCAAAGATATATGGTTGAAATCTGATGGAGTGTGGACAAGTTTCACTGCGGCCTACTTTCCACGATTCAATGTACTCACTCGCTCCATCGATAAAGTTTTAAAGCCAGGTGGCTGGATCGCGATTACCGAAGTCGATGACCTCTTTCATCACGAACCTCTCCATTCGAGATGGTTTGCACTAATTGAAAAATACTATGCCCGGTCGATCGAAGAAGGTATCCATCGTTTCCGATCCCACGCCCACGTTGGTGAAGTTCTATCCGAACAAGGATGGCGCATCGAAGTGGATCGGAGACTCGATGACGATGAGTTATGTTTTGCTGGGGCCGCTTCTCCTGAGATACTCAAGGCATGGCGGGCTCGGCTTAGCTTCATGATGCCTCGCTTCCTTGATCGATTCGGAGATGAGGCCATAGGATTCGACTCAGCTTTCTTGGATTGTTTGGCGTCCAAGGAACACCGTTCACGATCCCGCGTATGGTTCATCCTCGCACGTAAGGATGAAAATACAGCTTTAACCGAATAAATGCTTTACAAAACCGTTGATAGCTCCAACAAAGTTTGAAATATCAGGGTCTTTAAAAAGTTTGTGATATCATCACCCACGGCTCCCTGGTCTACGGTGGTGCTTTCTGCTATTTGAACATTTGACATCACCTAAATTTTTATGATATCCATTAGCTATCTGAAAATATTGTATATTGCTGATAATGGCAAGGTATATGTAATTTCTTAAATCCCAAATTGCAGCCACATAAATGGATTTTTCTTGACATTAAACTGTATTTTAAAATATTAGTATGTTAATAATATGATCACTTAAAGTTCAATTTCATTATCAATTCTCTCTACTATTCATATTCACCTGTTGAGCTGAGCAACCCTTCGACTTCTGATTTGCCTTTTTCACTGAAATAGCCGCTGGTTTCCCGTAAACTTTAACCTAATAATCAGGTAAAGATTCAATGGAGAAACCCCTCAAAATATGCCAGCCTTGCTTCTGACAGGGGTTACTATTTCCTGTTGGGAGCTTAAAATATCAATCATATTTATCTTTATAGGCACCAAAGGTTTTTGAAAAATAGCCTTACGTGGATAGCCCCATCCTTCTGGAGAGAGGTATGCGGTGATTTTACAGGAGATTAGGAAGTATCCCAGGATTAAAAACAAGGGGGTATGCTATGTTTTATATCAAAAAAAGCAGTAAGTGGCTTCCCGCCGCTGTGAGCGTGGTGATTGCAATTGTTTTTGGTTTGGTCATATACATTCCGGTTGCCCAAGCGGAGACACCTTATGACATCACGGCCTGCAGCTCTGGGACGATCACAATGCTGTCAAAGAGCAAAGAACTGACAATCTTTAGCAAGGACTTAAAGGGTATCGCCCGGAGCAATCATGAGAACAAAGTTTTCGATAATTGCAGCTTTAATAGCGTGCAAATCATACAGATTATGAATGGCAAAATGAAACGGTCTGGTCACACCAAGTTCATGGATCCAGATGGAGACTATTTTTTCGTGGAGGTCTCCGGTGGGAAGAATGCTACTGTGAACTTCCTATACGGCACCGGTAAGTGGAAAGGCATCACGGGAACTGGAAAATTCGAGAGCATCGCGCGTGGCAAGCCGATAATGCCAGGCACGTATCAAGGCTGTGCCAGGAATACAGGCACGTTTGAATTGCCGAAATAGGCATAAGCAATTTTAGGGTCAACTTTGGTCTGCATTTTTTCGGATAAAGAGGGCAGGGTCAGCAATGGCGAGCCGATCGCTTAACGTGTTGAAGAAAAGTGAGAAAGGACCGCTGACTGGATATCAGCGGTCTTTTCTTTCTGGAAGAAATCTTCTGCAAGGGGGCAGATGCTTTGCTGACTGAAAAATTCTAAGCAGCTTTGTTACTGATAATAGATAATGTTCTCAACAGTTATCTTGCCCTTTGCCAGTCCCAACCGCATTGCCGGGGTCTGCTTGTTCCTGCCAACTTCCACGAAATTATAGAAGACGCGGAAGATATCCAGCAGTTTGCCAACCATAACCGGTTTGTAAGGGCCGTAGCCAAACCAGCGGCGGCCCAAGTTCGCTGAACTGCTGATTGGTCTCTCTAACAGCGATAATCTCCTTCGGACCTGCATGAAGAAGCGATCAATGGCATGGAGACTTGCCTTGTTGTAGAGCCAGGCAAGATGGTCCTCGTCATACCCCTGGATATCCGTCAGGTAGCACATGGCCTTTTCGGGCTCTCCCATATTCGGGAACGGATGTTCCACCCAACGATCCTGCCATTTCCCGATGTTAACCATCTGGGCCATCTTCTCCTTTATCATCAGGAGTTTTACCTGCCAATCCTTCAGGTCGGGATGCAACTGCTTCATTGCTGCCATGCGACGTCGATTCTCTGCCAGGATCCGGCGCTTTTCGTCAATGGTCGCCTCGGCGTTGATCCGAACGTAAAAGGCGTCGCAGCGTCCCTCCCTGATCCTATCGGAAAATGCCGACAGACAAGCAGCCCGGAAGGCTGAGTCCTGATCGAGAAAAAAACGGACCTTTTCTGTGTTATCGAGAAGCTTCCTAAGAAAGAAAAAGTGCCCGTACATGGTGTATTCTCCACGCACCTGCATGCCATCTTTCGGCAATGCAAGATCGTCATCCAGATTGTCCAACATTTCGACATCGTCCCTCTTGGCAACGTCCTCATATGTAGCAGCTATATTCCCCCTCAGAGATCCTGAATGTGTGCCAAATCTTTGGGCTCGGGTCTTCTTGATGGCCTCGATGTAATCCCGTCGGAGCCAGAGACGGGCATGTTGCCTGTAGGCCGGTTTTACTTCGTAATCACCTGAGGCAATCGCATCCCTCTCTATGTCGTCCGGATCCAGTGAGGGATCAAAGTTGAGATGTAGGCCGAAAACATAACCGGTCGTGTTGTCAGCGCTGCCGACAGCACGGAAAATGATGTTTCTCCGGTCCTTGGCGTCCGACCAGTTGATCATATAGTCTTGCCGGTCGACTCCGATATAGAGGCGGGCAAACGACATGGATGGAAGATTGCGTTCCCTCTCAGCTACAAAACTTGTGCACTGCCGATGAATAAAATCGATCTTCCGGTAGAGAGTGGACATGGTGATCCCTTCCACCTCGCAGATACGACGGAAAGGCACCTTGTTGACGAGAAGACGGAAAATTGCGGCATTTTTGTGGGGTTTTCGGTGCCGGATCGTGGGCGATGAAGCGGTAATGAATGTTCTGCCGCATGCCTTGCAACGATAGCGTATAGATCCTGCTTTTGTCCGTCCGAACGATTGATAGTGAGTCTTGCCTTTCTCTATATCTATATGGTGGTTCGGGCAGTCCTGGTTTGGGCAGGTCGGGATAGCTATGGTATCAAAAGGCTTCCAAAATCGGCTCAGCTCTTCATGGATGGCTTTGTTACTTTTTATCGTTGGATATTGGCCGCAAAAACTGCACCGAAGCATGGGCGTGCCTCGGCCTGAACCCACTACGCTATAAGTATCCCTACCACGTTCCGCTGCTCCTCGGCCTCTGGGCTGTCTCTTTGTGCTCGCCGGAACGCCGAAATTCTGGCATTGTGGATTCTTACAGAAGTTGACCTGAATCGTGCCGACCTCCACCGGGACACGTTCATCGAGCTGGTTTGGTCCTTTGAGCATAAAAATCCCCCTACCAGATTCTACCTCGTAGGGGGATAAATGTTAAGCAATTTTTCAACACGTTAAGCGATCGGCTCGCCAGCCTTGGCTTTGCCTTTTTTGTTTACTTTATCGGAAGGGTGATACTCGCTTTTCGGGTGAAATCTCTTACATTATGAGTCCTGTCGCTGCGATGCCGTTCTACCAACTCATATGGACTTTACTGCCGTGTAAATTATGAGGCATTATTCGGACCAATAGTTAATTTTTAGATTTTTTTCTAATATTTTTCTTGTTCCCAGTTTGGCGATTTATTGGAACCAATAGTTATATAACTTTCGACAGTAGTTTTTAACTTCCCACCAGTCTTGAACTGCATAATTTGATCATTAATATCGTCATTGGGGTCGGAATATCTAGACAGTCCGAGGAGGCTGGTAAATCCGATAGAGGCTGGTAATCGGTGAGTGCTAGTAATCTTCGCTTCCAGCTATCAAATTTTAAGCGCAGGAAGATAGATTGTGCCAAAGATAAGAAATTTGATAGCCGCAGGTGCATCGGAAAATAGCAGAAAATGAATTTTCGATGCTCCGGGTAGTACTTTGTTGTAAGCTGTGGCACAGAAAAGAGATCCGTTCAGCACCATTTTACTCTACAAAATGGCGCTGAACGCAAATAATAGTCTAGTTGTCCAAGTATCCCATAACGTCGATGACGAGATGGGCAAATCCAAAGGAATTTAGAACTCTTATCTCTCTGGGTCCGACAGAGAAGTAAGTTTCAAACGTACCTCCATTGGCAATATTTTGGACCCCTGCCCGATAGTTAATGAAGCTAACGGACGGAGCAGAAACATTGGGAGGGTATAATCTGAAATTGCCTGATCCACCCACAGGTATCGCTGTCACATTGAGGATGACGCCTTTAGGCTCCCCTCGCGGTGCCGGACAGCCGGAGAAATTGCCGCCTTGGGGAAATATGTCGAGATTCGGACCGTAAACATAGTAATCCCTGGCTTGGCTGGGAGGGAAAAATCCAGGGCCTGCAACTCGGGTATCAACAATTCGACATGGTTTAACTAAATCAGTCGTTAAAAAGGTTTGAGTTTCCAGATCTTCCGCTTCAGCTACATCATCAACCAAACCCAATTCACCTCCAGCACTCTGGGCTGATCCTTCCGCCCTAACATGAGCTGGGTCAAAGGCCAGCGCACAAATAAACATCACTCCAATGGCGATAATAAAAATCCAACTTAATTTTGTTTTCATTTTTTGCCTCCTTTCATTTTGGCATAGTAAGTAGGTTGGTGAAAATTTGAGAAAGCTTTCATATTCTCAAATTGTTGAATAGCTCCAGGAAAATTAAAAATATCTGAGATTCTGTCGGAAAATGATATGATACCTTAACTGGCTAAATTATTTTTGTCAAGTGTTTTTTTTCTTTTTTCTCATATTTTTAGTAGGTTATGTAATTTTTTTCATAAAATTGTGAAAAAAAATACCACTTTTTACTAGGAAAGTTATTTCACTCTATAAAGGAAGTATTTAAAATGAGTAACTATTCGAGCATAATGAATGTAGCATTGGCGCGTTAAGAATGGGGGTAATAATTGCATTTCAATTACTACTGCAGAACCGCACTACTGATAAATTTAAATTAAGATACAAAAAAATTGAGATATTTTTCAGTTGGAGAAATCCCAGGTTATAGGTATAAATAGAGCATTGCAAATGGTTGACCCGACCTCATGGTTTTTAAAACAGTATGATTGCATTCTGTAACATCTGCTCAAGGTGAGGGGAGTGGATAATAGTATCCCATAACATCAATAACAATATGGGCATAGCCGAATGCATTGTTAACTGAAATCTCTTCTGATTCATCTTGAACAAATGTTTTTATGGTCGCGGCATTGGCAATGTTTTGGCCTCCGCTCTTGTAATTGACCAAGCTGGCATTCGGTAGGCTCATATTTGCAGGATAGACTGTGATGTGGCCGCTCTTAGATCCTGGGACTGCCGTGACATTGATGTGCACGGCTGACGGCTCACCGTGTGGCGCTAGACAGCCGTCAGGATTACCGCCTTGATCGTAAATATTGGTAGTCCCGAAAGTGTACAAATCCCTAGTTTCATGGGGTGTAAATTGTCCGCTGACTGGACCCGGCAGGCGCGTGTCGAGGATGCGACATGGGTCTACCGGTGTAAAAACAAGGTCCTGGTCCTGTGCCCATGCGCAATCTATAACGAAATCTTGTACACCAAACAGGATGACGCCAATAACGATAATACCCATCCATCTTAATTTTGATTTAGCGCGGTTTGACATGCTTCCCTCCTATTTCATTGAATAAGATACCTATTCATCTATTTTCCAAATTATTCTTTCACAATCTTATCTGTCCGGTTTCAATCTATCATGGCCTACTTCCAATACGTCCTGACGTTATGGCATGGAATAGTAGTACCCTAACACATCGATAACTAGATGTGCAGAGCCGAAGGCTGCTTGAATATTGATATCTTCAGCACAGTTAAAGCATGTTTTGATAGTTGCTGAATTGGCAATGTTTTGGTCGTAACGCCGATAGTTGACCACACTGGTGTTGGGTGCGGTTGAGCCGGCTGGGTATGCCACAATATGACCATTTCCCTGGGGCACTACGGTAACATTTATATACACGGCACGAGGCTCGCCTTTTGGTGACGGACAACCAACTGGATTGCCACCTTGAGAATCTACGGCCCCGCGAACATTATAACTGCGGATGCCCCAGGCAGGAATGGCACCGCCTGCCAGACGGGTATCAACGATGCGACATGGCGTTACTGGCGTGTAGAGGTGAAAGTCGCTACTCTTCCAAGTCACAAAGATCGGGCTGGTCCAGGCGACTGATGGCCGCTGTTGGTCTACTCCGTACACGTCGGTTTGGATAGCGCGAAGGTAGTATGCAGCACTGCCTGAGCCGGGACAGGCAGTGTCATGAAACGTGAATGAGACCTCGTTCGTGCCTGGTTCTATCTTGAACACCTCACCGTTCTCTCCTGGCGCGGTATCGGTCACGCGGTAGATTTTGATCTCATCAATTTGGGCCGGTAGACCCGTCATCGGGTTGGTATAGTCAGTTCTAACGTAGCCCGAGAAAACCGGGCAACCCTCGGCGAGCTCGTACTCCTCTCCCATAATGTGGCCGTCACTGCGAAAATCCACGATCATGCGGGCAGCCGCATTGGAAACGCCATAGGTGCGCCGGGCGGTCAAAGCATCGAAGATGTCGTCTTGACTCCCGGATGCCGCGTATACGCCGGTTATGCCCCACATTCCGGTGTGGTCAGGGCTAGCATTTACTCCCATGCGCATGCCCTTGGCCAAGGCGTCCTGGAAGTACCCTACACCGTTAGCCGGATCGGGAGCTTTGTTATAGTAAAAAGGGTCATCGGCGCTAGGCCACGGTTCAGGAAATCCGCCGATACAATCATAACATTCGTATGATCCCCGGGCCTGGTAGATCTCGTAGAGCCGATTAAAGTTGGCGTTGAAGTGACGGAGATCGTAGTCCAAGAAGTCACGTGCCTCGGCGGTATGATGAGGTATCGCGATAGTATGGCTGGCTGACAACGCGCTCCACAGGCTTTCGGGTGTTGTCTGCGATCTGCGACTGAATAGCCGGCCATCGCAGCTATTATGGATTAAAATCTGATGGCCATAGTCGCTGTTTGTATACTCCGAGCCCAGAAACGTTGTCATGCCGCGGACACCCTCGTTGAGATCACATCGGATCCGGTTAAAAAACCAGTCAAAGTGGCTCATTTGATGACCGTGATCACCAATGGAATAGAAGTCCAGACCCACCAAGTCGCGAGCGCGGCGGTAATTCTCGCGTAAAAGGTCGTCGCGATCGTGGGCACAATTGGAGTTGACGCTGTGGCTGTGGAGGGTGCCGTGGAAAAGTTGGTATGTGTTGCCGTTTTGGGAGATGGTTCTTCGCGGGCGTGGCATATCGAGCAGCAACGGTGCATCGTATTTTTGCAAAGCCTCACCCGGGACACTGGCCGCACCGAGGACGCTGTCGAGAACCTCGTTCATCGAGATGTCGCTCACTGGATCGCTAAACCCGTCAGGATAGGAGTCGGGTGCCGCTCCTTTTTGCCAGACCGCTATGAAGCCGGTGCCGGTGTCGGCGACGGCAGGTGCGTCCGGCTCTCCAATGGTTTCACCGCCCTCGGCAATATCGAAGGGCATCGAAAGCCACAGCCCGCTTTCCTGGTCCATGAATTGCATCCACGCACGCCAATGAATGGGTCTGATACGCAAGAGGTCGTTGATGAGAAGACGGTAATATACCATAACCTTATTGTGCGCGACAAGGAGTACGGGTCTATCCGGACCCCGGTATTTTCGATCGAGTTCCGGATCCACAAAAGTCTCAATCGGTACCGAAACCTGGCTGGTTACGTCGGTTGTGCCAAGAGGCCACTCCGGACCCAGGTTTTTCCGATCGAGTTCCGGATCGGCAAAAGCATCAATCGGCACCGGCACCTGGCTGATCATGCTAACCGTGCCGTCGGGCTGCACTTGGCACAGTTGGATGCGCCGATCGATAACCCATCCATGCAGGTGCGGTGGTTTGCCCGGTGCACGCACATCCAGTCCTTTGGCCACCCATGCCACCCAGACCTTGCCGTCTGTGCCATGAGACAGGGTGGGCATCACATGCATGCCTAAAAAATCACCGTCGCCGTCTAATGGCGCAGTGACCTGCCACACATCCCCCCACAGACCACCCATGAAACGACGAATCAGAATCTCAAAGTTGGATCCGACCTTCGCCTGCCAGGCAGCCCATATGCCACCCTCGGTGTCTGTTTCTATCACGGGGCTATAGGCCGGAACAGCTGGTTGTGATACCAAAGCGGGCGTGGTAAAGTTTGTACCGTTCCAGTTCGAGACGTAGATCTCGGCGTCTGTTCCAGAATAGCTCTCCCACGCCACCCAAGGATTGCCGTTTTGGTCGAGAGTGGCCGACGGGTAGGCTGCACGGTTTGTCGAGATGGTAACCGAAGCTGTCCAGCTCGCGCCTTCACGGCGGCGCGCACGCAGCTGGCTGCTGTGGGTATCCACTTCGATCCAGAAAAACCAAGCGGTCTCCGAATCCACGGTCAGGGCTAGCGGTGTCATGACTCGACCACTCGCCACGGTGAGTGGGCCTTCAACCGAACCCGAGGTACCAAAGTGCTGGGCCTTGATGGCTGCGGATTCATTGTCTATTCCTTCAAAGGTGTATTCGAGCCAAGCAACCCACCGGTCGTTTCCGCCAATCGAAACACTCGGAGAGATTGCGACCCCTGGACTCGATTCCGTTAGATTCAGGGTTGCGGCTGTTCCAGTGTTTGGCAAAATGAGTACACTAATAACACAGGCAAGCATAAAAAATAGTAAGTCTTTGGCTAAAGCTTGGGTCCGTCTTATTTGAGCTTTCTCCAGATCATTCTTGCGATTGCTTCCAGATAAGATAACTTCATTAAATGCATTTTTTTTTATCTTCATCTCTACCTCGCCCTGCCCTACTTATATCTTAGGCATAGGAAACTTTATTTTCATTTCACTGGGGCTGTGTGGCGTCTCAAGGTGGATGGCCACAAAGAAAATATATTTCCAATAAGTTGCAGAATTTCTGAGACGTAAAATTAGGGATAGATTCTCAACACCTCATCCTATACAATGCATACTCAATGCACTAAGGAGCGGCATAATAGTATCCCAAAACGTCGATGACCGTGTGGGCGGATGAAAAGTTGGAAGCCACCGTGATATCCGGTCCCGCTCCGGTAACCGTCTTGACGGTGCCGGCATTGGCCAGGTTGGTGTCAATGGCGTTGTAGTTGACCGACAGCCCGGTGCCGGTGCCGGCACCCACCGGGAAGGCCTGCAGGTTGCCTTTGCCGGTCGGGTCGACCGCTACCATATTGATGTGGGCCGCCAGGGGCTCACCTAGCGGTGAGGGACAGCCGGCAGGATTGCCGCCCTGGGCACTGATGGTGCCGCCGGAGCCGAAAACACGGAAATTGCGCTGGGTCGAAGGCACCAATGATACCCGCGGCGGTGTTGCGGGTGTCGACGATACGACAGGGCGTCACAGGCGCGTATATAAGATCCCCAACCGGATAATAGTATCCCAAAACATCGATGACCGTGTGGGCGGACGAAAAATGGGAGGCCACCGTGATATCCGGCCCCGCTCCGGTAACCGTCTTGACCGTGCCGGCGTTGGCCAGGTTGGTGTCAATGGTGTTGTAGTTGACCGACAGCCCGGCTGCCGGTGCCGGCACCCAGCGGGAAGGCCTGCAGGTTGCCTTTGCCGGTCGGGTCGACCGCACCATATTGATGTGGGCCGCCAGGGGCTCACCCAGCGGTGAGGGACAGCCGGCCGCATTGCCGCCCTGGGCACTGATGGTGCCGCCGGAGCCGAACACATGGAAATTGCGCTGCGTAGAGGCACCGATGATACCCGCGGACGTGTTGCGGGTGTCGACGATACGACAGGGCGTCACCGGCGCGTATAAGAGATCCCCATCCGGATAATAGTATCCCAAAACATCGATGACCGTGTGGGCGGACGAAAAATTGGAGGCCACCGTGATATCCGGCCCGCTCCGGTAACCGTCTTGACGGTGCCGGCATTGGCCAGGTTGGTGTCAATGGTGTTGTAGTTGACCGACAGCCCGGCTGCCGGTGCCGGCACCCACCGGGAAGGCCTGCAGGTTGCCTTTGCCGGTCGGGTCGACCGCAACCATATTGATGTGGGCCGCCAGGGGCTGACCCAGCGGTGAGGGACAGCCGGCTGCATTGCCGCCCTGGGCACTGATGGTGCCGCCTGAGCCGAACACACGGAAATTGCGCTGGGTAGAAGCACCAATTATACCCGCGGAGGTGTTGCGGGTGTCGACAATACTGCAAGGCGTTACCGGCGTATACGCCAGTTCATCAGTCACCGCAGAAGGCAGAAAGGGTTCAATTATTGGGTAAACGTTTGACATGAGTACGCCCTGGTTCTGACCGAAGGGAGGTGAGATGCTACAGCCCCCAAAATGGTGCAAGCCGACAACCTTGTGAGTATTCATCGATAGAACGGGTGAGCCGGAACTTCCGCCTTCGGTATCGACTTGGTACCCGAAATCGCTGTTAAAGGTTCTACCATACAGCCACAGGATCGACCACTGGACCATCATCGTACATTTTGAGGATTACCACCTGGGTGTTGAGGGATGTAAACCGGTTCATTAAGCACCATGGCTCTCGGTTCCAATTCCAGATAGCCGTATGTGGCTTGAGGATTTCCGGATAATGTCACTAAAGAAGTGTCATAATTGTAATCGGCTACCAGGAAAGCATCACCATAATAGGTATCGTAGCTTGCAAGATTGAATCCCACCACAAGTGGTGAATTGATAATTAAACCGAACTTGAAGGGTATCTGTAACTGGCCTGACTGTCGATGCAGTGTTCATTCGTTAGGAAATGATTCTCTGCCGATATGATCGAACCAGTGCATAAAAAAAAGCTTGAACCCTTTTGGTACAACATCCGGCCGACACTCCTGGCCCTTTGGTATTGGGGGGTACCGCTCACGCACTCAATGTCCACTTTATCGTCGGTCCCACAGGTGCTTTCGATACCTAATCGGTGCAATCCCGTATCCATATTGATCAATTTCGAATCCATAAGACCGGCCTTCAGCAGAGCCGGAAATCAAGCTGATAAAAACGGTGTCTCCATCCACAGCCAGAGACCAGAAATCCGTCCTGCCGGGATTATCGTTATCGATGGTTTGTCGAAGGATATTATCACTATCTCTGATCTCGACGTAATCTCCGGCATTGAGGGAAAAATGATTAAAATGAACCAGAATAAATGTAGCACTCGGTCTGCTCACTTGAAAATATTCCGCAACCTCCCCGGCATTTTCAGCCGGATACGGGTGGTTTGTATTCAAATTAATGAATTCTGTTTCCCCAACAAAGCTTTTCGCTATAGGCATTCTGCGACAAAATCAAAGATGAAAAGATGAATGTGGTCAGTGTAAAAAGATAAAATTTTTATGATTGTCCTTCGCATTGCGATTCTCCTTTTCGCTTGGTTCACATCATGAACATATATGCTTCCACTGTTCTGAAAAGATTTTCCTGCTTCGTCAGGAAGCATATCCGTCCTGATGTTGCTATCTATTTTACAAGCATAATTTTAAGTTTAGAGCCTTCCTTGATAAGGTTTCCAAACTTATAAATTGAAAAGGTTTCTCTTCAGATTCGGCAAGCTATTTAAATACGCATCTTCGCTGTCTATTCTTTAGAATTTAGAATAGCTTATCAAATATCAGTCTTTTTTTCTCATGTCAAGTATTAACTTAAACTAATATACAGTAATATTAGTTGGTTATGAATTTTTTTTCCCACCAATGTGAAAAATGATACCACTAATTTGGTAAGTTTTTTCACAACTGACAAAGAATCCCAAAAAATGAATAAACCATGAACGAAACTAGGATGCGACATTTAGGCTGGACAGTTAAGAAGGTTCGTTGTTTCGGGTTGGAATAGCGGTTTTATTTCGAATTTTTCGCTTCGATGCATTTCACTTGACAAATGAAATCTCAAAACATCAATTGAAAAAAAGAGAGGATAACATCAGTCTGTTCTGACTCTAAAGCGTGAGAAGAGAAGATCGCTTTCCGACCATCCTATTGGAATTTGGGCGAACGAAGATTTATCCTATCTCAAACGCTCGCATGCCGCCGCACCAACTGCCTGTCGCTGCAGCAACATAGAATCCGGAAATCGAGATTCTCCGCCGCCGCTAGGTTGTGACGTCAACGTCATCAAAAAGGCTTGCAGCGGTCTCATCAATTGGCACCATACAGAGAAGGGGCAACGAAAATCACGTTGCCCCTTTGTTATTTCTGCCGGACTTGGCTTTCCGCCCGGTAGGCAGGGCGGTTCGATACGCTCCGCAGTGGATGGAAAATCAAGGTATCAAATGGTGTCAGCGCCCTGGTGTTCGCGCACATACACTGTAGCACGTAACCGGAACGGTAGAACCAAACTGATTGCGCCCCTGACACAGCCACCGGTTGGCCCGGTTTATGCCATTTCCACTCGTTGTGGAATTGTCATTATTCAGTACCGGTCGAGCTGCAACCATATTCATATTCAACGTAAAGCGATCCTCTAAGAATCCTCCGCCCGTAAGACGCCAGCCAGAGGGACATATCGGACTGAATACGCTGAAATTAACGTTATTGCCGATATTCTGAGTGGTGCTTAACACATTATTATCCACCGGTGCCCTGAGCGGCGCCGCAAAATAGCCCAGCAAATCGACGACCGCATGCGATGCCGCGAAACTCGAAAGGATAAAAATATCATTTCCGACAGCGGTCGCGGACCGCACAACCGCGGCATTGGCGAGATTTTGGCCAGGGGTGTAATTAAGCAGGGATGCATTAGGAACACCGCCGCCCGTATTGACGACTCTGAGATTTCCATTCCCCGTCTGACCGGTAGATGTCACGTTGATGGCGACAGCAGCGACCTCCAACGTGGTCGGAATCCCGCAAGAACCAGAAAAGCCGCCTTGCGAAGAGAAGTTCGGCAGATTCACCTGAAACTGCCTGCCAAAACCTGGCTGGAGTATGCCGGCTGCTGTGAAGCGGGTGTCGATAATGCGACAGGGGGTAAGCGGCGTAAAGACCAGGTCCCGGAAATTTTCGCCAAATTCGCTGGCAAAATCCTCAGGACTTTCGCCGTCTTCCAATACGGTTACATCCGGTCCTGTCCAGCTACCAAACAAAGCAGCCACGACTTCAGCATAGCTGCTCGCCTGACTTGCAGCAAGTACTTTGTCCGCCGGCGCAGATTCCAGGGCAGCAGTCAGTTCCGCATCCCAGCCCGCGTATTCATCATTTGCATCCATCTCAGCCCGAAAGTTGCCGATGATACTCGATATAACGGCGTCTCGGTTATCTTCCACAGATGCTATTGACGCTTCATACTCTGATGGGCCGGATGTACCTCCAGCAGGAGTTTCCGCAAATGCTCCGGGTACGATTAGAATGCTGATTGTTATAGCGACTAGTATTGATAAAGATCTAATTCGTTTCATTATTTTACCCTCCTTTTTGATGGTTATGTGCAATGCAAAATAGTAAACACTTGGTATTATTAATGAAATTTCTGGAAGATTCTTCACCTCCTTTCCATCGTTAGCGGATCATCCTCGGAAGTAGATTTAGTTAGGTTGAGAAATTAGAAATTACCGGGCTTTAGGTTGGCCTTATAGCGAGATAGGAAAAAAGTATCTTTTGTCGGATCAAGGAAACATCGCCTAAAATTTTCTTAAAAACAGTTTATGATATAATGCATGCTAAACAGCAGTTCCTGGTTTTAACTATCTCGATATATCTATTTCAACGAAAAACTGTTAAGTGAGAAATCATTGGCGGTGCTGTATAGGATGGTGTTTATGCAACCTCTTGCCACCACCTCTTAAACTTAAGATAGTTTGACAATGTGATTTGTCAAGCGATTTTTAGGAAAAACATTTCGATGCTAAAAAAACCCTTTCAAAAATTAAGGCAAAAGTGTTAACTTAGGTCTAAAAATTCTCATAAGCCTGCCAAACGCAGGGTAAAGCTAATGTTAAACAAAAATTGGAGATCTGTGATGAGAAATTTCAATGAAAGGGTCGTCCTTAGCTATTGCAAAAATAGAAAAGTTGTGCCCGCTATGAGAGCTGTCTTGGGATGTGCCCTGTTTTTAGCGATCAGCTGGTCCTTGGTTAGCCAGAGTTATGGTGCAGATATCGAATGGCGCCTGCTTAAAGATATCAGCTTAAATGAAGGTCCTATCGATGCCGTTAGTTCGCATGACGGTTCCCATCTTTTTATCCTGACTGCCAATGCGGTTCTTATTTATGAAAACTCGGTAGATAAGATCGTCAATCGCATTCCGATTGACGGAGCATTTGATAACCTATCGTATTCCGGAGCCAAAAACGAGCTTATCCTAACCGGCACGACCTCAAAAGCCCTCAAAATCATTAAAATTTTACCCGTTTACCAGATAAATACAGACGGCCTGCCTTTTTCAGGGCCCCATAATGCACCGGTGACCATCGCTGTATTTGACGATTACCAGTGTTCCGCCTGTGCGCTGTTGGAACCAATCCTGAAAGATGTCCAGCAGATCTATCCTGAAGAAGTTAGATTGATAATTAAGCACTACCCGAATTCCAATCATCGAATTTCGACCGAGGCCGCTATTGCAGCCCGTGCCGCCGATAACCAAGGTAAATTCTGGGAATTTCATCGAGCCTTGTTTAAGAATCAGGAGCTTCTCGATAAAGCCACGATTGCGGCCATCGCAAGACAGCTGGAACTTGATATGACTAAATTCAATCAAGACTTGAAATCGCAGACCATCAAGGCCATAGTCGATCGCGATTTAAGGGAAGGTCGTCAGCTAAACATAAACGTTACCCCGACGGTTTTCATTAATGGCAAGCATTTAGAGCGCATCAGCCTTGGGGACATTAACGAAATGATCGCAGCCGAACTTAAAAGATGAACTGACTATGGCTTAAAGGATAGCTAAACCGGCTCGAACATCCTGGGGCTATATGTCAAATCATTTGCTCAGGTTTGAAAGCGTGGGACAGTGTCCCACGCTTTGTTTTTGGCAGAATCGCAACCCTCAGGATTCAGTATGGTAATTGGATATCGGAACGTTTTAAGCTGAACTGCAATACACCGACCCTGCCTTAAATTTTGGCAAATTTGATTTTAAAATCGTTGATGAACGCTTTCGGGCGATCTATAGTATTTGTGGTTGATACTAGGGAGCAGGATAATAATACCCCAAAACATCGATGACGGTGTGTGCGGAAGAAAATCCGGAAGACACCGTGATGTCCGTACCGGTCCCATAACTTGTCTTGACGGTGCCGGCGTTGGCCAGGTTGGTGTCAATCACATTGTAATTGACCGATATTCCAGCGCCCGATCCGGCACCCTTGGGGAAGGCTTGCAGGTTGCCTTTGCCGGTGGGATCCACTGCCACCATGTTGATGTGGGCCGCCAGCGGCTCACCGAACGGTGCTTTGCAGCCGTCAGGGTCGCCGCCCTGGGCCTGTATGGTACTTGCGGAACCGTGTACATAAAAATTTCGCTGTTTGGCAGCGCCGATCCTCCCCCCTGATTTTCGGGTGTCAACGATACGGCAAGGCGTTACGGGCGTGTACGAGAGATCCCCCTTTGAAAAATAATATCCTAGGACATCGATGACGGTATCGGTGGCAGAAAAACCGGAATACACTGTGATGTCCGTGCCGGTCCCATAATTTGTCTTAACAATGCCGGCGTTGGCCAGGTTGGTGTCAATCGTATTATAGTTGACGAATATTCCGGCGCCCGGTCCGGCTCCCTTGGGGAAGGCCTGCAGATTGCCTTTGCCGGTGGGATCCACTGCCACCATGTTGATGTGGGCCGCCAGGGGCTCACCCAGCGGTGAAGAGCAGCCGGCTGTGTGGCCGCCCTGAGCACTTATGGTACCGGCGGTGCCATAAACATAAAAATTGCGCTGTTTGGCGGCGCCGATCTTACCCCCCGATTTTCGGGTGTCGACGATTCGGCACGGCGTTACGGGTGTATATAGGAGATCCCCTTTGGGATAATAGTACCCCAAAACATCGATGACGGTGTGTGCGGAGGAAACGCCTGAAGACACCGTGATGTCCGCGCCGGTCCCAGGACTTGTCTTTACAGTGCCGGCATTGGCCAAATTGGTGTTAATCGCATTGTAATTGACCGATATTCCGGCGCCCGATCCGGCACCCTTGGGGAAGGCCTGCAGGTTGCCTTTGCCTGTAGGGTTCACCGCAATCATATTGATATGGGCGGCAAGCGGCTCTCCCAGCGGAGATGGACAACCGGAACTTGTGCCGCCTTGAGCAAGTATGGTGCTCCCTGAGCCGTAAACATGGAAACTGCGTTGGGTGGCGGCATTGATTATGCCGCCAGATTTTCGGGTGTCAACAATGCGACAGGGCGTTACCGGCGTGTATAAAAGGTCCTCGACAGCAGGAGGTGGGTTGATGATTGTGTGAGAGACTTCATTTGAAAAGTCGCTTTCATTGCCATCCGAATCATAGGCAGTGGCTGCGAAATAATAGGTTGTACCCTACGTTAAGACTGGAGATAGTGCAACTGGTGGAATTTCCCACATTCACAGTATATTGATAACTCCCACTGTAATTACCGTAGTGTATTTTATAGCCGACAGCGGCCGGTGCTTTTTACCCAGGCAAGACTGACCTGGGCAGCACCAGCCAATGAAGGGGTAAGGATGAAGACAAAAGCAAGAGAATAAAGCAGACGTCTGATATCCGAGTGCGGACATAAGAAATTTTTAAAAATAGATTTTACGAATCTTTGGGGAGCAGACCTTAAACTTTTCAATACAATACCTCCGTTAGCTTGGATTTTCCCGCACGGTGCGGGACGCGGCTAACAGAGGTGCCGCCTCCACCCCACATCGCCTGATAACGCGATATTGGAGTGGCCCGCCCGGCAGCTCTGCTTTCCTGCTGCTTTCAGCAACAGGATCAGTGGCTTTGCGTCCCATCTTTTCAGATGGTTTGCCTTTTCGAACATTTTTTTCACAACAGTCCCGCCCGCTTCGCCTGAGCGAAACGATCTGCCTGCCGTGCAAAGTATAGCGGCTGGTGACGGAGCGGGATCATTGAACACACGTATAGAGCAAGGCGGATGCCAAGATCTATCGGAAATTATACTGGGGGGAATATAATGGAAGGAATTTTGACTAACCTATCTTAATTATTTAATATAATTAATTACAGGCTGAGCCGGTGGCATCTATGGGATACGGTGGTATTGAGTGCACCGACCTAAAAGTGCAGGGATTGTCATACAATAAGTTTAACAAAATTATACATCGAGCTTCAGTTCTATTTCGACTCTGCGATTTAATTTTCTTCCTCCGGCAGTTCTGTTGGAAAAAATCAGGACAAATCTAAACAGGTATCCAGATCGCAGCAGCTTGAATTTCAGCTTGGCAGAAAAATATAAAATATGCTATCATTACAGATAATTCAGGTTGCAATTGAGGGTACGGTTGCGATAAGGGTAAAACATCCCATATGCCGGTGTCGGCTAACTATTAATTCCTACAGAGGCGATTAAAAAATGATGCTAAAATCAAAGATGTCTCAAACAATGTTGTTGGTTTGTTCGATGCTATTATATTTCTCGACCACCAATGTGTTTTCCGCCGAAACTAAACTTTTAACTTCTGTCGGCCTCAGGCAGGAATATAACACCAATATTTATTACACCAGAACAGATGAGACCGATGATTCTATTTCACAAGTGATCCCCTCGCTTAGGCTCACATACGCCACGGAAATACTCAAGCTGTCGGCTCTGGCGGGCTGGGATGCGTTTCTTTATTGGGACAATACCGATCAAAATCGCATTAACCAGCGCTATGGACTGAACGGTAACTACCGCCTAACAGAACGTTGGTCGGTGTCTGCTCTAGCCCGCTATGTTAAAGATAGTGTCCAAGATTCCCAGCTCGACGAAACCGGTTCGGTTGAAAGGGGACTCTCTGATAGAGAAAGATTGAATGCCGGGGCCGGACTGGACTATTCTGTATCCGAGCGGTCTGATATCGGTGCCGATTATAACTATCAAAAAACCGATTTTGAGCGTACGTCAAGTGTTGATACAGAAGCTCACGGCGTTCGTTTCTTCTATCGGCACAAGTTGCAAAACCAGAGAGATGTGATCACCCTCTTTCCCAGATTTGTTTGGGGGAATTCAGATGATTGGGATGCATACAACTCCACGCTTAATTTTCGCTGGGCGCATCCATTCAGTGAAACACTGGATACGTCAATCACCGTGGGTGCGAGACACTCGCGTGTTAATTACAAAGATGATCGGGATGACACCGATAACTGGGGGGGCGTGGCCGATATGTGGCTGCGCAAGAAAGGTGAGTTGACAACCGGCCGCCTGGGTTTTAGCAACAATCTGCGAACCAGAACGAATGGAGAAATTATCAATGTTTCCCGATTGTATACCAATATCGACCATAGATTGTCCCAGAGATTTGGGGTCGGCTTCAGCGGAAGCATTTATTACTCCAACCTGATAGAAGACAGTCCGGAAACAGACGATGACAGATGGTATTTTGATGTGACGCCATCTGCCTTCTATCGGCTGACTGAGCGTCATTTATTGCGGCTGTCTTATAGTTATAATCATCAAAAGTTGCTCGATGCGGATGACAATGACACGATAGATCGTCAGCGCATATGGCTCCAGCTTACTTTTAATTTTCCGAAAACCTGGTAAACCGGTACTGACAATAATTTCATCGCTTGGATGGAACTTGGCGGAAATCGGTCGGATTGCCCTCTCTGCCCGCCTTCGCGATCATCGGGGCTTCGTCCTCTTTCGCCGTTAGCAGAACCACCACTTTGATCATCGCCCTGAATCATCACGAATATTAGGCCTCCAACGAATCACCCCCTTCCCCCTTATCCTCCCAGCTTCGGAATTGCCCATATGAAAATATCGGTATTCCACGATCCCTGACGCGTTAAAGCTATACCCTGTCCGAATTTCCAGCCATGCTCTTCGAAACACATGCATCACCCCTCCATAACTGACCAACCAAAATTGTGAAAAAAAATTCCTATAGTTATGAATATATCAAATGATATTGTGAAAATTTTTTCACAATTCAAAAACTTTTATTTATGATATCAGCTGTGATTTGAAGCAAAATCTATTTTTTATTTATATTAAATACAGCAAGTTAAGTTGATACTTGCTTTTTTTTAGGAAGAGATGCCCGTTTGGTATAGTTATTGAAAACGGTGATAAACAGAGTAACTATAGATCCTAAAGATATAAACAGGTGTGAGAATGAAACTTAAAAAATACAGATTAATTTTTCTTTTAGTTGTTTTAATGACCGGATTATCAATAACAGGATGGTCGATCTCAACCCATTACGATCATACTTTTATAAATGGTGAACTTCAAAAAGAACTGAAAAATGATAGTCAAATTGGCAATACGATATCAGAGGAGTTCAGCAAAAACAGCCCCATATTATTTCTGATTTCTACCGGATTGATCGGTCTGGTGGGGGTCCGCAGACATAGAAAAAAAATAGATGAACTCCCCCGCCGCAGAGCTGAAGGGATATCCCAAATAGGTTAATTCCCATTCAATCGAAGCAAACTTCGGCGGATTTGACCCGACAGATTTGATATCGCCCTTCAAGTGATCAGAGGAATCCACGCAATCTGCGAAATCTGTGGCCCAAAATTAGATAAGCCGGCATCAGCAAAGGTACAAGGCAAACTTTGCATATCCAACATACCCCGCCCTTGCTTTAAGAAATACTACCCCCCTGCTTTATTTAGAATATGAGATACGAAATTATTTCAGTATGTTGGAGTTTAAGGAGAATTGTCAGGCTCGTTGATCGGTTTGACGAGGAGGCCTTGGGATGCTATAAGAAGTATTCCTCCTGCTTATGAGGATAAAAATTCCAATATACTTCCCGATGTGGATGTTATGTAAAATCCCTAAGCCCAACTATTTTTATCATATTTATTTTGAATATGAAACTAAATTTAAAAACATTAAGGGTGTCTGTATGCTTTTTGGCCATTCTGTTAACCCACCCCACTTTCCCATCACTTGGTGCCGAAACGGCCGGCCCTGCTGCCCCCTTGATCTCTCTGACAGCCAAGGATGAAAGTTTGAAGACTGTCCTTGAAAAAATTGCTAAACATACCGGCTACCGGTTTTATCTTAGTGAAGAGTGGAAAAAAACACCAATTTCGATCGAGTTGCAAAATGAAACCTTAAGAGTCTCTATCAGCCGGCTTCTCAAAGGCCTCAACTATGCCATCACCTGGGATGAGAGTCAAAAAACAATCTCATTGTTCATCTGCCACCCGGGTAAATGCAGCGGCACCATGTTGGATGTTTCGCTTTCAGGTCAAGAAACCAAATTTGTTCAGCCTACCAGCACCATTGTAGAGTAACACCGCTCCTGGGGAGACAGATGAAACTTTCAGATGGCGGGTGTCAGATTCCAGCAATTAAAGAATTTCAAATTACAAAATACCAAAGCAATAGCCTGGATCTGATGATACTTATCGGCGGCGCTGTTTTTTTTATTCCCTTCCTGTTTTCTTACGCCACCATCGATCCGGTGCTGTCAATCAGATTTCTGGCCTGGACCGTACTCACAATTATCATTACTCTATTTTTTTTTATCCAGGGCTCCAGGTTATGCCATTTCTATGATTTTACGGTCATTTATCGGGCAATTTTTCCGATTGCGATCGGATACGCCGCGGTGTCGGGTTTGTCTTTGATCCGAGCCATCAACCTTGCCGATGGGGTTTTTGAATGGCTTAAAATATTATTATCATTCATATTTTTATATGTTGCCTGTCTTATCCTGGCTCGAAATAAGACAGGTTTTTTAATTTTAACCAGATCTGTGATCGTGACGGCCTTTATTCTTGGGACTCATTGGCATCAGCCAATACTTCCAAATAGCATTCACCAGTATACCCGGAAACCGCGCCATCTATGCCACTATGGCCAACCCCAATCTGTTTGCGTCCGCTCTTTTTCTGATGCTTCCATTCATTTTTTTCGGAGCACTGCAATTTTCGAACGGTTGGCACAAACTGAGCCTGATGACGTTGACGGGTGTCTTCTTTGCCGTCGCTGTTTCGGAGAGCCGGGCGGTTTGGGGGGCGATCCTTATTTCATCTCTCGCAACGATATTGCCGGTTCTGTTGCGGCATCAAAAGTTGAAGTTAACGCAAAATGAAAAGAAATCCTACCTTCGGCGTTTGCTGCTAATACTTGTCATTTTTGTTATTTCCTTTTCGGCGGCCATTTGGGCTGCACTCTACCGTGATTAACCATCGCCACCCTTTGTTAAACCAATCGCATTCAGCCCGATATAAAAAATTCGGACCCACCGCCGGTAACGCTCAAGACCTTTACCACGCTTAACGGACGTTTGCGGTATTGGCAGAAATCTCTTCAGATGATAAAGGCAGCCCCCATCTTGGGGGTTGGGTTGGGCCAATGGAAGATTGTTTTTCCTGTTTACGATCAGAAAATCAGAGCATCTCACAACGGGCGACGTGAAATGCGAGTTCAGCGACCTCATAATGATTTCTTCTGGGTTTGTTCGGAAACCGGCGTTTTAGGGCTCTTTGGTTACCTCTTGTTTTGGGGTGTTATAATATTTTACAGTCTGCGGATCATCCGCCATACAGTCGACAACCAAAAGAAATTATTCACAATCCTGATGCTGTTCGGAATCATCGGGTTTGCGGTGATATCTTGTGTTTCTTTTCCCAAGGAGCGTATTTTTCACAACATTTTTTTTATGATCATTGCCGCCGGTCCTGTCACCATCTACCATCAGACCTTTCCGACACAAAAAGCGGTGAACCCCAGCAAAATATTTTCTTTGAACATTACCATCCTGATTATATTGGTCTTTGGTTTGATCTCTGGGTTCACCCGCTTCGAAGCTGAGGTGCACACCAAAAAAGCAATTGCTGCCTACCGGGCTAAGGATTGGAAAGGGGCCATCACTGAAATTGATAACGCTAACTGGCGCTATTACAATTTGGACCCGACATCAACACCCTTGCTGTGGTACCGGGGGATGGCCAATTTTTCTATGGGTAAAATCAAGGAAGCATGTGGAGATTTTCTAAAGGCCCATGCCGATCATCCCTACCACATCCATGTCATCAACAATCTTGGGACATGCTACGCAAAATTGCAGGATTTTGATACGGCCGTGGATTATTACAATAGAGCACTTTTCATTTCTCCCCGGTTCGAGCAGGCGATCCTCAATTTGGGTGCGACCTATTTCCAAATGGCAAAATATAGGCAGGCCCGTGAAGCGCTTCTGCGCTGCATCAAGATTAATCCACGAAGCAGGGCAGCGACGTACCTTAAGATGGTTGAAGAGAGGATAGAGCTGTCTGAAAAGTGATGCTATTCTGCCAGTGTCATCGCAAGAGAATCCGTGGAAAAGATGGACACCTGAATTTGCAATTACCGTGCTTCAAAACTTTGCTATAAAAATTTCGGATTTACATTCAATTTTCTTAAGTTTTATCACAAACTACCGATAATTCTTTAAAAAATCAAGCAATTTTAACCTATTCCCCATAGTGATTTTCCATATCTTTCATGGCGAATGAAAACCGGAGAAATAGATGCAAAAACAAATTAAATCGTTTATCGAAGATCTAAAGGCAAATAAAAAATTATCCTCTTTTGATGAAGCTTCCACCAAACAGGCGGTGGTTTTGCGCCTGCTGTCATCTCTAGGTTGGGATATTTTTAATGTTGATGAGGTTTGTCCGGACTATGGAACAAATTCATCGCATGTTTCCTACGCCCTGCGAATCGGGGATTCAAATAAAATCTTCGTCGAGGTTAAAAGAATTGGTGAAAAATTAGATGATCATCAAAAAAAATTCGTTGAGCTGGCCTCTGAGGAAAAAGCCGACATCGGCGTGCTTACCAACGGAATTACCTGGTGGTTTTATTTGACATCATCCAAAGGCAGTTGGCGTCAAAAGTGGTTTTATTCCGCAGATTTTTTAAATCAGGAACCGGACACCTTCGTTCCCCAGGTCGTCGATTTGCTCACCATGGATAAAGTTTCCAAGGGGCAGGCATTAAAATCTGCTAAAAATCTTTTCCGTGACAAACAACAGAAAATGGCGGCCGATTTTCTACCCAAAGCCTGGAATCAAATCATTTCTCAGCCTAATAAAATTTTTATTGAATTGTTAAGTTTAGAGACCGAAAAGCTTTGTGGCTATAAGGTCGACATTAAATCGATTGAAACGTTTTTAAGTCAGCATGGCGATAAATGGCTATTAACGGATATTCCCAGTACCGTGGCCGCGCCACCCTCCACCCGCCTGGAACCGGAAATATTCGATAGCGAAGACGAATCCCCCTCCAACGGCGTCACAAGAAACTTCTAATCATGACAATGATAGAAGATTCGAAAGCTATTCGGAAAAAACCATTAAATCCTTTACCTTTATAGGCCACTCCCATATTGTCCGCGCTTGGGATGAAGTGCTGCCGATCCTGTGCGACTATTTAGCCTCGACTCACGAAAAAGAATTCGAGAAAGTTTTGTGGATATCCGACAATCAAAAGCCTTACTTTTCCCGCTATTCGGATCAGCTAAGGATACCGGAAAAAATTCAAGAAACGGATATCTATGTAGAAACCCGAATGATTCCTGACGAGGTTGTCAAAACCGCCCTCAAACTCATAGAGACATTCGGCTATAGTCAGGATGATTTGAGCATCGATGCCCGTGATGATAAAAAGGGAAAATAGGCCTGAAAATTGAATCAACTATAATTTCCCTATCCTATCCAACATATTTGTAGTATTTGTGGGTCAAGCCATTCCTATCAGACCGTACAGACCGTTAAAAATGTGACCCCATGACCGACAGTTACCTATTTTACGATATCGAAACCACCGGGTTTAGCAAGGCCTTTGACCAAATCCTTCAGTTTGCCGCCATTCGCACAGATCGCCAGCTTAATGAAATAGACCGCTATGCCGTCAAGGTTAAACTGCGGCCGGATGTGGTTCCATCTCCCGGGGCGGTTCTCACCAATCGCATTTCCGCCACCGAATTTTCCGAGGGGCTATGTGAATATGAGGCTTCCGCGCAAATCCATCGGTTAATGAATCAGCCCGGGACCACCAGTATTGGCTACAACACGATGGGATTCGATGATGAATTCATGCGGTTTTCGTTTCACAGAAATTTACTGCCACCTTATACCCACCAGTACAAGAACGGCTGCAGCCGGATGGATTTGTTTCCGATAACCGTTATCTACCAGCTTTACAAAAAAGACGTGTTGATCTGGCCTGAAATTGACGGCAAGCTTTCGTTAAAATTAGAACACCTCAATTCCGCCAACCGGCTCGTATCCGGTCAATCCCATGATGCGATCGTGGATGTGGCAGCCACAGTTGAATTGGCCCGCCGCTTTTTCAAGGAAGAAAAGATGTGGCGATATATGGAAGGTTGTTTTGATAAGGAAACGGATGCTCATCGACAGGCAAAACTGCCAGTTGCCCTGAAAAGCGCCGCTGGGGATCATTGCAGGGGATTATTGGTCAGTGGCGAATACGGTGCCGGACAAAATTACCAGATTCCGGTCATCTCCATCGGTCGCTCAATCCCCTACCCCAATCAAACATTGTGGCTGCGATTGGATCACCCCCAGCTGCGCGAAGTTGCGCCTGAGTCCATCGCCGAGACGACCTGGGTCGTCCGCAAACGCATGGGGGAGCCTGGGATATTGCTGCCGCCCCACAAAAGATACTGGAAGAAAATAGGGGGGGAACGCAGCGCTCTTTTTGAAGAAAACCTGAAATGGCTGCAGGAAAATCACGATATTTTCCAAAAAATCGTGAAATATTACCGCGAGTATCGCTACCCGTTCATCCCGAACTTAGATCCGGATGCGTCTCTATATCAAATCGGATTCTATTCCCGGGCTGATGAATTATTATGCCGGAAATTTCACCAGGCTTCTCTGGAAAAAAAGGCCGATGTGATCCATCAATTTACAAGCCCGGATGCCCGCACCCTGGCTTTGCGGGTTATTTGCCGAAATTATCCGGCTGCCATGTCCGCAAAATTGGCCGAAGATTTCCAAACCTACATGCAACGTATCAATCCGTCCAGGGAAGCGGATGCGATGATAGATTACCGCGAAAAGCATCGACTAACCCCGACGGGGGCTCTGAATGAAATTAAGCGCTTAAAACTAACCGGAGATCTCACCGATCACCAAATCGGCATGCTCAACGATCTGGAGACCTACCTTCTTACAAAATTTGAAAATCTGGACACAGATCACCACTGATAAACACGGATACAGAGAATATGTTACCGTAATTGTGGATAAAAGCACTGAGGCACCGGACGCTTAACTTCTGAATCCATGTAAATTAGACCTAATTTTGGGATGCGGCGTTCTCGCCCGCAATGCGCCCAAAGACCAGACAGTCGATAATCGCACAACTGCCCAAACGGCAGGCACCGTGAATCCCCCCGGTAACTTCCCCGGCCGCATAAAAACCCTGGATCGGCTGGAGAGATAAATTGAGCACCTGAGCTTTCGAGTTAATCAAAATGCCTCCCATGGTATGATGCACTTTCGGCCACAGGCGAATACAGAAATAAGGCGGATATCTCAGGGGTTGAGCATCCGCCAGTATGGGCTTATTAAAATCTTTATCAATGCCAGCATCGGACATAATCATTAAATTGTTCAATGGTATTTTTGAGTGAATCAAGCGGAATTTGATAAAAGTCGGCAATTTCGTGAACCTGATCGAATTTTTTTACAACCCCTTTCCGTAGACAGTGCGCTATGGGATGTCCCGAAGCTTTAATCCCTTCTTCACCGGCAATTCCGATACAAGGCTGACCGATATTCAGGATAGCATCGGCCCGTGTTTTACGATCTGCCAATTCATTGACAAAACGACGACCGGTCTTGGGGTTCACCACAATGCCGTACGGAAACGCAATATAGCTGGCAAATTCCGGCCCGACACCATAGCCTTTTTCATCTGGAGATGCCCAGGGTCCCAGTTGAATCCATGAAAGATGCACCGGCATCGCGCCAATTCGCAATGCTTCTCTTAAAGCCTCTCCTGTAGTTGAGTACTTGTTCGTGCTTCCGATATCACGGGTCAGCCTGGGATCCTGACTGGTTCTCAATTCGATATCATTGGCGAACCCCCCGGTGGCCAAAACAACTGCTTTTCGCGCTTTAATCGTTTTGACAGTTCCCGAATTCGCTTTCGGGTATTCATATCCATCCCGTACAAGCACACCGCAAATCCGCTCGTTAGAGTCCAGGATAATTGTCTGGAGAAAAGCCTTGGTTCTGACTTTCATTCCCAAATCCCTGATCTTTAGGAGCAGTTGCCTGATTATGGCGGAACCGGAACGGTTGTGGGTGGTATAACATCTTCGAACAGAATGTCCGCCGAATTGGTCCACGCGGTTTAAATATTTAACCCCTAAAGAATGGATGGTCCATTGGAAGGTCTCGTTGGATTTTTCGCTCAGTACCCGAACCAATTCTGGCTGGTTAAGCCCAAGGCCGGCTTTGAGCATATCCTCGTACATCAGCTGTGCAGAATCGGTAATGTTTGAGTCTGCCTGCATCGATGTGTTAGCAGCGGCAACGACACCATCACTGATGGTAGAATTGCCGCCATAGCCTCTCATCTTTTCTAAAATCATGACGGAACTGCCCGCCTGCTTTGCTTCAATGGCAGCAGCCAAACCCGCAAAACCGCTGCCGACAATGATGATGTCAACTTCCTCATCCCATGTTTGAGGCGGCGTTTTATCAATCAAATTTTCCCTCCTTGAACTCCCGAGCGGGGTATCAATAAAAATTGATACAATTCCTTACTTCAGATATCGTTGATGTTGGTTGATTGGTTAAGTGGTTGTAAATATGGATTTATGCCGTAGCTGCAAAATAATTGGACGTTTCATGTTTCAACAATCGTAACATTCTAAAATTATGACTATAATTTACCTAATCAACCATTCAACCAGTAAACTATTCAACGCGGTGTTTTCTTCGACCTTCTGTTATTACTTTTGGATAAAATGCCGGATGTTCCCTACAGGGTTTTAAGGTGAAAACCGCCGTCAACATTGATGACTTCGCCGGTGGAATAAGGAAAATAATCCTTACACAGCGCTAGGGCCGCTTTTCCGATATCGGCCGGCAACCCCCAGCGAGCGATCGGTAGCAAACCTTCGGAAATCAATTGATCATACTTATCTTTGACAACAGCGGTCAAATCCGTCTTGGTGATGCCGGGACGTATTTCAAATACGCCAATTCCGTATTCGGCCAGCCGGACCGCAAAAAGGGCGGTCATCATCCCCATGGCCGCCTTGGAAACACAGTATTCTCCTCTGGAGGGCGACGCCGTGAAGGCATTGACAGAGGAAATATTGATGATTTTGAATTTATCTTCGCGAGCGATCTTCTGCTGATCAATCATCCAGTTGGCGATATCACGGGTCAGAAAATAAGGTCCTTTAAGGTTGATCCTCAGAAGGCGGTCGAAACTCTCTTCACTGGCTACCAGAATATCTTCGCGTGGGGATGGCGCGACACCGGCATTGTTAACCAGCACGTTAAGTTTGCCGAATTTCGCGCGAATCTCGGAAATTATCTTTGCGTGCTGCGCGGTATCCGAAATATCCGCCTGAATGTAATGACAGTCAGCGCCGGCTGACTGAACCGCCCGGATGGATTCCTGCGTATCTGCGATAGAGGCAGTACCGTTCATGACAATACGAAACCCCTCCTTCGCAAGCTCGAGGGCGATTCCTAAACCGATCCCCCGGCGCGAACCGGTGATCAGCGCCACTTCTGTCCGACGATTGGCATCTTGAGTTTGATTTGGCATAATAATATTCCTCTCTGATCAGGCTGAACGCTGATTCGTTCAATTGTGATCCAAAAATTGAAAATATTTCAAACTTTTTTGATTATTTCAACAATCCCCCGGTCGCCATCTATTTTGACCCAATCACCAGTGGCAATCACCTCTGTGGGATCCTGGTCAAGATCTGTCACAGTCGGCACCCGCAAGACAACGGCACCGATGGCGGTCAGTGAATTAATATCCCGGACGATCATTGCCTTGGGAGATTGATCCGCCATCCGAATGACCTGGGCGACGGTGGACCACCCGGAAGACCCCTTGGCCGATGGGAACACCAGTATTTTGTCTTTAAAACTCTGCCCCCGCAATTCGTGTCGCCGCTCGGTAATGATGCCCTTGACGGCGTTCACGCCGCCCCAGGTCGAAATTGCCTGACCGGTGACCAGCGCCTCCCCCTCGGTCACGCCACCGACAACTTTTCTGCCTTTAAGAACAACCTGCGTCATTTCAACTCTCCTCTCCACTTGCCGGTGATTGCCGCATCAATACAGTCCTGCATGGTACCGAACCAGACATCAAAGCCGGTAATGGCCGGTGTGTAGTGGGCCTGTTTAGCCGAATCGGTCGCCACCACTTTGGTACCGGGCGGGAAAAGGTTGGTGTTCAATGGACAGGTATCCGTCATCACCTGCCCACCGGCTTTAAGAATGATATCCGTGTAACCATTGCGATCGGCGATGTCTTTGAGTTGATGAGCGGTCCAAATCCACAGGGTAACGTTGCCGTGAACTTTTTTACCATCCAGCAGCCGGGCAACATCCCGCAGTTGTTCCAGGGAATAATGGGGGCAGCCCATATTGATCACATCGACACTGGAGTCCTCGGCGGAGTTCAGGGTTTCATATGTTTGGCGGCGCTCGGGGTTTACCGTAATTCAGAGTCTTTTGTATCTTCCGCCCCCCGAATGCCGCCGCCTGGGTGGGTGCCTCCGGCGTGAGACCGACAATATGATACATCATGATCCCCCCGGATGAAGCCCCCGCAGCGTTAAAGCCTTTCAACATGCTGATGTTGGGAACCATCGGCCGGGCCAAATTCAGCACCGGCACTTCGATCTGGGAATTCTCGCCGGCGTAGTACCCGAGCAGATACCAGTCCATGACGCTGTTAACGTCGGTCTCCACCTGGATAAGTTGATTTCCCAGACGGTTTTCGTCCAGATGAAACCCTGAGAGCGGCACTTTGCCGGTCAAAGCAATTGGAAAAGCGCTGTGGGCCGCCTCCGTGTTGGTCCGGGCGCCAAGTATCGCATTGCAGTAAGGCACGGCCGAGGATTCGGTCCAGGCACAGTGTTCCCCGCGTGTCGGGATATTGCCGACTTGGTAAGGGGTGCAGGTCGATGTGAGGCTGATCCCGGTGCGGATGCAATATTTTTTAATCGATTCCATCAATTCATGCAGACTCTCCGAAGCCCCCATGAGCTTCCAGCGCTCAAGGTCGACGGCAAAAATGTGGGTGGTATTGAAGGTCTCTACATAATCCACAACAATTTTTTCATCGGTATCGAGCAGAAATTTCGAGGCCAATTCATCACCGTCGGTCACGGTTACCACCTCCGGATAGGGGTGAAACCCGATCAGGAGGTGTACATTGTTGGTGTTCACAAAACGTTGCGCACCGAGGGCATCGGCATACTGCACCAGTATTTCCATGGCCCGTTGTCGGGCCCGGCCGTGTTTACCGTCCAGCATTTCGTGCTCGTCTCTGGCCAGTTGCACCATTTTTATTCCTTTGTTTAACTGCTTTTAGGGGCAAGGAGGCTAATGAACGCACCTTGCTTCGGATCCTTTTTTAAGAACCTTCCGATCCACTCCTGTCCGGATGGAGAAGCGGCCACCTGACCAAACAGGCGCGCATCGTTTTCCAGGCCGGCAAGAAAACCATTCTGAAACCCATAGTGCATGGCCGCTAAAACAAATCGGGCGGCATATTTCCGGGCGGCTTTTAATTCTTTACTCTCTTTCTCATCAGGTGCCGGCGCGTCCATGAGTCCCTTTACCTCGCTGTCTTCAAAAAGCATAGTCAGTTCATCATTTTGTTTAGCGGAAAGATCGTCCCAGGCTTTTTTCACCAAAGCCCTTTTATGCGCGACAAATTCCTGGGCAACCTCAACAGCACGCTTCAGGCCCCTAGCAGAAAGGACAAACTCGTCGACCAGACCCGCGTTCTTGGCGGCCCTGCCATCAATCGCTTCGCCATTGATACACAGCTCTGCGGCCACCCGCGGGCCCACCAACCTTGGCAACCGTTGCAGACCGCCATATCCTGGGATGATGCCCAGTTTGACTTCAGGTTGTCCGAGGGTTGCATTTTCCGTCGCGATACGATAGTGGGTGCTCATGGCAAGCTCATTTCCGCCGCCCAGCGCAAAACCGTCGATCAGTGAAATAACTGGAATATTCAGATTTTCGATATCGGAAAAAACAGAAATATTGTAGGCGGCAATTTTGGCAATTCCATCGGCCGTATTTCCTTCAAATTCATTGACGTCGGCACCGGCGACAAAGGCTCTCGCTCCACTGCAGATAATCAAGGCCCGCACAGGTCGACCTTTCAGAGTATTTTGATTTTTAATTTCTGCGATAATATCAGCAAGCTGTGAAAGCAAATCATGGTTTAGGGCGTTTAAAGCAGCCGGGCGTTTTAATACAATCACCCCGATATCAGATAAGAGATTGACTTCCAGGTAGTCGCTTTGGTTGGGATCGGCTTGGTGAAGTGTTTCCCAGAGAAAAGCGCGTTCCAAACCGGCGATGCTCAGATCACTTTCATGGGTCTGAACGCGCGCAACGCCCTTGGGTTTTCCGAGATTACCCTCCAGCATCTTTTGCTGGATATCCGGTAAATCCTTTAAGTCACACACTTCCAAATCGTCTTTCTCCATCACGATTTTTTTCTGGGCCAACAGCCGGACGACCTCGTGCGCCTGGGTGGAGCGATACATATGCGAGCCATAGATGGAAAGATCTTGGCTGCCTTTCACAACGATGAAACCACAAGCCGTGTCCTCTCGTTCACTGTAATCACGCAAAAGAAAACTGCTGTAATGCAAGGTGCTTTGATCGGCTCGTTCAACGATAAAATCCGGACTGATTCGTGAGCCGTAAACCTGCCAGATGGCACGCCCCAATGCGCGCGCAACATTCATATATTGGCTGGCGTATTCGGAGTTGGGCGTTCCTTTCTCTGTCAGCGGATCGGGCATGTCTTCGGACAGATCAAACTGATCACGATTTATAATCTGTGCGGGGGCAATACCCAGTTCCTGAAGCTTCTCAATCCCCCCCGGTTCTCCCGTAAATGAGGCCAGAATTACAAGATTGGCGCTTCTTGATAGGGCCGCTTTAGCAAACTCCTGGGCATAGGGGTCGGCACCCCAGATAAGCCCCCTTTTGCCGGGTAGGAGCCCAATTTCCGCAAAAATCTGCTCAGGCTGATGCGTTTCGAAAAATAACCTGTTTTTGGCGCATCCACATCCAGCGGGCATCCATCACAAAACGGCGACGGTTGTAAAAAAAGGTCTCTTTATACTCCCCTTTTAATCCGCTGCCGGTTGCGCCAAAAAAAGCTAAGGCGCCATTTTCCGACAGGGCTGAAATCAAAAGCGGGAAGTTGGTGCCGCCGGTGTGCTCAAAAATCTTATCGACGGGTTTTCCAGCGTTGGCGGCATAAACCGCTTGCCGAAAAGGCTGGGTGCGTTGGAACCACTGATCGTAAGATTCATCGACTTGTAAAACCCCATAGACATCTTTGGGAATCCCGCGCCGATCGACAAAGGCATCGGCAATCCCGCGTTCGATCAGTGAGTTGCCTAAAGCAGGGTTTGAACCCATTAATATAACTCGTGCCCCCAAGGTCTTTGCAATCTGGGCCCCGGCAAAGCTGGTGCCCTTGCCCCCTCCCATCAGCAAAATGCTGTCCCCGGGGTTGACGGCTAACCTTTCAACAACTGCGCGGTAAGCAGTGCCATAGGTGAGCAGCATGGCGGCAAGTTGCAATGGGCTTTGGTTTTTTAGCGCGGCAGGAACCGGAATGGCCCTTACTTCGTCTACGACGGCAAATTGTGCGTGAAATCCGTCATGGGTCTCATAACCGCGGATGAGGGTCTTATCGGTCCAGGAATCCAGGATTACGGTTTCACCGACTTTTACCTGTCTCACTGCGGAACCTGCATCAACCACAATGCCGATGGCATCGCTGCCCGGGATATGAATGGATGCACTGTCGCCGCGACCAAACACCGGCACCGGCAATCCCAGCGCGGCAAAATTAGTGTTGAAGTTAGGTCCCGTTGCCAGGATGGCCACCAGCACACAGGTAGCATCCACGGGGTTCAGTTTGGGCACCGGGACTTCCTCAATACGGATTACATCTGCCGGCTTACCGTAATGGTCCCTGTGAATGGTCAATGACTCCATTTGAGCAGGAATCGGATACAAGATATTAGGTTGCTGGCCCATGGGCCATTTAACAGATAGATCTTCGGTCAAGGTGCCTCCTTTGCTAGAAAATATAGCCGTCTTTACAGCCGAATATTCTGTCAACACCGGCCATTTCACGCAGTTCATCGGTAACCAGAAAAACTTGGGGCGGGCATCCGGGGACGAAATGACCGCTTTCCTTCAGGTGGGAAATGCATTTTCCAACCACAAGCACATTCTCGGCGCCGCCGGGGGGACTGGAATCGGGACCGCAGACGATGCGCAGCGGTTGGAGTTTTTCCAGTATATCCATCTGCCCGGCCCGTGCCAGGGCCAGTTCGATGACCCCGCTGCAGGCCGCACAGGCACCGCCTTCCGTGCATTCGATGCCCTCCGGCGGTTGAACACATTCAGCAGCGTGTTTGAAGGGTCGCAGGGTCCGGCTGATGGTTTCTCCGACAACTTCGAAATTGGTTTCATCCAGCGCACCCCAGCGATCATTACAGATTTTGAGAATCTCTATTTCGTCCGGTTCAAAACCCATCATCCTGGCGCAAACTGTGTCCACCCTGCGATTGTCCGTTCCAGCCAACAGGGTCTGAAAGCCCACCGGTGAGTTGGCCATGGGTCCGTCACCCTCTCCGGCCACCGTGCCGTCGGCAATGCAAAGCTGTGGTTTGACCACCGTATTCAGATCGATGACCGACTCGGCAACTCCGAAGAAATGAAACTTCTTTTTTTGCTCTGCAGAAATGGTACCCATCAGGTTTTTCATGCCAACCGAAATCCCGACGGCAACATGGGTTTTCATCACCGGCACGTTGATCAGAAAATCGGCCTCGATGATGGTTTTGGCAATCTGCAGGGTCGAATGTAAGTTCGAGCCTGTTACCGGGACGTCAACAAACACTTCATCGTAAAGATCTACCAATCGCGCCCCGGTGTCCTTGGCGATCTTATCATATCCTAAATAGGAATAGGCTTTTTTGACATCCAAACCGACGGCGATGGCTTCGGCAATGAGTATTTCCCGCGGATTTCTCTCTGCCACAATTTCTATAATGGCGCGAACGAGATGGGGATTTGTGACGATACCCTGCCGCCAGGAGATGCTGTCGGCCGTAATATTCGGTTTGATGACAACCTTGCTGCCTGGTCCTACGTCTTTAAGCGGAGAATCAAGCAGGTCCAAGACTTGCTGAACAGCAGGTCTCAACAGCTTGACATCAGCGCCCTCGGTTCTTTGGATGGCAACTTTTTTTTTCATTATTTGAAATCCCGTCCCCTAGTTATTTGTAGCCCACAAAATTGACAACCTGGTCGACCAAGTCCTCACCGACATCTTTGCGGTATTTTTCGAACACGGGTTTGGTCATTTTTCTGAACTCAGCACTTTCATCCGCAGTCGGCACATGATTCTGAACGCCCAGCTCTGTAAATAATTTCAAGATATTGTTATCTGAAGTCTTGAGGCTGTCATCCAGGTAATAGGCGTCGTTATTTTTTTCCCAGTTTTTGGCGGCCGCTGTAATTATTTTCTGATGTTCCGGGGACAGTTTCTTCCAAAAACTGAGATTCATCAATACCAGGGCCGGAGCGGTATGCAGTTTCACATGGGTATAATATTTGGCGACTTCGTAAATTTTAAGGGAATACAAAAACTGTGGTGATGTTGAGATACCGTCGAGAACCCCCTGCTGAACCGCCGAATATAGTTCGCCGATCCCCATGGCAACCCCCATTGCACTTAACGCATTCTGCGTGTCCACCAGAACGGAATCAGGCATCGTCCGGATTTTCATGCCTTTCATGTCTGCCGCACTTTTAATTTCATGCTTGCTGTTCTGGATACCAATCCAGCCGATGTGTCCCCACCCTAAAAACTTGGCGCCTTGTGTTTCCCAGAGATTGCCGATGGCCTGCCCTTCCGGGCTGTCGAGCCAGGCACGCAGGGTCTTGTAATCCGGCCAGAGCATGGGCAGTGTAAACAGCCGGTGCTGGGGAATATTATTTTGGCTGACGGTACTGGGGACCACGCACATCTGGATAGCGCCCATGCGGGTGGACTCCACCAAAGTCTTTTGGTTGCCGAGCACGGCTGACCCAAAATACTGAACATCGATGGCACCGTTGGACGCCTTTTCGACTTCCTTCTCGAAGATTTCGAATGCCGGCGCATAGCTGTAGGTTGGCGGCGTCGAATCGCCGATCTTTAATTACGATGGGACCGGCTGCTGCTAACGATACTCCCAAGAGAACACATGCAACAAGGGTAAGCAAAAAATTTACTTTTTTCATGGTCATACCTCCTTTTTAGAAAAAGTTTATATATGCGGCCAGATCATTCTGGGGACCACCAGAATAATCCAGGGAATGAACATAATAATCAGCAAACTGACAATCAAAATCGCGACATAAGGGATCATGGTTCGAAACACTGTAGATAGCGATGTTTTGGCGATTCCGCATACCACAATGAGCAGCAGACCGATCGGTGGCATGATCAAACCGATGCCGTTGGCCGCAACGGCAAGCAAGGTGAACTGCAGCGGATGAATACCGAGCTGATTAGAAATCGGGAAAAAAATCGGGAAAAAAATCAATAATGCCGGTAACCCATCCAGCAGGGCGGTTGCGATGATAAATATGAAATTGGCGATCACCAGAAACACATAGGGGTTACTGGTGACGGATAGGATCAGGCTTTTCAATCATTTGAGGTATCTGCTGCGTCGCCAGGATATAGGTAAAGCCGGCGGATGCACCGAGCAGCACCATAACCGACCCGGTAACCAGCACCGTTTCCACAAATATTTTCGGAAGATCGACCACCTTGATTTCTTTGTAGATAAAAATCGACACGATAATGGCATACAGCACGCCGAGCACGGCGACTTCCGTTGCGGTGGCGACACCGCCTAAGATCCCTCCGAATATAATGACCGGCATGATCAGCGGTATAATCGAAAACCAAAAAGTCTTGATGACAATACTCATTTGAAAGTTTGTTTCACCGCCGGGCAAGAGCCCCCGGCGCGCCTGCCAGTAAATGAGGCCCATCAGAGAGAAACACATGAATGCACCCGGTAGGAATCCACCGAAGAAAAGGGCGGCCACGGACTGATCTGAGATAGAGGCCATAACGATCATAACCAAGCACGGTGGGATCAGCATCCCGGCACCGGATGCGGCGGTGATAATGCTGACCGAGTGTTCATTGGAATAGCCGCTGCGTTTCATGGCCGGTATCATAACCGACCCCAGGGCGGAGGCATCCGCGACCGAAGAACCGGAAATTCCGGAAAACAGCATTTCAGACACGACCACGACCATACCCAGCCCACCGCGGATATGACCGACCATGGCTTTGGATAGGTTGACCAGGCGCAGTGAAATGCCGCCGGTTTCCATCAATGCCCCGGCCAGCACAAAGAATGGTATGGCAAGATAGGGAAATGCATCGATACCGGAGTGCATTTTCTGGATGATCATCATCAGGGGAATGTCAAAGACCAGCATGCCGAATAAGGTCGAGATAACCATACTGAAGATGATGGGAACTCCCAGAAATATCAAGGTAAAAAACAAGGCAATCATCAGCCAGACCATAGGGTGTTACCTCCTGCCCAACGCCTTTAATTGCTGAATAAATATCGGCAATTGATAAATCAGTATCAGGATGCCTGAAATCGGAATTGGCAGATAACCGTATGCCATTGAGAATTTCATGACCGGATAGCTTTGGACATGAACCATCATCATCATTTTGATACCATAATAGATCATGATGTAGCCGGTGATAAACACGCACACGCTGGACAGCAGGCCCACTATCTCTTTTAGCCGGACGGGTAATCGTTTCGTCAATAAATCGAGATGATAGTGGAATCCCCGGCGAACGGCAATGGCGGCGCCGATATACACGCACCACTGAAACAAGAACATAGCCAATTCCTCAGACCAATCCAGCGGGCTGTGGAAGGCGTACCGGAAAAGCACCTGAAAAAAAACAATCAGCGTCAAAACGATTGTCAGACCGGAGGCGATGACTTCAACCGGGTTATGCGCACACCACTTTTTAAAACTGATGTTCTCTAATGGAGTGGATATCTCGTTCATTGTTTTCTTTGCAATGGTTAAGGAATTTCGGCAAACGATACGGCATCAAAGGGGCAGACACTATGACAAAGTTCGCAGCCGATACAGTTATTCGGGTGGGTGATGACACGGTCATCCCCCCGGCTCATGGCATCGTAGAAGCAAGATCTGACGCAATTCCAGCAGCGCGTGCATTTCTGATCATCGACAACGGCGTGGATTTTTTTTACATTGAAATGATCGTTGTAGGTTGCGGTTGCCTTTCTGGATGCCAGGCCGTAAATCGCATCGAGGTCCGGATAGTTGTGATCGTCAAGGAATTTATCGATCCCGTCGATCACCTGGGGCAGCCAGTCATACCCCTTTAACATCAAAACAGACCCAATTTGCATGATCCGCGCTCCGCTCATGATAAAGGCAATGGCATCTTGCCAGTCAAAAATGCCGTTTGACCCTGAAATTGGCAGGCCGAGTTTTGAGTAGATCTCATGAACCCAGCGCAGGGTGACATATTTAATCCAGGGGCCGCCAACGCCCGCCGGTCCATCGATAAACGGTTCACCGGTTTCGATATCAACGGCAAAACCGGTGAACCGGCTGTTGACCGTGACCGCTGCGGCGCCCGCTTCCTGGGAAGCTTTGGCAATTTCAGTCAGATTCGCCGCCTCGGGTGTTAATTTGACCATGATGGGGATTTTAACAGCATTTACCACCTCGGCAACAACCTCAGCTGCCAGATCGGGTACCTGACCGATCCGAACGCCGGTCGGAGCCCCTTTCATTTGGCAGGTGTGAGGACAGCCCAAATTCAGCTCCAGCATTTTAATCCCGCAATCCTCTGCCATTTTGCTGATATTGACCCAGGATTCCAGAGACCCGGCGCCGATACTGGCGATAATGTGTGCATTGCTTTGATCGGCATAGATTTGGGCCTCTTTGAGATAGGGCCCCCAGTCCTGATACGCTTCTTTGGCAAAGCCGGAGCGACTGTAAAACACGTAGTTTCGCGGAACTTTGCCTTTTATGATTTTTCCGTTTTCATTGAGAATGGCGTATTTCGAATTGCGGGTCAGGGTGTTCATGACCGGAATGTCGGTCAGGGTTTTAACGATCGCACCGGCGGCGCCGGCATCGATGCATTTCTTTAGCCGTTCCAAGCTGTTGGTAGGCTCAATCGAAGAAACGATCACAGGGTTTTTAAACAAAAGGCCGCAAAAATCTACGCTTAAATCTGGACATCTACGCATTCTCCTGCATTTCTTGAGAATCGGGCCGTCCTACACATTCAGACCGCCCGCATATCAAGCGAAATAAATAGGAGGTTGGCGTCTAATTTTGTGGTTGCATTTTAGCGCCGGCTCTCCCGTGAGTAGGCTATCAGCAGAATGATCAGAATTAGGCCAAACAACGCCTGCTTGAACGCCTCTTCCATTCGCAGGGACACCAGCAGCGACTGCAAAAAGGTAAATACCAGCGCGCCGCCCATGGACCCCAGATACCGGCCCGACCCGCCGGTGATCAACACACCGCCGATCGTGCAGACGATGACGGAAGGGAACATGTAGCTGTTGCCGATGTCCCAGAAGGCCTGGTGCACATAGCCCAGCAGCAGAAGGCCGAACAGGGCCGAGATAAGACCGGAAACACCATAGACCAGCAATCTGAAAAAATCAACGTTCACTCCGGATAAGGTCGCCGCCACATCATTGGTTCCAACGCTCAGCAATTTCTGCCCGGTGCGGGTGCGCAAAAGTATAAAATCCGCCATAACGACAAGCACAATCCAGAGTAAAATAACGACTGGAAAACCGAAAACGCGTCCATTGGCAAGATCCTCGATCATCGGCGCCGGGCTGCCGATAATCTTGCGTCCCTGGCCGTAAATAATAATGATGCCGGTGGCCACTGACGTCATGGCCATGGTCATAATCAAAGGGTGAATTTTCAAATAGGCAATCAGGTAACCGTTTACCAGACCGAGGATTAATCCCAGAGCACCGACGGCCACGATAGCCGGCAGGATATATTCCGCTCGGCCCTTCATAATCACCGCGCTGAACAGCACGCCGATAGAAGCAATCGTGCCCACGGATATGTCAATTCCACCCCCGCCGGACAGGATAACGGTGACCTGGGCCAAGGCAATAATTCCAAGGAATGCCGCCGCTTTGATCATCAGCAGCAGATGCCCGATTTCCAGGAAGCCGGGCACCAGCATAGCACCGACGATGCACAGACCGATGGCAATCAAAAATGATGAGACAACCTTACCATTCTCGCGCCAAAACTCACTGAAACCGCCACTTACCTGAATCGAGCCGTCACCCATTGGTTCTCAATCCCCTCAATCATATTTTTTCTTGTAAATCACCGTGGCGCCCAGCGCGACTATAATAATCATGCCCTTGACAAACACCTGCCAGCTTCCGGGAATTCCGGCAAAATAGATAATATTCATGATCAGACTTAAGACAACCGCACCCAATATGGCACCGATAATGCTGCCGCGACCTCCGCCCAGGGCGATCCCACCGACAACAGCAGCGGCGATTGAGTTCAGGGCAAAAGGGGTGCCGATCTGAGAATCGGCATTGCGAGTCTGGGCCGTAATCATCAAAGCGCCCAGAAAGACAAACACCCATCCCAGTGCAAAGGCCAGCAGGGTGATCTTTTTGACATTGATCCCGTTGTTAAAGGCCGCTTCGCTGTCCGATCCGACCGCAAAAATATAGCGCCCTAAGCGGAAGCGTCGAATGATGCCCCATATGACGACACAAAGAATGACGATCAGCAGCATAGTGTTGAAAGGCCCGATATAGGCCTTGAAAAATTTGGCAAAAAACCGTGGGAAATAGCCGCCTGGAATGGGTGTTATCTTCATGGCCAATCCAAGCCACAGATAGGAACTGGCAAACGTCGCAATCAGGAAGGGAAGTTTGAGATAACCAATGAGAATTCCGTTGACCAGTCCCATGCATATCGATGCGGCCAGGGCAACGATCAGAACAAGGGCAATCGTCAGCGGGTCGTCGGTCATATAGGTGGCGATGATGCAGTTGATGGCTGAAACCCCCCAGCCGACGGAAAGATCGAGGTTACCGCTGATCATAATAATCGCCTGGCCCATGGCTACCAGCATCAATGGGGTGAAAGTCAGGATGTTGGTTCGTATCACCCTGGCGTTGAACATGTTTTGCTGGAAAACGGCGTTGACGGCCAGAACGACCAAAAACAGCACCAACGGCAGGGTAAGCGGGCTGGCCATAACCCGGGCGCCAATCTTGTGCCATCGGCCCTCATTTTGAAGCGCCTGTCCGTTGCTAGTATGTTCATTCATTGGTTCACTACTCGTCATTGTTGATTAATGGGTGCCCATCCGACAATTAAATTGGAAACTAATTGGAAACAGATGCTTCGACTTCGGTATTATGCATGATTCCGCTGCGTAGGCAGCGTTCCATCAAAAATTCCTCATCGATGTCTTTGTTCAAAAGGTCCTCGACGATCCGCCCCTCGTACATCACGAGGATACGATCGCAGGCCTGCACGAGTTCGTTTAAATCGGATGCGTAGACAAACACCGAGGTGCCTTCCTCAGCGATTTGTGCAACGAGGTCATAAAGATCGGCTTTGGCCTGCACATCGACCCCTTTGGCCGGATCGCTTAACAGCAGGAGACGGGGTTTCAACGGCAACCATTTGGCCACGACAACTTTCTGGGCATTTCCGCCGGATAGCAGCGATACCGGGGTTTTTAAGGATTCGGTTTTCAGTGAAAGGTTCTCTACCAGTTTGCGGGTCATGTCTTGCCGATCTTTCATCGGTAGAATCCAGGATGAATCCTTGCGCACGTTCAATGGGAAAGTCATATTGTGAAAGACGGAGTGCAGCATGAACAGACCCTGCAAATTCCGGTCGCCGGGTACCAGGGCAACGCCATGGTCGATGGCATGTTTCGGGTGTTTCAGCTTGATGGACTCACCATCGATGACGACCCGGCCCGAATCGGTGCGCGAAAACCCGGCCAGCGCCAGCATCAGTTCTGTTTGTCCTTGCCCCTGCAGACCGGCAAGACCGACGATTTCACCTTTGCGGATACTCAGGGTAACATCGTTTAGTTTGGGAGCCATGCCGAGTCCCTCAACCTGACAGATAATTTCGCCGATGGTGCGTTTAGATCGATGGTTGCCGTTGCTTTTCGTCAACTGCTTGCCGGTGATGAGCCGCACGATCTCTTCGTAATCGACGTTTTTTTTATCCGCTAGGTCGACGGTGCCTGCGGTTTGTCCGTTGCGCAAAACCACGACGTGGTCACATATTTCTTCAACCTCATGCATGCGATGGGAAATGAAGACCATGGATACGCCTTTGGACTTCAGATCGGTCATTAATCCGAAAAGGGTTTTGACCTGTTCTTTTTCCAGGGCCGAGGTCGGTTCATCCAGGATTAAAAATTCGGGTTTGCCGGCAAGCGCTTTGGCGATTTCCACCAACTGCTTATCGGCCGGCATGAGGTTGCGTATTTCCGTATTAATATCCACCCAGGGGCAAAGTTGGTCCAAATAATGCCGGACCAGCGCTTTGGTTTGAGCGTCATCCAAGGTGCGATTTTTTTTGAGGGGTTCCTTGCCGAGATAGATGTTCTGCCAGACGGTTAAATCCGGCACAAGGCTGAAGTTCTGGTAGATCATCGTCATCCCGGCATCTTCAGCCTCACGTGGTGAGTGGAAGCGCACGCGTTGGCCCTTGTAAAAGATTTCTCCTTCGGTCGGGGCAATATTGCCGGTCAGTATTTTGGAAAACGTGGATTTACCGGAGCCGTTTTCTCCCAGCAACCCGACGATCTTGCCGGCCGGACAGAGGAATTCGGCTTTGTCCAGGGCCAGTACGCCGCCGAACCGCTTGACGACGTTTCTGGCTTCAACGATATAGGTGTGGCTCATGGCTTTTTTTCCGTCAGATACTCACCAGTCAAGAAAAAGAGCTGAAAGAGCAAGCTAAAAAGTGCTCTTTCAGCTCGGCATGACAATTACAATTTATTTGGTGAACAATGCCTTGATTTGAGCGTCATCGGCATACTCACTGACCCACATGGTTTCCGGATCATCTTTCATTTTCACCAGAAACTCATCGAGGTTTTTGGATGTGACGAATGTTTCCACCGGATAGTAGTAGGTGTTTTTCGGCAGCGGCTCTTTCAGTTTATAACCGTTGGCCAAATAGATGCCCATGGCAAGAGCGGTACCACCGATTCCGGGAGGATTTCCCGGGCAGACAAATTTGAAATCCACGCCCTGGTCCAACTGTTTCTTGGCAAACACGAAGAATTCCTTGGTCGGATCGCCGGCACACACCGGCAGCGGACGGCCGGCATTCATGAAGGCTCGCAGACAGCCCATGGCCATGGAGCCGGCGGTCCAGAAAGCGTCGATTTGTGGATGAGCGGAGACCACATCATTCATCACCGCTTCGGCGGTGGCCTGGTTCCACTGACCGTAAACGGTGGTCAGGATCTCGATGCCGGGATATTCTTTAAACGCTTTTTCGACACCGATCCGTCTCTGCTCGGTTCCGGAAACACCGGCAATCCCGAGCATGATCACGACCTTGCCCTTGCCGCCCAGCTGCTCGGCGATCCACTTGGCGCTGTTGTACCCTTCGGCAACCTTGTCGGTTACAACGTTGTAGGCGATCTCCTTGTCTTTGTCCGGCAGTTCGCCGTCAAAAACGATGACCGGAATATCGGCGTCTCCGGCTTCCTCGATGACCCCGGTGAGGCCTGAGACCGAACTCGGGTTGATCAGAATACAGTTAACATTCTGGCTGATCATGTTGCGAATCTGCTGGATCTGGGTGTTGACTTCCATGCCGGAATGCTGCACGACGACCTCATCCACCATGCCTTTTTGTTTGTAGAATTCGAAGACCTCCATGGAATCCTCAACCATCTTCTCACGCCAGATGTTTCCGAACAGGCTGTTGCTGTACCCGATCACGATTTTGTCCTTGGCCACGGCGCCGGTCGACATCAGCATCCCACATACCAGTAACAGGGCTAGTATTTTGATTGTTTTTTTCATGATCATCTCCTTGCCTCCTTTCCTTGTTTGAAAGCTGATTGTTAATTGGGTTGTAAAGTTGACAAACTCGTAAAAAATCCGAGATTCCGTCATGCCTGCGAAGGCAGGCATCCAGAACTATCTGAAAATACTGGACTTCACTCCGCCTTCGCGGGAATGACGTCAAAGGATATATTAAGACTTTTTACGACACCATCTAAAGTTAAAGCCGGTCGCGGCTTTAACGGCCTGCAGCAGTATTGGGATACAAATAACGGACCGCTGATGATACCAGTAACTGCTATCTTAAGAACGCGTGTTTTGTCAACATTTATTTATATTTTATAAAAAATTAATTATAAAATCAGACAATCTGATCATGTAAGATTAAGATCGCAAGTCATCCAAATCCCCGTGCCCGCATCTATACTTTCCGCCAGATTTCCGAATGTTCCTGCCAGTGCCAGCCGCTGTTGCGAAGCGGTATAACATCTGCGACGGCAAGGGTTTTAGACATACTCAACAATTCATCCCAGGCAGGCAGTCCCCCCAGGGTATCGAGACTCCTGAGGTTCATATACCCAGCACAGTTGGCCAGTTTCAGACACTCAACCAACGGGTGGTCCCTTAATAGGGCGGTTAGAAAAGCCGCTATCGAGTTATCTCCGGCCCCGGCGGCACTCGCTACTGCAGTCACTGCAAAGGCCGGACACCACGCCTCGGCATCTGCCCACTGCGCACTGTTCGATGGCGTCGCCTTGCCCATATTCTGCATGCGGGCGGCCGCTGCCGATCTGAAATACCAGCCATTATGACCGGATTTTAAGGCAACCATCGCACATCCCATCGCCAGGAACCGCTCGGCGATTTCCGCATAATCGTCCGGTGTAAAATGATCGATGATTTCTTCTCCGTCGAATTCAGCCAGACGCCCAAGATACTTTTCGGGAAACAGCGTGTAGAAGGCTTCTTCAATACTCGGCATGAAGATGTCGACTGCGGGCAGCAAGCGGCGGTAAATACGGTTCCAGTCCGTTTTTCCGGCATCCGAATTCGGATCCGGCAACGAGATATCCAGCGACGTGGTCACTCCCGTCTGTTTGGCCTTTTCAAACAGCAAAACCACCTCATCGCCGTCATTTTGAAACAGCCGCTTCATCAAGGTAGGATAACCGAAATGAAAGAGCCTGGCCCTATTTACCAGGTCGAAATCAATATCCCGATGGGAAAATTCATCGTTGGCTCCGGGGCAATGTAAAAATATGCGATCAACGCCGGCCGGTGCAATGGAAACGGTGTAAGAGCTGTCGACGCCGTCAGTGATGACCACACCAGCGGAAGAGCCGTATTTTCGTAGGATATCAAGGGTCATCGCTCCGATGGCGTCGTTTCCGACCTTGGCAATGAAGGCCGCATGACACCCGAAAATCTTTAAGGCAAATCCGGTGTTGGAAACCGCCCCGCCGGTGCCGATGGTCATTTCGGCGGTGTTGACCAGGCTGCCGGGACGCAGAATCTCGTGTATTTTCAATCCGATTGGATTCAAGAAACGGGGGATCAGTTCCAGGCAAAGGTGCCCGGCAACAACGACATCCAAAGTTGAATTCGACATGGCATCCCCTTCAATATCATAACCTGTCAAACGTCTCCCAATTAATATCCACCCATTGGTTGCGGTCGATACTTTCCAGGATGGCATCGATGATCATCTGGATTTTATAGCCTTCTTTAAAGGTCGGAAATGACGGCTGCGTGCCTTTTTGGGGCCCGTCCTCTTTCAGATATTGATAGATATCGACAAAAATATTTTTCCAGGATTCCCCGTAGCCTTCCAACAGACCGCCGGGGTAGCTGGCATATCGGGCGGCATCCGGATGCATCAGGCTGCCGTCCTTCATCAGAAGACGATTGGATTCCGTCCGGCTGCCGATCCAGAGTTGATTGGCTTCTTCGCCGTTCCAGGCCAGGCTCTTTTCGGATCCGCAGATTTCCCACTCGATTCGATTCTTACGTCCGACATTCAGCTGAAACGCGACCATGACGCCTTTGGCCCCACCTTCAAATTTGAACATGACGGTGGCATGGTCTTCGGTGTCGACTTTGAGTTCTTCGTATTCACCCGGTTTCAGTTCTTGTTCAGAGAAAGTGGGGATGTCGATCAGGGGTTTTTTGCGAACCGGGATGAATATGGTGGAATCTCCGTATACCGAGGTGATTCGCTTGCCGCTGACCATTTGAACCATCTGCATCCAGTGCGAACCGATATCGGCCACCACGCGCGATTTGCCGCCGTGCTCAGCTTCAACCCGCCAGTTGTAGTCGGTATCCTTGGCCAGCCAGTCCTGGCAGTAGCGACCGTAGATCATCCGGAGATCGCCGATGTCACCATCGGCCACCATTTTGCGCGCCTCCTGAACCATGGGATAATAACCCATGTTAAAAGTGACCGCATTCAGAACCTTGGCCGCCTTGGCCATCACGACCAGTTCCCGTGCTTCGGCGGTATCCATCGTAAGCGGCTTGTCGCAGACGACGTGTTTGTCGGCCTCGATACAGGCCTTGGCAATCGGGTAGTGCAGCCGGTTGGGGCAGGTGATATGAACAATATCAATATCAGGGTCCGCCACCAGATCCTGCCACTTCCCATAGGCTTTAGGGATGCCCAGACGGGCGGCATTTTTGTCCGCGTATTCCTGATCGCGAGAGGCCAGCGCGGCAATTTCGATGTTGGGTATCCGCGACAGGTTCTCCATGTGAATCGGGCCGATCATTCCGGCCCCGACAAATCCGACTCGTATTTTTTCCATAACTTCCTCCTTATTTTATGAATATTTTTCTCCAGACTCCAGATAGCTATTCATGGATCAACAAATTCATTTCATTTGAAGCTGCACATCATAAGGAAGGCCGTTGGTCAGCACGCCGTTGGCATTCATAAAAATATCTTCATCCAGGATATAAGCTGCTTCAGCGCCGTCCATGACGGCACCACGGACGTTGCGAACCATCCTGGAATCGCCGATATTGGCCACCTTCAGGCCAGCCTTTCTCAGGGATTCAAACAATGGTGGTTTTGGCACCGCCGGCGTACAAGACGACATCGAATCGGGTCAATTCCTCCTGTTCGGCAACCCGATCTAACTTTACCGTGACGTTCAAATTCTTTATTTGTGCTCGAAGCCAATCCAGATACCATTTCATTTTCAATTTGGTCGGTACCACACAACAGGCCCGCAGGATGCCCCCCAATTCATTAGAGACAATCAAGGTAGATTTGTTTGATCTCCTCGGCCGTCACCGGTTTGGGATGGCAGCTGATGCCTGTAAAATATCCCGTCAGTGCAATTTCGGTGATTTTATCGATGTCCTCGGCCCGCATCCCGAAATCGCCGAACCTGACGTTAACCTGAATTTGATCCAGCAGCTTTTCAACCAGTACGGCCGCCTGTTCCGCCCGTTCTTGCGCTGGTTTCATTTGAACATCCGGATCCATGGCCAGCGCGATTTCGGCAAAGCGTTTGGGGTCCGACGCATAACTGATACGCAAGATATGGGCCAGGCAAGCGGCCACGCTGCCGCCGTGGGGTGCATGAATGAATCCCCCGGCAGCCTGTCCCAGTGCATGCGGCAGGGTCGGGTTGGCATGGGCAATGGCGATGCCGCCCAGGGTGCTGGCCCAGGCCATCTTCTGCCGTGCTTGGCGGTCTTCACCGTTTTTAACGACTGCGGGTAAGAAAGCGGCCACCAGCCGGATGGCTTCCAGTGCAACCAGCCTGACCCATGGAGAGGCATGGATGTTGATATAGGCTTCGATGGAATGTGCCAACACGTCAACGCCGCTCAGCGCAGTCAGTTGCTTCGGGCAGGTGTAGGTCAGTTCCGGGTCGACCAGGGCCAAACGCGGGATAATCCGCTCGCTGACGATCGTGCTCTTCTCCTTGATTTCGGAGTTGCTGAAAACCGCGTAATGGGTGATTTCCGAACCGGTTCCCGCAGTGGTCGGAATGGCGATAACCGGCAGGGTCGACGATTGCGGCTCTCTGGGCGTATGGTCCTTGCGGCGCGTGTACTCCCAGCAAGTTCCGGGATGGGTGGCCATCACCGCCACGCCCTTGCCAAAGTCGATCGTACTGCCGCCACCCAATGCAATCACCAGATCGCATTTTTTTTGCCGGGCGATTTCGGCGGCCGCATCCACGCCGAAACAGTCCGGATCCGGATCTATTTCAGAAAACACCACAACCTCTTGCGCAACATCCGACAGCAACGAGACCACCCGATCGCCCAATCCGCTGTGCGCCAGAAAAGGATCTACCGCCAGAAAGATCTTTTGGCCGTATGTGCTGACATAGTTTGCGATATTCTGGAGCTCACCGCATCCAAAAAGAACCTTCGGGAGAAAGCATTGAAAGGCGTCCATTATATTTCCTTTCGCCGAATGGCTGTAAGTAGTCGGTCCGAATTGGTTTGCCGCCTATCAGTCGACAATTCGGCCGCCGTCGACAACCAAGTTGTGACCGGTGATAAAATCCGCTGCATCAGAGGCCAGGAAAACCGCCGCGCCGATAATGTCCGCGGGAGTAGCGATCCGGCCCATTGGAATTCTGGCTTTTTCACGGTCAAGCCGCCGCCGGTTTTTTTTCAATCCGTCGATAAACGGCGTGTCCACCGCTGCCGGAGAAATCGCATTGACGCAGATATTATAGCGGGCCCACTCGGTGGCCATGACCTTGGTCGCCTGGATCAAACCGCCCTTGCTGGCGGCATACGCACAACGGTCGGGATGCCCCAGTATGGAGGAAATCGAGGCGATATTAATGATCTTGCCCTTGTTTTGTTTGATCATAACCCGGGCCGCTGCCTGGCAGCAGAATACGGCGGCCTTCAGATTCACATCGATCACCGGATCCCAATCTTCTTCCAGGAGGTCAACCACGGCTTTGCGGATGTTCATACCGGCGCTGTTGACCAGAATGTCAATCCGGCCAAATTCGGTAACCGCCGCAGCCGTCATTTTCTCTACTTCTGCAACATCCGCAATATCCAGGCCATAGGAAACGGCCCGGCCCCCCATTTCCGCAATGCGCTTTGCACTGACCTGTGCGCCGGGCAGGTCCCGGTCGGCGGCCATGATGGCAGCTCCATAGTCCGCCAGGGCATGCGCGATCGCACCGCCGATCCCGCCGCCGGCACCCGTGACGACCGCCACTTTATCCTGAAGATCAAACAGGTTTAGTTGATGATGGCCCATATAAATTCCTTTTGTTGTCACCGCAGTCGGCTTTAATCAACTGGATTTCATTTTCCGAAACAAGTTATACTTCAATATCGGATGCGCATCGCCCTCGGTGACGACATCCACCACCGCCGGTTTGTTCTGTTCCATCGCTTGGCGGATGGCCGTCTGTATTTGGTCCGGCCGCTCGACTCGCACACCAAAGCACCCCATATCTTCGGCAATTCGGGCAAAGTTTGTATCTTGGAAGGCATACATATGGTCTTTGGATCCCGCATCATCACGGTAAGCTCGACGAATGCCAAGCACAGATTGGCCCAGACGGCTGTTGTTGTTGACGATGGTGATGGTTTTAATACCCCGCCGGGCGGCGGTCTCCAATTCACAGAGGTGATACCAGAAGGCGCCGTCCCCTGAAAAACAGAAAACCGGCCGGTCCGGTGCGGCACACTTGGCGCCTAAGGCGGCTGGAAAGGCCCAACCCAGTGAACCGGCGGCTCGCAAAAAGCTTTGTCCCGCATGGTTAAGATTGATCAGGCTGCCGGCCCAGATAGCGGTGTAGCCGGTATCGGCCACCAGGATGGCATCCTGGGGCAGTACTGCCGAAATTTCCCGGCACAGCCGTTCGGGACGAACGGGGATGTCATCTGAATCGCAATAGGGTTTTACTACCCGGCGCCAGGTTTGAATGATCTCAATCGCTTCTTCGGCCCAGGCGTCTTTCTTGGGAAGCGATTTGATCAGCACCAGCAGCTTCTGTAAACTCAGCTTGGCATCCCCCATCAGGCCGATAACGCCCGGGTAATTACGACCAATTTCGGTCGGATTGATGTCCAGCTGGATGATTTTCGATCCCTGGGGCGGCAGCGTCCAGTTTTGAGTCAGCTGGTCTCCGGTGCTGGTTCCAACGAATAATACAAGGTCGGCATGGGATAGGATTTCATTTGCGCACGGGCGGCAGTATGTCCCGCAGGGGCCGGCGAAAAGCGGATGATGGTCCAGCATGACCGCCTTGCCATCCACGGACGTCACCACCGGGATCGAAAGCATGTCGACAATTCGATTGATTTCGGGAGCTGCGCCCGAAACGATGGCACCGCGTCCGACAACCAGGACCGGCCGGGAAGCGTCCTTCAATGATTGCGCCGTCAGCTCCAGATCTGCTTGCGCTGCCACCGGCCGGTGAGCAGGGTAGCGGCTGTATATGGTTTCCTGCAGTTGGCCGAAATCCCCTTCGGCTTCATCGGTCAAATTGCCTTCATATCCCAAAAAATCCATATGCACCGGCCCCGGTGTCCCGGTGGTCGCTTCACGCCATGCCTGGGGCAACAAAACCGGCAGCTGTTCGACGGCATCGACTTTCACGTTGTATTTCGTAACCGGATCGAACATCGCATTGTGGTTGATCTCCTGGTAAGCATTTCGGTACTGGAAAACAGGCGGCTTGCTGCCGGTAAAAGCGACCACTGGCGTATGCCCCAAAAATGCATCCTGCAGACCGGCGGACAGATTGGCGGCGCCCACGGATTGGGCCATGCAGACCCCGGGTCTGAGGGCCGTCCGGGCGTATCCGTCGGCCATATAGGCGGCTGCCTTCTCGGAATGGGCCAGGATACGCTGAATTCCGAGTTTTTCCATCTCTACCAAGGTGCGCCGCAGGATGGCCTCAACATAAAACACATGGGTGACCCCATGGGTATTCAAGAAACCGGCGATATATTCCGCTCCGGACAGTGTCGACATAAAGTACTCCTTGGTTGTTACTTATAAAATCAGAATATCAGACAATAGGTGTCTTACGAAGAACTTGATTGCTTGTCAAGTAAAGAATTAAGATTAGCATTCCATTCAATGGACGCTGGAAAATAGGAAATGTTTCAGCACCAACCCCACCGTTGGGATCCTAACCGCCGATTTTGACCGTCAGACCGTTAGATTCCAGAACATCCCGCGCCGCTGTAATCTCATCGTCTGATAGGGACGATTTGCCGCTCAATCCATAACTTTTCCCCAGCCGGATCGACTTGGACTCACCGGTTGAGTGATAGGGCAGAATATCGATACGCCGCACGGGAGTCAATTCATCACGAATAAACCTCCCGATTTTTGAAAGATGGTCGGCACCGTCGTTGAAACCGGGGATCAGGGGCAGGCGGATAACCATATCCTGCCCGCTTGCGGCCGCCCGGCGGGCGTTTTCGAGGATCCGCTCATTGCCGACCCCGGTCAGGGCCTGATGTCGGGCTGTATCCATGTGCTTGATGTCCATCAGCAGGAGATCGACATACTGCAGTATCCGGCTGAATATATCCCAGGAGGTAAAGCCGCAGGTCTCAAGGGCGGTGTGCAGGGCATGCTCCCGGCAACGTTGAAGAAAACAGGCGACAAAATCGGGTTGTAATGTCGGTTCACCGCCCCCGACGGTGACGCCGCCGCCGGACTCTTCATAAAACACGGTATCGCGTAAAACGGTTTCCAACACAGCGTCAACCGTTACCCGTCGCCCGACCAGCTGTCGCGCTTCGGCATAACAGGCCGTGACACAGCTGCCACAACCTTGGCACGCATCCAATACCAACGGCCATTTCTGTTTGAGAATTTCGCTGTTCGGACAAGCTGCAATACAGTCGAAGCATTCGATGCACTTGGCTTCATAGTACATCACCTCGGGCCGGGTTTTCTGCGACTCCGGATTGCTGCACCAGGCACAGGTCAAGGGACAGCCTTTCATGAACACAAGGGTGCGGATTCCAGGACCGTCGTGCAGCGAGAACCGTTGAATGTCAAATATCAACCCTTCGGCTGATGTGTGGGTTGCCGTCAATGGTGGTTTTGCCTTTCATTAACTTATGTTGTCCCAGTCCAGGCGCAAAAAACCCGGCATCGGCCCCTGCCCGCTGTCGCTGTGTCTGCAATTGGGCAGAAACAGCGGCAGGCGACATCTAACCCCAGCACCGCTGAAAGGTGCTGCATGCCGGGTCTTGCGATTGATCTATGGCTGACCCATTAAATACCGTGCTGGGTCCGGCGGATGTATTCGTCCTGCTGGGGTTTGGCCAGTTGCACAAAGTAGGCCGTCAACCCGCCCAGCCGGATTCTCAAGGAAGCGTATTTCTCCGGTTCTTCCTGGGCTTGGCGCAGGGTTTCGGTGCTGACTTTGGTAATTGTCATAAGATTGCCGTTGAGCTTGATAAACGACTTGATCAGCCCTTCGACAATCCGGGCGCCTTCCTCCTCGGATTTACTGAAACTGAGCTTCAGATCAACCGGGCAGCCGTCGTTGACCCGCTGCAGATCGAACTTGGTGGAAGACCGCAATACGGCGGTGGGGCCATTTTTGTCGCGACCGACAGCCGGTGAATAATTGCTCGAGATCGCTTCCTGGGCAAAGCGGCCATCCGGCGAAGGGCCCGCATTGTTGCCGAAACGCGGATAGTTTTCAAATGTGCCGATCCCCACCGGAAATTTAAAAAAATCTTCCTTCTGTTCCCATTCTTCCGCCCGATCGCAAAAATCTCCCAGAACCGCGGAGGCAATCTCATCGGCAAAATCATCGTCATTGCCGTATTTGGGCACCTTGTTGAGGCACATCTGCCGCAGCTGTTCGTGGCCTTCCCAGTTGCAGCGCAGGGCATCGAGCAGTTCTTCCATGCGAATCGTCTTGTCTTCGAATACCAGTTTCTTGATAACCGCCAGGGAATCCACCGCATGGGACAAACCCGTCACCAGCGGCGCATAAAAACGGTAGCGGGCACCGCCGTTGGTGAGGTCTTTACCCTTTTCCAGGCAGTCATCGATAAAGGCCGACAGGAAGGGCGTCGGTGCGATTTTGTGGACCTCGTTGTAATATTTGAGCTTGTTGGTGACGGCGCTGTCAAGACGATTGAGCAGCTCGGTTTTGAAGGCTGCGTAGAATTCATCATAGGTCTTAAAAACAGTCGGATCCCCCAGATCCATGCCGATGCTCTTGCCGGTATTATAGGATTTTCCGCGGTTGAGCACACTTTCAAGACTGAGCAGCAGCTCGATGTGTCCGTAGCTGAATTCCGTCCGACCGTAAACCAGGCTCTCCCAGCAACCGTCATTGCTGAAATCCCGGGCTTCCTCGATGGGGATGTTCAGGTATTTTACCATACCGGGGACGATCACATCATCATTGTACACCGCCGGCTGGGCACCGCCCTTGGCCAGGGCTTTAGCGGTTGTTTGAATGATGTCCTCCGGCGAGTTTTTGTGCAGTCTCACGGTCAAAAGCGGATCGATCAGTTCCAGCTCGGAAACCAGTTCAATGATCATATGGCTCAGCTCGTTGGTGGCATCTGTGCCGTCCGGCGCATAGCCGCTGAGAATGATGTTCTGCAGCCAGTGGTTGGCGGACTGCCCGAAGGTGTACTCATTGGCATTCTGCATGTCGAGATGTGTCGTCGGCTCGTCCGGGTCGCCGCCCTGGGACCAGTCGCCGAAGGTAAAATGATCTTCCATGTGCTCGTGGTTGAACTGCACCCGTTCGTTGAACTTGATCAACCACGAACCCATCAGCTCACGGGCCTGCTCGCGGGTGATTTTGCCGGATTCGATGTCGTTGATGTAGTACGGCCACAGGTATTGATCGGAACGGCCAAGAGAGGTGTAATTCAAGCAACTGTGCAGAATAATGTGAATGAACCAAATGCTTTGCAGCGCTTCTTGAAAGCTTTCGGCCGGCTGCATCGGAACTTTGCGGCAGATGCGGGCAATTTCCTCCAGCTCCGCTTGGCGTTTGACATCTTCCGTGTTGCGGGCTTTCAATTCAGCCGCTTGGGCATAGCGCAGAGATAACATCTCGGCCCCCTGCAGGGCGACCTTGACCGCCTCGTAAAATTCGCGGGTCTCGCCCTCGGATTCGGGGGTATCGGCCAGCCGCTGCTCGGTTTCAGCAATGATGTCGTTGACGCCCCGGGTCAGAACCTTGGGAAAATAGGGTGGGTGGTGTCCCCAGACCGATTTGCGGTTGAGGCAGAGCTTGGCTGCTTCGGCCGCTTCCGCGTCGGTTTCATATTGTGGGAAGGTATGCCCGAAACCCACCGACGACATGGTCGGTATGCCGATGATAAGCTCGTCTTCTTTTAACTCAAGCGGCATATCACGGCACACTTGCTGAATCGCCAGCGCCTTGCGGACAATGAGTGGTTTTTCGGCGACACCCGGCTGATTCAAAATGGTCTGATCGTCGCCCCACCACTCCTTTTTCTCATAGAATTCTTTGAACAATCGGTGTTTTAATTTCTGGAGTCGTGAGATGTTCGGCATCTTTGTCATTGCGGCACCTCCCTGCAGTTGATTGGATTTTACGGAATATAATAGGTATTTTTAACCTGGAATGCAATTGCGATCTGCTGAAAATCTGGATATTTTTTATAAAATATAAAATTTATAGCCTATTAGGAATAATTACTATTAAAACAAACGAATTTCAAGAGAAAATTTGACGGGTCAATGAATAGTGATCCCCAAGGGTTTTGTACCTGGCAATGCTGTAGGCGGCGGGATAGGAGAAAATCAAAGCCAGGGCGGTGGTGGACACCGAGACGATCAAGCTGTTGATCAAATAAGCAAAAAAATCAAAGTCGCCTTTCTTTGTGAAAAGGACTATGTGTATAAAATTACAGGTGAATATTCATCACCCCAACCGTCAACGGTTCAAAACGTTGGCCAGACGTCTTTTGATACTGGCGATATGGTTCAGGACTGTCTGCTGGGCGACACCGATGTCACCGGTTTTGATCGCGTCGATAAAAAGTCGGTGCTCCTGGATAATGGTTTTGATGTCGGTAAAATCTTTGTGCGATTTCTCTATTTCCTCGCGCATGAAGGAGCGCAGGATCTCATAAATCGATGAGAACAATGCGTTGTCGCCGCTGTCGATAATTACGCAGTGGAAATCGTAGTCCGCCCGGGCCAGCGCAGCGGAGTCCACCTCTTCAATGGCATTTCGCATCTTTGAGACCTGGGATTCCAGCATGTCAAGCGTTCCCTGGACCATCCCCGGATCTTGGCCGTAGTTGCCGGCCAGTGCGACCATACTCCAGAGTTCCATGGCGGCCCGCATGTCGATCAATTCATAATAGTCATCTTGACCTAACAGCATCGACCAGGTCAGCGCTTCGGTGGAGATGTTGGACCGTGAACACACATAGGTTCCTTTGGCTGCCCGCGACTCGAGGACGCCCAGATAGTTGAAGACTTTGATGGCCTCCCGGATCGAGGAGCGGCCGGTCCCGAACATCTCAGCCATTTCGTTCTCGGTCGGCAGCCGGTCATGGACTTTGAATTCACCGGAGGCAATCAGTTTCCGGATCTTTCCCATAACCTGCTCAACCAGGGTCTTATGCTTTATTTTATCGATTTTCAAATGGGTGTCCATATATCCCTTTTGTCATATTGTCTTACATTAGGTATTTTAATGGCACGAACCTCTTTCGCAGTCAAGAAATATTCTCAAATGAAAATAGATATATTCGATATCAGTCCAAGGTGTATTTCACCGCAGAGCTCGCTAAGCACGCAGAGATTATTTAAAGCTTTTTTTCTAGCGTTCTCAGCGAGCTCTGCGGTGAACACTTATGTTTCTATTTTGATCAGACTGGAAGCTCGCTGCCAGAGGCGCCGCTCGTGTGACACTACATTTAATTCAATGTCCTTTAAGCTGTGATTAATGGGTGGTGGGAGCGGCTTTCAGCCGCGATTGTGCAAAATGGGCACAGACGACATGGCGGTGGTGGATTCGAAACTGCGGGTGCGCAGGCTCGAGGGCCTGCGGGTGGTCGATGCCTCGATCATGCCGACCCTGATCAGCGGCAATACCAACGCCCCCGCGATCATGATCGGCGAGAAAGGGGTGCGATACAGAGAAGAAGATGCTGCGTGAAGATTTCGATTCAGATCCATAGATCTGCTGCTAATGGCCGTTAAAGATGTCCTAATCTAAACCTTCCGTCAAATGCGCTATTCGCAAAAACCGGACACACATAAAAGCCCAAATCGGCAATTACTTTACGATGTTGTTATTTATGTATTCTACCAGCTCCTGCGCCCGTGAAACATCAGCGGCAATGATATTCAAAAAAATGCCCTCGGGTGGCAATTGTTCAGCGATACATTCAATATCCTTTTCATCGAGGTCTCCCCATACCATTAGATTCTTCTTGGAGAGTACCTTCCTGAAAACAGGTATCATTTCTTTTACAGAGGGCCCCTCGATATCTTTATTAATTTCAATAACCTTCAATTCCTCTATGGACATGAGCTCATCTAAAATAAAAAATGAAGACGGATGCAAATGAATTGCAGTGTAATCATAGTCACGGCAAATACTCTCGGCACAGCTCTTTAAAAATTCATTGTATTTTAAAAGCCATGGATTGTTGCCGTCAAAACGCAACTTTTCAGTTTCTTCAATCGATTTCATGAACGGCTTCGTGACGAAGCTACTCGCGGTGCCGTATACATCACACCCCAGAATTGCCTCCATCCAGGGGATCCCCGTGAAGGGTTGGGTTGCCCAAAATCCGTCTTGGGGCACCTGGCATGAATCTTCGAACATGCGGTCATAGTCTGATAGAAAAAGATCGACATCGATCATCTCGGGGTTTATTTTCTTTCCGGGAACAAGAATACTCTTGGCAGCTTTGTAGTGTTGGCTGAAAAAAAAATTTCCCGCTAAATGAAATGTTACCAGCGGTCTGCCGACAGACTCTTTGCGCCAAAATGCCTCGTGCAATTTGATTTTTTCCGAAATCGACACCTGTGAGACTTTATTTCCTAAAGTCATTTACATACCCTCCCTAACTCTTTGCTTTACGAATACCTCTCTGCATCTCTTGTCGGACCAAGCTATGTCCTTGTGTTTTATTCCAGGATATCTACAAACTCAGAGGCCCGGATTACTGGGTCATTGGTGATCAGTGGGAGGTCAAGGTATCTGGCGGTGGCGGCAATGAGCCGGTCATGAAGCTCGGGGATGTCGGTGATCTCAGATGCAGCTTTGAGGATCTGCAGGCTCAGCGGCTCAAACTGGTAATTTTGGCTTTTTAACAGGTCCTCGGTTTGAAAAAGACTGATGTCGATGCGGTTTTTTTCAAATGGATATAGCACTTCCATCAATACAATTGCCGGAATGATGATGGTACTTTCAGCCTTGTCAGCGGATAAAAAGGCTCGATGAGACCTGTCGTTGATAACCTTTTTACCCATCATGAATTTGACCAGTGCTTGGGTATCGGTCACAAAGCTATCCACCGCTAAATTCCTTTTCGACGTGTTCCCATGCCTGCTTTTTAAATTTTTTCAGGTCCGAAAAGTCGATATCATAGTCTTTCAAAATGCCTTGCAGCTTAAGCACCTTTTTTTCTTCCAACTGTTTTTTGTGCCTCATAAAATCGATAAAGCTGGCAATAGCACTCAAATCCTGCTCGCTAAAGCCGATCAACTTATTGTAGATATCGTGTTTGGTTATGGCGGCTTTGTTCATTTTTTTCTCCCGCCCTTACAGCTGCTCAGGCGCAGCCAGGCTTTAAACAATCATAAACTGCTGCAGATAATTGCGGCTTTGAATCAGGGAGCCCTTTATGATCTCCGGCGATCCTTCATAGGCCCGATCCTCGACTTCGATACAGGCCGCGCCCTGGTAGCCGACGTCCGTCAGGGCCGAAAAAAAACTACCCCAGTCGACGTCACCCAAACCCGGCAGTTTCGGCGTGTGGAACTCGAGGGGCGTCGCCAGGATACCGACCTCGTCCAGGCGGTCACGGTGAAGTTTGGCATCCTTGATGTGGACGTGAAACAGCTTGTCTTTGAATTCATACAAGGGCTTGATGTAGTCGATGTGCTGCCAGATCAGGTGGGAGGGGTCGTAGTTGAGTCCGAAATTGTTGGAGGGAATCTCGGCAAACATCCGGCGCCAAATCGCCGGGCAGTAGGCCAGGTTCTTGCCCGCCGGCCATTCGTCCCCGCTGAAATACATCGGGCAGTTTTCAATGCCGATCTTGACGTTCTGGTCCTCGGCATGCTCGATGATCGCCGGCCAGGTTTCTTTAAATACACTGAAATTGTCTTCAATATTTTTTTGAGGATTCCGTCCGATAAAAGTGTTCATGACACCGATGCCCAGTTGGGCGGATGCCGAGATAACTTTTTTGATATGCTCCCCAAAAAAAGCGGCCTGTTCCCGATCAGCCTCCAGGGGATTGGGTAATAGCCCAATGCGGATACGCTGATGCCTTTTTCGATCAGCAATTCCTGAATGGAATTGATTCGCTCGGGACTGAGATCATAGGCATCGATATGGGTGACGCCGGCATAGCGTCTTTCGGCCTTGCCCACCGGCCAACACATCATTTCGACACAGGCGAATCTGTTTTCAGAAGCAAATGGGATCACCTCTTCAAACGGCAGATCAGCCAGAATAGCGCTGACAAATCCGAGTTTAATCATTTCACCACCTCCTATTCGTCGGGGTAAGTCACCCCGGCCAGTTTTCCGTTACTGATATACCCGCCGTCCAGAACCAACGTCTCGCCGGTCATGTAACACGAATCGTCACTTGCCAGAAACAACGCACCCTTGGCGATCCACTCCGCCTTGGCAATTTTCCGCAGCGGAATCCGCTCATAGAGAGCGGCTTTAATCTCGGGCGTATACTGGGGTCGCGTCAGTTCGGTGTAGGTAGCGCCCGGTGCGAGGCAGTTGACTCGGATGCCGAAGGGACCCATTTCCAGTGCAAAGGTCTTCGAGAAGGCTTCCAAACCGCCTTTGGCGGCGGCATAGGCCGATCCGCCGGGATAGGAAACCTGGGCGTGAACGGAAGAGATATTGATGATACTGCCGCCGCGCTCTTGTTTGAGCATCACTTTCGCCGCTTCCCGGCACCCGAAGAAAACGCTGCTGAGATTATTGGTCATCATCATGTTCCACATCTCGGTCGACATTTTATCGACCCGTGCTTTGCGCACGATCGCCGCATTGTTGACCATGACATCCAGGCCGCCGTATGTCTGCACCGTTTCGGCGACCGTAGCAGCCACATCCTGCTCGCGAGCAACATCACACATGACAAAAATTGCTTCCCCGCCGGCTGCATTGATGGCATCGGCGGTCGGCTGCCCGTTTTCCGCCCGGCGGGCCGCGATGACGACCTTAGCCCCTTCGCCGGCAAACACCTCCGCGCAGGCTTTGCCGATACCGGCACCGGCACCGGTGATTATCGCAACCTTGTTTTTCAATCTCATGCTGTACTCTCCTTTTGACGGATAAATATCCGATTTGCAGTCTTGCCGATCAAGGCCCAAGTTCTCATCCAAAAACCGGCCCTAAATATTATCCGACCACTTTTTCCTGCTTCAGCTGATCGATTTCGGTGTCCGAAAAACCCAGTTCGCGCAAGATCTCAGTCGTCTGGGCACCGATCGGCTGGGGCGGCAGACGAACCTCCGGCGTCTCCCCATCATAGCGGATGGGATGATTGACCATCGTGATATCGGAGCCGGTGGCCCCTTTGACGGTCACCAAACACTCGTTGTGGCGCACCTGGGGATCTTCGGCGACGGCAGCGTAATCATTCACCGCTTGATGCCAGATCCCATGCTTATCGAAAATTTCCTGCCATTCCACAACGGATTTTGTCTCGGTCACACGGGCAATGCATTCCGCTATCTCTTCCCGTTTGGTGAAATTTTCGGCATCGTCATAGGCAGCCAGATCTTCCGACTGAAGAGCCTCATTCAGGGCTTTCAGACCGGTCAGCGAAATGGCAATGTGCCCGTCTTTGGCCGGATAGATCCCATAAGGCGCTTCATAATGAAACCCTCCGATATATTTCGGGGGGGTCACCGTTTCGGGTCGCCGGCCGTTCAAAAAACTCACGAGGGGTTCCATTTGCAGGTCGAGGGCCGCGGTCAGCAGGCTGACGTCCACCCGGCATCCTTTGCCGGTGCGCTCACGACGAAAAAGAGCGCTGGCAATACCCAGGGCCAGCAAGGCTGCGCCGTGGTGGTCCACGACCGAAAGACCGACAGGCCTGGGACCGGTCCCCTTGGGGCCGTTGATGGCCGCCAGACCGGTCATCGCCTGGATCAGCAGATCCTGCCCCGGGCGTTTGACATAGGGGCCGTCCGGACCATAGCCTGAGGCGGCGGCATAGATCAGGCCGGGGTTTTCCTTTTTCAGTTCTTCGTAAGCGAAACCGAGTTTGTCAAGCACCCCGGGACGGTAGTTGCTGGCCATGACATCGGCCGAAGCTAACAATTTGCGTGTGATCTCATATCCGCGAGGCGATTTCAAGTCGATGGCAATGCTGCGTTTGTTGCGATCAACAGCCAGAAACAAAACAGTTTGTCCGTCCACTGCCTTGTTGCCTTCACCGCCCCAGTTGCGCTGCCAGGTGCCGCCGAGCGGCTCGACGGCGACCACGTCGGCGCCCAGATCTGCAAGCGTCTGAACGCCCATGGGGCCAAATAAAAAATGCGTGAAGCTGACAATTCTAATATCCTTTAAAAAATCCATCATTTGATAAAGTTCCTTTCCCAAACAAATTCATCGAGAAGCTGATAATTCCAATTGAAAGATTAACATTGTTTTTTTAAATATTGAAAATAATCAAGAACCGCTTCTCGAAGGGAGTATTTTGGTGTAAATCCTAAATCTTCTCCAGCCCTTTTGATATCCATCGGCCCTCGGCAGGGTACGGAGAAAAAATCGAACCCTTCTTCAAAATTAAACTCAGCATTGGGAATCACTTCTTTAATGGCGGCGCCGATTTCAGGCATGGTGACGGTTTTGCCCGTGCCGGCATTGTAAAAGTGATGTTTCAGGACTGATGTCAAACGCGGAAACGGCGTGCGCTTTCTCAACCAATTGGCGCACAATATGTGCGCCTAAAAATCCGTTTCCACCAATTACCATCACACGCATACGAATAATTCCTTGCTTTCAACGGCGTTTGTTTTCAAACTCTGCGATCTTCTTGAGGGCATAGTCGGAGTTGCTGAGCAGGCTGACGGACATGGCCTCCAGCAGGCTGTCGCGGCTGTCAACCGCGCTGCCGTGTTCCTGCAGCATCAGCTTGATGGCTGCCAGCGACATCGGGTTCTTTTCGCAGAGCCGGCCGGCATATTCCCGGGCGCTACCGATCAAATCAGACAGCGGCACCACCCGATTGAGAATACCGAGGGACAGCGCCTCGCCGGCTTTGATCCGTGATCCGAACATCAGCATTTCTTTGGCCCGCGTCGGCCCGATCAGCTTCACCAGCCGTTTCACACCACCCCAGCCGGGCATCCAGCCCAGGGTCACTTCGGGCAGACCCAGGGCGGCATTTTCAGATGCAATCCGAAAATCACAGGCCAGGGCCAACTCCAGACCGCCGCCGAGAGCATACCCGTTGATGGCGGCCACAACCACTTTGGGGACCCGGCAATGGCGTTGAAAACGCTGCTGCCCAGCAGACACCATTCAATGGTTTCCTCCCGACTCATAACCTTGAGGTCTTTCAGGTCGGCACCGACACAAAAAGCCTTTTCGCCGGCCCCGGTGAGGATCATGACCTTGCAGGCGGCATCCTTTTCAAATTCGGCAACGACTGCCTGCAGACGGAGAAGTGATTCCCAGTCAAAGGCATTGAGGACCTTCTCCCGGTTCAAGGTGACGATCGTTAACTCTGCTTCCTTTTCAACAATAATAGACTCAACCATGGGGTTAACTCATCCTGTTTGTTGTTGCCGTTGATAGTCGATTGCCGATCGAAATAATGTCGCTCCGAGTCCAGATGCAGATCGATTCCGGCCCCTTTGGCCGCCGGATTCGCCAACCTGGCGTAGACCGTCAGGAACCCGTCTTTCACACGCGGCGGTGGCGCAGTCCAGTTTTGAATGCGTTGCTGCAGCTCTTCATCCGGAATCAGGAGGTTGAGTTTGCGGTTGGGCACATCCATTTCGATCATATCCCCGTCCCGGACAACTGCCAGCGGTCCGCCTACCCGCTTCCGGGGACACCTGGCAGAGAAACGGCCCCTTGGCAAACCCGGAAATCTTGCCGTCGGTCACCAGTGCGCATTTGGATTCAAGGCCCAGCCCCCGCATGAAGCCGATCACTTTGAAAACCTCCGTCAGCCCCGGCCCGCCCCGGGACCCTCAAATCGCACGACAACGACGTCCCCGGCCTCTATCTTACCGGCCCGCAGGGCTTCGAGCGCCTCCTCTTGCCCATCGAACACTTTGGCGGGACCTTTGTGTTGCTTCATTTCCGCAACAATCACCGTCGGCCGCACAACCGCCGACTGTGCCAGGCTGCCGCTGAGAACGGCCAGGCCGCCCTCGGAAACCGGGTCATCCAGCGGTTTGATGACAGCGGGTTTCAGCACCTGTGCCGGTTCGAGGTTTGCGGCCAAACTCTGACCCGTGACGGTCAGCACATCTTTGTTCAGTGTTTCAGCCTTTTCATAACAGCCGGGATACCGCCGGCTTCGTCAAAATCACCCACCGTGTAGGGTCCGCTTGGCCGGACGTTGGCAATACAAAGGGTTTCCTGACCCAATATTGATAAACGCAAGGTTGATATCTTCATCAATCCGCATTTCCCAGGCCATGGCCAGCAGATGGATGATTGCATTGGTGGACCCGCCGATGGCATGCAACACCCGGAGTAGCGTTGGTAATGCTTCCGGGTCATGATTTGTTGCGGGTGATGCCGGCTTCGACCAATTTAATCTGCTGCCCGGTTTGTTTGGCCTGGCGCAGTTTGACGGCCGAAACTCGCCGGAGCCGTCGCCACACCGGGCAATGACAAGCCCATAGCCTGCGTCAGGCATTGCATGGTGTTCGCCGTTCCCAGCAGGGCGCAGGCACCCGGCCCGGGGCAGACCGAGTCTTCGAGCCGGTCCATTTCTTCTAAGGTGTGGTGTTTTGCAACGCCGTATGCCCAACAGGCGGCGTCCAGGGTGGTCGTGTCCGTATCCTCTGCTGGTGGCAACCGGCCAGCATGGGACGGCCGGTGACGATAATCACCGGGATGTTCAGGCGGCAGGCCGCCAGTAGGTTGGCGGGCAGAATCTTGTCCCAGGAGGATATCGTCACCATCCCGTCGAACATATGCAGGTGACCGCTGCTGGATTTCAGCGGCCACGATGTCACGCGTGGCGGTGTCGTAGCGGATGCCGTGTTTGCCGATGCCATCGGGCACATGCCGAAACTGTTGAATTCGAACGGCGTCCCCCGCCCGCCAGATACCGGCCTTAACGGCTTCGCCTGAGCGCGCAGATGAAAGTGCCGGGGGCTGGATTCGCCCAATGAGTGGCTACCCCGATTCTCGGCTGTTCAAGTTCTCCGTGGTGTACCCATGCCTTTCAGCAGCTCCCCGAACAGGACTTTCAGGCAACTGAAAAAATTCGACTTGGTTTCATATTTACTGATTGTTTTTCCCGCTGGTCGAAGGTTTCACTTTTTCAGGAACTCCACCACCAGCCGCTGCGGAATGCAAAGCATCCTGACCCAGAAGGCCAGCCTTTGACCTCACCGAGGGTCAGACCGGGTTCAATAGTTTACTGGTTCAATGGTTGATCAGATAAATTATAGTCATAATTTCATAAGGTTACGATTTCTAAAACATGAAGTGTCCAATTTTTTTCCAAATATGGGATAAATCCATATTTACAACCCGATCAACTTAATAAACCCAATCAATTACGATACTTATCTTTAAACTGTCAATCTCCCAATAATCCGTTAGCGACCGACTCTTGAGAATCCCCTTCCCGCTCCTCCTGCCAGTGAGACACCACTCCAGCCGGGAGTAAAAACGAAGCAGCATAAGCAATATCTTCGTCACCACTATTTGGAGAGTGCATACCAGGTATTCGGGAGGAATGTCAACTGCCGACACCGCTTGCTCGTACTAGACTTCCTCACCGACCATCATCTCCCCCCGGCCTTTCAGGACATCATCAACTTCTTCCTGTTCGTGTTCATGAAGAGGTTCCCCCTTCCCCCGGGCTCGATGATGACGAAACCGGAAACAGAATTTTCGGCTTCAACTCGACTCTATAGGACCCGATCAACCCCACGCGCGTGTATAACAGCGGAGGAAAATTTTGTCCCGGCCGTTCTTTTATGTTGATAGTTTTCCATATGAGCTATCACCATCTTAGCTTGGTTTTCGAATCATCTTATCTCACTGAAATCTATCCCGGCAATCTGCAAACACTGGGCATTCATCTTGTTTTGGGTGTTAATTTGGGTTGAACAGACTCCATCCCTGTAGAGCCTTTCCACCGCATGGTCTCTGACGTGGCCCATGGCCGGGCCCGCCGTCGATCTGGACAGGCCTCCTTGCTGGCTGCAACAGACAAATCTGAGGCAACTTCCTCCAGGGCAACGACAAAAACCGAGAGAGTCGGTGCCGGATACGCCGCCCCGCTCCTCCGGCGGCGTACCGTATCGAGCGCACCAAGGTCGAACCATCTGCAGTAGATATGCATCGGGAATTTGACCAAGTTCATCGACTTACCTGTCCAAGGGGCACAAGTACCCTGGCCGCGACGATTTCGCGCATCGATTCTACGTCATCGAGCTGAAATATTGTCCAAAGTAGATTCCATAATATCCTATTCCCTGCCGATTTTTAGTGCCTATTGTTGTCGAAGAATCGCGTAGATATTTTGCGAAGGATTTATCTAATGGAAGAATGTCGCCGCCGGAGGCGCCCCAGTTACGCGAGAGTCCGAATATCGTGAGGAACGGTTGTTGCTTTTGTGCCTTTGTGACTTTAGTGGCTATTCTTTTGCCGGTTTGTCCGGGTTGGGTTGTAAATATCCTTATTTTGGAAAATCTGTACGCCCAGCAGTACTCGAACCAGTTATCGGGATTGCGGCAGGGGACGGCACTGTATCCCATTGCTGGTTGAACTGCACCATCGACCAGAGGTATGACTAGCAGGACCTTGTTTAGAAAATGCGTGTCCTCCCGAGCCGGGAGAACGCCATTGATCATCCAGCATTTTCTGAGCTCGCCGGTTACCCGCTTTCATCCAGCGCCAAGGCCGATCCACGACTCCGATGTTCACTTTCCACCGGAATCTTTGAGATGAATACAATCAGTCCGAGCAAGGTATTCATGACGCCGCGGCCAGATTAACCACGCCTACTCCGTTGATCGCAAAACCAGATATCGACGGCCGATCTTCTTGCGGATCTCGACGCCACTGATCTCGGCACCATCAGGCCGATCACCGTCGACGAAACCGCAGACGATCGAATGTGTGCTCCGGCCCGGCTGGTACAGATCTGGAACTCATCGCGATCTGCTTGCCATGTCACGAGCAGCGCTGCCAGGATTTCGCCGACCACAGTTGAGAGCTCGGCCATAGATTTTTCACGGGCGGATTCCTCAAACATGGCCGCTGTCAGCGTCGGTTGGCGGTAGACATTGGCAATATATTCAGCCGCCCCGGTATCCGCCGGCCTGACCGATCCAACACTTCCACGGGCCGCGTAATGCCGTGCATCCCGTTGACTTCACCGATCGGGAAGAGATGAGAAAGATTCACGGATTACCCGCCAGATGGTCGCCGCCGATACCCCGTTGTTGTGCTCGGCGCGTGCGGCGATCTCGAGCAGGGGACCGGTGATGTCGATGCCGTGATCATCAAGGTAAACTGTATGGCCGCAGGGATTCATCGTCCGCAGGCGCTCAATGAGCAGCTTGTCCGGGCTTTCAAGATTTGTAAATATTGCAGCGCTTCGGTTTGTAACTGTTTGAAATCAAGATGGACCGGGATCTTGCCTGAAGTCTAGCGAGAAAAACCCATCACCATAGGAACCCTTTCGATATAAACCAAAAGGTCGATAATCGAAGATCCTCCGGCGAGAACACGTCGAATCGAAAGGCCACTGGTAACCCTCAAAAAGATCATACTGTCCAGCTCACCCGGGTTGGTAAATAACGGGACAGAAATTCGCGTTTCGCACCGACACCGTCCGCAGCGGTACTGATCATCGGGGAACGCATTGCAGAAAGCTCCCCGAAACATTCCAGCGGAATTGAATGGAGGACATCCCGAATTGAAATTGATTCGGATTTTGCGCCGCCGCCCCTCCAACAACGCCAGGCCGATGGCGCCGGTATGCACTTTCGGGTAAACACTCGACTATAAAGGCCGCCGGGCTCACCAACCGAAAAACGACATTTTCGGCGGCGTAAAATTCGAATAGCGGAAACCCATTGGTCGGGGTCATCTTTATCATTTACACCGTTAAGCACCATGGCCCCGACGGACCGCTTCGTCCTGTTCTTCCGCGATCAGCAACGCAACAACAACCGGTTTTCATGAACCGAGATTCGGCGGCAAGGACTTCGGCAATCATCAAACGGCACATTTCCCGGGAAGTGTACGGGCCGACTGAAGTCGCCCGCTGCCGAGGATCGTGGTCGGTCTTGTAGCCGACAAACTGCCGTAACGATCTGTCGGAAACGGCACGCCCAGGTTGACCAGGCCCATAAAGGCGCGCGCGGAAGACTGGCCTCGATCAAAGCCAGATCGCCGTGATATGCCGCCCGAAAAGGTTCTCGGCCAGGGCCTGGGCCAATCACTTCAGCGCCGCACATCCCCAGTTTGTAATAGGTCTGTTTGTCGCTGCCGGTATTGATGGAGGTGCCCATCTGAAGCCCTTCGGTCACAATCACCAGGTCCTCGATGCCGTTGGTCTGGAGCTGATCGCCGCGTTCAGGCCGCAGCGCCACTGCCGATCACCAGGGTATGCACCCGGTCAGCGGCAGGCAAACCACTACTTCTTCGATTCGATATTCGGGTTTCTGTTTTCATGGATAGAAGGACTTCGAAATATTTTTCCGGTTGTTCTTCCGGCAGCTGCGACCCTCGGCGAAACCGTCCAGAGGCAGACTTTTACTATCATCGGCGCCACTTTTATCCGGTTCGATGCAGGCAATTCGATGGCCTCCGAAAGTCATTACGAAAATAGGTTCGAGAGCCGACGATGTTAGCTCTTTTTTCCTATCAATAGTCCTAGTTTTTGAGAAGCTCATATACGTTTTACCTCTCAAGACGATCTCGCGATTTTGATTTGTGCTGCTCGCGCTGAAAATCGAATCCGCTTTTCCATGTTTTTATCGCTAAGCTCCAGCTCGGTCGTAATGGTGTCACCGATAAAAACCGGCGCCGTAAAATCAATCTCATAGCGCACGGAAACCCCGCCCGGTGGTGGAATGTGATCGTTCATTTTGGCCATGACGGTCGAAACAAATCCGACCAGCAGGGCGCCGTGGGCGATACGGTGCTTGAAAAGGGTTGTTTTGGCAAACTCCTCGTTGACGTGAACGCCGTAATGGTCACCAGTAATTCCTGCAAACAGATGGATGTCGGCTTCGGAAACGGTTTTGGCGAAACTTTCTCGGGTGCCAATCTTAAAATCATCCAGGGTCACGGTACCTCCTTGTGAGAAAACCCATCCCGAAAATGTGAAGGTGATCTGCTGCATCCGGTCGACAATTTTCTTAAATTTGCCGGCCTGGCGTAGGGTGGTCTTACCGTCGGACACATCGATTTCTGCACCACCGGCAGTCATGGTACCTAAGAACAAGCTACGCTTGAACGACTTCGGGTCTTTTCTGCAGTACGGCGATGACCGACTTGGCACCGTGTTCCAGATCACGTCTCAAATAATCGCTCACAATATTTTCATCCGATGCGAGCATACCCTCAAGGATACCGGCATGCAGCTGATCGGCTGTTTTGTGATCGCTTCGACCGCTGGCATAGATGTACAAATAAGGTCTGAGTCTCAGCCACAGCCCGTCAATAATCTCCTGCAGAATCAGCAATTGTGCGGCGCGATAGATCGTCTGATGAAACTGAGCGTTTTTTTCCACAAATTCACTCATTTTTCGGACCTTCTCGGTTTCGGTGGCGATTGTTTTCAACTCCCGCAGGGTTTGATCGGTGCACTTGCGAGTCGCCTTTTGGGCTGCCAGAATTTCAAGATGCATTCTAATTTCAAGCAATTCCTCAAAGTCATCAATGGAGAGATGTTTTACCACCACTCGTCGATTTTTGTGGCGCTCGATCACGTTGACACCCTCGAGTTTTTTCAGGGCATCTCTGACAGGCATCAAACTGACGTCAAACTGTGCAGCCAATCCCTGCATTGTCAGCGGTGTTCCCGGAGTGATATCTCCGGAAACAATCGATTCCAATAAAGATTCGTAAATGGTATCGGAAATCGTGGCAATTCGAACCGGTCCCAGATTGAGTATCGCCATAATCTTGCTCCATCAAGCCAAAATAGTTTATAATTTATATTTTATAAATATTCAACTTGGATAGCTTAGGGCCGCCGGGATGTCAACAAAAAATTCGATCGGTCCAATCAAATTGTCATCAATTTAGAGCAGGGCCTGGTACAGAAGGTGAACTTTATGACCGGCCGGATCTCGCTGTTTCAGAAATACGGCTTTGACCCGCCCGAAATCCTTCACCGGTTCAAACTCGACACCTTTGTCCGCCAGCATCCGGCAGGCAAGATCGAAATGGCGGACTTTGATCGCGACATGCGCCTTGGTCAGCTCATGGTTTTTGAGTATCTCGATCCTTCCGGGTCCGGTTGAGCGCACAAAATACAGCTCTCACCTTCGTCGACATCAAAACCGAACAGATCGTTATACCAGTCTGTCAGTTCACTGGCGGCTTGCCCCGCTTCCGGATAAATCCCCAGATGTTCCACACCGCAGAAAATATTTTCCCCGCGGGCTTTTTTGACATACCAGATGAGTTCTGAAATTTTGGCGCGCAGGTTTTGGGTGTCTCCCGGGTCGGCCATTGCCTGGACATCCATTCCGATGCAGGCCACCCCGGACTCAACCCATGCGGCAATCTGCTGTGGGTCGGGTGCGATATCGCCGGACTTCATTACCCGTGTCCAGGGGCGTTTTGCAGCAGGTCCTTAAGTGATGCCGGGCTTAATTCGGGGTCAAAGCCGTGAATTCTAATCGTTTCGATGCCCATTTCCTCGGCCGCATCGATGTCGGCCAGGTTGCGGCAGACGGGATATAATTGATTTTACGGCGATGACATTGCCGGGCGATCTCGCTGTCGAAAGCGGCACCGATGATAAACCCGGCCCCGGCGCGCAAAAGTCCATCCGCCGCCTGAATATCGGCCACAGGTCCGGCGCCCAGGATCACCTCAGGATCCGATCCGCCAAGTTCTTCGACCAAGGAGCCGAAAATTTGGATGTCGGCCTCATCTTGAATGCGGTAGAGGATCACCCGCGCGCCGCCGTCGGCGCAGGCTTGAATGATACTGCCGGCTGCCGTCGGATCTTTTGCGGAAAGCGACGGCACAAGACCGCGTTCATAAATAGAATTAATGACCTCGGTTCTTGCAAAACGTGTCATAGTTGGCCTCCGTAAACTTGATTTTGATGAAAAAACATTTAAAAATATCTTTTAATTATTATCATTGTAAACAATGACCACCTTGACCGCTTCGTGACCGGCAGTCGTCAAGAGGTCAAACCCTTCCTGGACAGCATCGGAAGGAAGAGATGGGTGATAAACGGGGATAAATCCACCGCCCCGTTTTCGAGCAGCGCCAGTGCTGTCTGGAAATCATGACAGTACCCCTGGGTGCCGCTCAGCGAAATTTCTTTCTGAACAAAGATGTTGGCCGGGAGGGTCACCTCAGGTTTGGCATTCAGTCCCGCCAGCACGGCATGCCCTCCTTTTTTGAGCACCTGCAGCGCCTGCACAAATGTCAACTGAATACCGACGGCTTCAAAAGACACTTCGACACCGAGGCCGGCGGTGCGATCGAGTATCTTCTCAACCGCTTTCCCATCGCTATTGTTGAATGCTGCCAGGGCGCCAAGATCCTGGGCCATTTTGAGCCGGAAATCTTGGGTATCCACCGCAAATATGCCGGCGGCTCCCTGCAATCGGGACAAAACGAGAATCATCAGTCCGATGGCGCCGGCTCCGATAACGGCCACCCGGTCCCCCATCACAATCCCGGCTTTCTTGACGGCATGAACGGCGACTGCAAGCGGTTCGACCAATGCCCCCTCTTCAAAAGTAATGTTGGCGGGTAATTTAAAGACCCGCTGCTGGTCGGCAACAAAATAAGGCGTAAATGCCCCCTGACCCTGGCGGTGATGAAAACTGACATTGGTGCACAAATTATAAACACCCTTGAGGCAAAATTCGCAATGCCCGCAGGTAATCACGGGCTCAAGTACGACCCGGTCCCCGGTCCGCAGAAAGTTGACCTTGTCGCCCACAGCCGCGATCTCGCCAGTGAGTTCGTGGCCCAGGGCCGCCGGCAACGGCGCAAAAGGGTGTTTGCCTTTGAAGGTGTGGATATCACTGCCGCAAATGGATACCGCGCGGGTTTTAATCAGAACCTGACCGGCGGATATAGCGGGGACCGGCCGGTCCTCAAATTCGACTTTACCGGGAGTCTTTACGATTGCCATCGGGTAGACTTCGTTCATCGTGCTCCTCACAAATTTTGCTTATGGCCGCCACCTCTGACCTCAACAACCGCTAGCCTGAGTGTTTAATCCGGAGCATACATTACGAATTCCAAAAATGAGCGCTCCTCATAGCGGTCGCTGAGACAACTGTGCAGGTCGCTGAATTCATGGTTGACCTGCTGCCAATCGTCTGCTTCGGAAACGCACGGAACGGCTGTTTCCACCACCAGCAGATATTTCTGCTGACCCGGTCCGCCGCCGTAAATCTCTCGCTCGTCGGTCATAATACTGGAAATCTTTTCATCGATCTCGTACAGACGGCTGCGAAAGACATCCGGCAAAGCAGTCAGGGCAGGAAGGTAGTCGGCCTTTAATTGTCTCAGCACCCGTTCTTCCTCATCCGAATCGATGTTAAAACGAAGCACATAATTAAAAGGCGCCTCCGTGGCCGGCGCAGTCCCCGTCAAGGTGGCCAGTGAATAGATATTGCGAATGTTATTTTTAAAAAACGTCAGGGCATGTTTGGTCCAGGGCGTCGAATTATTCAGCGCCTGAAGGTAGGCGTCGCTCTGCAGGACATCGGTATCAATTGTTTCATAGGAAATAAAAAAGGTCGGTGCATCATCGATGCCCCGGTAGCGCCGACCAACGATAAATCCCGGGATACTGACTCTTTCCGTCATGTGTTCACAGTTGTGCCATTTCTGGACTTCCAGCAGGTTTTCAGCGTCAATGTCCGTCCAGAAAGCCATCATGCCTTTGGCTTTATAAGATTTCATGATCGATAGCCTCCAGTTTTAGGATTCCAGATACTTGCGGGCAATATATTCGAACTCCACCTCGGATACGTTACCCTTGACGAGATTGGAACGATCTTTGACGATTTCCAAAATCGCCTTCACCTGCTCATCATTGGCTTCCAGGCCCAATTTGTCTAAGAAAACCCTGATGGTTCCAGTGCCGTTGGCTTTACCCAGCAGATATTCATATCCCTTTTTCCCAATCATTTCCGGTGCAAAGGCTGCCCAAACCCGGTCACCCAGGCCGGCCTTGCGGGCCTTTTCGATGGCATGAATCGAGATACCGGCTTCCATCTGGAAATAATAATCACCGGTAATCGGCTTGGTTCCGCTGGACTTGAAACCGGTAATCTGCTGCGCCAGCTGGGTGACGCGATACAACTGTGACAAATCGATGTTGGTGGGTTTCTTCAGTTGCAGCGCCATCATCATGGCAATCTCATCGATGGGAATGTTACCCTCACGCTCGCCCAGGCCGAGAATCGCACCGTGGACGCAACTGACACCGGCCAGCACGGCTGCCATAACGTTGGCATTGCCCAGACCGAAGCCATTGTGGTTATGGATTTCCACTTTCAATCCCGGAAACCAGCCGCGGATGGTCTTGATCGTGTAGTAGAGCGACCAGGGGTTCATCACCCCGAAGGTGTCAACAAATATGAGCGATTCTACTTCAGTCTGATCCAGAATGTCGGTATAAAGGCGTTTGAGGTAATCCAGACTCGTCCGGGATGCATCCCAGCCCATGAAAGACGCTTTAATGCCGTTTTCTTTGGCCAGTTTCAGGGCCCCGGCGCAGCGGTCCACCGTGGCCTGGTGGTCGAGATCGTAAACGTGCTTGAGCATATAGGGGTTCACGATGTGCTCGATGATAGCGGTTTTGCAGCCCAGTTTGATGGTCAGATCCAGATCATCCGGATGGGCCCTGCAAAAAGAGACAATCTCGGCCTGCAGGTTCATCTTCAGCACTTCCTCGAAAGCTGCATAGCTGTCTTTGGATGCTATCGGCATGCCGAATTCGATGCGGTCAACACCGAGTTCGCTCAGCACCCGCGCCAGTTCAAGGCGATCCTGGGTGGTGTACGCAACCCCCGGTGTCTGCTCGCCATCACGCAGGGAGACGTCGTGCACCAGCACCTGGTCTTGAATATCAGATGTGTCCATGGCTTCGGGAATAAAATTCATGGGGGAGACCCAGTATTTTCCCGACTCATAGTAGGGGACATTTTCCAGTGGGAATCCTTCGTGATTCAAATCTAACATGGTTTTCCTCCTAGTTCTTATTTGAAACTTGATATTTTATATTTTATAAAAAATTTTCATTCTCAATAATTCATCTGTCGGGGCATGTCAATCGAAAAGATTTTCGCCTGGTTGGGGGCTGAAGATTTCGAACCACCGACCATCGTTCCGGCTACCAGGGAGGTCGTCGAAACGCCCTCCCTGGTAACCGCTTGGATTATATCTTTTTTGTCTGGGATTCGTTGACGCCGGTGCGTCGATGCAGCCCGCTGAAATCGACCATGACCGACTTCACCTCGGAGTATTCCTCCACCGCTGCTGTACCGGACTCGCGCATGCCGTTGCCGCTGCACTTGTAACCGCCGAAGGGCACGCCGATTTCAACCCCCATGGTCGGGGAATTGACGTTGACCACACCGGCCTCCAGCCGCCTTATCGCTGCGAACGCTCTGCTGACGTCATTGGTGTAAATCCCGAAGGAAAGACCGTAGTGGGTGCTGTTGGCGATCTCAATAGCATGGTCGAAAGACTTGGCTTTCATGACGCATGACCACCGGGCCGAAGATCTCCTCCTGGGCGATGCGCATGGACGGAACTACATCCGTAAAAAGCGTCGGTTCAAAGAAATACCCGCCGCCCATCTCATCCTGCAACTTGCGGCCGCCGGTCAACAACGTGGCGCCCTCCTCTTTGCCGATCTCGATATAGCCGTGCACACGGTTCAGCTGTTTTTCGTTGACAAGAGGTCCCACCTGCGTTTCCGGATCGAGCCCGTCTCCCACCTTGAGAGCTTTTACCTGGGCCAGGAATGCTTCGATGAATCGGTCATAGATACCTTCATGCACAACCACACGGCTGCCGGCCGTGCATCGTTGACCGGATGTGCCGTAGCCGCCCCACAGGCACCCCTGCAGTGCAATTTCAAGCTCGGCATCGTCCATCACCACCACCGCATTTTTACTGCCCAATTCCAGCGATACTTTTTTCAGGTGTTCACCGGCCTGGCTGGCAATCAAACGCCCCACCGCCATGGATCCCGTGAAAGAAACCATGTTCAGATTCGGATGGGTGACAAAATGTTCACCGATTTCATGGCCGTAACCGGTAATCATATTGACGACACCGGGCGGTACACCTGCATCCTCCAACACGCGCATCAACAGCACGCTGACCAGTGGTGTGTCCTCAGCCGGTTTGAAAACCACCGTGTTGCCGCACAGCAAGGCCGGGAAGAGTTTCCAGGAAGGTAACAGAATCGGCAGGTTCCAGGGCGTGATGGCACCAACAATGCCCATCGGTTCACGAACCACCATGGCAAATTTGTCGCGTAGCTCCGACGGCATGGTGTGCCCGAGCATGCGGCGCCCTTCGCCGACCATCTGACGCGCCGTGTTGATGGCGGCCTGGATGTCGAAACCGTTGGCCTCGGCAAAAACCTTGCCCATTTCGCGCGAAATAGTGCTGGCGATATCCTCTCGACGCTCCTGAAGCAAGTCGGCAACCTGATTGAGGATCAAACCACGCTCCGGGGCGGGTGTGTTGGCCCAGTCGACCCGGGCTGCTTCGGCAGCCGCCATGGCCGCGTCGACATCCGCATTGGTGGAGTGCTGGAACACTCCGAGGATATCCCGGGGTTTGGCCGGATTGCGGCTTTCAAAAGTACCGCCTTCGCGGGCCGGCACCCAGCGACCGCCGATATAATTCATGTAGGTATCTGCCATACTGTTCCTCCCTTTGTAAAAAAGTTAGACACCGAGATGTTGGTTTAGAATATCTTTTTCATTTTCCAAGTCAGCAGGCGCCCCTTGGTAGACGATATTTCCCGATGATATAATGTATACATAGTCGGCCACGTCCATGGCCATCCGAAAATTTTGCTCGACCAGCAGTATGGAGTGACCCTGGGCGCGAATGCGTTTCATAATCTCACCGATTTGTTGGACGATGACGGGAGCAAGGCCTTCGGAGGGTTCGTCCATCAATATTAATTCCGGGTTAGCCATGAGTGCGCGGGCAATTGCCAGCATCTGTTGTTCGCCGCCGCTTAAAGATCCGCCGAACTGTTTGGCCCTTTCTTCCAGTCTTGGGAATTCGTTGTACACGGACGACAGGTCCCAGCGCCGTGTCTCAGCTTGTCCGACGGGTCGCTTGATTGCAAGTTTACTCGTCGGCAGCAGGAGATTTTCCTTCACCGTCAACGATGGGAATATTCGCCGTCCCTGGGGAACCAGTCCGATGCCGGCCTTGGCGATGGCATACGGTGCCAGTCCCGTTAGATCTTTTCCCTTGAACGCAATCTGCCCCCGTCTATATGGAGTGAGCCCCGCAACCGATCTTATCAGCGTTGTCTTGCCCATCCCGTTGCGGCCCAGCAGTGCGGTAATTTGCGCATCGGCAACATCAAGACTGACGCCATGCAGCACATAGCTTTCCCCGTAATACGTATGGATATCCTGAACCGACAAGAGGCTGTCAGACGTTGCCAAAATAAACCTCCCTTACTTCCGGATTCCGTCTGACCGCCTCCGGCTTATCATCCAGGATAAGACGTCCCTGGTGTAGTACGGCCACCTGATCGGCCATCCCCATTGCCATATCCACATCGTGTTCAATCAAAATAACGGTAATGTCCTTGGGAAGATTCGAAATAAGATCAAGAATTCGCTGTCTTTCAGATGGTGCCAGGCCGGAGGCCGGTTCATCGAGCAGAAGAACTTTTGGATCGGAAGCCAGGGCCAATGCGAATTCCAACTGTTTTTGCTCACCATAGGATAATTGATGGACGGGGAGGTTGCGCCGATGATCGAGCCCTATACGAGTCAGTTGTTCCATCGCCTTTTTCCGACTGCGTCGGAAGGAATCGACGGTGCGATGAAAAATCCATTTCTGTTTACGAGTGCCTTGCACGGCAAGCAGGACATTTTCAAGCACCGTCAGCCGGTGAAATACGTTGGTGATTTGATAGGTCCGGCCAAGGCCCATGGCAATTCGTCTGTGTTCGGGCAGAGCGGTCACATCCTGGCCAAAAAGTAAATTCTTGCCGCTTGAAGGTACTAGTGATCCCGCAATACAGTTGAATAGTGTGGTTTTCCCGGCACCGTTGGGGCCGATCAAGGCCCTTCGCTCTCCCACCGGTATTCGCAGAGAAATGTTGTCGAGTGCACGCAGTCCACCGAAAATTTTAGTTATGCCGACAAGTTCAATGGCCATCTGGTTCATTTTTTTGACTTATTCTCCCTCGGAGCGAATTCCCATCGACGTCAGTTCGTGGTTCACCGGAATTCTCGTCGGTTTTTCTCAGTTGCTCGATCAATCCGATAATTCCATACGGGGCCCATAAGACGGTCGCAATGAAAACCAGCCCCATAATCAATAACCATTGCCCGGTATAGGTGCCGACGACATTTTTCAAAGTATGTACAATAAACGAACCGATAAAGGGACCGACAATCGTACCGCTGCCGCCGACAATCGTCATGAACATGGCATCAAATGAAACATGCAGCCAGGCGGCGTCCGGAGAAATGAAACGGTTGAAGTAGATATACAAGACCCCTGCTATGCCGGCTAAAAATCCCGACATCACGAATGCCGCATATTTGTGGGCAGCAACATGATACCCAAGCGAATCCATTCGACTGTCACTTTCACGGATTCCGCGCAGCGTTAATCCGAACGGAGATTGAATCAGGATACGGTAACCCAATAGGCAGAGCGCAACGACGACGGCGACAACATAGTAGAATTCCTTCAGACTGCTGACTTCAAAAGGCCCGACCACCGGCAGGGGTACATTGGCGATCCCGTTGTCGCCCCCGGTGAAAGAAACCCATGTTGTGGCCAACCCCCATATGATATGACCCATTGCCAGCGTCACCAGCATGAAATATACGCCCTTGGTCCGCACGGAAAGCGCAAATATCAGTGCCAGCAACACGGCGGCCAGAACTCCGGCAGGGCCCGCGATAATACAGGGCATGTCATGTCGCACTTGCAGGATTGCGGTCGTGTAAGCGGCGGTGGCAAAAAATGCTGCGTGTCCCAGAGGAACCAGCCCGGTGTGCCCAATGAGCAGGTCAACGGATAAGGCGAGCAAACCATATATCAGAATCTGTAGAATCAGGCTGATCCAGTAAGCACCGAAAAAAACAGGGATCAGCGCTGCAATCAAAATGACGATGAAGAAATATATCCATTGGCGTGGAATCATCGGAGTTAATGTTCCTTACCGAATAGGCCGGTGGGTCGAAAAAGCAACAAAATCGCCATAGGAGCGAACACCATGAAATATGAAAAGTCCGGCAGCAACCAGCGTCCGTAGGCATCGACCAGCCCCACAATAAGGCTGCCGAGCATGGCCCCCTCCAGGCTGCCCAGTCCGCCGACAATCACGACGACCAGTGCCAAAACGAGGATTTCCCATTCAGCCCCCGGATACAGGGTTAAAAAGGCACCACCCATCATGCCGCTGATTCCGGCTAGAAAGGCGGCCAGTGCAAAAACCAGGGCGAAAAGACGATCGACATTGATTCCCATGGCGCTGACCATTTCGCGGTCATCGACGCCGGCTCGAATAACCGCGCCAAATTGGGTCTTCTTGTAGAGAACCCACTGAACGGCACCGATAATGACGCCGAAGAGTATCAGCAGAAACCGATATCGCGGGTAAAATATATCAAAGGGAAGTTCAATAGGACCTCTTGCGAATGCCGGAGGAGATATCTGTAAGGGGTCCGAACCCCATATCATAATCGCAACATCCGCAATCACATAGGTAACACCGACGGTTAGGAGGACCTGCGCCAGCACATTGTCCACGGTTCTGCGGATTAGATATTTCTCGAAAAAGAAATTGAAAATGACGATGCCGAGGCCACTGGCAAGCATGGCCAGCCAGAAATTGCCGGTCCAACGCAAAACGCTGAACCCAAAATAACCCCCCAGCAGGTAAAACCCGCCATGGGCCATATTTGCGACACGCGCCAGCCCGAAAGTAATGGTAAATCCGCTGGATAGTAAGTATAGAAGGGCCCCGAATGAAAACCCATTCAGGGCCTGAATCAACCAATTCATTGAATTGCCTTTGTGGCTATTCTTCTAAGTTTATTCGAGTTGGGCTATCGCTTGTACGGACCTTTTTTCAAATATTCTTCCGGGCTCGTCATCCAGAATTGAGAAACATTCTCATAGGTCTTGACCGGTACGTTGATCCAGACCTCACCCAGAGTTGCATGCTTGATTTTCTTTGCTTCGGAAATGTAGACGTTATGCACCGGATTGTTATATTCATCGATCGTGACGGGACCCCGCGGGGCCATAACTTTTGTTTTGCGAACTGCGTCCAGAAAAGCCTGTTTGTCTTTAACGTTGCCGCCAATAGCATCCAGGGCCGATTTTATAAACATACCGGAGGTGTAAGCCATTTCAACACCGTAGCTCGGTATCGAGTTATGCTTTTGGATGTACAGGTCCATAAATTTTTGGTTTTCCGGGGTGTCGATTCCCTGTGCATAGGGAAGTGCTTGACTGATAAGACCGTTGGCGCGGTCGTCGTTGAGTGTTTCCAAGGCGTCCGTCTGCAGCCAGTGCAGACCGAAAATTTTGAACTTGCGATCGTATCCAAAATCAAACCATTGCTGAAAAAACTTGATGCGGTGGCCACCCACAACCATTGCCACCACGCCATCGGAATCCGCCGGAATTCCGGCCAATAGCGGTCCGTAATCTTTGGTATTCATCGGGGCCCAGATGATTTTCGCTACCTTGCCGCCGGCTTGTTTGAATGTTTCCACAGCCCCTAATGTTTTCTCCTGGCCGAAAGTATAGTCCTGCCCGATGAAGGTGACATTTCTAAGTCCCTTTTCTTTGTATAACCACTCTCCAAAGGGATGGGAATCCTGGCTGGAACTAAAACCGGTTCGAACCACCAGGGGATTGGCATTCCATTTTGTCAGATCGTCTCCGGCAGCGATAAATAATATCAGCGGAGTTTCCGTTTCAACTGCGACCTGTGCCAAGGCAACACCGGCATGCCCGCAGAACGGTCCGACCAGCAAATCAACCTTTTCCTGAAAGATGAGCCTGCGGCCCTGGGTTATCGTCGCATCGGGATTGCAGGCGCTGTCGCCGTAACTCACTTTTATCTTTTTACCGCCCGCTTGATAACCCACCTCATCCCAGAAAAGTTCGAATCCCCATTTGGCCTCCGTGCCCGGCTTGGTCAGGCCACCCGACAGGGGTGACAGGAAGCCGATGTGAATTTCATCGGCTGCCCGTGACGGTTGGATGCCAACAGCGTATGCCAGAATAAAGGCTAAAATCGAAATCGATATCTGCTGTAGACGGCTCTTTTTTTTTCCTTTCATTGCTCCTCCTTCATTGTTTGAGGTTGTTAAAGACTCATCATATTCAATTTCATAGATAAGGTGGTGCTGCCGGGTGTGAGCAGAGCTGCAAACCAGGCCATCCCCAACCCTTACGACCATTTACAACCAATATTGCATAATGGTTGGAGAAATTTATATAAACGGCATGCTGGTATTTCGCGTGAGCCTTTGCAAGATCGACGATAATGGGTACTTTCTCGCTGATTTTTTGAGATCTTGTCAACAAATTTTTAATAAATTTGGTTTGCTGAATTTGAGAAGCTTATTGTACCAAATTAAAACCAATTAAAAAAATGGTTGAACCAACACCGATTTTATGTTATCCGGGTGATCATGGAAGAAAAGAACGATAAGAAGGATAGTGCGATCATCGAGAGCCTGCGCCGTAGGATTGAAACCCAAGCGTTCGGTCAGGAAGGCCGGTTACCGGCCGAAAGAAATCTAGCTCAGGAACTGGGAATCAGCCGCAGCGCGTTACGCAAAGCCCTCGACCATTTAGAGTCCGAAGGTCTTCTCTGGCGTCAGGTGGGTAAAGGGACATTTGTGCGCACGAATCCATTTGCGTCTCCGGAACTGTCTTCCAGCTTAACGATTCAAACCAATCCGGTGGAAATCATGGAGGTCATGGCCATTCTACAACCTAAAATAGCGGCCATGGCTGCCCTCAGATCCAGTCCGCAAGAAATTGAAAACATGACCCGCTACACGGACCGTTGCGAACAGGCGGACAATGTCAACATCCGGCTGAAGTGGGATTATTACCTTCACAACACCATTACCCGGGCTGCCGGCAACAGCATCTTAATTGCCATCGGCGACTACCTTTACAAAAGCAAGGTTTGGGGCCGCCGCAAAGAAACTGCATTTACCCCCGAGCGCTGGATAATCTATAACCGCCAGCACAGAGACCTCATTGACGCAATTCAGGACAGAGACCCGCTACGGGCATTTGAACTGATGGAAGGTCATATAGATACGGTAAAGAAGCACCTTTTAAATGAACCATAATCCGCCGACGTGGCATCAGAACCCTATCTAACGATAGATCGCAAGCCCCTCTCCGCATTGGGGTTGCACAGAGCCTGCCTGCATCCAAAACCTTAACAGAGGCCGGGCAGCCTTTCACAAGTAAGGATGTGGTTTATTTTTTATTCTGAAAATCGACAATCTCTCCGATGGCGTCGATGGCGGCCCTGATGTGATCTTCGGTGTTAAAAGGACCGATGCCGATCCGAACCGCACCTCCGATTTTAGCGGTGCCCAGTTGTTCATGCACGAGGGGGGCGCAATGAAGCCCGGTGCGACAGGCAATATCGTATTCGCCATCCAGAAGGGTGCCCACATTGAGGGCCTCCATTCCCTTTACATTGAAGCTGATGACGCCGATATGGTCGGCCAGCTTCTCCTGACAATAGAGTATCACGCCATCCAGTTCACGCAGGCCGTCCCTCAACATGCGGGTCAGCTTCATTTCATGATGGTGAATGTGGTCCATGCCTTTCTCTTCTATCCACTTCAAACCGGCATGCAGTCCGGCAATGCCCACAACATTGCCGGTACCGTATTCGAGCCGATAGGGATAATCTTCCAGGTGCATGCGATGAGCAGACCGGACCCCGGTCCCGCCGGCGCGGGTATGTTGAATCTCGACCCCATCCCTGACATAGAGTCCGCCGATGCCGGTCGGGCCCAGCAGGGATTTGTGGCCGGTAAACGCAACGATATCGATGCACATTTGCTCCATGTCAATTAGTATCTTACCGGCAGACTGGGAAGCATCGATGGCAAAAGGGACATTGTTATCGCGGCAAATACGCCCGATGGCCCCAACCGGTTGAACGGTGCCGATCACGTTGGAGGCATGATTTAGGATAACAAGACGGGTATTGGCTTTGATTTTCTTTTTTATGTCCCCGGGATCGACAAATCCGTTCGTGTCGAAGGGCACATAATCGACGTCGACTCCATTGAATTTATTCTGGTGATAGAGCGGACGGAGAACGGAATTGTGCTCAAGTGTGGTTGAGATGGCGTGATCGCCCTGTTTTAGCATGCCGAAAATAATCAGGTTGAGAGCATCGGTGGAGTTATAGGAAAAGCAAAGCCGGTTGGGATCGCTCCCATTAAAAAAATCTGTGAGTTGTTTGCGGGTCTTGTCAACCAAATCACCGGTTTCCATGCACAGATCATAGCCGGAACGTCCCGGGTTGACCCCGAAACTGCGGTAAAAAGAATCCATAAACGTATAGACTTCGTCCGGCTTGGGAAAGGAAGTGGCGCCATTGTCAAGATAAATCAAATTTTCCATTAAAGTAACTCCATAGAAATTCTACCTATCTTTTCATCGTCATCTTTCACTATCCGCCCCCGAGGGGGGGGAAAAGCGTCACCCGTTCACCACCTGCAAGGGTTGAATCCAGATTTGCCGAGGTCCCGTTAATGAAAACAAGATTCACCTCGTATTCGGCAATTCCCAGCTGTTTCATTAATTCCCTGACCCGAAGTCCGGGCTCAATCGGGTATGCCTCAGGTGCGGCCGGCAGAAAGCGTTTCAGCGTGGTCTGCAGCTCAAGTTGAATCTGCTGTTGCATATTATTTCGCTTCAGGAAGCCATTCCAAATTGAGGTCGTAAAGTTTCCCCCGGGTGGGTTTACCTTCCGCGTCCCAGCCCATCATATCGTAGTAGAGTTCAATCGCCGCTTTCAGATCTTTCTCATCGATGTAAAAACCTTTGGACGGACCGTCGGGCAGCGGTTCATGCAGTCGCCTGAATAGTTTGTCATCCTTTGGGCCGAAGCCTTCCCGATTGTTGAACACCCGCATCATCACCTCCGAGCGTTCCGTCGCCCGCATGATTTCCCACAGATTGGTTTCCCAGCCGGTAATTGCCCTGACCGCTTCCACGATTTTCTCATATTTCAGGGCCAGGAAAGGTGCGCTAACAAAATTGCAGATTCCGAAAAGGTTGTTCATGCTCCAGGCCAGCTGTCCCTGCTTGAAAAAGCGGACTTTGGCTTCATCTAAAGATGGGGGGTCGATCGGGTCCAGGAGACCAAGGGGCTTTATAAAACTAACCCCGTCACCTGCAAATGTCCCATCATGGGGGGTTTCGACATGATCGGCACCGGTGGGCGATAGTGCATAGCTCATGCCGACACCGGTCTTGCCGCGGGGGTCGTGCATGGGGATTTCCTGTCCTTTGATGGTAAAAGCAAACTGATCGGCGCCCTTGCCAATTTTTTGGGCCGCGCGTTTGACACCCAGGGCCAAAATCTCTCCGAGTCCTTGGCGGGTATTAATTTTATCCACCAGATCAAGCATGCCCTCGGTGTCTCCGAAAAGAACCCTGCGACCGTCATTGTCACTTTCGGTTAAAATGTTTTCTTCAAAACATTCCATGGCAAAAGCAATGATCGCACCGGTGCCGATGACATCCAGGCCATAGCGGTTACACATCTCATTGGCTTTGGCAACGGCCCCGATATCGTCAATCCCGCAAAAAGAACCGAATGCGGCCAGGCTTTCGTACTCGGGTCCACCATAGCGTGGGTTAATGTCATAGGGTGTTTTCATTTCCACCACGCGCTTGCACCCCACGGCGCACCGGTAGCAGGTGCCGGCGCGTTTTAGAATCTTTTCAAGCCCGGGAACACCGATTTTTTCCGCCCCTGCGAACACGCCTTCTTTAAAGTTTTTGGTGGGCAGAATTCCGGCGCCGTTGAGGCCCATCACAAACATGGGCGTGCCGAATTTGCTGAAATTGATGTTGGGCTGATGCACTTTAATTTGCTTGTTGTGCCAGGAGACGAGTTCTTTTACTTTATCCGGGTCGGCGAATTCGAGATTTTTCGAATCGCCCCGGCAGGCAACGGCTTTTAGGTTCTTCGATCCCATCACGGCACCCATCCCGGTCCGGCCATTGGCATGGGCACACTCGTTCATGACATTTGAAACCAGAACCATTCGCTCTCCGGCCGGTCCGATGGATGCCACCCGTGCTCTAGGTTCGCCGACCTCTTCGCGAATCCTGTCCAGGGTATCCCCGTTTTCAAGTCCCCAGACGGCGGCGGCATCCCGGATTTCGACGTCACCGTTATGTATCCACAGGTACACCGGTTTCGGCGCCTGGCCTTTGATAACGATGGCATCATAGCCGGAAAATTTGAGCTCAGGCCCGAAATAGCCCCCGGCTTCCGTTTCAGCAAAACCGCCCGTGAGGGGAGACTTCGCAGAGACTGTGTAGCGACTGAATCCGGACAGCGGCGCTCCGGTCAACACCGAAAGTGCGAATACCAGGATATTGTCCGCCCCCAGCGGGTCCGTGCCGGGTTTCAGATCCTTCAGCAGGTAGTAGGCGCCAAGGCCCCCGCCGCCGATATAGGTCCGGTAAAAGTTTTCAGTAGGCTCCTCGATTTCGGTGCTGGCATCTGTCAAATTAACATGCGAGAATCTTCCCATGATAACCGTATGGCATAATCATTCCTCCTCTAATGTTTAGTTGTTGCAACTGGAATTCACCGACGGGATTGCCGGCAGCATTCATTCGAACCGGGCAATACCCGTTCAATGACCCAAAAAATTTAACCGTTGGTTTTGTTGAGCGTATTAGCTCTTATATAACCGATACTTTTGATTCCATCAATAAATTTTCCGGCATTCGGGCCCGATAATCTTTAAAATATTTACCATTATGATTTTCCCGGTGGCCGAATGGAGCGCATTTCTGTCAACCGGCACAATCCGGTAAAATTGGGGGAATGAGGGAGTAGAATTATTCGGACCCCTATCGCGGAGATGGTTGCCAATCCCCCTTTCAGTTGTAGTTGATGCGTGATGCAAGGCAGGATGTCACCTTCGTTGGATGTGGTGCAGACAACCGTGCTTAGATGGTGATGCCCGATATATTCAATGATTTCAGAAACCTTTCTGTGGTTGGCAAAGTCCAATCCTTCCCAGGGTTCATCTAACAGCAAAAGGGTCGGAGATTTGACAATGGCTCGGGCGATCAGCAGCATCTGCTTCTGGCCATGGGAAAGCGCTCCGTAAGCTTCCGGTGCCAAATGCTCAATGCCGAGCGCTGAGAGCCATTGGTCTGCCTGTTCCCGTTGAGTAGCGGTAGCCGTACGAAACAGCCCAACGGAATCGAAGAACCCGGAGTAGACAACTTCGGCACCTTTAATGTTGGCCGGATATTTCGACCGCAGATCGGAAGAAATCCAGCCGATCTTTTGCTTGATATCCCAGATACTCTCACCGCTGCCTTTCTTTTGGCCGAAAAGCAAAATATTGTTGGCATAAGCCTGCAGGTTATCGCCGGTGATCAATTTTAGCAGGCAGGTCTTACCCGCTCCGTCAGGCCCATAGACCATCCAGTTTTCACCCTCCCGGATCGTCCAATGGACATTTTTCAGAACAATGTTCTGGTCGTATTGCACCTTGACATCAACCATCTCAACCAGCCTGGTGCCCCCCTCCATATGGTTCACGTGACCCCACTTCGAAGGCAGCGTCTGATCGGGCGGCAGCCCGGACAATCGACTTGCGGGATTCAGCGGGTCGTGGTCGATTCGATAAACCTGCTGAAGCACCGCCGAATTCAGGACCTCATTTTTAGGTCCCATTTTTTGGACGCCTTCGGCGGTCATCAGCAGAACGTGGCTGATCTCCGGTATGATTTCGTCTAGGCGATGCGTGATGATGATCACTTGCAAGCCGTTGCGAATCAAACTGCCAATGAAATCAGCGACCATATCTCTCGACCGCCGATCGAGTCCGTTGAAGGGTTCATCCATGACCAACAATTGAGGTTCATGCAGCAGGGCTTTCAAAATGAGGGTTTTACTGATTTCGCCGGTTGTCAAGGTCCCAACCCGCTTGTGGAACAGCCCCGTCAAGCCCAGATGGCTGGCCAGCGTTTGCATCACCGTCAAATTAACGCAGGACGGATTTTCAGCATGCTCCGACCGGTCTAAAATGAAATCCAAAACGGTCAGAACTTTTTCGTCATCTCCCGTAAAATGCCTTATTTCTTCGACCAAAGCCTCCCGTTCGAACACCCTGCGATGCATATCCGCCGAAACAAAACCGATGTCTTCTCTCGTGGGGATAGGGTTACCGTCGCCCTTCCCTGCTGGATGAAAGCTAATATTGCCGCCGACAGCGGGCAACAGGCCGGCGATCGTCTGGACCAGGGTGGTTTTACCCGATCCATTGGGACCGACGATGGCCCATTGCTCGCCGGGTCCAATCTGCCAGTCGATGCCCTTCAACACCAGCGTGCCTCTGATGCGAACACTTAGGTTTTCTAATGTTAAGAGGGGATTGATTTTTATCTTTTGTGTCATTATCGATGGGTGCCTCATACCGTTAACAGCTTAATCCAATCACCCATTTCAATGCCTGGCAGTTCAAAACGGTTTGTTTCATAAAACTTCGATAGCGTCTTATCCAAACTGTGGGTTGAAGTGCCCTCGATAGCCGCTTCCAAGTGACGGGTGGTGTCCTGGGGAAAGCAAAAATAATCCCCGGATATGGAGACTGTTTCGTAGTGCCCCTCTTCAATACAGAATTCGGCCCTCAACAAACCGCCAGTTGCCTTGTACATCTTCTGAACCACCTCGAGCCCTGATTTAATCTTGACAATTCGCCAATCGCTCCTTTTACCCCTTCGATAGAGCCAATCCTCATGCATCATCGTCCCTCTAAGTTCATCTATCTTTGCTCGGAGTTCATCGTCTCTTTCAACAGTTGCCATGGGACCCGTCAGCTTGGCGAATTCTTCGGCCATCATGTTATTGAGCGTTTCTTCATCCCATTTGTCGGCGGTCTCTTCGCCAAGCTCACGGCGAATCGTGCTCAGATTTTCCTGGATGGTCTTTTTGACCTTGTCTCGGAACTTCTCGTCGGGAATTTTCAGCACCCGAGCCATGGTTTCATAATCAAAATCAAGAATCAGATTACCGACAAAAACGATGCTATCGCCGATTTCGGCGGCGCCGGTACCTGAAATTTTGCGATGTTCCACAACCAGATCATTCACCGGCTTATATTTTGCCGCAATGCCGATGCGATGATGGACGTCAATAACAGGCTGCAGGAATTTTTTATAAAAGGCATCGATTCTTTTGGGGACGATAGGGTTGTTTTCCTTGAGAATAAGCTGAAAGAACAATTGATTGCCGTCCAGAAAGACTGCCCCGCCGCCGACATCCCGCCGAAAAACCGGTATGTTGTTCTGGTGGCAATACGCCAGATCCACCTCCTGGGTGACATCCTGGTGAAATCCGATGCAAACGTAGGGGCTGGCCGGCGAAACGAGGCATAGCGCCTCCTTTCCCTGAAGGGCCAGTGAATGGTATAAAAGTTGTGATTCTTCCCAAGGAACTTTACCCAAATTGTATAGCCGCATAAATTCACTCCACAATCACATGTTAAGTTTTACGCTGGTTTCTGATGCAAGGTTTCACCGGCAAGCAGCGCCTGATATTTGATCTCGATGCTGATTACTTCTCGTCCTTATACTTTTCTATTTCTTCCAAAATCCACTTCTCCAGGGCCTCCGCGCCATGCAGCAAATCCTTGATCTCTTCCGGATCCTCAGGCTTTATTTTGAACATCCAGCCCTGGTCGTAACAGTCTTCATTGATCAGCGCGGCATTGGTTTCGAGATCTTCGTTGCACCCGACCAGTTCACCGTTTACCGGCGATAGCACCTTTCCCAGCCATTTGCCGGATTCCACTTTTGCAAATTTTTTGCCTTTTTTAAGCTTTTTCCCGTCAAAGGGCAGTTGAACGTAGACGATTTCGCCGGCAAGTTGTTGGGCAAAATCATCCATGCCCATCACCAGGATATCGCCTTCAACCCGAACCCAGTAGTGGTCTTTGTCGTAATATAAATCCTCTGGTAAGTTATAGTCCTGAATCTTCATGATGCCATCTCCTTCCGTCGATCAATTTTTGTTTTATCTGACTCTCCTCAATAAATATATTTGCCCTATTCGTAAAAGGGTCTTTTGGATTGATAAAGCAGTAGCCTGCCCTCAATGGCTTTGCTCAACGCGGTATCTCCGCTTGCGCTGGCAATGGTTAGGGCCTGCTGGACCACGCGCACAGCCATTTCAAATTGGCCGCTTTCAGCATAGGCAGCAGCCAGTGTATCTAAATATTCCGGATCATTGCGATGCTTGGCCCTGGACGGCGATCTGGGCCCACTTTAGGGCGGCATCCCCGTTGCGCACATCTTCGTCCCGGTCGGTCGCCAATATCCATGCCAGTGAGTTGGCGGCCATACGCCAGTCAGGTTTCATCTCCAGGACTTGACGGTATTGAGCGACCGCCGCTTTGCTGTTTCCGGAAGCCCATAAAGACATGCCTAAATTGTAGCGGGCATTGATATGTTCCGGATAGATATCCAGCGTCTTCTCGAAAGACAGGGTGGCTTCAGGGTACCTTCCCTGTTCGAGCAGGATAACCCCTAAATTGTTCAGCACATTGGCGTTGCTGGGTTGATACGCCAAGGCCTTTAACATCATGGCTTCGGCTTCCTGCTAACTTGATTATTGTTTTGAAGTATAAGACCCAACTGAAAATAGGCCTGATCGGAGCTAGGGTCCAACTCAATGGTGCGCTTCAGGTATTGATGGGCACGCGACCAATCGCCGGCCATCAGCCAGGCCTTTCCCATGGCCAGGTGTGCTGCGGGGTTTTCCGGCTCGATCTCCAGAGCTCTGGCAAAATGCTTCTTCAGAGCCGTTTCCATATCCAACGCCGCCAGCGCCATAGATCCAAGGACCAGAAGCTGTTCCGGATCATAGCATAGATCTTCGAGGTCATCGATCCATTTATCGGCTGCCGGGCGAAAGCGGGTAGAATCGGATGCCCGTGCCAGGCTCTTTTTCATGGCTTCGATACGGCCATGGCGTTCGTGTACCTCGGCCATCAGGCGGTGGGCATCGCCGAATTGTGAATCCGACGCAATGGCTTTTTGAAGATGGGCCTCGGCCATATCCCATTGATCTGTGTCGAGCGCCATCCGCGCCAAACCCATCAATGCATAGGGATCGCCGGGCGTCAACGCCAATCGCTGCTCATAGTACATCTTTGCTTTCTGCAGCGCACCGGCCTTGAAGTAGGTGTCGGCCAACTTCAGGACAGCCGGCGAATAGTCGCTGGAAAGCTGCAGGGTTTGCTCAAGAAAACCGATCATGGAGTCGGTCTCCCCCCGTTGTTGATGAATGGATGCAGACAAATAAAACCACAGCGCCGATTGCGTGTCGTATTCCAATGCAAGTCGGTAACAGGACAAGGCCTGGTCATAGAACTGGTTGGCCTGATAGAGTCGCCCCATCTCGCCGACCGCCTGTCCAAAATTTTTGTCTGCTCCTTTCTCAGCCAGCTTTCTCCTGACCTCGAGGTCGGCCTTGTTGATCTTTCCCCGCAGTGTTTCACCCCGTCGGCTGAGCGGCGGAGCATCCGGCAACCGGATTAAAACGACATTCATCCGGGCCTGGGAAAAAATGGCCACGATTCCCAAGGTTGTCAGCGATGCCAGTGCGCAAAAGGCAGCCACCGGCCAGAGGCGCCGAATCATTTCACATCCCCTCGCGCTTGATGTCTTCCTTTTTGAGTTCCCAAAGGTGACCATTTGCCTACTCGTGTTTCGGCCACACATTCTTCCAGAACGTAACTCTGCCCATACGATCATAGGGTGGATAGGCATAAAAACCACCGGAAACAAAGTCCACCCAGCCGTCATCATCCATATCAGCACTATCCAGGACCAGCAGATGCGTCGGGTCCGAGACCAGGTCATGATAAACGAATCCCATGTCGCCGCCGTTTTCAAACCAGACCATCGAACTGGCATCGGGCTTTATCCCAATCGTTGAAACCGCTGACCGCTACCACGTCCAAATCTCCGTCCCTGTCGATATCCGCCCCGGTTGCCGCGTAGGCTCCGGGCAAATCACCGATTCGGTGGTAAACAAACTCCAATCCGCCTTTGTTCTCTAACCATTGGACCCCATGCCAGGGCCTTGGACCGGGAGGTATATAGTCAAAAGCATCGCCATTCGTATAGAGAATATCCGCATCCCGATCCTGATCCAAATCAACAATGGTTATGCCGCTGCTTCCGAAATCCTCGTTGGTAGAGCCGTAAACCCGTCGGGTTTTAAACTTCCCCGCGCCGTCGTTCTCGAACACGTAGATTTCTTCCCACTCTTGTGAAACCAAAGCTGCAATGTCCAGGTCACCATCCCCGTCCATGTCCATAATCGGCGTATGAATCGTACCGGAAAGCTTCATGAGTACATGACTGTCAAACACCCAGCCGCCCTGGTTCTCCATCCAGCGAATCTCGCCGTCATCGTAGCCGAATTGTCCCACGGCCAGATCCGGATCACCATCACCATCCAAATCACCACAGCGGACATCCGTGACCCGAGCGACTTTTTCCAGGATGGTGCGATTGCTGAACTGCCCGGTGCCATCATTCTCCAGAACCACCACCGCACCAATCCTGTCATTGTTCGGAAATATCATCCCCATTTTTGCAATCAGCAGATCAAGATCGCCATCCAAATCGATATCGCAAGGGCTGACGTGGGCCGGACCGCGCACCTCACTACCAATCTTGCGCTCCTTAAATTCTCCCGCCGCCGTCTGTCGAATCCAGCAGATTCGGTTGAGTTTGGCATCGCATGCCACGACGTCTTTGAGACCATCCGCATCCAAGTCAACAATGGTAAGATTGGTAATCCATGGTTTGCTGTCCCCCATGGGGTCCCCGATGGATGTTCCTTCAAGAAATCTGATAGTTTTACCGGTAATCCCGCCCCGCGGTGCAACCTGTTCCTTGGCGGAATTCGCTTCACCCAGTCGCGCAATCATTGTTTTTAGGTAAACCAAAGGTGACTGACCGGTCCGATGGGCCTCATAGATGATCACCAGCAGGGGGATCCCGATCAAAACGGCAGCAAGGGCCAATAAGGATATCATCGTAGATTTCGAGATGCGCATGTCTTTGTTATGTCCTCCTGAATCGCAACTGCCTTCACTTTTTAGAAATTGGTTACATACGCCAGCATGGTCGCTGCAATCGCAGTGTAGACCAATACGGCCGGAAAAAATCCGATCAACGCCTTTTCCCAATCACCGGAAATTCTCAACCAGCGTTGATACCCACTGCTAAGACTTAGCCCGGTGCCGGCTAACAGCAAACTCGCCTGAATCCAGGGAACGCCGCTTGGCCACACTTGAATCCAAGGCATGCCGGCCGTCCCCAAAAGGTCCCATCCCCATCCAAAGGGATCCGAGAGGGTCATCAGTACGAAAGTGAAATTGGACATCAAGGTTTCAACAAAAAAGACTGCCCACAGGGCAATTCCCAACGGTAAGATCGCCGGCATGGTCTGCTGGAATGCGGTTGCGGTGGTCAGCTCCGTTTGGCGGGTCAGCGTAAGTCCCAAAGACGTCAACAGCCAGAAGAGCAGCGGCATGACCCCCAGTGCCAGTATCCACAACACAGCCGCATAGAGACCGAATTGCCCCCAATCGGTTTTGTCAACGACATTGACCATATCTCGGATCCCGGGCCAGGGTGAATGCACGGTAAGGCTGTACACCGCAGCCATTACCATCAACGCAATCGCCTGACTTGCCTCGCCGATGGATTCGAATCGTCCCTTCCAGGGGCCGCTGCGCCATTGCAACGACACGTTGTCAAAGGGGCAGGTCTTGAAACATTCGGTGCACATTCCACAGTCGGCGTTGCGGGTGATACCGGCCACACACAAACCATATGGACAAGCCCATCCATTGGAATTGCCGCGAAGACACGATCTGTCCTTGCATTTTCGGCAGACATCGCTGTGACGTTTCCGCACCGCGAGGCGGGCACCCAGGCTGAAGGGAGATATGAAGGCCGCCACGGGGCACACATAGCGACAAAAAGATCTCAATTCCCAAACAAGGGCCATCCCGATTGCCGCGGCAACCACGACCAGCAGCGTTATGGCCGTCCAACGGGGTTGACCGGCCAGCGAGGCACTGAAGGTCCCCAGAACCATAAACAAGAAAAACTGCAACCAGCGGTTTCGCAGCGGCTTGGGCCAACGCAGCCCAAAGCCGAAGAACCGATTTCGGCCGGGTCTTTGCGCAGACACCCGTACTTGCGTCGTCGCACCGCGTTGGAGGTATTCTCCCAGGATCGGCAATGGACATAGCATGCACCAAAGCCGGCCCCCCAGAGGGACCAGCAGCATGGTCAAGATGGACATGCAAACAATCCATGTAAACATAATGGCCACATTGCGACCGCCGACCTTGGTGCCGAGTAGACCCGCCATGATCACCACGACCAGTCCGGCCAGAAATGGAAAACTGCAGACAAACTGCAACGGTCGCCACTTGAGAACCTTGTCCAGCAAATTGTTGCGAGTGTTGAGATGACGGAATTTCTCGGCGGAATGCACCGATTCGGCATTACCGTGGAATATGCGTACAAGCCCTACCAACAGAATGGCCGCCAGGAGACCCAGGCTACCTGAATAGAGCCAGTTGGGCCGCACGATCAGATCCCCCTGCTCAAACCCGTGCATGGGACCACAGTAAACGTGACAACGAAAGCGGGACAAAGAGACCAGCTTTCCCCAAAGTCCTTTCAAACCTGCAATCAGATGCACCTCTTTCATTCGCCGGGGTGGATCATCTGTGGCAAATGGATCGTGAACTTCCACAAATTCACTTGCCGGAGATATCTTGGCATCGATACCATAATCCTGCAAAAAGAAGCTGTGTCCGGTGTCGTGGGTCGAAAAGGTCAGGATGAGGTGATCCCCGCGAGTGGCTCGGATAATATAAGGATGCGTACCGTACCGAAACGCCTCTACATGAAGGGTCTTCTTTGTGGGGGGCGGTGTGGTCTTCCATTCCAGCAAAAGTGCGGTTCCAACACAAATGCAAATGCTGATTGCTGAAAGAATGAGCTTTCGAATCGTCATGTGAATACGTCGAGACCGGGGCTGCACGAGAAGCAGATTTAAATCACCAACAGCTTTTGGTCAAGAATAGTTTTAACTGCGAGCCGTGTTGCCCGACCCACAACCTCGGTACACTTATCATCGTGGCCGCCGGCAGCCTCGAATTTGGCCATATCGTCGGCGTCTGCAATATAGTAAGGTCGTCCGAAAAACCGGGTTTGGATATCACGACATATAATGGACCCCAGGTCCTCGATATAGTCCCGGGTGAATCCCCTCACCAACTCAAAAGTTCTGGCCCGGACTCTCTCTGGATCTGCAAAGTTGGACCTTTCCCGGCCGCAAAGTTGGCTGATAGCCATCACACCGGCCGCATACCCCCCGCATACACTAATTCCCGTGAGGCCGCCGCCGCCCGCAAATCCGGTCGCCGCTTTAAACACATTGTCATCATTGAAATCAAGCGTATCATAGATGGCTGCCAGTGTACACTGGGAGCATCCCCGGTATTTTTTCTCATAATCGAATCCCAGCTGGTATGCCTTTTCAATCAATTCCTCGCGGCTACGACGCTCTTTCATTGTCATTTCCTTTGCTTTAAATGTAAAAAGCCCCCAATCGTGCCGGGGGCCATTGACGAGCATTTCTCGATCGCAACGACCTTCTGATTCCTACCTAAATAGGACCGCCTAAAAAGTGACAAACGGCGAAATCAAATTTCCGGAATCATCGAAACTCAATTTTGTTTCATCTTCGCTGATGTCTAGATTGGAGTTGGTTCTCAACTCATAGAGGCAGCCTTGTGAAACCCTGAGATTCATCAATTCCAAAGTGTTCTTGATGTGAACGATACGAACGTCATCTAATTCATATGGCCTGATCGTCACCAAGGCGGCAGCGATAGCTTCATAATCGGTGTCATAGGTCAGGGGTACTTTTCCCGCCTCGGGGCAGCAGGATGTTAGGCAATTGACCGCCGTTGCCTTGAAGTCAATCTTGTCCACCAACCTCCGAACGGTAAAGTCGGCCTGCCCTATGCCCACAGCGCTTCCTTCACTGGCTTCCGTCAGGTCACGCACAAAAATGCGGGTAACCTCCGGCGTCGGGCGCTCAGCCCCGTATGCGCAGACATCCCGCCCGACAACATTGGGATCGATGCACTCCCCGCTGATATCTTTACCCATTTCGTCGACAATGAGCAGATCGATCTCATCGAGAGGCAATGTCGCCAGGCAGGCCCGGGCTTTTTTCAGTAGCTCGGCCTCCATCCCTTCGATTTGATCGGCCGCTGCCATTTTAACGATTGCAACTTCGTGCGCCTGGTTCTCGACCAGACCAACCCCAAATATAACCCGAGCTCGTTTCAGGAGTTCCCGGCCCGCCGAACTGACGATTTCATATTGGCTCCGAACCACCGATAAGCGGTGGTAATGCTCTGCTCCGATCTGGTTTCCCAAGCCGATGGCCATGATTTTCAGCAGACCACTTTCAGTCGGCCCAACGAAATTGGTGTGCGGTTTGACCCTGTTGATGAGGACAATGCCATCGGCCCCTGCTGCCAACCGATCCAGAAAAAGCGGGATGCCGTTTACTTCCCCAAACGATTCTACTTCCATGGTTGCTCTGATGGGCGCGCCGACACGATCTTCTGTTATGCCCCGAGCCGCGAGAACGCCGGTTTGGCCTTCAGCTGTGGCGCCGCCATGAGATCCCATTGCCGGGACGATAAAGGGAGTCACAGCCGCTCGCTCTCAATTTGTCGACCACGATTCTAACGATTTCCTCTAAGTTGGCAATACCCCGGCTACCGACGGCTATGGCAATCTTTGCTCCCGGCTGGAGATTCAGTTCGCCTTTCAGGCTTTCCCATTCTCGGTCCATCGAAGAAGAAACATCGATTGCCGGCAAATCGCTAAATTTCTGATCCACCATCCGCATTTTGGGTAGTTTCATCTGATGAAATATCCTGAATAAATTATTCCATTCCCGGATAAACCGGAAAAATGAGCTAAAATTTGATTTGACTAAAATTTCGAATAAAGTTTCACATGAGCACCGCCGCTGGCCGCGAGCGTCCAGTCTGATCGAAAAAGAAACTTCTGGACCTCGGTTTCGAAATCGGCCGTTGTTGGGTTTCGTATTTGGAAATATGTTGTCAGACAATACCCAATAAGGGCTTACAGCGACCGGATCTGCCCAAGGCGTCAACCGGCTGCATCCAGTAAATGGCTGAGAAACTCGGTCGTAGTGTAAATTCTAAATTTTTGGGCCCTGAGCTTTGCATTCCCCAAATTATGAACGCAGGAATTGCACTCGGTCAGGACGATATCGGCGTCAATTTCCTCCGCTTCTTCCAATCGCCTCCGGGCCATAGCGATGGAGTTTTTGGCAAAGGCTCCCCGCACTCCCCCACCGGCTCCGCAACACAGCGAGTTGGCGTGATGGTGCTGCATTTCCGTAAAATTAGGAGCAATTTTTCGAATAGTTTCGCGCGGTTCTTCGTATATGCCACAGTGGCGCCCCAGGTCGCAGGGGTCGTGGTAGGTCACCCGCTTGTCGGTTTTCACACCCAGATCAAAGTCCTTTAAAAATTGGGCAATGTGGACCACCTGAACCCCGTTTTCACTCAGTCCGGCATACTGGGTTTTGTTGTTGAAAGTGCGCGCACAATAGGGACACCCGGTAATCACCGTCTTGGCACCGGTCGCCAGGATACGTTCCAGGTTGGTCGCTGCCAGGTCGTCGTTGATCGCATACCCGACGTCCTCCAGCACGCCGCTGCAGCAGACCTCTTCGATCAAGGTATAATTGACTTCGAGGTGGTCTAAAAGATTCAAGGCAGCTTCCGTGGCTTCATCTTCACGATACAACCCGACACAACCCACGAAGTAGACGTATTCGGCCGTTGCTTTCTTTTCGCGGTCGAAATCTTCGGCATCATCTTCGGCATAGATATTGGTGCTCGTCTTCAGCACCGCGTTCATTCCCTTGAATGCCGGATGACAGGAACCGATATTGACCATATCTTTTCGGGCCTGCTTGATGATCTCAGGTGGGTTCACGCCGGACGGACAATTCGCAGCACAATTTGCGCAGGTCGTGCATTGAAACAAGGTCTCAATCAGCTCGTCGTTTAGCTCAACAGTGCCCTCCATGACTTCCTTGAGAATCATCATCTTGCCCCGGGCGTTATAGGCGGGACGTTTGGTTATGCCGAAAACCGGACACACCGCTCGACAGGAACCACAGCTCGAACACCGTAAGAGTTGATCACGATACTTTTTGGCAAATTCATATTTATCTTCCATTTAGCCCTCTATAAGCCCATTTTGCCCGGGTTTAGAATGTTCTTCGGATCTAATGTCTCCTTCATGGAGCGCATCACCGCCAGGCTCTCCTTCTCATGCTCCCAAGCCATGTAGGGAATTTTGGCCAACCCAATGCCATGCTCGCCGGTAATCGTTCCGCCAAGCTCCACCACCTTCCGAAAGAGTTCAGCCGAAGCCGCTTCCAAACGTTCAACCTCATCTTGGTTGGTACCGTCATAACATATGACGGGATGGAGGTTGCCGTCTCCGACGTGACCTACCGTCGGCATCTTCAGGTCATATTTGGTGGCGATAGCGGCAATGGCGGTCATCATCTCCGTCACTTTAGACATCGGTACGGCCAAGTCCTCGACCGCCAGGTTGTTATTGATCTTGGCAAAAACCCCGTATACCGATTTGCGGGCTTGCCATAATGCCTCGGCCTCCGCTTGGGAGCCGGCCTTTTTGACCGTGGTCGCATTATTTTTCTGAAAAACGGCCACGATTTTTTCCATCTGATAATCAGTTTCAGCCTGGGTGTAGCCATCGGTTTCAGCGACCAGCATGACATGGACATCCGGTAGATCCAGTTCGGTATTCTCCCGCAGGACCTTGATACTCTGGCGATCGACGATTTCCAGGGCACAGGGCAGGATTCCGGAATGCATGATCTGGCTCACCGCCTGCCCGGCATCTTCTAGATTCTCAAAGGTGGCCATGGCGGTGGACACGACCGGTGGCTTCGGGTTGATCTTCAGAGTAATTTCAGTGACCACACCCAAGGTACCCTCGGAGCCGACGAAAAGCTTCGTCAGATCATAGCCTGAAGAGCTCTTCATGCATCTGGAGCCGGTGTGGATCACGCGACCGTCGGCCAGAACGACCTCCAGTGCCAGCACATAATCTTTGGTCGTACCATATTTGGCACCTTTGATCCCACCCGCATTGGTGGCCACATTCCCGCCTAAAGTGCAGACTGCACTGCTGGCCGGATCGGGCGGATAAAAAAAGCCCAAAGGTGCCAGGGACCGATCCAGGTCGGCATAGACCACCCCGGGTTGTACCACCACCAGACGGTCCTCGATATTGATGTCGATGATCTTGTCCATGCGGCCCATGTCAAGAATCAAGCCGCCTTGCTGGGGGACCGCCAAACCGGCCAATGACGTTCCAGCGCCCCGGGCGATCACCGGGAAGTAGTCTTGATTGGCCAATTTTAAAATTCCTGAAACCTGGTCTGCGTTCAGCGGCCACGCTGCAGCATCCGGCCTGTGCTTGTGCTCCGAGGAGTCCTTTGAATAGGCAACCCGGTCGATCAGTGAATCGCTGAAATTCGCGGCGCCCACAATATCTTTTATCCGCGCTTTCGTTTCTTCTTTCATGGCACTTGTCCTCAACGAATTGAAAGGTAACCGGTCTGGGACGATCTATGCTTTTTCTTCTGGTGCAATCGCATGATTTCGCCCTTTCTCATCATGGTTGTCTGTCCTTGGTCGACGGCTTTCAGGGCCTAACACCAGACTAATACTCCAATTGAGTTAAAAACCAATTGGGAGTTATTCGTTTTTTGTTCAGGCCTGGTTAAATAGTTTACTGGTTGAATGGTTGATTAGGTAAATTATAGTCATAATTTAAAATTTTACGATTTTTTGAACCTGAAGTGTCTAATTATTTGGCCGGTATGGCATAAATCCATATTTGCAGCCACTTAACCAGTTTGCTAATCAACCAATCAACGATATCTGTAGTTATTAGTTATGGATTAATAGTCCCAGATGAAAGGATCATCATTCTCTAATAACGGATAACAAATAACCAGTAACGCCTAATCGAGCTTTTTCCGCTTATTTAGGTTACCACCTGCCGGTAAATCTCCAAAAACTCCTCTTCAGTGAGCAGGTCCTTTTTCTCCAGGGCCTTGGCCTTCAGGAGGGGCACCATGGCCAACCGTTGATCCTCATCGGCCTCCTTGCCCAAAGTTTCCAGCCAGATACCCACCGAGTCGATGCCCGAGTTTTTGCCCATAACCACCTTGACGGCGGGAATCCGGTCATCTGAGGCCGGAAGGGAGCCATCGACAGGAAGTTGGCTTCACCGGTCATTTTGGCCCAGGATGCAACGATCCCCGATTCGATCTGGTACAGCCGCTCACCGACAATCGGCCGATTGGCCGGGATGGTGTGTTTGGCCATCTGGCAAACACGGCGCGAGAGTGCAGTTAATTGCCTGGTGTCTATGCCCAGGTCCACGTCGTACATGGTCTTGAGGGCCATGACCAGGTCTTCCATAGGGGTGTTGCCGGCTCTCTCCCCGATCCCGGTGACGGTGGTGTGAGCCACACTTCCACCGGCCGCCAGGGCCGAGATGGTGTTGGCGACACCCAAATTGAAGTCGTCATGAAAATGCGGCTCCAAAGGTTTGTCAATGCGTTCCCGGGTTTTTTTCATCAGATAAGGCACGGCGTGGGGGTTGAGCGCCCCAAACGTGTCCACCACGGCCAGGGCGTCCATGTGCCCTTCGGTAGCAATTTTCTCGATGAGGTCCAGATACCAGTTGATGTCTGCCCGCGAGGCGTCGATGGGAAAGAATACCGTGTACAGTCCGGCCTCCTTGGCCGCCAGCGTGGCGTCGATGGAGGCTTTGACCGCTTTGTCCAAGGGCCAGTCATAGGCGTCCTTGATAATGTGGCCGCTGGAGGGGATTTCAACCACAATACCGCTGACGCCGCACTGGGCGGCCTTCTGTACATCCGGAACCATGCAGCGCGAAAATGCAAAAATCTCCGGGCCTAGATCCAGATCCACAATCTCCTTGATGGCCGCCTCGTCAGAGGGCGACACCACCGGCATGCCGGCCTCTATGCGATGCACGCCGGCCTTGGCCAGAAGCTTGGCAATCTCCACCTTTTCCGGACGGGTGAAGGTGATACCGGTCTGCTGTTCGCCGTCCCGCAGGGTGATGTCGTGAATTTTGATGTTTTCAGGGAAATTAAAGCCCTCCCGGACCTCGTCAAAAAAATTCCAGGGGCTCGTAAACCAGTCATCTGTCTTCCAAGGTGTTTCGCTCAATTTGTGTACCTCCATTTTTATTTTAAGATTTTCGACCCGGCAGTTTGAGCATTACCGTTTTGGTGTAATGATTCGCCAGAATCGCTACCAGCAATAAAAGCCCTTGGGCTATATACAACCATTGGGGACCGGCTCCCAGAAGGGTGAGCCCGTTGACAATGCTGACGAGAAAGACCGCCCCTAAAAGGGTACCGGCGATGACATGTTTCCCGTTAAAAATCACCGTCCCCAGCATGGCCGAAACAAACGCCTGTATCAGGAACCGTTCTCCCATATCGACATTGCCCATGGATTGGCGGGCGGCCAGCAGGATCCCGCTGAAAGTGGCCAGAAAACCACACAGCACGAAGGTCATGAATGTCAGGTTTTTGATGCTCACACCCGAGAGCCTGCAGGCTTCGATGTTGCCCCCAATCATGCGCATGTAACGGCCATAGCGGGTTTTTTCCATGAAAAGGTATGCCAGCACGAAAACCACGGCCATGATATAAATCGGAATGGGCACACTCAAGATGGTACCGTTGCCAAGGTTGGAAAAATTGTCCGGCACGATGTGGACGGTCACCCCGCCGGTCAGCCCGTAAAGAAAGCCGTACAATACAAACATCGTTCCCAGGGTAGCGATCAATGAGTTCATGTGCAGTCGGGCAACCATCAGGCCATTGGCGACCCCGATCAGACCGCCGACGGCTATTCCGATCAGCAGGCTGGGAACCAGACCAAAGCCTATGTTGCTCAGGAGATGACAGGTCAGCATGGCGGCGACACCGGCCATGTTGCCGACCGACAGATCCAGGCCACCGGCCGCAATCACCATGGCCTGCCCGAAGGCGACGAAACTGATCAGACTGGTTTCAATGAGAATATCATAGAAATTGCCTTGACTCAGAAACCCGGGCCGCAGAATGGAGACAATTGTGAAAAAGATACCGAATGTGATGAAAAGACCGTACCTGACAAAGGATCGACCACCTTTTTGAACATTGGTTTCAGGTATAGCGCTTTCTTGAAGGTTCAGCGCTATTTCACTAGAATTGGACTTGCTCAATTTTTCCCCTCCTGAAAGATGAGATGGCGACGGATGCAATGAGGATAAGACCCTGGGCAGCCGGAACTAAGTAGAATTTCAACCCCAGTCCGGTGAACCCGCTTAACAGGGTATACAGGAAGAAGGCACCGATGAGAGTTCCCGGGAAATTGACCTTGCCGGCCTTGAAGGTTGCCGTGCCTAAAAAACAGGCTGCCAGAACGAACAACATCAAGGGCTTGCCGGCGTACATAATCCCGCCGCCGATGCGCAGGGTTTCGATATAGCCGGCCATGGCAAAAAGCCCCCCCGCAATCACAAAAACTGTCGATTTTAATAAGATTGTGTGGATGCCCACCTCCCTGACGGCGCTGATATTCTCCCCCAAAGCCCGGATGTATTGGCCCGCTCGGGTCTGGGTTTGAAAGATCCAACAGATACCAAACAGGCCGAACAAATAAATGACGGATATCGGAACCGGACCCACGTGCGATTGCGCAATGGCGAGCACCTCCGGCTGTCTGATCCAGGTCGTGACCCCCTGGCTGTAAACCCGCTCCAGGCCCATGCAAAGAAACATGACCGCCACGGTCACAAGGAATGACGGCAGCTTGAGAACAACGATCAGCAAGGCATTGACAAGGCCCGTTCCCAGACCGATCCCCAGGCACACCAGGCTGACCATCCCAATGGCGTGCCCATCTTTGAGCATGCCCGCCAACACGGTGCCCACCAGTCCGATCACCCCGGCATAGGACATGTCGATTTCACCGGTTAGCAGGACAAAGGTCAATCCAAATGCGCAGATACCCAGAGAGGTCGATTGCACCAGGATGTTTTGGAGGTTCTGTCCGCTGAAAAATCCCCGGGATGTGAAAGAAAAAACGATAACCGCGACGATTAACGCGAAGGTCGCCCCGTAGTTGTTAATGATTTCCTTTGTGGTTATTGACTGTTTCGGCATAATCTCTCCCACCCATGACATAATATAGCAGTTCTTCCCGGTTGGTACCTTCGGTCTCTAATTCCCTGATAATCTGGCCGTGGAACATCACCAGTATGCGATCGCATAACGACAATACTTCCATAAGCTCGTTTGAAATAAATAAAATACCGGCCCCCTGCCGGGCGAGATCCACGATAATCTTGTAGATGTCATATTTCCCGCCGACATCGATGCCTTTGGTCGGTTCGTCGAAAATATAGATGCTTGAATCGCTCATCAGCCACTTGCCGACCACGACTTTCTGCTGCGTGCCGCCGCTCAGGAACTGGACCTCCTGTTCCGGGGTCGGCGTGGCGATGCCGAGGGTATCGATGGAGTCCCTGACGGCTTCGATCTCTTTGTTTTGGTTTATCCAGGCAGGACCGACACAAAATTTATTTTTCAAGGCTGCCAGGGTCAGATTTTTGCGAACCGATTCGTCACCCACCAGGCCCTGGGCCCTCCTTTCTTCTGGAATCAGGGCAAGTCCCCTGCCGACGGAATCTTGCGGGGTGGTGACCCTGATCTCTTTGCCGCTGATACGGATCGTCCCGGATTGTTTGGGATCGGCACCGAAAATGGCCCGGGCCACTTCACTCTTACCGGCGCCGATACTACCCACGATGCCCAGGATTTCGCCCGACCTTAGATCAAAACTGATATTTTCGCCCTTATCCAGGGGGGTTAGGTTTCTGACCGCCAGTTTGACCTCACCGATGGGCACCCGCTCCTTGGGAACCAGCTGGTCCATCTCCCGGCCCAGCATATGTTTGACCAGTTCGGCCTGGGGCAGTTCATTGGTCTGGGCCGTGGTAATTTTGCGGCCATCCCTCAGAACCGTAACCCGATCACAAATGCGATAAATTTCTTCCAGCCGGTGCGAAATATAAATGACCGTCAGCCCTTTTTGCTTGGCCCTTTCCAAGAAATCAAAAAAACTGTCCGATGCCTCTTGATCCAGCCGGGCAGTCGGTTCATCTAAAATGAGATATTTAGGTAACGTGACCAGCGAACGGGCAATCGCCACCAACTGTTGCTGAGAAATGCTGAGATTTTCCACCTTTGTCTCAACGTCAATCTCGGACGTGACCTCGCTTAAAAACTCGCTGGCCTTCAGCCGCAGCGCCTTCCAGTCGATGGTGCCCAATAGGGTTCTCGGTTCCTGCCCCAGGCAGATGTTCTGGGCGACACTGAGCATGGGGATCAGGTTCAAATCCTGATGGATCAGGCTCAGACCCAGTTTCTGCACACCCCGGATCCCCAGCTCGCTGACATTTTGATCCTCGATGAAAATGTTGCCTTCATCCTCGATATACTCCCGCACAATGGTTTTCATCAGGGTCGACTTGCCGGCACCGTTTTCTCCGCAAAGAGCATGCACCTCACCACGCCTCACTGAAAAATTTAGGTCCTGCAGCGCCTGGACGCCGGGAAAATATTTGCCGACACCTTCGGTCCTGATAACGATATCGTTTGTTTCAGCCATGGGACTGTCCATCTCTTCCAGACATTATGATTCGGCTTGCGAAAATGTCTGTGGTTCCATAATTATTATGAGATTGCATGAAAATTGGTCACTGACGCTCAGGTGTCAGAAATGCCAAGGAGAGAGCGGCCCTGAAACCTGACACCCGACACCTGAAACCGGTTACTTCAGGAGCTAGCATCACACGAACGCCGACTCTGACCTGAAAAACGGCCAGTCTGATCGAAAAAGAAACATAACCGTTCACCGCAGAGCTCGCAGAGAACGCCGAGAAAGAAAATTTTTTAATGCTTTCTGCGACCTCCGCGTTCTCTGCGGTGAAATACTACCCACAAATACCATCGAATATAATGTCTTGTATGAGTCTTTTTGCTTATACCCGTGTGACAATCAATCCGTTACCAGGGTTTTTTCAGTTTTGTAGTTGAAAAGTTCCCGTCCCAGGCGGCGTCCACGCTTTCGTATACTTTCTTGGGTTTGAATTCCTCAGCATTCTTGGTGGCCACATAGGTCACCCCGATGACGGTCAGCGCCGGCAGATTTTTCTTGGCCTCCTGCACGGTGTCATAGCCCATGGCGGCCTCCAGAGCCTTGGCGGTGGCGATGCCCTGTGTAATCGGCTGGATGCCGACAACCGCCGTGGGGGGGCAATCCGGTTTGTGCATCTGTGCCAGCAGCGCCGGCTCCTGGTCGATACTGATTATAGAAACCTGATCCTGCTTCTTCATTTCCTTGATGGCCTTGATGGCGCCCACCGCCGGCAGGCCCCAGGTCGTGGCGATCGCTTTCAGGTCCGGATGGGCCCGCAGGGTCGCCTTGGTGATATTGTAGGCATTGTTGACCGGATCTGAGGGGTTGACCTCATGCCAGTCACCGATGAGTTTTATATCGGGAAACCACCGCAAAACCTCGTTATAAGCCCGTTTGCGAACCTCCAGGGTGTGCCACCCGGCCGCATCCATACCGATATATTTGCCTTCCCCATGCATCTGGTTGACCAGCCAGACGCCGAGGTTCGTGCTGCCCTGCCAGCTGTCTTCGACCGAGTTGTTCACCGCCCAGGGTGAAAACATGATTACGGTCACGACCGGGATATTGGCCTCCCAGGCCTTCTTGGTGACATCCAAAAAGGCGTCGCCTTCACCGCCTTTGATGACGATGCCGTCCATTTTCATGGAAACGAAATTCTCGACATCGGCCTTCTGCTGACTTGTATTGCCACCGGCGTTGGTGCTGATGACTTTGTCGCCTTTTTTCTCGAAATAGTCGACAATGGTCTGGTTACAGCGGGCATTCCAGTCGTTGCCAAGCCACAGGTTCGATACGCCGATAACCCGTTGACCCGCAGTTGCCGGTGAAACAATAACCATCAGACCCAGGATGCACAGCAGCGACAAAATAGCGAATTGGAATTTTCTCATGGTAAGACCTCCTTATCATAGGTTGAAGAAATGTTGTTCTTTTCCGGGATGAGCTGGGAATTTAGCTCTTTTTCTAAACTTTGTCTCCGTCCTCCTTTCATGAATTATTTTTTAAAATAAAAAAATAAAATAGAAAATAGATAAATGTGTGCAACTGGTCTAATAAACTTACCTCTATGACACTGTCAACTATTTTTTTACTTTATCCACTCGAGCGTCTAATTGATATCTTCGATTAAATCTATATAATATTGAATTAATTATTGTTTATACCATAATCTTGCAATAACTTTTTTTTATTGACAATTTTTGGGGGGCAGTATAAACAATCGAAATATCAGAGGTCAGACCAATGAATGATGATTTCATATTTATCCCTGTTAAGCCCAAGAGAATTTCCGACGAAATTGTTAAACAACTGAGATCTCTAATTTTTAGTGGAAAATTACGGCCCGGAGAAAAGCTTCCGCCGGAAAGGGAACTGGCAAAATCCCTCAACGTCAGCAGAGTTTCATTACGCGAAGCTTTGAATGCGCTGCAAGGCATGGGACTCATTGAGATCCAGCAGGGGAATCGGACGTTTGTTCGCCCCATCACAACCCGATCCATTTATGACCCGTTAGTATCTTTCTGTAAAGAATCACCCCAAAATTTCCTGCAGGTATTCGAGATCCGGAAAATTTTGGACATTGGGTCTGTCTCCTTGGCGGCCGAGCGGGCCAAACCAGAACAGATCACAAAACTTGAAATGATCGTAAGTCAAATGGAGGACGATTTAAGGAATAATCGTCTCGGGGCTAAACCGGACTTGGATTTTCATCTTGAAATCGTCAAAGCAACCCAAAACCAAGCCTACAATCATTTAGCAACCACAGTATACGATCTTTTGCAGGAGGAAATGCGGATCGCCTGGGGAGGTATTTTCAATAATGCGGCAAGTAAAACGGCATTACTCGAACAGCATATAAAAATTATCGAATCAATTAAAAGCCATGATCCTATAAGAGGGAGACAAGCAGCGCGCGAGCATCTTGAATTTGCTGAGAAAAAATGGAAAGAAGCGCTATTACCAAATACCAATTAACAACTTATCGAAGGTGGTGAAAAATGGGTGATGTAAAACTAACAATTGATGGCATCGAAGTGATTGGCAATGAGGAATTGACGATACTGGCCGCCGCCGAAAAAGCAGGGATTAAGATTCCAACACTCTGTCACATGAAGGATTTGTCCCCCAGCGGCAATTGCCGGATCTGTGTTGTGGAGTTGGAAAACTCGCCGAGGCTTGTGGGCGCCTGTCATACACCAATCGCGGAAGGAATGGTAGTCTACACTCAATCAGCCAAGGTAAAGTCTGTCCGCAAAGTAAATCTGGAGCTTTTGATGATTGGCCATACGGGCACATGCGTGACCGACATCCATGCCCATGAGTGCCGGCTTCATAATCTGGCTTCCGATGTGGACATGCGGCCGCCTCGCTTTAAAGTCAAGGCCTCCCGCTATTATCCACCGGAACCGCCCAACCCTTATATTCGAAGGGATATGTCGGCCTGTATCCTTTGCCGAAACTGTGTACGCGCCTGCCGTGAAATAGCCAAAAAAGATATTTATGCCATGGCCTATCGAGGCTTTCAGTCCAAAGTTGTGGTGGATTGCGATGTCGCCCTCAACAAAGATGAATGCAAGGACTGCGGGATTTGTATCGAATACTGTCCCACCAGCGCTTTGACGAAGCCAATAGAGGAGGTGTTATGATGCCAAACAAAGATAAGGGACGAGATGCGCTGTTGGAGATGATCAAAGCGGAGCAGCTCAATGCCGGACATGTGTCTGAAGCATTCATCGCCGCTACTGCCAAAACCATGGGACTCTCTGTCGGCGAGGTTTATGGCGTAACGACCTTTTACAGCTTCCTATCTACCAAGCCGTCAGGGAAGCACGTTATCCGGGTCTGCAAAAGTGTGCCTTGCTGTATGAAAGATGCTGAAATGATCATCGACTGGATCAAGGCTGAGTTGGCCATCGATCCGGGCGAGACCACCGCCGATGGCCGTTTCAGTTTTGAGTTGATTAATTGTATTGGTGCGTGCGATTTAGCCCCGGCCATGTTGATTGATGATCAGGTGTTCGGTCAATTGACCCGCGAGAAGATCTCAGAGATATTGAAATCATACGATTAAACCAATTGGGAGGAACGGCAATGCCCGAAAAGAGAATATTGCTCAAAAATTGTGGCGAGATTGATCCTGGAGCGATCCGGGACTATGAGGGCAGAGACGGCTTCAAGGCTCTCGAAAAGGCGCGCGAGATGTCGCCTGAAGGCCTGATAGAAGAAATTAAGATATCGGGTCTTAGAGGGCGCGGCGGCGCGGGATTTCCCTGCGGGATGAAATGGGAGTTGGCCAGTCAATCCAAAGGCGAGGCTAAATATCTGATCTGCAATGCCGATGAGGGGGAAGTCGGGACTTTCAAGGACCGGTATATCATTCAAAATGATCCGTTTAGCGTCATCGAAGGCATCGCTCTGGCCTGCTTTGCCATCAAGGCCCAAAAAGCCTATCTCTATCTTCGACAGGAGTACCATTATCTGCTGGCCAATTTGACCCATGCGATCGATCAGGCGCGGGCCAAAGGCTATCTGGCGGATTTGGATATCGAGATTCGCGAGGGCGCGGGGTCCTATATTTGCGGCGAGGAATCGGCCTTGATGAACTCGATTGAAGGCCAGCGCGGCGAGGCGCGTTTCAAGCCGCCGTTTCCGCCGACCAGCGGTCTTTTCGACCAACCAACGGTGATCAACAATGTTGAGACGCTGATAAATATAGCGCCGATCGTATTGAATGGCGGCCGCTGGTACCAGGGCTTAGGCACTGAAAAGAGCAAGGGCACCAAGATATTTTCGGTGTGCGGCGATGTCGCCCGGCCGGGGGTTTATGAGCTGGAGATGGGCAGTGATTTGGCAAGATTTAGTCGTCAACATCGCCGGTGCTGAGAGCATCAAGATGGTTCAAATCGGCGGGTCTACCGGTGGTATCGTGCCGGCCAGCATGCTGACCACGCCGCTTTCGTTTGAGACGGTTCTGGGCTCGGGGGCCGTGGTGGTGTTTGACGAGAGTCGGGATGTGATCGATTTTGTCCACCGCAGCATGCAGTTTTTAAATGAAGAATCCTGCGGCAAGTGCACGCCGTGTCGTGAAGGCACCGAGGTCATGGTCGAGATATACAGCCGGTTGGTCAACGGCGAAGGGGCGGCCGATGACATCGTGCAACTCGAAGAGCTGTCCGAGGCCATGATGCTGTCATCGCTGTGCGGCTTGGGTCAGGCGGCGCCGATCCCGGTCTTGGACACCCTGAAGTATTACCGCAATGAATATGAAAATCGGATTAAACAATCCGTCTTTTTGAGAACCCTCAGAATATAAGGCCGGGGAAATCCGATTGGATAACGGTTTTCAGACCTGGTTGAATAGTTTACTCGTTAAAAGGTTGATTAGGTTAATTATAGTCATAATTTCTGGATGTTATGATTTTTTAAACATGAAGTGTCCAATTATTTACAAATATGGGATACTCTACATCCACTGAACAATCAACTAATAAACCAATCAACGATATCTGGATTTGACCCAAGGATTTCATCCTAAGGAGGTAATGCAAAGTGGACACTGAGACCAGAAATTTTTTTTGCCCATACTGTCAAGAGGCCTGTGACGATTTTGAGGGATTAAAACGTCATGTGCTGGCAAACCACCGGGACGAAGCGGTCCCTTTACCCGAGGGTGTCATCCGCCTGACCGTAAACGGCCAATTGTATCAAACCTGTGTCGAGCCGGAATGGACCCTCAATTATTTAATTCATGACAAAATGGGATTGACATCGCCCAAAATGTTTTGTGACCGGGGGGCCTGCGGCTCATGCACCGTCATTATGAACGGCCGGCCGATTCTGTCCTGTATGAGCTTGGCGATCGAATGCGACGGCAACCGGATCGAGACCGCGGAAGGCATCGCCGATGCCGGTCATCCCCTGGTAGAATCCTACGTGAAACACCATTGCATGCAATGCGGTTACTGTACGCCCGGTTTCATTACGACCTCGAAGGCATTGCTGGATAAAAATGCGAACCCTACCGAAGAGGAGATCGTAGAAGCCTTGAGCGGAAATCTGTGCCGCTGTGGTACTTACCCTCAGCATCCGAAGGCTATCCTGGAGGCCGCTCAGACGCTGGAACAAAAGGGAGGGGATTAAATTATGGGCAAACTCAAGATAGGGCCATACGCAAAACTCATGAAAGACGGTATGTACGAAATTCAGGCCGATAACCCGGAGATTACGTATAATCATATCGGAAAGCGGGGCGTACGGCGCATAGATGGCTACGCCAAGGCCAGTGGAAAAGCGGTTTATACCCGCGATGTCCAGATCCCGGGCATGCTGTGTGCGAAAGTCATGCGGTCCCCCTACGCGCATGCCAGGATACTCAGTATGGATACCAGCAAAGCCGAATCCTTGCCGGGTGTACGAGCCATCCTGCGCTATGACGATCCCGAGATTGAGGGCCGAAAATTAAATGGCAGTGTCGGTGGACCGGACAGGATTGCCGGACAGTTTTCCGGGTTTGGCCTAAAACCGGAGAGCGTTATCCTGGCCCGGGAAGCCTGGTTTGAGGGTCAGGCCGTTGGCGCAGTCGTCGCGGCCGATACCGAAGACATTGCCACCGAGGCCCTGCGCCTGATTGCCGTGCAGTGGGAGGAATTGCCCTTTATCCTGGATCAGGAAGAGGCCCTCCGGCCGGAGGCACCGATTTTGTTGCCCGGAGCCGAAAGCAACAAGCTGGCAGATGACCGCGAAACCTTTGAGCAAGGGGACGTGGACAAGGGCTTTGAAGAAGCGGACAAGATTATCGAGTTTAAAGCCTGCCGCAGAGCCCATCTCTGGGCCGGTGCTGAAATGCCCAGTGTTCTGGCGCGCTGGACTGAGGATCGGCTGGAAATCTGGGTCCACGTGCAGCAACCCTATGCCGTCAAGTTGCTGTTGAGCGAACAGCTGGACATCCCCATGAATCAGATCACCATGTACTCGCCTTACCAGGGCTGCTCTTTTGGCGAACGCTGCAACCCGGCCGATTTTTCCATCAATGGCATGAACGTCTTGGCGGTGCTGACAGCCAAGCGGGCGGGACGGCCGGTAAAGCTCCTCTTTAGCCGGGCCGAGAAGTTTTATGGGGAATCCGGTGATATGATGGTCAGCTACTTCAAAGTGGGTGCTAAAAATGATGGGACCATCACCGCCGTGGATATGAAAAATATCTTTGCCGTTTTTCAATGCACCCCCGGCGTTGAACACTTTGTGGATAACACGCGAATTCCAAATCTGAGATGCAACGCCATTACGGCCGATGTGAGCAAAGCACCGGCATGGTGGGATCGGTGCGAACAAATTCCAAACACCTTTTGCCTGACATTGGTTTTTGATCATGTTGCCGCCGAACTTGGCCTGGACCCCACTGAAGTGGCCCTGAAAAACGATGGCTGCGAAGGTCACGCAATGGATTGGTTGACCAAGTACAAAAAAGAACATGGCTTTCCGAATCGGGACAGCCTGGCAGAATGCATCGAAGCCGGCAAAAAGCAAATCGACTGGGATAATAAATGGCATCCACCCGGCACCAAAAAACTACCCAACGGAAAAATGCATGGTATCGGGTTTACCTGGGACCACGAGTGGGACGACGTGCGCGGAACCGGCTCCGCTGCCGTCTGGATTGAAAACGACGGGACGGTGAGTATCGTGGCGCAATCATTCGGATGTCGGTGTCAATCCTTGGACCACTTATTGCCAGGTCGTCGCCGATGAACTGGGAGTGCCGGTGGAAGATGTCACCATTAAACCCTTTGACGGTGATCATATTTTTTCCCTCATGTCCCCCGATGGTTCCTGCAACTTGTGTTCAAACGCATTTATCGTCCGCAAGGCCGCCCGCAAGGCCCGGGCTTTGCTGCTCGACCAGGCCTTAAATTTTTTTGAGGGGTTGAGCACCGAGGACTTGGACATCAAGGATCGGTTTGTTTTTGAAAAAAACAATCCTGAAAATAAAAAGCCGCTCAAAGATATCACCGCCATGGCTATGCCGATGCACAATGCCGTGGGCATCTGGACGGAAGCACCCATTGTCGGCTGGGCCTGGCACCAACACGGTATATGGGGGGATGCCATGGAAACCGGTCGCCCCCGACTGTGCCGACAGGCCCACTTTTTAGAAGTGGAGGTTGATACCGAAACCGGGCAGGTAGAGGTAACCAAAGTCGTCAACGCCAATGATGTCGGCAAGGCGATATCTCCCGAGAGCGTCGAAGGCCAGATGTACGGCGGAACCTATATGGGCGTCGGCAGAGCCCTGACCGAGGAAATGGTTTGGGATCCTCAAACCGGTGTCTTGCTTAACCGAAATCTGCTGGACTATAAAATCGCTACGATTAAAGACTGTCCGAAAGCAGACACCATGATTGTGGAAACCGAGATGGGGCACGGCCCCTATGGCACCGTCGGCGTGGGCGAGGATGTTGCCACCATGATTCCGGCTCTTTTAGGGCCTGCAGTCTATAATGCGATCGGGGTATGGGTAGACGATTTTCCCATTACTCCGGATAAAGTATTAAAAGCTTTGGGTAAGATATAAGGGGGACAGATGAAGACATTTGCACATTTTAATGCAGTGACAATCGACGAAGCAGTTTCACACCTGAAACGATATGGGAGTAAAGCCCAACTCATCGCCGGTGGAACGGATCTCCTGGGAAAGATGAAAGATAGGATTTTACCGGGATACCCCGAGGCCCTGATTAACCTGAAGACCATCGCGGGCCTCGACGCCATCGAAGAGGACAATGGTCTACTGAAGATTGGCGCCCTCGCCATATTGGAGGATATTGCCCATCATGACGTTGTTAAGACCAAATTTCAAGCCCTGGCGGAAGCCGCTCGCAGGACCGCATCCCCCCACTTAAGGGAGATGGGCACGATCGGGGGAAATATTTGCCAGGACATCCGCTGCTGGTACTACCGGCACCCTGAAAACAGGTTTCCATGTTTAAGAAAAGGCGGGGGTAAGTGCTACGCGCTGGAGGGTGACAAACGATATCATTCGATTTTTGGCGCCAGTGTCGAACAAGGCTGTATCGCGGTTCATCCCAGTGATATGGCTGCCGCCTTAATCGCCTTAAATGCAAACATCAAAACAACCCAACGAACGATAAAAGCCGATAATTTCTTTCAGGTGGATGTGTCCAAGACCACGGTTTTGGCCCAGGACGAATTCGTCACCCAGATTCAAATACCAGCCATGCCGAAAAATACAAAAAGCACTTACTTAAAGTTTGCCCTCAGAAAATCCATTGATTTCCCCATCGTCAGTTGCGCCGCCAGGCTTTCGACTGTCGACAATCAGGTTAAGGATGCCGGGATTTGTCTCAATGCCGTTTATGTCAAACCCTATCGCGCGCTCAAAGCCGAAAAATACATGATCGGCAAAAAGATCAACAAAACTAATGCCGGAAAAGCAGCTGAAGCGGTCGTCGCGGATGCCCAACCTCTGGGAGACAACACCTACATGGTTCAGTTGGCAAAAGTCATCATCAAAAGGGCCATTATGGCCTGCAAATGATCACTCTTTTTGATTTAAACGAGTGAATCAAGGTACCGGAGTTTTTTTAAGAACACATCAAGCAGAAGTCTTTTCTGCTTAATGGGTTCAAAAGGTTTGCTATGCCGATACGCGTTGAACTAAGTCGATTGCTCCGCAAGTACGTTACAGATTACAACGATGACAACGGTATTCTGGTTGATTATGAAGAAGGAAAGACCGTTGAGCAGGTCATCGCTGAGTTGAGCATTCCAAGGGACAAGGTGTTTACGGTTTTTGTTAATCGAAAGCCTTCCAAGGTGGGCTGCAGACTCCAGGACGGTGATCTCGTTGCCTTGGCATTGATTCTGGGAGCGGGTTGATTGCAATTAGGGCGGGGCTTGCGACTAAGGTGGTCAAAATTCTCCTGTAGCTTGAGGCATATAAACTTAGCATATGACAGCGTGGGTTTCGAGAAATTGGTTTCGGGTGTCAGGTTTCAGGTGTCAGGAAAGATGGACGCGAATGGGATATCCTGAACACTTATATGAAACTTCATTCGAAATTACAATTTTGCCACGAAGCTGCGACAAAGACGGCGGGAGAGATGATAGCTGTATTTTAATCTTGGCAGTCGCGGTTAAAAATGCTTCACAGTCTAGAACAACGAATCAAAATACAAAGTTTCTTGTTGGATTAACCCAATTGGGAGGAACGGCAATGCCCGAAAAGAGAATATTGCTCAAAAATTGTGGCGAGATTGATCCTGGAGCGATCCGGGACTATGAGGGCAGAGACGGCTTCAAGGCTCTGACCAAGGCGCGCGAGATGTCGCCCGAGGGCCTGATAGAAGAAATTAAGATATCGGGTCTTAGAGGGCGCGGCGGCGCGGGATTTCCCTGCGGGATGAAATGGGAGTTGGCCAGTCAATCCAAAGGCGAAGCTAAATATCTGATCTGCAATGCCGATGAGGGGGAAGTCGGGACTTTCAAGGACCGGTATATCATTCAAAATGACCCGTTTAGCGTCATCGAAGGCATCGCTCTGGCCTGCTTTGCCATCAAGGCCCAAAAAGCCTATCTCTATCTTCGACAGGAGTACCATTATCTGCTGGCCAATTTGACCCATGCGATCGCTCAGGCGCGGGCCAAAGGCTATCTGGCGGATTTGGATATCGAGATTCGCGAGGGCGCGGGCTCCTATATTTGCGGCGAGGAATCGGCCTTGATGAACTCGATTGAAGGCCAACGCGGCGAGGCGCGTTTCAAGCCGCCGTTTCCACCGACCAGCGGTCTTTTCGACCAACCAACGGTGATCAACAATGTTGAGACGCTGATAAATATAGCGCCGATCGTATTGAATGGCGGCCGCTGGTACCAGGGCTTAGGCACTGAAAAGAGCAAGGGCACCAAGATATTTTCAGTGTGCGGAGATGTCGCCCGGCCGGGGGTTTATGAGCTGGAGATGGGCAGTGATTTGGCAGATTTAGTCGTCAACATCGCCGGTGCTGAGAGCATCAAGATGGTTCAAATCGGGGGGTCTACCGGTGGTATCGTGCCGGCCAGCATGCTGACCACGCCGCTTTCCTTTGAAACGGTTCTGGGCTCGGGGGCCGTGGTGGTGTTTGACGAGAGTCGGGATGTGATCGATTTTGTCCACCGCAGCATGCAGTTTTTAAATGAAGAATCCTGCGGCAAGTGCACGCCGTGTCGTGAAGGCACCGAGGTCATGGTCGAGATATACAGCCGGTTGGTCAACGGCGAAGGGGCGGCCGATGACATCGTGCAACTCGAAGAGCTGTCCGAGGCCATGATGCTGTCATCGCTGTGCGGCTTGGGTCAGGCGGCGCCGATCCCGGTCTTGGACACCCTGAAGTATTACCGCAATGAATATGAAAATCGGATTAAACAATCCGTCTTTTTGAGAACCCTCAGAATATAAGGCCGGGGAAATCCGATTGGATAACGGTTTTCAGACCTGGTTGAATAGTTTACTCGTTAAAAGGTTGATTAGGTTAATTATAGTCATAATTTCTGGATGTTATGATTTTTTAAACATGAAGTGTCCAATTATTTACAAATATGGGATACATCCATATTTACATCCACTTAACCAATCAACTAATAAACCAATCAACGATATCTGGATTTGACCCAAGGATTTCATCCTAAGGAGGTAATGCAAAGTGGACACTGAGACCAGAAATTTTTTTTGCCCATACTGTCAAGAGGCCTGTGACGATTTTGAGGGATTAAAACGTCATGTGCTGGCAAACCACCGGGACGAAGCGGTCCCTTTACCCGAGGGGGTCATCCGCTTGACCGTAAACGGCCAATTGTATCAAACCTGTGTCGAGCCAGAATGGACCCTCAACTATTTAATTCATGACAAGATGGGATTGACATCGCCCAAAATGTTTTGTGACCGGGGGGCTTGCGGCTCATGCACCGTCATTATGAACGGGCGGCCGATTCTGTCCTGTATGAGCTTGGCGATCGAATGCGACGGCAACCGGATCGAGACCGCGGAAGGCATCGCCGACGCCGGTCATCCCCTGGTAGAATCCTACGTGAAACACCATTGCATGCAATGCGGTTACTGTACGCCCGGTTTCATTACGACCTCGAAATCATTGTTAGACAAAAACCCCAATCCAACCGATGAAGATATCGTAGAAGCCCTCGGTGGCAACCTGTGCCGCTGCGGTACCTATCCGCAGCATATTACCGCGATAAAAGAGGCATCAAAAGCGTTAGAGGAGGGAAAATAAGATGAGGGTGCAAGATGAATACGATCGTATGATTGAAATGGAGGACAATACCGGCGCGGATAAATACCCTTTGGAGGCATTCAACCATATCGGCAAAAAGGATGTCCGCCGGCTCGATGGCCTTGAAAAGGCCAGTGGCCGCGCTGAATATACCATGGATGTCCAACTTCCCGGAATGCTTTACGTTAGATTTCTGACCTCACCTTACCCCCATGCCAAGATTCAATCAATGGATACGACCAAAGCCGAAGCATTGTATGGTGTCAGGGGTATTCTGCGCTACGACGATCCGGAACTGCCCGAGGTAGCCGATTTGGGTGGGCACGGCCCCACCGCAGTTAAAGTTCTGTCTGATGTGGCTTACTTTGAGGGCGAGCCTGTGGGTGCTGCGGTTGCTGCGGATTCGGAGGATATCGCTGAAGAGGCGCTTAGATTGATCGAAGTAGAATGGGAGGAACGCCCCTTTGTTTTGGATCCGGAAGAAGCGCTGAAACCTGAGGCCCCCATAGCCTACCCGGAAGATTATCCCGATAGCAATTTGGAGGTGGAACATGTCGAGGGACACGGAGATGTGGAAAAAGGCTTTGCTGAAGCCGATCGGGTAATCGAGTTCACTGCCAAAAGAACTCTGCATACCTATATTTCGCCTGAACGGCCATGCGGGGTCGTGAGATGGAACGGCGATTATCCGGAGTTCTGGCTCAAACACCAGCGCCCCCATGAAAATAAGCGCGCAATTTCTTCCTGGTTCGGTCATATACCCATGAATCGAATTGAAATGCACATGCTCTATCAGGGCGCTACCTTTGGCGGCTGGACTCAGTTTTATTGGAACCAGGGCCCCATGTATTGTTCGATGGTGTTGGCCAAACGAACCGGCCGTCCCGTTAAATATGTCTTTACCCGCCGCGAAGACTTCTTCGGCGGCTCCATGGATGAAGGTAAATACTACTATAAAGTCGGTTTTAACGATGACGGAACCATCACGGCTGTCAAGGCGCAAGCGTATTTTGCCAATGCTCAGTGGGAGGGATTTGGACCGGGCACCCATTTTGAGGATAACACGGCCATCCCCAATCTGGATGCCCCGCGAAAGGTGGTGAAGGTAAACAAAGGACCCAATACGGCCGTGCGCTGCGAACAGCTTCCCAACACAATGTCCTTTACCCTGGTGATGGACCGGGTTGCCGCCGAATTGGGCATGGATCCCATCGAGATCGCACTTAAAAACGATGGGGCCAAAGGAAACAGTATTGAATGGCTTTTGACCCGCGGAAAAGAATTGGGATTTCCCGGACGGAATAGTTTGAAAGAGTGCCTGGAAAAAGGCAAAAAGGCCGTTGACTGGGACAAAAAATGGCATCCGCCCGGTGCCAAAAAACTTCCCAATGGTAAAATGCATGGTATCGGATTCACCTGGACCCATGAATGGGATGACTCCTGTGGATCCGGTGAAATCGCCATGCGGGTTGAGCGCAATGACGGAACGGTCAGCATTTTAGGGATGCGCTGTGATAATGGCGTCAATGCCGAAACCGGCTATTGCCAAATTGCAGCCGATGAACTCGGAATGCGATTAGAAGACCTGTTCTACCGACCGCACACCGACACCGGCTTTTTCCCGATGTGCCCGGATTCGTCGACCAATACCGGTGTCAACGGCTGGGCGGTCCGGCATTGTGCCCGATTGCTCAAAGCCAAGATACTGGAAGCGGCTACCAGTCCAAGAGCGGTGACCCAGCGCGGGATATACCCGCCATCTTTTTCCGGATTTGGCCCCCGATGATTTAGAAATTAAGGATAGCGTGATCTACGTCAAAGCAGACCCGTCTAAAAAAATGTCGGTGGCCGAGCTTGTCGGCGCGGATGCAGAGGCCGGCCCACTTAGCCTGTCATGAATTGTACGGCAACGAGAGGTTCCCATTCAGTATCCCTTTATTTGCCCATAGCTATCAAGTCCAGATTGGCTGTTACAAGGGATTCCGACCGAAATTCTGCCGGCAGGTGCACTTCATGGAAATCGAGGTCGACACCGAGACCGGGCATATTGAAGTCACCAAAGTGGTCAATGTCAACGATGTCGGCAAAGTCATCAACCCCGACTCATGTGCCGGCCAACAGTATGGCGGAACCTACATGGGGGTGGGAAGGGCCTTATGGGAAGAAATCATCCATGATCCAGCGTCCGGGGTGATGTTAAACGGCAATCTGTTGGACTATAAAATTGCCACCATCGGCGACTGCGGTCCCATCGATACCCACCTGGTTGAAACACGCCAGGGCTATGGCCCCTATGGTGCCACCGGTCTTGGCGAAGACATCGCCACCGTGATACCGGCCCTGCTGACGCCGGCCCTATACAACGCTACGGGAGTTTGGATCTGTGACTTTCCCATCACACCCAAAGCGGTGCTGGAAGCGTTGCAGAAAAATAAGTCTGGAGAAATTTAATTTTGATAATCAACCTGAAATTATTTGGGCGATTCATTCAGATCTTTCAGATGGATGAGAAAGAGGTTCGCCTTAAGACAGGTGCCACCGTAGTGGATCTTCTGAATTCTCTGTGCAAAACCGAGGAGCTTCGCAAAAGCATCTTTCAGCTCCAATAACAGAAATCTGAGGCCGAATGTGTCCATCAGAAAAAATGGCAGATTTATCGTTCACCTGAACTGGCTGGATACCGAGCTTGAGGCCGGCGATCGCGTGGAAATTTTAACCCTGCATTGTGGCGGTTAGATACTTATCAGTTCGATATGCGAGTTCATCTTTCACTATAATGAAATAGCATATAATGACGGTTGTATTGCGGAAAATCCAATTATGAATTTGTTTGGAATGATCATATGATGCAACAAGATGATATTCCCGCACTGCAAAAAATCCACATCAAAGATGCCGTCGGAACTGTTCTGGCCCATGATTTAACCCGCATTGTTCCTGGAAAATCCAAAGGGCCGGCATTTAAAAAAGGCCATATCGTCCAGCAAGACGATATCCCCCAGCTGCTTAAAATGGGCAAAGAGCATCTCTATGTGCTGGATTTGTCCGGGGGGCTGCTACACGAAGATGATGCGGCCCTGCGAATTGCGAAGGCGGTTTGTGGGGCTAATCTTTCCTGGACCCAACCCAAGGAAGGCAAATCTTCGATGGTGACTGAGTGTGACGGACTATTGAAAATCGATGTCGATAAGTTACTGCAGATCAACCGCCTGGACGACATTATCGTCTCCACCCTCAAAAATGCCTACCCTTGCAAGAAAGGTCAGATCATCGCAGCAACTCGCATTATCCCCCTGGTCATTCCTGAAGATCGAATCGCCGAGTTGGAACATATCACCCAGGATGGCGGGCCCGTGCTTCAGGTTCGTCCCTTTCGCAAATTGAAGTTTGGTGGTGTGGTCACCGGTTCGGAGATCCACAGTGGACTGATCAAAGATGGGTTTGACCGGTTTGTCGCCCGCAAGGCAGAGCAATTCGGCTGTGAAATGATCAAAAAAATTGTGGTCCCGGACGATACCGATGCCATTGCCAACGCGATTCGCGAATTATGTGACATCGGCTGCGAACTTATCCTGACCACCGGTGGTCTATCGGTCGACCCGGATGATGTTACCCGCCGGGGTGTGCGGAAATCAGGTGCCGCAATAATCAATTACGGCAGCCCGGTGCTGCCCGGTGCCATGGTGCTGTATGCCAAGCGTGATAAGGTACCCATCCTGGGCTTGCCCGCCTGTGTGTTTTATCACAAAACCACGATTTACGATATTTTGCTACCGCGTATTTTGGCGGATGAGCCCATAACCAAGGACACCTTCGCCAAAATGGGCCATGGCGGTCTCTGTCTCGATTGTGAAGAATGCAGATTCCCGGTCTGCCCATTTATGCAATAGACACCCGGTGCAAACCGTTTTTATATATTCATTTACCACTTAACCTATAAAAGAGGAGGATGTTGGGATGAACGAGCAAAAAGCGGAAAGCAAAAAGAAGATTTCAAGGCGGGAATTTATTACTAAATCCGCGATGTTAGGGGCCGGTGCGGCCATTGGCTTCAACGTCATTGGACTTTCAAAAGGGCCATCAGCGGCCTTCGGTGCAACCAAAAAAGAATTGGCACCCGGCATGATCGGCGGGCCCACCGGTTTTGAGGGTTGTGAGCGTTATCAATACGGTCCTGATCGTGCCGCCGGACGCGCGATTGAAGGTCTGAGGAAACTGAAAGATGCCGGGAAATTACCCAAAAAATTAGTTTTTATGGTGCCGGCGGCCGTTGTCGGTCACTGGGAAAAACCCTATCCCGAAGGTGCCCCCACCGCGCGTGAAATTATAAAAGAAGAGACCGGTATGGAATTGGAGATCGTCGGCGCGAGTGCCTTTGAATTTTCCAAAATGATCATCGAGGATTACCAAACCGGCGCCAATCAGTATGATATCTATACCTGCTGGGCTTCTTACGAGCTGCCGGATATTGTCGCTTCAGGGGCTTACTTGGCCTTGGATGAACTGGTCGACCAGTATAAGCCGGATTGGATGGCTCCCGGTTACGCCTATACAGGTGGTGAGGCCGGTTTTGCCTCCGTTAATAAGGTCAACGGCAAAATCTACAATGTGAATATGGACGGCGATATTCGCGTCTTCTATTACCGTAAGGACCTCATGAATGATCCCAAGGAACAGAAAGCGTTTAAAGAACGCTATGGCTGGGATCTTCAACCCGCTGAAACCTGGGATCAATGGGACCAACTGTCTGAGTTTTTCCATCGACCGGACCAGGGCTTGATCGGTAATGCTGAATTTGTCGGGCGTTTGTGGGGTTTCCCACAGTATTGTATGCGCTTTACATCTACCAGAGCCCCCTACATGTCTTATTTTGACGAAAAGACCGGCGAGCCGAACATCGATACCCCTGAAGGTATCCAGGCCATGGCCGAACATCTCAACAGCATGAAATGGCGTCATGCGGATTCGGCTCAGTGGTCCTGGCCGGAAGGCTATAAACTCTGGGCTGAATGTGGCACGGCGCTAATCAATTCGGTTCCCAACCTTTCAAAATTTATGGATGCGCCGGGCAATAAGGCTCACAACAACACATTCACGGCGCTGGCGCCGGGAAGAATCCTGGATGGTAAATTAATTCGCCGGTCGAATCAATTCCCGAATGTCAGTCACGGCGTGTCATCCAAAACCAAATATCCCGAGGCCGCTTATCTCTTACTGCAATGGGCATCGGATGGAGACATTTCCTCCTGGTTGATTGCCAATCCGGCCGGCTACTATGATCCCTGTCGGGAGTCTCATTGGGTTGATCCGGTGTTGGTTGAGAGCTATAAACCCTACCAAATTCCGGTTTGTGTTGAAACCCATCGTATTACCACCCCATCCGTGAATGTTCCGGGTAGTATGCAATTTTATACAACGCTGGATATTAATCTTAATGAATGCCTGACGGGCCGCAAGACACCGGAAAAGGCCTGTGAGGATACCCAGAAGGCATGGAATAAGATTATCAAGCGCATCGGCAAAGAAAAGCATCTCGCATCGGTTAAAGCATCGATGGAAGCCTGGCCGACGGACAATGGAACCGTTCCTTTGATTAAATCATAATTATAGGAATTAGCCCTAAAGAAGGGAGTGTGTTCATCGAACACACTCCCTTCTTTCCTAAACATATCAACCGCTAGTAATGAAATAATTCGTAAAATAAAAAGTGGAGATATAAAAGTGTCGACCCAAAAACAACCCACTCAAAAACCCAAGGAAGGTATCAAGGGGGATTCCAAGTTCGGCCTGCGCCTGACCTTGCCGGCCCAAATTTTTGTCAACGTGGTGGTTATTTTTCCGATCTTGGCAACGCTTTACCTCAGTTTTACGGATTGGACCCCGCTGACCGGTTTTGGTACCAAATGGTATAGTGCCTACCAATTCTGGAATTGGGGAGCGAACTACTGGTACTTGATTACGGATCCGGACTTTTTACTGGCCCTGCTGAGAACCCTCATCATTGTCGTCGTTGTGGTACCGATTGAATTTGGGCTCGGGTTTCTACTGGCCTTTCTTTTTCTGGATAATTTCCCATTTAAAAAGGTTTTACACACGATTATCCTGACGCCGATGATGATGATCCCGGCCGTCAGCGGCTTTATTTTTTATATGCTTTTTGTCAGCAAGGGGCCGGTAAATGGTATTTTATCCGCAATTTTTAACACGACCATCGATTTTAGCTGGCTAAAAGTCGGTTATGGCGCCATGATCGCGGTAATGATCGCGGATATCTGGCAATGGACGCCGTTCATGTTCCTGGTCATCCTTTCCGGGCTGATGTCGCTGCCGGAAGACCAACGCGATGCCGCCATCATTTTAGGTGCTTCCAGATGGCAACGCTTTAGACTGGTCACCCTACCCCTGCTCAAGCCGGTATTGGTCATCGCGCTGATCATTCGGGGAATCGAAGCCATCAAAATTTTTGATCCGATCATGCTCATGACCAATGGCGGGCCTGGAACAGCCACCGAGACCATATCCGTTTATTTATACAAAAAAGGCTTTATCGCCTTTAACTGGTCTTATGTCGCCTCAGCCGGTCTTGTGGTCCTAATTATCATAACCGTTATCTCTATTTTTGCCCTAAAACCGCTTAAACCCAAAGAAGATAAGCGCGCTTGAATATAATCTGGAGGGAAACATGCAGCAGGAATTATATACTCGAATATTAAAATACTGCCTGATTTTACTTATCACCGCAATCTTCTTTTTTCCCTTATACTGGACCCTGACGATGGTTTTCAAATCTTATCATGAATGGTCTACAGCCCACGGTGCCGCTATTCAATGGTGGCCGACACATTTTAATTTCGACAATATTACCTATCTATTCCAACGACAGACCCATCATAGCCCTTTGGCCGCCACGGCAACCCGGCCTTTGATTAACAGTATCATCGTGTCATTCACCGGGACGGCCTTGGCGGTAGTTTTGGGGGTCCTGGCGGCCTACGGGGTTTCTCGCTACAAAGCCAACAAGGAATTTCCCTTGATGTTATTGACGCTTCGAATGTTTCCCCCCGTAGCTGTCCTGATCCCCCTCATGATCATGTGGGCTTTTTTGAGATTTACCGATACGTGGTACGGACTGACCCTGGTCTATGGTCTGGTGACCCTGCCTTTTTCGGTATGGCTGATGCTGACCTTTTTCGATGAGATACCCAATGAATTAACTGAAGCCGCGATTGTTGACGGCTGTACCAACTGGCAGGCGTTTAAAAAAGTCATCTTACCCTTGGCCAAGGGCGGCATCGCGAGCACAGCGCTTTTCTGTTTTATTTTAAATTGGAGCGATTTTGCGGTGGCACTATCCCTTACGACGCGCAATATGAAAACCGTACCGGTCTATCTCAGCATGTTACAAACCGCTTTTGAGGGTGAACAATACGGTCCCAAAGCCGCCCTTGGTATTATCGCGGTGATTGTGCCGGTGGTTTTCGGTATTGCGATTCAAAAGTATCTGGTTCGCGGATTAACCTTTGGTGCCATAAAAAAATAATATCGAGGATGATGTAATGGCGGATATAACGCTGGATAATCTAGTTAAAAAATTTGGTCGCCAGACGGCTGTCGATCATTTGAACCTATCCATCAAGGACAGGGAGTTTGTGGCGATCTTAGGCCCCTCCGGCTGTGGCAAGACGACCACCATGAATATGATCTCCGGCCTCCTGAAGCCCGATTCCGGCCAAATACTTTTCGACGGAAAGGTGATGAACAAGGTCCCGCCCGGCAAACGCGGTGTCGGCTTTGTTTTCCAGAATTACGCTATTTTTACTTACATGACGGTTTACGAAAATATCGCCTTTGGGCTAAAGGTCAAAAAAGTATCGCCAGGCACCATTGATAAAGAAGTGAAAGCCGTGGCCGAGTTACTGCAGGTGGATCATCTCCTGGAAATGAATGCCGGCAAACTGTCGGTGAACGATATGCAGAAGGTGGCCTTGGGCCGCAGCATGGTTACCAAACCGCAGATTTTTTTGCTGGATGAACCGCTTTCCAATTTGGATGCAGCCTTACGTAGTAAGATGAGGGCTGAACTTAAAAAAATTCAGCAAGAGCTCGGGCAAACAACCATTTATGTCACCCACGACCAGGTTGAAGCCATGAGTCTGGCAGACAAAATCGCTGTCATGAACTTTGCCGTCCTGCAACAGTACGATACACCCCATAATATCTATAATCATCCTGTAAATATGTTTGTGGCTAATTTTATCGGCAGCCCAACCATTAATTTTATTGAGGCGACCTTTCAATCCGGCGAGCTCGTTTTGGATGACTTCCAGGGGTTTCGTTTCCCTCTTGCCGGTGTCACCGCGAATCAGATCCAAACTAACTTAAAAGCCGATAAGGTGGTTATCGGGATCCGTCCGGAACATGTTAAAGTGACCAATGGGACGAATGGCGGTCGATTCCGAGATCAAAGCTAAAATTGTCAATTATGAGCCCTTGGGTGCCCGAACAGTCTTGTATATGCACCCCAGCGGGAATACGGACAATATTTTAAAATCAACCATGCCAAGTGATTTTATTAGCCAAGAAATGGAAGTATGGTGTCCCTGGCATTTAAAGAACAACATCTCTATGTTTTTGATAAAGAATCCACTGAACTCGTATGGCGATATGCATCGTAACATAGCTCGCTGCGCTCACAATTGGAATACTATAATATAGGTTGATAAAGTATCTATCAACGGAGGCTGCATGGCATCAATCCGCTTAAACAATGTGACAAAACATTTTAAAGAGACCACGGCAATTCGTGATCTAAATTTAGCGATTAAAGATGGTGAATTCTTTTGTGTTCTGGGGCCCCCCGGCGCCGGTAAAACAACGCTATTACGCCTCATTGTCGGTTTGGAAAGACCGGAGGAGGGATCCATCGAGATAGACAATGAAGATGTCAGTGAGATGCATCCCAGTAAGCGGGACATTGCAATGATCTTTCAAAACCTAGCGCTATACCCGGACAAGACGGTATTTGAAAATATTGCTTTCCCCTTAAGAGTGCAAAATATGGCTGAAGAAGCGATTAAAGAAAAAGTCACAAAAGTTGCCAAACAATTAAAGATCGATTGGTTACTTGAAAAAACCCCTGCCAAGCTTTCAGGAGGTGAAAGGCAACGGGTGGCGATCGGCCGTGCAATCATACGAAAACCCAGGGTCTATCTTATGGATGAACCACTGTCTAACTTAGATGCCATTTTACGTCTTGAAATGCGGGTCACCCTCAAAACGTTGCAAACCGATTTAAATGAGACCTTTGTTTATGTCACCCATGATCAGGTAGAGGCCTTATCCATGGGGGATCGTATCGCGGTTTTGAATGAAGGAAAATTGCAGCAGGTCGCTACGCCTGAAATAATTTACAAACTGCCTGAGAATAAATTTGTTGCCAACATTCTCGGCAGTCCGCCCATGAATTTTATCCCGTGCAATGCAAATGGAGATAAAAGAGCTGACTGCTTCACCCATGACTGCTTTGAAATATCCAGCGATAACGATCCCGTTAAAAAACTGTTTCAAGCTGAGGGCGAAAAGCAAAGCTTGCTGTTAGGGGTAAGGCCGGAAGACATCAACATCCATCACCAAAAAGAAACGGATGATTGTATCGCCGCTGAAATATATGTGGTTGAACCCCTTGGCAATGAGACGGTCGTCGATATTAAATTGGGGGATAATATCATTAAAGTATTAGCTGATGCTGATTTTATGGGAACTAGTGGCGAAAAAGTGTGGATTTCTTTACGCTTGGACCGATTGCACTTCTTTGATAAAGAAAGCGGACAATGCCTTCTGCATAGTTCAGAGGATAGCGTTTCGCGGATAACACCGCTATTAAAGACGACTCATTCTCTTGATTCAGATTGTCTAAGTGGGTGATAACGCGCAAATGACACGATAATATTGATTTAGAACGGTCTTTCTTGCTAAGGACTGGCAATCGGACTTTTACATACTGAAATTCCAAAACGGAATGAATAACCCAAAAACAAGCGTAAAGGGAGGTACTTAACATGAGCACAAAAGTTTTGATTTTTCCGCAGCGATATGTACAAGGACCCAACACTCTTTCGCAAATCGGTGATCATCTCGAAATATTAGGCATCAAAAATCCCTTGGTCGTCGGAGGTCCAACGGCCTTAGGTGTTTGTCGTGAAAGCATTCAGCAGAGTGTCAATGCTAAGGGAATGACCTGCACGTTCCAGACATTTGGGGGTGAAACCTCATGGAGTGAAATCAATAAAATTAAAGCGGCATGTCTGTCAGGTGGCCATGATGCAATCATGTCCTGCGGCGGCGGTAAAGTACTGGATGCCGGTCGTACTGCAGCGGCTGCTAACGCGATAAACGCCGGCGTGGTCCCCCCGAAGGTTATTGAAGGTGTCGGGGCAGGTGTACCCTGTATCCAAATCCCGACCATCGCCGCCACTGATGCGCCCACCGCTAAGGTTTCAGTCATTTACAATGAAAAGGGCGAATTTGAAACATTTCTTGTCTTTCCAACCAATCCCGCGATGGTATTTGTGGATACAGAAGTGATCGCCAAGGCACCGACAGAACAATTGGTTTACGGTATGGGAGATGCCCTGGCAACCTATTTTGAAGCGGACATCTCTTATCGGACGGCAACACCAACCCTGGCCGGGGGACTCTGCTCCCGAACGGCCCGTATGGTTGCTCAACTGGCATTCGATACCCTGATGGAATATGGCGTTCAAGCTAAAACAGAGGTCGAGAGCGATATAGCCGGTCCGGCACTCGAAGCAGTTGTCGAAGCCACCATCCTTTTGAGCGGGCTGGGTTACGAAAATGGAGGTTTATCCGCCGCTCACGCGATTGCATTATGTTACACCCGCATATACCATTTGTTTGAAAAGCACCCCACCCATGGTCAATTTGTGGCTTTTTCCACCTTGACTCAACTGATGATGGAAGAACGCAACCAGGAATTCCTGGACAAAATTTACGGCTTCTGTAAGGCTGTCGGTCTTCCCATCACCTTTGAACAGTTGGGCATGTCTAATGTGACAGATGATGCCTTGAAAATGGTCGCCGAAGATGCTTCCAAAAGCGTCCTTATCCTCAGCATGCCGAAGGCCAGCAGCGTTCCTGATGAAGAAGGCGGGTTCTATGATCCCAACGAAATCTTTAACTGCTTAAAAGCAGCGGATGCTTATGGACGCGCATTCAAATAATTTAAATCAATAGAAGCGATACAAGAGGCCCTCGGTCATTGGGGGCCTTTACCTTTTTGTAAAGAACGATGTCAGTGTTCGAGACAGGCAAACATCTTTTAGATTCACCAACCGTATCCACTGTGATATAAACGATGATATGCTGGGCGGGTCTGTCAATCAGCAACCACAGTATCGTAAGAGGGATTGCGCATGCTTACCCCCGAAGAAACCGAAAGATACGATAGACAACTTATAATGGAGAACATCGGTCAGGAGGGCCAGGAAAAGCTCAAGCAAGCCAGTGTATTTCTGGCCGGGGCCGGTGGTCTGGGTTCTCCGATCTCCATGTTTTTGGCCGCAGCAGGTATTGGAAAAATTTGCATTGTTGACGATGGGTTCGTGGAAACGAGCAACCTGAACAGACAGATCCTATATGGGGATGAGGATCTCGGACAGGCAAAAGTGGTCTGTGCCCAAAAGGCCCTGGAGCGCTTGAACCCCCATATTCAGGTAAAAGCCATCCCGAAAAAAATTCAAGCGCAAAATGTATCTGAGCTCGTCGGTAACTGTGACATCATCGTCGATGCATTGGATAATTACACCACGCGCTATCTGTTAAATCAAGTCGCTTTCCAGAAAAATATTCCCTTGGTGCACGGGGCTGTGGAAGAATTCTACGGTCAGGCCACAACCATCATCCCCGGTAGAACCAACTGCCTTAAATGTCTGATTCCCAGCGGACCGGCCCAACGGATATGGCCGATAATAAGTGTTACCTGTGGCCTGATCGCCTCTATCCAGGCTGCGGAGGTCATCAAGTATATCGTCGGCGTGGGCCATCTTCTTGAAAACAGATTCCTGATGGTTGACGGCCTGCACACCAAGGTGGAAGAAATGGAACTGGAACGGACACCTGGCTGTGAAATCTGCAAGAATCGATGAATGAAATCCCGCTGGCAGCCTTGGCCGTAGAAATCACAGGCGGCTTCCTGTCCCATCACTTCAGGATTGAGGGGCTTCAACATTGCCTCTCAGCATTTGTCATCCCCCGTAGATGTGGGGGATAAGCTTTAACGTATCTCCGTCTTTCAATTCGGTATCGAGTTCTGCGAGGCTACAGAGATATGTCCCATTCAAGATAACGGCGCAGTAGTCAAAGGTCACCTTGTGTTTCACGGTAAACGCCTTCTTACGAAAGAGCGGGTATCTGCCGGCGAGCGTGTGGAGCAACTCCATACCGGAGGATCCTTTGGGAACGGTTTCCTCTGTAACGAGCCTGCCCAGGCCTTCATGGCCAAAGTCTCTTGTCAGAAAGCTCTTAACCTCAAAGGTGACCTTTATCGTCGGTACTTGCATATCCTACTTCCTCGATCGCATTTACACACTTCAACATTGTAATCCCGTTGAAGCAATACAACGATAGGCGCTGTCCGATAGAGTTGATGATCAGTTCGATACCCGTCTTTTCATAGTTTTCTAAGTTTATTTCTCAAGCGGTACGCCTGTTTCTTTGCTCCAGCCCCTTGCTTCGTAATAGTCTTCCAACATCCGACCTTGGTCTTTGATTTCGCATTCCTCGATTGAAGCATACGTCCCGAATTCCGGGCGCTTAAGACATCGCTCCGGGAGCATATCATCTGATTTCGTGATTCCCTCTCTAACATTAAACATCCTTTGAAGATTATAAACACGCTCTCCCACCGCTAAAAGTTCCCAGCCATCTATGTCCCAGCCGGTTAATAAGGACATCATGTTTGCAAGGTCCCCTGCTATTAGACCATTGAAGTATGTATAGAATCTGCATATCCCCAGGATATCCGGTAAAATTTCGAAATCTTGCAGCATTTTGGCTGGTTTCCCTTTGTTCTCTTCGGCGAAACGGTCTATAAGGTTGGGGTCTGGGATCCCGTAAGGAATTAGCCCTAAGTCCATTTTAACCTGATCATAGACGATCCCTTCAGCTGCATGCGTATGACACATGCCTCTATTTTGCGTTCCATATGTTATGGCCTGAATTTTCCCACACCGCGCATCGTGCGCAGGCGTCTCGAGGCCCTTTATATGTATCGCCAGCTTGTCCGAACCCTTGCCGATTTTTTGGGAAGCACGTCTGACCCCTTCCCCTAAGAGGTGGCCGATGCCATCCCTGTTCGCAATTTTCTTAACCAATTCAACCATGGTTTCAGCATTGCCCCAGGTGAGATCCAAGCCATCCGCCTCTTTGGTGGTGATAATCTCACTATCATAACAATCCATGAGAAAAGCGATGGCCGCGCCGGCAGAGATTGTATCGATACCATATTCATTGCATATATAGCCCGCATGTACGGCTGCATCTACATCCTCATTCATTACAAAAGCGGTGAAGCAAGACATGGTTTCATATTCTGCACCGCCGTGCTGAGGGGTTTGCCACTGTCCGGAGTCCACCTTTGCCTTTCTGCCACACTTCAACACGCATCCTTTGTAGCAGGGATATGCTTTCACAAAGTTGTTACGCTTAAAGCGGTCATAAATCTCTTGAGCTTTACCCCACGAATTCGACCTACTATTCTTGGTTGGCCAATCCCCTTTAGGATCTGCCGTCATCATATACCCTGTCGTGCCGGTTTCAGTGAAGGACATGCCTTCCTCGGTAGCGCCTTGTGACATAAGCTTTTTGTAACCCGCTTTAATTGCTGCCGAGAACTCGTCCGGGTTGGCGATAGGAATGTTGCCGGTGCCTTTTACTGCGATGGCTAACAAATTTTTTGACCCCATGACAGCCCCGGCCCCACATCTTCCAGCTGCACGTGAATTGCACATGACATTGGCAAACCTTACGAGATTCTCACCGCCAGGACCTATTGTCACGATTTCAAAACTCTCATCCTTCACATCTGCCTTAACCATTTTGGTTTTTTCTGACGTTGTTTTACCTTTCAATTCATTTGCAGGCATTATTTCCACTTTGCTGTCATGGATTACGATGTATCTGGGCTCCCTGGCTTTGCCTTCTATTACCAAGAAATCATATCCTGCCTTTCTTAACGTTCCGCCCCACTCTCCCCCGCTTTTTGATTCACCCCAAATCCCTGTGAGTGGAGATTTAAAACAGATTTCATGAAATCCTGATCCGGGAGCCTTTGTCCCGGTTAGAGGGCCGGTTGCAAAGATCATTTTATTTTCCGGGCCCAAAGGATCTATGCCCGGTGAAAGTTCATCGTATAACAATTTTGCGCCATATCCGACGCCGCCCATATATTTTCTTAAAATTTCGTGGTTAATTTCTTCAACGTTAATTTTCTCATTTGTTAAATTTACTCGAAGCAATTTGCCGGTATACCCAAATAAGTTGGAATAACTGTTAAAACGCATACGCACCTCCTATAGTTAAAAAGTGAAAAGAGTTATTGTGCTATTCAACAGCAGGTCAATCGCTGCTCCGGTTTTACCATCCTCGCACAGGCTGCGGCTTGCGTCAAATATAAACTCAAAACTTTCCAGGCACGGCGATTTGTCCAGGATCATCTATTGCTATTGGGTCCAGGCCGGCATCGGGTCGGCAGGTTCTCAAGTCACCTCCGTGCAGTATTCATTGACTCAATTCATAAGCCACCGGCTCTGCCGGTGTGAATTTAAAAGGTTCTACCGTTACTGCGAGGGCATACTTAATGGGTGCAAATCTGATTGATTGCCGGAGACATAGGTAAGATACTGCAATTACAATAAAAAGCCTAGCCTTATTTTAACCTATTGTTATCATTAAATATTTGACATTGTTTTGAAATTTTGCTATTTGATCTCTCACAGAGCCCACTGGGTACCCAAAGAAAGATCAACAAACTCTGTGATCTCTGCGGGCTCTGCGAGATAAAAAGAGATTGCTTAGAAATAAGCAAATTTCCGGTGGCCTTAATTTGAAATGGAGAAAAAAGATGACAATCTATTTGGCAGGAATCGATATCGGAACCACCGGCGCAAAAGCGATGGTGTTTGACCAGGATGGACAACCCCAATCCAGCGCTTATCAGGAATATCCTTGCAGCTATCCTAAACCCGGCTGGGTCGAACAGGACCCCGACTTTTTGGTCACAGCGACCATGAAAGCCATCAGGCAAGCTGTGAATGCAAGCGGGGTTCGGCCGGAAGAAATTGGTTCCATATCATTGTCCGCCCAAAGATGCTGCGGAATATTTTTGGACGACAGCGAAGCGCCTCTGCGACCAATGATTTCGTGGCAGGATAACCGGACGCCGGCTGAGGTGCAAGAGATTGCGACCCTTATTGACGAAGCTGTTTATTACAAAAAGACCGGTTTTCCAAATAGCACAACCTGGCTCATTTCAAAATTGCTCTGGGTTCGGAAAAATGAACCGGATATATGGAAAAAAACAGGCCGCGTTGTGCAAATGCATGATTATTTTCTAAGAGCACTTGGGGTCGAAGAATATTTTGTCGACCACAACGATGCCGGTTTTTTCGGTCTCTTCGACGTGGATAGAGGTTCATGGGATGCAGATCTTCTAAATTTATTCGAAATTCCTGAAAAGATCCTTCCAATTCCAGAGAAATCCGGCACCCGTGTCGGTAAAGTTTCTCGATCAGCTGCCCAAAAATGCGGTCTTGTTCCCGATACACCGGTCAGTGTGGGGGCCGGCGATCAAAGCGCCGGCGCAGTGGGTTCCGGAATCGTTGAAAAAGGGCTCGTGTCAATTTCCCTGGGTACCGCCGGTGCCGTTACGGCCTATCTTGATTCCCCTTTTCGCGACCCTGCCGGCAAAACCATGGTAACCTCACATCCAATAGACGGCAGCTGGCTGCTTGAAGGTTATCAGGCGGCTGCCGCCGGTGTTTATCGCTGGTATCGCGATGAATTCGGTGCGGCTGAGATGATTGAAGCCCAACAAAAGGATTCAGATTTTTATGAATTAATGAATGCAAAAGTGGCCGAGATACCCCCCGGTTCAAATGGACTTTTGGTCATGCCTTATTTTGCCGGCGCAGCCACGCCAAGATATAACCCGGCAGCCAGGGGCCTTGTGCTGGGATTGACTTTTGCACATGACCGATTTTCCCTAGCGCGAGCATTTATGGAGGGTATCAGCCTGGATATGAGGGACATGTTGAACTCCATGAAAAATTCGGGCGTGGACGTCAAGGAAGCGCGGATTCTTGGTGGGCCGACAAAATCCACGGTCTGGAACCAAATCCAGGCGGATGTGTATGGCATTCCGGTCAGCAGCCTGAAGGTTGCCGATGCCACCGTTTTAGGGGCTGCAGTGCTGGGAGGTGTCGGCGCAGGGGTTTATTCTTCAATCAAAGAAGGTTCCAAAAAACTTGTTCGTCTGGACGATCGATACGAGCCGAATGCCAGTAACACCGGAATTTATGATAGATTGTATGACATATATTGCCGCACGTTTGAGGGGCTCGAAAGCAATGGGATTTTTTCTTCCCTGGCATCTATCCAGAAATAGTTAATCCTGTTCTCTGGAGAGAACAAGCAATGTTGCTTGTGGAACTTATTCGCTTTTTGCGGTGAATCATGGATCCTTGCAATCCATGTCCAGCGAACATTCCCCGTCATCCTCCGTCAAGACCGTCATCTCCTGCCTCTCGGGAGTTGGGGACTGATCCAGGTCCAAAACCGTTTGCGGTTTGAAACAGGCCCGGCGCACATAGCTCAGGATATTATCTTCTCCTTTGATAAAAGAAAAGCCAGCGATATCTTTAACGACCAGTACCGGGACTTCTTTGATCCCTAAAATTGCCAGCATGAGACGATTCACTTGCGGGGAGTAGGAGGCGTTCAATTCGAAGCCGTCAATTTTAAACCCATTGAGTCGCTCAACGGGATTCAAGTAAAAATCACAGCTGTTGCAGTCGTCCAGAGCATCGATCACCTTGATGCAATGAGAACAATTCGAAGAAAAAAGCAGAAAAATCTCTTTGGATGGCGCCCCACAGGATTTTACACCGTAGCTCCCGCTTTCTAAAGAATACCGCTGGGAGGAAACCTGGGCGGGCAAAAACGTTAAAAGAGAGAATGAAAATATAATCGCGACAAGGATGGTCCCCCCGGAGATTAGCTGTTTGCGGTCATATACAAGATTTAAAATGATAACAAATAAAAATATGAGGAGGCAATAACTGCAGACAACCCGGGCCACAAATAGCTGATACGCCAGCAGCACGCCTTCAACCGCCAGACCCGCCAGAAGCAACAGACCCGGAAAGTCGAAGCCGTTTAAGGCTCTATTCTTGCTGAAACGAAGTGACCAATAGACGAGTTGAAAAAATAGAAGCCCTAACACATTGAAATATAAAGGTGAAAGAGCGGTAAGCTGTTCAACCAGCTCACATCCGCTGTTCGGACAGACAGCCGATCCGTTAGCCAGGATGAAGACTATCTGACCTGATAATGATAAGGCTTGCACTTAAAGCTAACCATTGCATAATCGATAAACTAGGGGCCTATGTTAACGATTGCGGTCTGATGTTGTCAAGTATGCACGAATAGCGAACCAGGGCGGCCATCGCCCGGGATGCCCGTTCGGGAGATGGCAATACGGGCACGCCATAATCCAAAAGTTTTCGCACAGATAAATCTTGATGGCTTTGAAAAGTAAAACCAACCAGTGGCTTTTGATGCTTTTCAATCAAACCTGCCAAGGTTCGACCCTGATCGTCAAAAAGTTTCTCAGTCAAGCGGGGAATCTCCTCCTCGGCAATCCCCATACCTGCCATCGAGCGCCGTATAATTTTACCGGGCGCTAAAAAATAAGCAAGCAAACCGTCAGCCCCCATGTCGCCGAGAAGCGCATCGGGGATACTGTCATAAAAATCCAGAGGATTTTTGGAAAAGGTCACATCGACGGGATTGTTCAGGCTGCCGGTATGGGGCACCATAGGTGCGATCTTATCGCGTGTTTGTTTTGACAATGGCGGCAGCTTCAATCCGGCCCGGCTGCAGGCATCGGCCGCCGCGGCACCGGGTCCACCGGAATTCGTCTGGAGAATCATCCGGTTACCGCCGGGTCGTGGGCATGTCCCCAAAACCCAGCAATAGTCAAAAAGCTCCGGGATGGAGTGGGCGCGGATAACACCGCTTTGCCTGAACACCCCGTCATAGAGCGTATCCGGACCGGCCAGGGCCCCGGTATGAGAAAGACCGGCCTTTTTGCCGGCTTCCGATCCCCCCACATAAAAAGCGACAATGGGTTTACGGGGAACAATAGACCGGGCAACATCGATAAATTCCCGGCCCCGCCGGATCGATTCTATGTAAAGCCCGATGGCCCGGGTATGCGGACAGGCAGCCAGATACGCCATGCAGTCGACAATGTCCAGGTTGGCCTCGTTGCCCACACTGATCCCGCTGGAAAACCCGAGACCGAATTGATCTAAATAGCCAAACATCTGGGTGATAAAACTGCCACTCTGGGAAGCCAGCCCAATGAACCCCGCTCGGCCTTCAAAAGGAATAAATGTGACATTGAAATTATGATGAGGATTCGCAACGCCCAGGCAATTCGGTCCCAAAAACCGCATGCCGTATCGTTCGGCGATAGCCAGCAGTTTTTTTTCAAGTTCAACCCCTTGCCCGCCAACTTCTTTAAAACCACCGGACACCACGATGGCATGTTTGATACCCTTTTTACCGCATTCTTCCATCGCCTGGGTAACGACGTGAGTGGGCAATACCAGCACCGCCAGGTCGGGTACTTGCGGTAATTGTTCCACCCTCTGATAGGCTTTAAGGTCTAAAACACGCACCTCTTTCGGGTGAATCGGATAAATTTTTCCATCAAATCCTGAGGAGAGGAGCGAATGCAGCTGATTGGTGCCCATGGCGCTAAACCGGTTGGAAGCGCCGAAGAAGACGATGCTGCCGGGGTTTATGATCGGATAAAGCGGGCTTTGACAAATGGGTTCCGGCATGATGTCTTTTTCCTGAATCTGGTCGAATTTGGGTAATAATCATGGTTTCTTTCAACCTAGGTCGATGAACCCTGAACTCTGAACCCAAATTGTATCTATTTTTACAATATGTAATTTTCCTATTGTATCAATGAATACAATTTAATTTTACCACTGTTCGTACTGGCCAGCTTGCCTTCTTCCTCTAAATACCTCAGATGCGAAATGGCTTCCCCGGTGGCAAACCATCTTTGGGCAACCGGGAAGTGATTCCAGGATTCAGCCTTTAAATCCCAGGTCATACGGGAAGCAACCTGAAAGGCATTCAAAGGTGCCTGCTCAAGAATCGTCAACACTTCAGCTAATCGATGGGCATGGTGCTGCTTGAGTTCCGCAATCCTGGCCTCATGGTCTTTAATGATCCGCCGGTGACCGGGCAGGACAAGATCGACCGGCAGTCCGGCTACTTTTTCCAGACTGGAAAGGTAGTGCTTCAAGGGGTTTTGAGTATCCGACCAGCATTGAATGTTGGGCGTGATATCAACCAGAATATGATCGCCGGCAACCAGAATTTTTTTGCTTGGTTCGTATAGACAGATATGGCCCATGGTATGACCCGGCGTTGCGACGCATTTGAAGTGATAATCCCCGACATGAATGGCGTCACCGTCATCCAAAACCTTCATTTCAGGAATCCACTCCGAACCGTATTTGGCACCGGGATGTTTATCCAAAGCGGATCGCAGCTCATTTTCCGGGAACCCATTTTTCCCGGCGTAGGCAATCATGGTCTCAAATCCTTCCCAGGATTCCATCAATTCTTTTTCCGGTCGGCTGAAATAGACATCGCTTGAATCTGTGGCCAATTTCGCCACCAGACCAAAGTGATCGGCATGCAAATGGGTAATAAATATATCGGATTTCTCTAGATCGATCCCGATTTTATCCAAACCGGCCAGCATGGCATCCAGGCATTCCTGGCGATTCAAACCGGTATCGATGATCATACTCCGGTTGGTGTCCCGGATCACATAGGAATTGAGATATTTTAAAGGGCTTTCGGGCAGCGGAATTTTCAACCGAAACAGGTTGGGTAAAATTTCTTTGCACATGGTCGGTTATCTGGGCTCTTTACTCATATTTTTTACCACGTCAGGGATAATTAGCTTCACGAATCGACTTGACTGAAGTCAAAAGACCAACGAAAGGTCTGCAATCAGGCATCTTGCAATTAGATGATTGATCTGTAAAAGTCAACTGTTGAATCCAATTTTTAATGATATAATTTACGATTTCAGGCGAAGCATTTCCCACCCCTGCAAACCTATGCATCAAGATCCTCATTCCACCGTACCCTCACAGCTTCAAACATCTTTTGTTGTATAATAAAATACAACACACTTCTTACTATCAGAGTCTTATTGTATTGATAAATACAAACTAACCCCGACTCCGGAGGGTTTTTCTGGCGACCTGCGCTTCACTGGATTCGGGATACTTGCGGCAGAGCAACTGCATGCATTTGTCGCCCTTCAGCATCATTCCGTTTTGACAGTAGGCTCGGGCAAGTTTTAGCAATGCGGGGGGAATTCCCGGGGACTCCGGCATCTTTTTCACCAGGAGGGTTATAATTTTGACCGCATTTTCCAGATGTCCGGTGGCGGAAAACATGGCACTGAGCTGCAGATAAATCTGGGCCGAGAGACGGGGGCGACGTGTCAGACCGATATATTCCTGATAAATCTTATTGGCCTTTTCGCAGCTGTGATTACTGCGGCTGAGCTGAAATATCAATTTTTTGGCGGTCCCGTGAAATTCTTCAGCTTCAGGATTCAGCTTGGATGCATTAAAAAGATGCGTCAGGGCGTCGATATTTTCGGGGTCCTTGGCAAGCACCTGGCCGAGCAATTGGCGTCCTCTTTCCATATCCAGTTCGGCGATATGTTTCAATGCCTCTTCCATCAGCGGGGCGATTTCATCCTCGGGTATTTCATCAAACACATCTTTATTGAGCGGGATGCATAATTTCAGAATCAGAAAGCCAATCAGGGCGCCGCCCATCAATCCGCCGATATGGGCCACATACGCCACATGCTGGGCGCTGCCGAAAAACAGCTGAAAAAATTCGTTTCCGATCCAAATCGGCAGCAGTACGATCGCAGGAATTTTCAAATAGTTAAAGTAAAACCCCAGTGAATAAAAAATCTTGATCTTTTTTTTCCCGAACAACACGGCAAAGGCCCCCATCAAACCGGCGATGGCCCCGGAAGCCCCCACAACCGGTAGGGTGCTGTTCATATATATCAGCCAAAACACTCCCGCGGCGACGATCCCACCGCAAATATAAAGCCCGACGTAGAGCAAACGGCCTAAGCCCATTTCCAGCATACAACCGACAATCCACAAAAAGACCATATTGCCGAACAGATGGCCGACACTGCCGTGCAAAAACATGTAGGTCAAGGCTGTCAGAAACGATTTGTAAGCCGGCCGAAAGCCGTATTCGAGGGCGATGATTTGAGATCGTTTGTGCTCATATTGGTTTTTTAGATACTTCCATTCGGCATATTGGGGATCGGAGGATAAAATTATCTCATCATTATTGAGTTTTTGGAGGAAAACAAAATCCCGCTCCATTTCCAGGTAAAATTGGGTGACGGTATCTTGATCCAACGCTTGGGTATCTGATGGATTTTCTGATCTCTGAAAATGGCCTTCGCGATAAGTGATGTAGTGCGGGACTTCTATATTCGCCAATCCGGATTCAAAATAATAGCGCGAGGCTTCATATTGTTTTTCGGATTCGCCTGCCTGGATGAGAAAAAACACCAGGCAATTCACTAAAATGATACCGATGGTCACAAAGGGCGGATTGCGCCAACTGATTCTTCCGATTAAAGGGATAATGAACATAATATAAAATTAGGTTGAGGGGTTCAGGGTTCACCGTTCAGGGTTAGATGTTTTAACTTAAAAATTTGATTCCAAAGTGAACTGCAATGGATAATGGCACGGTTTCTTTTTAGATTTGACCAGCCGTTTTTTTGGCCGGCGGCTGGGCTGAACCCAAACAACATGTTTATTTATCGGAAAGGCGATAACGGAACTTGAGGTATTTCGGTTGAAAGTTTAGCTGGGAAAATGCAGGATGGTGAAATTTCAGATCTCACAATTTACCATTAAAATGGCTATATTTTTGGACATTGTTAGGTCTATTAGACACCAATTAACGGATTTAAGGATTGAGGAATTAAACCACTAAACAGAAATAATGCATTCAATTCCTCAATTCTTGAATTCCTGAATCAGATCCATGTCCAATTTTATGTTATTGGCGTTAAAGTGTCGCAGCCATTTTACTGAACTGCATGGCGAGGTGTAAACCTATCTTTCTTCAATGGGCACATACCGGCTTTCTGTCGGACCGGTATAGATTTGGCGCGGACGGCTAAGTTTCCAGTTGGGATCATCGATGCTTTCCTTCCACTGGGCGATCCATCCCGGAAGCCTGCCGATGGCAAACATGACAGTGAACATGTTGGTGGGTATTCCAATGGCTCGCAGGACAATCCCGCTATAAAAATCAACGTTGGGATAAAGATTATGCTCGATGAAATAATCATCGTTTAAAGCAATCTGCTCCAGTTCGACGGCAATATCCAGCAGCGGGTCTGAAAGATTCAATTTTTCCAACAAGGTATCACACATCTTTTTCATGATTCGCATTCTTGGATCAAAAGTTTTGTATACCCGATGACCAAACCCCATCAACCTGAACGGATCGCTTTTATCTTTGGCCCGTTCAACGACCTGTTTCATATTCTTTTTTTCCCTAATCTGGCTCAGCATTTCGATGACGGCCTGATTGGCCCCACCATGCAGCGGCCCCCAAAGAGCGGCAATACCGGCAGAAATCGCGGAATACAGATTCACCCGGGCACTTCCAACCACCCGAACCGCGGTTGTCGAACAGTTCTGTTCGTGGTCCGCATGCAAAATCAAAAAAACATTCAAGGCCTTGACCACATCCGGATCTATTTCATAGGGCCGGACCGGTGAGTCGAACATCATGTTTAGAAAATTGGCACAATACGCCAGATCGGGCCGCGGATAGACGACCTTATGACCTCTTGATATTTTATAAGACATGGCCGCCAGGGTTCGGACCTTGGAAAGCAGGCGCGTAACGATCATATTAATCTCTTCTTCCAGATCGTCCAGCGCCGGGTAAAAACTTCGCAAGGCACTGACCATCGAAGAAAGAATTCCCATGGGGTGGGAAGAGCGGGGATAGCTCTCATAAAACGTGCGCATGTCTTCATGGACCAGGGAATTATCATTGAGCAAAATGGAAAACTCTGTCAATTCCTTTTGCTGGGGTAATCTGCCGTTGATCAGGAGATAGGCCGTCTCCTTAAATGTCGACTCCTTGGCCAACTGTTCCACTGGAATCCCGCGGTATCGCAAAACGCCTTTTTCGCCATCCATAAACGTAATCGAACTGGTACAGCTGCCGGTGTTGGCAAAGCCGGGATCAAGGGTTATCAATCCGGTTTCCTGCCGGAGTTTTGAGATGTCGATGGCCTTCTCGCCTTCCGTACCCTCTATCAGTGGAAGCCGATACTCCTTGTCGCCGTATATCAATTTAATATGTTCCGTCATCATATTTCCTTTTAAATACAGATCTGCCGTAATTATAGCTCTAAAAGTTGAGTTACGATTTTATTGACCTGCAATTCATTTATTAATTCCTAAATTAGACCGCCTGGTCCAATTTCGCAATATAATAGGCACGAAGGTCAAGTGGCCTGAAATCTGGAAAAATGGAATGATGGCGTATTGTTACTCTAACCCGAACGACTTAGCCGTGCAAAGCATATCTCGCCGGGTTGTAGCGAAGCGTAAATCCCGCTTTATTAGAGAATCGAAAATATTCAACCGCTGGTTATTATTAGGTCCGGTTTACTTGGCGGTGGCTATATGATAAAGGAATGCTGTCGATCAGAATAAAAAAGACAGAGCGTAGCGATTCCACAAATCGTCATTCTTTAATTGATCAATTTGGTTCCGGCTTCGCCGGGTTGGGTATCCATAAGGAGGTCCCATGCCCTTCAAAGAAAATCTCTTGAAAAAAATTCAGATTAACCGGCTTTCGCGACAAGTTCTGCGAACCATTGGACCGGCGGACAGCACTCTCAAAATAGATAAAGATGCCATGCGCAGTCTGCTGGAGATGAGCCCCTACCAATATCAAAAAGCACGGGATCTGGATCTATATATCGAGCAACCGGATAACGGGCAGAGCAACATCCTGGTGCTGGACAACGAGCTGCCAATCTACAAAACCAGCGTTGAGGACGTCATTTTGCGCAAAAGTCCCTATACCAAGGAAATGCTAAGCATCAGAAATATTATTAAAATTCTGAAGGACTCGGACGTGAAGGTCAGCCGCAAGGAAGCCTCGGTCAAAATCGTTCAAAAAAAATGTATTGATCGACTGGATTTAACCTATCAAGAATCCGACATAGCGGCACTGGCTCAGGAAGGGTCGGACTCCCTGGAAAATGGCTATAATGATGGGATTCTGGAAAGCCTATCCCTGTTTTCAGAACTGCTGGGTTACCAGCCGCCGCCGAAAGCGTTTCAGGTTCCGCACCATGAAATCTTGGGTGCTGTGAGCGAAAAAGCCGGCGGAGAAATATGGTACGGACCGGTGGTCGCGTTAAGCCGGGTGGACAACTCCCTGAGAATGATTAAGGATCAGATCAGTAACCTGGACAAGACAAAATTAGCTTTCTTCCAGAAGGTAATCATGGGAAAGGAAAAGGCTGCTGTGGAGGGACCAGATGTCTTCCGATATCTTAAGGAAGAGGTTCTGCGTTCTGGGTTCAAAGGTTAAAGGGTTCTATGATCACCGTTCAAGGTTGCTTTTCTCTCGTTGACTTTGCGAGCCAGCTCATAGGCCAATTGCCAGCCTCAATATTCTCCATTCGTTCTATTCTCATCCGGTTTTTTTTGCTTACAAATCAACGGATCAGATTTGACGCGAACCAAAAATCCCAGAACCTTTGAATCTTGAACCTCTGAACCCCTGAACCCGGAACTCGAAACCTTTTACAGCCGATAAACGATGGGCTTTTCATAAGAGTCAATTTCTATGCCGACAATGTCCCCGGTTTTAAATCTGAGTTTTTTGAATTTTTTTACCATCTTTTCGTGCTTATCCATTTGCCAGTATACGGACCACATGGGGTTGCGAACGGTATCAATCCCATAAGCGTCATGCCCGCAAAGATTCAGCCTGAACTTATCTTTGGCGATCAAGGTGTCGGTTTCGGATAAAAAATAGTCGATTTTATATAGGTTATCATGCAACGCTCTGGAAAAATTTTCCTGCATTTCCGGAAAATCGTCCAAATAATGATTTGCAATCTGGTATAATTCTTCCGGTTCTTGGATCGAGAGGCCCAGCACAGCAAATCGCGGATATTCAAGGGCGAATCGTTCAAGTTCTGATTGATAGTCGGAAATAATGTCAAAAAGATCTTCCATGGTAGCGATAGGTTCTCCACCGCCGAGTACAAATTCTTCACATCTGGCAATTATTTTTAAATAAAATGCTTTATTGTCCATCACGAATAAGGGGCGTTCCCTGTAATTGTGGTTTTTTCTGACTCTACGTATCCCATCAAGGTGAACTGATTTTTCACTCTGTTCCAATTCGACGATTTCAATGTGAGAAATATCTTTCGCCTGAACCACATGGATCTCACCTTCTTCTGACACAACATATTCAATTTCACAGCGATAGCCTAAATACTTTTGAATCTTTTCGGACAATTGAAGCAGTCCCAAATCATGCGGTGTTCTGGTAATATAGGGCTCTTGCTGAACCTTGTGGCTCCGGTCTCGACAATATCCGAACTCCCAATGATTCCCCAGCATCTTTGCCATAACACTGGTACCGCTGATATACGGCATGACGATCAGTCCCATATTCTCCAGATCAATTTCAGGTGCGTTACTGAATTTTTGTTGTCTAAGAATCGACAGCTTTTTGGCATTACCTGCTAATTTGATTATCTTTTTTCTGGCATATTGAATCCCGCCCAAATCAGCATAGGTTTCCAAGCTATCAAATGTCCCGCCCTTGAAATAGGCCTCTTTAAGGTGGGCACTGCGAGCAATGACCTTAAAGCTTTCACGATGGCGGTTCAGGAAAGCTTCCAGCGCCTTAAAATTCTCATTTTTAAAATCGACTGCCGAGACATAGATAAATTCGGGGACGTTGAATCCGCCATTTTCGAGGCGCTTCAGCAACGCGGCTTTTTCAGGTATGACCGTTTCCATGGGTATTCTCAAAAAGAACTCGTTTTAGCCCGCAGTGGGTGGTTCAGGTTTCTGTAGGGCTTAAGATTCAGACTCTGTAAGTACTCGTGAATATAAATACTTTTTTACCTGTGTCAAACACCGGCGAATCAGGAGTAGCGATCGGAAATTTGACGAAGACGGTCCGGGAACAAACCTCAACCTTTGAACCGTGAATGGTCATCCGCCATAAAATTAATCTTGACCGAGGTGGTTGATAATCGTAAAAACTATTGATAATTTAGTTAGATTTTCGATCATGAGGGTCAGGAAAACTCCGCTAAGATGAAAACCACATGATTAAAAAGATCTGGTCATATATTGAATGGCCGCAGGGCTATGGCCGCACCGGCCTGAAAATGGATATTTTGGCGGGCCTGACAGTGGCGCTGGTCCTTATTCCCCAGTCCATGGCTTACGCTGAGCTTGCCGGTCTGCCGCCCTATTACGGACTATATGCCTCCTTTCTGCCGCCGATGATCGCCGCCCTCTTTGGCTCCAGCCGCCAGTTGGCCACCGGGCCCGTGGCGGTGGTATCGCTGCTAACCGCGACCACCCTTGAGCCCCTGGCCACAGCCGGAAGTCAGCAATACATTGCGTATGCCGTTTTGCTGGCCCTGCTGGTCGGCGTCTTTCAATTCGCCCTCGGTGTTCTCAAATTAGGATTGGTGGTCAATTTCATCTCCCATCCGGTGGTAAACGGCTTTTCCAATGCGGCCGCCCTGATTATCGCGACATCTCAGCTACCCAAACTATTCGGCGTCCATATCGACAAGGCACCGCATCACTATGAAATAATCTACGGGGTGATCGTAGCTGTCGGCAATAACATGCACTGGCCCACGCTGTTGATGGGAGTACTGGCCTTTGTCATCATGTACGGGTTAAAGCGGATGTCACCAAAGCTGCCGAATGTTCTGGTGGCCGTTGCTGTTACGACGATTCTTTCTTGGAGCCTTGGGTTTGAGAACAACGCGGTGGTGACTGTTGCGGCCATCCGCTCCGAAGGGGTCAAACAGGCGATTGAGAAATTCAACCAGGCCCTCGCGCCGGTTGCCGATCTGAACAAAAATCGAGCTCAACTGATCCAGCGTCTCAATGCCGGCAAAGACACAATGGACAGCCTCGCGAAACTCGAAACCAGGCATACGGCGGAACGTATCGCCTTGCAGATTGAACAATTAAAAACCAGTGCCCGGATTCACCGCGCACAGATACGTCGTATTCTACTTGAGGGCGTCAGAGAAGACGGTGGCCCACTGTCTTTTTATCCCAACGGCGAGTATGCTGATCGCCAACGCGCGGACGGTCGCGTATGGCGGCTCAAAGTGGGGAACACCCCCCTGCAAACGGACCGTTTACATATGATCGGGGGTGGTGAGGTGGTCGGAAATATTCCCCGGGGACTGCCCTCATTTTCGCTGCCCCAGTTTGATTATCATATCATCCTGCATCTTTTACCCTTTGTGGTCATCATTTCACTGATAGGGTTTACCGAGGCTGTTTCCGTTGCCAAGGCAATGGCTGCCAAGACCGGCCAGAGGCTTGATCCCAACCGGGAGCTCATCGGTCAAGGCCTGGCCAACATCTGCGGTGCTGTCGCTAAAAGTTACCCGATTTCCGGTTCATTTTCCAGATCGGCCGTCAACCTTCAATCCGGAGCTGCCTCCGGTTTATCCAGTGTCTTTACCAGTCTGACGGTAGTGGTGGTGTTATTGCTCCTAACCGGGCTTTTTTACCATCTGCCCCAATCGGTTTTGGCGGCTATCATCATGATGGCAGTCGTGGGGCTGATAAATGTCAAAGGCTTTATTCATGCCTGGCAGGCCCAGTGGTACGATGGCGTGATCTCCATCATTACATTTATCTGTACCCTTGCCTTCGCACCGCACCTGGACCGGGGCATCCTGATTGGCGCCGGCCTGTCCATTCTCGTCTTTCTCTATAAAAGCATGCGTCCGAAAGTGGTCGATCTGTCCCTGGACGTCGATCGCACGCTTCATGACGCCGTCGCCAGCGGATTGCAGGAATGCCGCTATATTGACGTGGTACGCTTCGATGGGCCCTTATTTTTCGCAAATGCCAGCTACCTGGAAGATCAGATCAGAAATCGCCGGCGTTTGAAAAAGGATCTCAAGCACATTATTATCTCAGCCGGCAGTATTAATGATATTGACTCATCCGGCGAAGAAGCATTATCTTTGACTGTTGACCGGGTCAGGAGTGCCGGAATTGATATTTCACTGAGCGGCGTGAACCGATCCGTCATGAAAGTACTCAGACGCACCCATTTGATTGTAAAAATCGGCGAGGATCATATTTACCCTGCAATCGAAAGCGCTATCAATGCGGTCCATGAAATCACCCACAGGGGCGGGGAGGAAAAAGATTGTCCGTTGACGACGGTCTGTCGTATTACCCGGTCACCTCAAACAAGGGAGAATTAAATGCCGATCATTACCATGTTCAGCGGTAGCTTCTGCGAGGAAGGCCCCGTGGTCCGGGAGGTCATTTCCCGAACCGGATACAGACATATAACCGATGATGAAATTGTCGCCGAGGCAAGCCGACGTTCCGGTTTGGCCGAAAGTAAAATTAAACGGTCCTTTACATCCGGAACCTCCGTGTTCAACAACTTCACCCATGAAAAGGAGCGCTCCATTGCATCCATAAAACTGGTGGTCGCCGATATGATCGCCGTCGACAATGCCCTGATCACCTGTTTTTCCGGACAGCTTATCCCCAAGACCATCAGTCATACCCTGCGGGTCTGTTTAATCGCACCCATAAAATATAGAATCGCTGCCGCATCCCGACAACAGGGTGTGGCGGAAAAAGAGGCCGCCAAACTCGTGCTCAAACGCGAAGAAGATTGCACCCATTGGATCGATTCCCTGTTTAATACCGAAGACCCCTGGGATCCCGCTCTTTATGATATCGTCATTCCGGTTGACAAAATGACGCCGGAAGATGCAGCGGCTCTGATTGCGGATTATGCCGTCAAGGATGTTGTCAAAACAACCTCAGCTTCGAAACAGGCCCTGGAAGATTATAGACTTGCAGCTCAAACGGAAGTAGCGCTGATAGGTGAGGGACATATGGTGGAGGTCAGCGCTAGCAACGGTGCGGTCACGTTGACCATCAACAAACATGTACTCATGCTCAACCGGCTGCAGGAAGAACTCAAATCTATCGCCGAAACGATTGACGGGGTTAAATCAGTGGAAATGAAAATCGGCAAAAATTATCACAAATCCGATATCTATCGAAAGCACGATTTTAAAATGCCGACCAAAGTGCTGCTGGTGGACGACGAACGCGAATTCGTTCAAACGCTGTCCGAACGTTTGATAATGCGGGATATGGGCTCGGCGGTCGCCTATGATGGTGAGTCGGCACTAAAACTGATTAAAGAAGACGAACCGGAGGTCATCATTGTCGATCTTAAAATGCCTGGCGTGAATGGTTTAGAGGTATTGCGGAAAGTAAAAGAAACAAGCCCGGAGATCGAGGTCATCATTCTCACCGGACACGGTCACGAAGAAGACCGCCAGCTATGCATGGAGCTGGGTGCTTTTGCCTACCTGCAAAAACCCCTGGACATTAATGTCCTCAGCGAAACGATTCAAAACGCCAACGAAAAGATTCGGCAGAAGAAGGGGAAGAAAAGATAGAGAATCCCTAAATTCGAAATTCCTCGAAATCGCCAGCATGGTTTAAAACATGTCTATACTTAAAAAATTGAAACCCGGTTTTCTGGATCACAAAGACGTCACCGCCGGACCCTACAAACACCATTTTGACTTTCTGCGGATCTGGAAACGGGCAATTCTGGTGACGGCGTCCGTAGCACTCGTGCCCTTAATCATCTGGGCCCTGTCCGGATACCGGCTCACCATGGGAACCATCGAGTCGGAACTCGTGCTGCGCACCTCCCAGCTTGTTTCGAATTCCTGGCGTTCGGTTTCCTTGTTTCTGACCGAACGCAGATCGGTGCTGGATTTTATTGCCCATGATAATGGGCTGGAAACCTTGAAGGACCCTGCCCGCCTGGCCGACATCCTGGAGAATCTAAATAAACGGTTTGGTGGTTTCATCGATTTGGGTGTTATCAATAGCAGCGGCAAACAGATATCCCATGCCGGCTCACATCAAACGGAAAGCCTGGATTACAACCGACAACACTGGTATCGTGAAGTCCTCAAACGAGGTGTCTATATCAGCGAATTGGTCATGGGGCCACTCAACGAACCCTTTGTTGATTTCGCGGTTAAGCGCGAATTGGCAGACGGCTCATTTTTCGTGCTGCATGCGCGTTTGAAGCCGGAACAGCTCACGGAATCCATCGCCCACATTGATGTCGGCGCCGAGGGGGATCTGTTTATTATCAGCCGCAATGGGGTCTTGCAAACCCCTTCCCGTTATCATGGACCGGTCTTTAATAAAATTTCGATAGCGGTCCCGGAATATTCTGCCAGGACGCGGGTTATTGAAAGCATCAATGATAAAAAAGATCGAATCCTGATCGGTTATGCCCATATTCCGGACACCCCCTATATTCTGATGATGATCCAAAAACAAAGTGAACGCATTCAGCCCTGGTATAAAACGACCTGGGCATTCACGGGAATTCTGGCGGCAAGTATCATTCTGATCCTACTGGTGACGCTAGGGGTGGCCACGAACCTGGTCAATCAGATCCATGCAGCCGACCAGGAACGGGTCGACACGTTGCATCAGGTGGAATACGCCAGCAAGATGGTCTCCCTGGGGCGCCTGGCTTCCGGGGTGGCCCATGAAATTAACAACCCGCTGGCCATCATCAACGAAAAGGCCGGGCACATCAAAGACATATTCACCTTGACCGAGACCTACGCCAAAGATCCCAAACTCATCAACCTGGTGGATTCGGTGATTTCTACGGTGCAGCGCTGCGCGGCCGTTACCAGAGGTATGTTGAATTTTGCGCGGCACCTCAATCTGAGCGTTCAGACCATCGATTTAAAAGAAATCATCGATGAGGTTAAAAGTGTTCTATCCAAAGAGGCTGAACTCAGATCGATAACCGTGGGGGTGACGGTGTCGGAGGATATACCGCCGTTTGAGAGTGACCGCGGCAAACTGGAGCAGGTTTTTTTCAATTTGTTTAACAGTGCCATCGGGGCCATGAGCGACGGCGGTCATCTGGAAATTACGGCCAGGCGAAAAAATAAGGATTATATTTCGGTTGCGTTTACCGATAACGGTCGCGGTATCCCGGAGTCGGACCTGAAGCACATTTTTGAACCGTTTTATTATGCCAAAACCGGTCACAGCGGTACCGGTCTGGGTTTGGCGGTCACCTATGCCCTGGTGCAGGAAATCGGAGGCACGATCAGCGTTCAGAGCAGCCCCGGTCGGGAAACCTGTTTTGATATCAGCATCCCTCTGGTAAGGCCCGCGGCATCGAAATAGTGAGAGGAAGGGGTTTTTTATGGGTCAAAAACCGGATATTATTGCAGAAACGGGTTTGCAGTTTTTTGGCGAGATGTCGGCTTCCATCTCCCATGAAATAAAAAATGTGCTGGCGATTGTCAATGAGAATGCGGGGTTATTGGAAGATTTGACCTTAATGGCGGACCGAGGGAAGCCGATTGATCCCGCAAGACTGAAAACTCATGGCGGCAGCGTATAAAAAGCAGATCGGCGGGCAGACGGAATCATTAAGAATATGAATCGGCTCGCTCACAGTATCGATCAAACCGTCACAAAAATTGAACTGAATGAAACCATCAACCTGCTGATTGGCTTGACAGCCAGAATTGCTGACATGAGGGGTGTTCAGGTGGATTTGCAACTGCCGGAAAATCCGGTGAAGATTCCAGACGGCTCCTTTTTTTTTGATGAACCTTCTCTGGCTGTGCCTGGATTTCTCAATGTCCGCCAGCGGAAATGAAAAAAGAGTTGAGCTTGTCGTCGAAGAAACCGGAAACAGCGTCCGAATTCAGTTCAAGCGACTGGCAGGACTCAGTAAGCTGCTGTTGGAAACTTTTCCTACTGATCGTGAGAAGATCCTGCTCGCTGTGCTGGAGGCCACTTTGATGACAGAACTCGACCGCGAAGAGGTCGTTTTGCGACTATCTAAAAACATTGGAGTAATTTAATGACCGTAAAGCTTTTAATCGTTGACGACGACAAGGATTTTTTGGATATCATGGCTGAACGCTTAGATGCCCGGGACATGGAGGTATCCACTGCCACTTCTGCCGAGAATGCCCTCAAAATGGTACTGGAAAAATCCTTTGATGTGGTCATCATGGATTTGATGATGCCGGAACTGGACGGTTTTAAGGCCCTAAAACTGTTTAAAGAGACCAAACCCGACGTACCCATCATTCTGCTGACGGCCAACGTCCCGGAGGAAAAGTGCATCGAGGCCATCAAGCGCGGCGCCATGGCCGTCATCGAAAAACCGGCCGATTTGAATATCCTCACTCAAAAAATAGAAGATGCCAAAGCCCTGAAAAATAAGCAAAGATGAATGTTCAACATTGAACGTCCAATGTTGAACCTCGAATAATGAGGTCGCTCCGCTCCACAATTTAATTTCATTTATTTACTATTTCTGTTTTTTCCCAGCCGTTTTGATACGTGTAACGAAACGTCTCGGAATTTCTATAATATATTGAAATCATGCAGCTTTTACCAACACTGGTTTTGTGCCGCCCACATGGAATGATGGCATGTTGGGCACGCAGTGAAGCTTTAGCGCTATCATGGAATAATGGTCAAAAACGCATAACTTCAGTGTTTGGATCAAGGACGTTAATTGGGTGGTAGCGGGTCTGAATTTCAAAAAACCTATACAATACCGTCAGTTTATGATAGACAAGCCAAAATTTTTTCAGATATTAGGAGGTCTCCGTGAAATCATTATTGGTAAAAGATTTAATGGTGCCGCTTTCGGAGTACGCAACCGTATCCGAAGAAGCGACACTATATGATGCCGTCCTGTCCCTGGAAAGAGCCCAGGAAAATTTCGAGGACAAACACACCCGCTATCGCCACCGGGCAATTCTGGTACTCGATAAAGACAACATGGTCGTCGGTAAACTCAGCCAATTGGATGTGCTCAGATCCCTGGAACCGAAGTACAACGAACTAAGCCAGGGGGAGGGAATGCATCGCTATGGCTTTACCAAACAATTCACGAAATCCATGTTGGAGGATTATCACCTCTTTGCCGGCCCCCTCAAGGATATCTGCCGCAAGGCGGGCGAGCAAAACGTCAAGTCATTTATGAAAACACCCACCGAAGGCGAGTACATATCCGAAGATGGATCGCTGGACGTTGCTATTCATCAGCTGATCATTGGAAACCACCAATCCCTTCTAGTCACCCGCGGTGAAAAAATTGTTGGCGTACTGCGACAAACCGACGTGTTTGCGGCAGTTTTCCATACAATGAAGGAATGTTTCTAAAAAAATAAGGGCTACCGAATTTTCCGGATGATTCATAAATTTCTTTTCGCAGTTTCGTAGGAAAGAGGAGGAATGTGTTGATGAGCGACAATATTGCTGCAACGAGTAATATCGACTGGAAAAAGATGGGGTTCCTTTTCCTGGGCGTGGTCCTTTTTGCGGTGGTTTACTGGTCACCCGCCTGGCCCGATGCAATTGACCCCATGGGCAAACATTTTGAATTGACCCGCGAAGCCAAAGGAGCCTTGGCCGTATTTCTATTGGCCGGAACCTGGTGGGTTTTCGAGGTGGTCCCCATCGGTATCACCAGCCTGGCCATCGGCGTTCTTCAGGCCATGTTTCTTATTCGCTCGGCGCGGGATGCATTTACGGATTTCATGGTGCCCTCGGTCATGTTTATCTTTGCCTCGATCATGATCGGCCTGGTATTCACCAAAACCGGGACTGACCAAACGTCTGGCTTACAAAATGCTGGTCATCGTCGGTGAGAAAACCAGCATGATTTATCTCGGTTGCTTCGTCGTCACGGCAGCCCTGACCCACATCATGGCGCATACGGCGGTGGCAGCCACGATTTACCCGTTGCTGGTCTCGATTTATTCCTTGTACGGTGAAGGCGATCAAAAGACTAAATTCGGCAAAGGCCTGTTTATTGGAATGGCCTATGTCGCCGGTGCCGGCAGTATCGTAACATTGCTGGGGGCCGCCCGGGGTGCTGTGGCGCTGGGCTTTTACAAGGATATCACCGGCCTGGACGTTTCGTTTTTTCAGTTGACCTGGTATATGTTCCCCATTGGCTGGATAATGACCTTCCTGCTGTGGGGATTTTTTATGATTTTTTTCAAACCCGAAAAAAAAGTGATCCCGGGGCTCAGGGAAACAGCCCGCCGGTTGAACGCCGAACTGGGACCATTGACCCGCAACGAGATCAAGGCCACGGCCATCGTCGGGGCCTGCATCGTCGCCATGGCGCTGCAACCCTACGTTGCGATCCTGCAGCCCATCAATAAAACCGCCATTATCCTGGTATCGACCATCTTGTTTTTTATCACCGGCATCATGGACATCGATGATCTGGAAAGTATCCCCTGGAACATTATTTTGCTTTTTGCCGGCGCCATGAGCATCGGCAATTGTCTGTGGCAGACCGGGGCCGCCAACTGGATGGCCGTCAACTGGCTGGTCATGTTCCAGGAAGCCAACTGGTTTGTGTTTGTCATGAGCATCGCCTTTTTCGTGATGATGATGACCAATTTCATCATGAACGTGGCCGCCATTGCCATATCACTGCCGGTGGCCCTGGTCATAGCGCCCTATTTGGGCGTGGCCGGTGAGGTGATCCTGTTTGCAGCCCTGGTGACGGCCGGGATGCCGTTCCTGTTGCTGGTCGGAGCCGCCCCCAATGCGATTGCCTACGACTCCGGTCAGTTTACGACCGGAGAATTCTTTTTGTATGGGATACCGGCCAGTATTATCCTGATGATCGTGACCGGTTTTGCCGTTTTTATCCTCTGGCCCATGATGGGTATGCCGGTATTAACCGGCGGGTAGGGAATCAAAAATTGAAGATTGAAGATTGAAGATTGAAAATTTGTGGAGTCGCTTCGCTCCGTCCTTTATAAAATCGAAAGAATACCTTAAATATTCAATCTTCAATCGAAAATATACAATGGTTACTAAATGGGGAAGGTTATGAATCATTTTTTTCTTTCGCTGGCGATAATTTTCTGCGGGGGACTTTTACCCCTGATCTTTTGGCGCCAATTCACCCTGATGAAAATTATCGGCATTCTGGGAATCGGAGGCGGCTGCCTTCTGGGACTGATCGACGCCGGCACCAAACTCTTCCATCCGGAACCCGATACCGCGGTATTTGATTATCTGAATACCTTATCTCTGTCCTTTAAAATCGATACCCTGTCCGCATTTTTCCTGGTCGCCATCTACACGGTCTGCCTGCTGGCCGCCCTTTACAGCTACCACTACATGGACAACCCCAAAAAAGCGTTTCGGACTGCCGGCAACTACTTTTTCTTCAGCCTGTTGGCTGCCTCCATGGCCCTGGTGGTCGACTGCCAACAACCTGATCGCGTTCATGCTGTCCTGGGAAATCATGTCCCTGTCATCGTTTTTCCTGGTGGTCTACAATTACGAAGCTGAGGAAAACCGCAAAGCCGGCTACCTCTATTTTGTGTTTACCCAGGTGGGGGCCATGTTCATCCTGGCGGCCTTTGGTCTGATCTACGCCCATAGCGGGAATTTCGGATTTGATCGATGCCGCAGCCCTGACCGATACGACCAAAATCATCGTTTTTGTGCTGGCATTCATCGGCTTCGGCTCCAAGGCCGGTGTCTTCCCCTTTCACGTCTGGCTGCCCCACGCTCACCCGGCCGCCTCCAGCCATATTTCAGCAGTGATGTCCGGAGTGATGATTAAAACCGGTATCTACGGCATCGTCCGTTTGTATGTGCTGCTGGACTGGCACACACCCCTCTTCGGCCATATCATTCTGGTTGCCGGCATGATTTCCGGTATCCTGGGTGTCGTCTATGCCCTAGGCCAACATGATCTCAAACGTTTGTTGGCTTACCACAGCGTTGAAAATATCGGCATTATTTTGATCGGCCTCGGTGTGGGAATGATTGGGGTCGCCGCCGGTAAACCGGTCATGGCGGTACTAGGATTTGCCGGCGGTCTGCTGCATGTGCTCAACCATGCGATCTTTAAATCGCTTTTGTTCATGGGCGCCGGCATGGTGCTCCACAAAACCGGGTCACGTTCCATCGACCTGTTAGGTGGACTGATTAAGAAAATGAAAATTACCGGAACCACCTTTCTGATCGGGTCGCTGGCCATCTGCGGGCTTCCGCCGTTGAATGGTTTCGTGAGCGAGTTTTTAGTCTACCTGGGCGGATTTCGGGGGTTGGCCCTGGACAAAACATCCTTTGCCATGTGCCTGCTGGCCATTGTCAGCCTGGCGATTATCGGGGGCCTGGCACTGGCCTGTTTCACAAAGGTTGTGGGCGTTGTCTTTCAAGGCGAGCCGCGCAGCCCGGTGGCAGAAAATGCAGATGAAAAAGGGCTGACCATGCTGGTTCCCATGCTGGTTCTGGCGGCCGCCTGTATTGTGGTTGGCGTATTTCCAACTTTCTTCATGACCATGGCGCTCAAGGCCGTTGCATCTCTGGGTCTGGGTTACGGTCGTATTCCGCTTGAACCCTTCATCGAACTGACCGGTAACATTACGCGCACGGCGGCTCTTATCTTCGCGGTAATCTTATTGATACTGGCGCTGCGCACGCTGTTGTACCGGGGCAAAACCGTGACCCGCTCCGGCACCTGGGGCTGCGGCTTCACCAGACCAACGGTAAAAATGCAATACACCGGATCTTCCTATGCGGCTTCAATACTGGATTTTTTCAGACCGGTGGCCCCGCTGACCGAAGATCATTCGGTGATTCGGGATCGTTTCCCGCAAAAGAGCCATTACCACAGCCATGTCAGTGATATTGCCGAACTGCATATGGACAACGTGGTCGTACGACCGGTGCTGGCGCTGTTTGAAAAACTGCGTTGGCTGCAGCACGGCGATATTCATCTATATGTTGGTTACATACTACTGGCGATTGTGGTGCTGCTGTTTTTTGTATAGGGAGAGGTTCAAGGTTCAAAGGTTCAAGGTTTAGGGTTAACTAAAAGATGAACATCGAACATCGAATAATGAATTTTGTTAAAAAAAAGCTGAGCAAAGCGAATCCACATTGGATATTCGACGTTGGACGTTCGAGTGATCGACGTTCAATACTTTCACTGCTAAGACTATGCATTATATACAGGTACCGCCGTTTCCCTGAAAAGGGCCCCGTTTGATAGAAATAAAAGCTGTAATTTTTGTAATTTGATGTGAGGCTTAAAAGCGAATGATGAAATCCATTATTTTCCTACTCCTGGCCATGCTCCTGGCACCGTTGTATTCAGGCTGGATCCTCAAGGTCAAGGCATGGTTCGGTGGCCGTAAAGGATCGCCGGTGCTGATCCATTATTACACCCTGATCAAGCTGTTCCAAAAAGGATCGGTTTACAGCACCAGCACCACCCTCATTTTTAAACTGGGACCCATGGTGTCGTTGTGCGCAGCGACCGTGGCACTGATGTTTCTGCCTGTCGCCGGCCAGTCGCCGCTATTTTCGTTTAACGGGGATATCCTGCTGCTGCTGTACCTACTGGGCCTGGGACGGTTTTTCACCATTGCCGCCGCCATGGACACGGCCTCGCCCTTCGAAGGCATGGGCGCCGCCCGGGAAGCATACTTTCCGATTATCTGTGAAGCCACCCTGTTCATGAGCCTGATTCTGTTTTACACCCTGACCGGTGAATTGAATCTGTCCGCGTATTTTGCCGGTGGGCAGCCTTTCGGGCTCTGGCAAACAGCCGGTCCACCATTGCTGTTTGTGGTCATCGCTTTTTTTATTGTGCTGTTGACGGAAAATTCCCGGGTCCCGGTGGATGACCCGGCCACTCACCTGGAATTGACCATGATCCATGAAGTCATGGTGCTGGATCACAGCGGACCGGATTTTGCGCTGATCGAGCTGGGTTCTTTTTTCAAGCTTTTTTTCTACGCCACCCTGGTCACCCGTTTGATCTGCCCGTTCACCCTGGGACATCCGGTGGTGGACGCCGGCCTGTTTTTTATTGTGATCGGACTGGTCTATACGGCCGTCGGGGTAATGGAATCAGTCATGGCCCGCTATCGCATGGACAAGGTTCCCCAGTTTGTCCTGACATCTTTTGCCCTGGCGTTTTTTGCAACCGTCATCACATTGGAGTTTTTAAAATGATCCAACCCGTTGATACCATTTTGGCCCTCGTACTCCTGTCGGTTCTGATCTCCTTCGGCTCCAGCCGGCTGCCGACATTGATCAGGGTGCTGGCCTTCCAGGGAGTGGTGGTTTCCACCGTGCCGCTGTTCATCGGCCATGATTTAACCGCCGGCAGCATCGTATTCACCCTGGTTACCCTGATAATCCGGGGAATTATCATCCCCCTGTTCATCTATCTGGCAATTAAAAAAGTGGCGATCCGCCGCGAAGTCGGACCCATCGTCGGGTATCATGCATCCCTGCTGGCCGGCCTCGGCCTGATTGTGGCGGCCACTTTTGTCAGCCCCAAGTTCGATTTGCCCCTGGCCAGCGGCGATGCGCTGCTGCTGCCCACGGCCATTACGCTTCTGGTGGCCGGTATGTTTCTGCTCATGGCCCGGCGCAACGCCATTGCCATGGTTCTCGGATATATCATGATGGAAAACGGAATCTACCTGGTAGGAACCGGCTTTTCAGTCCGCGCCCATCATATTGTTGAATTCGGTATCCTGCTTGACGTATTGGCCGGCGTGATGATCATGGCCATCATCCTGCAAAATATCAACCAGGCGTTTGATGATGTCGATACGGCGCTGCTCAGAACTTTAAAGGAATAGGTGTTTCATGGTTGAAATCGTTTTTCTGATTCCGCTGTTAACCGGTGCAATTGCCTTCTTCCTGCCACGGACAGCCGGACGTCCCCTGCTGGTATCAACCGGGATAATTCACCTGATATTATCCCTGTATCTGTGGATCCGGCGACCGCAAGCATTGTTTGAAACATATTTTGCCGTCACCCCCGAAGGTCTCCTGTCGCTGCTGGTGATATCCCTGCTGTTTTTCCTGATCTCGATTTATACCACGGCCTACCTTAAAAAAGCGGAGCTGCGCTCCGAGCGTGTATTTACCGGATCGATGCTGCTGTTTTTATCCACCATGACCATGGTGACCCTTTCGGATCATATCATGGTGATGTGGATTGCCATCGAGGCCACCACCCTGGCCAGCGCACCCTTGATATATACCCATCGGTCCGCGGCAACCCTCGAGGCCACCTGGAAGTACGTCTTAATCTGCTCGGTGGGCATCGCCTTGGCCCTGCTGGGTTCCGTGCTGATTACCCTTTCCATGGATATCGGCGGTGTCGATGTCCCGGTGGCGTTTTCCGCCCTGACCGGCGAAGCCGGACGTCTGGATCCATTGTGGCTCAAAACCGGGTTTGTGTTCATCCTGGTGGGCTACGGTACTAAGATGGGTCTCGCGCCGATGCATACCTGGCTGCCCGACGCCCACAGTGAAGCTCCCAGCCCGGCCTCAGCCCTGTTGTCGGGAGTTTTGCTCAATTGTGCCTATTTGGGGATTTTCAAAACCAATAAAATCATGCACGCCGCCGGCCTGGGACATTTTTCAGGTACAATTCTGATGGCACTGGGTCTGGTTTCCATTCTGGTGGCGGCAACGTTTATTCTCAAACAGACCGAATACAAACGCCTGCTGGCCTATTCGAGTATCGAAAACATGGGGATCATTGCCTTCGGCACCGGCATCGGCGGACTGGGAGCCTATGGCGCCATGCTGTGCCTGATCCATCACAGCCTGATCAAATCATCCCTGTTTCTGTCATCCGGCAATATCCTGCTGGGCTACGGCAGCCGACTGATCAAAGAGACCGGGAAACTGGCCGGACACATGCCGCAGACCTTTGTGGCCTTTTTCGGTGGGTTTGCCGGTATATCCGGGTTTCCACCCTTTGGAATTTTCATCGGAGAGCTTTTTATCATCATCGCTGCCTTTCGCAGCGGGCACTACATCGCGGTGGGAATTTTTATTTTCAGCCTGTGCGTAATTTTCGCCGGATTTGCCAACCACGTCATGCAAATTTCCTTCAGTGACGTCCGCACCACGATCCGGATGGAGGAAAAACCCACCATGGTTTGGCCCCAGTATGCGCTTTTATTGACCTCTCTGGTGCTCTGTATCTGGATTCCGGATTCCCTGTACCAGACCATTATCCAAGCAGTGAACACCATTGGCGGGGGATTTTAATGAACACGGATTTTATAAAGATCGGCAATGGCGAAACGCTGGCCCGGACCCGTATTCCACATCTGTCATTTGATGCTTTTCGCAGCCAGGCGCTGGATATCGTGGCCAAGGGTGGCAAGGTTGTCCATTTCTTCGCCTATCCCGCGGACGATGGGGTCAACCTGCTGGCGGTCCTGCGGTCCGACCACCTGCTGCTGGCCGGCTGCAGGGCACCGGAAGTTTATCCGTCGCTGACGGCCGAATGCGAGCCCTTCCATATGTTCGAGCGTGAAATCGCCGAGCAGTTCGGCATCCGGCCCGAAGGCCATCCCTGGCTCAAGATGGTCCGCTATCACGGTAACGAACGCGGTCTGCCGGATGTTTTCGGCAACGATTACCGTGAAGACATCCCGGGCAATTACAATTATTATGCCGTGGAAGGTGACGAGATTCATGAGGTAGCGGTAGGGCCGGTGCACGCCGGGGTGATCGAGCCCGGCCATTTCAGGTTCAATTGTATCGGCGAGCGGGTGCTGCACCTGGAAATTCAACTGGGGTATCAGCACCGCGGTGTCGAGAAGCTATTGCTAAACGCGAATATCAAACGACTGCCGATCCTGGTCGAAGGCATTGCCGGTGATACGGCTGTCGGCCACAGCCTGTGCATGGCCCAGGCGGTGGAAGCACTGGCCCCACTCGAAACCGATGCCGGTGCGCGGATTATCCGCACCATCGGCCTGGAACTGGAACGTATCGCCAATCACGTGGGTGACCTCGGCGCCTTGAGCGGGGATGTGGCGTTTTTACCGCCGGCCAATTATTGCGGCCGCATGCGCGGCGATTTTCTGAACATGAGTCTGTGGATGTGCGGCAACCGCTTCGGCAAGGGTCTCGTCCGGCCCGGCGGTGTGCGTTTCCCGCTGACCGATGAAGACCGCCGCGTCTTGACCGAGCGCATGGCAGAACTAAAACCCCAGGTCGAACATGTTATCGATCTTATTTTTGCGACCTCCAGTGTCCGTTCACGGTTCGAAAGCTGCGGGGTGGTCAGCACGGCGGACGCGGAAAAACTGGGCCTGGTGGGTCCTGCCGGTCGCGCCAGCGGGATTCCCTACGATGCCCGTCGCGATTTTCCAACGGAGCATTACCCCCGGCTGGAGATCCCCCAAAATGCCGAACCCACCGGTGACGTCTATGCCCGGGCCAAGGTGCGGGCCGACGAGGTGCTGCAATCCATCGCAATTATTGAATCCCTTTTGAGCAGCCCGATTGAAACAAGCTGCGTCGAGGGCACGGATTTCAACCTGGCGCCGTCGTCACTGGCTGTCACGGTCAACGAAGGCTGGCGCGGTGAGCTGTCCCATTGTTTGCTGACCGATGCCGACGGGAAAATCCTGCGCTATAAAATCAAAGACCCGTCATTTCATAACTGGAATGGATTGGCCATGGCCCTGAGGGATACGGGAATCTCGGATTTCCCACTCAACAACAAGAGCTATAATCTGTCTTACTGCGGGTTTGATCTATAAATAATCCGCCATGAATATTAGCAACTTGAGGAATGCAAATTGTTATTTGTAAATTGAGGATAATTTTTAGATCCAAGCTTCGGCGGATTATATATTTTATGCTGTGCATTTTTTTCACCAAACCACTTTTGCTTGTTTAACGGTATGCAAAATGCATCGCATAATGATTTTCTCAGTGTTCTCCACGAATTCTGTAAATAAATTTAATCAAGGATGGTGCAAGCATCCAATTTAAACTCCTAAGTGAAACGACATGTTAAATACGCTCAAAAACAGATTTGAACAGGGCTGCCGGACCAGTGCTTACCCAAAAACCACGATCGAATTGCCGGCACGCTATCGCGGACGACCCCAGGTCCATAAAGAAGCATCCTCCGAATTGGCAGCCCAATGTGCGGCCGCCTGCCCCCAGGAAGCTATTAATGCCGAGCGCAAATTAATCGATCTGGGACGGTGTGTGTTCTGCGGCACCTGTGAGCGCCTCTCTGAAGGCCGGTTCGTATCTTTCAGCCAAAATTTTGAGCTGGCGGTAGCCGAAAAAGACCATCTTTTGACCGCAGGTGAATTTCCATCCCTGGCAGAACATGCAAAAAAGCATTTCAAAAGCCTGTTCGGCCGCTCCCTGCAGCTGCGCCAGGTATCGGCCGCCGGTTGCAACGCCTGTGAGGCCGATTTGAATGTGCTGGCCACACCGTTTTTCGATCTGGCCCGTTTCGGCATCAACTTTGTGGCGTCGCCGCGCCACGCCGACGGAATCGTTGTAACCGGTCCCGTCTCCAGAAATATGAAAACCGCCCTGCTGCAGACCTATGAGGCAACGCCGGCTCCCAAAGTTGTGATCGCCGTGGGCAGCTGCGCGTTATCCGGCGGCCCGTTCCGTGGCAGTCCCGAAATCACCGAGGGCCTGGATCAACTGTTGCCGGTGGATTTGTATATCCCCGGCTGTCCACCGCATCCGCTCACCAATCTTCATGCTTTGCTGACGTATTTTAAATAAAGGATATGCTTGACGGTTCCGTAAAAAGCCCAACTTCTGCGTTACGCTTCACTTATCGAAGCCTGTAAAGATATAATTTGAGTATGTCAAAAGTTATAGACTAGCCTGCAGTTCATGTACATAGCCAGACTGTCGAAAAAGTCCAAAATTGGCAAATTTAGCAATTTCCCATGCAATAATATCAGCTACTTACAATCACCCAAATTAAAGATTTAGCAGATAGCGTCACCAGCAGCCTGAGAACCGGTAAAGATGATATCAATAATTATTAATGGTCTTTGAAAATTCCAACTTTTTATCAGACATCATAGTTTCAACGTTTTAAGGATAGTTCAGTAAAGAAAAACCAAAGGTCGAAATCCATCTAAATGTTATATGCATAAAAAGTGAAAAAGGCAGAGCCGAATAGCTCTGCCTCTCGAATTACATGGATTGTGCTGTAAGCTATTAACCGCGAGTTTGAGTTGTGGCACCTTGTCCACTGGTACCGGTTGAGCCTTGTCCTTTACTTCCGTGATTTTTGCCGCCTGCGGCATAAACCATAGATGAGAAAATTAACATAGAGGCAGTGATAAGCACTAAAACTTTTTTCATAATACACTCTCCTTTGATTTTCTATAAGTATTACCTGTATATTTCTTAATTACAGGTGTTGCCAATAATTTAAATCCTGAAAAACCGGGCTTTCATAAATTTAGGTAAACTTGATTGATTTTGATTATTGTGGGATAAGTCCAAGCTGAGTGTTAAATGCATCCAGGTGGTTATTCGAACCATCCAGAAGGTTGGATAGAACTCGTTGAATATCATTTTTTTTAGTTTCTTCCAGCATTCTTTTAATATCAGCAATATCCATCTCTTCAATCTCCACCCCCACCTCAAGGGCGGATGTTAGGTTTAGGATTCCTTTCTCCAGTAAACGGTAATATTCACCCTGAATAACTTCGTTGGTAAAAATACCGGGATCATTATCTACAATAGTATCATCCAGTTTGTATTTAGTAATAAGTTTTGCAACGGAATCCATGTGCCGCTGCTCAGACTCACTGATGTTATTAAATATATATGCGCCATAAAGATTATACACTTCGACATAAATGTCATGAGCCAATTTCTCTTCTTCATATAAGTAAAGGATGTTATCCTTTTCGGTTTCTGTCAGTCCGGATGAAGTGGAAGGACCATTTGGGCCTTTTGCCCAAAGAGGAGCCACTAAAAGGACGACAAGGATTAAAGCGAAAAGTAACTTTGTCTTCATCAAAATAATCTCCCTTAAATGATTTTGATATATAATACTACTTCTTCTTGTAAGATTTTAAGCCATACCTCAATGGACACAAATAGTTTTTTTATCTGGAAAGATTAGCGCCTCCTTTCACTAAGATTAGTGATTTTTTACCCGCCTTCAAAACAAAATTCGGAGATAATCAGTCTCCAATTTTGCTCAGTGGGTATGTATACGTTAGTGGGTTTTGCAACTGCTCGTTGCTTGTGAGTTTTTTTGATAAACGACATCCCGAAAAGGCTTTTAGTCCAATTAACGTTTTAAAGTTGAAAAGGTTACATATTTTTTTTACATTATTAAAAAAAAATTGAGACTCCTATGATTCAAAGTGTATATTTCAATATGCATATTAGGTAGGGATAGGGAATTGACTAAAAAGATATGTCTGCTGTGGGATCTATAATAAGGGAAATCTATTGAGGGTATCTGAACTCGGTTAAATTTATGATATGCTCTTTATTTACCCCAATTTTGACAGATTCTCGGCGAACGATTTCTTGCCATACATGAAATTATCTAATCATTCATATATGTTATGAGTATCTTAATCAAACCATGTTCTCATAAATCTTAAATAAATGATTGGTAATACCTATGAGTATGCTTTCAGTTACTTCAAGATCAACTAATGGAAAGTCGTACCGTTTTCACTCTTTTCTACAGGCAACTATTACTCCATAATGATCATCAACCAGCTCAATTCCAAAGACTTTCAGTTTATCCTTCCCGTCCAACCACTTAAATTAAATTCTGAATCGTCTGGGCAAAGAACACCTTTTTTAACTTTTACAATCTGCCCTATTTTGTATTTCATACCAGTCCCCTATAATCCATCATATTTTGTCATCCAAATTGCAAACCGTATCGATGTCGGTGGCTTATGAAGGGAGGTTTAAGGTATGCTAATGCGTTTACCTTTTCCTGACACCCGAAACCTGACACCTGAAACCATATTTTCGGAACATAATGAAGGTGCAAAAAAATAAGTCTATCTGAACTAAATTAGGACACAGATTTTTACAGGTTTCCACAAATATTTAATACTTTGTAGCTTTTAATATCCTGGTAATCCGTGTTTATCCGTGTCCCCAAAAAAGGAAATTCCTATGCTGTCGAGTTACTGTTGAATTTTCATCTCCCCAGGCTTACGGCTGAATCACAATAGCCGGATACAACCCTTGCAATTCGCCGTCGGGGTAGGGTTGAATCGTATTAAAGGAGATGTTCTGATTCTGTTGCGCATGTCCCCGGTTCTTTTTACCGTTAAAGAAAGCCCCGTTGGCCTCTAAAATGTGATGAATACGTTCGCGGAAAGCGGAAACAAAATCGGTGCCATTTCCTTCAAATGACAAATTGCCTTTTATCAGGCTACTATTGATTTTGGAAAAGTCTTTGAGGGCCATGCTGTTGGATTCCAGCTCTGCCGGGTTCGTAATCAGTCCCCACACCAGATGGCCGGGCGGTATGGCCAGCGGTTTTTTAATATCGATGATGGTATGGGGCATGATGATACTATCTTTGCCGACCGTCAACCGGCTATCGGATCGCCCTCGCAGAAAACTGTTGAATCCGACGAATATGTTTTTCCCTAAATCAGCCTCGATAATTTTGGCCCCATGGGCGGTCACATTAAGACCTTCCAGGCGAGAATTAATGATATAGCAATTTTCCTGGGCATTGGCCCCCCGGCCGAGCCATGCATTCTGGAGATAGGCCCGCGCGGCGACCAGAACATTCTCGCTGATGTGGGTTTTGGGTTTGATCACGGCATAACGATCCAACGAGGCGCTGTCGGGAACGGGAACCGACGGTTCGATATGGACCACATCAAAAACGCGCTGGAAACCTTCTTTGCGGTCTTCCACAAAATCCATGAGAAACCCCTGGGGCAGTCTTCCTGGGATAAAATTGATGTAATAGCTCAATTTATCGAGGGGATAGTCGGTACAAAAAATTAAACGCACCGGGACTGCGGACCCAGACCGTTCCGGGATCGATATTAAGATGACCGATTTCGCCGGCCTGAATGTAAGAATAGGTTCCGATGACGCAATCGTTCATGGTTGTCAGGTCGACGGTGGCAAACGGACCCAGAAAACACCCGTCGAGGGGCGAACCGTGGATATTGGCATAATGGGTGGAAACCGTATCTCTGATGAAAAATTTCTCCAGGGTTTCCGGGTCGTGTGAAAAATTATGAACCAGGGTTTTGATTAAAAAGCTGTCCTCGATGTCAATGCCTTCCTCCCGGGTGATCGGGATATCAAACTTTTGATAATGAAATACATCACCCTGATGTTTGAGTTCGTCGCCCCGGATATCACTTTTGTAAAGTATTGAATTTCTGGTACGGATTTTTCCTAAAAAATAACTGCCGGCCAGACTGGAATGTCTGAATACCAGATCAAGGGGATGGTTGGGGGTAATACCGTAGAAGGCATAGAATTTTACCATTTGATTCAGTCGAACCAGGTCTTTAATGAAAGGATTTACATCGTAATCAAGTTCACGCAAGTTGATATTAATTTTCTGAATAATCCGGTCCAACAGTTTTTCCAGTTCTTTCATGATGGTTCCTTATGTATTGACTATTCGGTTTCACATTCTTTCATGGTGTGGAATACCGCCGCGAAGACGTCGGTCATGCGCAATATTCCGATAATTTTCTTGTCCCGGGTGACCAGCAGTGATATATGAAGCCCCGTGACCAACTGCATAACCGCCATTTCAAGTGAAGCTTCGTGCTCAATAAACTCACCTTCAGAGGGCGTCTGCATAAAGTCCTCCACCCTTAATTTGGTTGCTTTGCTGCATAAATCCTTCAAGGGTGCGGCACTCATTCGCCGCTCCTTGTGCAATTTTTGGACAAAATTGGAGCTGAAGCCGAATTGCCTGAGCTGGATAATTTCACCCGAATCCTCATCTTTCGGTTCAAGGGCACGCAGCACATCCAATTGACCCAATTTACCAATAACCCGCTGATCTTTATTAAGAATTAAGACCCCACGGTGCTTGTATTTGGTATTGTCAAACTCCTCCTGGGCCTTTTCCAGGGCCAGGACTGCATCAAACAGGGTTGAACCCTCCGGGACCGTTGCATATTCCGACAGCGGCACCATTAATTCCTTAACGCGATAATTGCTCACAGATGACCTCCTGTCTATTTTTAGGGACTATATTTACTTAGAGCCAAATCTAGATATTTAATTGAAGACTCAGATAAACTCAAGTCATTTTTTAAGATGAATGCAGCAGGCCGGCATTCCGAGTGGTAGACGAGAAAAATTTAATAATTGATTAAGTTTCGGCACCTGTGATAAAAGTGCTCCAAGATATACATACACGGAACCATCAGTTAGCTCAAAAAAAATAAGAAGGAGCGAATTTCAATGGGCATCGCAAATGTATTATTAGCAGACGATGAGGTCAGCTTCATTGAAACATTCAGCGAGCGTTTAGAATTGAGAAATTTTGAAATTTCAAAAGCGTTCAGCGGGGAAGAGGCATTGCAGGTACTGGCAGAAAATGAAAATGTCGAGGTCGTTATTCTGGATGTCAAAATGCCGGGCATGGATGGAATTGAAACACTATCTGAAATCAAAAGAAAAAAGCCACTGGTGGAGGTCATAATGCTCTCCGGCCATGCGGATGTCGAATCAGCCATTGAGGGAATGAAACATGGCGCCTTTGACTACTTGATGAAACCGGTTGACATGGACCAGATAATTGCAAAGGTAACCGAAGCAGCAACGAAAAAACGACAGCATGAAGAAAAAATTATTCAGGCTCGCATCAAGGAAATCACCTCCAGGCGGGCATAAAGGCGTTGGATCATACCGTCATCTTGCTGGACGAGTGGAGATAAATTAAATGAATCGCATGCAAGCGGAGGCCGCTTTCGGCCGCGAGCGCCAGTCTGACCATAAAGCAAACTTAAATGGATGTTTGTTCTGCCACAAAGTCCCAGAGCACCACAGCTGCTGCTCTGCCAACCGTTAGTCTTGTGCCTGTAACACCGTAACTTCGGCTGAAGCGGGGCCGAGAAGCCGACCGCCAAACCGGGCTAAAACGTGCTTAAATGAATAAACCCAAATATCGCCGGAGAAGGCAGGCAGAAAAGTTACGCTGCTGGGACTTTTGGTCAATGCCTTCTTGATCCTGCTTAAGTTCTTTGCCGGTATATTCGGTGGCAGCCAGGCCTTGATAGCAGATGCGGTCCACTCTATTTCCGACCTCTTTACCGACGTTGTGGTTCTTCTCGGTATTAAAATCGGACGTAAGCCCCCGGATAAAGAACATCATTTCGGACATGCCCGGATTGAGACATTGGCATCCGCCATCGTAGGGTTGGCTCTCATTGGAACGGCGGTTTATCTGGGGATAGAGGCAGCTTTGAATATCCATCGCCACACCGAATCTCATCCCACGGGGATCGCCCTGATTGGGGCCGGCGCGTCCATTGCTATGAAAGAAGCCCTGTATCGTTACACGGTTTTAATTGGACGGCGCATCAAAAGCCAGCTACTTGTGGCCAATGCCTGGCATCACCGTTCGGATGCCCTTTCCTCCGTGGCCGTCCTGCTGGGAGTCGCGGGGACCCTGATCAACCCTTCCTGGCACATTCTGGACGCTTGCGCGGCCCTGATCGTCTCCTTCTTTATCGTCAAGGTCGGGTTGGATATCCTAAGAAAAACGCTGCGTGAATTTACCGACACCGCCCCGCGACCTGAAATAATCGAAAAGCTCATGCAGCTTTCACGGGCGGTAGAAGGTGTGCTGGATGCTCATGATCTCAGAGTTAGAACTTCAGGCGGTTTTTACCAGGTAGAAATTCATATTGTCGTAGATGGCCAAATGACGGTTGTCGAAGGGCACCGCATCGCCAAAACAGTGGAACATAGCCTTGCAGAAGAGATGGATGAGCTCGACAGGGTAATTGTTCACGTGGATCCGAAGTGAATGCAATGTGCCGGACAGATATTGTCGGCACAGGCAGGAATAAGCCCCTGATCCACCCGGTGATAGCAGAGATTACACTTTTGGGCGATGGCTTTATTTTCATCAAACCCAATGGCTTCATAAGGACATGATTCGATGCAAGCCTGACATCCGGTGCACAGGTTATAATCCATAACAACAATGCCGTCTTCTCTTTGGACGATAGCCGCTTCCGGGCAAACCTCGGCGCAGGGCGGGTCATCACAGTGCCGGCATAGGTTGACATGAAAGGCGAAATCCAGTTTCCCGTCAACCAGGCCGGGGCCAATTTCTTTAACACCAATAAATTTAACGCCATCAGCTGCCCGGTTTTCCTGTTTGCAAGCCACTTCACATGTTTTACAGCCCCAGCAGAAGTGATTGTCGATGGTTAGTTTAAATTTAGACATAGCATCTTTCCATAGCTACAAACACATTTGAAGTAAAAACCAAACTGAAGGATATATACTAAATTCAAATACCAAAGTTGGTGCTATTCCAGACCCGGTTGAATAGTTTACTGGTTGAATGGTTGATCAGGTAAATTAAAGTCATAATTTCAGAAGTTGAATTGACAAGTATCCATTTTTAGCAATAAATCCATATTTACAACTACTTAACCAATCAACGAATCAACCAATCAACGATATCTTTATTCCGGATATATCTTGCACAAAAGCGTCCGAACACTGGTGGCGCCCATGGCCGGATCACAGGTTTCATAAGCGTTATCGGTTAAGATATTGATATTGGATTCATCCCAGCCATGGCCGGGGTCTGTTTTTTCCGGAAACCACCAGGCATGCTGGGCACTCACAACCTGCGGGTGGATACCGGCAGAGATTTTAGCGCGCTGCCTGACTTTTCCCCGGGCGGACTCGATAAAAACCCATTGCCCTTCTTTGATGCCTTCTTTTTTAGCGGTATCGGGATGGATCTCCACCACCGGATCCTGGTGAAGTTCCCTCAGCCAGGGTATCTGGCGGTTTTCCGTGTGAAAAAATCCCGGAGAACGAGCGCCGGTAATCAAAATATAAGGGAATTGCTTGTGCCGTTCCGGCATACTGACAGGGCTTTCGGGAGGTTCGCGAAAGCTGGGCAAAGGATCATAGCCCCAATTTTCAAGCAATGTTGAGTAAAGCTCGAACTTCCGGGTCGGCGTCGAAAACCCTCTTTCCTGATACTTGCGGTACTTGACCTGTCCGCGGATGTAATCCATCTGCTTAAAATCCTGCCATTTGATCCCCGAGGGCTCTAGAATATAGTCGAGACCGCCCTCAAAATCATCCCACCAGTGTTCGGCCTGCCCTACCCTGTGACCGAGGTCATTGAGCATGTCATGATCGGAACGGCACTCCCCGATCTGGACGACCTTTCGCCGGGGCAAAAGATACCCATGCCGCTTCCAGAAATCTCCGATGTAATCCATCTCGAGCCAGGTGGCCGCCGGCAATACGATATCTGCAAGCTCGGCCGTCGGTGTCAGAAAAAAATCAGCCACCGCCATAAAATCCACCTTTTCGAGAGCGCGGTAGACTTCCCTGGCATTGGCACGGGTCAAGACCGGATTCGAACTGATGAAAAAAAGCATTTTTACGGCATAGGGATTTTCATCTAATATCGCATCCCAGACACATTTGGGATTGATGATGGCAAAATTTCCGGCCAGCCGAAAACGCTCCCCGCCCAATCGTTTTTTTGCCTGCTCATGGGGCAGCATTTTATGGGCGCCGAACTGTCCCACATTTCTAATTTTGGCGGTACTAAACAAGACCTGTCCACCGGGCACATCGATGTTACCCGTTATCCCCATCAGGGCCATCAGGGCCCGATTGTTGTCCGCACAGGTCACCTGCTGCTCGATGGCCACTCCCCATTGGATGGCCGCCGGTTTGGTGGTCGCAAACAACCGTGCGGCTTGCCTGATTTTCTCCGGGGGTACCCAGGTGATTTCAGCCACTTTTTCCACTGGATATTCATTGACCCGTTTAACAAACGGTTCCCAACCGTAGACATGGTTCGCTACAAATTCCTTGTCAAAGAGTTCTTCATTCACGATCACATTGAGCATACCCAAGGCCAGGGCCGTATCGGTACCGGGTCTGAGCTGCAGCCAGACGTCGGCCCGGGCCGCTATTCGAGTCAGGCGAGGATCAACGGCAATCAGTTTTGCTCCGGCCTCCAGGCTGGCGGAAAAAGGCTCTCCTTTGTAGCAGTCCGGGTTGCTGATCACCAGATTATTGCCCCACACCATGATACACTTGGGGTGATTTTCGTAATCGACAATCGGGTTGGTCCCACAGGTGATGATACTGGTGGCAATTCGCGGGCCGTAGCAAAAATGCCCGGCCGTCAGCACATTGGGCGTCCCCAGCAGGTTGGCAAAACGGTAAATCACCGCTTCGTTTTCCCGACCGGTGCCGTACCCCATCACAATGGATTCCGCGCCGAACCGTTCTTTATAATCCAGCATCCGTTCGGCGATGGCATTCAGGGCTTCATCCCAGGAAATTCGCTCCCATTTGCCGCTGCCCTTTGGCCCGATTCGGCGCACCGGATAGGTCAACCGATCCGGGTGATAAACTAGCTGGGTGGAGGCCAGTCCTTTGCTGCAAAGCGTACCATGGTTGATGGGACAGTCCGGATCGCCGGCAATTTTGGCCACCTTGCCGTTTTTAGTGTAGACCAGTACCCCACAACCGCCATGGCACATCCGGCAGTGGCTTTTTACCACCGCATCATATCCGTAAACTTCCAATTCCCGCTCAACGTTGGAAAATTTGAATTCAGGCATTGGCGATTTCCCTTACTTTGTTTTCAGCAATTTGGGATCCCGCATTGTTTTCAGTATTTCGATACTGCTTCTGTACCCTTTGTTTAGACGGCACAAATCGATCGCCATCCCGGCTATCTGAGCCACGGCTTGGACAAAATTTACGTCTTCCAGGGTAAATTCCCACCGCTCAGAAGTATAAAGACGCAATGCACCGATGACCTGATCATGGACGGTGATCGGAACGGACAGGATAGAGGCGATACCTTCTTTGATGGCTTCTTCGGGATACTGAAGCCTCGGATCATCGGAAACATCATAGATAGCAACAGGCCCTTCCTTTAAGGATTCGGCAATTGACTTCAGCGAGCTGACAGGTCCCTTGTCCAAGTAATTCTGGCTAAGGCCATAAGATCCTGCAATCTTAAGTTCATCGGTCTTTCGATCGATTAGAAACAGGGTGCAGCCTTTTACCTCCATAGCGGATTTAACACTTTCCACCGTCAACACCACAACATCTTCCGGATCTCTGGTGGCGGAAATGGCGCCGGCAATTTTAATCAGCGTTTCGTAATTGATGAGTTCTTTTTTCATGTGTTCCCCCTTTCTTTCTGTTGATCATTTGTGTCAGGACGTCTACAAGAAATGACTCCAGATAATAAATTGAAACACAGATACTCGTATGAAACTTCATTTGAAATTACAATTTTGCCACCAAGGCTCAAAGACACAAAGGGATGATATATATTTATATCTTGGTGCCTTGGAGACTTTGTGGCAGAACGAACACCATCAAAGTTTCTATTTTGATCAGACTGGCCGCTTTTCAGGCCAATCGCAGGGATGAACCTGAACCTTTGAACCATGAACCCAGAACCCGGCCGTTTACCGCAGCAGGTCTAAAGCAGCACGGCAATGGGTTTCAACGCCAAATGCGAGTACATCTTCATTAAAGTTGAACCTGGAATTATGGACCGGCGCAAACTCCTCACGTCCGATACCGAGGGCATAAAAGCAGCCCTTGGTTAGCTGGAGAAAATACGACATATCTTCACCACCCATGGTCCGCTCAGGTACAACGACGTTATCCGGGCCTACGACGTTTTGGGCGCAGCGCCGGACCACCTCAGCCATCGAATCATCATTGATGGTAGGCGGATACCCTTTGGAAAACACCAACTCAAATTCCACGCCCATCGATTCGCAGACGCCGCGCACTATTTTTTCGAGACGCGCTTCCCAGGAATTCCAGACATCGAGATTAAATGTCCGGGTGGTCCCGCTTAATTTAGCCTCAGCCGGAATGATATTGAAAGCCGTCCCTGCCTGAAACATGCCGACGGTGACCACAACGGGATCCAGGGGATTCATGTGCCGGCTTGAAATGCGTTGCAGGGCACTGACCACCTGGGTACCGGCTTCAAGGGCATCAACGCACATATGCGGCATCGCGCCATGTCCGCCGCGTCCGATGATCTTGATATCGAAGCGGTCCATGGCCGCCATAAACGGTCCGGATCGCACGCCGATGGTGCCCTCCGGAATTTCCGACCAAACATGGCAGCCGATGGAATAGTCTACTTTGGGATTTTCCAGGATGCCTTCGTCGATCATGGGCTTGGCCCCGCCGGGTCCCTCTTCGGCCGGTTGAAAAACAAATTTGATGGTTCCGTTGAGTTCATCCTTGATCCGGTTCAATACGGATGCCGAAACCAGTGCCATGGCCACGTGGGCATCATGGCCGCAGGCATGCATCACGCCCGGATGGGTAGAGGCAAATGGCAGACCGGTTTCTTCGGTTATCGGAAGTGCATCCATGTCGGCCCGAATCATCAGCGTCGGACCGGGTCGACCGGTTTTCAACAAGCCCACAACGCCATAGGTGGCGATCCCTGTTTGAATCTCCAGTCCTTCCTTGTTTAAATATTCCGCCACGTAAGCAGATGTCTTCTTTTCCGTGTAAGCGGTTTCCGGAATTCGATGCAAATCTCGACGGGTATTGATGACCAATTCTTTGTGTTCACTGACCAGTTGATGAATATCCACCATAACGACTCCTCACAAATCTAATATTGAAGATTGAAAATTCAGACCTCATAGCCAATTGCTGCGAAATAGAGAATACCTCGTTAATCCAGTGTCAAGCATCCAGTATCTATCACCATTTTTTTCATGACTATCGCACATTTTCACACTGTGTATCAATGGAAAAAGCAGAAAACGGTTGACAATTCGCCTGATTTTGCCGCAATATCCTCCACACAAAACAAAATCGAATAGCACTATATTGAAAGTATTAACTCCATTTGCGCGAATCCGTTTTTAAACTTTCAGGGAGGATTGGATGACGATTGCTTTTGTAGGCGGCCGGGTTATTGCGGGTGATGGTCGCATGATTGAAAACGCACGGTGTTGGTGGAAGACGGGAAAATTCTGAAAATAGCGCAAAGCAGCAAGAACATTCCGAAAGATTCCCAAAAAATATCTTTAGCGGGTCGAACGCTTTTGCCGGGATTCATTGATGCCCACATCCATATCTGTATGGACGGAAGCCCGGATCCCATGGCTGCTTTTTTGTCTGAATCACCGACAATTACAGCCCTGAAAGCAGCCCGCTCTGCACGCCGGACGCTGATGGCAGGCATTACCACGGTCCGAGATATGGGCGGCAAAGACGGCATTGATTTTGGTCTGCGGCAGGCGATCAATTCCGGTTTGATACCCGGTCCCAGAATGCTGATCAGCGGCCGGTTGATCTGCATGACCGGCGGGCACGGCTGGCAAGTCGGTCTGGAGGCCAATGGCCCGGATGAAGTCAGGCAAGCCGCCCGCGAACAGATCAAAGCCGGGGCCGATATTGTCAAGCTTATGGCCACCGGGGGCGTTATGACCCCTGGGGTTGAACCGGGCAGTGAGCAGTTCACCGAAGCGGAGCTTCGCGCGGGCGTCGAGGAAGCTCACAAGGCCGGCAAAAAAACAGCCACCCATGCCATGGGGACCCGGGGAATACAGAACGCCCTGCGCGCCGGAATCGACAGCATCGAGCACGGTGTCTACCTGGATGACGAAACCGTTTCGATGATGATCGAGCGCAATATTCCCTTGATCCCAACCATTTCAGCCCTCTATAACATTGAATCCAAGGGCATTGAAGCCGGAATCCCCGCTTTTGCAGTCGAAAAAACACTGAAGGTTAAACCTTTCCACCTGGAAAGCATTCGCATGGCCAGGGAGGCCGGTGTTTCGATTGCCGCGGGAACGGATGCCGGCACACCGTTCAACCTGCACGGTGAGAATCTAAGAGAAATTAAATTGCTGGTGGATTATGGTGGTTTTTCTCCCATGGGCGCCATAGAAGCCGGAACCGGTATTGCCGCCCGGGTTTTAGGCCTGGACGAAGAACTGGGCACCGTGGCGGAGGGCAAGGTTGCCGATCTGGTGATGGTTGAAGGTAATCCGCTGGATGATATCGATGTCCTGCTGAATCCGGAATCCATCTGCCTGGTCATGCAAGGGGGAAAAATCGTCAAGGGAGATTTTAATAACCCATAAAAAGGAGGAGAAGAATGAGACGTATCAATGGTTCGATTAAAAGTCTTGTGTTAGTTTCAATGCTGATTGCTGTGCTGGGTCTATGTTTGACCCCAATGAAGGCCGGGGCTGAAATCAAGGAATTGATCATCGGGGTCGGCGTAGATGCCGATACGCTAAACCCCCAGGAACAGACCACCACTCTGTTTCAGAATTGGTGTGATCTGATCTACGGCAACTTTGTCTATCAGGACCCGGAAGGCAAACTCCATCCTCGCCTGGCAACCAGTATGGATACATCCGAAGACGGTCTGACCTGGACCCTCCATTTGCGCCAAGGCGTCAAATTTTCCGATGGCACCGATTTTAATGCCGACGCCGTCAAGCTGACCTGGGATCGCATCCTGGATCCAAAAATGCGGGTGCCGCTGCGGTTTTCGCTCAGCATGGTGAAAGAGTGTGTGATAATAGACGACCACACGGTGGCGCTTAAACTCAAATACCCGTTTGCACCCCTGGGACCGACCCTTTCCATGTCGTTGGCATCCCCCATCAGCCCGGCAGCCATCAAAAAATATGGTGAAGACGTGCGTCAACACCCGGTCGGTGCCGGCCCCTATGTCCTGCAGGAATGGGTCAAGGGCGACCGCGTCGTGATGGTTCGCAACGAAAATTACTGGGGAGAAAAACCCACCGTCGCCAAAATAATTTGGAAGGTCGTCCCCGAAGCCGCCACCCGCGAAGCCATGCTGAGGGCCGGTCAGATCCACATCTGCTACAAGCCCTTGCCATCCAATGTGGCCGCCCTCCAGGCCGATCCGAACGTCACCGTCGAGATGCCCTTGGATACCCGAACCATTTTCATGGGGCTGAATTGCCAGAAAGGCGTGACCACCGATAAAAACGTTCGCCTGGCATTCAACTATGCGGTGGATAAAAAGGCGATTGTCCAAAAAATCCTGTTTGATACGGCCGAGCCCATGGACGGGCCGGTCTCTCCCAAAGTGTTCGGTTACTTTAAAATGGACCATCAGTACGATTATAATCCCGATAAAGCCAAACAGCTCTTGCAGGAAGCCAACTTCGATTTTTCCAAGACGGTCAATATGCGCACCCCCAACGGCCGTTATCTGTTCGACAAGCAGGTTTCCGAAGCCGTCCAGGCCTATCTGCAGGCCATCGGCGTCAAAGTCGAACTGCGCACCTATGATTGGCCGACTTACGTTGCCGGCTTGTTGAAACCCATTGAAGAGACGGAGCTGGAAGTCTTTCTGCTGGGCTGGGGTCCGCTGATCCTGGATGCCGACATGGGCCTCTATGGCCAGTTCACCTGCGAAGTCAACCCACCCAATGGGCTGGGATCGGCCTTTTACTGCAATGAAGAATACGACAATGTCATGAAGGCTTCCCGCGAAGCGCAGGACCCGCAAAAGCGTTTGGAACTTCTTAAACAGGCTTCCGAGATAGTATGGGCAGACAGTCCCTGGATGTGGCTGCATGTGGAAAAATTTGTGATTGCCTACTCGAGCAAAATCAAGGGGATGGTGGTGACGCCGACCGAAAAATTCTATCCGCAGTATATAACGATGCAGTAAGCTGAACTCAGCGACCGGCGCCGGGGCAACTGAATGCCCCGGCGCCTTATTTATCGTGTGAAACTACAAAAGTTAGAGTTGGTTCATGCTGGTCCATTTTGCCTTTTTAAGGTTGGGTTGGGTTCACTGCAGGCTTTGTTGGGTTTCGTTGCACTCAACCCAACCTACATGTTGTCGGTGTTGTTGCCAACTGCGAAACCCAACAACAGCCGATTTTGGAACCGAACCACAAAATAAACCTCACATATGCTAAGCTATGTCTTAAAACGATTGTTCTCCACGATTCCGGTTCTAATCGGGATATCACTGCTGCTATTTTTCATGCTGCGGATGCTGCCCGGTGATCCGGCTCAGGTTCTCGCCGGACAGATGGCCTCACCGGAGGAAATTGAGAACATTCGCCATCAGCTCGGGCTGGATCGTCCGATCCATATTCAATATATTTCTTTTCTCGGGCGGTTGGCCAAATTCGATCTGGGCCGATCCGCCCGCACCCAGAATCCGGTCATTGAAGAAATCTGGGCGCGCTTACCGAACACCATGCTGCTGGCCGTGATCGCGATTGCACTTGCCTGTCTTTTCGGAATCCCGGCCGGCATAATTTCGGCTGTCAAGCCCTACAGTTGGATTGATTATTTGGTGTCTATAGCCGCCCTTTTCGGCCTTTCCATGCCCGTATTCTGGCTCGGCTTGATGCTGGTGGTCGTATTTTCGATTATCCTGAAGTGGTTGCCGGCCGGCGGCACCGGCAGCTGGCAGCATGTCATTTTGCCTTCGGTCACCCTGGCGGCCTTTGTCGTGGCCTTTATTGCCCGCATGACCCGCTCCACCATGCTGGAAACCCTCTCCCAGGATTTTACCACAACCGCTCGATCGAAGGGACTTCAGGAATGGGTGGTGATCATTAAACATGCACTCAAAAATGCATTGATCCCGATCATCACGGTGGTCGGTCTTCAATTTGGAACGCTGCTGGGCGGTGCTGTCCTGACGGAAACGGTTTTTGCCTGGCCCGGCTTGGGCCGTCTCATCGTAGATTCCATCATGGCACGGGATTATCCCGTGATCCAGGGAACGATTCTCATATTCGGCTTGCTTTACATCCTGGTCAATTTAGTCGTTGACCTTCTTTACGCCCTGGTGGACCCGAGGATTCGCTATGACTAATGTCGGCGATAGTCCATTGCGGCGTCAATGGGCCAAGCTCCGGCGCAACAAGGCCGCCTTGTTCGGCGGTGTTTTAATTGTAATCTACCTGATTAGCGCCCTGTTTGCACCGATCCTGTTCAAGGGAAATCCGTCCGCGCCGGATCTGATGAACTCACTGGAGTCTCCCTCGGTCGATCATCTCCTGGGAACGGATGAGCTGGGCCGTTCAATTCTGGGCCGCATTATATTTGGTTCGAGGATATCCCTGCTGATTGCCGTCGGTGTCGTTGCCGTCGGGATGATTGTCGGCATTCCCCTCGGGCTGGTATCCGGCTACTACAGAGGCAAGGTTGACTTTCTCATCCAGCGGGCCACGGATACCATGCTGGCGTTTCCGGGATTTTTGCTGGCCCTGGCCCTGGTGGCCGTATTGGGTGTTGGACTCAAAAACACGGTCATATCGATCGGCATCAGTATGGTACCCATGTATATACGACTGGTCCGGGGCTGTGTTCTATCGGTAAGAGAAGAAGTTTACGTCGAAGCCGCCCGCGCCGTCGGCACGCGGGATGTGATTATCTTGATCAGGCATATTCTGCCCAACGTCATGGTCCCCATCACCGTTCAGACAAGTTTGAGTATGGGTACCGCGATTCTTTTCGCCGCCGGGCTGGGTTTTCTCGGCATCGGTGTACAGCCGCCGACTCCGGAGTGGGGATCGATGCTCGGCTCCGCCCGATCGTATCTTTTTCACGCACCCCACGTGGCAACTTTTCCGGGTATCGCTATCTTCCTGGCAGTGCTCAGCTTTAACCTTCTGGGGGACGGTCTGCGTGATGCTCTCGATCCGAGGTTCAAGATATGACTGAATCTACCCAACCCCTGTTGCAAGTCCGGGATCTGAATACGCGTTTTCATACCCTGGATGGCGTGGTCAACGCGGTGGATGGGGTTGATTTTGAAGTATACAGCGGCGAAACCTTAGGGTTGGTCGGGGAAAGCGGATGCGGTAAGAGTGTCACCGCCCTGTCTATCTTACAGCTTTTGCGTTGTCCGCCTGGTGAAATCCGGGGTCGCATACTTTTCGAAGGCCGAAATCTGCTGGAGCTGGACCGCGAAGAAATTAGAAAAATCAGGGGGAATGACATTTCAATGATCTTTCAGGAACCCATGACTTCCCTGAACCCGGTTTTGAAGGTCGGGGAACAGATCGCCGAAGCCGCCAGACTCCACAAGGACATGAATCGTCAGGAATCCTGGCGATGGGCAATAGAGATGTTGCGTATGGTCCAGATACCGGGTCCGGGCTCTCGCAGCCGGCAATACCCGCACAAGTTCTCCGGCGGGATGCGGCAGCGGGCCATGATTGCCATGGCACTGTCCTGCAACCCGCGCCTGATTTTGGCGGATGAACCGACCACAGCGTTGGATGTGACCATCCAGGCTCAAATCATGAACCTCATGCAGCGCCTCAAAGATGAGTTTAAGACTGCGATCGTATTGATAACCCATGATCTCGGCGTCATTGCCGAAATGGCCAGCAGGGTGGTCGTCATGTATGCCGGTAAGGTCGTGGAGGAAGCACCGGTAATACCTCTCTTTAAAGATCCACGACATCCTTACACCCAGGGCCTGTTGGGATCGATACCGGTAATCGGTCGCAAGGAGCAGACCGGTCGACGGCTGCAGGAAATTAAAGGGATTGTTCCCAGTTCAGCGCAAATGCCCCAGGGATGCAGGTTTCATCCCCGATGCAGCAAGGTAATGGATCGTTGCCTGCAGCAGGAACCACCGATGACCCGTTTGGGGCAGCACCGGCGGGTCAACTGTTGGCTGGAGGCCGAATGAATAATGGCCCTATTAGAAGTTGAAAACCTGAAAAAGTATTTTCCCGTCCAAAAGGGGCTTCTTTCCCGAACCGTGGGAGAGGTGCGTGCCGTGGACGGGGTCAGTTTCACCATAAACCGGGGGGAAACACTGGGTTTGGTGGGCGAAAGTGGCTGTGGTAAAACCACTGTGGGCCGTACGATATTGCGCTTGATTGAGCCCACCGCCGGTCGGGTAAGCTTTAATGGTGAAAATTTGCTTGAATTGAAGGGCGCAGAACTCAGAAACATGCGGGCCTCGCTTCAGATTATTTTCCAGGACCCTTTTTCTTCTCTGGATCCCCGCATGAATGTCGGCCAGATTATCGCCGAACCGATCCGAAACCACACCAAGGCATCCAAAACGGAAATTCGACAACGGGTGGCATACTTGATGGAACGCGTCGGCCTGCATCCGGAACAGATCAGGCGCTATCCCCATGAGTTTTCCGGCGGACAGCGACAGCGGATCGGCATCGCAAGGGCGCTGGCATTAAACCCCCTGGCAATTATCTGTGATGAACCGGTTTCAGCCCTGGATGTGTCCATTCAGGCCCAGGTGATCAACCTTCTGGCCCGCCTTCAGGAAGAGATGCATCTCTCCTATCTTTTCATTGCCCATGATTTGAGTGTCGTGGAGCACATCAGCGACCGGGTGGCCGTGATGTATTTGGGCCGCATAGTGGAGCTGGCAACCGACAAAGCCCTGTATCAAAACCCCCTTCATCCTTACAGCCAGGCACTGCTCGCGGCAGTTCCCGTTCCGGATCCGGAAATCAGCAGAAAGAAAATTTTGCTCGAAGGCGACGTGCCGAGTCCCCTGGACCCCCCGACCGGATGTACTTTTCACACCAGATGCCCGGAATGCATGCCTATCTGTTCACAAGAAATCCCCGTATTCAAGAACATGGGCAGTGAGCATTGGGTGGCCTGCCATCTGAGATAAGATATCGACAGTCCAGCATTCGAAGCCAGTAAACTAATGTCCAACTGACGGTCCAGATTCAGCATTCCATTCAGATGTCGTATATTGCCAGCCATATCGCATTGTCTCCATATATCCGGATATTGCCTGCTTTCAATCGATACTTGGCTGCAAATTAAGGTCATTAATAATTACTTTCAGGCATTTAACTGTAACTCTGATGCTTGAGATTATGACAGTTTTATTCTATTTGAAGCCATGCCGATTTCATATGATCTTAGATCATATACGTTGACAAGATATTCGGATTATTTCAACCCGGAACGCTGATCTCTGACTCACTCATCCTATATTTGGCAGGAGTATGATATGAACACAACCCGTGATTGGGAGAAGCCTGTTCGCAGATTGGAACGTTTGATGCGCCTCAAATCTTTTCCGGTGGCATTTAAACTTTTCGAAGACAAGACAGCCCTTTCCACAGTACCCTTTATACGCCGATTGAACACATAAATCCACACTCTGCCAGCTGACGAACCTTGTCAGAAACTTTGACTGGACGGTGGGCGCCGATCTTGATGATTTTATGTCGGTGATGTGCGCTTCAATCATCGGGTTGACCGATATACCCGACTATATGAAAGATGGAACATTCAGAAGCATCGTATGGACCAAAAGCAGGGCGGATGGCTAAAAAATTTGAAAACGGCATCCCCCGTCTGCCGACCGGAAAATATGAGGCCGTGGCCATGGCCCCGCTGGTCTACAATCCTTTCGATCCTGACATTGTTTTAATTTATGCCAATCCGGCCCAGATGATGCTCCTGATCAATTCTCTTCAATTCGAAAACTATGAAGTTATGCAATTTTATTGCGTCGGCGAAACTTCCTGCTCCGACGCCATCGCCAGGTGTTACCTGAATCGCAAACCGGCCCTGAGTATCCCCTGCTACGGCGAACGTCGTTACGGACATGCCCAGGACGATGAGCTGGTCATGGCCATTCCGGTTGAAATGATGGACAAAGCCCTCAGCGGCATGGAGGCCCTTTACCGGCGGGGAATACGCTATCCCATCAGTTATGCGGGTGCGGAAACCGATGTGACCCATGCGTTTCCGGCCGCATATGGCGGAGAAGAGACCATCAACCTGCTCAGGGGATCCGACAACCGGCTGCTGCTCGGGGTAACGGGAAGTATTGCCACCGGCAAGAGCACCGTTGCCGCCATGCTGGAAGAACTCGGCGCACGCACCATTGACTTTGACGTCCTGAGCAGAGTGGTGGTGGAACCCGGCAAGCCGGCTTGGAAAGATATCGTCGCGTTTTTTGGCGAGCAGGTTTTACATGAAGACCAAACCCTGGATCGCGAAAAATTACGTGAAATCGTATTTAAAGACATGGAGAAAAAAAAGAAACTGGAAAGTTTCCAGCATCCCCGAATCGGCGAAGAATTCATGGAACTGGTCAAGCAGTTTGCCCAGGAGGATCCTGACGCCATCATCCAGGTGGTGGTGCCCCTTCTGATTGAAGTCAACATGCATCCGCTATTTCATAACCTATTAATGGTCTACGCCAACGAAGAAGAACAAAAAAAGCGCCTGATGCTCCGTGACGGTGCCAGTGAAGAAATGGCCATGAGCATGATCCGGTCTCAGCTCTCGGCCGAGGAAAAGAAAGGCTTCTGCGATCTGATTATCGACAATTCCGGTTCACCCGAGGAAACCCGCAGCCAGGTGGAAAAGATCTGGCAGAAATTAAAGAAAATTCAACAGGAACGGAAGGGGAGTTAAATGACATTACGTTTTCTGAGAAACAAGGTCGTAGAGGTGACCCCGCTGCCCGATGGAAGTCTGGCGGTTTCCTGGCGGCTGACGGACGATCTGCTAAAAGCCGAAGTAAACCTGACGGTGCAGCCACCGGATCTTGAGATCGTTCAGGCGGAAGTGGGACTGGACCGACTTGTCCCCCGAGCCTGGTCCACCGCACCCCAATTAATTAAAAAAATCGAAGGTGTCAGAGTGGGTGCCGGATTGCGCAAGATTGTGCTGGGCTTGCTCGGTGGCCCCAACGGATGCTCGGTGCTGGTCGATGCGGTTTTGGAAAGTGCCAACGCTGTCATACTTCATTTCACCCGCCCGGTTCTCCAGTTGGGGGAATGTCTAGCAGGTGACGAAAAAATGGCGCAATCTAAGAGAAATGATCAAAAACAATCCCAGACTGGTTCGAAGCTGCGTGTCTTTTCAGGACGACAGCCCTATCATGCAGGGACTTGAAGGAGATAAGTAATGATCACGTTTAACCGCAGCCAGGTGATCGGGGCCGAGTTCCCGGGTGAAGACACCGTTCGATTCAATGGTGTCCTGGAAGACCACATCTATAGTATGGAAATCAATATGGATGTGCAAATAAAGGACGGGAAGATCCTCTCCATTGAAGGAATTATGAAACGTTACACAAATTTTGTCTGTCCCCAGGCAGTGCCGGTTTTACAGATTGCCGTCGGCATGTCTTTGAGAGAGGATGGTTGGGAACGCCGGATCATGAAGGAAATCGGCCGCAAAGGCTGCGAACACTTCGCTGAAATCATTATCGAGTGCGGCCGGTGCCTTGATCAGGCCTGGCTGGCCAAAGACCTCTGGCAGGCGCTGGAAACGGATCCCGGTACAGATCAGACGGAGTTTATGGAGAAATGGCTTGCTGAAAAGGCTATTAGAGAATGATGAACCGTCAGCGAACCTCATGAAAGAATGGTTTCCATTTTAAACTATCAAATAGACAAGATTTACAGGACTATAATGTTTTCATAATTTCATCAGAAAACCGTGGAAAAATCCAGTTAATCCTGTTGATCCTGTCAAGAAAAAATTTAAAGGATAACAATGCGAATCGATCTTCACATTCACACTTCACCGCGCTCTGCCTGCAGCTATATGGATCCCAATGAGCTGGTTCAGGAGGCGCAGCGGTTGAATCTGGACGGGATTTGTCTCACTGAGCACCAAGTTGTATGGGACATCGCTGAGGTTGAAAAACTGGCCCACCAATGGTGGCATTAAAATCTTTCGGGGAAACGAGTTTACAACCAATCAGGGAGATATCCTGGTTTTTGGACTTTACAAAGACATCAAGGAAATGATGATGATTCAGGAGCTGCGCGAAGAGGTCAGCGGGGCCGGCGGATTTATGATCGCGGCCCATCCCTTTCGCGGATTTAAAACCTTTGGCATCGGCCAACTCCAAATGACGGTGGAGCACGCCTGCAAACGCAAAGTGCTTGAATTTGTTGATGCCATCGAGGTTGGTAACGGCAAACTATCACCAGATGAGAATGAAATGGCCCGCAAGGTATCTGAAAAGCTGGGTATTCCGGGAACCGGAGGCAGTGATGCCCACCGGGTCGATGAAGTCGGTAAATGGTTGACTGTTTTTGAAAAAGAGATCAACGATGAGCGCGAACTGGTCCAGGAACTCCATGCCGGCCGGTTTACGGCAGTTAGAGAGGATGACAGATATAAAAGAATGGGAATGCGGAAGATTAATGGGCAGAGATGCGTAAAGCGACGCATAGGATAGCATGAACAGAAGAATCCTGAATTACCTTGAGCTATAGCCTAACTTTGAGCTGCCTTTGTAAATTTTGAATAAGGCAATCATACAATATGGACCAGCTTGAACTGAATAGGGAGAGATTCATAATGACCCATAAAGCGGTACAGGATTACTACCCGGAAGACATCGCTGTATGCTATGGATGCGGCAAATCGAACAAGCACGGATATCAAATTAAAACCTATTGGCAGGGCGAGGAGACCGTCAGCCAATTTCAACCCAAACCTTATCATACGGCGTTTCCCGGCTACGTATACGGTGGTTTGATCGCGTCTTTAATCGACTGTCATGCCACAGGCACAGCTGCCTCTGCTAATTATCGCGAAGAAGGTAAATCTATGGACGCCGAAACATTGGAACGATTTGTTACGGTTTCCCTGCACGTCGATTATTTGGCGCCTACGCCCATTGATACAACCCTGGAGTTGAGAGGTCGAGTGAAAGAGAGCAAAGGCCGCAAAATGGTGATTTCCGTCACACTATCCGCCAAAGGAAAAGAAACGGCCCGTGGGGAAGTCGTAGCTCTCAAAATGCCGGAAGATTTTCTCTCAGGAAAATAGAGAAATATAGAAGCGTTCACGGGTTCAAAGGTTCATCCATAGATGTATTGTATATGAGTCAAGAGACCCCTCATCGGTGTTGCAGTTATCGTTATAAATAAAGACCGGGTGCTTTTAGGCAAACGTAAAAACGCCCATGGTTCAGGCACCTGGGCTTTTCCGGGTGGCCACCTGGAATTTAACGAATCCATCAAAGAGTGCGCCCGAAGAGAAGTATCTGAAGAAACGGGGATCCAAATTAAAAATTTGCGATACGGCCCCTATTCCAACGATATCTTTGCCGACGAAGATAAACATTACGTCACCTTGTTTGTAATAGCAGACTACGATGCGGGCACACCGCTGGTCAAAGAACCGCACAAGTGCGAAAATTGGTCCTGGATTCCATGGCCGCCGAATGTGCATCCCTGTTTTCTGCCGATTGACAAACCTGCTCAAACTGAATTTTAAGCTTCCAGACTAAAGTACAAATGATTTCAAAGCATGCAAAAGCGAATCAAAACTCTGATAGTCTTGCTGCTGATTCTTTTCATCGTCTATGACATCTTATGCTGGATCGCCAAACCCGTCCCGAACCACCCCTACTTCAATCCCGATAAGTTCCTTGTCATCGCCCATCGCGGCGGCCGCAGCCTGGGCCCTGAGAGCACCCTTTACACCTTCCGCAAGGCAGTTGAATTGGGGGTCGACGTACTTGAGATGGATGTACGCAGCACCGCGGATGGGCAGTTGATAGTTTTGCATGATGATACCGTAGCGCGTACCACCAATGCTGCTGGTCTAGTCGAAAATTACACGATAGCTGAGCTGAAAAAGCTGGATGCCGCTTACCGCTGGTCGCCGGACAACGGCCGCACCTTGCCTTTGCGCAATAAGGGAATTAAGATCCCGACCCTGGCCGAAGTGTTTGCTGCTTTTCCGGAAACAAAGATGGTTCTTGAAATCAAGGACGACCGATCGGGTACGATCAACTCTCTTTGCCGGTTGATTGGTGAATATCAGATGACGGAAAAAGTCATGCTGGCCTCTTTTAATGCCGATTCTTTGAAAGCATTTCGTTCGCTTTGCCCTCAGGTTGCAACCTCTGTCGGCACATCGGAGGCGTTGCTGTTCTATGGACTCCAGTTGGTATATCTGGAAGCTGCATACTCGCCGGACGCTCAGGCACTGCAGGTTCCCGAAGCCTTTCGAGATCTGCGGATCGTAACCAGGAAATTTATAGAAGCGGCCCACGCCCGTAATTTGCGGGTTCATGTGTGGACGGTGAACGAAGTGACTGCCATGCAGCGCCTGCTGGATCTGGGTGTCGACGGCATCATGACGGATCATCCCCAGCGGTTGTTGGAATTATTAAGAAAACAGTAATTGCAGATTGCCTCTGCCCACACCTAAAGGAGGTAGATTTATAAATCTAATTAAACGGAATGCGATTTATCCAACTCCATCGATTTTTATGACCACCAGGGTGATATCGTCCTCGGATCTTCGCCCACGGGTATATTGATTCAGTTCGCTGTAGACGGCATTCAGGATATCGGCGGCGGCGGCATTGGCATGGTTTCGAATGATATTTCGAAAGCGCGCCTTACCGAACATTTCGCCTTCATTGTTCACAGCTTCCCAGATGCCGTCGGTGCCGATGGCAATGATCTGGCCATTGGTCAGGTTGCGCCTGAAATTCTCTTCGTAATCAAACGCGTCGTTCACTCCCAAAGCGATACCACTGCCTTTCAACTCTTCAAATTCATCCCGGACGGGGTCATATATAATGGCCGGATCATGGCCGGCTCGGACCCAATCGATGTGGCTTTTTTCCGGATCGATGGTCATATAAAATAAGGTCATAAATCTTCCGGATTCCAGAATATCCCGGGTGAGGTGACGGTTCATGGCCGTAATAATCTCTGATATGGTACCCGGCTGGGAGGCGCGCATCCGTAAAAACGCCCGCGCCGTAGTCATTAGCAGGGCGGAATCCACACCGTGGCCGGAAATGTCACCGACCACGACACTGAAAGGTCCTTTTTTCGAGTCCAGCCGCCAGATAAAATCAAAATAGTCTCCGCCAATCTCATCGCAGGAAACATTTTTCCCGGCAATGTCAAGCCCTTTAACCATCGGTTTTCCCTGGGGAAGCAAGCTTTTTTGGACTTCAGCAGCGAGTGCCAGCGCTTTTTTATGTTCGGTCATATCGGTCACAAAGGCCATGTTGCCGATGACATGGCCGCGGTCGTCTCTAAGCGTGTTGCCATGAACCAGGATCGGAACATGGCGACCGTCTTTGGCAACACTGCTGCCCTCGAATTCCCGGTATTCCTGGCCCAGAATCGTATCCCTGTTTGTCAGCATAAACTGTTTGAACTCTTCGGTGGCAAGATCAATGGGGGTTTTGCCGAGCACTTCCGCCCGGGTGTACCCCAGCAGTCTGCAATAGGCCTCGTTGACATCCACGATGGTCAGATTTTCATCCATCAGGATAAATCCTTCACCGGCGGTTTCCACGATCCGACGGAATTTCTCTTCGCTCTTACGCATCTCCTCTTCGGCGATCTTGCGCTCGGTGATGTCCACCAGGATGCCTTGATTATAGGTTTTATTGCCCTGCGCATCCCGTTCCACGGATGTCTGATCTTCAACCCAGTGGACATCGCCGTTTTGAGCTAAAATGCGATAGACCTGGGTGTATTCCTCTACATCTTTTTCAGCATACCCTTCAATCTCCGCGGCCACCCGTTCCATATCGTCGGGGTGCACGATTTCTCTGAAATGCATCCGGCCGCTCAAAAATGCTTCGGCCGTGTAGCCCAGCTGTTGAATATTGTTGGAGACATAAACCAGGGTGGATTTTTCATCCGCCTTGCGGCGAAATAGGATGGCCGGACTGCGGTCAACAATCACCTCGGCCATACGCAGGGCTTCCTCGGTGTGGTCCCGGCAGGAACATTCCTGTCTAAGCTCTTGGGTGCGCTCCTCGAAGTTTTTTTGCAGATCCGCATAGGATTGCTCCAGATCCGCCAGGCGTTTCTGTAATTCGTCGACTTTTGCAGCTCGCTGCCTGAGCATGCGTAACTCTTCAATGAGTTCATCTTTTGATTTTTCCGTATCCGATTTCATGCTGGTCTTCCCCTAAATCCTGTGAAACGGGCCGGTATGATATAAGTGACTAAAGTGAACTAAAATGAGCTAAAGTTCAGACTTCGTTGAATAGCTTATTGGTTGAATGGTTGATTAGGTAAATTATAGTCATAATTTCAGAATGTTACGATTTTTGAAACATGAAGTGTCCAATTATTTTGCAAATATGGTGTGAATCCATATTTACAGTCACTTAACCAATCAACTAATCAACTAATCAACCAATCAACGATAACTGACGTAACGATTTCGTCCTTCATTCCTCATCTTTCGTCACTCGTTCATTTGTCCTTTAAGGCCGCGGTGATTTCGACAAAATATGTGTAGCGCTACCGAAAAAAAGCTCAGCCGCCTCCCCTTCGGTTTCGGAAAGCGTCGGGTGCGGATGAATGCTCAAGGCCATATCTTCCGCCAAGGCGCCCATCTCAATAGCGAGCACACCTTCTGAAATCAGTCCTTCCGTATCACGGCCGGTGATTCCCACTCCGAGGATCCGTCCGGTTTCCGGATCGACGATAATTTTAGTCAAACCTTCCGGAGCTCCCATGGTGGTTGCCCTGCCGGAAAACTTCCAGGGGAATCGCTGAACTTTCACGGGTCTTTTTTCAGCGCGTGCCTGCTCTTCCGTCATACCGCACCAGGCTATCTGGGGATCGGTGTAAACCACCGCCGGCATGGCACGAACATCGAAGGCAGATGGTTCGCCCGCTAGGACTTCGGCGGCAACCTTGCCTTCCCGGGTGGCCTTATGGGCCAGCATCATGCCTCCGACAACGTCACCGACAGCAAAAATTCGTTCATCGTCTGTCCGTTGCCGGTCATCCACCTTTACGAACCCTTTTTCATCGAGGGTTACTTTTGTGTTTTCCAGACCGATATTCCGCGAACATGGCTTGCGACCGATGGCAACCAGCACCCTGTCAAAGGATTGCTGGGGCGAATCGATGTCACCTTCAAATTTCACATCAACCCCGTCTTTGTTTTCTTCCATGGCTACGACCCTAGTTTTTAGGTTGATGCTCTCAAATATATTTTTTAATCTGCGGTGCAGTGGTTGCACCAAATCCTGGTCAACACCCGCCAACAATCTATCTTCAAGCTCCACCAGACTGACCCGGCTTCCCAGCGCCGCATACACCGTTCCCAGTTCCAATCCGACATATCCGCCGCCGAGAACAAGGAGTTTTTCGGGTACATCCGCCAAGGCCAGGGCACCGGTGGAACTCATGATTCGACCGCCGATGTTGAAGGTGGTTTCCGGAAAGGGAATGGGTTGGGAGCCGCTGGCGAGAATGGCATGCCGGAATTTGATGTGACTGACCTCGCAATCATGAACCCGAGCGGTATCGGAGCTTTCAAACTCCGCCCGACCTTTTAAGAGCTGAATCCCCCTGCGGTTGTTCAAACTGACCAGACCGTTGGCCATCTGGTCGATGACGTTACCCTTCCATGACCGGAGAGCTTCCAGATCTATTTTGGGTTTGCCGAACGAAACCCCCATGTCTTCCGCCCTGGCGGCATCGTAAATGAGTTCTGCAAGATACAGAAATGTTTTGGAAGGAATGCACCCTTTAAAAAGACAGACCCCACCGGGCCGAGATCCCGGGTCGACCATGGTCACGTCCAGACCCAAATCCGCTGCCCTGAAGGCAGCCGCATATCCGCCCGGCCCGCTGCCGATCACCAGAACCTCGGCTTCCTGTGTCAATTCTCCCATAACCATTGGAAAAACTCCAGTTTTAGGTCTGTTGTCAGTGGTTGTCTGTTGTCAGTGGTTTCTATTCTCTGCTTATGGTCACTGGGTCGGCTGCTGCGTTCATTTTTATTAGCAGATTGAATCAAATACTGGTGACCAGTAACTACAGATATCGTTGATTAGTTGATTGGTTGATTGGTTAAGTGGTTGTAAATCTGAATTTATCCCATATTTGCAAAATAATTGGCTACTTCAGGTAAAAATATCGTAACATTTTGAGATTATATCTATAATTTACTTAATCAACCATTCAACCAGTAAACTAATCAACCCCAGCAATCTAGCAAGCTACGGTAATCAGCGTCAAATAATTATCCGGTATCACAACATACAACAAACAACAGACCACTGACATCTGCCTTCTGACCTCTGTCTTCTGTCCTCCGACATCTGTCCTCTGCCATCTTACACCATACTCATCAACAGCTCATCCGGGTCTTCAAGCGTATCTATGATGACTCGCAGGAATTTTATCGCATCAGCCCCGTCCAGCACCCGATGATCGATGCATAGGACAATCGGCATCATCAGTCGCGGAACGATCTGAAAATCGCCTTTGCCCCTATCCATCACAACCGGTTGCATGCGCGCCTGTCCCACCCCCAGGATCGCAACCTCGGGGTAATTGATAATCGGTGCAAAAAAGCCGCCGCCCATGGCCCCGGCATTGGTGATCGTAAAGGTGCCGCCCTGCATTTCTTCAAGTGTTGTTTTGCGAGCCCGGGTCCTTTGAACCAGATCATTTAACTCAAGGGAAAGTCCCTTGATGCTCTTGCGGTCTACATCCCGAACCACGGGAACAATCAACCCCCTGTCCGTATTAACCGCAACACCGATATTATAATACTGCTTGATGATGATTTCTGCGTTGGCCGTATCCAGGGTTGCATTAAAATTCGGATAGGTTTTCAGGGCAGTGGCAATCGCTTTTAAAGCGAATACGGTCAGGGTTAATTTACCGCCGGCGGACTCAATTTCTGTTTTGTGCTTTTGCCGAAATGCCTCCAACTTGGTAATGTCGACCACATCCTGACTATTGACATGGGGAATCAAAGACCAGGCCAGGGTCATCTGTTTGCCGGTGGCCCTTCGAATGGATCGAAACGGTATGCGCTCAACCGACCCCCATTTAGCGAAATCGGGCAGAGGAGGCTCTGAAATCGGCAATGGCTGAGTGTCCGGGGTTCCCGGCTCAGATGTTGCCGGGACGACTTTGTCCACCTTGCCGTTTTGGGTAAATTGACGAACATCCTCAGCAGTTACCAGACCTGCTGGTCCGCTGGCGCTGACCAGGTGAAGATCAACTCCGAGTTCCCGCGCCAGGCGCCGAGTCGCCGGTGATGCCGGTACAGGTCCCTCTTTGGGAGCAGGTGAAGGCATGGTGGCAGCAGCCACGGTCTCAGCCGGTGCAGCGGCTTTCTTGAGGGGCTTTTCCTCCTCAACTGTCCGGTCGCCCTCCCCATTGGTGAAGGTCATCATCACATCACCTACGTTGACAATATCACCCGGCTTGACAAATATTTCCTGAACGCTTCCGGTATAAGGCGATGGAATCTCAACTGCGGCCTTATCCGTTTCAACCTCTAAAATAATGTCTCCCTCGCTTATTTCCTGTCCGACCTCGACCGGCACGGCCAGCACTTCACCTTCATGGATACCTTCGCCTAGATCCGGCAGTGTAAACGACCTGGCCATTGTTTTCCCTTTCTCAGTTATTAATGTAAAATTCCCTAATATGCGATATTTCCAGTTTAGATGATAAATACGACAATACATACAATCGACTGAGCGAAGCCTCCGGCTCGTAGGGGTTGTAGCGCCTACGCCTCGGAGAGCGACATCCACAAATATTCATTCGTCAATCGTCAATATTCAATTGTTCAATGCTTTTCTAGCTGCGCGCAGAATCCGCTGTTCATTCGGCAAATAGGCTTTCTCGCGGCTAAATAGCGGAATGATGATGTCATATCCGGCCACACGCTCTATCGGAACTTCAAGATAGTAAAACGCCTTTTCCATTAAACGACTGACGATCTCGGCCCCCGGACCGAAGCTGCGGGGGGCTTCATGAATGATGATTGCCCGGCCGGTCTTTAATACCGATTTAACGAAGATCTCATCGTCCAGTGGTGAGACCGTCAGTAAATCAATGACTTCGGCTTCAACGCCGTGTTTATCTTTGAGAGTTGCCGCAGCATCCAGGGTCGGCCGCATCATGGCACCATAAGAAATCATGGTTAAATCCTTACCTTCCCTCACGAGTTGTGGTTTGCCGATGTCCACCGTTTCTTCTTGCTCGGGGACTTCCTCACGAAAGGCCCGGTAGAGAGCCTTGGGTTCATAAAATATAACCGGGTCCGGATCGCGCATGGCACTGACCAGCAACCCCCGGGCATTGCGGGGCCCGGACGGGATAACCGTTTTAAGGCCGGGCATATGCGCCCAGAAGGCTTCACGGCTTTCCGAATGGTGTTCCAAAGCCCGCACACCGCCACCGTATGGCGTTCGCAGCACCATCGGAACATGATAACGCCCCCGGGACCGCCTACGCAGCCGCGCGGCGTGGTTTTCAATCTGGTGGAAGTTTTGATAGCTAAACCCGGAAAATTGAATTTCACAGATCGGCTTGAGGCCATAAATCGCCATTCCTATCGACATGCCCACAATCCCATTTTCCGCCAGAGGCGTATCTAAAACCCGCTCCTCACCAAATCGATCGATGAGACCGTCGGTGACACGAAACACGCCGCCGTCAACACCCACATCTTCCCCCAGCACGATGACGTTGTCATCTTTTTCCATTTCCTGTTGCAGGGCAAGGTTGAGGGCCTGCACCATCGTCATCTTAGCCACTGGTCTCCTCCTCGCGTGATCTCGGCAACCTCCCGGGCGAATGCTTCTTTTTGTTCTTTCAGATAGGATGGCATTTGTGCATAGGCATGTTCGAACATGTCAATGGGATCACCCATTGTTTTCATTTTTTCTTCCGCCCCATCAACGGCCGCCTGAATTTCTGCCAGAACTTCGGATTCGATAGCGGTAATATCGTCTTCCGATAAAAGCCCCTTGTCGACTAGATATTTTTGATAGCGAACAATAGGATCCCGTTCGCGCCACTTTTCGACTTCTTCTTCGGTGCGATACCGTTTGGGATCGTCTGCGGTGGTATGCATCGCCATACGATAGGTAACACATTCGATCAGGGTAGGCCCCTGGCCCGCCCGGGCCCGGTCAACGGCTTCCTTGGCAGCAGCATATACTGCCAGAACATCGTTGCCGTCCACCTGGATACCCGGAATACCGTAAGCGATGGCTTTTTGGGCCAGCGTTTTAGAACGGGTCTGTTTGGAAACCGGAATCGAAATGGCCCAGTGATTGTTCTGACAGACGAAAATGACAGGGGTTTGAAACACACCGGCGAAGTTCAAGCCTTCGTGAAAATCGCCCTCGGAAGTTGCTCCGTCTCCGAAAAAAGTCATTGCCACGTCATCGGTTTTCCGGTATTTTGCTGCCCACCCCAAGCCGACGGCATGCAAAATCTGAGATCCCACCGGAACCGATACGGGTAGATTATTGAGGTCTTGGGGAATTTCTGCACCTTCGCTGTAACCGTTGTTGTATATTAAGATGCTCTCAAGCGATCGACCCCGCCAGACTTCTGCCCCGGTCTCGCGGAAAGCAGGTACCATCCAATCCGAGGGTCGCAATAAGGCGACAGCACCCAGTTGGGCGGCCTCCTGCCCGCTGATCGGCGCAAAAGTTCCGATCCTACCCTGTCTTTGAAGGTTCAGCAGACGCTCATCGAATTTTCGGCTTAAAAGGATGGCTCGATGTAGCTTGAGATGGAGTTTTTCAGGAATATCCGGCTCAAGACTTGCATCCAATTCTCCCTTTTCATTCAAAATGGAAAGATATTCCACTTTGTCAGGGATATTAATTATATTTCTTGGCATAATTTTACTCCTTTTTATCGACAGACGCCCGGGGCAGCAGAAATATTAGTTTGTTGATTTATGCCAACCGGTCCAAGCCTATACGAATATGATACCAATTTTTATTTAGTCAAGGCTGAAAGAAATCAACCAAACCATTGATTATCAAGTCGTAAAATCCCTAAAATGATACCAAAATACCAAAACTCTCAGGTTTCAAAAATCCATTATTCAAGATTTCACGGCAGATAGGAGCTACTGATTTGTAGCTAAGTTGAACGGTTTATTGCGAACAGAACGATTTGAGGATATAGGGGCATGCTAATCGGCTCGACGGGGAAACCCGAAAGGTCTGCGAAAGAATCCAACCCCGAATTCCGATATGATCGGAAAACTTTGAACCGGTGAGTATTGGGAGTTATTGTGAGCATGAACAGGGTTCCGATGTTGGCTAAATCATTAACTTTTGAACCCTGAACCCGGGAACGGTTGCGATTTATTCCACAATCTCAAGCACGACTCGTCTTCGTTCCTTGGCTGAAGCTGCACCTAAAATGGTCCGCAACGATCTGGCTGTGCGGCCCTGTTTCCCAATAATTTTACCAAGATCTTCTTTGGCCACCTTTAATTCCAGTACGGTTGCCTGGCTGCCCTCCAGTGCTGTTACCGCTACTTCTTCAGGTTTGTCCACCAGTGCACGGGCGATAAGTTCGATCAGATCCTTCATTGCCATTCTCCTTGGTTACCCGTTATGAACCGAGGTATAAAGCAGGTATCAGAGCGCCCAAAGTTCAGCTGTAAAGTATTTGTTATTTTACCTCTTATTATGGATAACTGAAACTTGTAAATGGGGTAAACAGTGTATTTTACTACAAGAAATGCAGTAATAGGTCAGCTGCCGGATGTGAAGACCCAAAAAAAAATCTACCTGCTGCATAAATGGTAGTGGTGACATTGGCAAAATTATAGGGTGGATTTTTCGGCCTGACGGCCAAACGATTTCGATGGATATTGTTTTTGCCGGAATCTGATGTATTTTTACTTGTTAAGAACGATCAGCGCTATATCAGGAGGATATGAAAATGGATTTTGCAATACCGGAGGCGATATCTCAGGATCTCGATCGGCTCAGGGACTTTATCCGAACCCACCTGACGCCCAATCTGTCATCCTGGGCGCAGAAGCAAAAAATACCGGCTGCGTTTTTTCACCTTATGGGCAAAAACGGCTGGTATGGTCTGAAATTTGAAGACGGACGTCTGATCAGGAATTCGGCCCAAAGAGAGGCCGTAATCTCGGAAGAACTGGCGCAGGTGTCTCCGGGTGTGGCAATCGCCGCGCTGGCGCATGTCGATTTGGGGCTCATGGGACTTTCCCTGTTTGGGTCGCCGAGCCTTCAGCAAACTTATGGGGCTGCCGCCGCACAGGGAAAAACCATGATGTGCCTGGGTAACACCGAAAATAGAGCGGGCAGTGATGTCGCCGGTATTTGTACAACTGCCGACAAAGTCGATGGTGGGTGGATTCTAAACGGGACCAAAGCCTATGTCACCAATGGTCAGATTGCCGATCTGGGTGTGATTACAGCTGTTTCAGATCCCAGGGCTGCAAGGAACGACCGCATGTCCATGTATCTGGTAGATCTTGGTGCCAAGGGTGTTCACAGAAAAAAATTGAACAAGCAGGTTTGGATACCATCTGATTTGACCCGCTTGCGGTTTGAAAATGTTTTCGTACCGGATAATCACCTTCTGGGGACCCGGGGTCGAGGTCTGCAGCAGGTACTCGAGGTGTTTACCAACAGCAGAGTCCCCATTGCCGCCCTCACCTTAGGGACTGCTGTCGGGGCCTTTAACCTGGCACACGCGCACATGCAAAAACGGACTGTTTTTGGCAAGAAAATTCTGGATTTTCAGGCCAAAGCATTTGAATTATCTGATTTTTTTGCAAAAATTGAGGCGGCCCGGCTTTTGCTCCAGAAAGCCTGCTGGAAAATAGATCGGGGGGATGATTTTCGCCAGGCATCCTCATTGGCGAAATATATCGCAGTGCAGGTCGCCCGGGAGGTCACCATCTGGGCGGCTGATATTTTTGGGGCCGCATCTGTTATATTTGAACATCCAATCCATAAATATCCCTTGGACGTCTGGGCGGCATCCCTGGGTGAAGGCACCCAGGACGTACAAAAATTAATTATATTTCGAGAGCTTATGAAAACTTATCCATAGAATTTCGATTCTGCCCTTCAGCTTCCCTGAAAGGAGAAAAGCGGAACTATTTTTTTAATTTATCTCGATATTTTTCAACAATGTCCTTAATGGCTTCTTCCAAAAGATTGCCTAAGGATTTATCCGTATCAACCGCAAGGTGCTTCAAGTCCTTGATACGGTCGGAATCAATACTTGTTGAAAATACCTTTTTCTTGGCCATAATTTGCATATTACACTTTTTAAAAAAATATTTCAATAAAGAAAATCAATATCACTTTAATAAAGAAATATTTAATTATATAAAAAAAGGAGCCTGCAGCGGTCGCCGGTATTCCCCGAAGCACAACAACAAAGAATGCACCGTTTGGCATCAAATTGCTTTGGCTAATATATATCGGAATTTCTACAATTAATTGGAATTACAGTCTTTTGGCGGCTATTCGCTTGATAAGACACATGGAAGGTTTCATTCGCAGATATCTTTTCGATGCACGTTATTGGGGGTCGTCATATCGAACCAGGAGTCGAGGGGCTTGTTGAAAAGTTCCGGTTCGCTCTGCTGTAGCTTTTTCCGGACTTCTTCGTCCATTTTAGCGCGATAGAGGGTTTTTACGGTTTTCAACTCTTCAATGGTTAGGTTTTTCGTATCGCGCAGATCGGCGCATCTGAGATCAGCACCGCCCAACTTTGTGTCACTAAAATCGGCCCCCCTAAAATCTGCTAATCCCAGTTGGGCGTCCCGCAGATCCGCATCACCCAGGTTAACCTTTGCAAGAATGGTTTCACGGAAGTCGGCACGCTGAAAATTTCCCTGTCTTAGATCGCCGCCTTTCAAGTTGGCACCACGCAGGTCGGCATTTCGAAAATCCGACTCACGCAGCCTGGCACCGCGTAATTTAGCATTGCGCATATTGGCTTTGACGGCAAACACTTGATACACATCGGCATACCTGAGATCCCTCTTTTTCAATAAGGCGCCTTCAATGGCGTTCAAGCGGTCGGATTCAGATTTTATCAGCCAGTAATTGGCCGGCAATTTAGAAACATCCTGCTCCCTGAAATCGAAAAACACGTCATATCCGATCTGACGAAACAGCCACGGTATCATTGCAGAAAATTCTCCAGACCGCTTAAAATTGTTTTCGGGAGTCCCTTTGAAAACACCCAAAGACAGGATCCAGACCAACAGTGCGACCAGCACGACACAGACGATCTCGGAAATCTTTATCTGCTGTCTTAAAAGCACTGTCTCCTGTTTCGCGGGTCTGGAAGATCGGTGAAAAAAGGCTGCCATGAAGATGGAAAGTGTTATAAAGCCGATGTGAAAACCGGTGACCGTCCACTCCCGCCTCAACAAATAGTGCAGCCACAATCCAATGAATGCTGCCGGCATCGTTATCCAGGCAAGCGTGCGCATACCGGTTATTTCCAACCAGGCCATCAAGGACCTGCCGCCTGCTAATGCTTTCGGCTGGGAGGACAATATCAACACCAGACGCTGCAAGTGGAAAAGAAACCAGGCATAAATGCTGATCATCACCAGAGGGGATACCAGGTAGACGAGGTTGGCGGGCATCTTGGTTCCGATAATCGGCAGAAAAGTTGAATTGGTGGCCAAGGACACATCATCCGTCGTTGCAATCACCAGCCAGGAATAAATGCAGGCATAGACACAAACAAGCAGAGAGATGATAAACATCTTGTTCGTTTTCTGTTTCTTAACGCTCTGCTCCAGGAAATCTGCAGACAGTTTGAAATTCGAGCGGTAACGGGCAGCCCATTCGGCATTAGGCTGCTGCTGCCGTTGCCAGTCCAGCGCAACCTGCAGGTCTGTTTCTTTATAAAGGCCGGCTTTACCGTCGGCATGCAGTTCGGCACTCTGGGCCAATCTTTGGTATATCCGGGCGGAGTCGGCTTCCTGATCCACCCAATCGGTCAGGGTTTTCCACTGCCGAATCAGGCTTTCGTGGGAAATATCCACCAGCGGGTCGTCTGAAGAAATTCGCGTTGAAAGGACCAAGAAGTTACGATTTTCGGCATTGAAGCGCTGGATCAGAGACATGATTTTTTCCGGCGATACATTTTGACCGCAGATGGCCGCTATTTGGCGCAGGTGGGCGGGTCGCCGGATACGTCGGTTAGAGGCATCGGTCTCGGTCAGGGCCTGAAACATGCGCTCTGCAATCAAGCGGTCATCCTTCATCCAGATCTTTCAGCGCTTCGTCGGCATGCAGACGCAAGGCATTTTTAAGGGTGCCCGATCGTTCGTAATGGTCGAGATCGATCGCCTCCCGGCCGTCGTCTTCTGCCCATACATTCCAAGTCCGCATGAGCGCATGTTGCAAAATCGGTAGATCATCCCGCGTGTCGAGGCTTTCGTTCAGCAGCCGGTCCATCAGCCGGGGGGTAATATCCGCCCCGGCAAGCCGGATGGGGCCCAGGAAGGCTTCCCGTCGCTGATTTCGGGTAAGACGCGGAACTAAATATTGGCTAGTGTTCATGGCTTCCGGCAGTCCCTGGAAGGCGTCGCATTCGCCCAGAAAATCAGAGCGCATGGTCAGCACGACATAAATGGGAACCGCCGTCTGTCCTGCCAGATGCAACAAGATGGAAACGAAATCGGCCGCCTCCTCGCGCACCCGGGTCGTTTTTGTCTGCTGAAAGCGAAACAACTCTTCAAACTGGTCCACCACAATCAACAGGTTGCTGTCCTCTCCATTCAGGGTTGTCCGAGCCAACTCGACAAGCGCCTGAGCCCCCCGGCGCTGAAGCGTTTCCAATAAATTTTCGACGGCCTCGGGGGTTTGGGGAGATCCGGTCAGGGAAGACAGGGACGCGGCCAGATGGTAAAGCGGCGCATCGCCCGGTTTGAATGTTGCGATCTGCCACAAATCCCGGTCCTGGACCAGAAAACCCGCTTCCAGGTTGGGAATGAGTCCGGCCCGCACCAAAGAGGATTTGCCGCATCCGGAACTGCCCACCACAGCCACAAATCGATGGGCGTACAATTGTCTCAGTAGGGCGTGGGTTTGTTCCTTGCGCCCGAAATAGTAAAGGCTGTCTTGCTCTCAAAAGGACGCAGACCGACAAATGGGTTTTGCACGGCGATATCGCGATTCATTGCCCCACTCCGGCGGCAAGGAGTCGCGCGGTAATCTGGGGATCGATCTGGTCTGACTGGCTATTATCCAGAATGTCGATGTGTATCAGGGGAGGAAAGGCGGGCAGGTCCGGCCTGCCGGCACCGTGCGGCGCCAGGAACAACCAGATGTGTTCGAGGCCGGATTGATTTTCAAATTCAAATTGTTCTGAAATCGCCTTGAAAGCCTTTTTGATGCGTCCAATCAGCCAGGCGGGACCGACCGTGCCGCAAATCAAGATCAGGTTTTTCACATTTTTCACGGATTGCTCGAATTTGACGAGGCTGACGGTGGGATCTCTGGATTCATGGTTGAAATCGACTTCAGCCCCTTTTTCCAGAAGGATATCGGCCAGTTTAAAGGCATATCGCTGGTCCTTTTGGTGGGTGTCGATGAGATAGCTCAGGTGCCTGGCCGGGTCGCCGGTTTGCCGTCGGCAGTGATCGATGCGCTCCCGCACCAGACTCACGAAATCGCTCTGCAGACATTTAACAAACTCATATTGACCCAACGTGCGGGGCCTGGTTTCGCAATTTTGAAGAAACCGGCGCTGTTCATCGTTTTCAACGGCGGCGATGTCCAGATCGGACGGCACCCAGACCAGCTGTTCAATCGACTGCTTGAAGGCAATTTCATGCTGCTCGCGGGGATAGGTGGTTTCTTTGCGGTCTAAGATTTTCCTCCCCGGCCACTGGCTCAGTAAGTGAATGGAAAACCGCGCCCGAGCCAGTGATTGGCTCACGGCATCGGCATGGCCCGCGGCATCCATGGGAGGCGGGATATCACCGGCTATTGCCACCTTTTGCTGTTGTGCCTCTGCGATGATGCGCTCCTTGAAGTCCTGAAGTGCGTCCGGCACATCGGCTATAAAAATGGATATCTCATCGGCCTGGGAAATATCTTCCGTCTGAACGAGGGGCACCGGAGCCATTTTCTGAATCAAGTCTTCGATGGCATCCACGATCGGCCGCATTTGCTTTTCAAAGGCGCTGTCATCTGGTGAAGTAAATTCACCTAAAATTTCAGCGGAATCGGCATCGTTCATGGGAAACCCACTGGTACCTTGAAATTCCTCAGGCCATTTCGGATGCGGGATATTGTGAAGCTGGATGTTAAAGAGGCGAGACGAGTCGCCCGCACGCAATCCGCCGCTCTGCCGGCCATGGTATTGGTGGTACCGGCGCAGTTCCTTTCGGCAATAGTCCGACTGGAGGTAGTTGCGTGAGGTTAGGGCAAGGAACAAGGCCGATGAATCCAAGGCATTTTGGATGGCGTCGTCAAACACGGTATTGCCTTGCATCCTTTCTTTATCCCGCCAGATTCGAAGATCAGCCAGCCCTCGGCGCTTGTGAAGCCAGTTGAACAGCCAGTCTTCAAAAACATCCACCCAGCCGGGACGCCCGCCAAATCCATAATTGTCGTTATGCGCGTAGCTAATGAAGATGTCGTGATCGTATCCGGGTGATTGGGCCATGATGTTTAACGTTGTGCAAGGTAATGGGATTAGAATCGGATGAACATTCGATCGGTCCTGACCGATCTTTCGCACGCAAGAAAGTTGATTAGTTGATTGGTTCAGTGGTTGTAAATATGGATTTATCCCATGTTTACAAAATAATTGGTCACTTTATGTTTCAACAATCGTAATATTTTGAAATTATGACTATAATTTACCTAATCAACCATTCAACCAGTAAACTATTCAACCAGGTCTGAAATTACTATAAGTCGTTGAAAATGAAAATCAAGCGAGAAGGAAGGCATTGCCCGGACCGGCCATCACCAGTCGGGGACTCGGTTCCGAAATCGGCCGTTGTTGGGTTTCGCATTTCGTAACAGCATCGCCAACATGCTGTCAGAAAAAATGTGCTAAGGGCCTATTAGTTCAAAATCTTCAAGCTAGGGTGTCAAAACAATTTTACCGAATTGTTGACCCGTTTCCATCATCTGGTAGGCTTCGCGTCCTTCACTCAGCGGCATGACGCCATGAACCACCGGCTTGAGTCTTCCGGACCACAGCAATTTCAGCACGTCATGAAAATCCTGATGGGATCCCATGGTACTGCCGATCAGGCTGATTTGCTTGCCGAAGATAAAGCGGATGTCGATTTCGGCCTGGGGGCCGCTGGTGTTTCCCACAATGACAATTCGCCCGCCCCGGGCGACGGCCTGCATGCTGGTGGTGATAGTGGCCTTGCCCACATTGTCCACCACCACGTCGACACCCCGTTTGGCGGTGAGTTTATAAATCTCCTTAGCCCAATTGACCTGGGATCGATCCAGAACCATATCGGCACCCAGTTGTCGTGCGCGCTCTGATTTTTCCGGGTTGCCGGCCACGACATAAACGACCGCACCCGCCAATTTGGCGATTTGAATGGCCATGCTGTTCACCCCGCCGCCGGCGCCCACCACCAGAACGGATTCACCAGCCCGCAATCCGGCACGATGCATCAACATGCGCCAGGCAGTTAGGGTCACCAGGATCGGCGCGGCCGCATCGACAAAATCCTTCTCGTCGGGAATAGGTGCAAGGTTGTCGACCGGAACTTTTAAATACTCGGCAGCTCCGCCCCGCAGATGTTCACCCAGAACGTGATAGTCCGAGCTGATGCTGTCTTCACCACGCCGCGTATATTCGTCTGCAGACATGTTTATACCGGGATCAACCACCACCCGTTGCCCCACCTGCCAGTCTGACACACCCGGCCCGATCCCGGCAATTTCCCCGGCAACGTCGGCACCGCACCAGTGGGGCATCTCAAGGTTTAACCCCGGCCATCCCCTTCGAACCCAGATGTCCAGAAAATTCAATGCACAGGCGCGTACCCGAATCAGGGCTTCCCCCGGCCCGGGTTCGGGATCCGGCACATTACCATATTCTACGACATCCAATTCACCATGTTGTTCAAAATACAAAGCTTTCATGATAGAAAACCCCAATATTATTGAATAACTAACCAAGAATCACTATCAATTCCAATGCAGTTAGAATAAATTCGATGGAGCGGAGCGACTTCCAAAATTCGCCATTAATCAATCGTCATTCGTCATTTTCTAAATCTTATCCGTATCAAAGGCCTCAACCCAGGTTTCGATCAATTTATCCGTCCGGGTTTTGAGACGGTTTGAAATAATGTGACTCAATTTAGTCATGATCCGGTAGCCCAGAGTATGATTCTCTTCCAACATCGTTTTGAACTCAAGGGCCGGAAATGCAATCACACGGCTGGCCTCGGTGCATTGCGCCGTTAGGGTTCGAAGCCCGGGTCCGACCAAGGAAGCCCAGCCGAAAACCTGACCCGGGTTAACCGTGTCAACGACGATCCATTTCTCTTCATCGACTAAACTGGCCTGAATGGACTCTTCATATTCGATCTCGGTCTTCAATACCCTGTCGGTAAAAACAATGCTCAAATCAATTTCTCCTTTTAGGAGACAGTAAAAATGCTGAGCGGGTTCTTTATAATGAAAGATGACTTCCTCGGGTTCCAATTCCAGTATTTCACCTTTCCGGGCAATCATTTCCAAAGCATCCGGTGCCACATCACTGAAAAACTTAAACCCTGCCAAAAGATTCTTTTCCGTCACAATAACCTCCTTAGTCTTAATGAATATATAAAATATAAATTACCATAAGTTATAAGTAAAGAACTATTGTAGCCCAACCATCCCGTCACTGTCAGACAAATCCAGATAAATGATGCTTGACAATCAGGGTTGAATTATTACATGTTATGCATATGAAAAGCTGACTGCACTCAATTATGGTAATTGGTTGCGATATGCTCAGAAAACGCGAAAAAAAATGGACCCGGATCATGCTCGATGCCGGTACATTTAACTTGATCCCCGCTCTCGAATCAGCTATTTGATCCGAGGTCCCATTATCCGCCACGGCGATGCAGATACGTGCTAATCGACCAATTCTAAACCTATCAGAATTGCTACAATACTTAAAAGCCAAAGATGCCAAACAATAGGCAAACCAGTTCTACCGGGCCCCATCATCAGATCGACTTTGAAGAAATAGAGCACACGGCGGACCGGGCGTTACGAATTTACGGATCAAACCTGGAGGAACTTCTGCTGAATGCTGCCCGGGGAATGAACGATATCCTGGTCGCGAAGCATATCCCCGGTCCTGCGCTCCAGGAAAAACTCGTGCAGCTCAACGCCATGGATAGCGAAAGTTTATTGGTGGAGTGGTTGAGTGAACTGGCATATTGGGCGGAAATCGAAATGCTCGTGTTTCACGAATTCAAGATAGAGAGTGTGTCGCCAACCCATCTCCGGGCCAGAATATTAGGCTCTCCGGTAACACAGCTGGAAAAGCACATCAAGGCCGTCACCTACCATAATCTGGCAATTGTTCAGTCGGAAACAGGATTGACCGCGACGGTGGTCTTTGATGTGTGAGGGATGCTGAAGAAAATAACATGTTGTCAGAAAAATGCCTTTAGGGGCCTAAGGATGCGCCGCTTGACCAACGTTCATGATTTCAAAAAAATAGCGGAATACGTATACGAAATCGCGGCCTCGGCTCGCGAAGATATGCGGGTACCGGCACGATTTTACGCGGATGCAGAATTATTGGAAGGCGTTAAAAACGACCGGAGCTTGGAGCAGCTGATCAATACCGCCACCTTACCGGGCATCGTCAAATACGCCCTTGCCATGCCGGATATCCACCAGGGATACGGGTTCCCCATTGGCGGCGTGGTGGCCACGCAATTGCCGGACGGAGTGATTTCACCCGGTGGCGTCGGATATGACATCAATTGCGGTGTTCGCCTACTGGCAAGCCACCTGGTAGAGGACGAGATTCGCCCTTATCTGGACATTCTGGCTTCGAGCATCTTCGCCAATTGTCCCAGCGGTGTCGGTAAAGGCGGCAATGTCAAACTCAAGTCCGGTGAGTTGGATCGCGTCATAGAACTGGGTTCGACCTGGGCGATGAAACGCGGGTTTGCCACCGAAGCTGATCTGGAACGAACTGAAGAAAATGGCTGTCTGCAGGGAGCGGATGCAGGCAAGGTAAGCCCACGGGCCAAAGATCGCGGTAAAGGACAGGTTGGAACTTTGGGGGCCGGTAATCACTTCATTGAGATCGATGTCGTGGACAAGATTTTTGATGAAACTGCGGCCAAACCCATGGGGCTTTATGAAAAGCAGATTACGGTTCAGATTCATTGCGGCTCTCGCGGACTTGGCCACCAGGTCTGCAGCGATTACGTCAAACGCTTTCAGCGCTCGATTGACCGTTATGGTTTCAAACTGCCGGATAGGGAGCTGGTTTGCGCGCCGCTTTCCAGTCCGGAAGGTCAGGATTATCTGGCGGCCATGAAAGGGGCGGCCAATTACGCTTTTGCAAACCGTCAGGTGCTGGCCAGTCATATCCGGCAAAGTTTCGAACAGGTGCTGGCCGGTAAGGTAAAAAATTATCATTTATACCAGATTTACGATATCGCCCATAATATGGCCAAGGTCGAAACCCATCGGGTCGACGGCAAAAAGCTTAGGCTTTGTGTTCATCGAAAAGGCGCCACCCGCGCATTCGGCCCCGGCTCAGGGGAACTGCCCGCCGTATACCGAGATATCGGGCAACCGGTCCTGGTGCCGGGTTCAATGGGTACTGCCAGCTGGGTACTGGTGGGAACGGATAACTCGATGTCGCAGACCTTCGGTTCGACCTGCCATGGCGCCGGTCGACGTATGAGTCGCAAGAAAGCTAAAAAGTCGGTGCACGGAACAGATTTGCGAAATGAGCTCGAATCACGCGGCATTTACGTGCGCGCCGGCAGCATGTCAGGTCTTGCAGAAGAAGCACCGACGGCCTATAAGGATGTGAATCGGGTTGTCAATGTGGTTCACGGTGCCGGTATCGCCAGGAAGGTAGCGCGGCTGAAGCCGGTAGCTGTAATCAAAGGATAGACTCTAAACAGGAGGAACGGCATCATGAGAGTGCAATTTAAAAAAATTTTATGTGCCACTGATTTTTCGGATTTCTCCAATCACACGATCAGTTATGGGGTAGCACTGGCCAAAGAATTTGGGGCCAAGCTTTTTGTCAGTCACGTGATTGACCTATCCTCGGTTGCCATCTACGGGGAGTTTCAACTGGATCCTGTTGGACAACAAAACCGGATTATGGAAGATGCCGCAACGCAGCTTAAAGAGTTGACCGGCGATCAGCCGATCTCATGGGAACCCCTGATCACCGTCGGCAAACCTGCGGATGAGATATCCCGGGCAGTCGAAGAAAAAGACATTGATCTGGTGATAGCGGCAACCCGCGGCCGATCAGGACTCAAACGCGTCATTCTCGGCTCCGTCACCGAGCGCCTAATGCGAACCCTTACCTGCCCTTTGTTGGTGGTCAACAGTCCGGAGCATAAATTTGTCAGTGCCGCAAACCGGGAAATCAAGATTGATAAAATCCTGGTAGGCTGTGATTTTTCGCCGGATTCCAGCCAGGCACTCAAACACGCACTGAGCCTGGCACAGGAATTTGAGGCTGAATTGCATCTGGCCCATGTTATTGAACCACCGACGCAACCAGGTTCGATCGGTGAGAGTTCATCGGTCTCGGAAGAGATCCAACAAGATTATCGAGCGCTCCTCATCCGGAAGCTCAAGGAAATGGTTCCTGCCGAAGCTAGCTTTTGGTGCACCCCGCAGACAGATCTCCTGGAAGGCCAACCTTATGAGGAAATCGTCGCCTATGCCGAATCAAAAGACATCGACATGATTGTCCTGGGGGTACGGGGACACGGCTTGGTGAAAACCCTGTTTCTGGGATCCACCACGGATCGGGTGGTACGCAAGTCCCCGTGTCCGGTTCTCTCGGTGAGCTTGAAAGTGCAAAATGGGTAGCCGGCAATTGGCCGCCGACTGCCCATTAAGCGCCAAATCAACACTCCTCCCCCAGAGCGCGAAGCCTCAGCCCCCTGGTAGAGGGCCAAGACAGTTATCGCCACTATTTAAAACGGAAGGCCCTGGCCCAGAACTGGACTTAGCCATATTGAATTCGTTGATACCTATTCAGACATTTTCGCCGTAACAACTTTTTTTTACATAGGCATTCGCGCCAGGGCGGGCCGAATATCAAAGCATATGGAGGAGTTAAGCCCATGGGAAAAATTGCTCTGGTCACCGGTGGTTCACGTGGTATTGGCGCCGCGACCTGCCATTTGCTGGCAGCAAATGGATACGATGTTGCAATTAATTTCTGCAATGACATGGCTGCTGCGGAGAAAGTGGCCGATGCCGTTCGACAACAGGGCAGCAGATCCATTGTGATCCGCGCCGATGTTGGCATTGAAGCTGAGGTCTCTGCCATGTTCGAGACCGTTGACCGTAAATTAGGTGTGTTAGATGCGTTGGTAAACAATGCCGGAATCAGTGGTCACAAAGGTCGGGTAGACGAACTTGATGAAGCAGACATCCTGTCGGTTCTGCGCACCAACGTAGTCGGTCCGATGCTTTGCAGCCGCGAAGCGGTTCGACGGATGTCTACGCGCTACGGGGGAAAAGGTGGTGCCATCGTCAATGTCTCATCCGGATCGGCCCATATCGGAAATCCCGGAAATAACGTAATCTATGCAGTATCCAAGGGTGGTCTTAACAGCCTGATGATTGGGCTTTCACAAGAAGTGGCCGGCGAAGGCATTCGTGTCAACAACGTCTCCCCCGGCCTGACCCGTACCGATATGGTAAGTTCAGAACTCGCGGCCGCCAATATCGCTAAGGTGCCGATGGGTCGTCTCGGAGAAGCAAAAGAAGTTGCCGAAGCTATTATCTGGTTATTGTCTGATAATGCCGGATTCGTAGCCGGCGCCAATATCCGAATTGCCGGCGGCCGTCCCTGAATAGCGGGCAAGTTTCAGAGATCATGGGACATACATCATTTTCACAATTAACGCAGCCGAAAAAAATATAATTACAGCGGCGACAATCCTCCAGTGGGTAGGCTGCCCAATGCCACTGCTTGATTTTGATTCGACACCGTTTCTATCTTTCTTTCCCTTCGTTGCCATTGATCCAAACTTTTTACGTTAGAGTTATCGCCCACCAGCAGACCGTCGGAAACCCGCAGTATGCGCTGGGCATAACCGGCACAATCCGGACTGTGGGTCACCATGACGATGGTCATCCCCTTCTGGTTGAGTCGTTTGAGCAGCTCCATGATTTCCCGGCTGGTTTTGGTGTCGAGGTTGCCGGTGGGTTCATCGGCCAGCAAAACCGGCGGCTCGTTAACGATGGCGCGGGCGATGGCAACGCGCTCATTTTCTCCGCCTGAAATCTGATTCGGCAGACGGTGGGCCTTATCTATCAGACCGACCTGGCTCAAAGCTTCTTCCGCCATCTCCCGCTTCTTCTTTTTGCCGGCCTTCACGACAGCCAACGGCAGCATGACATTTTCGATAACCGTCAAGTAGGGTACCAGATGAAAGCTCTGAAAAATAAACCCCAGAAACTCCCGGCGAAAATCCGCCCGTTGTTCCTGGCCCAGCGTGTAGATGTCAATCTCGTCAACAACGAACCGGCCGGAGGTGGGGGCATTCATGGCGCCCATCATTCCCAGCAAGGTGGACTTGCCGGAACCGGATTCCCCCATGATTCCGATGAACTCTCCCGCCTCAATATGGAAACTGATACCGGCAACCGCTGCAACAGCCACATCCCCGCTGCCATAATGTTTAGTTAAATCTTCCGCTATGATATAACTCATCATTCACCTCATTAGGATTTGTTACGGATTTCGAATTATTCATCCACTAAGCACCTAAAGTGCCCGCAGCGCTTCATTCGGATCCAGTCGGGCAGCCATAAAAGCAGGATAAGCACTCGAGATCAAACCCACAGCCAGCGCAATCATAACAGCACTGCCGGCCAGTTCTAAGACTAAAGGGGACATTTCCGGAATGACTCTCACTAAACAGGGAAAGGGCCGCCTTGGTGGCCCCGAATCCCAGGAGATAACCGGTGATTCCCGCCAGACCCGATACGATAGCGGCTTCCATGAAAACAATCTTCATGATGTGACGTTTGCGAAAGCCGATGGCTCGGAAGATACCGATTTCGTCAGTGCGCTCCCGGACACTGCCCATCATCGTCACCAGGACAACCAGGCTGCCGATCAAAAGGATAATCCCTGAAATCCCGTAAGATAGCTTTTTAAACTGGGCCAATGTCTCCATCCGGCTCTTGACAACCTGCTGGATGGCCATCACCTTGGCACCGGGAAGCGCGTCTGAGATCTGCTTGACCATGTCCTCGATCGGACAATCTTTGCACAGGGCGGCCACTTCAGCCATGGAGACCCGTCCACTTTTGCCAAAAATCCCTTGGGCGGTCGAAAGCCGGGCAAATATCAGCTGATCGTCCTGGGAACCGGTCGCTTCAAGTATTCCGGTAACCACCAGATCATGGCCGTTTACTTCCAGGCTGTTGCCGATCTCCATATTGAGTACCCGGGCGGCTTCGGCACCTAGCATAACACCGTCCTCACCCGGCGCACTGCCTTGAACATGCCACCACGGTTTTAAAATTCCGGCCGAGCTAAAATCAACGCCGGCCATGAGAACTTTATGCGAGTTCACACTGGCCACACCGAGGACCAGCGGTCCCAGGGCCGCTATGTTATTGGAATTTTTTATGGTTGCAACCCGCTCCAAGTCTTTCTCGCGGATTTCCTCCATCTCAAAAGACACGCCGCCAAGGGAAATCCCGCCATAGGTCAGATTAAGATTTTCAGTCCTGGGTACGATCAGGATATTGGCGCCGTATTTTTCGAGCTTGTGGTTGATGTCATGGGTCATCGCTTCAACATAACTAATAATCCCGACAACTGTGGATACTCCAAGGACCAGCCCGGCAAGCACGAAAGCCGCCCTTCCCTTGCGCCGCAATAAATTTCTTAGAACGATAATTCTCAGATTCATGTCCAATTATACCTTTCCTTCAAAATTAAAATACTGCCTGCCGTCCGTGATATCCTTTATCTGGATAACCAGTTTGCCATTGTCCAAAGTTCGATTTAACGGTGCCGGATTGCAGCCACCCTTGACCTCATTTACCAGAACGGAAGCAAACCGACGGCCGCAGTTACGGCAAACCATGGCATCGCCTTCCTGGTAATAGCCCTTGCCGGCCGGCCAGCAGACATCACAGGCATCAAATGCGGCCCTGAGGACGCCATCCGAACTTTTGAGAACGAAATAGCGAATAGTATGTTTGCCGTCCACATGCTCAAAATGTCGGGCCTTGCCGTCTTCAAACAGGCTAACGGGGAAGGAGACGGAAGTGCTGCCGGCGGCCGCCGGCGCGGATGCGCTCGCCGACGGGTTTACGCTGTTTTGGTTTTTGTAGACAACCGCCGCAACGACAATAACAATCGCAACGACGATACCGACTAGCAGCGGCAGCCGACTTCTTTTCTCGGTTCCAAGGACTGCAGCTTTTTTGGCTGCAATTTTATCCTGACTACTTTTTTTTCCTTTATTAGACATCACAATAATTCCTTTATGTTGGGGTTTGCCGCAAATTGAGAGATTTTTTGCCAGAAGATGTCCCGGGCTTTTGATTTAGCCCAAGGCTGCGCAAAGAAACCGCCCCGGTGGAATATGCGCCATATTTCACAGGGCAGCATACATGCCCATGGATAAGTCCAGAATTTTGCATGCCGCCGGACTGGAAAGCGGTCTAACCCGGACAAAGGCTCTACAATGGATTAGACATCAGTGACATGCTGCCGACAGGAGCCAGCAAATCAGCGACCACCAGCAGAGCTGGGGGCATGAGGATGCTCCTCTGGAAGGGGACTGGGCCACCTCTTCCGGAGGGCCGCTGATTTGTTAGGTGAGGATCAAATCAGAAAAGATAAATTTTGAAGATATATGGGTGCCGACCGAGATTTCTCACCCAAAAGGTGATATGGATCAGAATTTTCGAAACGATGAGGGTCGACAAGTGAATCGGCTTCGATGCTCGCCGAAAGGACAGTGTTCGTCGGGTCACCCCCGGCTGAGCTCAGGATAAATTCCGGCACATCAGAAGCTCGGCGGGATTCCAAATCACAGGGGATCATGGAGTCCCCGTTGCAGAAACCTGCTGGTGATGGTTTCAGCGTGCCTTTGGAATGATGCATGCCCATCGGTTTGGAGGGATTGCAGCATTTTTTACCACATCCCGAATCCGCAATTGCGCCGGCGGCAAACAGGCTCACCCCCAGAACGAGGGTCAAGGCCACACAGATTCCTTTCAACATAAACCATCCAATTCCGGCAACATTCTTATTCATAGTGTTTTAGTATACAAAATGTCGATTTATCATGTCAATAGAAATGATTAAAAATTTTCCACAGCTTATTCAGGTGTATGGTAAGCGGTTAGAAACCCGCCAGAATGACCGGTCCGCAAGCTCTTTACAAGGGGGCTGATCGTATATATATTAACGCTGATTTAAAGATGTGGATCCGAAGGCATTAACATTAGGGGCGAAATAAAAAACATTTGATGTCATTCCCGCGAAGGCCGAAATCCAGTGTTTTTATATCAGCCTGGATGCCTGCCTTCGCAGGCATGACGAAATTTCGGACTTTCTACGAATTTGTCAAGAATAAATTTCTAAAGAAAGGATTAAAAATGAGCTACGATTTTAATGCGGATGATGTACTGGAGATGGCCGAGCAGCTGGAAATAAACGGGGGGAAATTTTATCGAACTGCAGCAGAAAGCACGGGTGATCCCGCCAACAAGGAATTCTTATTGGAGTTGGCGGTAATGGAAGATCAACATGAAAAAACCTTTAAAACCATGCGGGCGGAATTATCCGCAAGAGAAAAGGAATCTACCGTTTTTGATCCTGAGGGTGAAGCCGGTTTGTACCTACGTGCACTTGCCGACACCCGTGTCTTTTTTGAAAAAGAGATTGATGTCACATCCATGCAAGCCATTCTCAAATCCGCCATCACGGCTGAAAAAGATTCTATCGTTTTTTATCTGGGCATGAAAGACGCCGTGGGGGAAAGCCTCGGAAAAGGTCGCATTGATCACATTATTAAAGAGGAAATGGGCCATATCAAGTTGCTTAGCGGGAAGTTAGCGGCATATAGATAGGTTTAATCCTTGCTCGCGCCGTACTCAGCCAGATCCTCCAGACCGCGGCGGTCGAGCAGGGCAATATTTTTTCCGTCGACATTGATTAAATTTTGGCTGGAAAGCTTGGCAAATACGCGGGACAAAGTCTCCGGTATCGTGCCCAGTGTGCTGGCGAGCTGACCTTTGGAAATTTTTAAGGTGACAAGGTCAGTTGTTTTCTGTTCGTCGGCAAGCAATATAAGGTAGGATGCCAGTCGCGCCGGCATTTCTTTAAGAGATAGATTTTCGATTTGAGCCGCAAACTGATGGAGTTTTTTAGACATGATTGCCAGCATGTTCAAGGCCAGCGACGGGTTGGCCGATATTAGATTCACAAATGAAATTCTAGGGAAAAATATGGCCCGCGTCTTGTCGATCGCCTGGGCATTGGCTGGAAATCTCTGGCCGGTAAAAACCGGCACTTCACCGAACGGCTGACCGGGACCGAAAATATGCAAAATCTGCTCTTTGCCTTCTGTGGAAACTTTAAAGACCTTCACACGGCCTTCGGCAATAATGAAAAAGCCGATGCCCTCATCCCCTTCCGAAAAAATAAGTTCACCCTTGTTGATTCGTTTCTCGACGGCGATCTTTCCAATGGCGGCAATCTGATCTTCCGGTAGCCCGTTGAAAAGTGGAATCGTAGAAATAATATTGATGATTTTGTCCATAATCCTCTCTTTTTATTAAAATTTTGATTTAAGTCAAGGCAATAAATAACGAAACTCGAATAGAGTTAAAGAAAATTAGGTGTTTATCCAGCAATAACATTGGCTTTTAATTGGACGGCGAAAGGATATGACCCATGAAATGTCCCGGGCAAGACACTCAATACTGGCAGGCAGGCGCAATCTTTGATGTAAAATGCCCAAAATGCGATCACACGGTGGAATTTTTCAAGGACGACACATCCAGAAAATGCGGTAATTGCGGCCACCGGTTTATCAACCCGAATATGGATTTTGGCTGTGCATCCTATTGCCAGTATGCCGAACAGTGCATTGGAGATTTGCCTCCCGAACTGCTGGCACAAAAGGAGGATCTGTTGAAGGATCGCGTGGCCATCGAGATGAAACGCTATTTTAAGAGCGATTTTAAAAGAATCGGTCACGCCACCCGGGTCGCACGGTATGCGGAGCGAATCGGAAAAAGTCGAGGGCGGCAACCTGGCTGTAATTCTGTCAGCGGCGTATCTGCATGATATTGGAATTGTGGAAGCAGAAAAAAAATACCGCAGTACGGCTGCAAAGTACCAGGAAGCTGAAGGACCCTCCATTGCCAAGGCAATTCTAATTAAGCTGGGAGCGCAAGAAGCGCTGATTGACAGAAGTTTGTGATATCGTCGGACATCACCATCACCCGAGACCCGAGGAAACAATTAATTTTATGACGGTATACGATGCCGATCTGATAGAGAACATGGATGAAAAGCAGAAAGAGCATCCAGCGGATCCAGCAAAGCTGGCTGAGAAAATCGAAACTTTATTTCTAACGGACGGCGGCCGCGAGCTTGCAAAAGAAGTTCTGCTACCGTAAAGGAGACCTTATGAAAGTTCTACGAAAAATCATAGAAATTGATGACGATCTATGCGATGGCTGCGGCAACTGTATTCCATCCTGCGCTGAAGGCGCCTTGGAAATCGTCGATGGCAAAGCCCGCATGATAGCCGACTTTTATTGTGATGGTCTGGGCGCCTGCCTGGGTGAATGTCCCACAGGGGCGCTGAGCATTGTTGAGCGCGAAGCGGATGATTTCGACGAGGAAGCCGTGGAGGAACATCTGGCGAAAAAAAAGGCGCAGAAACCCAAAGTTATGCCGATGGTGTCCGGTGGATGCCCGTCCGCAAGACTGCAAACTTTTTCAGACAAGGAAACTTTATCGGCGTCAAGCCCTTGCCAGACGGCCAACCAGCCTGCTGCGTTTGAGCATTCCGAATCAGCCCTGTCCCACTGGCCGGTCCAGATCATGTTGGTGCCGCCCACCGCTCCGTTTCTAAAAAATGCGGATTTGCTGGTCGTCGCGGACTGTGTCCCCATAACTTATCCTGACTTTCACAGAGATTTTCTGAAAGGAAAAGCGGTTATGATGGGTTGTCCGAAATTTGATGATACCCAGCACTATATTGAGAAATTTTCACAAATCTGCAAAGTTTCCGGCATTAAAAGCATCACCAACGTGGTCATGGAAGTTCCATGCTGCTCGGCGCTTCCCATGATTGTCAAAAAGGGTATGGAACTTTCCGGCGTCACGATTCCCATGGAAGAGGTCGTCATCAGCACCCGGGGCAAGGTCCTGGATCGGCGCCGGATACAGTCTGCATAAATCAAAAACAGGCGCAGGGCGTAAGGCATAGAAGGACAAAATGATTGCCCGACCTTGCGCCTTTGGCATTTCATATTCCGCTTTTCTCTTTCATCTATCTGCATCAGCGCCAGGCCGTTGCCCGAATTTCCTGTTCTCAATTAAATTCGCCCCCATCCCCCTTGCTTTGAGCTTTCAGCCTTCCGCTTTATTTTTAGCTCCAATCTACATTCCCCTTTCCCACTTTCCAACCTCCCAGCCTCTCTTTTTTCTTCATTCCACCTTCCCCATTCCACCTTCGCCATTCCGAATTCCGCTTTTCCCTCTGTCTTCCGCCCTCCGTCCGCTGTCCTCTGTCATCCGTCATCTGTCATCTGTATTCTGCCATCCGGCCCCTGCCCTCCACCATCCGTCCTATGAGACACATTTGTGCCAAAAATTAATCTGAGACTGTCTTGCAATGATTTTTTTATTATGATATTCAGAGATTACATCTCGGGGGGTTGAATTTTTCTTAAATCATTCTAGCTTCATGTATCGCTAATCGAATAGATGATATTTTTGGGGCTGTTTCCTAAACATGAAAATCGGCCTGTAACATTCCGAAATAAGCTGACATCATACATACAGCAAACACGCAGTCACTTCTGGCACAAATTTTGAATCTAAGGTGGAGCAACCAGATTCAAATGCGGCAAGTATGGCCTTGCCATCATGGACCGGACCTCAGCACAAACCGGAGAGTGAAAGAGCGTGAAACCTTGCAACCTGCACATTGCGAAAACGTTAGAACTCGTTGAGGATATGATCTACCTGGCTGATCAGGGAGACACCGATCGCGAAGACAATGGATGTGGTATTCTTTACGGCATCCTGCGAGATTCTGCTTACAAACTACAAAAACTGGCTGAAGAAGAAAAACAAAACCATATTAGAAAGGGCTGGTGGGCGGAAGATGCGATGAATGAAGATGGAAGTACTTGAAAACACAAATAATTTCGATTTAGGAACTAATTAGATCTAACAAAAATGGAGGAAAAACAGATGGGAAATTTGAAAGGAACCCAAACCGAAAAGAATCTTTTAACTGCCTTTTCGGGAGAATCTCAAGCGCGCAACCGCTACACCTATTTTGCCAGTAAGGCCAAAAAAGAAGGTTATGTCCAGATTTCGGACATCTTCACCGAAACTGCAAACCAGGAGAAGGAGCACGCCAAACGGCTTTTCAAACTCCTTCAGGGCGGAGAGGTTGAAATCACCGGAGCATTCCCGGCCGGCACCATCGCAACGACCATGGAAAACTTAAAGGAAGCAGCAGCCGGAGAAAACTACGAACACACGGAAATGTATCCCGGTTTTGCCAAAATTGCAAAGGAAGAGGGATTTGGCCATATCGCAGTTGTCTTTAACGCCATTGCAGTTGCTGAAAAACAGCATGAAAAAAGATATCTGGACCTGGCAGCCAACATCGATGCCGGTCGGGTATTCAAGCGGGAGGCACCGGTGGTTTGGCGATGCCGTAACTGCGGATACCTCCATGAAGGCAACGAAGCCCCTGCGATTTGCCCGGCCTGCGACCATCCCCAGGCTCATTTTGAGCTGCTGGGTGAAAACTGGTAGAACGACTCAACTAAAATGAAAGGAGACTAAAAATGGCGGAAAAATTGGAAATTTACAAATGTGAGGCCTGTGGCAACATCGTTGAGGTTATCCATGGCGGCGGCGGCGAACTTGTCTGTTGTGGGGAACCCATGAAGAAAATGGTTGAAAATACGGTGGATGCCGCCAAAGAAAAACACGTCCCCGTGATCGAAAAAATTGAAGGCGGTGTTAAGGTAAAAGTCGGTGATGTAGCGCATCCCATGGAGGAGAAACACTATATTGAATGGGTTGAAATTATTGCAGGCGGCAAAGCGGACCGACAATTTTTAAACCCCGGGGAAGCACCCGAAGCTGTTTTCAAGACGGATGCGCAAAATGTAACCGCCCGTGAATATTGCAATCTCCACGGCCTTTGGAAAGGATAAACACCATGTTATCTGAAAAAATGCAGGAAGCCATCAACGGTCAGCTGAATGCCGAACTTTATTCTTCCTACCTGTACCTGTCGATGAACGCCTATTTTAAATCCATCAATCTTGATGGTTTCGCCAACTGGATGTATTTTCAGGCGCAGGAAGAATTGACCCATGCCATGAAGTTTTATGACTTCATCAACCAGCGGGGCGGAAGGGTTAACCTGCTGCAAATCGAAGCCCCTCCGGCCCAGTGGAATTCACCCCTGGCAGTCTTTGAAGCAACCCTCGAACACGAGCAGAAGGTAACCGGCCTGATTAATGAGTTGGTGGATCTGGCACTTACAGAGCATGATCATGCCAGCAATATATTTCTGCAGTGGTTTGTGTCCGAGCAGGTGGAAGAAGAAGAGAGTGTCACCGGTGTGCTGGAACAACTAAAATTGATGGGCGAAGCCAAGGGCGGTCTTTTCATGATCGACCGGGAGCTGGCCAAACGAAGCCCGGCAAATACGTCCGCAGAGTCGGAATAGTCAATACAACAATAAATAAGTAATCGCCGAATTCAGAAGTCAGATCAGAGCAGTATGATGATTTGCGAATGCCTCACCGCTCTGGAGATCTGTTAAGCAGCTGGTAAAAAAGGTAGTCCCGGATATATCAATTTTTCTGACTTCTGTCTTCCGGCATCTGACTTCTGTCTTCTGACTTCTACCATTAAAGGAGGTAATATTATGCCAAGCTGGAAATGCTCAAATTGCGGTTACACCTTTGAAGATGATGCTCATCCCAACGAGTGTCCATCATGCAAAGAGAAATGTGAGTTCCTCGATAATACCTGCTATACCCCGGATTGCGCTTACGAAGGCACGGATAACAGAATCGGTAAACCGAAAGCCTGATTTTACCGTTGAATATTTTAAATTTCACAACAGCGTGGGAGAAAATAATATGGCCAAAGCGCTAATAGTTTATGCTACCAGGACCGGTGAGACCCGGAATATCGCTGATCTCATTGCAGAAGGCGTTCGCTTTAGCGGTCATGAAGCAGAAGTTGTCGGTATTAAGGAAATTAAAAGTGAAGCCGACCTTGACGGTTATGACGGTTACGTTTTTGGATCGTCCACCTATCACGGAGAAATGCTGCAGGGCATGAAAACCTTTCTGTTTCTGGCTGAAAAGGCAAATCTCGAAGGAAAAGTCGGCGGGGCATTTGGGTCCTTTGGATGGAGCGGCGAAGCCAACGATCGCATCTTCGATACCATGAAGCATATCTTAAAAATGAACATGGTCGGCGATACCCTGCGGTTAAAATCAAGTTCCCTCGGAGGCGGACAACAAATGGCCCAGGATTACGGCCGGGCAATCGCTAAAAAATTTGATGAATAGAAAGCTGTTAGGGCCCCTAACGTAACCCTTAAATTCAATTTGATAGACTTAACCGCAAGGAGGATACAATGGCTGAGAATAGTTCAACCCCCCAACATTGTCCCGGATATGCAGATTTTAAAAATCTCAAGGTAATCACCTGCAAATGCACCAAGTGCGGCCAAGAAAAAGAAATATTTTCGGATGAGTTTGATCGGGCGCACACCTGCAGCGGATGCGGGGAACCCATTGACTTTGCCCAATGCTCAGTTGACGGTGAAGGCAAGAGTATATCGCCCCGCTAGTTTTCTGACATGTGTGTTTTGCCGGCCTTATGAACTGCAAAAAATGACGATAAGAGATGAATACCAAAGGGATGGGATTTATGAGAGTGAGACTTAGCGTGTTGTTGATATCTATTGCAGCAATTGCCATCGGTTCATCGGCCGCTCTTTCCGGCAACGACCAAAATAAAGGCGCTGCGAGTTTTGAGATAGACGGCGGTACACGAGGCAGGGTCCCGTTTCCCCATCATCAACACCAGGAGAATCTTGGTGACTGCACCATATGTCATTCCGTGTTCCCGCAAAAACAGGGAAGCATCGAAGAACTCAAGGCCCAGGGAAAAATAGAAAAGAAATATGTTATGAACAAGTTGTGCACCAAGTGTCACAAAGAGGCTAAAAAAGCAGGTCAGAAGAGCGGTCCCACGACGTGCTCGAAGTGCCATATTAAGGCAAAATCATAAGCGTCATTTATTATGAACCTCATACGGTGTAAAAAATAGTCATGCTGATTCTCGGTTTGCAGGGTAGTCCCAGAAAAAAAGGAAATTCGAATTTTTTGCTGCAAACGTTTATGAAAACGGCAGAGAATATGGGGGCACGCACTCTCACGATTGATGTCACCCGCAAAAATATTATTCCCTGCAAAGAATTCGTCGTTTGTGAAAAAAAAGGGTTTTGTCCGATCGATGATGACGTCCGAGATGAGATATATCCCCTCTTGCGCCAAGCTGAAGTTGTCGTCATCGCCACCCCCATTTTTTTCTACAACATGACGGCGCAGCTGAAGGCCGTCGTTGACCGTTGCCAAACCTTCTGGGCAAGAAAATATAAGCTCAAACTGAAAGACCCCGGTGCGAGTATGCGTCGCGGGTTTTTGCTTTCGGTGGGTGCAACAAAGGGAAAGAATTTGTTTGAAGGTCTTAATCTGACAACCCAGTATTTTTTTGATGCCATTGACGCCAAATTCGAAGGCAGCCTAACCTATCGGGGAATAGAGGGCCCAAAGGATATGGCCGGACACCCGACGGTTCAGGATGATGTCGAAAAAGCGGTAAAAAGTGTTTTACATCCGTTTAGCGACAGAAAAAAAATACTGTTTGCCTGCCGGGAGAATGCTTGTCGCAGCCAGATGGCCAGTGCTTTTGCTCAATCTTTTGCCGGCAACAAACTCGAGGTGCTTACAGCCGGAAGCAAACCTGCCGACAAAGTTCACCCGGATATGGTGACGGTTATGCACGAAAAAGGTATCGACATGGGATTTCGGGTCCCAAGGACGATGGATGAAGTATTATCAAACGACACGCCTGAAGTAATCATCACCATGGGCTGTGCCGAACAATGCCCGCTCAGTGCCGGGCGCACGCAAGATAGACTGGGACCTGCCCGACCCTGCCGGAAAGCCCCTAGAATTCATGCGCGATGTACGGGATGAAATTGAAAACAGAGTTCAAAACTTAATCAGTGAGATTTCCTAAACAGGCATTGGGATATCAAGAGATTAAGGGATGAAAGGATAAAATCAATATTCACCCTAATAGGCTTGCAAAAATCGGCTGATTTGCTATTAAGGAATGCAATGGCCGCCGGATAAAGCAATCAAGGTCAACAATTCGGAAAGAGTGGTTAAAACAATCAAATTGAAGGAGGAAAAGAATGGACAAATATGTATGCCTAATTTGCGGGTATGTGTATGATCCGGAACAAGGTGATCCGGACAATGGTGTGGCAGCCGGAACCAAATGGGAAGACGTGCCTGATGATTGGGAATGCCCGGTGTGTGGAGCATCCAAGGATGACTTTGAAAAGGAATAAGAACCGTTTCAGTTTTTTCCGCGAAGTTTAGTTAAACTTTCAATTTGATGCCCTTTTCTGCTAGAGATCCAATTTTCTGGCAAAAAGGGCATCTATTCTTGGGAGCATTTGGAATTATTGGAAATTCGGGCTTCGGCCGACGAAGGTCGAATCTTGCCTTCAAATGAATCATGTTTATATTTAATCCTTATATCAAAGTGCGATTGCCGGCACCTTTAAACCCAGTCAACCTAAAATCTAAGTTGCTAATCCCATAACCATTAACCCGAATAATCTGAACTGAGGATTGAAAATGGAACCGATACAACTTGCTGACGGTGTATACAATGTTGGTGTTATCGATTGGAATGTCAGGGACTTTCACGGTTATTCCACCGATCTTGGTACAACCTACAATTCCTTTCTCATCGTAGATGAAAAGACAGTCCTAATAGACACTGTGAGGAAAGAATTTTCTGATGAATTAATAGACAATATCGCCCTTGTTGTAGATCCGAAAAAAATTGATTATGTGATCAGCAACCATACTGAATTGGATCACTCCGGCGGCCTGACCCGGGTGATGCATAAAATAGGCGAAGACAAGCCTGTTTACGCTTCGAAAATGGGCCAGAAGAACCTTTCCAAGCATTTCCGGCAAAATCTGAATTATCATCCCGTCTCTAATGGGGAAGTGCTGAGCCTTGGCAAACGAACTTTGACATTTCTCGAAACCCGCATGATACACTGGCCGGACAGCATGTTTACCTACTTAAACGAGGACAAGATTTTATTTTCCAGTGACGGATTTGGCCAGCATTTTGCCGGGCCTGAAAAATATGATGATGAGATCGGCGATCGGATTATGGTTCATGCGAAAAAATATTTCGCCAATATTCTTCTGTTGTACTCCACTCATATTCAAAAATTGTTGGATAATATTTTGGGACTCGGGCTGGAATTCAACATGATCTGCCCGGATCACGGTATCATCTGGCGCAAGGATCCGGCCAAAATAGTGAATGCTTATGTTCGCTGGTGTCGCCAGGAACCAAAGAAAAAGGCGGTGGTGATTTATGATACCATGTGGCACAGCACCGAAAAAATGGCAAATGCCGTCGTAGCAGGTATAAACGCGGAAGGGGTTCCGGCCAAACCGCTTCATTTGAGAAAAACCCATCGCAGCGAGATCATGGTAGAAGTTTTTGATGCCGGGGCGGTCGTGATCGGATCGCCGACTTTGAACAATCAGCTGTATCCTACCTTAGCCGACTTTCTCACCTATATGAAGGGTCTGAAGCCGTTAAATAAAATCGGGGCGGCGTTTGGGTCATATGGCTGGAGCGGTGAAGCTGTCAAAATGATTAACCAGGAGCTCGAAGCCATGAAATTCGACATCGTCGATCCGGGTCTGAGAGTTCAGTATGTACCCGACAAGGAGGCACTGGAAACCTGCTATGCACTCGGCCGCAAAATTGGCAAGGCGTTAATGGAATGAAAATTCCAGTGGTTGACCTTAGTTCGTGTATTCAATGTGGTATTTGTCAGGATCTATGCCCGCAAGTATTTAAGTTCAGCGATGCCGGCTATATCAGCATCGCTGAATTGACGGATTATCCGGAACTCGAAGTAAATGACTGCATAAAGTGTTGCCCGACAGACTGCATCTACTGGGAAGAGGCGTAAGACCCGGGTGGGACTCAAGTTTGGGTTGCTGAAAATCGTGCGGTCTTTCGCCTGATCCGTTTTAAACCACAATCTAAAATTGCCCCAAGAGGTTGTCATGAAAAAATTCGCTCTTTTTAATGAAACAAGATAAAATAAGCGGCAGACAACTTAAAAAGAAAATGCTGCCCTTTCTCAACGCGGATGATTTTAGCAAAGGCCTGGCTGAAATTCGGCGACTTCCACCCAGAAAGGCTGTCGGTCCGCTTTTTTCCTATTTGTGCTCTCTGGATGAACTTGTCAAATGGCGCGCAGTGACGGCCATGGGGAGTGTCCTTTCGGATCTGGCCGCTTCTGATCTGGAATCCGCCAGAGTAATCATGCGTCGATTTATCTGGAATTTGAACGATGAATCCGGCGGAATCGGCTGGGGATGTCCGGAATCCATGGCCGAAGCCATGGCCCGCAATGAAAAGCTGGCGGCAGAATACGCGTGCATACTTATCTCCTACATCCAGCCGGATGGAAACTATCTGGAGCACGAAGGGTTGCAGCGGGGTGTGCTTTGGGGTGTCGGCCGACTCGCACATAGCCGACCGCAGTGCATGCAGACCGCCACCGCTTTTCTGCTTTCCTATATGAAATCCGAAGCGCCGTATCTCAGGGGACTTGCAGCATGGGCAGTCAGCCCTATATTGAATGATGAGGCGATTCACTGCTTGCGACAGCTAACCCGGGACCCGGCCGAATTGATGCTATATCGCAACGGAAAAATCGCTCAATATTCAGTCGGCCAATTGGCCGGAGAAGCATTGGCGCAAGTTGAGCAGCGAGCGGAAGGTTAGGCCCATATCGGGTTTATCCGGCAACATGTTATCAGATATCTTAAGGTTTCAGGATTTAGCGACTCGCCTTCCTGACACCTGACACCTAAAATTAGCAATATTCACAATCCCGCAGGAGTATTCGCCATATGCAGTGGACCCAGGAAGCTGAGCAAAGCATCCAAAAAGTTCCTTTTTTTGTGCGCAAGCGCGTAAGGGCAAGGGTTGAAAAGGAAGCAAAAACCGCCGGTAAAAAGGTAGTCTCCCTATCCGATGTCCAAGCGACCCAGGCCCGTTATCTGTCGGGAATGGCTTCCGAAATAAAAGGCTACCAAATTGACACCTGCTTCGGGTCCAATGGGTGCCCGAACCGGGCGGCCATCAGCGATCAGCTTCTGCAAAAAATCGAATCCCTGGTGAAAGAAAAAGACTTACTCGGGTTTCTTAAAAAAAGGGTTGATGGGGACCTGAAATTTCACCACGAATTCAGGATAACCCTGGCAGACTGTCCCAATGCCTGTTCTCAGCCCCAGATAAAGGACATCGGCATCATCGGTGCCAGCGGCCCGCAATTAACTGAAAAACCCTGCACCATGTGCGAAGCATGTGTCGAGGCCTGCAAAGAAAATGCAATAACTTTACTCTCCGCAAAAGAATACCCACGAATCGATTTCACCCGGTGCCTGCATTGCGGCAAATGCATGAATGTCTGCCCAACCGGTACCATTTCCCAGGGCGCCACCGGGTATAAGGTACAGTTAGGGGGCAAACTCGGCCGGCATCCACAGTTGGCAAAAGAACTGCCGGGAATTTACAGTGAACATCAAGTTCTGCAAATCGTAAGGGACTGCCTTCAGTTTTACACCCAAAACAGCAAACACGGCGAACGATTTGGCCAAATCTTAACGTCTGCCGATTTCGATAAAATTAGCTGCGCGTTATCAACGATAAAAGATAAATGCATGGATCTACTTAGTAAGCGCTGGTTCCGACGAGCGTCCAGTCTGATAGAAAATCCAGAAATAAGTGTTCACCGCAGAGCTCGCTGAGCTATACCTTAGACTGATTGGGAGCAGTATCCATCGCTCGTAACCTTTGAACTCTGAACTTTGAACCGTACGCTTTAATTATTTTTGCCCTAATCCTTGTTGTCCGCTGCGCTATCCACAATTGACATACCTCAATTCCCCACTATATTAGTATAAAATCACCAATCCGGTAAAACATTCGCAAAAATTTGCAGGTGAAGGAGACTGACCGTATGGAGAAAAAAACTTTTTCAATCCCGAATATTTCCTGTGGGCACTGTGTTATGGCCATCAAAAATGAACTGAGCGAATTGGATGGCGTCAAAATGGTCGACGGCAACCCGGAGACCAAGAGCATCGACGTCGAATGGGAAGCACCGATCACCGAAGATAAAATCAAGGAAACGCTCAAAGAAATTAATTATCCGGCCGCATAATTCCGAACAATGACAGAACAAAAATTCACATTACCCATTACCGGCATGACCTGCGCCAATTGCGCCGCCAACATAGAACGCGGCGTGAAAAAGCTGAAAGGTGTTGCCGATGCCAGCGTCAACTTTGCCGCTGAAAACGCAGCGGTTTCTTTTGACCCGCAACAGCTGCAATTGCGGGATGTGGTCGAAAAAATTCACAACTCGGGTTTCGGAGTGCCCACCAGCAGGATTGAAATGCCGGTAACCGGTATGACCTGCGCCAACTGTGCTGCCAACATTGAACGGGCTTTGAACAAAAAAACGGCAGGGGTTGTGAACGCCGCAGTCAATTTTGCCACTGAACGGGTGTCGGTAGAATATATTTCCGAGGCCTTAAACCTGGATGAAATCGTTGCCGCAATTGAACGAGCGGGGTTCGGTGCGATTCCGCCGGCGGAGGGTCTGGACGAAGAAGATGCCGAGCAAAAAGCACGCGATGCCGAAATTAAAGATCAAACCCGCAAGTTTGCCGTTGGGGTATTGTTTGCATTACCGCTTTTTATCTTCAGCATGGGCCGTGATTTTGGAATCATTGGCCAGTGGAGCCATGCACCCTGGGTTAACTGGCTTTTTTGGGCCCTGGCCTCACCGGTCCAGTTTTACACCGGCTGGGATTATTATGTCGGCGGATTGAAAAGCCTCAAAAATAAAAGCGCCAATATGGATGTTTTAGTGGCCATGGGATCTTCAGTGGCCTATGCGTATTCCCTGGCGGTTCTTTTGTTCCCGTCCGTCGGAGCACATGTATATTTCGAAACCTCCGCAGTTATTATCACCCTGATCAAAATGGGTAAAATGCTCGAGTCCCGCACCAAAGGCCGTACCGGCGGCGCCATCCGCAAATTGATCGGTCTGAGCCCCAAAACCGCAACGATCCTGGAAAACGATACTGAAAAAGAAATTCCGCTGACCCGGGTTAAAGTCAGCGATACGGTCATCGTGCGACCGGGAGAACGGATTCCGGTGGACGGTTTGGTGCTTGACGGCCGTTCCGCGGTGGATGAATCCATGCTCAGCGGTGAACCGCTGCCGGTAGACAAACAGTCGGGGGACATGGTTGTGGGTGGGACCATCAACGGTGAAGGCCTCTTACGGTTCAGCGCCACCCGGGTCGGCAAAGAAACCGCCTTGGCCCAGATCATCCGACTGGTTCAAGAAGCCCAGGGCAGCAAAGCACCCATCCAGGCCTTGGCCGACAAGGTGGCTGCTGTATTTGTTCCGGCGATCATTGGGATTGCGTTTTTAGTCTTTTTCCTGTGGTGGGGTCTAACCGGTGAGTTTGTGCCCGCCATGATCCGGCTGGTGGCGGTCCTGGTGATTGCCTGTCCCTTGTGCTCTGGGACTGGCCACCCCGACGGCAATTATGGCCGGCACCGGCAAAGGTGCGGAAAAGGGCATCCTGTTTAAAAGCAGCGAGGCCCTGGAAACTGCTACCAAACTCGATACCATTGTGCTGGATAAAACCGGAACCATTACCATGGGCAAACCCGCTGTCGTCGATATCATACCGCTTAACCCCCAGTTTAAAACTGAAAACGATCTTTTGAAACTGGCCGCCTCCGTTGAAAAAGGTTCCGAACATCCTTTGGGAAAAGCCATAGTCAAAGAGGCCAAAACCAGACAGATAGAGCTTTTTGATGCGGAAGATTTTAAGGCCTCGGGTGGCTTCGGTGTTCAGGCAGTCGTGAATGGTCAATCCGTACTCGTGGGTAAACCCAAATGGTTTCAGGAAACAGACATCGACGTTCAAGTCGCCGACAAAGAGATCCTGGCGCTGCAGTCCAAGGGCAAAACGGTCATGGTTGTGGTAAAGGATAACGAACTGAGCGGCCTTATTGCAGTTTCCGACACCCTGAAACCGGATTCCAAAGAGGCCATCCGGCAGCTCCGCGACCAGCATTTAAGAGTGGTGATGCTCACCGGTGACAATCAGCAAGCCGCTCAATTCATTGCGGCCCAGGTCAATATAGATGATGTCCTGGCCGAGGTCCGGCCGGAAGATAAATCTTCCCAGGTAAAAAATTTGCAGCAAAAAGGTGCCCGGGTCGGTATGGTGGGCGACGGCATCAACGACGCTCCGGCGCTGGCCCAGGCCGAAATTGGTCTGGCCATCGGAACCGGCACCGATGTGGCCATTGAAACGGCGGGTGTCATCCTTTCCAGCGGAAGTTTGATGGGCGTCCCCCGGGCGATCCGGCTCAGCCGCGCCACCATGAATACGATCAAGCAGAATCTTTTCTGGGCCTTTGGCTACAATGTCATTCTGATCCCGATTGCCGCCGGCATTCTCTACCCCTTTGAAACCTTGCCGGTCATGCTGCGGCAACTGCACCCCATTCTGGCGGCCCTGGCCATGGCCTTCAGCAGTATTTCGGTGGTGGCCAATAGTTTGAGGCTGTATAAAACCAAAATAAAATAGCGAAGAAATAATCTTAAAAAGGAGAAAGCCATGGAGGAAAAAATCACATACAGACGACCTGATGGAAAAGAATGCAATGCCTACTACGCCATCCCGGCTGCCGCTGAAACCGCCCCGGGCGTCGTCGTTCTCCAGGAGTGGTGGGGTCTCAACGACCAGATCAAGGGCGTCGCCGACCGTCTCGCAGAGGTCGGCTACCGCGCCCTCGTCCCGGATCTTTACAGGGGTAAAGTCACCCTGGAGGCTGCAGAGGCGGAGCACCTGATGCGTAATCTGGATTTTGGCGACGCAGCAACCCAGGACATCCGGGGGGCCGTGCAATACCTCAAAGGGACCAGCCCGAGGGTCGCCGTCATTGGTTTTTGCATGGGCGGGGTTCTTTCGATACTTGCTGCTGTCTACGCCAAAGAGACCGATGCCGCCGTTAGCTGGTATGGTGTTCCGCCGGAAGAGGCGGCGGATACAGGGACCATAAAGATTGCCATCCAAGGTCACTTTGCCCTCGAAGACGAGCACTTCACGCCCGCCCAGGTCGATGCCCTCGAGTCAAGGCTAAAGGCGGGGAAGGTGAATTACGAGTTTTATCGCTATCAGGCCCAGCATGGGTTCGGCAACGAAACCGGTGAGCGCCATGACCCTGAGGCGACCAAACTCGCCTGGCAGCGGACCCTGGATTTCCTGGCCAAGCACATCGGGTGACAGGCTGGCAAATTCTGACTAAGTTACCATATTGATCGGAGAGGATACTGCGAAATAAGCTCGTCCGGTGTCAATATAATCGATCCAGAGACAATAGACTGACATATCAGAATGCGATCAAAGGGATCTTTATGAAGATCAGGCAGTTTTGATAGGTATAAGGTCGCCTCTTCATCCAATGGAAGACTGTCTATGTTATGCTGTTTCCGTTTAGTCGGGATATATTTTTCCGGTGGTTTCGGAAGTGATAATTTGCCTCGTTTGTATTTGATTGCGATCTCCCAGGTGGAAGCAACACTGAGGTAAATTTCATTTGATGGATCAATAAATAATTTCTTAGCCTGTAGTGAAAGTTTAGGATCATCAGTAATAATCCAGAGAAACGTACAGGTGTCCAAAAGAATTTTCAAGTATCATCCCCATTAAAGGAGGCCAATATTTCATCCGGCAGCGGTTCAAAAAATGCAGGAGTGACTTCAAATTCACCTCTGGCTAATCCCAAGGGTCGGTGATCTTTTCTTTGCGGATGAATCGGCCTTATTTCTGCAATAGGGATATTCCTTTTGCACAAAATGATAATTTCACCTTTGGCCAGCTTATCGAGATATCGAGAAAGGTGTGTTTTTGCTTCATGTATGTTTAGTCTTATCATAAGTTCACTTATAGATTAACTATTGAACTAAGTCAATCTTTTTTTAATTTTTGGAATTCTATCTGCTCAAGGGAAATGGGGTTGGACCACGGTGAAAGCCTGACAATTAAGGATGTAGGCTAAAACTCGTACTGTTTTTCGGGCTTAATAATGATGTTTTTGACACAAAAAAGGGCGGTTTAAGAAATCACGTTACGGCAGCAAAGACAGCCAGTGATCTGCGCTGATTATCATTGTTTTCAAATTATTGTTGGAAATAAGTTTGCAGATATCACCTCTATTGACGAGCTGGACTGCCGGAATATCGAGAATCTTTTGAAATTTTATCAAGCTTTTTGATGCATCATCATCAGATAATTTGGTTTCAATAAGGAGGAGAGGATGATGGTTGTTTGAAATCAGAAAGTCAACCTCTTCCCTTTGTCTATTTCTTAGATATGGACTTCTTCATAAAAAGAGGGGCTTTCGATGAGTTTTCGCTTCTCATCAAGGATATCCCAGTTAAAATAGAGCGAATTGTTGAAATCTTCGCGCCAGAATCTGCGTCAAAGTGGTTTTGCCTGCCTGCCTCGGTCCGGCAACAAAAACCATTTGCTTATGTGCAGAAAGCCTTTGCCAGATATTTTCGTATAATATTCTTCTCATTTTCATGGAAGGCAATATACGGCCTTAACCTAATATTGTCAATTCAAGGGGCTCCGAAGAATCAGCCAATGCTGATTTAAAAGACATTTACGCCTTTGGCAGTCGGTTAACGTGACAACATTGATTTTTTGCACAAACAAGTCGTGCCATCTTCAAGATCCGGCCGGTCATCGAACTCCAATCCATCCAAAAAGCTTCCAGCCTTGAATTTCCAACGGCGCGCCATTTTCAACGGAATCCATAGAATTTAGAATCCGCCGTAATAGTTCACCGCCTTGAAAGTGTATTATTCATCTAATTCGCTCCCGACTCTTACGATGCCATCACGCATAACGGGCACATTGAAATTCAGGGTCAATATGCCACATTCTGAAGTCCGTCAACACCATTATTCCACCAACGAATTCGACCGGCCATAAAAAATGTCATCATGCATTTGCAGGCGCTCTTTATCTAAAACTTTCTGATCAACAGGAATAATCCATTTAATGGATTCAAACAAATTAACAGGAAATTCTTTAATGATTCGTGAAACATCAAGAGGATTTACCCAGAGATCCTTACTTTTAGCTTCTTCGATAATTTCGGGCCACTCAAAAGAAAAGTTTTTAGCAATGAATAGGATATCGGCTACATCCTTCGGTTCCAAACGACTTACGGCAGAAAGTTTATTCGAAAGAATGTTTCTCCAGCTATCAATTTTAGGGAAAAAATCTGCCGCTTCGAAGCCTCCGTAATGAAATTCCAAGTCATTGACAAAGTCTATCATCAAATGCATTCGAACTTTCAGCGCCGTAATTCTGACAAAAGATTCCGACGCGGTGCCGATCTCAATCTTTATATTATCCTGCCGGATAGCCGTAACCACACGTTGGGCCTGTTTCTTGAAATCAGGAGCTTGGTTGATAAAAAAGTCCAGATCGTCAGAATAGCGGTGATTCAAATAGCACCGACTCAATGCCGTGCCTCCAGTCAGGTAAAAATGGACTTCCTGACCCTGGATGATCTTCAATATCTCGTCTTGAAAGGCATAAAGCCTATTGTAGTATTGTTTGCCTGGCATACAAAAACTTCTCTTTCAAGTCTTTGAAACGAATTCTATCAAGCACTGAGTCACTTAATAAATCACCAAGTTTATCGGTAGGAACAATTCTTAAGATCGTGTACCAGTCAAATGTCGTTAACATCCTGATAGTATAGATTCAGGATATCAACATGTCCTATTCTTTCAATTTCACCTTTCAACAGTGCGCACAGATCGTCTGGCTGCACCTTAACATCCCAGTAAAGCCGTGAAAGCAATTTTTTAATTTCTGGTTCAGATAGCCTTTTCATGTTAACCGATTAGCCTTTTGCACTAAATAATATCCCTTCCGCTTTCATGTTTCAACCCTATAGTTCAAAACTCAGGTGTTCACAGGTTCAGGGTTACCATTTCTTCATCAACCTTTTCTTCATCAACCTTGATCGAAGGCCAGCCCCAAAGAATATAAAAACCACTTTGCTTGACACCCGTCTATTATTAAGGCTATATGACCCGGAAGTTTTTACGTGCCATCAACGAATTCAGATAAGAATAATTATTCCTAACGGGGTCGGTTCCAGGTTTGGGACTCCGCCCTTCGGGCTTCGACCCCACATGCAGGGATAAAGCCCGCTCTGGCCTCCGGCTCGTAGCTTCGCCTCGGAGAGTGCGACGGGATGTGTCCATGAAATTGCTTTCGTATTATTAGGGAATTGGGTTTCCTAAACCACATCTTGACATGCCAGGTCTGGGCCAGGGGTTCTAAGGTTAAACATCCTGATGTCCATAGCTTTATACCCAATTGTTTGGATAGGCCGCTTTCACCCATTGGTGAAATATGGAATTCAACCCGATTGGCGCGTAATACTATTTTTAGAAACCAGTTAGAGCACTTTAACTGGGAGCCCCTGGCCCATACCTGATTTCAAGAAGTTGTATCCACGGCCTAATTTTTTATTATCAGAGGGTTGATCTCATTGGTAACGGCCGTGGCACCAGGGCGGGCGTGAACGTTGAACCGCTCAACCGAGGTCGCTAAAAGGTCATCACCCATGCCAAATCGGGAACTAAGTGTTGTTGTAATGCCCAGCGGGACATTGCAGACAGAATGGATCGAAACAACAGAAAATATCAAACAAAGCAGCCGGCTGTTGCAAGAAGAAATTTTCAACCGATTTGTCGCCGATGCCGATGCCGGGCTTCTCTTTTTGGGTTTTTGTGATAAAAATGTTGTGCTTTCGCCCTCCCTTGATTACTGGCGAGATTTCGCGGGACTGTTTACCCGGGAGTTAAGCCGCACGCCTGAACTTGAGCTCTTTCGCCATCAAACGCACATCGCCGTTGATAAAGATCAACTCGATCATTTTACATACTGTGCCCCGTTAATGCCGGGATCTGAATATATCAGTCCGGAACTGTTAAAAACGGTTTGGTCAAAATTAAATACGGCATTTTCCCAAGCCATTAAATCCTATAAAGGTACCGTTGCAGAATTTATCCGGACCTACAGCCCGGAAGTCCATCTGGTGGGCCGGGTATTTTTTCATCTGGTTGAAAATAAAGATGAGAATTATCCCTTTGCGTTTTTAGCCACCTATTCCACCCGCCTGAACCAACAGGGGAAATCGAAACACCTGCCCCTCAAATACGCCTTAAAAGAATATGAATCCGACCGGGACAAATTGCTGGAACTGTTGGCAACTGTCCATCTGGCCGCCGGACAAAGCCCATTATTAGCCCAGCTGCTTGACACCGGAGAATTGTTTCACCCCATGACCTGGTCAACGGCGAAGGCCTTTTCATTTTTAAAAGAAGTCGCCGTCTATGAAAACTGCGGTATTTTGTGCCGCATTCCGAACTGGTGGCAGGGCAAACCGACAAGAGTCGGCATCAATATAAGTTTCGGTGACACAAAGCCGTCTTTGGTCGGCATGGACGAAATTTTAAATTTTGATGTGCGCTTGGTTCTGGGTGACAGCGAAATTTCCCCGCAAGAAGCAAAACGGCTGTTGCAGGAGTCGGAAGGACTGGCCTTTATCAAAAACAAATGGGTGGCGGTAGATCCTGAAAAATTGAAGCAAACCCTGGACGCCTATGAGAAAGCAAAGAAAATGATGGCTGAACAGGGGTTGAGCCTGAAAGATGCCATGCGTTTGCAGCTAACGCCCGAAAAGTTGCTGGATGCGTCTGCTGCTGAAATAGAATTGCAGTGTCTCCAGCGGGAAATGGCTCGAATCGGTCCTTAAAAAATTGCTCAACCCGGAATTGATTTCCGCCGCAAACCCCGGGCGGGCGTTTAAAGCAGCACTTAGGGAATATCAGCAAAAAGGTCTGAACTGGCTGATTTTTCTGCACTCTCTGAGGTTTGGTGCCTGTCTGGCCGACGATATGGGGTTGGGTAAAACCGTCCAGGTCCTGGCCTTTTTACATATCTTAAAATCCGGTGTCAAGAAATCAGTATCACCTCATCGGGCCAGCCTGCTGGTGATTCCGGCTTCCCTCATTTCTAACTGGGTTAATGAAATCAGCCGTTTTTCTCCCGACCTGAAATATTTTGTCGCCCATCCGGCAGCCAATTCAGCCGCAAGGACAGCAGCCGAAGACAAAAAGTCATTGAATACATTCGATCTTGTGATAACAACCTATGCGCTGGTGCAAAAATACAAATGGCTGCAAACCCATTCGTGGAACTATGTCATTTTAGACGAAGCCCAGGCCATTAAAAATCCGGCCACCCAACAGACCCGGGCCGTAAAAAGCCTCTCCTGCCTCAATCGGATCATCATGACGGGAACCCCCATTGAAAATCGACTGTCGGACCTTTGGTCTCTATTTGACTTTTTAAATCCCGGGTTGTTGGGTAACGCCAGTGAGTTTAAAAAGTTTTCAAAAAAATTAAACCACAACCCTTCAGGTTATTCCCGCTTGCGCAAACTGATCCGTCCTTATATTTTAAGACGTCTGAAAACCGACAAAACGGTCATATCCGATTTGCCTGAAAAGATTGAGATGAGAACCTATGCCGCTTTGAGCAAAAAACAGATCCTGTTGTATAAAAATTTGACCGTTGAAATAAAAGAAACGATTGCGCAGACCGAAGGCATCCAGCGCAGGGGGATCATCCTGTCTTCCCTGATGAAATTCAAACAGCTCTGCAATCACCCGGATCAATATCTGGGAACCGGCGGATATGGTGAAAACAGAAAGCGGGAAATTCGTCAGACTGCGTGAAATCTGTGAAACCATCTATGAAAAACGAGAAAAAGTTCTGGTATTTACCCAGTTTAAGGAGATCACCCAACCCCTGGCTGAATTTCTGGCAGGCATCTTCCAGCGCCAAGGTTTGATCTTGCATGGCAGTATCCCGGTGGGTAAACGTAAAAAAACGATTGAGCAGTTTCAAGGCCCGGCCTATGTTCCATTCATGGTGCTCTCCTTAAAAGCCGGCGGGGTCGGATTGAATCTGACCGAAGCCAATCATGTCATCCATTTCGACCGCTGGTGGAATCCGGCTGTCGAAAATCAGGCTACTGACCGGGCGTTTAGAATCGGGCAGAAAAAAAATGTGGTGGTCCATAAATTTTTAACCAAAGGAACCGTTGAAGAGCGCATCGATATGATGCTGGCAGAAAAGACCCGCTTATCGCAAGATGTTATTGCCGCTGCCGGCGAGTCCTGGATTACCGAAATGAAAGATGATCAATTATTGGATCTTTTTAGGCTCACATTGTAATAAAAGCTATTTTACGATTTATAAAATCTCCGTACCTAAGCCGGACGAGCCTGTACCAATTTAAGAATTGCTAATTGAGGAATTTAGGAATTAAGTAAGGTATATTTCCGATTTTAAATTCCTCAATTCCTGAACCCTCAATTCTTCAATCTGTCGGCTAATTTATCAATATCCGGAGGTAAAGCAATGGCATATTGGAAGTTATCCGCGTTATGTATCCGTGGGTGAAAAAAGAGCCAAAGCGGAGCGAAAGCTAAAACAACTCAGAAAGAAAAATCCTGGCATTCAACCGATCGTGCTTGAAGGCAGCGCGATCGCAAAAACCTGGTGGGGAAAATCGTGGAATCTCAATCTGGAGCGCTATGCCGATTACAGCAACCGCATCGGTCGGGGACGCAGCTACGTTCGCCATGGTGCGGTGCTCGACCTTCAAATCAGCGCCGGGCAGGTCAAATCCCTCGTCCAGGGCTCAAGAACAAAACCGTACGCGGTCACCATCAAGATAAAGGCAATAACAAAAGAAATCTGGAAGAACATGAAAGCGGCCTGTGCCGGCAAACTGGATTCATTGCCGGAGCTTTTGAGCGGCAAATTTCCCAAAGCCCTGGGGGAGGTATTTACGGCCCGGGGCCGGGGATTGTTCCCGTCACCGCAAGAGATTGGTTTTGATTGCAGTTGCCCGGACTGGGCCGATATGTGTAAACATGTGGCTGCCACCCTGTATGGGATCGGGACGAGGCTGGATGATGACGCCGGTCTGTTTTTCAAGCTTCGCAAGGTTAAAATAGATGATTTGATCCAAGAGACCCTCAAAGACCAAAGTTACAAGCTATTAGAAAAGGCGGAAAAAATGAGCCCCGGAAAGATTGCCGAATCAGATCTCTCCGGCTATGTTCGGCATTGATATGGAAGAAACCATGGATCTTGATTTACCGGAGACCACTAAAAAGGTCCCCGGCGCCGGGAAAACATCCCGCAAAGCGGCAAAACAATCCAAAGCCAAAGCTGCGAAAAGAAAACCCTGCAGAAAAACCGCCTGCCAAGAAAAAAGCAAGTCAGCGGTCACCGAAAACAGCCGCATCGAAAAAACGTGTAAAACCGGCGGCTGAGCAAAGCACGTACAAAAACAAAACCGCCGGTCAAAAAATCCGCTGCCAAAAGAAAAATAGCAGAGCTTAGCGATACGGCGCAGCTCCTCGATATTATCAAGCGATCAAAAAGAGGGCTTGATGTCGCCACCCTGCGGCAAAAGACCGGCTTTGATGAGAAAAAAATCAGAAACGTGATCTATAAAGCATTCAGGCAAGGCATCATCAAACGCGCCGGCCGGGGTATCTATCTGGGTGCGTGAAACAAAGCGTTTCAGGGTTTGACGAATTCATGTTCCGGGTGTTTGACAGTCAACACGGGGCAAGGAGCTTCACGGACAACTCTTTCAGCCACGCTTCCAATCAGAACGTGTGCCAATCCCGTCCGCCCATGGGTCCCCATAACGATCATATCCACATTGTCATCACGCGCAGCCTGGATGATCTCCAGAAATGTGTTTCCGGTGACAAGCTTTCCTGCTATTTTGGGGTAATCTTCTTTTAAGGCGGCGACCTGATCTTCCAGCTGTTTTTGAAAAGCAGCCTCCATTTTCATCGTGAGCTCAACCTCGTCCAACACGGGTTCGAAAAGCTCGGTGGCTTGGGGATAAGAGATGGGTTCAACAACGTGAAACAGTTGGAGCTGCGCCTGGCTCAAGGTTGCCAATGCCAGCGCATATTTCATGGCATGTGCGGAATTTTCCGAAAAATCAGTGGGGCATAAGATCTTTTTTAGCCTAATATCCATAGGACCTCCTTTTTGAAATCTAGGTTGAGCGGTTAGCGTTGCGGGTTGCAAGTTGGTATGCGTTGCGTGGTTGTGTGTTGGGTGTTACAAATCACGCGTTAGAGGTTTCCCAGTTCTATCTTTTGACCTCTGCCCTCCGTCCTCTGTCTTCTGTCTTCTGTCTTCTGTCCTTCTGTCTCTGTCCTCCGAACAAAAGATAACACGACGTGACCGGCCGATCAAGATAAGACCCATTCTGTAAATTAAATTTTTTAGTTGTAACCATTTGGTACCCCCCGGCTCATTACAGGCAATTCTCGACGCGACTTACCATAAATTGTGAAAATATTTAACTTATCAGGAGGTTAAATGGGACAACAGATTTCCAGGAGATTATTTTTAAAAGGGGGCCTGGCAACTGCGGCAGGTTTGGCGGTCTCCAGTATTCCGGGATCGGCCGCCGCCGGCATATCCGATGAAAACAAACAGTTGACGACACTGCTGGATATCCGAAAATGTATCGGCTGTGAAGCCTGCGTCGAAGCCTGCTCGGAAGTAAATTTTGAAAAATATCCCGATCCGCAAAAGCCTTTTCCGAAGATGTATCCCAACAGGGTTCCGGTTGAAGACTGGTCCGAAAAAAAGGATGTGAATGACCGTTTGACGCCCTACAACTGGCTTTTTATCCAGCATGCCGAGGTTGAAATCAACGGTGAAGAAACCGAGCTGACAATCCCCCGACGCTGCATGCATTGCGTCAACCCACCTTGTGTGAAACTTTGCCCCTGGGGAGCGGCGCAACAACTTGAAAACGGCATCTCTCGGATAGATTCGGACATTTGCCTGGGGGGTTCCAAATGCCGTAAGGTTTGCCCATGGCACATTCCCCAACGTCAAACAGGCACAGGGCTCTATCTGGACTTCATGCCTTCAATGGCGGGCAACGGCGTTATGTACAAATGCGATCGCTGTTACAACCGCATCGCAGACGGTGAATTGCCGGCTTGCATCGAGGCCTGTCCGGAAGATGTCCAAACCATCGGTCCCAGAGATGAAATCCTAAAAAAAGCGCATGCCCTGGCCGACGAAATAAACGGTTATATATACGGAGAGAAGGAAAACGGCGGCACCAACACCATCTATGTCTCACCGGTTCCATTTGAAGAACTGAACAAAGCCATCGAAACAGGAAAGGGAAAACCCGATTTGAAACCGGTGGAAAATACCATGGCCCAGGCCAATAATCTGGCGGTGGCCATGATTGTGGCCCCCATCGCCGGCATCGCGGCTGCCGTCGGGAAATTTTATAAACAGACAAAGTAGTTTCAGGATGTTCAATATAAGGAGTATTTCTGATGGATCATGGTCAAAACAACACAAGGATGATCAGTTTGCCGGGTCGCTGGTTTTACCTGATAACCATTCTTTTTTTGTCCCTTTCCGGTTTTGGGCAGATGCCTATTTTCAAACGCTATTACATCGCCGACATCCCCGGATTGGGCTGGCTGGCTGAGTTTTTTATAACCCACTATATTCACTATCTGGCCGCCATATTGTTTCTGGCTTTTACGGCCTATATGATCATAGACTATCTTTTGTCACAGCGAAAAACCAGGCGAATGACCATCAGCGGATATGTGCGCAGTGCTCTGCTGGCCGGTATCCTGGCCAGTGGCGTTTTCCTTGTCGTCAGAAATCTAGCCGGATCAAATCTTTCAGCCGACTTTATTATTTTTCTGGATCTCTGTCACCTGGGACTTGTCATGGCATTTTTATTTGTCAGCCTGTACTGCTTTGTTTTTAAAAAACAGTGGACAACTGTTCGATAACCACGTATAAAATCAGCCAAGTGGTGACATAACCTCAGATTATGTTCGATAATCCGCCCCGGCGGTATACTTGATCCGGTTATATGCCACTTCATAGGAGATCACCATGAAAGACTTATTCATTGTGTTGGGAATTGTCGGCGTCTGGATTCTGCTCCAGGTCTACATTTTGCCGAAATTGGGAATTTCCACCTGACTGAAAGACTCTTGTCAGGTGACAAGCGACTATGACCGCGGAAAAGAAATCAAATCACAAAAAGATCAAAGATAAAGATTTTGAACTGATCCAGGCGATTAACTCCGGCCGGCGAGATGGGTTTCACGACCTTGTCAAAAGGTACGAACAGAAACTCTATAACTTCAGTCTGCGGATGTGTCGCAACCACAGTGATGCCGAAGACATGATCCAGGAAACATTTTTAAATGTTTTCAAATATTTAAAGGATTTCCGGCATGAAACAAAATTCAAAAATTGGCTGTACAAAGTAGCAGCCAGCACTTGCATCAAAAAAAGGCGTAAATCCAAATTCGCTCCGGATAAAGAATTGTCTCTGGACGAGTTTAGTCCTGAAAATCAAACCGAGGTCCCGGATCATGTCCCGGAATGGGCCTTATTGCCTCTGGATAATTTGCTGAATCAGGAGCTTTCCAGCACGGTTAACCAGGAAATATTATCACTTCCCAAAAAATATCGCCTGGTTATAGTGCTACGGGATATTGAAGGATTCAGCACGACAGAGACGGCCCAGATTCTCGGTATATCGCCATCCAATGTAAAAGTGAGGCTCCACCGTGCCCGGCTTTATTTAAGAGATAAGTTGAAAGGATATTTTGAAAATGACCAGCAATCATCATGATCATAAGCACTGTCTGGAGATGTTTCAGAAACTCTCCGAATATATTGACGGCGAACTGGATCATGTCAACTGCGCCGCAATCGAAAAACATGCTGATAACTGTGTTGCTTGCTTCACCTGTCTGGAAACCTTGAAAAGGACGATAGCAATTTGCAAAAATGTAAAAGATCAACCGGTACCGCAAGAATTCTCCCGAAAATTGAAAGAAATCATTCAGAACTTACCCAGGCCCACCTCACCTTAGTCGCCTAAAGTTGCTTCAAGACGCCGATTTCAATTGCTCCATTTATTTTGAAGCATTTTTCAAATTCACTTTCAAACTTTTCTCTCCTTTGTAATATCGGATAACTGAGAGTTCTCTCCAGAGTATTTTGCTGAACCTTTTCCGCAAGAGCACGACTTCCTCGATCGTCCATACCCCATCTCGATAAATATTGCCGTCAGGTTACGATGGGAATTTTTCTTCACCTTTCTATCCATTTAGTTTCATAATCAGCTATCCGGGACTAGTACTCAATAATATCCTATCTATTTGATATTTTAGCTTATTTTATCGCTTTCGGATTTTGGCATGCGATTTGCCTTAGTTAGTGACAACCTTATCAGGCTGCTGAGATTTCAGGGAGGCAGCAGGATAACCCAGTCACATCGAATTATAGCTAAAAAGGGAGGTATGTGATGAGGTCAAAAGGAAAAGGCAAAATTACAAAATTATCGACAATTGCTACAAGTCTTTTTATTTTACTCATAAATTTCCTGGCTTTCGGTATTGCATCTGCAGACCCGATGTCATCTCCAATCCTGGTTCATAAAGATCAGCATTACAAAGTGAGAAGCGAAACCATTCGCGAGGTGACTGCTTACAATGTTGGAGACCCCAGGCAAACAGATGATACTCCCTGCATATCGGCTAATGGAGAGAATATCTGCAGAGCACTGGCCGAGGGCGAGATGCGCTGTGCAGCCAACTTTGTACCGTTAGGCTCCCATTTATATGTGGATAAAATTGGTGTATGTTTAGTAACCGACCGCATGAACCGGCGTTATCGCAACCGCGTCGACATCGCGATGCAAAAGGAGGAGTACCGCAAAGCACTTCGATTCGGCAAACAGAAATTGCATGTGAAAATTTTAGATTACAGACTTACGAGTAACTAAGAGGCTAATGACTGAATTTATGAATCGATGGACTAAGCAAGATTGGGATATACATCAAACGCTCGATCCCGAAAATTTCAGCGAATAGGATACATCCACAGCCTTGCGGCAAAAGACTTGACAGGCGCTGAATGGGCGCGGTAAGTATAGACTTGAAATGAGCGGTTTCAGGTTCGGGATTCAGAAATCATTGCCGATGTCAACTGTTCCCGATATTAATCCAAATCTTGAGCACTCGTCCTACCCAGTTGAGTGGTACGAAATTATAGCTGAATAAATAATGGGACTTTCTTATGACTTTGAACGCTTTATGCGCAGGTATCCTCGGCAGGAGGGGGATCGACGCCGCTTGGTGCCGCAACGGGCGGCACGCAATTTGTTGGATTTGCGCGCAACCCTTGAGGATCCCCAGAGTTTGAATTTCGTCCCTGCGAAGTCGGAAAACCAACTGCTGCTTGCAACCTGGAACATCCAACACTTCGGCAGCACCGAGCGATACGACGAGTCTTTTTGGTACATCGCGGAAGTTCTCTCTCGCTTTGATTTGATTGCAATCCAGGAGGTCAAGCAATCATTGCATGACCTGGAGGTAGTTACTCGACTGCTTGGGCCGTGGTGGAGGTATATTGTCTCAGACGTCACGGCGGGCGACCCCGGCAACAGAGAGCGGCTTGCCTATTTGTTTGACTCACGCAGAGCCCGGTTTTCAGGGTTGGCCGGAGAAATCGTTCTGCCGGCAGTCAAAGACCAAGCCGGTAATGAAATTCAATCTCGGCAGCTGGTACGAACCCCTTACATGGCAGGGTTCAAGTCAGGCTGGTTTGAGTTCATACTCTCCACTGTCCACCTGATCTGGGGAGAAGAAGAGGCGGATCATGCGCCTCGTGTGGAAGAAGTCGAACAACTCACAAATTTTTTGGTGAAACGGCGGGCCGAACACGGGGCCTGGTCCCGGAATATAATCCTGCTAGGAGATTTCAACATGTTTGACCCCGACGGGGTTGCTGCCCGGGCACTTGCGAACTCGGGGTTCTCAATCCCCCATGGACGCACAGACCTCAGGGCCACAAATGTCGGACAAGAAGCCCGCTTTTACGACCAAATAGCATATCTGTTCGATGATTCCGACGGTATAGGGCCGACATCCATCGGTGTCGTTGATTTCTTCGATGCGGTCTATGCGGATGACAAGTTCCAGGATTACAGCGCCGACCTCAGAACAGCGTCAGGTTCCATCCCGGCCGATTTGCTTAGATACTATCGCAATTTCTGGCGGCGTAAGGAGATGTCCGACCACTTATTGCTGTGGGTTCAACTTCCCATCGATTTTTCAAATGCCCACTTGAATCGGATCGGTGCTCCTTTTTGATTAGAAGTCACTCTTTACCCAACGTTGCAACTAAGGGGTTTACTGCCGTGATGAAATAAGTTCCACAGCACATCTGTCTCACGAGATTAGAAAGATGAGGTGGCGATAAAGCACCCGCCGCCACCACCACCATTAGAGCTATTCTCTGCGGAGGCACCACTATCATCGCCGCTGCTATCACCACTGTCGATAGTATCGCTGCTGTCACTGTCATGCTGCTATCACTATCACCGTTGCTATTGTCTGTCGAACCACACTCGAAAACTTTAGTCCCGATGACTTCGACACATAGTTCTTCAGAAAAATCACTTGTATTCCCTTGGGTGTCAAACGCCGTAAGAGCAAAATGATAGGTTGAATTATTTGTCAGTTCGGCCATTCTGACCACCGGTGTGATCTGATCAGATAGGAGACCATTATACAATTCGGATATGGTAACCTTGGGGTTGTCCGGGTCCTCCAGCTCATCGAGATATACCTCTGCTAAGAATGTATAGGTGGTATCGGCAGTTCCCTTGCGGACATATATTTCGTATCCGTCAAGATCCGCTTCCTCATTGGCATCCCATCCAAGTATGAATTCAGCTGGCCCGGATGCAGTGGCTGGCAGGTCAGAAACCAAGCCGACTGTAATCAGACAAATCAGGAAAAAATACGGAAAGTTTTTTAATTCCAAATTTGGTAGATTCATTCCGTCCATACCCTTAGGCTCCGTAATTAATCTGAACCCCGGTGTTGCTTAAAACCATAGCAAAAATATAGTATTTCCAAGTCAGTGTCAACCAAAGTTATCCCCAAGACTGCAGAAACAACATTGCGGTAATGATTCACTATATAACCACATATCTTCATGGTGAACGGGAAACAACCAGGGCCTCAGCACGTCGGAAATCATAGCGAATATTCTACGCAGGGTCATACTCATAGATCTCATATAGGGTGTCTTCCCCCAGCAATTGGTCAATTTTGTTTTGGATCCGTGATCGATCTTCACTTTGAAACCATTGTTCCCAGAAATGAACCGATTTCCATTTGGTGACCACCAGACTTTCTCCTGGCTTATCCAACCGTTTCAGCGTTTCGCCGGATATGTATCCCGGATTGCCCATGGACATGGATCTCAATTCATTGATCAACAACATCGCATCTTCTTTCTTGTCCGCCGGGATATTCCTTCTTACATGAATTTTGATCATCTTCCTGTCTCCTTTTAAACATTCGAAAATTAGAATCTCATATTTGTTTCTTTCTTCGATATCCGAATTCCGTATTTTCCATGGTTCGTTGTTTTTTCCCCGGGTTGGTAGAACCTTTTCGGGTCGACCACTAAAAAGGTTGGTTTAATATTGGCGCCAAGGGTTATAAATACGGCTGATATCAAAAGACGAATAGGAACTGAGGAATTCCGGTGCGCGGTCAGACTCGATGACGAATAAAATCCGAATTCAGGCCAATATTACAAGGAGATGAAATTGAACTTTGCTTTCATGGACGAAAATTTCAGTATATGCTTATTCGGAATTGTAACGATTGTCAAGACAAAATCAATTCCGACACTTGGAATCGGGTGCGCACATCCATCGTATAATTCCATATCTAAGGACTTCATCGGTCTATTTTTAGGAGACACCATGGCGCCTTTCTTTTATCAGCAGGGCACATGCAACTGCCATCAGACTCATGGCTGCCGAAATGAAAGCCCCTTGACTCCCATCAATAAATGGATATGGTAATTTGAGGAAAAGACCGCAGCCTGTGAAAGGAATATGTCGTGATTCAAGGATATGCAACCGAAAATGCAACGGAAACTTTTGCGAAACAACATCACCCGTTGTCTGTTGCCAACATCGGGACAACAGGGTTGATGGTGAGCCAGGCAGGATTTGGATGCTACCGGGTCAGCCCCGGCGCAGCCCACCACAAAACCGCCCTGCAAAATGCTTTGTGTGAAGGCATCAACCTAATCGACACCAGCTCAAACTATGCCGATGGTGGCTCCGAAAGTCTGGTCGGAGAGGTATTGGAAAATTTGATTGCATCCGGCCAACGATCTCGTGAGGAAATAGTCGTGGTTTCCAAAGTGGGCTACCTGCAGGGACAGAATTATGAATTAAGCCGGAAACGCAAACAAGAGGGCCGGCCGTTTCCGGAGTTGGTGGAATATGGTGAAGGTTTGGAACACTGCATTCACCCCGATTTTTTAAAGGATCAGCTGGATCGCAGCCTGGAGCGCCTTAACTTGAAGACACTAGACTTCTACCTGCTCCACAATCCTGAATACTACCTCGAGTGGGCTCAAAAGAACCGTCATCCAGTAAAATCGGCCCGGGCTGAATACTACCGCCGAATCCGAAACGCCTTCGAATATCTGGAAGACGAGGTCGGCCGCGGCCGTATCCGCCATTACGGGATCAGCTCGAATACTTTTCCGGCGGCCGCAGATCAGCCGGATTTCACGTGCCTGGCCACTGTCTGGGATATTGCCGATTCCCTCGCCGCACCCCATCATTTTCGACTGGTCCAACTGCCATTCAATCTGATGGAGTCAGGCGCGGTATTGGAAAAAAACCAACCAGACCATGACAGTGTGCTTGAATTTGCGGAACACAAAGGCCTGGGGGTCTTGGTCAACCGGCCGTTGAATGCCTTTCACAACAATCAACTGATTCGCCTGGCCCAGGTACCTATTTCCGAGCGCCAAGCCAAAGAAGAAATCGTACGCAAAATTCAATTTCTGTCGAAATCCGAAAAAACCCTGTGGATGAAGATCCTGCCGGGCATGAATGTCCCGCCGGGCTTGAGCGCCCGTATCAAGGAACAGATAGCAGTCGGCGATATTCTCAAACATCACTGGCTGAATTTCGGATCATATGAAAATTGGCGCCAGGTTGAAACGGGCAATCTGCGACCTCGGATCCAGGGGGTAATGGATTTTTTAAAACCATACGGTAGCCAAAATGAGGATTTAACAGAATGGATGATTTCTCATCAGGCACGGATCGAAGATGCTTTTGAGGCCGTGGCTTCAATTTCCGCTGAAAAAGCATCACGCCGCGTCGATAGAATTCGACGCGTGCTGGCAGCCGCCGATCCCGACTGGGCCCTTGAAGGAACCCTGAGTCAGAAAGCGGTGCGGGCAGTCCGTTCCACGACGGCCGTATCCTGTGTGCTGGTCGGCATGCGCCGCGAAGAATATGTCTCCGATGTCTTGACTGAGTTGAAACGCCCGATCAACCAGGACAGGCGGTTGGAATCGTGGCGGACACTGTCCGTGACAGCTGGCAAGCACAGCCTTTGACCGCCACTCTGGAATTTTCCTCACCGGACAAGCTGGCAGGCACAAAAAAAGGCTACTGACGATAAAAATGATTCAATAGCCTTTCGGATGGAATAAATTATTTAACGTTTATAATAGAATGATGATTGCTTTCTGAATTCTTTTTTTTATGCGATCGCTTTTATTCCGGATTCCACTGAATCGGCAATCAGGATATTGGCGCTGAAACCGCAGATATCAAAGATTTCTTTAACATTTTCAATTAAAGAACAGAGGATGATCTTTCCCCCCATCATTCTTATCTTCTTTGCGGTGTTTAGAATAATTCGAAGACCATAACTGCTCAAATACTCCAAATCCCCTAAATCGAAAAGAAGCCGCTTGTTATTCTCCTTTAGAATTTTGTCTACGGCTTTTTCAGTTTCAATCGCCACGGATTTGTCCATCCGCCCATTAATCTTCAAACAGGTGATGCCGTAGGCTTCTTTCTGTATGATTTCCATAGCACGGTTCCTTTGATTTTTGAATTTGATTTCATTTTATTTAACGTCTTGCCTGCATCCGATTTCATGCTCCCGCTAAATAAAATGGATCGGCTTTCTCAATAGATCTACTTCGCTATTGAGCAAATCCTGTGCCATTAGCAGAAAGATCATTCTTTTATGAATAATAACAGTTGATTATTAAGATATTAGGCGTGTTGGCAGTAAAGGATAATGAAACGACAGTTCCATAATTCTGTGAAATACGATTCACAATCAGCCCTGGCGTTCAAAAGCCGCAGGCTGGATCTGATTTATGAATTTTCTGGCAGGTATGCAAAAGCGCGCGATACTCCGCTAACCAGAATCTTTTGCCTTCCCGATTCGTTACCGTCGTTGATTTCGGATTCTGATAGATTCTGTGTAATCATCGCCATGCTCACCCTTAGGTTGCAAAAATATTAATCTTGACAACAAAACCTGTTTCAGCTATCAAGAAAGTCATCCTCAGTATTAATGTGCACTTCACCAGGCTGGGTTGTAGTAGAAACCGATGCACCATTCACCATTTTCGATTTATCCACTAAAGGCAGCTTCTTGTCTTTATATCCAAATTTAGCGGGAAGCTGATTAGAATGCCTCACCGACGGCCAATCAACCATCGGTGTCGATGGAATAATCTATTTTTAGAAGCATTCGCGTTGATTCGCCCTAACCAAGGACCACAAGTGCGAAGAGGGAGGATGCCAAATCTCTGCAGTCGGACTGCAGGGGCGCTTTAATTGGATTGGACACAACAAAAAGGAGGATGATATGAAAAAGTATTTTATGATTATGCTGATCGTATTTGTGGGTTTTACGCTCACGGGTGTTGTTTCTGCTGCCGATAAGGATGCCATCAAGGCCCAAGTCGATGAAATCGCTGTGGCCATAGAGGGCGGCAAACCGGTTTCGGATTTCGCGGACGCTGCTAAAATCCAACACCCACTATGTTTACATTATGGAGGAGAGCGGAAATTTACTGGTTCACCCTTCGGCGACTGGACAAAGTCTCAAAGATATTGCCGCACCGGCTTATGATGCCGTGGCCAAGGCAACCTTTAGACGGCACCTGGGTGAAGATACGAATGGAACGGCGCAGAGAAAAACGCCTATGTCAGAAAAACAAAGACAGGGATGATCGTCGGCAGCGGTTATTAGCAGGAAAAGTGGATTAAATATCCGCAATCCGAATGATTTCTCGACTGGAAAAGACGTGGGGGTCTTCATTCTTTACCCAATATTAAGAATGAAGACCCCTCCTGTAGGACAATAGCAGCTTATCCGGGGTTATTTTTCGGACCACAACATTCCCAAAACCAAGCATGTATCATTTCCACCTCCGCCCCATAGATCATCTCTACCGCTTCCGCCTTTGAGCGTATCGTTGGAACCATCGCCACGCAATTTGTCATCTCCGGTATTACCTGCAAGGAAATCGACACCTCTGCCACCTTTCAATATATCATCTCCTGCATTTCCGAAGAGGCTATCGTTACCTTCTCCACCAAGAATAATATCATTGCCCCTATGGCCGATAATAGTGTCGTTACCGTCGCCACCGCAGATGACATCGTCACCACCCTTGCCCTCAATGACATCGTTGCCTCCTAAGCCGTGGATGACGTCAGGTACCTGGAGTGCCTGTGATGAAATCGTGGTCTTGTGGTGCCGAGGATGGTTACCACCTTGTCATCGCACAACACTCTTTCGAACAATTTCCATTCGGACACATCGCACTGGCCATAATTCCAACCTCCACAACCTGCCGCCACTAACGTGCCATCGGATTTCAGACCCATGTTATGGCTGATGTTTGGGCAATCAGTGTTAACAAAATGGCGAATAAAACTAAAGCCACCATTTTTAGCTCAAGGTTAAGCAGTTTAAGGTTTTCTTTCATCTCCCATCTCTCCTCTCCTTTTTACTCTGTTATTTGAAATAGTCTATGTGACGGTTTAAAGGTGATTGATTGTTGCCGAACTCGGATCTCGCTCCAGATCAGAATTTGGCGGGACTCAGCGTTCAGTTCTGGAATAAAGTCCTTCGAAAAAGATAAATTTCGATTGATTGACATGGAACTTAAAAAGACTATATTTGAGCCTAAATAGAGTTCATGAAAGAAAGGACAAAATAATGAATTATCAAAATGCAACCCTTCCACAAGAGGCCGTAAAAGTTGGATCCACACCGGTCATGAATGAAAAAACGGTGGTTCCTGGTATATTGAAAAAGCATCTCGCACCCAGGGGCAAGTTCGGCTACCTGGTTGTTGAAGAAGGCTCTTTGCAATTTGTCTGGGAAGATGAGGAAAATAATGTTCTGGATGCCGACTCGGATCATCCGATTGTCATTTTCCCGGAACGATATCACCATGTATCCATCACCGGCAAAGTACGATTTCGCGTTGAGTTCTACGACATCGGAGGCATTGATATTGCCGACAATTTAACAAAACAGGGTCAGCGTCCAGGTGAAGATTTTATATAAAAAATTCAGTAAAGATGAAGTCGATCGAATTATCCGCCGTGCCCTGAAACTGAAAAAGGAAGATTCAATTACTGGTCAGGAGCTCATGGATACGGCAAGAGAATTCGGGATCGATCCTGAGACCCTTGAGGCCGCAATTGAGGCTGACAAACAAGAATTCGAAAAAGAAAGGGACCGTAAGAATCAGCTGTTGCGCAGCAAAGCCCGCTTTCACCGCCACCTTTGGAGCTATTTAATCGTCATTGGTGCGCTGCTGATTATAAACATCATGACGCCGGGACCGTGGTGGTTTCAATGGCCTGCCCTCGGTTGGGGCATCGGTTTGGCTTTCAATTTTAAGGCTGCCTACTTCCCGGCACAAAAAGATAGGGCAAGTGAAAACAGTATTCGCATACCTTAACCCGAAAAAAATATCCCTTACGTCCCAAACCTTTATGAAGATTGGTATGAAATTTATTTTTCATTATCAGGCAAAATTTGAGGCTAATTTTAGTGGACGTTGCTGGGAATATAAACTATATTTAAAAATATCATATAATTAGTGCTTTGACGCCCAATCTGCAAAGCTTATTGATGATAATTCGGTATTTCAATAAACTGCCCAAAGCTCTGTTGAATGTAGCACATATCTTTTCAGTAAAAAAATTGAGGGTGAGTTGAAATGAATGGTGCTGGTTTATTAATGATCGGTGCAGTGCTGTTATTATCCGTATACATGCTGCTGGCAAAACGTTCTCGCTATTTACCTTTTCTCCCATTTGGTTTTCTGATTGTTTATTTTGCCATTCGGGCTGTCTTTCAATTTGTCGGTCATCTCCCCATTGTCTCTGAATACGACAAATGGATCGGTGTTGCCACTGGCGTTATTTTATCATGGGCCGTTATCCGCCTGACGTTTGCCCTGCTGATCGAATTGCCGCTAAAATATTGGAAAGAGATTGAAATCCCACATATCACCAGAGATTTCATACTCCTGATTTGTTATGCAATGCTTTTTTTTATCGTGTTGCGAGCCCGTGGGGACGTCAACCTGACGGGTTTAATTACCACCTCTGCTGCCTTGACGGTTGTGATTGGCTTGGCCGCTCAAACCACTCTGGGAAACTTTTTCTCCGGATTGGTTTTACAGATGGAACATCCTTTCAGCATCGGTGATTGGATCACATATGGTTCCCATACGGGTCGTGTAATCGGAATCACCTGGAAGTCGACCAGGATCAGAACTCGGGACGACATCCTAATTTACCTGCCCAACAACGAACTGTCTAACGGCATACTGGTGAATTATTCCATGCCTGATAATCGTGTTGTTTGCCGGTTAAATATCGGATTAGAATATGGCGCACCCCCCAACAAAGTAAGGCAGGTAATTCTTGATGTGGTGAACCAGCATCCCAAGGTTTTGAAAAACCCACGACCTCAGGTTCGACTGACCAGCTTCGATGATTTCTCCATTAATTACCAAATTCGCTTTTGGTATGAAAACTACATTAACGACCCTCAGATCAAAGCTGACATCAACAACCAGCTCTGGTATGCCCTGAGACGCCATGATATAAGCATTCCCTTTCCAATAAGGGATGTACAGCATGCACACATCGAACGTCGCCACGAGCAACGGGAGCGCAAACAGCTTTCATTTCAGATTGAAGCTCTGTTGGAAAAAGTACCATTGCTAAACCCTTTATCGGATGAAAATCGAGAAAAAATTGCTCAAGAAGCCACCATTCAAGACTACGGCGACGGGGAAATCATTGTTCAACATGGTGCAGACGGTGATTCACTCTATATTATATTAGACGGTGCCTGTGAGGTGTGGTTTGAACAAAAAGGGCAGGCACCCAAAAAGATGGCAACGATCAATAAGGGTGACTTTTTTGGTGAAATGAGCCTTTTAACCGGCGCAGTGCGCAGTGCGACTGTCAAAGCCCTGGAATATGCAACCGTTATAAGGGTGGACAAGGCGCTGTTTTCAACAATCTTAGCTTCCAATCCTGACATTATTGAACAATTGGGAGCAGTTATTGCCCAGCGTCAACAAGATCTTTCCAACGAAGCCAATAAAATTCAGGGCAAATCAACCATCCAACGAAAGCTCATTGCCAGGATCAAGAATTTTTTTGGTCATTAATTGTGAGCCAATACTTTCCGTAAAAATGTCTATGTTTAAACTTATTATCATTATTTCTATATAATTCAATAAGCTTCGCATTGAGAAGGGGGATCAGCACTATGCAAAAAATGATGAGCATACAGGTTAAAAATGGTGACGTCCGTTCCAGTCCATCTTTTTTGGGTAAAATTGTAGCCCAACTCAAGTATGGTGATCAGGTTGCGGTGCAAAATGTTAAAGGTTCATGGTATCTTATCGATCGGCCGGAGGGAAGCACCGACGGCTGGATGCATTCCTCGGCGCTTTCGGTGAAAAAAATCGTTCTAAACCCTGGTGCATCAGACGTAGCGCAGGCAGCATCGAGCGATGAAATTACTCTGGCGGGAAAGGGATTTAACCAGCAAGTTGAAAATGATTTCAAATCCAAAAATCCGCAAGTAGATTTTACCGGGATTAACAAAATGGAAAAGATGACCGTTTCCCAAAATCAGATTCAAGCCTTTATTAAAGAAGGGCAATTAGCGCCAAAAGGAGGAGAATAATGGAAAGATCAAGTAGGCGCAAATTCTTAAGTCTTGCTTGCAAATGGGGCATTTTAAGTCTTGGTGCCGCCCCAGTGCTGTCATCATTTATTAGCGGGTGCAAGACCCTCGATACTTTAGCCAAATCCGGACCCTCCTTTCAAGTAGGTGACGTGGTTGTTGATACGAAAGCCATTGCTAAAGAAACCCAGGTGGTAACTAAAAGCTTTGAAGATATCACCCCGCAACAGGAATACTATATTGGTCGAACTGTGGGTGCCATGATCCTCCAAAAATATCCGCCCTATAATCATGCGGCGGCGGACGGGTATGTTAACGTCATGGGACAAATGTTAGCTCAGGCCTCTGATTGTCCGGAGACCTATGGCGGATACCATTTTTTGATTCAAGATTCAGATGAAATCAACGCTTTCGCCGCTCCTGGGGGGTTTATTTTTTTGACCAGAGGGATGCTTAGATGCTGTCCCCAAGAAGATGCCGTTGCTGCCGTACTGGCTCATGAGATCGGCCATGTGCAGTACAAACATGGCCTGCGTGCCATTAAGCAATCCCGAGTAACCTCAGCCCTGACTGCTCTGGCAATCAAGGGCGCTAAAAATTACGGTGATGAAGATCTTGCAAAATTGACGGAAACTTTTGAAGGATCGATTTCTGATATTACCAAAACACTTATCGTTAACGGTTACTCTCGATCTTTTGAAAATCAGGCGGACTTGGCTGCCATAAGCATATTACAGCGAACAGGATACAATCCAAACGGTCTAGTAATGATGCTGAATCAAATGAAGACCCAATTAAAGCCTGGGCGCCAGGATTTCGCCGCCACTCATCCCACGCCGGACAGCCGCCTTGCTGAAATCCAAAAATACGTCGGCAAATATTCGGCTGTCAAACCACCCCAGGCCAGGCAAGACAGGTTTAAGGCTTCTTTGGGAAAAATATAGCCCATGTCCATCCGCTTAGGTCTAAGTACTAAACTAATCAGAGGGTTGTTGGCCGGTATAGCAGGGGTGATGCTGACGCTCATCCTTTGGGCATCGGGCCTGATTGATACCTGGGAGGCCAAATCCTGGGATTGGCGAGTTGCTATAATGGCTAAACCGGGTAAGGCCACAAGCGATATTCGTCTGATTCTCCTGGATCAAAATAGTCTTGATTGGGGAAAGGAAGTAAATGGCTTAACGTGGCCCTGGCCCAGGGAGGTTTATGGGGCCATCGTAAACTTTTGTAAAAGAAACGGTGCCAAAGCAATTGCTTTTGACGTCCTGTTTACCGATCCATCCAGCTATGGAGTTGAAGACGATGCTGCTTTTGCGCAGGCTGTATCAGATTTTGGACATGTGGCATTAGCGACATTTCTCAGCAATCAAAGCGGAAACAATCCACACTGGCCGGCCACCGTTCCCCTGCCAAGTTTTAAAGTCATCGGTCTGGATCAATGGCAAGAGAACACCGCCGGTAGGATTCGAACATTCACCAAATCGTCCATACCTGTTGAAGAATTTGCGAGTCAGGCAGCTGTTTTATGCAATGTCAGCCTGCATCCTGACCCCGATGGGATTTTCAGAAAAATTGATCTGCTAAGTATCTTTGACGACAAAGCCCTGCCTTCGCTGGGATTGGGGGTGTTTCTGGCCGCGAATCCGGGGGCTACGTTAGAGTTTAGTCCGCATCATCTGAAAGTTGGTGAACGAAAAATCCCCATCGATGCCAATGGCGATACTATTTTACGTTATCGGGGACCTTCCGGTACGCATAAAATTTATAGCGCGGCTGCGGTGCTTCAATCTGAAATTCAAATAATAAACGGTGAGCAACCCAATATCGGAGATCCGAATGTTTTCAAGGACAAATACGTCATGTTTGGATTTTCAGCTCCGGGCCTATATGATCTGCGCCCCTCCCCGATATCCGGAGTCTATCCGGGGGTGGAGATTTATGCCACCTTGCTCGACAACTTTCTTTCCGGCGATTTCATGCGCCAACTCCCGACATCGGTGACCGTCACACTTTTAATCAGTTTGGCCCTAATTTGTGCAGTCTCGGTTACATATTTAAACAGTGTGTCGAGCAGTGTCATCGCCATCGTTGGTTTCATCTCAATGCCTGTGTTGCTATCTTTCGGAGCCTATCAACAAGGATTCTGGTTGCCATTAGTTGTTCAGGAAATAGCGACAGTGGTGACGATTGGATTGGTACTCGTAATCAACTTTGCTACCGAAGGCCGCCAAAAACGTTTTATTAAAAATGCTTTCAAACATTTTCTCAGCCCGGCCGTCATCGAACAGCTTATCGTACACCCGGAACGTTTAAAACTTGGTGGAGAACGAAGGGTTCTTTCCATCTTTTTTTCTGATCTGCAGGGCTTTACGTCCATTTCCGAGAAATTGGAACCGGAAACACTGATTGAGCTGTTAAATGAATATCTCACAGCGATGACCGATATCATTCACGAAGAAGGTGGCACCATTGATAAATATGAAGGCGATGCAATTATCGCTTTCTGGAATGCACCGCTTGAAATTTCCGACCATGCGGTCAAAGCTGTTCGGTCAGCGCTGCGATGTCAGGCAAGACTCGCAGAGATGGGTCCCTCATTCAGAGAAGCGAATCGGGACGGATATGCATATGCGTATTGGTATTAATACAGGCAGTGCCGTAGTTGGTAACCTGGGCTCACACACACGTTTCGACTATACAGTTATAGGAGATGCCGTCAATTTAGCAGCCAGACTGGAGGGCGCCAATAAACAATTTGGTACCTTCACCATGATTTCTCAGTCAACTTATGACCTGATACAGTTGCATTTTAAAACAAGGGAATTAGCACGATTAACCGTTGTGGGGCGCAAGGAGCCGGTAACCGTCTATGAACCAATGATGCCTGCTGATTATGAAGCCCGGAAGGATATTTTTGATACGTTTAAGCAGGGATTAGATTTATTTTATAACGGCGAGTTGGAGCAAGGGGGAAAAATCTTCGCTGAGATTCAAGCCCGTGATCCTGCTGCAGAGGCTTATGCTCAAAAATGTCAAACGCTATTAAGCACAGAACTTATGGATTGGAATGGCGGTTGGGTCATGAAGACCAAGTAAAGATACTAATGGCTAAACATCAACTTCTCAATTGGAATATTGCCGGATTGCCCCGTTGGGTCTGGTGGATTAAGGGCCTCCGGTTCTTGGACGGTCGCTATCGACTAATATCCCGCATCCTGGCTGAGACTGACTTTGTGTGCCTCCAAGAGGCCTTCCGCCATCGTGGAGTCCTCAAAGGTAAGAAGCTTGCGGGCGGAGTCCCATGGGCTTGGATCGGAGGTAACGAGAGAAGCGGCTTGATGATGATGGCGCGGGAGGAGCCGCTGGAACCGCCCCGAAAAGGGGACTTTAAGGCGACTACCATCAGCCAGGCAGACTTTCTTGCGCAGAAAGGATGGCTGGCGGTCAAGTTTAGGTTCGGTTGGCTTCTCACGACTCACCTTGACGCCGGCCCTGATCGGGAGAGCCTGCTAGCCCGTGGAAAGCAACTTAATCGGATCGTCAAGGCCCTTGCAGACATGGACGGGCCAGTCGTATTGGCCGGCGACTTCAACCTGAGCGTGAAACGGCCCGGTGACTTAGAGCTGCTGGAGTCTTTTGTGGCCGAGACCGGCTTGGAGATCATCCTGCATCACGGTAAGGATCTGATCATGGCACAGGGCATCGCCCTGGAGGGAGCCGAAGTAATCGAAAATGAGAAACTCAGCGATCACAGTCGGCTGGTCGCCCGAATCTAAAGTTTAATTTTACCCATATCGGGCGCCAATGCGAGCTACAAATTGGGTAGCAGGTGTCAGACACCTTGATTGCATTATTCAAAGCAGTAAACCGATGTTTTGCGAGGGACATGAGTTTGTGAAAAACAGAGGGGTTGCGCCATCATTCTTCACTGTACGTCAAGAATGAAGACCCCCTGCGACCCTCCTATATAAGCGTTGCCTCTGGCCAAAAAAGGCCAGATTAATCAGAATAGAGCCTTTTGGGGCTCGGTTCCGAAATAGTCTGCTATTGGGTTTCGTATTTCGCAATAACACCAGCAATATGTAGGTTGGGTTGAGTGTAACGAAACCCAACAAAGCCTGCGGTAGGCTCAACCCAACCTACAAGGGCAAAGTAGCCCAGGATGAAATTAACTCTATCTTTTGAAATGTAGTTTCATATGAGGTATGAGCCCCTTTATTTCCTGCTTTGGGGCTTTTACTTTTTCATTTTATCAAATAGCCACATCCTTTTTCTAATTGCATTTATAAGTTCTTCTTCATTTTTATATGAACCTTCTACTGCGGGAATTTGTAATGTCTTGGGATGCTTTTTTAATGCTTTAAGCTGTTGCTCTTCAGAAGGATTTTCTTTATATTTATATATTCCTTCGATTTCTCCTTCTCGATTAATTTGGATAAGCGAATGTTTAGGCCGAAATTTTCTTTTTAATCCTGACACATCAAGATTATTTATAATTATTATAGCTTCTTTTAAATTCATGTCTCCATATCTTTCTACTTTAAGTCAGAGCGAGAAATCCTTGTCACTTTATCCTTAAATTTTTCTGGATTTTGATCTATAAATATTTTTTCAGCCCTCGACCATTGTCCTGTTTTTTTACCTGTAACTTGTTTGAGTGGTATATCATCCACAACTTGAATTATTTGATCGGATTTTCGCATTTCACTATGAATGTGTTTAAACAATTCTCTTTTGGGCAAATCAGCATTGTTGATTACTCGGCCTCCAAATTGTTTAGCTACCGCTTGTAGCTCATCTGGTGACCCTCGGCCTAAAACCAAAATGTCATCTGTATTCTTGGGGGCTAATTTGTCAAGTATTTTTCGGTATAAATTCTTTCCTAATTTATTCGCCTTTTTCGCCAGATTAATAGCATCCGGCAAATACTTGGTTCCCCACTTAACGAATTTAGCCCCATACTGAACCGCCCTGCCGCCATAGCCAACTAAAGGTATGGCAGCGATGCCAGCCATTCCGGCATCTAAAAATTCGCCTTCAAGCAGATAAAGACCGGCATCAATAAGGTCGGGAACAATTCCAAGAAGTGGTATTAACCCTAAGACTGCCAGGCCGCCATGCACCCACCCGGATACCTTATTGTAAACGCACAGTCCCAGAGGATCAATCAGATTGATGGGATTGTTGAAGACATACGCATACAGGTTCAACCCTTCGCCATAACGGATCCGTTCTGAGATACCTTCCAATGGTGGGGTCATAGTAGCGATTGAGGTTGTAGTAAAGCCCGGTTTCGGCATCGTGATATTGACCGGCAAAGCGCAGGTTGTTGACAACCTCCGCGGTTTCAATCTGAACATTACCAAATGAATCATACACCGCCGACCACACAACCCGGCCGCTGGTCTCGATAATCTTCTGGGGAGTGCCCAAGTGATCGTTCTGGTACCAGTAATACCGGCCATCCTGTTTGTAAAAGAGCGGATCGGTGCTCCATTGCGAATCCGGCGCATATCCGTAACCCCGGAGCTCTGCACCGCTTTCATCATATTCACCGATTAAACCTTCACCAGAGTATACAAAATATGTCCGGGTTCCGTCAACGTCTTTCCACAGCCTGCGCCCAAAGGGATCATAGTAATATTCGGCAATCGTCGTACTAATGCCGTCTTCCACCCGAACCAATCGATCTTCCACATCGTAAACGTAGTTGGTTTCCTGGACCCCAGACGTCTGGCGGATGGTGTTTCCGCTATTATCATAAGCATACGATGATTAAGTGACGGTAGAGATAACAATGTATTGCTCTGCCGGGAATATTGATAACGCAGATGCGGTTGTCGTCTCCAGCGCGGTCGATGAAACCAATGCCGAGGTTGTTGCCGCTCGCGAAAAATTGATGCCGATAGTGCCGCGTGCGGAAATGCTCGCCGAACTGATGCGCTTTCGATATTCGATCGCTGTTGCGGGCACGCATGGCAAAACAACCACAACCAGCCTGGTCGCAAGCGTGCTGGCAGAAGGTGGACTGGATCCAACTTTTGTAATCGGCGGCCGCCTCAAGAGTGCCGACGCAAATGCACGACTGGGGCAGGGCGACTATCTGGTTGCAGAAGCGGATGAGAGCGATGCATCGTTCGTACATCTGAAGCCGATGCTGGCGGTCGTAACCAACATCGATGCCGACCATATGTCGACCTACGACGGCGATATCGAAAAGTTGCGTTCCGGCTTTATTGAGTTTTTGCACAACCTGCCGTTCTACGGGCTGGCTGTCGTCTGTACCGATGACGCAGGGGTCAGTGAAGTGCTCGGAACTATCGGTCGTTCGATAGTCACCTATGGCGTCAACGAAGACGCAGATGTACGCGCCACCAACATCAAGTTTGCCAACGGCCTGTCAACATTCGATGTGATCTGACCGGGGGACCGCGAGGCCTTGCGCATAGCGTTGCGCCTGCCCGGATTGCACAACGTTCGCAATGCACTCGCCGCAATCGCCGTCGCAGACGAGCTACAGATAGCGGACGCCGCCGTGGTGGGCGCACTGCAGAAATTTGAAGGCATAGATCGTCGCTTCCAGTCGCTAGGTGAAATTGAAACTGCCCGTGGCAAGGTGCTGATAGTCGATGACTATGGTCACCACCCAACCGAGATTGCTGCAACACTCGAGGCGGCCCGGTCCGGCTGGCCGGAGCGCCGCGTTGTGCTGGTTTTTCAGCCGCATCGGTATTCGCGAACGCGCGACCTGCTGGATGACTTTGCCGTGGTGCTGTCCGAGGCGGACGTCACCATAGTGTTGGATGTGTATGCCGCAGGCGAAGCGCCAATAGCGGGCGCCGATGGTCGCGCCATTGCGCGTGCGGTGCGATCGCGAGGCTCGGTTGAGCCTGTATTTGTCGAATCGCTGGATGAACTATTGCCAGTGCTCAACGGCCTGCTCAAGGACGGCGACCTGCTGCTTGCGATGGGCGCGGGCGACATCGGTGCTTACGCGGCTGGTTTGCCCGACATGCTGCGCCGTAAGCCAAATTTGAAAGTGCACTCATGATGAACGCAGCAAAACAAACAGCCGATAGTGGTGAGCTACGTGAGAATGAGCCGATGAGTCGGCATACCTCATGGCGCGTTGGCGGACCGGCAGATCTGTTTTTCATGCCTGCAAGCCTTACGGAGTTGTCGCAGTTTCTTCGTCAGCTGGATGCGAGCACACCGATCTTCTGGCACGGCGTTGGCAGTAACCTGCTGGTGCGCGATGGTGGTATTCGGGGCGTCGTCATTTCAGCAACAAGAATCCTGCGCTCAATCGAGCGCGTCGAACCTCAGCTGGTAACAGTCGGTAGCGGACTGCCGTGCACGCAACTCGCACGTGAGTGTTTACGCTGGGGTATCGGGCCGTCGGAATTCTTTGCCGGCATTCCAGGCACGATTGGCGGCGCTCTGGCGATGAACGCCGGTGCGCATGGTGGCGAAACCTGGGAGCGCGTTGAGTCGGTCGGCACGATTGATCGCACAGGCGAGATTCACCAGCGAGTGCCCGACGAGTATACGGTCGGTTATCGCAGTGTCACCGGTCCGGCGAACGAATGGTTTATTGCAGGTACGTTTCGATTTGATCCGGAAAAGGCTGCCAGCAAGGAAACGCTGGATGCCTTGCTGGAGCGCCGCAAAACAACACAGCCGCTTGGTCTGCCCAGCTGTGGTTCTGTTTTCCGCAACCCGCCTGGCGATCATGCCGCTCGATTAATCGAGGCCGCAGGGCTGAAGGGCTATCGCATTGGCGGTGCAGAGGTTTCGCCAAAACATGCGAATTTCATTATCAACAGTGACAAGGCAACAGCTACGGACATTGAAGCGTTGATTGAGCATGTGCGTCATACGGTACTGGAACAGCACGGAATTGAGCTGCTGCACGAAGTACGGATTGTTGGCGAGGTGCCGCGATGACTCGCCTGGTGTCGATGCGTGAACGTCGTTGTCATGTTGAAAGTGCGCGCGAGTTTGGCCGTGTGGCGGTCATGCTGGGCGGATTCTCCAGCGAGCGAGAGGTGTCACTACAGACTGGCGCCGCGGTGCTGCAGGCGTTGCAGGGGCGCGGTGTCGACGCACAGGCATGGGATCCGGCAAGCCACAGCATTGCTGAATTTGCGGCTGCCGGCTTCGAGCGCGTTTGGATAGCGCTGCACGGCCCGGGCGGCGAAGACGGTGCTCTGCAAGGTGCACTCGAGTGGCTCGATATACCGTATACCGGTAGCGGTGTGATGGCGTCCGCGATTGCTATGGATAAGGTACGCAGTAAACACCTGTTTGATGCGGTCGGCATTGCTACGCCTGAGTACGCTGTGATTCGCCATCGAGCGGATGCGGTAATGGCAATAGAAGAGATCGGATTGCCATTGATTCTCAAGCCCGCCGGGCAGGGGTCCAGCGTCGGCATGAGCAAGATATTTGAAATCGAAGATCTCGACAGAGCCGTTGACCTCGCACTGCAATTTGGAGGTGTGGCCCTGGCTGAAGAGTGCATTGTCGGTGATGAGACAACGGTGGCTGTGTTACAGGGGCAGGCGTTGCCGAGTATTCGCATCGAAACGCCGCGCGTCTTTTACGACTACCGTGCTAAATACGAATCGGATCGTACCCAATACCACTGTCCCGGCAGCGACGATGCGAGCTTGAAAGCCGCTACGCCGAACTGGCGACCGCGGCGTTTGCCGAGCTTGGCTGCAGCGGTTGGGGACGTGTCGATTTTATGACCGGTGCGGATGGCAAGCCCAAAGTTCTCGAAGTTAATACGGTGCCTGGAATGACCAGCCACAGTCTTGTGCCAATGGCGGCAAAACAAGTTGGCATTGATTTTCCGGAACTGTGTTGGCGAATTCTGGAAACAAGTTTCGGCGCTGATACAAGTGCGACGCACGTAGAGGTGGTAGAAAATGGCGCGTAAACAAGCCAGGCGGCGCAAACCGAAAAAGGCAGCGAAGTTCCGTATGCCAAGTATTCGGCTGAGCTTGATCATTGGCCCGATTTTGGCGATCGGCGTCATAGTCGCGACGTATGAGCTAAGTTCGAGTGTTCTCGACCGGCAGATTCGCTCAATTGAAATAAGCGGTCCTTTTCAAAGAGTGACAGCCTTGCAGATCGAAGAAGTCATCAGTGACGAACTCGAAGACGGCTTCGTCAGCGCTGACCTTGCGTTGATCCAGCAACGAATCATGGCGATGCCGTGGATCGATCAGGCGACCGTAGCGCAGCGTCGGCCTAGCCGCTTGCGCATCACCGTGAGCAACAGGTGCCCGCCGCAATCTGGGGCGAGAGTGGCTTGCTGAACACGCGCGGCGAGCTATTCGTTGACAGTGTCCGCCATGTACCCGCCGAGCTGCCACGACTGAGTGGACCGGAGGGTCGCTCCGGTGATGTCGCACGACGCTACCTGAGAGTTCGCGATCGATTGATTCCTGTCGGACTCGATCTGCGGCGCGTGCACCTGGATCCGCGCGGTGCCTGGGAAATGACCCTGCAGAACGGTGTGGAAGTGCGCCTTGGTCGCCGTGATACGGAGCAACGTACAGAGCTCTTCCTGGATATTGTGGCCGACATTATTACGAGTCGTGCCGCAGATATTGAGTATGTGGACATGCGCTACAGCAATGGCTTCACGATTGGCTGGATAAATGGTTCGAACACACCTGTTTCCGACCCGGACACAGGTGCCGACAATATGCTCGCACAAAGAGGCAAGCCCTGAATGTCGAAGCGCGGTGACAAGAACCTGATCGTAGGTCTCGACATTGGAACGTCCAAAGTGGTCGCGATAGTGGGTGAAATTAACGAGGAGGGGGGCATTGAGGTGATTGGCATTGGCTCGCATCCGTCGCGTGGACTGAAACGCGGTGTCGTGGTCAATATTGAATCAACGGTGCACTCGATTCAGCGTGCCGTCGAAGAGGCCGAGCTCATGGCGGGTTGCGATATTCATTCGGTCTACACCGGTATCGCCGGCAGTCACATTCGCAGTCTTAATTCGCACGGTATTGTAGGTGTGCGCGACAAGGAGGTCAGTGCGAACGATGTTGACCGGGTTATCGACGCTGCACGTGCGGTAGCAATTCCAGCTGACCAGAAGATTCTTCATATCCTGCCGCAGGAATTCCTGATCGACAATCAGGGCGGAATTCGTGAGCCTGTAGGTATGTCTGGCGTGCGCCTCGAAGCAAAAGTGCACATGGTTACTGGCGCCGAAAGTGCAGCACAGAACATCGTCAAGTGCGTGCAGCGATGTGGTCTGGAAGTAGACGACATCGTGCTGGAGCAACTGGCCTCGAGTTACTTCGGTCTCTCACTGACGATGAAAAGGAACTGGGGGTTCCTGCCATCGTTGATATTGGTGGGTGCACCACTGATATTGCGGTGTTCCTCGGCGGCGCCATTCAGCCACACGGCCGTAATTCCCATCGCCGGCGACCAGGTAACCAATGACATCGCAGTGGTCAATGCGAACGCCAACGCAGTATGCAGAAGAGATCAAAATCAAGTATGCCTGTGCCTTGTCGCAGCTCGCGAACCCGGACGAGACAATTGAAGTGCC
>CAVRQG010000006.1:0-167320 GCA_963723215.1 uncultured delta proteobacterium
GCTGTGGGGCTTTTTTTATGGGGCGGGGGATTTGTTAAGGGGATAGGACTGTACCGGATAAACCGAATAAAGGTCATTATCAAATAAAATAATACGGTCTGATAATGGATTTAATATTGATGCTGTGCCGGGTAACCCCTGGATGTAATGTATGCTTTGGATATCGCAACTAAGGGTGGACGGCAGCCACTAAAGATAGCAGCTATCCACAATCCACTGGATAGTATATTCATGCGAATGATCCGATCAAGCCAATTCTATAACGGCCTCTCGCATTAACCGGCCAATATGCATTCCCTGAGGACATTTTCGTTCGGCTTCTTTATAATCCAGCCTGGCCATGATGTTACGGGTTTTCGAAGGTATTCTTCTAAAGGCTGACCTGGCTCTTTCGGGCTCTCCATATCCACGGCAATACATGAGATAGCGCATAACATCACCGATCGGGACTTTGTTATTTAGCGTTGGTTCGCAATTATGTGAGCAGCCTGCACAATAACAAGAGGCCGTCTCCTGTGCATATCGCTCTAAAAGCTGTCGGTCATCAAAGGATAGTTTAGTTTTGTTTAAAGCGGCCGCAACGTTAGCCTGCAGAATGGTCATATTTGTCATGGCTGAGCAAATGCTGGCTATGTTCGGTTTTTCCCAAACTGCTTTAAGTCTGGCCTGCTCAATGGTGTATCCTTTTTCCATAAAGAGTTCAGTCAGATTTTCAGCCGTAACAGTTTCTTCGCCGACTTCTCCAACTCCGGCAAATTGTTTCGCTTGTGTTTTCATTGCGGTTAGACCAATTCCAGCTTCTACACAGGCATCCACGGCCTTTTTCATGGAATCACTGTGCATTAGTCTATAGTTATAACTGGGCATTATTCCATCGATCCATCCAAGTTTGGATGCACCCAGCATACATTCTTCCATATTACTGTGGGTGCTAAATCCAAAAAAACGTATTTTGCTCTCAGCCTTTGCTTTTTCAGCCCAAGCCATAGTACCTTCAGCAATCCAAGATATGTCAGACAATCCGTGCATCAAATACAGATCAATATAGGAGGTCTTCAGCCTGTCAAGGGAATATTTGAGAGACATTGTTAAGAACATTGGTTCGTTAGAGTTGCATTTCGAAACTAAAAAAACTTTTTTTCTATCCTCTGGGTATTTTTCGAAATATTTTCCAATTGCTTTCTCACTTCGCCCACCCGCATAACTTTCAGCCGTATCCCAATAGGTTACTCCCATATTCACAGCTTGTTTCAATAAAAGTTGATTTGACCGCGTAAAGGCACCACCTAACCCGAGAATGGATACATCTACCCCTGTTTTACCAAACGGTCTGGTTGGAACGATATTCTGTTGTGATTCATTTGCAGCATATAATCCTTTAGCATGGGTCAGATTTTCTATCGGTGCTATCATTGATCCTAATCCCACTGCACCCGCCGTTTTTAAGAAATCTCGACGCGAAAAATCGGCTTTTTTCTCAGACATGATCAATCCTCCTTTTTAAATATGTTAACAGTGGGATGGAAAGATAACTTGCTAAACTATGTAATTCGATGATTATCGAAATGCATAATGACATATTTTGTATATCATAAATAATTCAGGCACTTAAAAGGTTTAAATATAATAGCAACTATCGTAACCGACTGAATTGTATTTTTATGCAAATGATCTGCTCAGGCCAATTCTATAACGGCCTCTCGCATTAACCGGCCAATCTGCATCCCCTGCGGGCATTTTCGTTCAGCTTCTTTGTAATCCTGACTGGCTATGAGGTTACGGATTTTCGAAGGTATTCTTCTGAAAGCTGATTTGGCTCTATCAGGCTCCCCATAGCTGCGGCTGTACATCAGATAACGCATAACATCGCTAACTTGAACTTCGCTATTTATCATTGGCTCACAATTAGATGCACAACCAGCACAGTAATTTGGTGCCGTATAATGTGCATATTCATTCATCAAATATTTATCCTTGGAGGAGAGTTCTTTGTTGTTCAGTGCTGCTGATACGTTGGCTTGAAGAATGGTCATGTTTGGCATATACGAACAGATACTTGCAATTCTGCTATCAGCCCACACTGCCTTTAACTTTGCTTGTTCTAAAGTCAGTCCTTTTTTCTGCAATTGATCAAAGAGTTCCTTTTCTTTTTCGTTTGGCGTAACTTTTTCCGTCCAGCCCAACCATCCCGTAGCTTGGGTTTTCATGGCAGTTAAGCCAATGCCTGCTTCTGTGCACGCATTAACAGCTTTTTTCATTTCATCTGTATGCATAATCCTGTAATTGTAGCTAAGCATAATCCCATCGATCCACCCTAACTTGGCAGCTGCCATTAAATTTTCTTCCATTCTTTTATGGACACTAAACCCGAAGAGCCGTATTTTCCCTTCAGCTTTGGCTTTTTCTGCCCAGGCTTTAACTTCTGGTGTAGCTATCCAGTCTACGTATGACACAGCATGGATAAAGAATAAGTCAACATAATTTGTATTCATTCTTCCAAGTGATGTTTCAAGATGCAAATCAAGACTCTGGGAATTGCTAGCGACCGATTTGGTTACCAAAAATATTTTTTCTCGATCCTCAGGGTATTTTTTTAAGTATTTTCCGATTGCTCTTTCACTTTGTCCCCCTGAATAAATGTGCGCTGTGTCCCAGTAGCTCACTCCTAGATTTACTGCCTGTTTCATTAAAAGTATTTTCGAATCAGTGAACCCGCCACCCAAGGATAAAATAGGCACGTTTACACCAGTCTTACCAAATGGCCTGGTTGGAACAATATTTTGTTGTGATTCCTTGGCAGCATATAATTCCTTCGCATGGGTTAAATTATCTATCGGCGCTATCATTGATCCTAATCCCACTGCACCGGCTGTTTTTAAGAAATCTCGACGCGAAAAATCGGCTTTTTTCTCAGACATGATCAATCCTCCTTTTCAAATATGTTAACAGTGGGATGGAAAGATAGCTTGAAAGCCACCAAAAGGCATTGAGCAATAAACTGGCTCGGATCTGTTATTACATCATGCGAGATCAGGTTCCTTTTCGTCAGGAACTTCTATCTCATTAGGTTGGGACTGCAACGGTGATCCCGCAGATTATGGTGGTAGAAATCCCCATAGCTTGGTTGGCACACCGTTGCACTCCCTTAAACAAAAATCCAGGCGGATGCCTTTTTTCACAATCTGCCCTTGTTATGAACCCTCTATGGCTGGCGATTTTTAAACCCTGTATTTTGTAACAACCCATTGGACATGACAAGGTACCGATGTTTTTCTGGGGTCCGATTACCGGACCAGGGGCCGTAAAGAAAAAGGGATGGTTGCTTCGCTACGAGATATAAGATCTCTTCGCTACGCAACCGTCGGTCTTATTTTTTCTTTCCGCAGCCTTGAACCTGATGGGTGCCTGGTAGCAGATCAATTTAGGATCCGCACCAATAACTATTGAAAACCCGGGTGCAGGCATAGAAAAGGGGCAGTACCGGCTTTGGACTGTGTCCCTGCAAAAAAAAATGTACTTTTTTGCGATGGTGGAGTGTTTTCTCTTGACAGGGGCCTTTTAATGGGTGCCACTATCTGGACACAATGTCAGGTGGACGATACCACAATATGTTGTGGTAGGCAATATTGCGATTTAATGATTTTGATACAAGATTATTAAGATTCATGCATCCAATGAAAGGTCGCCAGAAAAAGATTCCCATTTCGAATATTTTTGGCAATGTTAAGTTTCCGGACACTTTGAATTTATCCCTTTGAATAATTATGTTGAGTCCACGAACATCGATTACCGCATATCGCAGATTATTTTGAGGGCCTTTTTTTAAAGATTCGTTGGAGATACAACAGGCTTCAAAGTTGTTAAGAAGCCCGTTGTTAGAGCATCTTTTTAACAACACATATCGAATTTAAGCAACCAAATAGTAGGCGGTTTCAAATGCATAATTCGGCTGTATAAAACCGGTCTTCTCAGATTGGCGTTAAAGCTTTTGAGGATCACAAAGATTTTCAGAACTATTTGCTACACGTCCACAACCGCCACAAAAATATTGTCCATTTGATACCAATTTTTTCCACTCCTCAATATTATCTTTTAAAAGTCCTTCGCCGTGAAGATAACATAGATGTTTTTCATGTCCCTCATGTGGCATTTCATCCTTGCTCATAATTACCTCCTGTTCATGCATCTCAAATATCCATTTGATGGTGTGTTTGAGATTAGATTTAGAGTAGATAGGGTAACTATCGATATCTGACTAAATTCGCCCGGTTTTTGATAACGACTCATTGGAGATTAAAAATATATTGAATATCCAAATATGGTCAGAAGTTGTGATATCGTCGTACCCTTAAGTCAACAAAACTTGCATTACCCTTAAATATCATCAAATTTAAACATACATCGAGTAATCATAACAATCAAGTACCGGTTTTTACGTAATTTTGATGGAAGCTGTCTGGGATAGAGCGAAACAGGAGACGTTTTCACCCTGATAATTTTCTGCGATGGGCAATCAATTGGTGAAAATATCATCCACTTCAAAGCCCTGCGAGATGTCTGACAAAACCAAATTTCTTGGAATAAACGCAATGAACTAATCCCCGGAGTTAATAAGTTTGCCATATTCCCCCTGCCAGACGCATTGGATACAGTGGGTCTGGGTCTCAGCCGTAATATCGGGCACCTCCTCTTTGTTGACTTCAGTGCCGAAGTGAACCTCGCCGTCTTTGCAGGTAAATTGGTAGTACTTGTAAGGATTATCCGGGTTTTTTACATAAAAATACTCGCAGTCACATACCGGACATTTCATTGTGAGCACCCCCTGTGATTTTAAAATTAAACTTTCAAATAAAGCCTATGGTTAGGATTGAGATTATCCAACAAAGCCCATTCCAAAAACTGGGCATAAACCTGCCAGGAGCTCTCACCGTATCCGCCGGCCATCAAATAAGCTCCGGGTATTTTCCGTTTTTTCAGGAACATATAGACAAGAAGGTCCCGTTGTTTCATTTGCTCGAGAGATAATTTCAAATCAGCGGTAGACGGCAGTTCATCTTTTTCATAAGGGTCAACACCGGAAACAACCACGGCGAGGTCCGGACGGGGCATTTTATCAAGCTTTTTGAGACCTTCCCGCAGCCTGGACACATATAGCTGATCTTCTCCGCGGGCCATGGGAATATCGATGTCGCTGTCAATGAAAGAAGGGTTCAGGTTGCCCGCCTGATCATATTTTTCACCGTCCAGCGGCCAGCTGTGGGCCATGTGGATGCTCAGCGTCGTGATGCTGTCATCGTCCCGGGTGAGGGCCGCCGTTCCGTCTCCCTTGTGGGCATCGGTATCGATCACCCAGACGGTTTGGGTGCGGTGTTCAGCCTGTAGCTTACGGATGGCGATGACAATATCATTGATGGGGCAGAAGCCGGCCCCATATTCATACTGAGCGTGGTGCATGCCGCCACGAAACGCAAAGCAAAAGGATTTATCAATAGCCACACGACAGCATTGGGCCGTGCTTGCGACCGTGGCAAGATTTCGCTCAAATAGGTGGGTCAGCGGTAGCGTTGCCGAATCCGGGTCATATCGAAAATAATTGCCCTCTTCATCAATCAACTCAAAGGTCCGCAGGAGCTCTTTTTCGAGTTCAGCGGAGTATAGTTTCTCTATATATACTGAGGAATGCACCCGCAGAAGATCTTCTTTGGTGATCCGTTCATCTATTTTTTGGATATGCCATTGACTGATTATGGGGCCCAAAAGTTCGTGCGATTTCAAAAAATTAAATGCTTTCACGGCCCGGCTGGCCAGCACCGGAATCTGGATGCCGAACTCGAGCAGGCCTTCATTTCGGTTTTCATCGTATAAGATCATGGGTGGCTCCATTTAGGCATTTTATTTTTGAAACTTAACAGTTATCATCGTTTTGATTAGATTTGGTAGCATCATAGATCCGGTCTTCCCAATGCATGTAGCCAAGGATAGCCTTGATCGTCAGGTTGCGCAACGGCTCCGGCGGCCAGGGGATGGTCTTGCGATTGACAAAAAATACTTCGGTCAAATCGGTCGTTCTTTCCAGAATTAAATCCGCCGTTGCGACCGCTGGCCCCAAATCCGACAACCTCGCTTTCCAGCAGGGCTACCCGTAGATTAGGTTCGGCGTTTTTAATATGATAAGCCGAAGACAGGCCGGTAAAGCCGCCTCCCACAATAGCCACATCAACATCGATGTCTTCTTGCAGAGGTTCACCGGGTGTATAATCCTGCGTGGTCATCCAGTAGCTTTTTTCTTTGAAATCATCTTTTTTCATTTTCAACCCATCTAATAAATTCCTCAGGTGTCCCCCGTTTTCGTTCAAAACAATTGACCGGGGCATCCGGATCCGGCCAACCAAGGGCTGCACCCATCACAATGCGCTTGTTTGGCGGGACGGAAAACAACTCGCGCACGATTTCCGGATAACTGACAATCGTAGCCATAATGCAGGTCCCCAGGCCTCTGTCGTGGGCCAGCAGGCAAAACCCATGCAGAAAAATACCGACATCGAGCATGGCATATTCCGTCAGCAGTTCTTGATCGATAGTCACAAGAATGATGGCAGGCGCGTCGAACAGGCCGAACATATGAGCAAAGTGCTGAAGCCGCGCTTCTTTATCTTCCCTGGCAATGGCGAGGGATTCGAGCACGCTTTTTCCCAACTCACTGTATCTCATTTTATTTGTATCCGGCCATGCTTGGGGCATGGGAATGTCCGGCTGCGTAGATTTTCCGGCAAGAAGTGCTGCGGGGTTTTGCTTTTTGAATTTCTCAAGCGGCTCCCCGGTGACTGCCACAATCTCCCAGGGTTGGGTGTTGCCCCAGGATGGTGCCCACAAGGCGTCGGCAATAAGGTTATCAATCATTTTTCTGGAAACCGGCTTCGGTAAAAACTGCCGGATACTGCGTCGTCCTCGAATAGCGTCTTGAAGTTCCATGAGACCTCCTGGCAAAACTAAAATCCCAACCCGGGCAACCCGGAAAGAAAAGCCACAGACACCAAGGCACAAACAATAAATGTCTACTAGTAATTAAACCCCGTGTCTTTGTGTCTGGTGGCGAAAATATACTGAGTTCGCTTCGCTCATACTGCCTGAAGCTATAACCCAGTTCATCCCTGTTTTAAAATCGCTGTCACCTTATCTGCGTATTCACGGCTGTTTTCATCAGCGGGTATCATCTCGACATCTGAGGGAGATGATGCACCGATCCCTAATTCTGCTGCTCTGGCAATCTGTTCCTGCTCGAAGATTTTCGATGTCATAATCTGGCCGTTGCTTCCCAGAGATTTTAAAATCGACAATTTTCACTTCCAACTTTTCCATGAGCGGGATAACACCTTTTTCTTCCATGACTTCCCGCGTAAGCGGGTAGCTGCGCTCACCAAGACTCACCGTTTTAGCGCCCATTTTCCAGAGTTCCTCCACCAGGGCCACCAGGGTATCGTTATGGGTGGAACCCGGAGTTTGATCTGCCGTGTTGAAATTGGGTTTGATCAGCACATTTTTGTTCTTAACCGGATTGATATCCAGGGCCTGAATGGATGAAGCAACCCCGGATTTGCGATCCTCTGTGTTAACAATTGCTACCTTGCTGCTATTAATATTATCCATAACTAACCCTCCTTAAATTGATGTATTTATTCATCACAAAGGCTCACACGTGAAAAGGTAATCTTTTTTAGGGTCCATAGCAGTTCTGCTTCACTGCATTTTTGATGAATTCATTGATTTTCGCGTTGGCTTTATTGGCAAGTTCGATGGGAAAGGCGTTAAATGCATGGATACCGCCGGGGTAAACTGCAAGCTGAGAACGATTGCCCGCCATCTGCCAGCGCACGTGCATAAACATTGAATCGTCAATAAGTGGATCCAGTGTGCCGACTGTGAATAATGCCGGCGGTAGGCCGGCAAGATCGGCATATAACGGTGAAAGGTCGGGATCCGAGTACTTATCGGCCGGAGCATATTTTTCATGAAACCATTCCATAAGCTTAGTAGTTAAAATCAGATTTCTTTCGCCCCAGCGACGAGCGCTCGGTGTCAGCGACAAATCGTAAACGCCGTAAGTTAAAACAGCCCCGCAAAAGCCGCGAAACTCATGCCTATCCCGCATCCTGAGCAGTGTTGTTACAGAAAGATTCGCCCCGGCAGATTCGCCCCCGATAATCAGTTGGTCGGTGCCGAATTCCGAGACGCAGTTTTCCACAAGCCAAAGAGCTGCCGCCTCGCAGTCGTTTGAACCGTCGGGATACGGGTTTTCGGGCGCCTTTCGGTAATCTACGCTGACCACCGCGACATTACAATCCGTGCCTATGGTGACCAAAAGCTCATCATAATAGTCAGCCCGGTTCAACACAAAGCCGCCGCCGTGAATATGAAGATAAACTCCTGTCACAATCTCAGGTATGTAGACCCGAAGGGAAACATCCGCTTCCGACCCCGCAACCACTCGATCTTCGACTTCGTCGAGGTGTTTAACAGGCCCAAATATGGACAACCCAGCATCGCGGGCGTCACGGATAACTTGAGGCTCAAGGGTATAAAGCGGACATATGGATGAAAGCTCTTTTTCAATTTTTTTATTGAAAGTAGTTGTTTCCATATCGATAGCCCCGGGCTCGAAAAGCTTTAGTTCATCATCGGTCATAAAAAACATTGCTGATCCTTTGAAAATAAGCATCACAGATGTGGTGGCATTGATTCGCTAGTACATTAGTATTAGAAATTTGTATATAAACTAAATTTCGATTCCCCGAAATAATTTCCTGAAGCAAAATTATTAAGTTTTACAATTTTATCGAACACGGAAAACTCAGCGGTTAAATAAAATTTATCAACTAATTGATTTCATTATATATTTCTACTTGATCTTTCTAATTATCTGCGATACCTAATTTAAAGTAAAATGAAAAAATGCGGAACTACTTGCTCAAAGGGTGTGCCATGTTCAGTCACAAAATAGACAAATTGAGGGGGATCATATTTACCCAAGTTTCCGGTACCCCCACCACCGTCACCATAATCGATCATATTCAAAGAGTCATGAATGATCCTGATTTTGATCCGGAACATAACTCATTAATCGTTCTCGAAAAGAGTACCACGATTGCAGGAATTCCAAAGGATAAAATCGCTCACCTCAGAGCCGTCCTAGACGGGTACGCCCAACAACGAACTGGACGCAATTGCGCAGTTGTAGTGCCCAATGAAAGACTTGAAGTTTTTTTGAAGATAAACTTGGAGTTCATCGGTCCCGTTAAATTTAATATTCGTGTTTTTAACAGCAAAGATGACGCGCTAAATTGGTTAGAGTACAAAAAGCCGCCCTCAGATCATTTTAGCGGCCACTCGGCTGCGGTGGAGATCTGCAAACCTACTTATCGGCATTGTATTCAATCGCAAAAAACCCGCCACTGAAGGATGAATACGTGGAAAAATCAGTATCCGTTTGTTCCTGGATTCTAATCCCGAAAACTCCCTGGTTTTTTAAACAAAAACTCCCTGATGCCGCTATGGTAACGAAACGACCTGACAATGGTAAAATCGGATAGCAAGGATGTCAGCGCCCGGTTATGGCGAAATTTCCAGGGAAGCTCCAAGTGCGGCTGGGGCCGAATGTCCAGCCGGCAATCTGGACCAATTACGAAGGTATTTATGATGGATGATGTCGGTTTATTTTCAAAGGCTATCAACATCAACAGGCCTGTAGCTCTGAGCATCGTAAGACACAGCTTCGCCAGTCGACGAACATCATCATCATCCAGGCGATCACATAGATCCCATAGCTGGATTCCGTCGAAATTCCGGTCCGGATAATCGAGATGTTTCCATCCGTTACCGGGATGAGGTTCTATGCGCTTTGCCCCATTCAATCGCAAAAACATATCGCAAACATAGTGTCGGCCCATCCGTTGGGCAAAAAACGACAAATTTTCCTGGCAGACAGGTCCCATGTCAAGGGTCTGAGCGTCTTTCAAACCTTCAAGGGTTTCGACGAACTCCTTGAGAATCGTACTGGTATAGCCAACTGGGAAGGACTCAGGGTCTGAATTGTTTCCATTTCGGGTGGTCGAGGAGAACAATGATTACTTCTCCATATTAGCAATGCTTGGCGGTGTCACCGGCAGCTTCGTCGTTTCGGGAGGAGATGGCACTTTGAGTGTATTTGGAGTCACAGGCTTTTGGTGAGATTCCCGATCCAGTTCAACGACACCCTTAAAATATGCGCCGTCCTCAACCGAAAAACTTTTGGCTTTGATTTCGCCGTTAAAGTCTGCTTCTTTGCTGACTGCTACCTTACCCAAGGCTTCGACGGTTCCCTTAAACTGGCCGTTGATGCTCACGTCCTGAGCATGAATATCGCCATCAACCCGCCCCTTGGGACCTATTGAAAAATTATGCTTCCCCATCTCAATATTGCCCTTCATGGCGCCCTCGATAAGCAGATTTTCTTCACCACGAATGCTGCCTTCGATGGTGATCCCCTCCCCGATGGTCGTCTTTTTATCACTTGTGGCTATTCCTTGCGTGACTGTCGGATGCGGTGGTGGCGGGGCGGGTCTTTCCTCCACGGTATCACCTGCGGAAAACGGCGTGTTGTTTTCATCTTTTTTAGTTCTTTTTAACATGGGTCCTCCTTTTAAATGAGCACAGTATTACCTGTGGAAACTCTGGCCTGCTTTATTATCGGCATTCAATATTTCCTAAATAGCTTAAATTCTATATAAACACAACATTGAATCCTCGATTAACTATGATATTATAGAGCCCATAGTTGACATATATCCGATTTGCCCCTATATACACTGCAGCATAAATACTGAATTTTTCCTGAAGGCAGCATCTAACCGGTTAAAGGTCAACAAATGCCGTCTCTGCACCTTTGTAAACGTATCTCGTTGCTTTTTTTGCTCATCGCGCTGCTGGCAGCCTGTACATCCGGTAAAACCATTACGGTGGCAGCGACGGCATCGCTGCTTGAAGATGTCGCAAAAGCTTCTTACAAACAATCCGATCTAAACCTTATCCGCCGGGGGATGCCCTCCTATTTGATGTTGATCGACGGCATGGTCGAGGCCCTGCCCGGCAATAAACATCTGTTAGTCAACGCTGCCCAGCTCTATGCGGCTTATTCATCCGCCTTTATCCAGGATGAAGACAAGGAATATGCCGCTGCCCTGTATGCCAGGGCCAGGGATTATGCCTTGAGGGCATTGGAGCAGAATGGTTTTAAAAGCCCGGCTACCCGGCCTTTTGATGATTTTGAAATGGGTCTGCACGATCTCGGAAAAAAAGATGTTCCTTACATTTTCTGGGCGGCATCCTGCTGGGGAAGCTGGATCGGCCTGAACCAGGGTTCCATGGAAGCCATGGCGGAACTTCCCCGGGTTGAGATGATGATGAAAAGAGTCCTGGCACTGGACGAAGCCTTCTATTACGGTGGCGCCCATATTTTCATGGGCGTGTTGGATGCGTCCCGGCCCAGGATTGCCGGAGGAGATTTAGACCGTGCGCGGGTTCATTTCTTAAGAGCGATTGATCTAAGCGATGGAAAATTTTTGATGGCGCGGATATACTATGCCGACTATTACGCAAAAAAAGCCTTTGATAGAGAGCTTTTCACCTCAATCCTGCAAAAAGTTCTGGAAACCCCGGCAGATATTACCCCGGAACTGACCTTACTGAATACTGTGGCGCACACTAAAGCCACAGAGATGTTGGACCGGGCAGACGAATATTTCTAACCCCCAATCTTGACGGTTTCGTAAAAAATCTGAATTTCGATTTTGATGCACAGTAACATAATGATAAAGTCGATTTGCCCTGTTGTTTACCCTGAAACAGCGCGGAAAGCAGGAGAGATTAAGATGTACAATCCGAATTTGATCAAAGCGATTGGAGTGAGTTTTCTGATGGTATTTCTTCTGGTTGCACCCTACAGCGCTGCGTCAAAAACTGTCACGATTAAAATTGCCACGCTGGCGCCGGAAGGAAGTGCCTGGATACAGACTTTCGATGATTTGAATACAGCGGTAAAGAAAAAGACTAACAATGGCGTTCGGTTCAAAATCTACCCCGGTGGTGTTCTGGGAGATGAAAAAGATATGCGTCGTAAGATGCACGTCGGGCAAATTCAAGGCGCCGTTTTGACCTCCGCCGGCCTGTCGGGTATATTCAGTGAGATGGATGTATTTCAAATTCCCTTTCTCTTTGAGAGTTACGATGAGGTGGATTACGTCGTTGATAAAATGGACGCCTTTTTTAGAAAGGGTTTTGCAGACAAAGGATACACATTGCTGGGTTGGTCCGAAGGCGGTTTTATTCGCCTGATGTCAACCGCCCCGATATCCTCACTAGATGATTTGAGAAAAGCAAAGGTCTGGACCTGGGAGGACGCACCCATGGCCAAAGCCATCTTCGATGCGGCCAAAATATCGGCGATTCCCCTTTCGCTGCCCGATGTCCTGGTGGGCCTTCAAACCGGACTGGTGGATGTGGTATATGCGCCGCCATCCGGCGCCATTTCTCTTCAGTGGTTCACCAAGACAAAATTTATGACCGATGTCCCGCTAATGTATTTAATCGGCGGTGTCGTCGTAAAGAACAATGTGTTCGAAAAGCTCTCCCCCACCGAGCAGCAAACACTTTTGGAGTTATGTCCAAAATATATGGCAGAATTAAAGCTCGCAATCCGCAAGGAGAATCAAGAAGCTATAAAGGTAATGACAAAGCATGGTGTCAAGCTCGTCGAACCATCCAAAGATCAGATCGAGGAGTTCAAAAAGGTGGCCGCCAATGCCATGCAACATCAGACAGGACAAAGCTTCTCCCAAAAGGTAAGGGATGAAGTTATCGCGCATTTAAAGGCGTTTCGAAATTCTAAAAATTAACAAAAAAAATATAGTGACAGATTGAAGAATTCAGGAATTGAGGAATTTGAAAGCGGAAGTGGTCCTTTATTTAATTCCTAAATCCCTCAATTCGCAATTCTTAAATTGGTTTCGGCTCGTCACGGTTTAGGTGAGCAATGCAAATTTGGGAACGATTTGACAAGAAAATAAGTCAGCTGGAAAAGGGTTTGATCACCATTTTATTATCGATGATGATCCTCATGGGTTTTTACCAAATTGTGCTCAGGAATTTTTTCGACACCGGAATCTCCTGGGGCGATTCCCTGGTCAGGTATCTGGTGGTATGGGTTGGCTTTATCGGTGCTGCCATCGCCACCCGAGAAGGTAAACACATCAATATCGATGTCGTCTCACGCTGGCTCACCGGTCCCAAAAGCAACTGCATTCGTCTTATCTCCCACTTTTTTTCGGCTGCGATTTGTGGCCTTTTGACATTGGCCGCCATTAAATTCATACATTTTGAAGCCCAAATGGGTAGCACCGCTTTTTTCAAAATTCCGGTTTGGGTACCTGAATTCATCATCCCGGTGACGTTTGGCTTGATGACCCTACGGTTTGCAGTTCAACTGTTAACTGAATTTGCGAGAATTCGAAGGCATGATTTCAATCAAGAATTCAAAGAAGAGAAATGAGCTTTCTACTGATCGTCATCATTGCTGTGGCCCTTTTGCTGATCGGAATCCCCATCTTTGTGGTCATAGCCGGGTTGACGCTTTACCTGCTTTTCTCCAGTCAGATTGACATATCCGCCATCATCATCGAAATGCATCGCATGGCCACCACCCCGGTACTGGTGGCTATACCGCTTTTTACCTTTGCCGGGTATTTGCTATCGGAAAGCGGGGCGCCCAAACGACTCATCCGGCTGTCTAATGCACTTCTGGGCTGGCTGCCCGGGGGACTGTCCGTCATCGCCCTGGTGACCTGTGCCGTTTTTACCGCTCTGACAGGTGCCACCGGGTTGACCATCATCGCATTGGGTGGAATCCTGCTGCCGGCCATGACCCGAGCGCGGTATTCGGAAAATTTTTCCCTGGGTCTGCTGACCACCTCAGGCACCTTGGGCCTGCTCTTTCCACCGAGCCTGCCTCTGATCATTTACGCCATCGTCGCCAAGGTCAGGATCGATCACCTCTTTATCGCCGGTATTTTACCCGGCATATTACTGGTTGTGCTGCTCTCAACGTTCAGTGTCTACCGGTCGGTTCGTACCGATGTCCCGCAAACAAAATTTAAATTCAATGAAGTGGGCATTGCCATAAGAGAGGCCTTATGGGAGCTTCCGTTACCGGTTGTCGTTTTGGGCGGTATTTACAGCGGCTTCTTTGCTGTCAGTGAAGCCGCCGCCATCACGGCGGTTTATGTGCTTTTGGCGGAAATGGTTGTCTATCGGGACATCCAATTGAAACAACTTCCTGAAATCATGAAAAAAAGCATGGTTCTGGTCGGCGGGATACTGATCATACTGGGCGCCGCCATGGGTCTGACCAATTATCTGATTGATGCGGAAATTCCCATGCAGTTACTGGATTTTTTCAAGGCCCACATCGAAAACCCTGTCCTTTTCCTGGTGGTTCTCAATATTTTTCTTTTGGCTGTCGGATGTACCATGGGAATATTTTCCGCCCTGGTAGTGGTGGTTCCCCTTTTAACACCCCTTGCCGAGGCTTACGGAATCGATCCGATTCATCTTGGTATTATCTTTCTTGCCAACCTGGAAATCGGCGCTTCCATTCCACCACTGGGTATCAATCTATTCATCGCAAGCATGCGTTTTGATAGGCCGGTTTTGCAGCTTTACGTCGCATCACTGCCGTTTATCGCGATTTTACTGCTTGCGCTGGCCATCATCACCTATCTGCCGTGGTTGAGTCTGGCGCTGATAGGCTAGGGATGGATGGAAATTGGCGAGTAAGGTGGTTTTTGGCTTTCATCCGGTTTTTATTCCGCTAAAGCAGCTTTTTGGGGCAATTTTGGATTTTGAATTGCGGAATTATTGTATCGCTTTGCTCTATCATTTTTTATTAAATTGATCCGCCGGCTTCCGGCTCGGAGAGAGCCTAGTGCTCGGAGAGAGGTGGACCTTAAATCCAAAATTAGTATTTAAAAATTAAAAATTTTAGCTCTGAGGCTTGCATGTCAAACTTATTCTGGTGGTTACGGCAAATCGTTTTAATTTCTGCCGGCGCCTTTTTTTTATATTATGGTATCCGGCTGCTGATTTCGGCATACGAACTTAACGATCCTTTCACGTTTTTGATGACATTCTTTGCCTCGAATTTTATTATCCTCATCAGCGGCACCCTGATTGTCGGGTTTGCCTGCCGTATGATCACGGTATACAGACAATCAAAGAATTCCGACATTTGAACATTATGTCGGAAACTGCAGTTCCCCTCGTGCTTTTTTTTCCAGGGGCAAGAGGCTGTCATAAATAAATTCGTGCAACGAAACGGCAACCCCCGCTTTCCTACCCAACCGCACCACCGCTCCATTCCAGGCATCAACTTCAGATGGGCGGCCTTCGGCAATGTCCCGCTGCATCGAGGTCGTGCCATTGGCCGGCAGGGAATCCATAAAATCAAGTGTCGTAGACACAATGTCTTCCGGTAAGTGGATTTGATAAGCCTGAGCTACATCCAATATCTCGAGCATGGACCGTTCAATCAGCCGGCGGGTCTGCGGTACCGCACGAATCACGCCGATGGGCGCCTGGGTAACGGTGCCCACACCTCCCCAGGAAACGACAAATAAAAATTTTTGCCATAGCGCAGCAGCGATGTCCGGCATTATTTCAGCATTGATGTCAGCATTTTTCAATGTTTGTAGGAATTTTTCAACCCGCTCAGTGCGTCGGTTGTTCAATTCACCAAACGCAATGTAAGGGTCCATGCCGGTATGCAGAATGTGTCCCGGGTCTGCAAGAAAACAAACAATTTTCGCCAGACCGCCACACACGTTCTTGCTGCCCAATACATCCGACAACTGGTTTGCTGCTTCGACGCCGTTTTGCAAAGGTAGTACCATCGTATCCGCACCGATCAAGGGTTGGATTGCTTTTGCAGCTGTCGGCACCTGCCAGGTTTTCACCCCAAGCAAAACGACATCCACCGGCCCGACCTTGGCGGGATCGTCTATTACCTTAACCGTTGAGAGAGCAACATCACCCTTGATGCTGTCTATCCGCAGGCCCTTCGTCTGCAACGCCTTTAAGTGGTTACCCCGAGTGATAAACGTGACATCCTCGCCGGCCTGAGCCAAGCGACCACCAAAATAGCCGCCAACGGCGCCGACCCCAAAAATTGCAAATCGCATTGCCACTCCTTTGAATCTATATCACTTCCAGTTCACTCGCGGTTTATTTCGCAATGGCAGCCGCTGATATCTAAACTTGGCATAGCCCACCATTACCGCGCCGAATGCCCGATGTTCCGCAGGCAGGGAAAGGGCTTCAAACAATGGCGGATAGGCATTGACGGCCGAGTAAAAATAGCCGCCCCAGCAGGATCCCAGTCCCAATGTCGGAGCAAATAACTCTAGGTAGCTTAACGCCAGAGCGCTGTCCTCAGCACCAAACCCATAGCTTTTATCACCGTGAACCACTAAAATATGGGGCGCACCGCGGCAAATTCGTTCTTCGCCGGCATCCCAGGCGGACACCACCCTGACAAATCCCCTTTGCTCTGCCTGCTTGGGGTGTTGTTCAATAATCGAACGCATCCAGTCAATCACCATTCCAGCCAGTCGGCGCACTTCGATCGGATCTTCAACCACTGTCCAGTGCCACGGCTGGTTGTTTTTAGCAGATGGCGCAAAACATGCCATCTCCAAAAGCTTTTCCAGCTTTTCGCGCTCAACCGGCTTGTCCTTGAAATTTCGTATGGACCGTCGTGATCGCAAAAACTGTTCGGTCTGTTCCCGGGTGAGTGAAAATTCCTTGCGGAGGGTCGGGCAATTTTCCGGGGGGAGCCAGTTCAGGCTAAAGGCCTCGGTGGGACAAACAGCAACGCAGTGACCACATCTCAGGCAATATTCTTCAAAATCGGGAGTCGGCTCCGGCATCTGGTCCGGTGTAACCATCTGAATCACCTTGGCGGGACAGGCCTTTACACAGATCTCATCCCGATTGCATTTTTCCGGGTCAATGGTAAAAAGACTCATGAATTCTCCTTTTCGCGTAATCGTTCAGCCATAAAGGCATTAAAATAATTGAAAATTTGATTAATACCCACAAATATTCAATTATGCAAGCTTAAAGCAGGTACATCCAATTCCCCAGGCCTTGACTAAAGCGGAGCAGACATGATATCCCCTCTTTAATAATTTGAAACCCTTGGAAAATGAAACACGGTGCTCCGGAAAAACAGGGGGACGGGTTTTGCACGAGAGGAGTCATGATGACCCTCAACCTAAAAAAAGTGTATGCACTTCTGGGGACCCGGGACATCCCGGGCTCTGAAAAAGAGCTGAAGATTCTGTGCACGCGGATCACTGAGCTGGTACAGTTAAACGGAGAGGAATGGATAGAAGAAAACAGGCAAAAACTCCTCGACGAATGGACATTTATTGTGCAGCAGGCAATTATATCCTGAATAAACTTTGCTCACAAATTGAATCCAGCCAATCCCGGCACTTTCAATAATTCTTGGAGGATAGAGCTAAATGACCAAATTATTCGAATCTAGCACAATAAACGGCATGGAGCTTGCGAATAGATTCGTTCGATCGGCAACCTGGGAAGGAATGGCTGCAGATGACGGTGGTTGTACCCCGAAGCTCATCGATTTGATGACCGCTCTATGCCAAAGGAGGCGTTGGCCTGATCATCAGCAGTCATGCCTATGTCAGCCCGGAAGGTCAAGCCGCTCCTTGGCAATTGGGAGCGTACAGTGACGATTTGGTTCCAGGCCTTGAAGCCATGACAAAAGCCGTGCACGAAAGCGGCGGTAAAATCGTTATGCAACTTTCCCATGCCGGCTTTTTCGCCAGTGCCAAACAGACCGGACAGACGCCCCTGGCGCCATCAAATGCGGCAGAATTTGCAAAATCCCCCCGCAAAGAAATGACCGTCGATGATATTCGCGATGTTGTCCAATCCTATGGTGCCGCTGCCAAAAGGGCTCAAAATGCCGGGTTCGACGGTGTTCAAATCCATGCCGCCCATGGGTATCTCCTCAGCCAGTTTCTTTCTCCGGCATTCAACCGGAGAAACGATGCCTATGGCGGCGACATTCGGCAGCGGGCCAGGGTTGCGATGGAAGTGCTGCAACAAATAAGGCAGGTCGTCGGCCGGGAGTACCCGGTACTGGTAAAAATGAACTGCCGGGATTTTATCGAAAATGGACTGGTGGTGGAGGATTCCCTTGAAGTGGCTACCATGCTGGTCTCGGAAGGCATCGATGCCATCGAATTAAGCGGCGGCATACTGGTAGGCGGCAAGCTGAGTCCGAGTCGCATGGGTATCCAATCCGAAGAAAAAGAGGCCTATTTTCAAGATGATGCCCGCGCGTTTAAGAAAAAAGTGAATGTTCCCCTGATTCTCATTGGTGGCAACCGATCTTATCAAGTAGCCGATCGTTTGATCAATGAGGGCACTGCCGACTATATCTCCATGAGTCGCCCCTTTATCCGGGAGCCGGATCTGATCAATCGCTGGCAAGCCGGTGACCTGAGCAAAGCCGCCTGCGTATCCGACAATATGTGTTTCAAGCCGGCCATGAAAGGGGACGGAATCTATTGTTTAACGGAGGAAAGAGAGAAAAAATCCAAATAGTAAAGCATCCTGGACCCGAAGACCAGGCCTTGGAATAACTCTGGACAGTAATATAAAGTCAGAGGAATAGATTCATATTTAAAAAAAAATATCAGACAGGATTTGCAAGATCATTTGGATAGAAGGGCCTTTGGCCGCAGGTCAACTCGCCAAAGGCGAAAAAATCCCATCAATCCTGTAAATCCTGTCAAAATAAAGAAATTAAAATCGAACCCATTCAACACTCATTGTCCTTGTAGAATGAAAATGTCTTGTTCTCAATTCGGAAAATTCCGCAAGTATTTAAATATTCTGGCTGCATTGCTTCTGGTGCTGCTTTTGGCAACCTTTGCGATTCCCCAGGACGAAACCGAGAAGAGCCCGGGTGTAGACGTCAGGCAGGAAATGCTGAAACGTGAAGCGACCGATGCGTTCCGCCGGCTAAAAAGAGCTATGGAGAAAGACGGCATTTACAGCGGTCGGGTGGCCCTTAATATCTGGCGCAGTACCGCCCAGGACGCCGGCACGTTCGATCAATCACAATATGACGAAATTAAAACACAGTTGTATGAGAAATCCGTTAATGACTCCCTGCGCTGTTTTGAAGAATTTATGCTGGAAGAAGATTTTTATAACGCTAATTTCTGTCTTCAGATCTGGCGGATGCATTCAAAGGAGCTAGATACCTATGATCAAGCTGAGTATGAAGCGTTTAAAAAGCAACTGGAGGATGCCAAAGCCGCCAAAGCTTCCAGGCGGGTGCAGGATAAATGATACCCTGGTCGAGCCGGAAAGCTCGATCAGAGTGCGTATTGTCTGTTGCTTGTGGTTTGTTGGCAAAAAGGTCTACATCACATTTTATCTCATTCATCGAATCGTTATAATATTCCGCTCGCCATCTTTCTTAATCCACAACAGACAACCAACAACTCACAACATACATTGAGCGCTCTAACTCAGGGGTGGTATCTGAACATAGCGGTTCAAAGTTCAACCTTCCTCTTTTTGTGGCTATCTGTCTTAATGGCTGAGCTTTGAGCCTTTTCTTTTCAGTTTCTGCAACACGTCCTTCATCATTACGGCATCCTCATAGGGACTGGGAGATTCGTTGATGATGGTAATGTCCAAATCTCGTCGGACCAATTCTTTGGCCAGCGGCATGAAAAATTGTTCCGTGGTTCTGATATGCTTGCGTTCCCCTTTATCACTGTATTCTATGCCGGAGAAATGAGCGTGGAATTTATGGGGTAGCTTATTAAGAATTTCACTATAATCAATGTCTCCCTGATGTCTGGCATATAAGTGGGAGAAGTCAACGGTTAACCCGCAACCGGTGTCTTTCACCAGTTGCAGGAGCTCGTCCAAAGATCCGAACTGAGATGGTTTGCCCGTGACTTCCGGACAAAGGGTCACCTGCCAACGCCTTCGTGCTATCGTTTTTTTCAAATCCGTAAGTGCTTTTTTAATCGATTGATACGTTTTTTCAGGTGTCCGTTGTTGATAAAACCCGGCATGAAATGTCACGTTTTGCGCACCCATGATATGGGCCCGTTCACAGCTGTCCAGGATTCGTTTCTGACTTGCAGCAAACTTCTCCGCCTCATCTGACGCCAGGTTAATGTAGTATGGTGCGTGAACGGAAAGTATAATACCCTTTTCTTTCGCCAGAGCACCGACTTTCTTCGCGGTTTCGAGATTCATGCGGACACCGTAGGTGAATTCGACCTCCATGCAATCCAATCCCATCCCGGCGACTTTGCTCACACCTTTCAGATTTCCCAATCCGTCTGAACCTGCGGGACCAATTTTGATCATTTCAATTGCTTCCCATCTCACGAGCACTGAGGCCAAGCGCTTCGAGCCGACCACGGTCTTTGTTTGCGTGATGCCGCCAATACGGATCCAAAATGGTATGCGTTCGGACAGCCATGGTAGTAAGGACCTTCGCCTTCTGATTGGTTAAACCCCGGTAGGTTTCCCGCCACTTTTGAATGCGGTAGGGGAAATCTTTTTCAAAATATATCCGAAGCGTGCGCTGCTCATCGGGAAAATTAATTTCATGGTTATACCAGTAGTCTTGAAATTGATCCCGGGTGTGGGTGCCGAATTGAGGCAATTTATCAGCATGGGCAAATGCGGCCGACAAACCGGCCAGTATAAATATGGAAGTTCCAAGCACCAAATAACAACTCAGAATAAAATTCACTCTAACATATTGATGTAGTTGTACAATATAAACTTTATATTTTCAAAAGTATTATCAGTTTGTGAAAACGGAAACACTTTTTTTATGTTAAAAAAGAGTTCAATAATCATATATCAGACTATCGAACCGTAAACTGAGCTGTACCGATAACAGGAATCAACAATTTTGTCTGCCCCCAATCCTTTGATAAGAACAGAGAAAGCATGGAAAGACAAAAGAAAATTTATGAAAACGGGAAGATTGTAGAAAAACATCCGGACAAAAGCGACTGAATATGTACATCGCCATAGGCTGGAGGTTGGCTATTGAACAAGGACGCCTCCTGGGAGGGCGGTCTGTGATAGCAGAGGTCTATCCAGCCTTGCTGAGTTTGTGATACGTCATTAAAACAATAGATTTTTTTTAGTCTTAATTTTTGATGGGCTTTGTGCCCTAGTGGCTGATCTTTTACTTCCCAACCAATTTTTTACCCAGCGCTTCAGCCTGGTCCATCAGTGACTGATTTGATTTAATCTCCCCGGGCTTTTCCGCGCTGCCATAGACCATGCCGACTAAATTTGCCCCTGCATATTTAAATGCATCCTGGAAAGTTCGTAGTGCATTTACGCATCCGGAATTGAAAGCATCCGTATCGCCATAGCTCATGGCAATGGCAATCCGTTTCTCGGCAAGGACATCTTTTTTGTAACCAAAAAGCGCAAATAAACCCCGATCCATAAAAAGCTTTGTTTGGGCCGACATGGTAAACCAGTAAACAGGACTGGCGATGATCCAGCAATCGGCATCTATCAGTTTTTTATAAATCGGTTGCATCTCATCATCGATGGCACAACCGCTGCTGTCCGGCCGCTGACATGCATAGCAAGCCTGACAGGGAGAGATATTCTTGTCGTGCAGATAAATTCTTTCTGCTACCGCTCCAACCGACTCGGCTCCCTTGGCGATCTGCTCCGCCAGCGCAATACTATTGCCTTTTTTGCGGGGACTGCCCTGCACCACGAGTATCTTCGATACTTTATTTTTATTTTCCATAAGCCAGACCTCGCCTCGCTTTTCCTATAGTTATAAAATCGACACAATACCTCGTTAATCCAGTATCCCCGATAAATCGGGATTTCCGTTGCGCATCCAACAATCATCCAGTAGCCAGTATTTTGTTTTATTTCAGCACCCTGGCACTGATTATTTCAATGGTTTCGGCCGGAACATCACGAAACCTTCCACGCGTGACGGTTTTTGACGCAGATATGGCATCGATTACATCCATCCCCGCAATTACTTTACCGAAGACCACATATCCCCAGCCCTGCTGTGTTTTGCTTTTGTGATTCAGGAAATCATTGTTGACGCTGTTGATAAAAAATTGGGCGGTTGCGCTGTGGGGGTCACCGGTACGCGCCATGGCGATGGTGCCGCGGTCATTTTTCAAACCGTTATCCGCTTCATTCTTAATCGGTGCACCGGCGGACTTTTGTTTCATGTCCGAGGTAAAACCGCCGCCCTGGATCATGAATTTCGGAATCACCCGGTGAAAGATGGTGCCGTCGTAATATTTGGTCTCGACGTAATTTAAAAAATTTTTCACGGTTTCAGGCGCCTTATCGGGGAAAAGTTCAATCACCATTTTCCCTTTGGATGTCTCCATTTCGACCTTCGGATTAGCGGCGACGGCCATACCTGCACCGGCAGTGACCAAGGCAACCAGGGCGCCAAGGATTACAATAATTTTAATCTTCATTTCATCACCTCTGATTTTAAATTAATTTCTTAGCAAATATATAACTAACCCGGATAAACCGCAAAAATCAGCGACCACCAGCAGAGCTGAGGGTATGAGGATGGCCCCCGGAAGGGACCGGTGGCCACTCTCTGCTGGGGGTCGCTGATTTATATCACATTTACACTGCTTGAGTACCGAAACTTTTTTAACATAAGATGCAAAAAGTTTACAATCAAGGGCCTATAGACGGAATTCTCATGATTATCAAGATCTTTTTAGTCACATTCAGCCAAACTTCTCGCTGACTAGCTTTGCCATGTCTTGCTTTCGATGACAGGCCACGGAGTGCCCGGGCGCCATCGCTTCAAGCAGCGGCTCCTCTTCCCGGCAGTGTTCAAGGACAAAAGGACAGCGGGTGTGAAAACGGCAACCGGCCGGCGGGTTGACGGGACTGGGGACATCACCGGAAAGAACGATGCGCTTGCGCTGGTGCCCGACCTCCGGCACCGGAATACCCGAAAGCAGGGCATGGGTATACGGATGTAAGGGATGCCGGAAGAGTTCTTCGGTGGGAGCTATTTCCACCACTTTTCCCAGATACATGACTGCCAGGCGGCTGCTAATGTATTTGACCACCAGTAGATGATGGGTGATAAAAAGGTAGGTCAAATTGAGTTTTTGCTGCAATTGTTTGAGAAGATTCAGAATTTGGGCCTGGACAGAAACATCCAGCGCCGATGTGGGCTCATCCAGGATGAGAAACTCGGGGTTTGTGGCGATGGCCCGGGCCACTGCAATTCGCTGGCGTTGACCGCCTGAAAATTCGTGCGGATAGCGCAGGTAGTGATCTTTGGTCAACCCTACCGTATCTAAGCAGTTCCAATACACGTGCTTCCAAATCACGTGAACCGACCCGTTGCAAGGCTAAAATGGGTTCGGCAATGATATTTTTTATCAGCATGCGGGGGTCGAGAGACGTCGTCGGGTCTTGAAATACCATCTGTAATTTGGCGCGAATACCCGATTTTTTTAAACCGCGCTTTCCCATTGCGGCGATATCCAGCGGTAATGTTTTTTCATTGCCCCCATTTGGAAAATATTGGATTTTACCATGGGTGGCGTCTTCCAGGCCAATGATGGTTTTAGCGGTCGTGGTCTTCCCGCAACCGGATTCTCCTACGACACCCAAACACTCACCCCGATAAATATCGATATTGATACCATCTAAGGCTTTGACCGAATTCACCTGTCGTCGCAACACACCGCCCATAATGGGGTAATGTTTTTTAAGATCCTTTAAGGCTAAGATTTTGGTTGGGTCGGTCATGGCGCGCTCGCTCGGGATTGGTCGGTGTATAGATAGCAGGCGACCGTGTGGTTGTTGCCCAGGTGCGTATCCGTCGGGAATCGTTGGCGGCAGGCGGGTTTCGCCTGGGTGCAGCGCGGATGGAACCGGCAGCCGGGCGGCGGTGTGACCAGGTTGGGCACATTGCCGTCGATGCTCTTTAATTGGCCTTCCTGGCTGAATTTCGGCACGGCCGCGAGCAGGGCCTGGGTATAGGGATGGCGTGGGTGGGAAAACAACTCCCGCACATCGGCGACTTCGCATAGGTTGCCGGCATACATAACGCCCACTCGCTGGCAGGTTTCGGCGACAACCCCCAAATCATGGGTGATCAGGAGCACTGAAGAAATTTGGGTTTTCTTTAACTCGAGCAATAGTTGCAGAATCTGGGCTTGGATGGTTACATCGAGGTTGGAAGTGGCTTCGTCGGCAATCAGCAGCATGGGGCGGCAGGCCAGGGCGATGGCGATAACGATACGCTGCTTCATTCCTCCGGAAAGTTCGTGGGGAAAGCGGTGGACAATCTCTTTTGGATTGGCAATGCCGAGCTGTTCCAACAGTGAGACGACCCGGCGCAGTGCTTCTTTGCGCAGGCGGCTCTTGGAACGGGTCGGGATCACGGAGCGTGTCGTTGATGCATCCCGGTCCAATTCCTGGCGGCGATGGATAAGGAAACTCTCGGCGATCTGATTGCCGACACTCATGATCGGATTAAGAGCGGCATTCGGTTCCTGGAAGATCATCGATATTTGGTTGCCCCGCAGCCCGCACAGGTAATCATCGGATTGTTGAACCAGATCGACGGGGCCGGCATCACGCTCCGGGTAAAAAAGAATCCGTCCCCCGTCGATGCGGCCCGGTTCTTGTATGATCCGCATTAACGATCGCACCAGCACGCTTTTCCCGCAGCCGGATTCCCCCACCAGGCCAAAGGTGACGCCGTGTTCAATGGTCAGACTGATCCGGTTAAGGGCACGCACGACCCCTTCGTAAGTGTAGAAGTTTGTGACGAGATCGACGATTTCCACAAGCTTTGGCATTTGGGCTATCCAATAAATAAGGAATGGATTCTCATCTTTAAAAGAAAATTGGACAGGATCACAGGATCATCAGGATAGAACGGCCTTGCTCGCCGGAGGCGAAAAAAATCCCGTCAATCCTGTAAATCCTGTCAAAAAAAATAAAATCGATTCATTCCTCTAATTTCATACAAGGCGGATCTGCGACCCGACAATTGCTCAACTTAGTACAAACAATCCCCATTCCGACTTCCCACTTCCCTATTCCCCTCATCTTCTTCTTTGTTTCGGATCGAAAGCATCGCGCAGGGCGTCGCCGATTAAATTCCAGGCTAGGACAAACAAAATGATACAAATACCGGGAATGGCGATGGCATGCCAATATTTGAGCGGATCATCGGGGGGACCGACGATATAGTTGCGGGCCAATGCCACCATTTGACCCCAATCGGCATACCCTTTGGGAGCCCCCAATCCGATAAAACTCATAAAGGCCGCCACGATAACCATGGAACCGATGTCCATGGAGGCCATGACCAGCACCGGATAGATCCCGTTTGGCAAAATGTGCTTTAGCATGATCTTGAAATTGGATACGCCCATCACCTTGGCAGCCTGGACGTAATCGAGTTCCCGCAAGGTTAAAATGCTCGATCGCATGACACGCACATAATCGCGCCACTTGACCATGGCCAGGGCAATCATGACTTTGTCGAGACCGCGCCCGAAAGCGACAACAATGGCCATCGTCAATACCAGAAGGGGTATCGCAAAGACAATATCCACGATACGCATGATGATCTCGTCCATAATGCCGCCGTAATACCCGGAAATAATTCCCAGGGCGACCCCGATGATCACGGCGATGCCGATAACGAAAATGCCTATTTTAAATGCCGTGCGGGTGCCCCAGACGGCCCCGTAAAAAATGTCGTACTGCCCGGACGTGGTGCCGAATATATGGGCTTTGCTGGGCGGTTTGGGCGTTTGGGAATATCCTTTGTGGGGCATCTGGTATGGATTGTGTTGGTATTTGGGGGGCGCGATATACGGAGCAAAAACGGCGACGGCGATAAAACAGAGCAAGAGTGAAAAACCAATGATGGCCGATGGATTCTTGAAAATTCGGCGCAGAGTGAATTTAAGTTCGCGTATGCGTGGATGGGGTTGGGGCATAAGTCTTGTGCGAGTGTAATAGATTTAAATGGTACTCCAGGTCATCTGCCAATCCGCAATTTAACACCTTCGATCCAATTTGATGTCCTTAGTCTAAAAACGGAAGAATCCCTTAATTATTCAATCTTCAATCGAAAATATTTAATCAGTTCAGCCTTATCCTCGGATCGATAAAGGCGTAAAGAATATCCAGGGCCAGATTGACGAGTACGTAAACCAGCCCGAAAAAGAGACAAATGCTCATTAGAACCGGAATATCCAACGAGATGGCGGCATTGGCCAGCCACCAGCCGATACCCTGGCGGTTGAAGATATATTCCACCGCGATACTCCCCTCCATGGAATAGGCCGCCAGCCAGCCGGCCACGGTAATCACGGGTATGAGCGCATTTTTGCGGGCGTGTTTGAAATAGATGTCTTTTAAGCGCGCACCCTTGGCCCGGGCAGTCATCACATAATCCTTGGAAATTTCTTCGATCATACTGGAACGCATCACCCTGAGCAAAATGGCGACAATGACGACGACCTGGGTGAAAATCGGCATGACCAGCCGTTTGAAGGCATCCCAGGCAATGTCGAAACGACCGTTCAATACGCCGTCCACCGTGTATAAATAGGTATAGCGCTTAAACTGATCCGGATTTTCATGAATCCACAGGTTGAACTGATCGTCAATGTAACCGGGTGGAAACAGATCCAGGTACCCGTAAAAAACCATCAAAATTATCAACGCAAACAGAAATGTCGGCAAGGACCAGCCAATTATAGCGAAAATCCGGGTTAAATGGTCGACCCAGGTATCCCGGTAAATGCCGGAAATCGTGCCCAGCCAGATACCCAGCAAGATGATAATCGGTATGGTAAAAAGGTTGAGTTCCAGAGTGATGGGGAAATAATACCAGAACGCTTCCCACACCGGCTTGGCCGCCACGACCGAATATCCCCAGTTCCCAGAAGAGACCTCTTTTACCCAGCGGACATATTGGACATAGAAAGGGTCGTTTAAGCCATGCTGTTCGACAATGAGGGGAAGATCTTTGACTTGCTGGGGCGATTTGACGTAGGCCATGGCACGTCGTTCGGGGCTGAAGGTCATGAGGATGCCGAAAATCAGGACCGATACTCCGAAAAGCACAAACGCCAGAAAGATGAATCTTCTGATAATGAAGGTTGTCAAAATCGCCTGCCGGTACTTTCAGAGCGGCCGACGCGAGCGGCCGCTCTGTGATATGATATGTTATTCGATTAGCTATTGAAGTTATTTGGTTTAAAAGGAATGATATCCTGTTAATTATTTATGTAGTCACTTATGATAGAATTGATAAAAATCAAGCTGTCATCCGGTTCTAATAACAGTTAAACAAATAACAACTAATTGAGCGTTTTTCGCTCAATTAGTTTTTTGACAGACGTCCGAAGAATTCGATGGAGGGTGAAAACATGGGATTCATTATGTATCCCTTGACATAGTCACGGTACACCCACAGCTCCAGCGGCTGAAACAGGGCGATGCCCAGGGCGTCTTCATACCAGATATTCTGAAGTTTTTCATAGGCGGCCGCGCGTTTGGCCGGTTCGACATTCTCGATTCCTGTTTTGAGAAGTTGGTCTACCTCAGGGTTACTATATCCCATATATTTGCCGTATGTGCCGTTAGAGCTCATATACGGATACATGAAATTATGCGGGTCAGGATAATCCGCACCCCAACCGATAATAAAGATCGGAATCTGGTATTGGCGGATAGCCGGCATATAATCCTTCCAATCCACATTGCGCACTTCAATTTGAAATTTTGGGTTTAACGATTCGATATTTTCCTTTAGCATAATAGCAGCGGCTTCCCGCTCCTCACGGCCGGTGTTATGGGTAATAACCATCTTGAAGCCTTTTTCCCACACCTGGCCGTCCCATGCTTTTTTCATATAGCTTTCCGCTTTTTTCAGGTCGAACTCATACATGGGCACATCTATTTTATATTCCAGGCCCTTTACGAGAGGCGTCCCCGGTAAAGATCCAAGTCCGTTTAAAACTTCTTTGACAAAGGTGTCGCTGTCATAGGCATGCATAAACGCCTTGCGCACGTTGATGTCGGAGAAAAAATCCGGCGGAATGCCTTCGCCGTCCAACTTGCCGCTGCCGATGCTGGTATTACCGGTGGGATCGATTTTCTGGCAGAATAGCGCGCCGGTGACAGCGAGTTGGGGGACCTTTTCAATCGCTGACCCCTTCCATGGTTTCGACTTCGTTGATAAATGTTTTGCCCACATGGACCCGATCTGCGTCGCCGGCTTTTAGCATCAGCATGCGGGTGGCGTGTTCGGGGACGTACTTGACGATACCTGTTTTGATTTGGCCTTTGGGTCCCCAATACCCATCAAAGCGCTCAAAAACGATTTGCTTTGAAGTTTCCCACAACCTTAGCTTATAGGGGCCGGTGCCGTTGGCGATGGTGCGCAAGGGTTCTTTGCCTTCATCCGGTTTGTTGTATTTGGCGGCATTGGCGATGTTTCCATCCCAGCAACCGTTGGCCATGGCCCATTCCTTATCCAGGATGGCCGAAGCCGAATAAGATAAAATACCCAACAGCGGGGGATAGGGTTTCGGAAGATGCAGCACGACATTGTCGCCTTTAACCTCGACGGCCTTATCGATCTTGTCGAAAATACCGGGTATAACAGCGCCGTCTTTGTGGGTATTACCTTCACCGGTTAACGCTTCCAGCAGCATCCACATCGGTCCGCCGGCCGGGTCTAAAATCATGGCTCTTTTAAGGGAGTAGGCCACGTCTTCCGGGGTTAAATCGCCGCCTTCATGGAATTTGACGCCTTTACGAATGTTGAATGTATAGGTCTTGCCATCTGCCGAAATGCCACCGTTTTCCACTGTGGGCACCTGTGGTGGCCAGAATTGGTGCATATTTTCCCGTATGCGGACCATCGAAAAAAACCAGGGTTTCGTAAACCGTCCAGATCTTGCCTGAGCCGGCCGTATCATAGCATTTAGCCGGATCGATGGTTTCCACCGACCCAATGTCGGCCAAAACAAACGTGTCCGGATTCTTCACCTCTGCATTCACGCTGACCACGCCAAGGATCAGCAGGAAACAACCAATCAGACAGGTAATTTTTTTCATCACCGACCTCCTTTCATTTGCAGGTTGAAATGGTTCAATTCAGCTCAAAAAAAACCCCGCTTTTACAGCGGAAAGCAAGGTTGTTTATCGGCTTGAACCATTATTTTCTCCGATACGGATGGATGTAAGTTTGTGTTCCTGATTTCGCAGATACAAGATTTCAATAACAGGAAATCGACAAAAAGGTCAAGGATAATGCCGCTTTCCCCTATAACGAACGAATTTGTATATAATAATTAGGATTCAGGTGTCAGGTTTCAGGAAGGCGAGTCTCGAAATTCTGAAACCGAATCCACCTACGGCGGAACACCTGAAACCTTCAGCAGGTCCAAATTCCAAACAGAACGTGCAATTGAATTTCCGTGAAGTGAAAAATTGTGTTATATCCTCGGGCAGAACCATTTGGAGCAATCCCATGGCATGCTGCGCAAAGCCCAGTTTGTAGCCCGCTTTCATTGCGTCCTCGACTATTTTCAGCCGGTGGTGTCAGAAACATCAGGGGTTGAAATGCTGATCGTCGAAGCCGACAATGATCCCTTGGTGGAGAAAACGTTGCGGGATATGTTAAAAACCACCTATCCGTCCGCCAGGATAATAACCCTTCAGGGAGCAGGGCATTTCCCGTACCTGAATCGGGCCGCAGAATACACCAAAATTCTTGAGGAATTTTTTGATGGTAATTAAAGTTGTATTCTTTCTATCAGTGATTCTGGCGCTGACCATTGGCACGCATCTGCTTTTTTATAAAGCCGTCATCCATGTTTTTGCGTTAACCGGTCCGGTCCTCAAAACGTCCTTGTTAGTCATGCTGATTCTGCTGGCACTCAGTTTCATGGCCTCCTTTTTCCTGCTCCAATGGCAGGAAAATCCTCTGACGATTGGACTTTACAAGTTCTCCGCTACCTGGATCGGTTTGTTTCTCAACCTGCTGCCGGCGGTGCTGGCAAGCTGGATAATCATTGCAGCTGTCCGGATTTTCGGAATCGATGCTCCCTCCAGATTGATTGCCGCTGTATGCATAGTTTCGGCTGTTCTATATTCGGCTTATGGGATATGGAATGCATTTCACCCCAGGATAAAAAAACTTGAAGTCCAGTTTGAAAATCTTCCAGATCAATGGAAAAATAAATCGATTGTACAACTATCGGACATCCATTTGGGTCATTTTTATGGAACCGAATTCTTAAACAGCCTGATTCGGCAGGTAAATAACCTCAATCCGGAAGCTATTTTTATCACCGGCGACTTGTTTGACGGTATGGCGGCAACTATCTCAAATTTTGCTACCGGATTGGATCAGTTCAATGCAAAAAAAGGTGTTTTTTTTGTCACCGGCAATCATGAAACCTACGTCGGTCTCAACCGGGCGCTGAATGTCCTGAAGAAAACCAAAATACAAATTTTGCACAACGAAATCATCGAGGTCGATGGATTGCAGATTATGGGCATCAGTTATCCCGGCATTCGGGGACCTAATGAAATACAGGGCTGGGAAAAGCTGCCACAAAATTCATCCAATAATAGTCCGCGCATACTGCTCTTTCACACCCCCACCAACATCCGTCCCAAAAGCGGGGACGGGCTGGACCACCATTTCGCCACCTACTGGGTCCCCGACACGTCTTTTGCTTTAAACAAAGAGATAGGCACGGACCTGCAGCTTTCGGGACACAGCCATGCCGGTCAGCTTTTTCCCTTCGGATTTCTGACCAAACTCATTTACAAAGGCTATGACTACGGGTTTCACCGCCTGAGCCGGTTTGCGATTTACACCACCAGCGGCGTGGGCACCTGGGGACCGCCGATGAGGACCGGGAATTCGCCGGAGATTGTTGTGATGAATTTTAAATGAAGATCAGGCATAACACATTGATTTTTTTCGGATATATCGGGAAAATGAAGAAAAAGTTCCATATTACTCGATTTCAATATTGGGTTTTAGAAAGGCATAACATTCTGAAATTTAACTAAATGGTTTAAATATCGGCTATGATTTCGCCACAGGATATCACGCGTTTTTTCGGCATAATCATTGTTCGTCGTCTTCTATGGATAAAAAATTGTGGACCCAAAGCGAATAGAGAATCTCCATGCCGAAGATGGATTGAAAATTACTACGGGTACCAATAATGATTAAACAAGACTTCAACAAGAGAGAGTATGATTGTTTTCTGAGTTATGGATCTGAGGATATCGAGGTCGCCGAGCGATTAGCGGCATTTATTGAAACCTCAGGGCTAAAAGTCTTCTTTGATAAACGACGCTTCTCGGCTTCAACAGAAGTTGACGAAGGACTAGCTTTGAGCATGCGGGATTCTAAATCTTGCTTAGTCCTTCTCACAAACCAATCCATTCAGAAGCCCTATGTCAAAGAAGAGATTCGATTAGCTAAGAACGAGGCCGTTGCTAATCCAGGGTTTCGCATGGTAGCTGCCATTTTGCAGGAAGGATTCCAGCCATCCGAACACATAGTCGGTTTGGGAGTTCGATCTTGGCTCCCGCTAACCGAAGGCGTTCTGACTACGGAGAATGCAAGAAACTTGTTATTGTCTTTGAGGCATCGAGAAAGCGTTCCTCACCCTGGTCAACCCCACGTTTACGTCAGTTGTAGTTGGAGGGACTGGGAAAAACACCCAAGAGATGAAGTACTGAAACAAGCTAAATCTCAGGGTGCCTTCTTAGTAGGGGATTCGCGTGATCAGAGATCGTTCAAGGAAGATGGGATCCTGAGGATTCGACGGATTATGTCGGGATGTGCTGGTTTTCTTGCAATTTATCCCGACCGAAAAGAAACCGGAAGAGAGCCTGAGGACCTCTATAAATATTTTCCTGACGAATTAGAGATTGCTCGGGATTTAGGCCTTGTTCAACTAGCCTATTGTGCCTGTCGCGACTCTCTGCCAAGCACTTTGAAGAACACTTCCATTCATGAGTGGAAGCCGGGCTCCTCGCTTCCAGAACTTCAGACTCAGATCGCTGCATTCCTGGACGATGTTGGTCCAGAGCATCCACATTCATTCTTGGCAACTGACTTCAAGCGCTCGCAAAACCGCAATGAAGCGGCGAAAGATATCATTGAGAGTCTCACCGGTATGGAGTGCCACTTGGGAAAGGAAGTACTCGGAAGTGAACTTCGGAACCAACTCCGAGCATTGATTCGTGACGCAAATCTTGTAATTGCAGACATTGCTTGTAGTTTTGAGGGTGATTTAAAACAACTTCGGATTAATGTGAACACGTGTATCGAAGCAGGAATAGCATTGGCTCACGATAAACCTCTATTCATAACGGCACTTGACCCAAAGGTCAAAGATCCCCAAGCGTCAAGGACAAACTCGATACCATTCTTTTTCCGAGATTACTCCATAGAGTGGTATCAAAATGATCCAGGATTCCTCGCCAATGTATATCGCATCGCATTTAACCGGCGCCGCAGGGTAATAAACGATGAACTTGCTTAACGAATTACAGCAACTGTGCCGTTGACGAGCGCGGCCATGCACTCGGAAGGGAATTCCACTATGCTCCATTCCCGCCGGTGATGGCCGCGTTCTTTTTCAATCCATTATTGTTCATAAATATCTAAATGGTTCTTTAGCCCCGAGATCATAGAACGGAAACAGAACCAGGCGCTTAACTCAGACGACTAATACCGTGGCATTTTTCCCAACTTGGCAGTCCGATTCATTCTGAGCTTTCAAGAAGTTTTTTCTCTTCAAGCCGCCGCTAGTTAGCTCACCGTTATGCCTCTTCTCTTCTAAATTATCCGCTTGACATATTACGCTTTGCGTAATACTATCCGCGTATGATCAAATCATTTGCCTGTCGAGATACTGGAAAGCTGTTCAACGACCAACGCGTTCGCCGTTTTCAATCGTTCGAAAGGCAGGCAAGAAAAAGGCTTATGGTTCTTCATGCCGCTCCCAGCCTTGAAGCATTGATGCTTAATCCGGGCAATAGGTTTCACTCTTTGAAAGAAGATAGAAAAGGACAATACGTTATTAGTGTTAATAAACAATGGCGCGTCTGTTTCGAGTGGTATGACGGTAATGCATATAATGTTGAAATAATCGATTATCACTGAGGTAAGATTATGAATACGAACAAACTTCTTGATCCGATAACTCCGGGTGAAATCTTGCGTGAGGATTTCATGGAAGCACTAGATATCAGCATAAATCAACTTGCTCGAGATCTCTCTGTGCCTCCCAATAGGATTAGTGAGATCGTCAACGGAAAAAGAGCTATTACCGCCGATACCGCTTTAAGACTACAGCGCTATTTCGGTGTCGAAGCTCAGTTTTGGCTGAATTTGCAAACCGAATATGATTTACGAATGATGAAGCGGAAAATTTGGCCTGACATTGAGCGCCGAATTATTCCGATTAAAACGTCAGAGACAGTATTTGAGAATAGCTCCATGGCATAACAAGCGGGTGGAGGTAACGGCGAGCATCTGGCGGATTTATCGTAAAGGTCTTTGGTTCATCTATTACCGAGGGCCGCACCTTACCCGAAAACGCTATGTCAGTTATGTCAATGCACCCAATAATCTGGCGAGCACCTATGCCCCATGTAATTGTGAAACTTTATCCACTGCCGGTATGTTTGAAAATCGGAAAGCTTACCGTACTAGCGGCACACTCCTATGACCGAACAATATAATCGGGAGGTAGCGACGCACTACAGATCTTATAGGCCGCCGCTGCACAAAATGATTCTGGGCAGAGTTCTCTCCAGCAGGGAAACTTTTTACGACGGATTGGATGTGGGTTGTGGGGCAGGCCACTCGGCAGCAGCCCTATCGGATCATTGCCTGCACGTATACGGGATTGATCCAAGTCAATCGATGCTCGACCAAGCAATGCCACACGCAAAGATAACCTATCTGAAGGGCGCAGGAGAAAAAATACCCTTAAGGGATCGCTCAGTGGATGTGGTGACATTTGCTGGTTCGTTATTCTATACAAAATCTGATATCCTTATGAGGGAGCTGAAAAGAGTATGTCGGCTTCAAGCCTTGGCTATCGCATACGATTTTGAGATATTGCTTAATGGCGCTTTGCGGCAATATGGCATAGGCTCGCAGGTTCCCGGAACCGACTATGATCATAATGTCAACTTTTCCGACTGCGCCGATTTTCTGGAGATTACAGCTGGGCACGAGCAGGTAAGCCTCGAAGTTTCAGCAACTGAGTTAGCTCACATATTGCTGTCTAATTCGCACCGTTATGAGGAATTCGCTCGGAAGTATGGAGCCTCGGATCCATTTCCAGCATTGACGAACGAGCTTGGGACAACTAAAAAGAAACATATGCTTGAGGCGAGCATCTATTTTTCAAAATACCAGTTTGACACCGAGTAGACGGTTCATTTTCGCTAATTCGCACACAGCCAGGCAGTTCAGTGGACAGCCAGGATCGCGCCTTTTCGTGAGACCATGCTAATCCAAGTTGTCACGGGGATCCCCGGGGGATAGTTAAATGCGGCCAATCTGAACCTATTAAGAGTTCTGTTTGGTTCCAAAGGGAATTAACGCGCTTTAGAGAAAAAACCAAATGATGGCATCCTCTGATGAAACTATTGATTGGATAGATTTTTCACTATAAGAAAGCCTATTTGAAGAGGTACTTAATCAGGCTTTTTATGAGTCAGAAATCAAGTAATAATGGCTAACCAGTCGCTTGCATTCTAACCGCCGGAATCGTGCGACTTTTCACGGTTTTCGGTGAACCAAAGATTGCACCATTAGACAAGATTCAAGTTTATACCGCCGTCAGGTGAAGCGGTTCGTTGGGTTTCAAACAGATCAATAGTGGTAACGAAGCTGAGCTATATGGATGGAGTCTGGAGAAGCTTTGTATACGAATCTGTGCTCTTCATTGATTCGTCGCGACCAATATCCTGACAGAGCATGTTTAAGCGGCTCAGGCTTTCCAATCCCCTCGAATGGATTGTGTTTGATCTCTTTGATGAGACTGTTTATTCGCCGGAGGATTTTCTTATCAGTTTTTTGCCAATATAAATAATCCTCCCAAGCATGATCTGAGAATATGAGTTTCAATCCAACAGCTCTCTTTCTGAGCCTTGGCCATCTTCGAGCTGAGCAAGGGATTCAATTAGGCGTCTAGTGTTTTTCGGAGAGCGCAACAGGTAGGCCGTTTCCTCCAGGGCCTCATAGTCCTCAAGGGACATTATGACTACGGAATCAGTTGTTTTACGTGTAACGATAATCGGCGCATGATCTTTGCACACGTTTTCCATAGTTTTTGCAAGATTTTGCCGTGCGGCGGTATATGTTATGGCTTTCATTTGACACCTCCTGTACATGTACAAAATAATGTACAATTAACATAAGTATGTGTCAAGACAAAAATTTAAAAGAGCATTTGACAGCACTATTAACAACAAAGATTATTGGCTATACTTCAACATACAGTCGGTACTGATGAGCTTTATATCGATGGTAACGCCGTGGCAAGTGAAATGAGGGGCAAAGGCATCGGATCACATTTGTTTAAATTGATTGAAGCAATATCTGAAGTCACAATAAATGAACAATAGCCATCAAATAGCTTAATCATGGAAAATATGGGAGATTCAAATTGAAAAACACGATGTTGAAGGATCGAATACGGTACCAACCGTTGCTGGCTAAAATCACCGATGCTGCTGAGGCGGCGCGCCACATTCAAGACGGTACCAATTTGTTCATATCCGGATTTACGGCCGGATACCCGAAGCTGATTCCAAAGCAATTGGTTCGACGGGCCAATGAGGGAGAACGATTTAAAATCAATCTGTACGCCGGCGCCTCCACCGGTGATGCCGTGGACGGAATTCTATCCGAAGCCGGTATAATCGGATGGAGACGGCCCTATATGAGCAACCGTACCATGCGCAAGTTGATCAATACGGAGGAGATTGCCTTTAAGGACGATCACCTGTCCAGGCTGTCCGCCGAGGTCCGCGCCGGTAACTGGGGTGAGCCTCATGTGGCCGTCGTCGAGGCCGTGGCCATCACCGAAAAAGGACATCTCATTCCGACATTATCCGTGGGTAACACGCCGACGTACGTCCGGGAGGCGCAAAAAATTATTATCGAAATATCCTCGGAATCACCGGAACTGGAAGGTATTCATGATATTTTTATTCCGGAAGATCCGCCTTACCGCATGCCGATACCGATTTACCGGACATCCGACCGGATCGGGAAGCCATTCATTGAAATGGACCCCAATCGGGTGGTGGCGATTCTTTTCAGTGAAGAGGAAGACAGCTGCTCGGTGTTCACCCAGCCCGATGAGGTATCGCGCAATATTGCTCGCAATATTCTGGACTTCGTTCGCCATGAGGTCAAAAAGGAGCGCATACCACCTTTATTGCCCTGGCAGTCCGGTGTCGGCGATGTCGCCAATGCAGTCCTGAATGGGTTTATGGAGGATGATAATTATCAGGAGCTTTATATATACTCAGAGGTGCTCCAGGATGCAATCCTCGATCTCATTGATATCGGCAAAGTGCGCAGTGCTTCAGGATCTGCAATGACATTATCCCACAAAGGGCGGGCGCGATTTTTAAACGAGCTCTACCGATACAAAGAAAAAATCGTGCTGCGGCCGGTGGAGATCTCCAACTCCCCCGAGGTGATTCGCAGGCTGGGAGTCATCTCCATCAACACGGCCATTGAAGTGGACATTTACGGACAGGTAAACTCGACCCATGTCATGGGATCCCAAATGATGAACGGCATCGGCGGTTCCGGAGACTTCTTGCGAAACGGTGCGTTAACCTTCATCGTTACGCCCAGCACCGCCAAGAATGGGAAGATATCGGCGATTGTACCCATGGTCTCCCATGTGGACCATTCCGAGCATTCGGTGGACATTGTGGTAACAGAGCACGGCCTCGTGGACACCCGACCGCTGACCCCCCGTCAGGTCGCCGAACAGATCATCCAAAAATGTGCCCATCCGGATTATCGTCCTTTACTTTGGGATTATTACCAGAGAGCAATCCGAACCGGAGGGGGGCACGAACCCCATATCCTGGGTGAAGCTTTCAGCTTCCACCAGCGATATTTGGCAACCGGGGATATGAAGCCCTAACGAACTCCTTTGTTGCCTAAATAACAGGGCAAAGAATAGCAATTGAAAATCCGTAGCAATTTCGTAATAAGCCCTAAAGTCTGTTTTATAAATTAAAAAGACGGAGCGAAGCGACACCCACAATTCGTCAATCGCCCTTCGTCAATCGTCATTTCATGTAGCTTCATTTTAGGCCTTTCGCCATCCAAGAGAGGTGGTCTTCAATCCACGACCGGGGGTATATATCATGATAGGTGCCATAGCCGGCGACATCATCGGATCGATTTACGAACACGATCCCATCAAAACAAAGGACTTTCCCCTCTTCCATCCTCAGTGTCGTTTCACGGACGATACGGTCCTGACCATTGCCATTGCGAAAGCGATATTGGACGACCGGAATTACGTCAAGGCGGCGCAAGAAGTCGGCAGAAAATATCCCCATGCCGGCTACGGTGGGTCGTTTATCCATTGGCTCCGTGCGACTGCCCCCAAACCTTACAACAGCTGGGGCAACGGCGCTGCCATGCGGGTCAGTCCGGTCGGCTTTGCTTTCGACTCGGTTGACACCGTCCTCCAAGAGGCCGCGCAAACAGCCGAGATGTCGCACAACCACCCTGAAGGTGTGAAGGGAGCCCAAGCGACGGCCTTAAGCGTCTATCTGGCCAGAACGACACCAGATAAGACGCTGATAAGGAGAGAGGTGGTCGATCGGTTCGGCTACGATCTCGATCGCACCGTAGAAAACATCAGGCCTTCCTATGAGTTTGATATTTCATGCCAGGGGACAGTGCCGGAGGCCCTCATTGCCTTCTTGGATTCAGACTCCTACGAGGACGCTGTGCGCAACGCAATCTCACTAGGGGGTGACAGTGATACGCTGGCGTGCATCACAGGGGGCATAGCTGAAGCCTACTACGGACCGGTTGCTCCCCATATCCGAAACACAGTGCAGGAGTGCCTGACGGAAGACCTTTGGCAGATCACGGAGCAATTTTGCCGCCGATACGGAATGCAGGAATGAATATATCTTGGTGTTAAGATCAATCAAAAACCAATTGGAGCGAGCTATCTGAACTATATCAAATTGCCCCTCTTGGTATCAAACTGCCCGCTGATTTAAAAGTTGTATTTTCAAATAGTAGATTCAAGTGTTTCGCCTTCGATGGTGCTACACTCATTGGTGTTGGTAGAGCTTTGGCGGACGGTTTTGATTGTTCCTACATCTGTGACATAGCGGTTAAACCCGAATATCAAGGCCTTGGCCTTGGTAAGCAGATTGTCCAAAATCTTATCGGACAATCTCGCGGCCATAAAAAAATAATTCTTTATGCTAATCAGGGAAAAGGATTTTTTATTCCCGCCTTTTACGGTGATGTTTTGACGAAGAAACTGATGCTATTTACGGATGGAAGTGTGGATGCCCAGTCAAATATTGGATATGGGGCCTACCTGGCTGTGTCCGAATCTGGTCTTTCGTTGGATTCATTGAGGTCGCGTGTTAAAGTGAGGGCATTTGAGTATACGTCTTCAACGAAACTTGAATTGCAGACTCTATTATGGGCGCTAAGCGAAATTCAAACATTAGGGATCAAAATAATTGTGTATACGGATTCCCAAAACATCATGGGTTTGCCGGCAAGACGTGATCGGCTTAAGCAAACTGATTATCGTTCAAAGAACAATCGGCGCCTCAACAATTATGAGTTGTATCAGGAGTTTTATAGGATCACCGATCCGTTGGACTGTGAATTTGTAAAAGTGCGCGGACATCAAGTATCGAATCAAAAAGATAATATTGATAGGCTTTTCGCACTGGTGGATAGAGCTTCAAGGACAGCGCTAAGGGGAGATAATCGGTAACTAGATATTAAATAATATTGTTGCAATTATTATGGATTACGCTAAAAGTAATGTCGGAGCTGTGGCCATGTGGCAACGGTTTGGATATGAATCAGCGTTAACAACCACCACGGCCAGCCTTTCAAACCTTGAAGGTATTCAATGAAAATGTATGACATTATCATCAAAAATGCATCGGTAATTGACGGCACGGCATCTCCGCCCTTTGAGGCTGATTTGGCGATAAAGGGCCAAAAGATAGCAGATGTCGGTCGCTTAAATCGCACTGAAGCAACGCTTATAATCGATGCCAAGAGATATGCGGTCGCTCCTGGTTTTATCGATATGCATTCCCATGCCGATTTCTCTCTGCCGATTCATCCGACAGCGGACAGTCTGGTTCATCAGGGAATTACCACCGCAGTGGTCGGTCAGTGCGGGCTGTCACCGGCACCGCTCGTGGAAAAAAGCCGGGACCAAGTGGTTTCTGCCATCAGCGGATTTTTCGGCAATCTTGCCAAATCCATTCCCTGGAACGAATGGGCTTCCCTTGAAGATTATCTCCACTTTTTAACTCAGCGGGGCTGTTCACTCAATGTAATTCCATTGGTCGGTCAGGGAACCATCCGGGCGGCGGTGATGGGCTTTGACAAAGGGCGAGCCAATGCCCACCAGATGGCCGAAATGCAAGATCTGGTCGTCGGAGCCATGCAGCAAGGCGCGATCGGTTTGAGTACCGGTCTTATTTACCCGCCGGGATCCTTCACCTCAACCGAAGAGCTGATTGAGTTGACAAAAGTCGTTGGAGAGAAAAATGGTTTTTATTTCAGCCATATCCGTGGTGAAGGGGATACCTTGCTGGAAGCCATTGAAGAAGCGATCCGCATCGGCCGGGAAACCGGGGCCTCAATTCAGATCAGTCACTTCAAGGCCGCCCGACAGAGCAACTGGGAAAAATCCCCAAAAGCCCTGGAACTGATCGGTCAGGCCCAATCAACCGGCCTGGACATAACCGCCGATTTATATCCTTACCGGGCCGGCAGCACCAGCCTGATGACCTTACTGCCGGAATGGACCCATGAGGGCGGGCCTGCCAAGACCCTGCAGAGGCTGGCAAATCCGGATAAGCAGGCTAAAATGATAGCGGATATGCAATCCGGGGGATTTGCTTTCGGCTTTAATTGGCAGGATATTTTGATTACATCCTCCCCCCGGAAAAAAGAATATGAAGGTTGTTATATCGACGAACTGGCTGCACAATCAGGCAAATCGCCCTACGATTGGCTTTTTGAAGCGCTCCTGGAAGCCGAACTGGATATCTCCATGGCGGTGTTTGGCATGTCGGAGGAAAATCGTCAACGGGAGATTCAATTTTCCGGAATGATGTTCGGCACCGACGGCGTGGGCATGGCCACCAGCGGCCCGATGGCTAAAGGCGTCCCTCATCCACGCAATTACGGGGCGTTTCCGCGGATTCTGGGTCGGTTTGTCCGGGACCTGAAAGTGATCGAACTGGAAGAAGCAATATATAAGATGACCGGCTTGCCGGCCGCCAAGCTCAGGTTGACTGATCGCGGCCTGATCAGGCCGGGTCTGGCCGCCGATCTGGTCATCTTTGACCCGGCAGAAGTTTCAGACAGGGCAACTTATGAAAACCCACACCAGTATGCCGGCGGAATTTTTCATGTCATTGTCAATGGAAATTTGGTTGTTCAGGACGCGATCCACACTGGGGCACGACCGGGCCGGATATTAAGGAGGCATTCTTGGCCTGGCTTGTTGTAATCCTTGCCATCTTGTTCCTGGTTGCCGGAGCGGCTCTGGCTTACGTTGTCGGCGCTACCGCCGTACTGGCTTTCATTGCCACCGATAATATCCGCTATCTGGCGGTTTTGCCCCAGCGCATCTTCAGTCAACTGGACATATTCGCCCTGATGGCGATGGTGCTTTTCATCATGACCGGAGAAGTGATGAACCGCACCGGGGTCACCCGCTATCTGATTGATTTCTCTATGTCTATTGTAGGCCGGTTCAAGGGCGGCTTGGGACATGTCAACATCATGACATCCATCTTTTTTGCCGGCGTGTCCGGATCTGCTGTGGCCGATGCCGCCGCCCTGTCCAACACGCTTGTCCCGGCCATGCGGGAACAAGGATATTCGAATCGGTATGCCGGTGCGGTTACGGCGGCTTCATCCGTCATCGGTCCCATCATACCGCCTTCCATTATACTCATTTTTTATGGTGCCTGGATGCAGGTTTCCATCGGTGGGCTTTTTGCCGCCGGCATTATACCGGGTCTTCTATTGGGTGGGGCCCTGCTGATTGCCAATGGTTTTTTTGCCCACCGCCGGAACCATCCTGGCGGGCGCGGCACCAAGGTGCCACATTTCTGGTCCAGTTTTGTGAAATCCATCCCGGCGCTGCTTCTGCCTACCATTATTCTCGGCGGCATCGTTTTTGGAATCGCCACGCCGACCGAGGCCGCCGCTGTCGCCGTCGCCGCAGCCCTGGCGGCGGGTTTCTTCTATGGTGGGGTTAATCTGAAGGTGGTTTTAAAGTGTATCGAAAAAACCGCCATCCTGTCAGGCTCGATCTTTATGGTTATCGCCGCGGCGGCATGCTTTGCTTATGTCGGATCGCTGGAGCAATGGCCCCAGCAAATCGCAACGCTTGCCATGGAATCCGGATTTACCGGTATATCTTTTTTATTGTTGATCAACCTGATATTTTTGATCGCCGGTATGTTTATGGATGTGCCCATGGCCCTGGCTTTGCTCGTGCCGCTGTTTGGTCCGGCGGCGGTCGCCCAGGGAGTCCATCCCATTCATCTGGGCATCATCCTCTGTTTGAATTTAACCATGGGACTGATCACGCCGCCACTTGGCGGATGTCTGATCGTCGTCTCAGCCATCTCGGGGGAAAATTATTGGAAACTGGCCAGGACGATTCTGCCGTTTATTTTGGTCGAACTCATCGTTTTACTGGTTATCACCCTGATCCCCTCCATCTCACTTTACTTACCGCGAGTGCTGGGGTTTCTTTAAGCCTTTGAAAGGAGCAATGCCATGCAAAAAACCCAAAAACTATTTACCTTACTTATCATTCTGACGGCTATCATGTTTATGGCCACCGCTTCCATGGCAGGTGGCGAGATCAAACTAGCGCTGGACTGCCCGCCGGATGCGGATAAATGCGGAACCTATCTTTGGTCTACGACTTTTGCCGATTACCTGGAATCCAAGGGATCAAAAGTTAAACTCTATCCGCAGGACGCCTTGGGCGGCGAGGCCGAAAAGCTGGACCAGGTCAGTCAGGGGCTTTTGGAAATATCCAATTCCGCCTTGGCAAAGGCGGGCAGCCTGGATCCCACCATATTCGGTTTTTATCTGCCGTTTTTATTTGAAAACATGGACCACTTCTTTAAAACCATGGAAAAGACCAACTTATTGGCTAAAATTAATGAGGGGATCACCAATCACGGAGTACGCGTTCTGGCCTTGATTCCAGTAGGAGCTATGACCGGCATCGCCACCACCAAAAAATTTATCAAGACCCCGGCCGACTTCAATGGAATTCGCATGCGCGCGTTGGATAAAAAACAGGCCGGCTGGCTGGAAATCTGGGGTGCCAATGCGGTTGTCATTCCCTGGGCCGAAATCTATAACGGCCTACAAACTGGTATTGCCGACGGCTATATGAATCCGGCCTTCGTGCCGATCATGTTCAAGCACACCGAGGTGCTTAAGTACTATTCCGATGCCGGTTTGGCACCTTCGCTCAGGGTGGCCATCTGCTCCGAAGACTGGTACCAAGGGCTCAACACCCAAGACCGGGCCCTGGTTGACGAAGGCGTCGCCAAAGCCGACGATGCCCTCAAGAATTGGACCAAAACCGCAGAAGCGCAAGGATTGGATGATCTCAGGAAAGCCGGTATGCAGGTATATGTCAACACGCCTGCGGATAAAGCCAAGTTTGCCGAATTAATCCGACCGAAATATACGGATATCGTTGACGAAAAGATAGCAAAGATGTTCATGCAAGCTGCTGAAAACAATCGTTAGGAAATAATAGTGCGCAAGGTCATATCCTTAATCAGTTACGGACTTGACAAAATCTGCCGTACGGCTTCGATCGGATTTCTGAGTCTGATGTTGTTGCTTGTGCTGTTTCAGGTACTGGCCCGGTATATATTTCAATCGGTTCCAGTCTGGACCGAGGAGTCCGCCCGCTATTGCATGATCTGGGGCGGCTTGTTTGGTGCCACCGTCGCCTTTCGCGGCGACAAAGACCCGCGACTGATCCAGCCCCCTGCAACCGGGTCGAAAGCCTGGATGATTTCTGCAACCTGGCTTCGGGCGCTAGCAACAGTCGTATTTTTAGGTCCCGTTCTTTATCACAGCGACCGTTTTATAGCGCGGGGCTGGCACCGCATCAGCGAAGGATTGGAGATCCCGATGGCTTTTATTACCATCGCCGTGCCGTTAACCGTCGTCATCATTTTTGTTCACCTCATTGCCCGGCTGATCGGATCACCTGCCGATCAGCCGGCAGATCCGAAATGAGCCCCATAGATTTTTTCATCCCGGAGCGTTGAACCCCGAACCGTTGAACCTTAATCATAACAACAGGAGGTATGTTAATGGCACTTTTTCACACTGTTTCCCCGCAGGAAGCAACCGGCAAGGTCAAGGCGGTGTATGAAAATATCAAAGAAACCAAGGGAATCGATTTTGTGCCCAATTTCTGGCAGGCACTGTCGAATAATCCGGATCATCTGGAAGCCACCTGGCAGAAATTAAAGACCGTCATGAAACCCGGTAAACTCGACCCGCTGACCAAAGAGATCATTGCGCTGGCAGTATCCATCACCAACAACTGTACCTACTGAATCCACTCCCACAGCGCCGCCGTGAAGCGGCTCGGACTGGACAATGAGGCCGTGGCTGAGGTCATTGCCGTCGTAGATGTCTTTAACGGCACCAACAGCCTGGCCAATGCCTACCAGGTGGAACCGGATGTAACACCGGACCCGGATTAACGGCTATTCAAGGGCCCGACGATTTATTCCATCACTGAAACCCGGTCCTTTGGACCAGGATCCCTACCTCCTGGCTCGGACCGTCGGGACTTATTTTATTCATCGATTTTGACTTAAATCAATGCATCCCAACAGGAAAACAGGGTAGTCTACCACTCAATGTCCATCCTGCAACGTCAGGGTAAATGCTGAAAAGTATAAATACGGAGGCCAACTATGAAACAGCTCAACCTTTATGAAGAAAATGATTTTTCGGAGAAAGCCTTTAAAAAATTACTGGTGCACGACTCACCTTATTTCAAGATCATCAATTTTAACTTCAAAGCCGGGCAGGAGCTCCCGGTGCACAGCCATGAGATTGAAGGGCAGCTAAGCCTGGTTATCATTGAAGGAGAAGGAGAGTTTCTAGGAAAAGACGGCATCACTTTGCCCGCCAAGACCGGTGATGTGGTCATCAGCGATATTGCCGAACCTCATGGGCTTCGCGCAAAAACCGATCTGAGGCTGCTGGTGACCATTGCCCCGCCGATATAGATAGTCGTCGGATTTTTTTGTCCATAACCTAAGTATAAGGAGGAACATGATGGCTACTCAAAAAATATTACTTCCTTATAATTTCACGACCCTTGATCAAAAGGCCTTGGCCTTTACAACCAGTACGTTTGGCCATCTCAAGGAAGTGGAAATCACACTCTTTTGTGCCTATACGCCCTTCCCGAAATTGAAGCCGAGAGCATGTCGGTTATGGGAAAGCTGAAAGGTGATTTGAGTTATCTCAGTCAGAAAATTATGCAGCGGGAGACCGAGCTTAAAGCAGTGGAAGAAAAACTGCTGCAGGGTGGTTTTGCACAAAGCAGCATCCACACTATTTTTAAACCCCGTAAAAAGGATATTGCAACCGAAATCACTGAACTCGTCTCCAAGGATAAATTCAGCGTCATAGTTATCAATCACAAGTCCGGCAAGGCCAGCCGATTCTTTACCGGCAGCGTTTTCAGTAATGAAGTGCATTCGATCTGGTTTAATGCGATCGGCGGATAATTCGGACAGTGCTTCCGCTTCGGAAAATTCCCAAGGATGCCATAATCTTGAGGCCTCACCCAGGTTGGCACATACAGAATCCGGGCGTTAGATGAATCCTGTGTACAGACCTCGTAATTCTATTTCGAAATAGCTCTTTTTTGGGGACATTATTTATGTATATTAGCGCCCCATTGAGGAATTGAGGGATTAAAATAGATATAATTTCTTCAATTCCTAAATCAGGCATTTTTTATTGACAATCCTACCACAATGTTACAACATATAGTCTGCAAATACAAAAAATAGGGACTATTTTGATGGAAAGTGAGGAATTCAAATCTTTTCGAAAAAAATTAAACAAAACCCAGAAACAGATGTCACAACTGTTGGGAACATCTTTGAAAGCCATTCATAGCTATGAACAAGGTTGGCGTAGTATTCCGCCGGCGGTGGAAAGACAATTATTTTTCATGATTTCTCGGATATCCAGCAGCCCAAACGCCAAGAAACCATGCTGGAGAATCAAAAAATGTCCTACCGAACGAAAGAAACAATGTCCGGCCTGGGAGTTTAAAAGCGGAAATCTTTGCTGGTTTATCAATGGCACCATCTGTGAAGGCGGTGTTCACAAAAACTGGAAAGAAAAGATGAAGGTCTGTCGCTCCTGTGAGGTTTTCACCAGTATTTTTTGATCACCCCCCACCCTTCTTCTCCTTGACTACCTGCCAAAGGCCGATTAATATCTTCAGGTCGGTGAATCCGGGAAGGATGTTCCAGTACTATCAGGTAATATAAGTCGTTAATGTTTACAATGGATTCTATTGTTAAAGTAAGCGTTTCTTTATTGGAAAAAAGAGGGGATCTTCCCCGAAAACCGGGAGAAAAATGTGGAACCACGGCTAAGCGTCCAAAAATTAGAAGAACATTTAAGCCAAATGCAGCAGACCATGATTGCTTACAGCGGAGGAGTGGACAGTGCGCTGTTGGCATATGCTGCGCACAAGGTTTTGGGTGAGCGGATGGTCGCAGTATTGGCCGACAGTGCGTCTCTTTCACGCCGTGAATATCGCAATGCCCTTGGTTTTGCGCAGAGACACGGCATCCCGCTTCAAATCATTCGAACCCGGGAATTAGAAGATCCAAACTACCAGGCCAATCAGGCGGATCGTTGTTATCATTGTAAAAAGGATCTATTCGCAAGGATCGAAGCACTCCGCAAACAATTACAGGGATCTATGGATATTGAATCCTGGCCGATAAGTTACGGTGTCAATACAGATGACCTCGGTGATTATCGACCGGGAATACAAGCAGCCCAGGAAGCATCGATTCAAGCACCCTACCTTGAACTGGGTTTTAGCAAACAAACAATCCGGGACGTATGCGCATATTATAATCTGGAAATAGCTGATAAACCTGCGATGCCCTGTATGGCCAGTAGAATTGCTTACGGGGAAAAAGTAACGCCGGAAAAATTGAACCAAGTGGAACAGGCCGAAGATTTTCTCTACGACCTTGGCTTGCGAGTGCTACGGGTTCGTCACCATGGCGATACAGCCAGAATCGAAGTCCCAATTGCGGATTTCGCATACCATATTGACACACCGCCAGGAAATTCACCGGAAATTCCATGCACTTGAATTTGTTTATGTTGCTTTGGATTTGAATGGATTTAAAAGCGGTTCGCTCAATTCAGTGCTGAGGTCGAAGTGAAGAATCCAGGTCCTATTGACCATCAAATTAGATTAGAATCATTCCCCAAAAAGTTGATGATGTTTAAAGGAGGCGGGTCATGAATGACAACTACAAATTTGAAACATTATGCCTGCATGCCGGCCAACAGCCGGACGCAGCCACAACGGCCAGAGCTGTTCCGGTTCACCGGACTTCTTCTTATGTGTTTAAAAGCACCGAACATGCAGCCAACCTATTTGCACTCAGAGAACTTGGCAATATTTACACTCGCATCATGAACCCGACCCAGGACATCCTGGAACAACGGGTGGCGGCCTTGGAAGGGGGTGCGGCCGCCCTGGCGCTGGCTTCGGGTACTTCCGCGGTATATTATTCCATAATCAATATATGTGCGGCCGGCGATGAATTTATATCCGCCAATAACCTTTACGGCGGCACGTATACGATGTTTGACGCCATATTGCCCCAATTTGGTATCCAGGCAAAGTTTGCTGATCCTCGGGACCCAGCTAGTGTGGAAGGTCAGATTTCGGAAAAAACCCGGGGGGTCTTCATTGAAGCCATCGGCAACCCATTGCTCGAGGTCACCGACATCGGGGCTATCTCCGAAATCGCCCACAAGCACAATCTGCCATTGATTGTCGACGCAACCTTTACAACACCTCATTTGCTGAAAAGTATCAAATATGGCGCCGATATCGTGGTAAACTCGCTTACCAAATGGATGGGCGGTCATGGCACCGGTATCGGTGGTATCGTCATTGATTCCGGAAAGTTCGACTGGACAGACCCCAAATTTAGACTCTATAATGAACCCGACGCAAGTTACCACGGGATCCGCTATGCTCAAGATCTGGGAGATCTCAATCCCCTGGCCTTCATTATGAGAATGCGACTGGTGCCGTTACGTAATCTCGGGGCTTGTATTTCTCCGGACAATGCCTGGATGTTCCTGCAGGGACTGGAAACGTTACCGCTTCGGATGCAGCGCCATTGTGAAAACGCAATGGGTGTCGCACGGTTTTTGAAAACACACCCAAAGGTTAACTGGGTGCGATATCCGGGGTTGGAGGATGATCCCACATTCCCGGTTGCCATGAAATATCTGGAGAATGGATTCGGTGGCATGGTGGTGTTTGGAATTGAAGGGGGTCTTGAAGCTGGAAGTAAATTTGTCGATAATTTAAAACTTTTTTCTCATCTTGCCAATGTGGGAGATGCCAAAAGCCTCGTTATTCATCCCTCAAGCACAACTCATTCGCAATTGAGCGAGGCGCAGCAAAAAGCAGGCGGACTGACACCGGATCTGATCCGATTGTCCGTCGGCATAGAACATATCGATGATATTATTGGGGACTTGGAACAGGCGTTTGCGAGAGTTTGATCCGAATTGAACGTAAACGTTCATCGTAAGTTGTTTGTGGCAAGTGGTAAATTGTCAGTAAACAACGATCCTGGCTCGACAATTGAGGACCAGGTTTTCGATGTTAGAATACAAAACTTTGGTACTTCTTAATAGTCACATAGCGTTGATTGGTTAATGAGTCGACAGTCAAGTGGCTTAAATCCTGGATTTCACCGCAACTGACAACAAATGGACATTTCAAGAGTCAACAACTCTGACGATTTTGAAATGATGACATAATTTTTCGTAATCAGCATTCAACCAGAAAACTTTGATACTTCTTTATAGTAATGGTAACCCAATTAATTAGTCAGCATGAGCGAATACATCGAACATGATAAAGACGCCAATTCGGTGGGAATCGTCGAAAAAAAGTTATACACGTTTGCCGAACCGCCGGAAGAAATGGTGCTTGAAAGCGGTGCCAGGCTGGGCCCCGTAACCCTGGCCTATGAAACCTGCGGTACCCTGAATGCAGACAGAAGTAATGCCATCCTGGTGCTACATGCCTTGTCCGGAGATTCACACGTGGCCGGCTATTACAAAGCGGACGATGAAAAGCCCGGCTGGTGGGATAACATGGTCGGTCCCGGACAAAGGAATTGATACCGACAAATATTTTGTTGTTTGCTCCAACATTCTCGGCAGTTGCATGGGCACCACCGGACCCTGTTCCATCAATCCGAAAACCGTGTTGCCGTACGGGCTTGATTTTCCGGTAGTCACCATCGGGGATATGGTCGATGCCCAGAAAGCATTGATGGATCATTTGGGCATAAAAAAAATACTGGCCGTTGTGGGAGGATCCATCGGGGGTATGCAGGTGCTGGAGTGGTGTGCCAGATACCCCAAAATGGTGACGGCCGCAATTCCGCTGGCAAGCACCACCCGACATTCCGCGTTGACCATCGCATTTAACGAAGTGGCCAGACAGGCGATTATGGCCGATCCCAAATGGAACAATGGGGAATATTACTTTGGGCCGAAACCGGATCTCGGGCTGGCGGTAGCCCGCATGATCGGTCACATCACCTATCTGTCCGATGAATCCATGCGTCACAAATTTGGCCGCCGGCTGCAGGATAAAAGCGATTTTTCATTTAACTTCGATGCCGATTTCCAGGTGGAAAGTTATTTGCGTTACCAGGGTAAAAAATTTGTGGAACGCTTTGATGCCAACTCATTTTTATATCTCACCAAAGCCGCTGATTATTATGATCTGGAAAAACAACATGGTGATGGTTCCGAAGTCAAAGCGTTTTCAAAGACCCATGCAAAGTTTTTGGTCGTCTCCTTTACCTCCGACTGGCTGTATCCAACCTACCAATCCCGTGCCATGGTCAAGGCCATGAAGAAAAACGGACTGGATGTGAGCTTTTGCGAAATCGAAGCCGAGTGGGGCCATGACGCTTTTTTATTATCCAATGCGCGGTTATTCGCTTTGATCAGAGGGTTTTTAGAACGTGTCTACAACGAATCCCGAAAATAATAAAATGCGGTTTGATCTGCAGATCATCGCCTCGTGGATCGAACCGGGATCCCGGGTGATCGATCTTGGCTGTGGTGAAGGTGAGTTGCTGAAATTTTTAATGCACCATAAAGGGGTGACCGGCTCCGGAATCGAACATAATGAATCCAAGGCTGCTCAATGTATTGAAAAAGGCTTGTCGGTTCTCCAGGGTGACATCAATGAAGAGGTTCTCGACTATCCTGAAAACACCTTCGACTATGTCATTTTGAGTCAAACTCTGCAGCAGGTCTATGAACCCGATGCCTTGATCCGGTCCATGCTGCGTATCGGCAAGCGAGGAATTGTGAGCTTTCCCAATTTCAGCCACTGGGGGTGCCGGTTGCAGCTGTTGCTATCCGGTTATGCTCCCGTCACCAAACAGCTGCCCTATGAGTGGTATAACACGCCGAATATTCGTGTCATTACCATCAAAGATTTTAGAAAGTTTATCCATGACGTTGGCTTTAATATCTTAAAAGGCGTTGCGATAAATACCCATTCGGAAAACAGATATGGAAAAATAATTGCAGTCATGCCCAATTTACGGGCGACTTATGGGATTTTTTTAATCGGCAACGGGAGGTAACCGAAACGGGGGAACCAGGACACTGGTTATTCGGTAACACAGAGATACAGGTGTCAGATAAAATCCGATAAGGACATAACGCAGGGATAAATGTTATGAAAATTGTATCAATCGCCATCAGCAAGAAAAAAGGCACCCGCAAAACGCCGGTAAATGAAGCCTTTATATCCAGAGACCACGGTCTTGAAGGTGATGCCCATGCCGGGAAATGGCATCGCCAGGTGAGCTTTTTATCGTCTGAAAGCATCGAGAGTGTACGAACACAAGGACTCGATGTCACCTTTGGTGATTTCGCTGAAAACATTGCCTCCACCGGAATTGACTGGAAAACACTGCCGTTGGGAACCCGGGTTCGGCTGGGGGAGTCCGTCTTGGTCGAAATCACCCAAATCGGTAAAGAGTGCCACAACAAATGCGCTATATATTACCAGGCCGGAGACTGTATCATGCCGCGCGAGGGGGTATTTGCCCGGGTTTTGGAAGAGGGTAATATTCGGTGCGGTGATGAGATTCACATCATGGCCCAACTATGAGCCTCGAAACCAATAGGCCCGTATCGATATTCTGCATCTACAAACCAATACTTGCTGCTATCTCACGCAAACATTTATCGGTTCTCAAAGACTTAGCCCTTGATCATAAACTCTGTCCAACGTATCAAGTCCGTGCAAACACTGATCGGTTTCAAAGATCCCTGATCTGACTGTCCGGTTAACGGATAAAATTCTTGCAAAAGATGTAGCGTCCCTGGTGGACTGCCCGTCAATCAGCACTTCCCGCAAGGACGGTTATGCAGTGGTATCCTCCGATCTGACCCAGGCAAATGAGCAGAACCCGATATCATTAAAAATGCACGGCAGTTTATCAGCCGGTGATCGCCGACAGCTGAAAATAAACCGCGGCCAGACGGTTCGTGTCACCACCGGTGCGCCGCTGCCTGAAGGTGCCGATGCCGTACTGTCGGAAGAATTCTGCCGATCGCAGACCGAAAATATTATGGCTTTCAATACCGCCGAAGCCGGACGCAATATCCACCATCGGGCAAAGGACATTCGAACGGGAGAAATTGTTGCCCGAAAAAATATGCGGCTGCACCCGCCACTCATCGGCCTCCTGGCGGCAGCCGGGCTGGATGGGGCCGCTGTGTTTCAATCACCACGAGTGGCGGTGATCGCCACCGGTGATGAGGTCGTAACTCCCGGCAACCCCCTGCTCAGCGGCCAGCTGTATGCCAGCAACATGGTGGAGATTTGTGCCTGGCTGTCTCAGTTCGGATTGCCGTACACTATGGAACTGGTCCCGGATAGTAGGCAGGCGATTGAAAAGACGATAACGAAAAACCTGCCGGATGTCGACGTATTTTTAACCAGCGGCGGGGCCTGGGGCAGTGAACGCGATCTGATTTTAGATGTTGTCTCCGGTTTAGACTGGCAGGGCGTTTACCACCGAGTTCGCATGGGGCCCGGCAAGCCGGTGGGATTCGGCCTGCTGGGAAAAAAACCATTTTTCTGCCTGCCCGGCGGCCCCCCGTCCAATGAAATGGCTTTTTTACAACTGGCGCTACCGGCCCTGCTAAAGATGCAGGGACATCATCCCTTCTATTTCCCACTAACTACGGCCCAGCTTGCAGTGGACGTCTATGGCAAAAAAGAATGGACCGATTTCATTCACGCCCGTCTTGAAAAAAGAGAAAAACAGCTTTGGGTTCATCCGGCTCGCCTAAAAAGCTCCCTGCAGTCCATGGCCACGAAAGAGGCCTTAATCATTATCCCCGAAGATCGTGAAAAAATTGCCGCAGGCCAGACAATTGAAATCCAGCTGCTTTCCCCTGATCCCCTCCGATCTCTTGCCAATCAAATAAACAGCGTATGACAATCTGATCTAGAATAGGTTTAATAAAACCATCTATTGCAACCTTTTTGAGGCAATGCTAATTAAGGATGGAACAGTTAAACCAAACCCGGGATTTAGAATTAACCATAGAAAACTGTAAACCATGTATAATTTTTATGCAGTAAAAATTATGTTGCGAGGAAAACGACCTTGACCCCGGACATTGCGATCGTATTTTCGATTCTGGCCCTGGCCGTCGTATTTCTGGTCACCGAATGGATTCCCATGGAAGTCACTGCTTTGCTGTCTTTGGGAGCAGTTGCCTTGCTGGGTCTGGTCAGCCCTGTGGAAGCGCTGGCGGGTTTCAGCAACCCGGCGGTGGTGACAGTCTGGGCGGTATTCATTCTTAGCGGCGGTCTTACTCGCACAGGAGTCGCGAATGTCATCGGCAATTTTGTGCTGCGAATGGCCGGAAGTCGTGAAACCACGATGATTGTTGTCATCATGATCACAGCCGGTGTCATGTCGGCCATCATGAACAATGTCGCCGTCGCAGCCCTGATGCTTCCAGTCGTCATGGATATTGCTCGTCACACTGGCCGGCCACCTTCTCGCTTGTTGATGCCGCTGGCATATGGCACCCTCTTGGGGGGGTTGACAACCCAGATCGGCACTCCTCCCAACATCTTGGTCAGCGACGCCCTGCGTGATGCGGGTCTCACACCATTTACCTTTTTCGATTTTACCCCGGTCGGGCTGGTGGTGATGTTCTCCGGAATAGCTTTTATGACCTTCATCGGACGTCATCTTTTGCCGCAGCGTGACGTTGCCAAGGAATCATCGGGCGATACCAAGATCGACTGGCAAAACCAGTATGATCTGCAGGAGCGCCTGTTTCACATCCGCGTACCCTACGGCTCGATCCTCGCCAACCAAACTTTGGCCCAGGTCAGAATGGGTTCGGTCCTGGGCTGGAATGTGATCGGCATTACTCGCGGGGATCGAACCACTCTGGCGCCGGGACCGACTGACACTTTGCTGGTCGGGGATCGTTTAACGGTTGAAGGCCGGATCGAAGCACTAAACGAGTTGAAAAACTGGCATCAGCTTATTGTTGAAGAAGATGGCATAGACCTGCAAGAACCTTACTCGGCTGAAATCAAAATCGGCGAAGTCTCACTTCCGGGCAATTCCCGCTTTGTCAGCAGCACACTCAATTCTCTTGGTTTCCGCGCCCGGTTCGGCCTCAACGTGCTGGCGATTCGCAGAGGTGATCAAATCATGCGAACCAACCTGCAGGATGAGAAACTGCAGCGCGGTGACAGGCTGCTCGTGGCAGGCACTGAGGAACACCTCGAAAAATTAGAAAAGACTGGCGGCTTTGATCAATTTCGCTATGTTGAGCTATCGGAACTCACCGATATCTATCATCTGCATAGACGGCTCATGGTTATGCAGATACCGCCGGATTCAGCCCTGGTCGAAAAATCGTTGAAAGAAAGCCGCCTGGGGGATGTTCTGGGAAGTCGTGTTCTCGGAATCTTACGTGGCGAAAACCCCATTATTATGCCCGAACCGCATGAGATTTTGCAGGCCGAGGATCGTCTCGTGGTCGAAGGGCGCCAGAAGGATTTTGACAATCTGCGCGCACTTGAGGAATTGGAGATCGAGCGCCGAACCGACACCGATGTGGATAAACTGGTTTCTGTTGAAGCTGGGATAGTCGAAGCCATTCTATCACCCCAAACAACCCTGGAAGGCAAGACCCTGCGCCAGATCAATTTTCGTGAAAAATTTGGTTTGAATGTGCTGGCTCTGTGGCGCAAAGGACAGGCCTACCGATCCAATTTGAGGGATATGGAACTGCGGTTCGGTGATGCACTGCTGCTGCTCGGCCCACGGGCCAAGTTGCAGTTGCTGGGCCGTGAACCGGACATGATTGTCCTTACGGAGACTGCCCAGGAGGAATTACGCACCGAAAAGATGAAATTATCCATTCTGATAATGGTGGGTGTATTGCTACCGGTAATTTTGGGATGGGTTCAGATATACATCGCGGCCGTGGTCGGCGCCGCGCTGATGGTCCTCGTCGGCTGCCTGAGTATGGAAGAAGCCTATCGCCAAATTGAATGGAAAGCCGTCTTTTTGATAGCCGGAATGTTGCCGCTAGGCACCGCTTTGGATCAGACCGGTGCGGCCAAACTAATTGCCGAAGGCGTTGTTGCTCTGGTCGGACCCTTCGGACCCAAAGCAGTGATGCTGGGTCTGGTTGGGTTGACATTTCTGGCAACCTGCTTTGTACCCACCGCCGCCCTAGTGGTGCTCATGGCACCGATTGCGCTGAACACATCCGCCAACATGGGATTATCGCCTCATGGCTTGATGATGGCTATCGCCATGGCGGCATCGGCCAGTTTTATGACACCCGTATCCCATCCGGCCAACATCCTGGTAATGGGACCGGGAGGTTATCGGTTTATGGATTATCTAAAAATCGGGGGGCTATTAACCCTGGTGATTTTAGTAGTGATAATGGTGGTGCTGCCGGTCTTTTGGCCACTGGTTCCCTGACGCCGATTTAATCCCCCCGGATTTAGTCCAAGAAAAAATATTTTTCAGAAAGCTTCTTCGTAAATGGACTGAACATCCTGTTCGGATAAATCCCTGGGATTGGGCACAAAAAGCCTGGCTTGTTTCATCCCACCTTCCACCAGCTTAGGCAAATCGTTTTTAGAAATGCCATAATCTGCAATATGGCAAGACACGTTGATTGATTTTAAAAGTTCTTTGATGGCGGACACCGACAATGCCGCAGCCTCGATGGGAGAACAACCCTCGATGTCTCTTCCCGTCAATTGCGCAATCCGGGCATATTTAACGGGGCTCCCCCCTATATTGTACTGCATGACATGAGGCAGCATAATGGCATTCGTACGGCCATGGGTCATATGATATTCGGTACCCAAAGGATAGGCCAAAGCATGAACGGCGCCCAGGCCACCCGAACCAAAAGCCAGACCGGCGATTGTGGACGCCACTGACATTTGGTAGCGGGCCTCGGAGTTGGACCCCTTTGCCCAGGCCAGCGGCAAGTAGCGTGCAATCAGTTCAATCGCGCGCTCGGCAAGAACGTCTGAAAAAACAGTGGCATTCATGGACACGTAGGTCTCAATGGCATGAACCATGGCGTCCATTCCCGTATCCGCAGTGACGCCGGGAGGCATGCTGAGCGTCAAGGCGGGATCGACGATGGCCGTATCTGCCAGGGCGTGGGGTGTAAATACAACATTCTTGAGGTTCAGCGCTTCATCCGTTAAAACCAGAACCCGGGTTACTTCGCTTCCGGTACCGGCTGTCGTTGGCATCAACATCAAGGGTGCCCCTTTTTGGGGAACACGATCAATACCGCAGTAATCTAATATCTTACCTCCGTTGGTAACGAGAAGGGAAATGCCTTTCGCCACATCCAGGGAACTCCCACCGCCGAGGCCCAATATCATGCTGCACTTCTCTGATTTAAATATTTCTGCCCCCCCATCGATCACCCTGGCGGGCGGCTCAGGTTCGACGGCATCGTACAGAACATAATCCAGGTTTTCTTTTTTAAGTGATTCTTCAACTCTCAAGCTCAATCCTGCCTGAACAACCCCCGGATCCGTCACGAGCAGCAGGCGACCGCCACCCAATTTTTTAATTTCTTCCGGTACCATTGATGTTGTATTCATCCCTAAAATAATTTTATTGGGTGAATAAAACGTATGCATTTTCAGATTTTCCATTGGCAACCTCTCAATTTTAATTAAATTACGGAACACTAAAGTGAAATTTTAATTAAGTCAACAAAAACGTTTTATGATCCAGATTCATCGTTCTGTATTACAGAATTTTTTTAATATTTAGGCGACAACAGCAACTGCATTGGTACTCATGCGGTATTTTTTAGGACACGACAGCATCACATTTTTCAAAACATCACCGCTGAGTCCCGCGCGGTAATTACAATTACTATTGACACTAAAAACTTCGTTCTATAAAGCTTATTTCAAACTACTTTTACCGGCAAACCAACAAAAATGTTTCAGGTTCAATGCCGCCGCCAGTGTTGGATGAGATGGAGGTTTTCAATGAGAAAATATTATGAAAAACTCGGTGCTTTTTATCTCGGCAGAAAATACGATCTGGGTTCACACACACTCAAAGATGACATCGTTCTCTACGATTCCAAAGATCTCAATACCCATGCCGTTATTATTGGTATGACCGGCAGCGGAAAAACCGGTCTGGGTATCAGTCTTCTTGAAGAAGCGCTCATCGACAACATTCCGGTTATCGCCATCGATCCCAAAGGCGATCTGCCCAATTTACTCTTGAACTTTCCAGATTTTAAACCGGATGATTTCCGACCCTGGATAAACGAACAGGATGCTCTCAACAAAGGGCTTACCCCGGAGAAATATGCAGCCAAGCAGGCGGAAATGTGGCAAAAGGGATTGGCCAGCTGGGATCAGGAACCCGAACGTGTCGCCCGCCTCCGCTCTGCGGCGGAATATGCGGTGTATACGCCCGGCAGCAGCGCCGGTTTGCAGGTAAGCGTTTTGAGAAATTTTACGCCGCCACCGCCGGCTATTCTGAACGACACCGATTTGCTTCGTGAACGCATCCAAACAACAGCTACCGGACTTTTAGCCCTTATCGGCATAGAGGCCGACCCGGTGACCAGCCGTGAGCACATTTTACTGGCCAATTTATTTGAAAACATTTGGAGCCAGGGAAAGGCCCTTGACCTCGCCGGATTGATTCATGCGGTCCAGGCACCTCCCTTTGAACGTATCGGGGTGATGGACCTTGAATTTTTCTTCCCCGCCAAAGACCGACTTGCCCTTGCCATGCGGATCAACAACCTCTTGGCCGCCCCCGGATTTGAATCCTGGATGGAAGGCGACCCTATGGATATCGGGCGCATGCTGCACACCCCCCAGGGAAAACCCCGTGCATCCATATTTACCATAAGCCATCTGTCAGATGCAGAGCGCATGTTTTTCGTCTCCATGCTGCTAAACGAAATCCTGGGTTGGATGCGGACCCAGCCCGGCACCGCCAGCCTGCGGGCGATCCTTTATATGGACGAGATTTTCGGTTATTTCCCGCCGGTCTTGAACCCGCCTTCCAAAGCGCCCCTGCTGACATTGTTGAAGCAGGCCCGGGCCTTTGGATTGGGGGTGGTGCTCTCCACCCAGAATCCGGTTGATTTGGACTACAAAGGGCTTTCCAATACCGGGACCTGGTTCATCGGTCGTCTGCAAACCGAACGCGATAAGCAGCGGGTCCTGGCGGGTCTTGAAGGCGCCGCCGCAGGCAGCGGCTTTGAACGCCGCCGCATGGAAGAAATCCTGGCGGGCCTGGGAGAACGGGTATTTCTCTTACACAACGTCCACGAAAACGAACCGGTCATTTTCCAAACCCGCTGGGTAATGTCATACCTGCGCGGACCCATGACCCGGGAACACATTAAAACTTTGACAGCCGCAAGGAAGGACGAGGTTTCGTCCGTCATCGCAAAAGCGCCCCTATCTGCAACCGCGGCCACCACAAAAACCGCCGGACCCGCTCAGCCTATTACGGGGCCACCCCAGGGTCCGCCGGGCACAGAAATGTTTTATCTGGCCGCATCAGGTGCCGGGCAGGGGCTGATATACTATCCGGCGGTAATCGGCCGTTTGGATGTTCATTATTCCGACGCCCGCTATAAGGTGGACCGTACCGAAACACTGGCTCTTCTATCCGAGCTTGAAGATGCGCCGGTTGCCCTGGATTGGGATAATGCCGTGGAATTTGACCCCCATACCTTAGGCACTTCACCGCTGCCGGGTGCGGCCTACAATGCGCTGCCCACCGCTGCCAAAAAGACCACCGCCTACCGCAAGTGGCAGACAGACCTGTTGCGCTGGGTGCGCCAGAACCGGCCGCTGGTGCTGTTTCGGTCCAAGCGTTTTAACATGACCAGCCAATTGGGAGAAAGCGAAGGCGAATTCCGCGGACGGTTGGGGCAGGCGGTTCGCGAAAAGCGTGATCTGGAAGTTGAAAAGCTGCGCCGGAAGTATAGTTCTCGTTTTATCACCCTAAAGGAACGCCTCATGCGATCGCAACAAGCGATTGACAGGGAAGCAGAGCAGGCAAAATCCAAAAAAATTGAAACCGCCATCTCTTTTGGTACCGCCATCCTGGGCGCCTTTTTAGGGCGTAAAACAGTGAGTGTCGGGTCGGCCTCGCGGGTGGGAACCGCCATGAGGTCCGCCAGCCGGATGCAAAAGGAAAAAATGGATGTCGCCCGTGCACAGGAAAGATCGGCGGCAATTGAGACGCAACTCTCCGAACTGGAGACGCGTATGCAGGAGGATATCGAAAAAATAGAGTTCTCCTTCGACCCCGAGTTCGAGGAGCTGGAAGAAATAAGTGTGAAACCCAAAAGTACCGATATCACCCTGGAAGTTTTTGGATTAGCGTGGGTTCCCTATCGAAAAAATGCCGACGGCCGGTTGGGTCCGGACTGGAGTTGACCCGCATCAATGAAACGCCGATGTTAAGCTATCACTTCCAGCAGAACAAAGGGCGTGGTGATGATGATTCTAAATCAAAAATTATATCAACTATTTAAAAATAAGGCCCAGCAAGTAACCATTGAAATATTAAGCCTTGGACTCGGTTATACCGCCGTGACGACATCAGACGGTGGAATCGGCCTGTCGTATACCTACTTTGGTGATAAAAAATCCTGTATGGTATTAAATGAGTACATTGATTATGAAGCAAAGCCGGCGTCCCTGCTGCTGGAAAAAATACAAAGCGATGACAGCGTTGAAAGAAGCATGGCCCTGGCGCTAATCAATGCACTTAACTACGACACTGCGTCTGGCTCTGCCCGAGGATAATGATAATAGCATCATGTACGAAAACTTTAAAATCGGAACAGACTCCAAAATAGCCATGGTCGGCTTCTTTGGCCCTTTGGTAAGAAATTTTAAGGAGAAAAAGGTTCCCCTGGAGATTTTGGATGAATCCCGCGGCCTCGGTCACAGAAAGGATTTTTATCATAAACTTGGGAATTGGGCAAATGTATTGTTGTTGACATCCACCTCGATATTAAACCAAAGCACCGAAGAAATCCTGGCAAATGTCAGCGAAAATGTAAAAACAGTCATGCTCGGACCAAGTACCCCCATGGTGGGACAAGCTTTCGGGCATTTGCCGGTATGCATGCTCGCCGGCACCGTGGCGATGGATAAAGATAAAATATTAAAAGCCGTTCGGCACGGCATGGGAACACCGGTTCTGCATAAATTCAGTCGCAAATCGTTTTTGTCTTTGGGATAAGAATTTTCCTGGAGGCTTCTTCAGGATAGGTACTTCGGAATTATTATTCGAGCAGCATTTGGTGGCAAAGAATATCTGCCTTTAAAGACGAAAAGCGCTGTCCTTCTGTTCTCCTTCGCCGCCATTTCCTACCGTCCAGTTTGGCCTTGATGGGGGCGGTTTCTTTTTTTCCTGCCATGGGTATTGGATGCGGGAATGAAAGGAGGCTTCAAGGGCATCGACGAGCGCCTTGACTATTTTTGAAAGGTCCCGTGAAGACAGATCGCATTCGGCAAACTGGCCGTCGACGATGCGTTTTACCAGGATGAGGCGAACCATTTTGCTAAATTCTTTGCGATTCGGGTCAATCAAGGACCGCGAGGCAGCCTCTACTGCATCACAAACCATTAACAGTGCGGCTTCAACACTCTGGGGTTTCGGGCCCGGATAGCGAAATTCTTCTTCACGAATCGTGCTGTTCGGATAGGTCTTGGCCGCAATATTGTAAAAATATTCCATTAACTGGGTTCCGTGGTGCTGCAGAATTAGATCGACGACAACCTTCGGCAGGCCCGCTTCCTGCCCGATTTTCATACCGCGTTTGACGTGATTCAAGATGAGTTTCGAGCTCTCACGAGGTTCCAGAACATCATGAGGATTTTCCCCATTGAACTGGTTTTCGATGAAAAACTTCGGATTTACCATTTTACCGACGTCGTGGTAATAGGCACCGATTCTCAATAACCGGGTATCGGCACCGATGGACTCACCCACAGATTGGGCAAGATAAGCAACTGCCATACAATGCTGATAAGTTCCCGGCGCTTTGGAAAGAAGTTCTTTCATGAGCGGTCGATTAAGATCCGTATACCGATTTAGCTTAAACGTCGATGCGGTATCCCAGCCGAGTTCCAGCAAGGGTAATAGCAAAAGGGCCAATGGCCCAGCGGCCAGCCCCCCGATAACCGCCCAGCCGATATCGGATGTCAAAGCCGCATCAACGATGGGTACCAGTTTTTCCAATTTTAGTGTTTGCGGTGAAACAATTTGGGATGAAATAGCTTGCCAGTCCAGGGTGAAGACGATGATACTAAGTGCATTGATAAACCCCACCATCAATGAAGGCACCAGGATTTGTAATCGTTTTCGCAACCCCGAAGAAACCAGCACAGCAGCAAGCCCTCCAAAGGTATAAAAAAGCAGGATCTCATAGGTTGGCCCGGTAAAAAGGCTAACGAGCATAGCGCCTGTCAGCGCGGTAGCCGTAGCGATGATTTTTCCGTGGTTTAGGAAAATGATAATCATGGGAAGAAGGCAAATGGGCACGCCATAGATAGGAAACGGAAGCAAAGCAAGGTACCCATTGAGGATAAAAACAGTTGTGATCAGAAGCGTTAACAGAAAGCGGTAGGGCGGTTTATTGCGGGGTCCATCCGCCAAAATTTTTGATAAAAACAGGTTATAAAACACCACCATGAAAAGTATGGTAAAAAAGGTCCAGGGAACATCCCGATAAATTTCAGCATTTTTATGCCTTTGGTAGGCATCCAGCAGCAGTACATCTTTTTCACTCAAAATTTTACGAAACGGTACCAGCACATCTCCCTGTTTATATGAAACAACTCTGGATGGAAATTCCCGATTGATCGTATCCAAGCGGAGCTCATTTTCTTCTTGATCGTATTTAAGATTCGGCTGCAACATGGCGAGGGAAACCCGGATAATCGGTTCCAACACCTTTTTATCAACCTGCCAGAAAAGTTGTCGAATTTTTTCTTCCAGAAGAATTCGGGCTTTTTCGAGGGTTATAAGGTCAATAACCGGATGTATAACGGTACCATTGGAATTCGGCATCTTTATTTCAATGGATTCTTTCCCCATGAGGTCCTGGGGATCGTGCAGGATTTTGTTTTGCATGATGGATTCTTCAATGGTAAGAATGCCTTCAAGCAGATTATTCAGATCGCGGTATTGAATAATGCGAATGATATTATCCACAGAGAGCAACACTCCTAATTCCTTTTCCAGTTGCTTTCTGAGATCCTCGACCCCTTTTTGCTTTTTTTCCTTAAAGGCAGAAATTGTCCGCACAAACTCCTCAAATTTCTGTTTGGAAACTTCAACTTCCGGTGGCGTGTAGCGATATACCGGAATATATTGTGATAACGCTTGTTTGCGGTTACCGTCCAACGCTGTTTGCTGGTCAAAAGTGAAGGCCCGGCGGGATCGGACAGTCATATTTATCGCCATTCCTGGCAGAGGCGGTCGGAAATAAAGGTAAATATCGTCTAAATAGCACGCCAGGACGGTTATTGTGATGAGAATTATGTTAAGCAGCAGCCGCATTTTTGATGGATCCTGATTCTAATTACCTAAAGGCTAAGCCTCAGAAAACAATAGGTGTAATTATTTTTTTTGCAACCTAATTGTTAAGGCATCATCATATAAGGGCAAGTGGATGTAGTCAATCAAATCCTGTTCAAAGTAGTTTAACCCCTGGCGTCTATCCATCGAGAGCAGTTTAAAGCAGGCGGTTCGGCCAAGCAAATTCGAATACATCTCAAAATATTGAAATTATAATATAAAATTTTAATTGAGGCTATCTGATCAGAAGAATGGGGACCTTAAATAACAGGAGAGACATCTCACCTGGGAAAACCTTAAAAAAAATTAGCTTGGATCCCATAATATAGGCTGCAAACGCGTCAGCGACCCCTATCGACCATCCTATCAGAATGCTAAATCCCCTCAGGGACAATCGGCCTTTAATATATCATTGCTGGTATTTTCCTTTTATCTTCTTGACAAAATATTTGCCAACAAGCAAAGTTTGAATTTCCACTTGGCAGGTTTATCATAAAAAAAAATAAAAATTATACTGCTACAAACTTTTTAAATTTTAACACTTTGATATTAATAATGAAAAAACTTCTTTTAATAAATCCAGTCGGCCAGACCAGCGGTTATCTCCTTAGCAAATTTTCCACCATTCCACCATTGAGTTTGGCATATATTGCGGCCGTGACCCCTTCCGATTGGGAGGTAAAATTAGCTGATGAGAATTTTGGTCGATTGGAGGCTGAAGATGCTGACTTGGTCGGTATTTCCGCCTTTACAAGTAATATCAATCGTGCATATGAGATTGCCCGGATATATCGCGAGCGAGGCACAAAAGTCGTCATAGGAGGCATCCACGCTTCCATGTTACCAAATGAAGCGTTGCAATACGCAGACGCTGTAGTGATTGGTGAGGCAGAGCTGATATGGAATAAAGTCGTTGAAGATTTTGAAAATAATCGTTTATCGGGAAAATATGTGGGTCCACGGGTTGATCTCACTCAACGCGTGATCAAGCCCCGACGCGACTTAATAGATCCGAGATACGTTTTTCATTCCATCCAGACTTCCCGTGGTTGCCCTTTCGACTGCAATTATTGCACAGTCTCAAAATATCTGGGAAAGGAATTTCGTCAACGCGATGCCCAGGATGTATTGGGTGAGCTTCAAGAAATTGGGGGTGAATATCTATTTTTCTTAGATGACAATTTGATCGGACACAGTCCCAAGAGCATAAAAAGAGCTAAAGATATTTTTGCCGGCATGATTAAGCTGGGGTTGAATAAGAAATGGTGGATGCAGACATCGATTGATTCTACAAAGGATGAAGAAGTACTCGAGTTAGCCGCTAAAGCCGGCTGCATGTTTGCGTTTATTGGTTTTGAGACCATCAGTGAAATGACGCTTAAAGACATGAAAAAAGGAATAAACCTGAAAATAGGGGTAGGTAATTACAAAAAGGTCGTCGATGCTCTGCACGCCCATGGGATCGGCGTAGTGGGAGCATTCATAATCGGCAACGATCATGAGTCACCTGGGTATTACAAGCATCTGGCGAAATTTTTAGTCAGTAGCGGTATAGACGTTTTCCAGATAGCCATCCTCACGCCTTTGCCCGGTACCGAATTTATGGCCTGGGTGGAAAAAAAAGAAAGTTTGCTATTCCGGAATTTTCCCGAAGACTGGGATAAGTTTCGTCTGTCATACGTCGTAAGACAGCCAGAAGGAATAGAGCCCGAAACTATTTATATTGGTGATAACTATATAAAAAATCACATTTACAGCTTTCCTTGGAATCAGTATCGGATTCTAAAATCATTTCTCAGCATGAAAAAGCCGATAAATTCTTACGCAGTCTATCGCTTCAACAAAGCACTTAAGAAAAACTGGAAAGGTTCACATTATTTTAAAAAGTACCCAGCTAAATTTCCGCCCGCTCATTCTAACCGAGACGGATTCGGCAGTTGATTCCCTTTAAGTTAGGGGTGCCGAACTGCCGGCCCAGGTGATCAGTGGTTGTCAGCATGTTAAAATTAGAGCGATCCCAGCCGAAAAGCGCCTCAATTTTATCCTCAGGAAACCACCAGCCGTAGTCCGCGAAGATCACCTTGGGGTCAATGCTGTCGGAGAGGTGCGCAACCTGGACGATCTGCCCCTGGACGGTTTCAATCGTGATCTCATCACCTTCACCGATACCATAGTCGCCCGCCGTCTTCGGATGAATCAGCGCCCGGGGATGGGGACGACGTTTTCTGAGTTTTTCAAGCCAACGGTAGGATGAATGCAAGTAATGACGACTTTTGGCGCTGGTCAGCACCAGGGGATAGGCTTCATCTTCAGGCTCCGGATATCCGTTGAAATTCGGAAGGGAGGGTACCATCAATTTTGAAGATTGGCTCAAGCACAGCTCCACTTTGCCGCTTGGGGTTTTGAACCCGGCTTTCTCATACTTTTTAAACCGATCTGGGCCTTTTAGAAAACCATGTGCGGCAAACTGGCTGAAATCCAATCCGGCGGGTGCCAGTAGGACATCTAATAGTTCATTATAGTCTTCATACCAGTATTTTTTATGGGTTAGCGATTTACCCAGTTCATTTAAAATTTTGATATCCGGCCAGCATTGACCCGGCGGATTCACCGCTTTTGGACGCGCCAGGATGACCCCGTGTCCCAGTCCATAGTGGCCGATATCGTTGAATTCAAAATGAGTCGCTGCGGGCAGTACCACATCGGCCAATGCCGCCGTGGGTGTCATAAAAATATCGGACACGGCCAGAAAGTCGAGCTTCATTAACGCGTCATATGTCTGTCGGCTGTCGGCATAGGAGAGTAAGGGATTCGCGCACTGAACATAAGCGCCTTTGACCGGATAAGGCCTGCCTTCCAGCACCGCCTTTCTGAAATATGCTGGTGGTACCGTCATCAATTTGGGAATTGTGTGATGATGGGCATGGAGCATTTCTTTGGGTTTGGACGGGAGCTTATCGGCGCGGACAAACCTGCCCAGGCTTAAAATCTCAGGTTCGTTTGCTTGAATATTGCCGCCCGGAATATCCAGATTACCGCAGACCGCCATCAAACTGACCAGCGCCCGGGCGGAATCAAAGGCATGATTGTTTTGTTCAATGGGATTACCCCAGGCAATAGCAGCCGGGTGGGATCGGGCATAGGCTCTGGCACTTTCCCTGATCAGACCGGGAGAGACCCATACGATGGGTGACATCTTTTCCGGTGAAAAGGATTGCACATGGGCGGACAGTTCATCGAAACCGTATGTCCAATTTTTAACGAAATACTTCATCAAACAACTTTTCAGTGATAATAACATTTAAAAACGCCAGGGCCAAGGCACTGTCGGTCCCGGGTCGGATCTGCAGCCAGTATTTAGCTTGTGCCGCCAATTCTGTTCGTCTGGGATCCACCACAATCAGTTCGGCTCCCTGTTTGATCTGATCCAGCAGCAAACTGCAAATCTGTCCCTCTTCGTTGGTGCTGGTGGGATTGCTGCCCCAGAGCAGCACCAGCTCATTTTTATGATGAAAATCAGCTACCGGATAAAACCCGCAAGTATGAAGGCCGCTGATCTCACGAGGGGCGTGGCACACATCCTGTACCACGACCACATTGGGAGATCCGAATAAATTCGCCAGGCGAATGAGAACAAAGTGCTCCAATCCCTTCGGCATACCCTGACAAAATGCCACACCCCGGGCACCCAGTCGATCTTTGACCCATTGAAGTTTGGTACTGATCAGAGCAAGGGCCTCATCCCAGGATATTTTCTGCCATTTCCCTTCTCCGCGGGCACCGGCACGTTTCAATGGGTGCTTGAGGCGCAAAGGATGTGTCAGCCGATCGGGAGAAGCCTTTCCTTTGGAACAAATGTAACCCTTGTTTAAATAACCGGCAGGATCTCCTTTGACCGTTTCAATTTTGTTGGCCTTGACCCCTAATTTTAATGCGCAGCCACCATGGTCCATTCTGGCGCAGTGAGTTTTAATCCAGGTTATTTCATCAGTCATTATTACAATCCTAAATCAAGTATGTGTATGGCAATGTTGATATGGGGGTAGGAAACCACCCGGAGAGGCTTCTAACGCTTGTTAGGGTTTACGTGACCAATTCTGCCTTGATCGCCCGACCTATTTTTTCCAGCAGATAGGGCTTTTTAATATAGGTGCCGGCTCCCAGGCTTTGGGTTTCTTTGACGCGTGCCGTTTCAGAATAGCCACTGGCGATGATGGATTTTTGCCCGGGTCGAAATTTAAGAATCCTTCGATAGGTTTCAAGACCATCGATACCGGGTTCCATAATCATGTCCAACACCAGCAGGTCAATGGTATGATTGCGCAGAAATTCAACAGCCTCTTCTCCACTGGAAACGGTCGTCACCGTGTAATCCAGCTTTTCAAGCATCCCGGAGGCAATTTGTCGCTGTTCTTCAATATCGTCCACCACCAGTATGGATTCGCCGTTTCCCATTAAATCCTGAAGGGAAGTCACTTCAGCCCGGTGGGATAACACTTGGCGCGTAACCGGAAAGTAAAGGGTGATTTCAGTTCCGATTCCTTCCGTGCTGGTGAGGTCAATGTAACCCTGATGATCTTTCACCGTACCCCAAACCACCGCCATCCCCAGACCGGTCCCGCTTCTTCCCATGATCTTTTTAGTATAAAACGGTTCAAAAATTCGTTCGATATCCTCCGTTGAAATTCCGATACCGCTATCGATCACAGTCAAAGCGGCGTAATCACCTTTTTCAATATCGTCATAACCAAATTTAATGGTATCAATATGTCGATTTTGGGTGGTTATCCTGATTTTGCCCCCCTGAGACATGGCCTCGGCGGAATTGGATACCAAATTCATAACCGTTTTTGATAAATGCACAGGGGACCCCAATATATTTAACAGATTCTCATCCAGACATTTTTCTACGGTTACATTAGGGTGGTTCAATTCTAATTTTGCATGTTCCGGACTCATCAGATACTCTGAAACAATTTCGTTCAAATTGACCACCTCTGTGGCTTCAACTCCCCTGCGAGCGAGCGTCAATAAATCCTGCACGATGGCTGCCGCCCTTTCACCCGACTTTTGAATGGTTAACATTGGTTTTCTTAAAGGGCTGTCTTCTTTTAAATCCATCAGCAACAATTCAGGATAACTCACAATACCGGAAAGAATATTGTTGAGATCGTGGGCCACGCCACCGGCCAGGGTCCCAATGGCTTCCATTTTCTGTGCCCGCTGCAACTGTGCATGCAACTCTTTTTTTTCCTGACTGGACCGTTTTAGCTCGGTAACGTCATTTCCAATACAGAGAATCGCGATAAATTGGTCATCATCATCGAAAATGGGTTTATAGGTCCAGGCAATCCACACCTTCATACCGGATTTTTTTACGGTTTCATTTTCACTGACCACGGGTCGATCCGGGTCTTTTTGTAGGGATTGGTTAGGGTCTCAAAGCTCAGCCGTCTTGAACCCGATACCGGCAAAATGAAAGATCCGGCATTCTTCCCGATAAGTTCCTCTTCCGTATAACCAAAAAATCGTTGGGCGAATTCGTTGAAGAAGATAATCCTTCCGCCGGTATCGATTCGCAAGATGATGCTGTTGGCGTTTTGTACCAATTCGCGATATTTCTTCTCGCTGCTTTGCAGTTTTTCAAAAGCCAGGGCATTGGCAATACTGATTGCCAGCTGGGATGCCACACCCATCAAAAGGCTCATGTCGCTTTGTCTCAAAGGCCTGCTGGACTTACTGTTGTCAACCGATAAAATCCCAAACGGTTTTTTTTCATAAATAATTGGTACACAGATTAGTGATTGACTACCCAGCCGCATTGCAACCTCTAAACTCTTGCGGGATAAGGAGTCTTGGATTTCACTGATATTATTAACCAGGAACGGTCGCTGCTCTTTCACAGCCAATACAAACACACCTTTGGATTCGGGATTGTCGAGGTGAAATGTCGTATTTTTTAATATTTCTTCTTCTTCCGGGCTTTGGCCATAACCGGTAACATACCGCAATTTGGTTTCTTTCTTGTCGTTCAGCATGATCATTCCACGGTCAAAATCCAGCCGTTTTTCCATAACCCCGGCAATCGTTCTTAACAGTTGATTGATATCAAATATATTCGAGGTTGCCTGGCCGATTTCCTGAATCAGAAGGGCATCGTTGTATCTGAGGTTACTTTCAACGATGCTCTCATGGGCTGACTCTGATTGGGTTTCTATCGTTTTGATCAATGATTTTTTTTCAAGAATCTCAATATAAAAAGACAACATCAGGGTAATAAAAACACAGAGCAGTGCCACAATTCCCCAGGTTAAGAAAGGCTGGGTGATCAGCAGTATGAGCAGACCAACAATACTGATTATCACGAAATAATTTCGAATCAATCTCCAACGGAGCTTTGGGCTTTTGGTCCAGCTGATGACATAGCGGCAACAATCATCGCCGCGGTGCACACAGGCAGGATGATCAAGTTGAGCATATTTATCTGTAAACATTCTTGCCAGTGATTCCAAGTAGCCGGTTCTGTTTTGGCACTGGTATGGCTTTTCTTTGACCCCCGGTCTGGGAATGGCGGTAATTTCCACCTGATTTGATCTAATTGTTTTGGCTTTGACATCCACCCCTCGGCTCATCAGGGCATGCGTTTTTTCAACCAGGAGATAGATGGTCCTGGGACTCATTAAACCCAGGGCATATTGTTTCGCTGCCCCCAGTCCTTCTGATGAAGTCGAAAACCGGCCGGCTTCACGAGCAACATTCGGGTTGCCCGTACGGGCAATCAGAATATCTTGCAGGTGATCCTGCTGTTCCTGGGTAAACCAGTGAGCAGGGTCCTCTATCTCATAATCGGCAATCCCCGCTTCTTCCAGAATGGAGCCAATATCAATATCCGGATAATATCTTTTTAGATATTGAAGATAAATTTTGTTTAGGCGACTGTTATATAAAGGTGCCGACTCGCTCATTTTTTCTAATCGTGGAATCTAATAAATGGATATCGCATTCTGTGCGATTTTGTATTTGAAATGTTTGCCCCTCAGCGGCTTTGTATAGATGTTAAATCTGAAAGTCCAGGGATTGCGGCGGTCATACGAAAATCATAAAAAACTCATTGGCTTATGTCAAGACTGGATGTATCTTCATGCATACTGGTTAGGATCCTATCCTACCGGATGAACAATCTCGATCGGCCGGTACCAGTCGAACCTTTTTTTGTAAATCCGGCAGCATCTCTTGCAAAACTTGATAGGTTAGTGAGTGCGGATGACCAATGCCAACGGCATATCCGTTGCGCTGAGCTATTCGAACCAACTCTTTTAGCTGCTTGCGAATGAATTTGACCTCTACCAGATGATCTAAAAAAACATCCCGCTGGGCAAAAGGGATCTGAAACAGACGGGCAGAGGGTTTGCAGAGTGTATCCACTGTGGTGCGGCTGTCTACGAAATATAAGCCTCTTTTTTTTAGAATCGAGAATATCTGATACATTTGACTGGATTCTGCCGTCATCTTCGAGCCCATGTGATTGTTGACCCCCTTGATAAAGGGCACAGCATCCAGGTCTTTTTCGAGCTGATGGGTTAGTTGATCCGGTGTCATGGAGGTCAGTAGAGTTCCCGGCCCGGGATTGACATCCGGGTATTCGACGGGTTCCATCGGCAGATGCAGCATGGTGCCAAACCCTTTATCCCGTGACAGGCGAGCGATGCTCTTTTGAAAAGGGCTGTGGGGCAAAATTGAAAAGGTGAGCACCGCATCGAGGTTGCTCAATTTGATTGCTAATTTTTTGTCATAACCCAGATCATCGATAATAATGGCAACTAACGGCAGTTTTTTTTCAGGAAAAGGGAATTTTTCCGTTTTTCCCACTGAGGGTATCTCTTTTGAGGGATAAATCTCAAAAGTGGGGCTTTTGGCAATGGTCTGCTTGGTGGCCGGTGCCGATTTAACAGGGGTGGCAGTTTTTGGAGGTTTTTCAGGGGTAATCAGAAAATGGACCAACAGCCCCCCAATAGCCACTAACAGTACCATGATGGAGACGCTGATAAAAACCTTCAACAGCGAACTTTGGAATCGTTTCTTTTTGCGGGTTTTTCTAGAGGGACTCTTTTTTCGAGCCGCTTTTTGTTTTGCCATATATACACAAATATATCGTTTGTTGTAGTCAGATGTCCTTTTAAAAAAGAAAAAAGCATGAGCTTCATCAGCCCAAGAAACAACCCAATCTGCTCAAGGACCACTGACTACAATCAATCGATATATCGAATCAACTTTTTAAATTTTTAAAAATTTCATAGCCCTCCAGAAGCTCGAGGGCACGCATAACCTGGTTGTCGGATTGAAGCGTTTCCGCTTTCAGCGGACCGACCCTGAGATCTGCTTCCTGCATTCTGGATTTCTCTTGGTTGTCTTCGCCACTTTCATCTTGTTCGTCCTGCTCTTCGTTCGGCTCAGCCTCAAGATGATTTGCCAGGTCTTTTTCTTTCAGGAGCCCATCTTCTTTCCCCCGGCCTTCTTCAGGATCCAGAACCTTTTGGTTTAAAAAAATATCCGGCTCAATTCCCGTGGCTTGGATTGATCGGCCGCTGGGGGTGTAATAACGGGCGATGGTTAACTTGAGACCAGATCCGTCCCGCAAGGTTTCCACAGTCTGCACCGATCCCTTGCCGAAAGAAGTGGTACCCAGTATCAGAGCACGTTTGTGGTCTTGCAAGGCACCGGCAACGATCTCAGATGCGCTGGCACTGCCACCGTTGATTAAAACCACCAAAGGATAGTCGCGCTTTGTACCCGAGGCGGATGCGTTGAATATCTTGGTATTTTTATCATTACGTCCTTTAATTGAAAGAATTTGCCCTTCATCTAAAAAAAGGTCGGCTACTTTGAGGGATTGATTCAACAACCCGCCGCCATTGTTGCGGAGATCCAGTACCAGTCCTTTCAGGGGCTCCTTTGAACTCTCCATTTTTTTCAGGGCCTTTTCCATCTCAGTCGTGGTGGTTCCGGTAAAATTAGACAACCGGATAAAACCATAGCCCGGTTTCAAAATGATGGATTTCACACTTTGAATGGGGATGACGTCCCGAACCAGTTTGAATTCAAGCGGTTGCTTGACACCCTCACGCAATATAGTGACTTCTACCGGCGTTCCTTTAGGTCCCCGCATCATATTTACTGCTTCCCGAAGATCCTTTGTTGGTTTGCCGTCGACTTTAATGATCTTGTCACGGGCTTTTATTCCTGCCTTATAGGCAGGGGTGTCCTCAATAGGTGAAATCACCGTCACAAAGCCGTCCTGCATGGTGATATGGATACCGATGCCGGTAAATTTACCCTTGGTGTCTATCTGCAAATCTTCAAAAGCCTCTTGCGGAAGCAGCGAAGAATGAGGATCCAGACTGTGAACCATTCCCTGAATAGCCTTTTGTATCAGCTCCTTGGTATCCACTTCATCAACGTATTCCCGTTCAATCAATTCAAGGACATCTGAAAATACTTTTAACTCCTCATAGGCATTTTCACTCTTGGCCGACAGATCACGATAGAAACCAGTGCCGATTGTCCAAAACACAACGGCAATTACCATCAATAACCACAGTTTTACGGGACGCGTTTTTTTGTTAATCATTAAAGTGCTCCTTCTTATCCTTTTTTTAACCATTTCAACGGGTTCATGGGTTTACCGTGATGACGCACTTCAAAATAAAGCTTTGCACCCGTCATAGACCCGGTGTCTCCCACAGTGGCAATCACTTCTCCGGCATCAACTGCGTCACCTTTGGATTTAAAGGTTTCTTCCATGTGGGCGTAAACCGTATAATAACTGTTGCCATGATCAATGATAATCATATTTCCATAGCCTTTAAACCAGTTTGAAAAAATAACCTTTCCTTTGAAGACGGATCGAATCGGTTCTCCCCGGTCTGCTTGGATATCAATGCCGCTACGGAAGTTGGTAATATTATATTTCGGATTTTTGTAGGATCCAAACAAATTTATGATTTTACCTTTAACCGGCATGATAAGCAAGCCTTTATGGGCGTGAAATGGTGGCTGCAAAGCATTTTTATCCGGAATTGCCTTGATTTTTTCAGTATGCAACATTTTTATCTTGGACTCAAGATCGTCAGCTGCCTGGATCCGTGCATCAATAGCGGCCAGTTCCAACGACTTCCGATTGCGAATGTCCGCAAGTAATTGGGTACGCGTTGCTCGCTCCTGGGACATCAATCTGGTTTGTTTTTGATACTCGGCTGCGTGGGCGCTTTTATTAGCAATATGATCGTCAAGCGACTTAAGCAAATTTTTTAGTTCGGCCTGATCTTTCACCAGGTCCCGTTGGACTTTTTCATCATACGCCAGAATTTGCTCTAAAGCGACTTTGCGTTGAATAAATTCATTCATGGAATCCGCAGAGGCCAGCAAATGAAATTTCCCCAACCGGCCCATCTTATACAATGCCACCAGGCGCCCATGCACATATTCTTCATTGGAATGAATTCGCTTTCTCAACTCTTCCGATGCCACTGATGCTTCGTCAATCATGCGCGCAAGCTTTTCGATCTCTTGTTTTAATTCGGTCGCGCGTTGTCTGCTGGTATTCAGCGCCAACTCAACCTGGTTTAAATGCTGAATAATATCATTCTCACGGCGAGTAAAGGCTGCAACATCTTGTTGCCCTTTCTGAATTTCGCGATGAAGTTGGTTTTTGCGTTTGAGAAGGGAATCAATTTGGTCAACACCCAGAGCGTCTGCGGAGCCACCAAGCAAGAGCAACGAGGTCAGCATGAACCGTATTTGTTTGAAAAAGTATCCGGAATGGTTAAGCATTTTGATTTGTTTGGTATTTGAGTTTTATTGTTTGAAATTTTTTAATTGCTGAAGTTCCCGTATATCCGTTTTAGGCCTTCAAGAACTGCTTCAATGAAATATAGCACCCCAGCCAACCGACCAACATGCTGCCCAGCAAAATCATGACGATCGTTTCTAAAGATAAAAATTGAAGGCGAAATAGTTCCGGGGAAAATCCCTGCTCAATGTTTGCAGAAATAAAAAAGAATGAAATAAATAACAGCACCAGTCCAATAGCAGCACCCAGACCACCCTGGATAAGTCCTACAATATAAAAGGGCATTTTAATAAAGCTGTCGGTTGCTCCCACGAGGCGCATAATCTCAACTTCTTCACGCCTTGAATAGATAACCAAGCGGATCGTATTTGCAACGATAAATACGGTTGCCATGAAAAAGAGCGTACCCATGGCATATCCTGCCAGCCTGAACAGGGATATAATACGAACAAAGCGACCAATCCACCGGTGGCCGTACTCTACCTCTTCAACCAAGGTCAGGGATTCAATTTGAGCAGCCAGGGTTTCTATTTTTTGCCAGCTGCCGGAGGGTGTCAGGTGGATTTCAAAGCTGTCCGGCAAAGGGTTTTCGGAAAGATTCTCAAAAAGAGATGATTGATGTTTCATCTGGGATTTAAGTTGGGCCATCGCCGCCTGCTTTGAAATAAACCGCAAGGAGGTTACGCCTTCCAGTGCTTGAATGGTGCGCTCTAAATGGGTCAGATCGGCATCGTGTATGCCCGGTTTAAGATAGGCCATTATGCGCAGACCCCTCTTCCAGGAATTGATAATTTCGTTGGAGTTGACAAAAAAAAGGGTGAATGCGCTGGCAACTAAAATTGCCAAGGATATGGTAACGATAGTGACAAAATTCAAAAAGCTGTTTTGCAAAATGTCATCTATCGCCCGTTTGAAGAATCGTATCATCATACTGTTTTTCCAGGAACGTTGATGTTTCAAGTCGTCCCTGTTGAAGGGCCAGAACATGCCCTCCTGTTTTACGCATCAGTGCCTTATCATGGGTGGCAATAATGACAGTGGCCCCCCGGATATGCGCGCCGCTAAGAAGGTCGAGGATCGCTTCGGCGGACTCGTCATCCAGGCTTCCTGTGGGTTCGTCCGCAAGAATGATTTTGGGGTCGCCGATGATCGCCCGGGCCACGGCAATCCGCTGCTGCTCGCCGCCGGACAGACTGGGTGGAAATGATTTAAGTCTGTCTTCCATTCCCACCAACCGGAGGATACGCTTTACCTTTTTTTGGATAATCCGTCTTTTGGTACCGGCGGCCTCAAGAACCAGCGCTATATTGTCAAAGACGCTTTTGGTGGGAATCAGTTTATAATCCTGAAAGATAATGCCGAATTTTCGTCTTAAATAAGGAACTTTTTGGGGGGGAATTCGGGCAAGATTTATTCCGTCAATCAACACCTGACCCTCGGATACCGGCTCTCCCAGATAAAGTAGCTTTAGCAGGGTTGTTTTACCGGCACCACTGGGACCACTGATGAAAACAAATTCATTTTTTGCAATGTCGACGGTAATGTCGATGAGGGCTTTTTTGGAACCGAAATAATGATGAACGTGGAACATCCGAATGATGGAGCTTATCTCGGCGGTGTCAATCATTCCAGAATTTCCTGCCCAATTGCCCGATAGAGGACGGCTTTTGCAATTTTAAAATCATATAAGGCATTATAATAATTTGTCATTGTTTCAGTAAGCAGGGTTTGTGCCACCAAGACATCGGTGGTGGTCGATACCTGTTCCTTGTAACGCTCTTCGGTAATTCTGAGGTTTTCCTTGGCCTGTTCGATGGCTTTTTCAACAGTGGTGATATTTTTTCCCGATTGTTTGGTTCTAAGAAAGGCCTGTTTCACCTCCAGTTCAATATTGTCTAGAATATCATCTTTGCGGTATTTTGCTTGGGAGAGACGGCTCAGCTTTTCCTTGACACCATAGCGGGTTCGACCCCATTGCCAAAAATCCCAGGTGGCTGTCGCCCGCACGTCCCAGAATTTTTTATCACCAATACCTTCTCCGCCATCGACGTCCCATTCGGTCCCCCGCCGGGTCACGGTACCGGTCACATCGATGGATGGAAAATAGCTTGTTTTAGATAGTTGATAATCTTTTTCCGCGATTTGAACTTCAAGGTCGGCAACTTGAAGCTCCAGCCGATTTTGGTTGGCTTGGTTAAGGCAGTAATTGATGTCGTGCTCAAAGGGCGTGTAATCCAAGATGTCCGCAATGGCTACCGGAGCGTTCACGGGTCTGCGGAGCAACGTGTTGAACTGTGACTTGCTGATCTCCCAATTGTTCTGGGCGGTAATGAATCGCTGCTTGTCGTTGGCAAGCTGCACCTGACTTTGCAGCAAATCATTTAAAGGGCTCATACCGACCTGGTACATATTTTCGGCCACTTCTTTCTGGGCAGTAACCTGTTTAACGGTATCTTCAGCTACTGCCATCAGTTTTTGCGCTTTTAAAATTGAAAAATAGGCATTTTTTGCATCCAGAATAACGTCCTGTCGCGTGAGTTTTTCCAATATCTCAGCGACATCGAGGCCCAGGCTAGCGATTTTATACTGATTAATCAGCGCAAATCCGGTAAAAATAGGCTGGGAGAAAGAAGTTATGAAGTTGTATTCCTCTTCAGGGTTTATGAGGACATTGGTTTGTTGTCCCCCTTGTCCTATCAATTTCTGAATAGTTGCTTCATCCCGGCGTATATAACCATACCGAGCACTGAGTGTCGGGAAAAAATTGGTCGTACGGGCTTTTTTGGTCGCCAGGGCGGCATTCACTTCCTCTTTGGATTGTTTAAGGTTAAGGTTGGCTTCCAGCGCGGCGTCGATGGTTTGGGTTAGATCAAATTTCCCGGCCGACTCTTCGGCTGGGACAAGGGCCGGGCCTGAAACCAGAATGCCGATACTAATGCTAAGCAGTAATCTCCGCAAATGTATTCTCATCATTTGGTATTCCAGCCTCTCAGTCTCAACAGAACTTGTTTTGTGAATTGACTCTTTCCTCATTTACTGGTATGAATCTTCTGAGTTCAGGGAGTGCCGTTTCCGGTTTTCCTTGCTCAAAGCCTCCACTAAATCCCATAAAACAGGCTTCTTCCATTAGGTGGAGGCTTTTTTATATCGAAATACCTATGTAAAATCAACTGTTTCTTGATACTTCTGATAACGCTGTGAAATTGGATGGTTGATTGGTTATCTGAATGCGAAGAATGTTGGATGGTGCGCCGGCAAAAACGTAACCGTTGATTGACAGTTGTCCTAAGAAGCACAACGGACAAAGATTTACGCATTATGGACGATATAGGTTGCGCCGGCATCATCCGATTCCCAGGCGGTGACCCGGCTGACACGGACAGCCGAATTATCAATCCTTTGCTGCAGCTCGGTGGTGACTAAATAAGCAATGTTTTCCGAAGATGGCTGTTTGTGTTCAAAGTAGGCAAGCTCGTTGAGATATTTGTGGTCGAGCAGGGTCATGACGTCTGCAACGTGTTTTTTAATCACGCCGAAGTCTACCAGGACACCCGCCTTGTCCAGATTTTCTCCGATAACATAGACCTCAATCTTCCAGTTGTGTCCATGCATATTTTCGCATTTCGTACCCACCATTGTGAGTTGATGGGCGGCAGCAAATCGGGTTACGACTTTTAACTCGTACATACTTTTGGTATCCCTTAATGGGTGTGTGGTGCAGAATTAAGTGTTTCTGAAGACCAGGGAGTATGGCGAATGCAATCGCGGTGATAATTCAAAGCACGAATCACAAAAAATTCGAGACATCGCGCTATCCGGTTGCTTCCGATTTGCCCCCCTTGAGGATATTCTTTAGTTTGCTGGAAAGTTTACCGGCTTCGAGTTTTGCGAATTCCTTTAATAGTCCTTCCTGCTTTTTACTAAGATGGGTCGGTGTTTTGATATCCATCTGAATGATCTGGTCACCGCGCTGTCCGTTTCTCAAAGATGGAATGCCGGCGCCGTGAAAGTATAATAAATCGCCGGGTTGGGTCCCTTTGGGAATTTTCAGCTCTTTATCACCGTTTAAGGTTGGCACCGTAATTTTGTCACCCAGGGCCGCCTGGATAAATGAAATGGGTACCGAGCAGATAATATCGGTATCGCGTCGTTCGAAAAATTCATGAGTTTCGACATAAACGAAAACATAAAGATCACCGGAAGGGCCGCCATAATTGCCGGGTTCTCCTTCGCCGGTCAGACGCAGTCTTGAGCCATTGTCAACTCCGGCGGGTATTTTAACGGACACTTTTTTACGAACGACCTCCTGGCCTGCTCCCCGGCATCTGGGGCAAGGGTGAGGGATGGACCGACCTTCGCCCCGACAGACAGGACAGGTCGTTCGAACGGTAAAAAAGCCTTGATTCCTGGATACCTGTCCCACGCCGCCGCACTGCTGACAAGTCTCAGGACTTGTTCCGGCCTCGCACCGATTGCCGTTGCACTCGGGGCAGATTCCCATCTTCTCTACGGTGATCTCTGTTTCTGTTCCAAAGACCGCTTCCATAAAATTAAGGGTGAGATCATATCGCAGATCAGCACCCCGCTGGGCTCTGGTTCTGGAACGTCTTCGGGTACCGAATCCAAAAAAATCCTCAAAAATATCGCCAAAGCTCGAAAAAATATCCTCGAACCCGCCAAAACCTGAAAATCCTGATCCTTCAAGCCCCGCATGGCCATATTGATCGTAGAGAGCCCGTTTTTCAGAATCTCTCAGGACTTCATAGGCTTCAGCCGCTTCTTTAAATTTTTCTTCAGCTTCTTTGTCACCTGGATTACGGTCCGGATGGTACTTTAAGGCAAGTTTTCGGTAGGTTGCTTTTAGTTCATCATTGGTTGCGTTGCGGCCGAGGCCTAAAATTTCGTAGTAATCCCGTTTGGTACTCATTTATGCTACCGTCTTTTTCATGTCCGCTAATCAGTCTGATGGTAAATTGAAAAAAACCTGTTCGCTGCCGTACTTTGACTCTAAGTTAATGCAAGAATGATCGATGTCAATTTTTATTGATTCCATCTTGTTGGGGATATCTACTTACAAAAAAAATGCCGGTACAAACCATCATAACGACCGCACCCAGAGGAAAAGCCCAGCGCAGTTGAAAGAAATCCATCATCAATCCCCCCACCAACGCGCCGCATAACATACCCAGGCTGTGTGCCACTGTCATCAGGGCCATGAGACTGCCCATGGCATTGATCCTGGTTCCTTTTAAAACGACCATTGCCATCAAGGCCGGCATGGAAATCCCTCCGCCGAGACCGAATATAATGGTGGCAACCACCAGATCCCCAATCCGTTCGGCCCATTCAAAAGAGAAGATCCCATAACTGATCAGCAGCCCGCCTGCCGTTACGATGAGTTTTTTACTCATCCTATCTGCCAGATAACCCATCGGCACATGGATCAAGCCACTGACCAATACCCCCAACATAACCAAAATCCCGATGACAGAACTGGAAGCGGCAAATTCCATGTCGGCCAGCAGAGGAATAAACCCCCATATGATACCTACGCAGACCACATAGGCGAACCTGAAAAGAAAAAGCCCCACAACATGCCGATCGTTGAGAAGCATCTTCCATGTAAAGGGCTTATTCCGATGGCTGATCGCCCGTTCGGTAGTTGTGGGCGGAAGTAGAAAAAGGCTTAAAAAAAAACCGACGAGGGCCAGCAGACCCATACAGTAAAATGCGCCTTGGAGACTGAAATGGTCTTTGAGAATGCCACCGATTGCCGGCCCGAGGCTTAACCCTAGAAAAAGGGACATATTAAACATCCCCATGGTGATTCCTTCGCGACCCTTTTGGGTAATATCGCCAATATAGGCCTGGATCACCGGCATCAGCATTGCGGAGGCGATACCGTGAAAAAACCGGATGACAATCAGAACATCGATGGAATTAGAATAAACGAAGGCTACCGAGATCAGGGCATAGGCAAGAAAGCCCGGAACAATAATCGGTTTGCGCCCTTTCCGGTCGGAAAGCCGCCCGAAATAAGGCAGAAAAAATGTTCGCGAAAAGGAAAAAGCCCCGAATATGAGACCGATATAGATACCTGAAGCTCCCAGATCGTGAGCATAGATCGGAAGCAGCGGGACAACGACCCCGACTCCGGTGACCGCCGCAAATATGGAAAAGAACAGGGTACCGAAAATTTTTTTGTTCTGTTTATTCATTCAGATACTACAGAATAATCTCCCCTGTTTTCTCGGTACTGTAACCGCCCAGCGCATCGACCCGGTGCTTGAACTCCGAGCTGTTGACGGCTTCAAGCAGCAGTTGAATATTTTCCGAATCAAAATGCTCGGCGGCAATAACCAAATCGTATTGCTCGGTGACGACGGGGATAAAATCAAGATTCAGTGCGGCGGCGGCGGCATGAATCCCAAGTCCGGTATCCACCGTGCCGCTGAGTACCGCCACGGCAACAGCCATATGGGTGAATTCCTCGTGATGATAACCGTTGATATCCGCCGGATCGATTCCGATTTGATTTAAACGGAAGTCCAGCAGAATTCTTGTACCGGAACCCGCCTGCCGGTTGATAAAGGAAATATCGTTTCGCGCCAGGTCCTCGATTCCTTTGATACCTTTGGGATTTTTCCGCTGTACGATCAAACCCTGGTCCCGCAAAACCAGATTGACCAGCCTTACATCCACTTGCGCTAAATATTTCTTGATATAAGACACATTATAGGAACCATCCTGGGGGTCCAGCAAGTGAGATCCGGCAATATGGCAGACACCTCTTTTAATGGCCATCAGACCTCCCATACTGCCGACATGGCTTGATGAAAGGGTTAATCTGCTGTGTTTGGCCTTTATTTGATCTGCCAGCACATCCAGCGTATTGTCATGACTTCCGACAATGACAATGTTTCTAAGAATTGCCGGCAGGGGTCGCAAGAGCTGAGCGGTAACGCTTTCACGGTCGTTGACGCCCTCGATATGGGTTGGAATCCGGATGATACCGTCGGCTTCTGTTATGGATGTAATGCTGCCGGCACCTCTAGGCAAGGGGGTGGCGACAACCCGATCACCTACTTGGCCCAGTTTTACCCGCAAGAACTCTTCAACCCCAAGCTTTGAGGCTATTTTTCGCGTCGGTTCCACTTGAATCGTCTCTCCGGGGTCATCGGGTTGTCCGAGCATACCATGAATCAGGGGTCGGACAAATTGTTCAAAAGCAATGATCGCAGACACCGGATATCCCGGAATACCGAAAACCGGTTTTCCCGAAACCGTGCCGATGACCACCGGTTTGCCGGGCATGATGGTGACGCCATGGACGAGCACTTGATCAAGATCGAGGATAACCTGTTTGGCAAAATCTTCGGAACCGGCTGACGATCCCCCCAGTATGAGAATCATTTGATAATCTTGTTTGACGGCCTCTTCAACGACCTGTTTAATCCTGGCCGAATCATCCATCAGCATGTTGTGCCGGTCGTAAACGCCGCCGCAGTCCTCGACCAGGCTGCCCAGTACAAAAGAGTTTGTTTCAAGCACCTGACCCGGTTTGAAATTGTCATTAGAAAAGCTGCGCCAATCGACGAGCTCCGAACCGGTGGGGACAATCAGAATTTTTGGTTTTTTCTTGACGGGTACCGCGAATACGCCACCTGTCAGTAAGGCACCGATACAATATGAAGTGATTCGGTGGTTTTGGGGAAAGAGAAGTTCAGTTGCCACGATGTCTTCTCCGACCTTGCGAACGTTCTGCCAGGGAAAAACAGGCTTATCGATTTCAATTTGCTTTTCATCGAGGACAAGGACATGTTCGATCATGATGACCGCGTCGGTGTCTGCCGGCATGACATGGCCGGTATTTACGTAAAATACATCCCGGTCGACGGTGAGGGTTTTAGGCGCAGTTTCGCTGGCACCAAATGTAATCTCGGCCTTAACAGCCACACCATCCATGGCAGCTGCATTAAAATGCGGCGAAGAAATTTTCGCTTGAATCGGTTGGGCCAGAATCCGACCGACGGATTCCGGCACCGGAATTGTTTCAATTGCAAGCGCATCAGACACCCTAAAAGCCTCATGAATAATTTTTCGGGCTTCCTCCAGGGTTTTCATTTTAAGGTAGACATTACGCTTCGATTTCATATTTGGTTCCCACTCCCGGTATTTCTTAGGTATTCTATATTACATTCTTTTACACCAAAATAACTTCCACTTGCGACCCTTCATCCAACCCTTCGGCATTCATCCCGATTTCAATCAACCCGTCTGCTTTTACCATGGTACTGATTAAACCCGATTTGCCTAAAATCGGCTCGGCCCAAAGAACCCCTTCTTTCTGCTTTAGCCGGATCCGGATATAATCTACACGACCCTGAGCCGAGGCTAGATTTCTGCTCAACGTTGCTGTCAGCCGTATTTTCTTTCCATGAACATCGGCAAGACCACTGGCATGGTATATAAAAGGTTTCACGATCCTGGAGAACACAACCATAGCGGAAACCACATGCCCGGGCAATCCCCAAAAGGCCTTGTTGCGTACCCGGGCCAGAATGGTCGGTTTTCCCGGACTAATCGAAATGCCGTGAAACAAAATTTCGGAGTCTTCCAAAGCGGTGATAACATCAATGGTAAAATCCCGCGCGCCGACTGAACTGCCGCCGGATACCAGAACCATGTCACATTGGTCCAGTGCCTGGGCGCTTTTGGCCAGAAGTTCCTCAAAATTATCGCGCACAATTCCAAATGAGATCGCCGTTGCTCCGGTCTCCCGAATCAGGCCTGAAAGCGTGTAGGTGTTGACATCGCGAATCTGGCCCGGCCCCGGGGATTCATTGACGGCAACGACCTCATCCCCGGTGGAGATGATACCGATGAGCGGTCGTTTGTATACCATGACGCTTTGTTTTCCCAAGGCAGCCAGCATTCCGGCTTCTTGAGACCTGATTTTTCCACCACGCCTCAGAATGACTTCACCTTTTTTAAAATCCTCACCCACTTCGATCATATTTTGTCCAGGTGCGACACTGCGATAAACTTCAATGGTGGTATCATCAATTGTTTCGGTATGCTCAATCATGACGACACTGTCGGCATCTGCCGGCAGCATGCCACCGGTCGAAATTCGAACGGCCTCCCCCGGGCCCACGGAAAAATCAGGTTGATTTCCCATGGTGACAGTGCCCTTTACGGTAAAATAGGCGGGATTGCCCTCGCCGGCACCAAAAGTGGATGAGCCCCTGACCGCATAACCATCCATTATTGAACGCGAAAAATCCGGTAAATCGATATCGGATTGGATATCTTCTGCAAGTATTCTGCCCACCGAATCCGTTAATAAAACCGTCTCTACCGCCATGGGCGGAAACTGCAAGGTATACTCAAGCGCCTGGTCAATGGTTTTAACTTTGAAAAATTCTTTCATCATATTTACCAATGTACCTGAAATTTAAGTTAACATGAAAAAATAACGTTTCCAATATGGGCCAGTGAACCGGCGTTGTCAAGCACCGCCAATTAGGTCAACCCAACGCACGGTGTATGGCTGGCGGCTATCGAATTTCGTATTTTCATTGGCTTAGCGGTTTCCTCCCCGGGTGGGTATAGGCCTTTTCGGCTCCGACACGGGAAACGATGGCTGAATGTTGAAGCTCCCTGTTCTGGTTAATTATTGCAATAATTAGAAAAGAGAGTATAATCTACTCAAAAATAGAATCGAATGAAACATCAACTAATCTGTAATTCCTCAATTCAAACGGGGACAAAGCCTCAAAAGGTCAACCATGTCGGAAGAACCCCAAGCGTCACTGCAAATCGAGCGGGCCCTGAAACCTGAATTTTTAACCCACACCAAGTTTGAAGAATTCAACTTGCCGGCCACAATTCTTGCCGGCCTGCAAGAGGCTGGATTCACTTACTGCACTCCCATTCAGGCTCAAACTTTGCCGGTATTATTGACGGGTCGGGATGTTGCCGGTCAGGCCCAAACCGGTACCGGTAAAACAGCCGCATTTCTGGTTACCGTCATAACCCGATTGTTGTCGCAGCAGGAGAAAAGCAACAGCCTGGCTTCCGCGATTATCATCGCACCCACCCGGGAATTATCCCGTCAGATTTATGAAGAGGCCATGATTATAGCCCGCCATACCGGGCTGTCCCTCGTCCAGGTCGTGGGCGGCGTCGACTATCAAAAGCAGGCCGAGAGTCTTCGTCGCGGGGCCGACATTATCATTTGTACCCCCGGCCGCATTATCGATTATTACAAACAGGGAATTTTCAAAACTGAAGGCATCAAGGTGCTGGTAATCGATGAAGCGGATCGCCTGCTGGACCTTGGATTCGCCAAGGATATGCGCTATCTGTTGCAAAAGCTTCCTCCCTATGCAAAAAGACAATCCATGCTGTTTTCAGCCACCCTCTCCTATCGGGTCATGGAGCTGACTTACGAATACATGAACCTGCCCGAATTTATCGCCGTCACCCCCGAAACAGTGACCGTGGAAGGTATTGAGCAGGAATTGTATCACGTGGGCACTGACAAAAAGGTTTCCCTTCTTCTGGGCTTGTTAAAACGTGAAGATTGGGTCCGAGCGCTCATTTTTGTCAACACCAAGGTCGGGGTGGACCGTCTTACCCACCGGTTGAAGGGCAACGGATGGCCGGCGGAAGGTATCACCGGTGATCTTCCCCAGCGCAAAAGATTCCAGCTGATGGAGCAATTTAAGAAAGGACAACTCAAAATTCTGGTGGCCACCGACGTGGCCTCAAGAGGCATTCATGTTGAAGATATCAGCCATGTCATCAACTATGACCTCCCCCAGGATTCGGAGAACTATATCCACCGCATCGGACGAACGGCCCGGGCGGGAAAAACCGGACGGGCGCTGTCACTGGCTTGTGAGCGCTATGTTTTTCATCTCGAAGCCCTCGAAGAGTGGCTGGGTGATAAAATCCCGGTGGTTTGGCCCGAGGATGACTGGTTTGTCGAAGATCTATCCGGCCCGATGGCCCCGCGAAGAAACACCCGGTTGAAAAGTACCACCCGGCGCCGCACACGCAGTGTTCAAAACAAGCAACGGGGCCCTCGCAGACCGAAGCAAAAGCCAAGGACATCGCACTTTCCGGGTGCTTTTTTTGGATTTGGACCGGAACCCGAGCCTCCTGCCCAAAGCGAGACCTCGGAAAAATCTAAGCCGACCCCCGAGGTAAAAAACAGTCCCCGGGGAAATGCAGCAACATCGGCATCAGAGGTTTGATTTCACGGGGCGAGAATCCACCAACCTTCCATCCCTCAATGGTTTTCAGGAGTGTGCCATGGAATTGAAGCCCACTTTGGACCAGGCGTTTAATTCAGCAAGCATCGGTATCATATCCACGGATCAATTCGGCAATATCGCTGCTATAAACCGACAGGCATCTGAAATCATTGGAATTAAAAAGGAGAAGATCGTCGGAACGAATATCTCCGAACACCTGAAAATTACCGCTCAACTGGTCCATAAGTGCCTGCAAACCGGAAAACCCCAGATCGGTCGTCATATTCGTGGAAACCGAATGAAACTGGTTGCAAACATCACACCGGTTAAAGAGAACGGACATGTCCTGGGGGCGGTTTGCTGTTTCGAAAAAATGTACAAATTTGAGCAATCTGCAAGTAAATTGGAATCCTATCAACATCTCAACAAGCAGTTCGAAACGATTTTTAATTCTTCATCAGACGGAATCTGGGTGGTGGACGGAACCGGAAAGGTGATTGCCGTCAATCAGGCAGCTGAAAAGCTCAGCAATATCAAAGCGGCCGAGGTAATTAACAAAAATGTGGCCAAGTTGGTCGAAAACGGTGTTATCGATCAAGCCTTATCACCGGAGGTGTTGGCGAGCAAACGCCAGGTGAACATGCTCCAGTATGTCGAAAAAACAGGTAAATATATGTTGTCAACCGGAACGCCGGCCTTTGATGAGAACGGAAACGTCGTTTTGGTGGTGGTCAATGAACGGGATATGACCCGGCTGAACGAGCTTCTAGAACAATTAAATCAGACCCGTCTGGTTTCTAATAAGTACAAGGACAAACTAACAGAGCTGGGAATGCTTGAGCTCAAAAAACAGGAAATTATAGCCGAAAGTGAAGAAATGCGGCAAGTTCTAAGAGTTGCTTTAAAGCTTGCGCAAATGGAAGCATCCAACATTCTGATCCAGGGAGAGTCGGGCACCGGCAAGGGACTCTTAGCGAAATTTATCCATCGCAACAGTCCCCGGCGCAAAAAGCCTTTTATCCAGATAAATTGTGCGACCATCCCGGAAAACCTACTTGAGGCCGAACTATTCGGCTACGAGAAGGGTGCCTTTACCGGCGCACACCAAAAGGGCAAGGCCGGCCTTCTCGAGCTGGCCCATGGCGGAACTTTTTTTCTGGATGAAATTGGAGATGTTCCCTACGTGGTTCAGGCAAAATTGCTGAAGTGTCTTGAAGACCAGGAAATTATGCATTTGGGCGGGTTGAAACCGATACAAATAAATTGCATGATCATCGTCGCCGATAACAAAGACCTGGCAACCCTGGTAAAAGAAAAAAAATTCAGAGAAGATCTGTTTTATCGCCTCAATGCCTTTTGTATTAAAATCCCCTCGCTAAGGGAGCGCCCGGACGACACCTTTGATTTGGCCAACTATTTTTTGCATAAATACAATAAAACCTATAAATCTGATAAACAACTTTCCTATTCAGCTATCGAAATGCTGAAAGCCTACCCGTTTCCCGGTAATGTTCGCGAACTAAAAAATCTTATCAAGAAGGCAGTGGTTTTAAGTGAAGACCGCAATCTGGATGAATTTATTCAAAAAAGCCTGGGATACGAAGCCTCAGGGGAAATCCATGCCGTCGCAAACCATGCCGCAGCGCCGTCCAAATTGACCGTCAAACTCAAAGAAACCGAATCAAAAATGCTGAAAACTGCGTTTATGCAGTGCAAGTCAACCCGTGAAATAGCAAGACATCTGGGCATCAGCCAACCCAGCGTGGTTCGGAAATTAAAAAAGTACGGCATATCCCAGTCCAATTAAAAACAGCTTGACGGTTGCTCTGAAGACTCAGATCAGCATAATGTCAGCTGATTTTAACCGCATCCGGCCCGGCGGGTACCGCAAATGAAACGGCAAATGCCGCTAAAGCTGCCAGCACAAACCGGCAGCTGATCATAACCCACCAGTTGGCCCCCAGGGCGGCAAATATCAGGGTATCTTCAATAATACTGTGACAGATGCCCAGAAAGACAAGCACAATAATCAAATCTCTTTTGGTCAGGGTGCCGTCGTTGGCAATCGATATGATAACCCCCGAGCCGAAAACAATTCCCAAAAAAAGGCCCGCCAGCAGCGGAAATGCCACCCGGTTCGATAAGATTGAGCCGCTGCATGACCGGCTGGATAAAGCCGACGCCCCGGTCCAGCAGGCGGGAGTCCGTTAACAGCGCTAAGACGACCATTAAGGGTATGATGATCGCCGGTACCAAAACGGCGATGCGCGCGCCGTCAGATGACTATTTCCTGTAGAACAATCTGCCAATCCAATCCGATAGCCTCATTACAACGTCATTTTGCCGATTAAATTCAAAGTGACACCGGCGAAGAGAGCTGTGGCCAGGCGAATTGCCAGAATGGGCCAGGCGCGGATACCGGTTTTTTTGATAATGGCCGATTCAATCACCAGTTCGTGGCAACAGGAAAGAATGACGGCAACGATCGTTATCTGCCATGCAGTTAAACCAAGGGCGATAATAATGCCGATGGCGGCGTAAAAATTAAGAAACATGCCCGTTACAACGGCCAGTGCCGCCTCCCCGGGCAGTCCGACAAAACCCATCAGCGGGTCGCAAAATTGCGCAATCCAACCGATAACGGGCGTATGTTCCAGGATTTTTATCAGGGCGAAAACGGGGAGAATGACTTTCAGAAGCAGAAAAGAAGTCTTCACTCCGTCGTTAAATCCATTTTTCCAGGTTTTGGCGCTAATCAATTGCTATTTCCTTCGGTTGGTATACTTTACGTTTGGGCCACCAATCCGTCAAGATCTGTTTCTTTTTTTAAGCGCCTTTGAGTGTTGATTGCTTCTAATAATCTTGAAATATTCAAATATCGTTGTGTCTGATCCGTAAAATCAATGTCGCGTTGCAGTCAAAGGGGAGATGAGCTGGTAAAGAATCGGAAGATTAGGCCAACGACTGTGGGTCTTCATGATCTTTGTAAGTATAAAGTTAACACCGCAAAATTTAGCGAAAAAAAAAGGAGGGAAATTCCCTCCTTGTGTATTTGAAATGAAAACGAACCTCGATCTGGTTAAAGATGGTTTGTAGAGAAGGATTATCGGGTGATGACGCTAGACGCGTCCTCCCCAAACCGCCGGCTGTTCCTTTCTGCTTTTAGTCCAAGATGGACTGTCCGGGCTCGGACCGCTGTAAGGTTCTGCCTTAGTGCCTTCCTGGCGTTCATCCTCACCCTCTTTAACACGGTCACGGCATTCGCCTTCACATTTTCCGGTCGTATCTCTTGTGGGCATATTTTCCATGATATCGCTCTCCTACTTGTCGTATTGTTTTTAGGATGTCTATTGCTGCAATCCAACAATAATAACTTAAAGTAGGTATCGGTTGAGAAAAATCAAGTTGTCACAATAAACTAATTAGCCGGAAGCTCGAACACTCGGCAACTCTTTTTCGATTCGTCAAGCACTGATTAAATCCAAATTCCACTCTATATAATTTTTAGATAGCGCTGATGGTTCAATTATCAATAATGGCTAATGGCTAAAATCCACTAATTCCTTTAAAATCACAATCTGTTATTGCCAGCCGATTTTAGCCGATTGCAGGGTTGACATTACGATCTTCATTCTGTATAGGGGGGCTTTATTGGATTGAGCCGGTTGGGGCTTGGTGCCGCATCAATAGCGGCCCAATATGTTGTTACTCATCCCCAGGCTCGTCACACAACACCATCAACCTTGATTTTTTTGCTTTATCCGCTCTCAAAAAGCGAATTCTTATCATTTTAAATTCGCATGGGTGGTCGGGCGCCACGAGGAAGGCATCCTGAGCTACTTCACGATGCGGATCACCTACGCCACCGTCGAAGGTCTCAACAACAAGGCCAAGATCGTCAACCACCGAGCCTAAGGATTTCGAACATCGACGATCTTCATCCGCATCCTTTATCTCAGAATGGGGTCCTTACCCATGTCCCGGATCGTGCACCGATTTGTATGAGAAACCAGAATTTTTACCACGATTCTCGCTCGCCACTCAATTCTCGCCGCTGTTGGCTGGGCCGGTGGTGTCGGCGGCAAGTCGCGTGCAGCTGGATTTCAACGAACTGCGACGAGAGGTGCAAAATGAGCTCAGGGAAAGTCGGCCGGATTACCAGGAGGAATATCTGAAAAGCATTTTCAACCGCGTCCAGTTTGCCGTTACCTTATCTGAGTGAAAGGAGGTGTTTATAACTAATTTGATATTGAAACGAAGTCTTAAAGTGAACTTAATTAGACAATCAAAAAAGGAGAAAAAATGAACATTAAAAGATTGGTGGTGTTAGCACTTTTAGTAGGAATGATCTTGGTACCCATCTCGTCGTTTGCAGGTGGGAACAAGGTGGTATTCGTCATCATGGGTTTAAATAATCCATACGTTTCCGCTCAAGCCGGTTATACAGAAAAATGGGCCAAGAAATTGGGTTGGGACTATACGCTTTTTGATGGAGAACTGGATCCGGTAAAAAATGCCAAGTATCTGGAAGATGCGATTCAGATGAACCCGGATCTGATTATTCTTATGCCTATTGATTCGGTCGCAGTTAGTAGCGGTATTCGTAAAGCCCATGCAGCCGGCATACCGGTTTTGATGGAACATATGCAAGCCATACCGGAAGATGAAAAATTCACGATCGGATATACCGGTCCCGGCAACTATGTTCAAGGACAATTAGTGGCTGAAATGTTCCATAAAAAATTGAATGGGAAAGGGAACATTGTTGAGGTTACATGTGTTCCCGGTCAGGAAACAACGATTGGTAGACACGACGGGTTTGTCGATCGGCTAAAAGAATTGAACTCAGGGGTTAAACTGATTGCTTCAAATAACGGTGATGCTCAAGTTGATAAGACTCTCGCAGTTATGGAAGACTTCCTCACCCGGTTCGGCGCTGATGGTATTGACGGGATCTATTGCTGTGATGATACAATGGCAGTTGCATCGGCGATTGCTTTGAAAGAAGCCGGTCTCCCAAAAGGATCGATTCCAATTATCGGCGTTGGTGGAAGCAAAGGTGGGTTGGCGGCAATTAAGAATGGCGCCATGTATGGAACCATTGTACAGTCACCCCAAATCACTCAAGCACAAACAGCAAAAATTGTTCAGAAAATTCTTGATGGAGGTTTGAAGCCACCTTATCAATTTGATCCTTACTACATGTATGTCGATCATCCGAAGTGTACGAAAGAAAATGTTGAACAATATCTCCCTGGAGATTGGTAGGATGAAGGATGTGGTCCGGTACATTAGCCGGACCACATCAATATACACGAATAGATGATATGCCGAGAAAATGAATCATTATGACGAATGTCGATCGTACATATCTGAGGTTGGAAAAAATCACTAAGATTTTTCCAGGCACGGTTGCCCTTGATGAAATCAACTTTGATTTAAGAAAAGGCGAGGTGCATGCGATTGTTGGTGAAAATGGTGCCGGTAAGTCAACTTTAATGAAAATCCTTTCGGGCGCTTATAAAAAGACGTCCGGCAAGATATTTATTGAAAATAAAGAGGTTGATATAAATAGCATCGCTGATTCGCAACATCATGGAATCAATATGATCTACCAGGAACTATCGAACTTGCCAAAATTAAGTGTTGCGGAGAATATATTCCTGGGAATTCTGCCTAAGAAAAATAGATTTGGAATCGTTGATTTTAATGAACTATTTAGACATACCAAAGAGCACTTCGATAATTATAAAATAGATATTAATCCACATACTAAGCTTGCAAACTTGTCTGTTGCAGAAAAGCAATTCGTTGAAATTATGCGTGTCGTGTCATCCAGGGATGCCCAAATAATTATCATGGATGAACCAACTTCATCCCTGACTAAAGAGGAAATTGAAAAACTTTTTGGTATCATCGAGGTATTGAAAAAGCGCGACATTACAGTGATCTATATTTCACATCGTCTTGATGAGGTGGCAGAGGTTGCTGATCGAGTAAGCGTCTTCGCGATGGTAAAAACAAAGGAACCCTGGAAAAGGGAAATTTCGATCAAGATAAAATTATTACACTGATGCTGGGCCATTTGTTGGAAAAAACTGCTAAAAGTAAACTTGACCGCAAAAAAGTGATTTTTGAAGTCCGGAATTTAAATATTTTCAAACGAATTTTTAACTTCAATATGAAACTATATAAAGGTGAGATCCTTGGTATCGCCGGGCTTATAGGATCAGGCAAGGATGAACTTGTTAAGTGTCTATTCGGGTTATGGCCCGCTATTTCGAAAGAGATTTACTATCAAGGGACTGAAATAAAGATAAAAAGTCCTTTGGATGCCATCCGACATGGTATTGTCTATTTACCGGAAGAAAGAAAACTTACTTCGTTATTCCATGGATTAAGTGTTGAATATAATATTTCACTCATCTGGCTATTTAATCAGCATAATAAACGTATTTTTAATAAAAAAGAAGAGGTTTTGCTGGCGAACCATTTCATTGAACAGCTCGGCATAAAAACATCCTTTTCTGGCGAGATAATTGATAATTTGAGTGGGGGGAACCAACAAAAAGCAATTTTTTCAAGACTACTTGCAGTAAAACCCGATCTTATGATTCTAAATGATCGAACACGCGGAATCGATGTTGGAAGCAAAGAGGAAATATACAAAAATATTAGAGAATTAGCCGGCCAGGGCACTTCAATGATCATAGTTACTTCAGAAATTGATGAGTTAAGTTATCTCGCTGATAGAGTGATCGTCCTTAGCAAAGGGGAGATACGTGGGGAGTTTGTCGATGAAGACGTAGACCTTAAAAACATATTAACCTGTGCTGTAGGATCGAAAAAATGAAACGGAATATTTTTCTTCGCTTTATCACGAATAATCCACAACTTATAATTCTAATACTTTTATTTATTATTTTTACAATTTTATTTCCTAATTTTTTGACCACTCGAAATATAATAAATATTCTAAACTGGAGTTCAACGGTTGCATTGGCGAGCTGTGGTTTAGCATTAGTAGTTATTGGAGGGAACCTTGATTTGTCAATCGGTTCTCTATTCTCCCTAACACTGGGGGTGTCACTCAGTTGTACGCATTATAGTACTACCCTGGCTGTAATTGCACCGCTTGTGATTGCCCTTGCCATTGGTCTGGCAAACGGATTAATTATTAACCGGTTTAATGTATCCTCGATGATTGTTACCTTAGGGTCGTATACTGCCATTCGTGGTTTTGTTGAATTTTATCGAAAAGGAAATATTATTGTTGGGGCTCCTTTTACTTCCTATTCCGCTATTACCGATTTCCGTTTACTAGGGATCCTATCTTCTATCTATATCTTTTTAATTATCGCCTGTATTTTCCAGTTTCTTTTAAAAAGAACAACCTTTGGGCGCAAGCTGATTTATCAGGGAGTAAACAGTGAAGCTGCAATTGCCGCCGGAATTAATGTAGGTAAGGTAACGATCATCTCGTTTATGTTATGTAGCTTATTGATCGGAATTGCAACGGTCCTGCATGGCGCCCGGCTATCACAGGGTAGTACGACAACCGGTGGTCTGGATCTACTGTTTGATGCCCTTACAGCTATTTTGATCGGTGGCATCAGTTTGAATGGTGGAAAAGGCTCGGTTGTCAATGCCGTAATCGGTGTGTTGCTTCTGGTGGTTATTGTAAACGGTCTGACCTTATTAAATGTGCCTTTTGGGTGGCGCTATATCGCCCAAGGTTTATTAATTCTTATCGTAATTATGGCGGATGTGCTTTTAGGAGGGCGAAATGAGAACTAATTCTCTTAAGGCATTTATAAACGATCAAAAAATATTTTTGTTTATAATTTGATTTGTATTGTATGTTTATTTATATGTGATTTTTTTGGGTTTTTATAATATACTCAATATTTTTAATCGCATATCGATTGAAGGCGTTATGGTTATCGGTATCACCTATCTCATTATCCTGGGTGATATTGATCTTTCTGTAGGCGCGGTTATGGCTTTGAGCTGTATGTTGAGTGTTATTTTTCAGGCTTATGGTGTTATACCGGGGGTTATTGCCGGCATTTTGATCGGCTCTTTGATTGGTCTGATAAATGGGTTGATTGTTGTGCTACTGCGTGTTCATTCCCTCGCTGTGACTCTTGGCATGTTTGTTTTAATCCGTGGTGTGGTTTACGTCATAACAAAGGGCCTGGCATCAGCCGGCGGTAATTATTCATTAGCCGGAAAAAATGAAAGTTTTAAATATATTACCGAGATATCAATTTTAGGCGTACGTCTTTGATATGGATTTTAATTATTCTAATCATATTTTTTAGTTTCATCCTTACGCGTACCGTTTATGGACGCAATATTTATGCCACCGGCGGAAATCGGCTGGCGAGTCAATATGCCAATATCCCGGTTAATTTAATTCGAATCAGTGTTTTTGTAATTACCGGTATGCTAGCGGGAATTGCCGGTGTACTACTCGTGTCAAAATACAATATTGCATCTTATTTACTTGGCGATGATACGGCCATCGTGGTCATTACAGCGGTTATGCTTGGTGGGGTCAGCCTTTCTGGTGGAGAAGGCAGTGTGTTGAAGGCTTTCAAGGTTTATTACTTATTGGCGTGATCGATAATATGATGGTCCAGTTACGCATCTATTCATCTGTAAAGCTAATGATACTTGGACTACTACTCATCATCATCCTGTCCTTCGATGGTGTTTATATACGAAAAGCAAAATATCAGTGATGGGATATGGGCATTAAGTTTGCAGCTGCAATAAAACCATGTATGGGCAAACCTATATTGAACTGGGGATTGAAATACAGTAATGGTAATTATTTGCGGGGTGTATGGTGCAAAGATTCTTGCTACAAACAAAAAACTTGGAAAAAATAGGTTAGAAAAATGGATACAATAATCAAGCTTCTTGATGAGCTGAATAGACTTTGTGATAGCGAAGAAAACAAAAGGCGACTTGCTCTTTGGGAAACCGACCAATGCGGAATTCGTGGTGAAACCCAATGGCATGCAGTCCCCAACTATACGGTCGATAGTAAAAAGCAAATGCCCGTAACCGCAGAATGCCTGATAAACATATGGCGAGAACTGCTCGGATTGGATTTGAAAAACATACTATACTGATCCGGTTTATTTTCTAGAGAAATTTCTGAAGATACGAATCCGTAAATATAAGGAACTGCCAGATGATACCCCCCTTACCAGAGATATCCCGGTTTCCTTTGGCGTGACCCATGAGGCAGGCATGCTCGGTCAGGAATATCATTTTCATCATTATGAGCAGCCTACTTTTGCTAAGCACTCGATTGTAGATACCAATACTATTTTTCCTGATCAAGTCGATTTTAATAGTAACGATTATTTAAAAATGGTTATCCCCTATTATGAACGGGTTAAAGATATTGCCGGGCCGGAGTTTAATGTAATCTTTCCCCAATGGTATAGAGGGCCACAAGGGGTAGCCCTATACATCCGCGGTTATGAAAACCTCATGCTCGATATGTACGATGACGAACCATTTGTTCACCGGTTATTGCGGTATGTAACGGATGCAGCCAAACAATATGCCGTGTGGCGCTCCGATTACCTTGGTGAACCGATTCAAAAGAGTGACCTCTTCAATGATGACACGCCGATTATGAGCCCGGAAATGCATGAAAAGTTTTTTCTTCCTTATGAACAAGAACTATCTGATTTTCATGGAGGGATTCACTACTGGCATTCCTGTGGCGATGTAACCAAGCATATGGCTTCCATCCATAAATTAACCAATATCGGCCTTTTTGATTTCGGTGTTGGCATGAAAGATAAGCATGAGGGAATTATAGGGCTAAATCGGGAACAGCCGATTGAATTCAGGGTGTTTGCCCAGCCGTACATCCAGGAATGCACAGAAAGCGAATCGAAAGAATATATTATAAAGCTGCTGGCCGACTGTAAAGATGAACGTATTAAAAAATATGTAATCCGAACCAGTGGCATGTCGGTTCTGTTGGGTGCGGAAAAGGATTTTAACAAATTAGCACGATGGGTTGAGATCGTCAGGGCAGCGCAGGAAAGCGTGTTATGATCATCTTAGAAAATTGTTGTTCGTACATAAAGGTAAAATATGGCTGGCAGCGATCTAAATATGAATCATTTATTTTTTACACAATTCTATAATATTTGATAACTATTTGATAAATTATATAATAATTATTTTTAGAAATTTAGGCACAAAATTTGCATAGTGGCAGTGAGGCCGAATGGATAGGGATAAATAGCAATTGGAATACAATTCTATTTGACGGGAATTAGAAAAAAATTGTAAATGAGGATCTAAGATGAAAAGAATGTCTAGAAGCGGTATCGGAACCACCTCCGGCTTTGGATTGGGTGCATTCTCCAAGGACGAGCTTGACTCTATTCACTATAGCACCCTGCAGATTTTTCAGGATACCGGTATCAAGGTCATGAATGCGGAAGCACTGGAAATATTTCACGGTGCGGGATGTGACATTGAACGAATCGATGGGTATGGAATTGTAAAAATTCCCTCGTATATCGTCGAAGAGTGTGCTTTCTGGGCGCCCCGAACCATCGTCTATGATGCCCGCGATCCCGATAAGGATTACATCGCTGAACCCAACCGGGTGGGTTTCACAACATTTGGCGGGTGCATCAATATTGTGGACCCACATACCCGTAAAATTCGGCGAGCAACCAAGAAAGATTGCGGTGAAATTGCCCGGGTATGCGATTATCTCGATGAAATTTGCGTAGCCACAAGAAGTGTCAACTCAACGGATGTCCCGTCAGGGGCTTTATCCGTCCATAACCTGGATGCACTGCTAAGAAATACCGGCAAACATGTTTTTCTGGGTGTTGATTCTCCTCGCTCTCTTGAGGTAATGATTGAACTCGCTTCAGCAGCCATGGGTGGTCGGGAAAATTTCATCAGACGACCGAATTTTACCCCCAGCATTTGTCCCATGAGCCCCCTCACCCTCCCGGATAATGCCTGCAATATAATTATCAATTCCGCCAGGTCCGGTTTAGGGGTCTTGGTGCTTCCCATGGCGCTTTCCGGCGGAACCTCATCCGCCACCCTGGCCGGCACCCTGGTGACCCACAACACCGAAGTATTGAGCGGCATTATCCTGGCCCAACTGACAAAAAAGGGTGTACCGTGCACCTATGGCAGTACCAGCACCATCCTGGATCTAAGATTCGGTACGTCATCCATCGGTTGCTCCGGAGTACGGTATGATCAACGCCTCCATCGCCAAGCTGGCCCAATACTATCGCCTGCCCAGTTATGTCGGCGGCGGTGCTTCCGACAGCAAAATACCGGATATCCAGTCCGGATATGAATTTTCCCTCAGTGCCACATTGAGTGCGCTGGCGGGCGGAAATATCGTATTTGGATCCGGTGTCCTGGAACAGGGCCTGACAATTGATTTTGCCAAGCTCGTTATGGATGCCGAAATGATCAGAATGATTCAGATTGCCATTGGGGGGATCGAAATTTCCGACGACAAGCTGGCAATGGATGTGATCCATGAGGTCGGGACCCGGTGGTGCATATATAACGCATGAGCACAGCCTCCGTTCCATGAGAAGTCAGTCCCGGTCAAAGTTATTTGACCGCAGGTCCCGTGCGGACTGGATGGAAATTTCCGATGGGGCATCCATGCATGAAAGGGCTTATGAGGCCGCAATTGACATTATCCAAAATCATCAGCCTTACCCGCTGCCGGCAGGTGCCCCGGAAACAATGGACAAAATCGTTAAAGAGTTTGAGAAAGAGCTGGGTATCGCGTGATCGTGCACCGCAAGCCGCAAAGAACGCAAAGGAGGTATGAGTATGTTACGCAGACGAAAGACCGGAATTAACCGCAATGCGGGGTTCAGCCTGAATGTCATGACCGATGATGAGGCCCATGAAATTCATCTGGCCACCCTGGAAGTGCTCAGGGAAACCGGGGTCTTTGTTGAAAGCGAAGAGGCCCTTGAGGTGCTGAACGATGGAGGCTGCCGGGTCGACCCCAAAACAAAAACGGTTAAATTTCCGGCCTGGGTGGTCGAAGATGCCATCCGTTCAGCACCGGCAAGTTTTATTGCATGTGGGCGCAGACCCGAAGACGACGTCGCCCTGGAGGATAACCGGGTCACGTTTACCAATTTCGGCGAAGGCATCATGTTCGTCGATCCTTACACTGGTGAACACAGGGACACTACCAAGGCGGATATAGAAAAAGCAGCTCGAATCATCGATGCTCTGGAACATATAGAAACCTATGAACGTGCCATGTGCTCCCACGATAAACCCCACCAGGTACAGGCATTGCACAATGCCGAGGCGTCCCTGACAAACACGACCAAACACCACTGGCTGTGTCCGGTGGACCGCAGTCAAGCATCCAAAATTATTGAAATGTGCGCCGCCATTACCGGAAGCAGGCAGAAACTCAGAGAGCGTCCCCTGCTCACCTTTACCACTTGCCCCATCAGTCCTCTCAAGCTGCCGGTGCATCACTGCGAAATCATTATGGACGCCGCCGCAAACGGCTTAGCGGTAAATGTCATCGGGATGGCCCTGTCCGGTGCATCCAGTCCGATTCATCCGGCGGGAACGCTGGTCATTCAAAATTGTGAGATCCTATCCAGCCTGGTTTTAAGTCAGCTGTCCAGCAAAGGAACCCCTTTTGTCTATGGAAGTTCGACATGTCCCATGGATCTGAGGATGGCCACAGCCACTGTGGGATCTCCCGAACTCGCCATGATTAGCGCGGCCGTGGCGCGGTTAGCCCGCTTTTACAGTTTGCCGTGCTTTGTGGCGGGTGGGTAGGGCGATAGCAAGGTGGTTGATGCCCAGTCGGGTCATGAAAAGACCATCACAGGCATGTTACCGGCGCTGGCAGGTGCCAACGTCATTTACGGTTTGGGCATGCTTGAAATGGGAATCACCTTCGACCTGGCACAGCTCGTACTGGATCACGAATTCGCCGGTATGATTTTGCATTCCCTCGACGGGATCGTGGTCAATGACGAAACCCTGTCGGTGGATGTTATTAGGGAGTTAGGCATCGGCAAAGATTATATGGCCCATGCGAGCACTTATAAGCACATGAAATCCCAATCCCAGGCCCAAATTATCGATCGCAGGATGCGTGAGGATTGGGAGACGGCCGGCGGAAAGGATGCATACAAACGCGCCCATGAAAGAATGCTGGAAATTCTGGAAACCTATGAACCCGCTCCATTGCCGGAAAATGTTCTGAATACCATTCGATCCATTGTTGAAGAGGCCGAAAAAGAACTGGTACGTTAACATCAACGGCTCGAGGTGATCAAGAATTGGATCACTCGTGACCGCGATACTAACTTTCCGAAAAGAGTGTTCTATCGTTTAATTATTAATTATTTCAATATGATAAAATTTTTTATGGAGAGGATTGCGGATATCGACTGATCCACAAATGGATCACTTTAGGTATCATCACCAATTCATCCAAAGGAGGTGCAGACTTGAGACGCAACTTGCATGCCGGTAAACGGCAAAGCGGGGGGCTGAACTTGAAAATTTTTACCGATGATGAACTCGATGAGATCCATCTGGCCACCCTGGAAGTCCTGGAAAAAACCGGACTTTTTTTCGGTGATGATGAGGCCCTGGAAGTCCTGGATGGCGGTGGTGCAATCATCGACAAAAAAAGCAAAATCGCGAAATTTCCCCCCTTATGTGGTGGAAGATGCCATCCGATCGGCACCTTCAAAACTAGTTCTGGCTGGGCGCAATCCTAAAAATGACTTCGTTATGGAAAGCAACCGGGTCGGTTTCACTAATTTCGGTGAAGGGGTTTTTATTATAGACCCTTATACCGGGCAGCATCGGGAAACCACCAAAGCGGATGTTGCCGCCTCGGCGCTTCTGGCCGACTATCTCAGTGAAATCGATGTTTACGAACGGGCCGTGGGTGCCGCCGATGCACCGGCGGAAACCGTCCAGCTGCACAATGCCGAAGCCTGGCTGCCGAATACGTCCAAACACGGATTTATGGGTTCCGGCAACGGATATTTGACCAAAAAGCTGGTGGAAATGGCGGCGGCCATTGCCGGAGGCACAGACAAGCTTCGGGAGCGGCCGATCATTTCCTTTATCACCTGCCCCATCAGCCCGCTGCAGTTGGTTGGGGAAAGCTGTGAAATCATCATGGAAACCGCCCGGGCCGGCCTGGCGGTAAATGTTTTATCCATGGCCATGGCCGGCGGGTCATCACCGGTAACCCTGGCGGGAACCCTGGTGGATCACAATGCGGAAGTCCTGGGCGGCCTGATTCTCAGTCAGCTCACCTGTAAAGGGTCCAAATTCATTTACGGGAGTTCCACCACTGCCATGGATCTGAGGCTGGCGGCGGCCTCTGTGGGCTCACCGGAGTGTGCCCTGATCAATGCCGCCGTGGCCCAGATGTCAACCTATTATTTGCTACCTAGCTGGGTAGCCGGTGGATAGGGCGACAGCAAAATCTGTGATGCCCAGTCCGGTCATGAAAAAACCATCACAGGCCTCTTACCGGCGTTGGCAGGTGCCAACCTGATTTACGGCCTGGGGATGATCGAAATGGGCATGACCATTGATTACGGCCAGATGGTCATGGACAATGAGTTCGCCCGCATGATTAAGTACCTGGTGCAGGGAATCCCCGTGAATGATGAAACCCTGGCAGTGGATGTGATTAAAGAGATCGGGGTTGGAAAAGACTTTCTCTCCCATGGCAGTACTTACAGACACATGCGGACGCAATCGCAGCCGAAATTAATCGACCGCCGCATGCGCGAAGATTGGCAAGCAGCCGGCGGGACGGATATCTACCATCGGGCATTGGAAGAAGCGAGATATATTTTGGAAAACCACCGGCCGGACCCGTTGCCTGATGAGGTTCTGAGCACAATACGTTCCATAGTTGAAGAAGCAGAAGCGGAATTGGGTATACGCATTTAGTAGTTCGGGCAGGAACTTTAACTTTCAAACTATAAGGAGAAGATTGAAATGGAAGCATTATTTGAGAAAATGGCGGAAGCGTTGATTGCCGGTAAGGCAGATGAAGTAAAGGCACTATCTCAGCAAGCCCTGGATCAGGGGCTTGGTGCCCGACAAATCATTGACAAAGGTTTGCTCGCCGGAATGGATGTGGTGGGCAAGCGATTTAAAGCCGGCGATATGTTTATTCCCGAAGTGCTACTCTGCGCCCGCTGTATGCATGGGGCCATGGACATATTAAAACCGCTGCTTTCGGAAGCCGATTCCGCCGGCGTGGGTACCTTTGTGATCGGTACAGTAGAGGGGGATTTGCATGACATCGGGAAAAATTTAGTGTCCATGATGCTCCAGGGTGCCGGCTTTGAAGTCGTCGACCTGGGAACCAATATCACCGCCCAGCAGTTTGTTGATGCCGTCAAGGAGCACAAACCTGCCGTCCTGGGCCTGTCGGCGCTACTGACGACCACCATGCCGAAAATGGAGGAAACGATTAACGCCCTCAAAGAGGCCGGAATTCGCGATCAAGTCAAGATCATGGCGGGCGGGGCTCCGGTGACCCAGGATTTTGTGGATAAAATCGGGGCTGATGCTTATGGCGCCAATGCTGCTTCCGCCACCGAAAAAGCTAAAGAGTTGGTGTCTTGAGGTAGGATTCGAACCGGTGTTGTACTTCGATTCTCAATGTTCTTTTGGGCCGGGATGATTTTCGATCTCCGAAAAAGCGATCATAACGACGGCGGAGCGAAGCGATTCCATCATTCGTTCCGCCGGCGGTTCAATCGCCATTCGTCATTTATTATATCCCGGCTGATGCGGTAGAGAGGAGATAATGGAAACAATATTTACGCGTTATGGCGACGGATCTCCCCTGGAGATGAGCGCAAGCGACCTCATGGCGGATCTTGAGGCCGGGACGGCCGATGCGGCCGAACGCGGCAATATCCCGGCCCTCAATAAGGAAGAGCTGCAATATCTTTTAGAGATATTCAAATCTCCTTACAATTTCGTGAGTGTCGAACGGGGCAATGAGGTAATTCTCAGCTACGACGCGGGAACACTTAAGATCAGACGCGTCGGGGTAAATGTTGACCGGATTCAAGCGCTGCAGATTTACGAAAAGCTTTTCGGGGCCGACACCATGGAATTGTGTCATGTTGACTACAGTTTCAAGCCGATTAAACCGATTGTCACCATGGAACGGCCAATTCTGGAACAGGCGCTGTTATCTACTCATATCCCCCTATTTTACGGTGCCATGCCGAATCTCGGCCTCTATAGTCAACCGGACGGCCCCTTCCCGAATCCGGCTGAATTGCTGCCGCGGGGAAACATCAAGGAGGCCCAGGATTCCTATGAAGCCACCGTGGACGCCGCAGTCAATGATATTTTGTATGTGTCCAAAGGCATGCATGAATCCGGGGCCGACGGCATCAATCTGGACACGGTGGGTGCCGCCGGAGACGCCGACTTCCAGGCCTCATTGATAGCCGCCGAAAAACTCAGGGAGATGTATCCGGATATTTGCATAGAGCTCGGCATGGCCGGGGAATTTATCCTGGGCATGCACAGCGAACTGGAATATGACGGTGTGCGCCTGGCCGGTTTGTATCCCCACGATCAGGTGAAGCTGGCCCAAAAAGCCGGAGTCACCATCTTTGGCCCCGTGGTCAATACCAACACATCCGAGTCCTGTCCCTGGAATCTTGCCCGGGCGATTACCTTCATGAAAGAATGCAGCCGGGTGGCCACCATTCCCATTCACGTCAATATGGGTATGGGGGTCGGCTCAGTGACGGTAACCGATCATCCCCCTGTAGATATCGTTTCCCGGGCATCCAAGGCCATGGTCGAAATCTGTCGCCTGGACGGGTTGTAGGTTGGCGTGGGTGATCCGCTTGGTATGGCTCTCACCCACGCGCATGCCTCGGGAATGGGCGGAATGCGGGCGGCCGGAGATCTGGTAGCCCGCGTGCAAATGGCCCGCGGCATGCGAATCCAGGAAGCTAAGAAATACGTGGCAGACAGGCTCAGGATTGCGGTCCCGGAATTGGCGGATCCTGTGATTATGACCGAGGTGCGTGAAGATCTTCAGATCGGTGCCGTAACACCGCTTCCAGGGTGTGCGAAAGGTATTGAGGCAAAATTTCGGATTGCGGAGGTGCTGGGCATCGATATTAACTGTGTACAGCGTTTTAAAGATAAAATTTCGTGACTAAGTTAAACTAATGGAATCCCATAGCTATTTAAGCTTCGAGGAAATCAAACGCAATTTCGACGCGGCGTTCAGCTATATCGTCATTGAAGACCGGCGAGGAACAGGTGATGAAAACCCGTTTTCAAAGGTAGAAAAAGCGCTATCGGATTTAAACAAACAAGTTTTGAATCGGCAGGTGTGTCAGGACCCGAACACCGGTCGAAAAATGCTGATCGTCAAAACGGAGCATCAGGAGACCGAAGAAATTATGCTGGAATTTTTAAAAACCAGCCTGAAAAAAGATTTCAACTGTTATGTCTATTAATCAGCATTTCAAAAGTCATATCTCATTCAACTAACAGGGTGAAAATTTAAAGGAGGTAGACATGGGCATCGAGATTCCCGGTCAGGCCCAGGTCGTTATTATCGGAGGTGGCATCGTCGGCTGCAGTGTGGCTTATCATTTGACAAAAATCGGCTGGACGGATGTTGTGCTTCTGGAAAGAAAGGAACTTGCATCCGGAACCACCTGGGCTGCCGCCGGGTTGCTGGCTCAATTGCGGCAAAATCAAGAAATGACCAATCTGGCCAAATACACCGTGGATCTTTATGAGAAGTTGGAGGCAGAAACCGGGGAGGCTACCGGTTTCAGGAGAAACGGTGCCGTGGCTGTTTGTCGCACGGATGACCGCCGGTTCGAATTACTGCGTGGTGCCGCCATGGCCCGGGCTTTCGGTATTGAAATGCATGAAGTCAGCACCAAGGAAGCCGGCGATCTGGTTCCGGGCATGAGAACGGATGACCTAGTCTCCGCATTTTACCTACCCGGGGACGGTATTACCAGCCCCATAGAGACGACCCGGGCGTTGGCCAAAGGAGCTAAAATGCGCGGTGCCAAAATTTTTGAAAATGTCAAGGTCACCGGCATAAAAACGAAGAATGCTGCTGTGTGCGGTGTCACCACCGACCAGGGAGATGTGGACTGCGAATATGTAATCAATTGCGCCGGTATGTGGGGTCGCCAGGTCGGCCAGATGGTCAACGTGAGTGTGCCGCTGCATGCCGCTGAACACATGCATGCGGTAACCCTGCCGATAGAGGGGCTAAAAAAGCATTTTCCCACGGTGCGCGATTTTGACGGGGTCACCTATTTTAAGTCCGAATCCGACGGTATACTTATGGGAGGATTTGAGAAGGTATCAAAACCCTGGGGGATGAAAGGTATCCCTGAAAACTTCATGTATAAAGAGCTTCAGGAAGATTGGGACCAATTCCAGGTGTTCATGGATTGCGGTCTGCAACGGTTTCCGGCGATGGAAACCGCCCAGATCCGCCATCTGTCGGTGGTACCGGAGAGCTTCACCCCCGACACGGCGTTTATGGTTGGGGAAGCCCCGGGAGTAGAAAACTTTTTTGTGGCATGCGGAATGAACTCCGTGGGGATTCAAAGTGCCGGCGGCGTCGGCCGGGCGTTGGCCCACTGGATTGACCAGGGGCATCCGGAAGAACAATTGTGGCCGGTGGATGTGCGACGCTATTTTCCCTGGCAGCGCAATGCCCGCTATCTGCGCGACCGCATTGCGGAGTCCGTCGGTGTACTCTACCATCATCACTATCCCAACCGGCAGCTGACATCGGCCCGGGGTATCATCCAGTCTCCCATCCACGATCGCCTGGTCGCTTTAAAAGCTGCATTCAGCCAGAATTCGGGCTGGGAACGCGCCGACTGGTTTGCCCCCGAAGGTGTCGAACCTGTGCACAAATACAGCTGGCGACGACCCAACTGGTTTAAGTATCAGGGTGAAGAACATATGGCCGTGCGCGAGGGCGTCGGTTTTTACGATCTGACTTCAATGGGCAAATTCCTGGTACAAGGCCGTGATGCCGAAGATGTCCTGCAGTATTTTTGTGCCAACGATGTGGCGGTGCCCGCCGGTAAAATCGTTTATACACCGGTTTTAAACGAAGCCGGCGGATTTGAAACCGACATCACTGTGACGCGTTTTTCCGAAGACACTTTTTTTATCGTGACCGCGGCAGCCACGGTGGTACACGATTATGATTACTTCAAACGCCGGATTCCGGCCGATGCCCGTGCAGTGATCACCGATGTGACCCATGGCTATGCCATGCTGGCGGTCATGGGGCCCAAATCCAGAGATCTGCTTGGCAAGCTGACCGATGCCGACCTTTCCAACGAGGCCTTCCCCTATAGCACCGCCAAAGAAATCGATCTTGCTTATGCCCGGCCGTGGGCACTGAGAATGTCCTACGTGGGCGAATTGGGATGGGAGCTTTACATCCCGAGTATGTTCGCACCGGCAGTGTTTGATGCCGTCATGGCGGAAGGCAGGCAATTTGATTTGCGACCGGTCGGTATGCAGGCGCTGAACTCCTTGAGACTGGAAACCGGATATCGCCATTGGGAATCTGACATCACCCCCGACGACACGCCCTATGAAGCCGGACTGGGTTTTGGCGTAAAGCTGGACAAGGGCGATTTCAGGGGCCGTGACACTTTGATGGATAAAAAAGAAGCAGGAATCACCCGCAAGCTTGTCATGTTTACCCCGGACGACCCGGATATCATGCTGTATGGCAGTGAACCGCTCTATCGCGACGGTGTCTGGATGAGCAACCTGACTTCGGGTGCTTACGGCTTCAAGATCGGGTCTGCCGTGGGCATGGGATATGTCAAAAATGAAAGCGGCATCAGCGATCAATGGGTACTGGACGGCAAATATGAACTCGAAGTCGAAGGCAAAATGATTCCGGCCGGAGTTCATATCCGTTCTCCCTATGATCCCGATAACCAGCGACCCAGAATATAAAAGGGGGATTGCCCATGGAGAAAATTGTTACCAGGATGGGGGACGGCAGCCGGATCGAAATGTCCGCAGCCGAAATCCAACAGGAACTTGAAGCAGGCGCCCAGGATGCAGCCGACCGCGCCAGGGTCCCTGCTCTCACCGATGATGAAATAAAGTACTTGCTGGATCTTTATCGGTGTAAAGACCGGGTTGTCGGCGTTGAGCAGGGTAAGGAGTGCTGTCTGACCTATGACAACATGACTTCCAAAATTAAACGCGCCCATATCCCCGTCAGTAAAATTCAGCAGCTGCTTTTGTTCGAAAGAGGGTTGGGTGCCGACACCCTGGAGTTAACCCATATCGATTACAGCTTCAAGCAGTGCAAGCATGTGGTCCAATATGAAAAACCCAACATGGAACAGGCGGTATTGCAGACAATTGCCCCCATATTTTATGGTTCGATGCCGAATTTAGGATTGTACAGTGTGCCCGACGGTCCTGTGGTCAACCCGGCAGATTTACTTCCCATGGGGAAAATTGACGAAGCTCAGGAAGCATACGAACAGATGGCGGAATATGCCATCAAAGACATGGTGTACGTCGGCAGCGAACTATACGAAAAAGCCGGCGCAGACGGAATTAATTTCGATACCACGGCTGCCTCGGGGGATGCGGAGTTTTATGCGGCATTAAAGGCAGTGGAAATCCTGCATGACAAATATCCGGCGATGGGAATTGAAATGGGCATGTCCGGCGAATTTATTCTGGGGATGCACGCAGAGATCGAGTATGACGGTGTGCGGTTGGCCGGGCTTTATCCCCACGATCAGCTAAAACTGGCCCAAAAAGCAGGTGTCACCATTTTCGGCCCGGCCATCAATATCTCCACAAACGAATCACTACCCTGGAATCTTGCCCGTTCCATTGTATTTACCAAGGCCTGCTCCGAAGTTTCCGAGATACCGGTCCATGCCAATCTGGGCATGGGGGTCGGGGGGGTGCCCCTCACCCTGACACCGCCGCTGGATGCCCTGTCGCGAGCCTCGAAAGCCCATGTCGAGCTGTGCAGATTGGACGGATTGTAGGTGGGCGTTGGTGATCCATTAGGGATGCATGCTGCACATGCAGTCATCTCGGGGATGGGCGGTATACGCACTGCCGGAGATCTGGTAGCGCGTTTGCAACTGAACCGGGGGATGAGAATCGATGCAGCTAAAAAGTACGTCGCCGACAAGCTGGGTGTCTCGATAGCGGATCTTGCAGACACGGTAGTGATGAGCGAAGTCAGAGAAGATCTTGATATCGGCCGGGTCAACGAAACACCGGCGGTAGCCAAGGGAATCGATGCCAAATTCAGAATTGCGGAATTGCTGGATCTGGAAATAAACTGCGTGAATATGTTTAAAGACAGGGTGGGAATTCACTCGTATAAATCGTTTAGCTAATAAAAGGAAAGAAAATATGGCCGAAAAAATATTTGAGGAAGCGGCAGAGGCTGTTGTGAAAGGCGAGGCTGAAAAGGCAGTAGAATTAGCCAAACGCGGAATAGACGAGGGCATCGACCCCTTGGTGCTAATGGAAAAAGGATTCATTCCGGGAATCAACAAAGTTGGCGATCTGTTCGAAACAGGACGGCTGTTTCTGCCGGCCCTGATCTACTCGGCCACGGCAATGGAAAAGGCAACCGAAATCATCAATGCCGCCATCCCCAGTGAAGAAGGGCTGGTGTCCGGAAAAGTTGTCCTGGGAACCGTTGAGGGGGATGTTCACGATATCGGCAAAACGATCGTTGTATCTCTTTTTAAAGCCAATGGATTTGATGTGTTGGATCTTGGACGCGATGTCCCGGTGGCACGATTCATCGAGGAGGCGGAAAAGTTCGGCGCCGATATCATCGGGTCCAGCACCCTGTTGACAACGACCATGGTTGGCCAGAAAGAACTGGAACAGCAGCTAAAGAAAGCAGGATTGCGGGAGAAATATAAAACCATCATCGGTGGTGCCCCCGTAACCCAGCGTTGGGCCGATCGCATTGGCGCAGATGCCTATGCCCAGGATGCCGGCGACGGCGTCAGAAAAGTAAAGCAGCTGCTGATGGACAAGAGCAAATAAACTACTTCGCGGCAAGCCACGAGGTATCTGAAAGTTGATTGTACCGATTTTATCGCAGGAAGCTGCGGGGGATTAAATCATATTCTTTGAATTCACCCAGAGGGAATCCGATAAAAAAGGTGCTTCTAAACTGGCATGGTAAAAACCGTCGACCGAATATTTCTCCGCGTTCCCACCAGCCGTATCGCAGTGAAATGCAGACACCCCCGATATCGCAGCAAGACCATTGATCCATTCAAATCTTTATCCCCCGCAAGCAATTTTTAAATTAATTTTTATAAAAGCGTAACCTTTTTAATACTGAATCGATTTAAGATGTTAAATGCTGAAGGAAAACAAAAGGATAATTAGAACTGTTAAAAACATAGATTCATTGGGAATCAGACTTATCTTTTTGTTTATCCTGAAAAATTACTGATCTATTAAGGAGAGTTGATTATGAAATTCAGGTCGTATGGGTATTGTAACGGGTTGTGTAGTCGCGATTATAGTGGGTTTGTTTGTGTATCCTGCTGCCACACTTGCTTTTGACATCGAGATCGATGTCGCTCCGAATGTCCTCAATATTCAGAGTGCAAGCAAGTTGTTGTCACCGTTCACACCGACGTCGCTTACAGCACAGTCGTTGGAGCGACTGTATTTCTCAACGGGGTTAAAATCAGCCATTGGAAAGCGGATGCCCGGGGTAACTTTGTGGCCAAGTTCTTGTCAGATGAAATAAAAACCTTGGATGGTCTGAAAATAGGCGACTATAATACGTTGACGTTGAATGGGTTCACCACTGTCGGTGAGGCATTTATAGGAATCCAGGATATCATGGTCATTGACGTTATTCCCCAAGGGAAGAACTAAATACATGATAGATAAACGCTAAAATACTAAAACAAAAAAATCGAAGTCTCAGGCCGGTATCGGTTTGAATTTGAAAAACGCGGAAAGCATTGCAATTCCGCGTTTTTTATGTTTTTATGCCTCGTTCATCGAGATCGAATGATGCGCCAGTGCCCGGAAAATTGGTGAATCAGACTAATTATGAAGGATTACCATTCACCAATTCCTTGACAATACCACGATGTGGTTTTTATATTTTCAAAGATTCAGCGGTTGAGAGTTAAACGTTCAGGGTTGAAATATCCCCGAGATAGTTCGTATATAAGGAAGGATCGGAAACTGGTTCGGATTAATTGTAAGCAGTATCCATCGGTTGTAACCTTTGAACCCCGAACCTGGAACCAACCACTCAGTTCAGTTTGAAATAACAGGAGAGAACCATTGGTCAACAAAAAACCATACGTAATCGCATGCGCTGTGCTGGCGCTCGATATTAAAAGTGTCGCTGAAAAAATGGGGCTGGATATTGGTGTAAAATTTTTGGAAGGCGGCCTTCATGATCGTCCCGATCTGCTTCGGCAAAAACTTCAGGCCGCCATCGATGAACTTTCCGCCTCGGGCCTGTGCGACCGGATCGTGGTGGGATACGGCGTTTGCGGTCGGGGAACCGTTGGCATTCAGGCGCGGGACATCTCCCTATCGATACCGAAGGTCCATGACTGCATTGCACTTTTTCTGGGTGGTGATGCGGCTTACCGGGATGAGTTTAAGAAATATCCGGGCACATATTACATCTCGGCCGGCTGGTATGAAGAAAAGACCGAACCTCTTTCCCAACGCAGACTGTCGGCCTATTACGGAGACAAAAAGCTCAATTATGGTGAGCTGGTGGACAAATACGGTGAGAAGGCCGCCAAAGAGACCTTCCGATTTTTGAGCACCTGGCAGAAAAACTATCAAAGGGCCGCCTTCATTGAAACAGGGGCGAAGCTTTCACCCAAATATGAAAAATATGCTCAGGACATGGCGGCGGAATACAAGTGGAAATACGAAAAAATCGTCGGCAACCGGATCCTGGTTGAAAAACTTCTGACCGCAAACGAAACGTCCGATGAAATCCTGGTGGTGGCACCCAACCATGTGATTGAGTTCGACGCCCTTCAGTCAACACTTTCGGCCAATCCGATCTGGACAGCTGGATCGGACCGATCAGACAAACCTAAGATCACGATACTGGAAGACAAAGGCGACCCTGCAAAAAAGACCCCCAATCTGAAAATCGGTTTGGGGATCGACGCCGGCGGTACTTACACCGACACGGTTATTTATGACCTCCGTAAAGGCAACACCCTTTGCAAAAGCAAAGCGTTGACAACCAAATGGGATTTCACCCTGGGCATCGATGAAGCCATGGCCGGGCTGGATCAGGAAAAACTGGGCCAGGTTGAGATGGTATCTTTGTCCACCACCCTGGCGACCAACGCCATTGTAGAGGGTGAGGGTCAAAAGGTCGGGATGATTATTATGCCGCCCTACGGGCGGTTCGAGCCGGATGATATCCCATATGAACCCAAAGCCGTGATTTCGGGACAGCTGGAGATCACGGGCAAAGAAATCAGCCCGGTGGATGAACAGCAGGTTAGAGATATCGTTCGCCGGATGGTGGCAAAAGACGAGGTCAAGGCCTTTGCCGTATCCGGATACGCCGGCGCCATCAACCCTGACCATGAGCTGAAGATCAAGCGAATTATTCGTGAAGAGACCGGCCTTTTTGTCACCTGCGGTCACGAGTTGTCGGATATTTTGAACTTTAAAACCCGCGCCCACACCGCCATGTTGAATGCTCGCATCATCCCCAAACTGGCCAAATTGCTGCTGGATTTGGAAAAAGTGCTCGAAAAACTGGGTATTTTTGCTCCCATCGTGGTCGTAAAAGGGGATGGATCCCTGATGAGTGCCGAAATGGCCAAGGAACGACCGGTGGAAACCATTTTGTCGGGGCCGGCGGCAAGTGTCGCCGGCGCACGACATTTGACGGGCTTGAAAAGCGCGCTGGTTGTTGACATGGGCGGTACGACTACCGATACCGCAGCCCTGGCAGACGGCATGGTCAGCGTCTGCGCAACCGGATCTAAAATAGGCGGCCAAAAAACCCATGTAAAGGCCCTGGAAATCCGCACCGTCGGTTTAGGCGGTGACAGCTCGATCCAATGGGACAAAGGACAGTTTTATATCGGACCCCGTCGGGTGGCGCCTATTGCTTGGTTGGGTGCGACCTACCCGGATACAGACAGAGCATTAAAATTTCTCGACATGCACCTGGATCGGCATACCGTATCCACCCGGGACATGCAGATCCTGGCTTTGACCGGTTCGCCGGATAACCTGGATTTGACGACCCAGGAGGAAAAAACCGTAACCCTGCTGAAAACCAGGCCGTTTTCCATTGACGAGCTGATTATACGAACCGGGGTCTTGTTCGAAAAGAGCCTTAAACTCGAACGGCTGGAAGATAATTTCATCATCCAGCGTTGCGGGTTGACCTTGACCGATCTTTTACACGTGACGAATCGGTTCGATCGATGGAGCAAGGAATCCGCCGAAAGCTACTGTCGGATGTTTTCCCGCCTGACAAAAATGGATATCAGCGACATGGCTCAACACCTGCTGGACATGGGCGTTGAACTCCTGACCCTGGAGCTGTTGAAACGGCAGCTGGATGAGGAGACCGATCCCGAGGCGCTGCACACCTGCCCGGTATGCCGCACTCTGATCAAAAATCTGCTTTCGGGCGGAAGCGATCAGTATGCCGTCCGCATCGATCTGAAACGGCCGGTGGTGGGCATCGGCGCACCGATCCACTTTTTCCTGCCACGGGCCGCCGAAGCCCTGGGCGCCGAAGCGATATTACCGCAGGATGCGGATGTCGCCAACGCCATTGGTGCCATCACGAGCAATGTGGTGGTCAAGCGCCACGTGCGTATTATTCCCAATCAGGAAGGCGGATTCTTGATCGAAGGCTTGGCGGGTGCCAGGCATTTTCAAAAATTCAGTGAGGCCGACACCTTTGCACGAGAGGAAGTGGCCCGTATGGTGAGGGATCTGGCCTGGGCCGCCGGCACCAGCTCTCGGGTTGTAGAGCTGAGGACCGAAGACCAAATTCCGACCACCGCCGACGGCAAACAGATTTTTATGGGCCGGATCATCCATGCAAAGCTGACCGGCCAGCCCGATATCGTAGCCGGGGACAGTCATCAGCGGTTGGCAGCAGCCGCAAACTAGTGGCACAAAATCAAACAACAACATTTTAAAGACGCCAGTACAAAATACGGATCTCGTAATTTACCGTGAAAATAGTGCTTTGGGGGGACAACAGCTATGGATATGAGCGACTCAGGCATTATAGAATTCAAAAATAAATCAATAAATTAATTTAGATAGAAGTTATTCAATTCTTAAATCTCTCAATCCCTTAATTGCTCAATATTTCTCCAATCAAAGGGCAATAACTGAATTTTCACTATCACCAAAGGGTGCCGGCACAAATCTGTCTGCACCGGCGTCATTTTCCCAGTTTTTATTATCCAGCAAGTAGCGAAACTGGTATTCCCGTCCTTTCTCCAGATTCAAGGTCACCGTAAACGCCCCTTTTTTCAATTTTTTCATGGGTGTCGCGAAAAAATCCCAGTTGTTAAATTCTCCGACCACATGTGCCGTTCCGGCCGAACTTCCTATTTCCTCAGATATCCGAAAAGTGACTTTGCACACCGGCTTGGTTTTTAGATATTGTTTTTTGATGCTCATTCGTAACCTCATCTCAAAGTAAGTCAAATTTAATGGGGATTTAGGTCGTCTTCGATGAAATAGCCATTTTTCTGAAGCCAATCTTAAAATTAAGTAAAAATAAGTTGTTTCCAATTAAAGTCAAGGTGCCTTAGCCTGATTATTAAAGCAAATTCCGGCCAAAATCGCTAGGGTGTGACCAATTCCATCAACCCCAAAATATTCAATTTGTGTGATGACCATTCTGGGGGGATTCTAGGTATACCTGCCAGTTTTCGGAATCCACGAAGTCCCAAGTATGCTCACAATCATCGGGGGCTCCATCGTTTTATTTGCGATTATCCTGGATGGTGTCGGCACAAGCAGGGCACGACAAATGATAAGAGTGCCTTAGCCTTTCGGTTCGAAATTACAGTGATATATAATTATTTTTCCCTACACTCTACTAAGAAAGATGGTCTCAGAGCCCGAAAGAGGTAAATAATAGGATTAAAAGGCATTATAATTTTAATTTAAGCTAATTGGAAATTTATCAAAAAGCCCTGCTGGGTCGTTCAGGGCTTTTTCTTCATTAGAAAAAAACGGTTGTAACTGTTCAAGAGTTCGGAGGCCGGGAGTTTACGTCGATTCCGGACCGCTGGCTAATTAACGTCCCTTAGATCTGAAATATACTTGATTTTATTCTGTTTATTATTTAGTGTCGAATGGTTGGCCTTGTTCGTCGCGGAATCTGCGAACCAAGTTCCGGATTCTTTACAGGTGATGATGAGTTTCGATCGACTATGATTACAGAATGATTTGGCTTTTGGTAATTGGTCGTAGAGATACTATGAAGCCCTGCCGAATTGATAAGTCCCTGCGCTATCTCTTGCTTTTGCTGAGTTTCATGGTTGCAACGCTTTGCGGCTGTTCCGCGTTGCAACGGACTCAGATGCCGCCTCGGCCGGAAATTGTGCCTGTCGGCTATGAACTGGTAGGCGTTCCTTTCTACTCCCAGACAGCTTACCAATGCGGACCCTCCACCCTGGCAATGGCTTTGACCTTTCGTGGCCTGTCGATCACCCCCGAAGAGCTGCAAAGCCAGGTTTATACAGCCACACTTAAAGGCAGCCTTCAATTGGACATGGTCGGCGCCACCCGACGTCATGGCAAAATCGCATATGAAATCACCGGTCCCGACGCGATATTCCCGGAAATAGCCGCCGGCCACCCGGTAATCATTTTACAAAATCTCGGATTTTCCCGGCTGCCGGTCTGGCACTATGCCATAGTCATCGGTTATAACTTCACTGAAAAAAATGTTATCCTTCGTTCGGGTGTGACCCAACGAAAAGTAATGTCATACGATACATTCGAGAAATCCTGGGCCCACAGCAACTATTGGGGACTGATGGTACTCGAACCAACTGACATCCCTGCGGCTGCTGAAGAAACTAAATATCTGACGGCCGTACTCGGGCTGGAAAAGGCGCGACAATTCCAGGCCGCTGTTAGCGGATATCAAACCGCTTTGACCCGTTGGCCTGGAAGTCTGCCCGCCCTGATGGGGCTGGGTAACAGCTATTATGCCCTGGAGAATCTACCGGGAGCAGAAAATGCTTTTCGCGAAGCTACCGAGCGACACCCGCTTGTCGCAGCGGCATATAATAATCTGGCCCAAGTCCTCTTAGAACAGGGACGTAAGTGGGAAGCCTTGTCAGCAGCCCAAAAGGCTGTTTCGCTCGAAGGCCCACAGGTTTCCGTGTCTAAAAAAACGTTACAGGAAATTCAATCCAAGATACCATAGTAAATGGGGTTTTAAACCACTATCAATCCACTCACTAAATGCCGGGGATTATAAATGCACACCTTTCAGAAAACGGCCAAGCCAATCAGTATTTTAGCGATTATTCTATTACTATTAATGTCTACCTCAACTCGACCAGCTGCGGCTGCCATGGTTGAGACAGAGAGATTGTTGATATCTGATCGCAGTCCAGAAACTCGCAGCTATCTTCAACAAATGATGTCCCGAAAGGATATTCAGGAGGCGCTTGTTGCCCGTGGGATTGACTTACAGGAAGCCCAAATCCGCATCGACAGCCTGACGGATAGTGAAATTGAGCTTATTTTTAACAAAATCACTGACCTCCCGGCTGGCGGAATTGATGCTGCATTTGTTCTGATTCTTGTTGGCGTAATTGTCGTCCTGGTCCTCATTGTCGAGTATACCAGCGCCGTTCCCATGTTTCCCTGGTTTCGACCCGAAAAATGACAAGCGAAGCCTATTTTCAGTGAGTCGAATTGGACCCAAAGTATTGCCGCCTGACCAACTTTCCTTAAATACTAAATCATAATTTCCGGTTTATCCGGCCTGGGATAGCCCTGGCAATTATCATTGAAAATTTGATTGGGGATTGGTAAATGTGGGCACGTATAATACCCCTTTTAATAAGGAGGATCAAATGAAGAAAATGTGGACGCGTTTTGGCGATGGCTCTCCCGTTGAATTAAGCGCAGACGAGGTTAGGCGGGATTTGGAAGAAGGCACCCGGGAAGCTGCAGAGCGCGGTAACATTCCGGCGCTTTGCAAGGAGGAACTGCAGCATCTGTTTGATATTTTCAGTTCGCCGCATCGCTTCATCGGGGTGGAGCCGGGCAAAGAAGTCGTTCTTTCCTACGACGGCACGCCGATTAAAATGAAGCGTGCCCAGGTCAATGTAGATCGGCTCCAGAGTCTTCAAATCTATGAAAAGCTTATGGGTGCCGACACTCTGGAAATGGGCGCCACCGATTACAGCTTTAAGCCGATTAAGCCGGTGGTAACCTATGAGCAACCGCTCTTAGAGCAGATAATGGGAGTTACAACGGCACCGGTTTTTTATGGCGCCATGCCCAACCTGGGCCTCTACAGCCAACCCGACGGCCCTTTCCCCAACCCCGCGGAGTTACTGCCGCAGGGCAAAATCAAAGAAGCCCAGAGCGCCTATGAAGCGGCGGTGGAGGCGGCCGTCAGGGACATCGTTTTTGTATCGGAAGCCATGTATGCCTCCGGCGCCGATGCCATCATCCTGGATACCGTCGGTGCCGCCGGGGATGCGGATTATCTGGCCGGTCTGAAAGCGACGGAAATACTCAAAGAAAAATATCCCGAAATTTGTATTGAATTGGGAATGGCCGGAGAATTTGTATTGGGAATGCATGGAGAGCTCTTCTACGACGATGACCGCCTGGCCGGGATGTATCCCCACGAGCAGGTTAAAATTGCTGAACGAGCCGGTGTGACCATATTTGGCCCGGTGTGCAACACCAACACCAACGAATCGACCCCCTGGAACCTTTCACGGGCGATCACATTCATGAAAGCCTGCTGCGAGGCAGCCGATATCCCGGTGCATGTGAACATGGGCATGGGTGTCGGTGCCATGACCGTACACGACCATCCGCCGCTGGATGTTGCCTCAAGAGCATCCAAAGCCATGGTTGAAATATGCCGTCTGGACGGGTTGTAGGTGGGCGTCGGTGATCCCTTTGGCATGGCCATCACCCACGCGGTTGCCTCGGGAATGGGCGGAATGCGGACTGCCGGAGATCTGGTAGCCCGCATGCAAATTTCCCGCGGAATGAAGATCGGTGAAGCCAAAAAATATGTGGCGGACCGGCTGGGTGTCTCCGTGTCGGCCCTGACGGATCCAATCATAATGCGAGAGGTACGCGAGGATTTAAATCTGGGGCTGCTGCATCCCCATGCCGGCTCTCCGAAGTGCATGGAGGCCAAATTTAATATCGCCAGACTGCTTGATATTGACATCAACTGCGTCCGGCGGTTTAAGAAAAATGCCTCACTATAGCATCATTAAGGACCGCCAATGAAGATCGACAAACACCTGTCCAACCGCACCCATGAGGTCGAGTGGTCGGGCATCCGCATCATGTTCGCCCTGGCCGAAGAGATCCCCGATGTGATCAATCTTGGCATCGGTCAACCCGATTTTGATACGCCCGAATTTATCAGAGATGCCGCCAAACAAGCCCTGGACGACGGGTATACCCGCTACCCGCCGGCCAAAGGTTTTGAAGATCTGAGACAGGCTATCGCCCGCAAACTCAAACAGGAGAACAATATTATTGCCGACCCCGATACCGACATATATGTAGCTGTCGGCGCCATGCAGGTGATCTTTAATGTCTGCCTGCATCTTTTGAACAGGGGTGATGAAGTGATTGTGATCGATCCGGGATACGATTACTACTCCCAGATTCGTCTTTTCGGTGGGGTGCCCGTACCGGTACCCGCCCGCGAATCCAACCGCTTCAAAGTAGATCCGGACGATATCAAAGCCGCCATCACCGAAAAAACCAAGCTAATGATCATCAACACGCCCTCCAATCCCACGGGAGCCATCTTTGATGAAGAAATACTGCGGGCCATCGCTCAAATGGCGATGGCGCGTGATCTCCTGGTTTTGTCGGATGAGCCCTATGAACATATTCTTTTTGACGGCCATCAGCACGTCAGCATCGGTTCGTTTGAGGGAATGGCCCCTCGGACCCTATCCGCTTTTACCCTTTCCAAATCTTACGCCATGACCGGATGGCGGGTCGGATATACCGTCGCCCCACCGGCGGTGATCGATGAGATGGAAAAGCTGATGGAGCATATGGTCTCGGGCGTCACCGCGGTGGCACAGCGGGCTGCGCTGGCTGCCATCGAAGGACCCCAGGATTGCGTCCGGGAAATGGTAAAAACCTACGAAAAAAGGCGGCTTATCGTTCATGAAGGCTTAAATGCCATCGACGGGATCCGATGCCTTAAACCGGAATCGACGTTTTACGCTTTTCCGAATATTTCATCATTCGGACTCTCATCATGGGAATTTGCTAAATATCTCGTCAAAGAACATAAGGTGGCAGTGGTACCGGGGAGCATATTCGGCAAAGGAGGAGAAGGCTATGTCCGCCTCTCCTTCGCAGCAAGTATAGAGCAGCTGCAGGAGGGTATCGCCCGCATCCAGCGCGGGGTCAAAGCGCTGAAAATCAACCAAATTAAATGTCCGGTCGTATGTGCCGCTCAGCAAAACTCGGTAAAAAAAAGTAAACATGATATTCGGTAGCTTAGAGAGAAATTGCAATAAAAAATTGATATTGCCAATAAAATGGCATAAAAACGTCTATGAAACTGTCTTAATCGACTGGTTTTTCTCCAAAACTGCCCTATTAGGAGAATCGACAAAAAAGGGTGTAACTCATCCATGTTATGCGAGATTATCATCACCCTAGTTCACTCTCAATGGGTATACCCCATATTTTCGAACTGCATTGGTCATGGCAAAGACATTTTCGATTTTGCAAAAGCCGGTGACGCTGTTGGCAGTAGCGCATATATATCCTCCACCGGCAGCGGCATCCCCGATGCGCTGCTTAACTTCGGCTTCGACTTCCGCCACAGTCCCGTAGGGCAGAGTATTAACCAGATCGATATTGCCCCACAAACAAATCCGGTCACCCCATTTCTCCTTGGCAACTTTCAGGTCCATACAGGGCGGCTCGAAGGGATTGACACAATTCAGTTTTTTGTCCACAAAGATATTAATAATTTCCTTTTTATTTGACTACCCCAAGCCAACCTTGATATTTATAGCATTTAGGGTCGAATCAATTTAACAACACTCCCGGCAACCAATTCAGCCTTGCGCTTAAGGTGTTTTTCGTCGGGTTCACCGATCCGCGGCCGGCATTCGAGTTCTATCCGCAAACCAGGAACCGCCGAGCTCTGAACCTCAAAATCCGTGAATAGCTAAAAAATGAAAAAAAAAAGAGCGGTCCCGAAAATATTCAATGGGAAAACCTCGTTGTTTCTCCCGAGGAGGCCTTGGCCCATATCAAGCCGGGCATGACTATCTTTCTTGGAAGCGGTGTGGCCGAACCTCGAACCCTGATGAAATGTCTCATCGATTCGGGTCTTTCGAATACCAATGACCTGGAATTGATCCAGCTGACCAGCCACGGGGACATCCTTTCCTTAAAAAAGCGTGACTGGCAAAAGTACCGTCTCAAAACGTTTTTCTCCACCTGGGTGACCAGCGAGGCGGTTGTCGCAGGCAGTGTCGACTTGATTCCGGGTCGTATTTCCCAGATACCACGGATTGTCAAATCCAAACGATTCCCGATTGATGCGGCCTTTATCCAAATCACGCCCCCCAACGAAGCCGGGTATTGCAGTCTCGGTGTGGCGGTCGACATTGCCCGCGAAGCCATGGAACAGGCATCGGTGGTGGTCGGGGAGATCAACCCGAGAATCCCCTTCACATTCGGTGACACCATTGTTTCTGTATCGGATTTTGACCTGTTCGTGAAATCAACTGAACCGCCAATCTATTTCAAACGTCAGCATGTAAACAAAGTGATCGACCAGGTGGCCGCCAACATGGCACAGGTCATTGAAGACGGGGACTGTCTCAGCTTTAGCACGGATTCTTTGTGCGAGGCATTGGGCCGGCATCTAACCCACAAGCAGCACCTGGGTATCCATTCATCCTGTTTCACCGATGCATTGATGGATCTTGTTAAAAGCGGTGCGGTGACCAACTACCGCAAGGAAGTTTTCAGGGGCAAATCTGTTGCGTCCTACGCTTTAGGAACACCGGAACTGATGGCATGGCTGGACCGCAATCCACTGGTTGAATTTCAAGGCGTCGAACAGGTGTTCGATCCGCTTCAAATCGGACGCAATCCCAATTTTGCGGCCGTGTTTCGAGCCCGCAAAGTGGATCTGCTGGGCAGGGTCGCTTTCTCCGTGGGGAAGGGCAGCATCTCCTCCGGTCCGGGAGAAGGGGCGGATTTATTTACCGGCGCTGAAATCTCTGCAGGCGGACGCACGATATTCGGGTTGCCAAGCCGAAACCCACAAGGGGGGCCCAATATCGTGGTGATGCTGCGGGATCTTCGCAATCAGTTCCATATGCGTGAGTCGATTGATGTGGTCGTCACCGAATACGGCATCGCCAACTTGAAGTGGCGTACGATCCGGGAACGGGCGCAAGCGTTGATCGATATTGCGCATCCGGACGACCGCAAAGAACTGGTCGAGCAAGCCAAGAAAAAGAAGATCCTGTTCTCAGATCAGATTTTTTTGTCTAAAAGCGCCCGTCTATACCCCATGGAAATCACAACCGAACGAATCTTGCGGGATGGTTTGAAGGTTCGGTTCAGGGCCATCAAACCTTCCGATGAAGAAGCCATGCGCCGTCTTTTCTACCGTTTCTCAAATGAAACCGTCTTCCGTCGTTTTTTATATCCCATATCCACCATGCCCCACAAAAAAATGCAGGAATATGTCAATATTGATTACAGCCAGGTCATGTCGGTGGTTGCCCTCACCGGGAAGCCCGATCAGGCTACCATCATTGCAGAAGCAAGATTTGTCCGGGATGAACAAAGTTTATACGGGGATTTGGCTTTTGTTGTCGATGAAAAATACCATGGAAAGGGGATTGCAACAGCCCTCTATGAAATGCTGATACGGCTGGCAATCGAACGTGGGCTGAAAGGATTTACCGCTGAAATTCTGGAGGCCAACAAAGATATGATGAAAATTTTTCAAAAAGGCGATTTGCCGATTAACGTCCGCGTAAGGAATGGCTTATATGAATTGACCATTCCCTTTGCAGAACATCAATCCCAGGCAGGGTATGAGAACAATTAGTTGATTTTGCAAACCGCTTTAAATTTTTATGGTAACCACCGGACAGGGCGCATGTAGAATGATGTACTGAGCTGTGGAGCCGAACAATAATTTTCCAACTTTGGATTTTCTTCGGATCCCGAGAAATATTTGATCGATCTCCTGATCTTCGGCAAATTTCACCAGTTGCTCGCCGGAGGTCAGGTCGGTCAGCATCAATTGTACCTCATAAGGCGGCTCATCTCCCCCTAAAATCTCCCTAACCTCCCCTTCGATAGCTTCTTCCATCTGCTTGACTTTAGAATGCTTTAGCGGCTCAATCCGGATAACCGCATTGACGATTTCCAATTTCGCATTCCAGATTGCGGCATGCTCCTGAGCAGCCTTCAAGGCGGCTTTGGCCTCATCTGTACGGTTATAACATACCAAAAATTTCATAAAGACCTCCCGCGATTGCTGAAAAACAGATGCTTATCTGTTCCTTTTTTTAGGTGCCGATACCCATGGTTTACGTTAATGATCATATTCTAATCAGCAACCCCTGCTGTTGTCAATTGAATTGATGGATCGCGAGTCAGGTAGATCCCAAAAGAACAGCCAGGATAGCGAATATTATGCCGAGTCCATGTTTAATTGTGACGGTTTCGTTTAAAATAGATTCCGGATTAAGGGCGTACCTATCCCGCATGCTTGATTGCCCTGAGATGGCCGGGTCGAAGTTCTCCGCTTTCGATAACAAGATTCATGGCTCGCCAAACCTCTAAGTATCTGTCTGCATTCGCAGGCCCGAGCAACTCAGCCATTCGAGGATACAACGGTCCTTTCATCTGCTCGTACTCCCTTCGAGAAAGATCTCTGTACCAGGAGTTGCGATCTCGTAGCCTGATATCAATAAAACCCGCCTTTTCGAGGGCCCCTGCATATCGATCCGGAGAAGCCATGCCGAAGTTTAGCCCTTCGACCTTGAGGTAATGCTCCATTTCGGGTGTCGGCGGGCCGTCGTCGCGGCGCATCCAGTCACTGGCAATGAAAAGCCCGCCCGGCCGCAGTAGTCGAAAGACATCGGCAAACAGCGCTTCCTTATCCGGGATGTGAATCATGGCATCTTTGCTGAACACCACTTCGCAGCTTTCCGGGCTAAAAGGCAAAGGGCCGGGCGCGACTAATTTATAGGTGAGCCGGTCAGAAAGGCCTTCGGCCTCAGCACGGGCGTTGGCACGATCGAGAACCGGCTGCTCGATATCAATGCCTGTTACGCATGCGGCACCATGCTCGCGTATCAACAGCACATCAACCCCACCGATTCCACAACCAATGTCAATGACTTTTTTGCCGGAAATATCTTCCTCTGCCAGCAGGAGTGCTACTTCTTCAGCACCTCCCGGAGATAGAAATCCTTCTCCCCATATAATTTCCAGCATCGCGACAAGTGTTTCATCATATTCAATCTCTTCATTTTCTACCATCGGCCCCTTCCTATTCATTCTCCTACGTACGAATGGATACAGATAATGCAGGTTTTTATAGGCGTCACCCCAATACTACACAAAGAAAATGGTAAATGGCTCATTGTCCGGAAAACCGGAAGAGAACCTTTTCAAAATTCTTAATTCTACCCCCGCTGATTTCGATCCCTTCAGCCGTGAGCATTTTGATTTTTCGCTGTATAGAGATTCCCGATGTCTTTCCTTGAAATCCTCCCATCCGACCGGATGAGGCAACAACCCGATGTCAGGGAACTTCAGGAGCATAAGGATTTCTTTTCATGGCCTGACCAACTCCCCTATACGCCTTGGTTCCTAATGCATGCGCAATTTCTTTATAGGTTGTCACGCGGCCTTCAGGTACTTTTCGTAACAGATCGTAGGCTTTATCGGCAAATGTTTCCATTTATCTACCCCCCTATAATTGGACGATTTTGCCGGATTCTATGTTAGATGCTCTCTGCAGCTCTTTTCCCGATCCGGTCTAATTCACGGTCTATTTCCTCATCAAGCGGCAAGGGTTGATGGTCCGAAAGAATCCGGTCGACCGTCTTGCAGCCTCTTCCATAACATCCGGCCTACCGGCGGCTTCCCACGCCTCCAATGAAGCGTTCACGCCCAGCTGGTTGATATACCATTCATTACTGCGCACCGCGCTTGCCGTGGTAGGATGGTCCAAAAAATGGCCTCCCGGCCCGACCCGCTCGATGACGTCATCCAGCCATTTTCCATCGCCGGATATGATACCCCGCTGGGCTTGTTTGCACATCCGAAAAATCTCCGTATCAATCAGCATTTGTTCAAGGCTGAGGATCATCGCGCTGCCCACCAGTCCGGCGCCGACCAATATATCCGGCCACGAAAGTATTGAAAGCGCGGCGCTCAGGGCACGCTCATAGCCGCTTTGAATATTCGGGACAAACTGGGCGGTTCCGGAGCCAGTAGTTTCCACCGGCAGACCATAGTAACGGCCCATTTCAATGGTTGCCGCTCCCAGCACGCCGCCTTCGACAGCGTCGCTTTTTAACATTCCGGAACGAGGGTCCATCAGAGCGGATACCGGTGCATAGATAAAGGGCACACCGGCCTCAGCCGCCTGGACCAGACACAACGTTGCCAGGACTTCACAGTTGGCTAAAATGACGGTGGATATCATGCTTGCCGGCGCCGTGGCCCCCATCAGGGGCATGGGCATAACGGCAACCGGAATATTCCAGCCGACAAGTTCCAAATAAGCATCCGTGTAAATTTCATCAATGACCAGCGGTGACTGTGGGCACAGCACATAGGATACCGGATGTTTTTGACGGATGGTATCCTTGGTGCCGAAAACCGTTTGCAATACCTCCAAGAACCAGGGCGCTTGTTCCTTGGCATAAATAGGGTCCTGAATGTGTTTGGAGAAATTTCGAACGAGGGTGACCAGATAATCGACATAATCCCCAATCGTATCGCCTCTATCCGTAGCCTGAACAATCCGCCAGTAGATCCCGATATCATCCAGCGCATCGGCCAGCCGGGTGGCCTCCAGCCAGTCATGGAAGGTTGAATCTCTGTGTTTTCCGGTTTTACGGTCAAGGACCGAAGTCCCCTCACCATCCAGTAATAATTTACAGTCTCCTGTATTCAAATGCAAATCCCAGCCGGGTCGCCGGGCACCCAGTGTAAATTTTTTAGGTGCTGAATCGAGGGCTTGTTCAATCAGATATTGCGGGAACTGCACAATACGGGTATTCTCATCCACTTGAGCGCCTGCCTCTTTGAGTATTTTCCGTCCTCTGGCAGTGTCCACGCGCACCCCGGTTCGGCCCAAAATTTTAAGTGTCCGTTCGTGTACCTGGCTTTTTTCTTCCTCTGATAATACCTGCAAACGTGTTTGCATTCTCGCTTCCTAATTCGTAAGGCTTCATTTTAAACTGTTACCCTTTCTCGACGAAAAGAGACAGCCCCCGAATCAGGTGCATCCATCTCCCGCGCCGCACGATGGCCGGCATGAACTGCGGCCGCAATGATACCCGGTGCCCGGCAGTCACCAATCCGCTCGATAGACTTGATTCCACTTTCATGAAGGGCATCCAGATCTGAGGTGAGCTGTCGATAGAGCTTATCGTTTGGTTTGCGCGAGGTTACTACCAAAAGTGAGGACATGCTTTGAGAAAATGATTTTCCAGTATACACACAGGCTATCTCGACCCTCTCACCGTTAAATCCCGTGACAACCTTACCGGCTAATATATTTACGCCGAGATTTAAAAGTGTTTTTGGGTTCGCTCCTGCTCTTCGGTATTAAAACTCCATTCGCCGACCGTTCCGGCGGGCGTGACTAAAGAGACTTCTAACCCGGCTGTCTGCAGTTTTTCAGCTAAAACGGCGCCCATATAATAATGATCGTCATCATATAGCACAACCGGTCCGCTAACCTTTACATCTGCAAATAGGTCATCCGGCGTAAAAATCTGTTGGCCTTCAAAGCCCTTGACCGGAGATGTATGCCAGCGCGCCACCCCGTCACGACGCCAGCGTGAGCCGGTTGCCACAATAATTCGGCTATAGCCGAAACCAAAAACATCCTTAGCCGTTAAGCGGCTGTCCAGGTACACATCAATATTGCGCATACGCTTTATCTGCTGAATACGGTATTCAATTACCCGGCGCCATTCAGTTAGGCCCGGCAGCCGGCATTCAACCGTCACACGCCCGCCCAGCTCTTTGGTGGCCTCCGCCAGGGTCACTTTATAGCCCCGCTGTCCTAAAGCTCGCGCGGCTTCCAAGCCTGCCGGACCGGCGCCGACCACCAGGATCGCGTCGTCGCTCTGCCGCTGTGGAATAAATTCGGGATGCCAACCTCGCCGCCACTCCTCGCCCATGGTTGGATTCTGGGTACAACGGATGGGGACACCGCGCGAATCTCCAGCATAGCAAACATTGCAACCTTCCAACAAGCCAAGGCCCGGCGCCATGTCCGGGCCTACCGCACAGCCAAAAAAAGCATCAATGGCATCGTCTTTTCCGACGTTCCATCCTTTAGGGTCCGTTGCGTCGCTGCCGCCGTAGCCGGTCATTACAGGCAGATTGTAATGATGCCCCAGTTGTACCGTGGCCGCATAAAATGGATATTTTGTTTCATTTGATACGGATATGCCCCCAGTATATGGATTCATCATGGCAGTAAACAGCGGATAGAATGCCGGGCTGCCCGGGTATGCGAGTTGAAGCAAACAGATGGAACTCAGGATTTCAGCATTTCCCAGTATCAGTGCGCCGGCAATCGACGCCGGTGCCGTTGTGCCTATCACCGGCATCGCCGCAAACCCGACCGGCAATCCGGCACCGGCAAATACCAGGGCCGCTTCAAGAACCCCTGTATCATGATTTAGCGGAGATATGGGGCTGGCAATCAGGGACAGCGGCGGTCTGGCCTTGATTCTTTCCTTGCTTCCGGTAATAACCCCGGCCATTTCGACCGCATATTGGGCGGATTTTTTATCCACACAGCTAACGATATGAACATGCTTTTCGGTATAGGTGAAAGCGGCTTCCAATTCATGCAGCGCGATGATCTGCGGTGGGCAATCCCGGGCGGCCACCATGGGCCAGTAGAAGCTTATGGAGGATAAATAATCGGAGATGAGGGCCATCATCGCAATATCTTCTTTCACAGAGGGCCTGCGCTTGCGGGTCTCTATATCCACGGTAGCTGTACCGGTGCCCGCTGTTCCGCAATATATTTTGGTGCCGTCCAGATTCATATCCAGCTCCTGATTTCCCCGCGACCCCATGACAAATTCCGTTGGGGCTTTGGCAAGGGTTTTTATCAAGAGATCCGGCTGGATTTTTACGATCTCTTTTTTGAAATCAACGTCGGCACCGGCTTGCGCAAAAATATCCAACGCTTTTTTGCAGGGAAATCGTACGCCGGTCTTCTTTAAAACCACCAGCGTGGCTGCATGGAGCTTTTCGATCTCCTGCTCATCCAGGATTTTGATTTTCATATCCGGTTTTATCGTAATCGGACTGATGCGTGCTCCGCCGGTAATTTCCAATGCCATACGGGATTTTCCTGTTTCTGGTTACTGGCTTAAAACGGTTGAATATTGCCGATTGAATATTCACTAATTTAAGTACAGAGTTGATTGATATTATCCGAATTCAAATCTCTTTCTTCCGAACTCTGTCCTCTGACATCTGACTTCTGATTCATCTGTCCTCTGACATCTGTCTGTCTCTGTCATCCGTCATCTGACTTCTGTCTTCTATCCTATTTTAGACCTGAAAAGATTGACCGAATTGATCTCTATATCCAGCAACTCAGCAATCTTCCATTTGGCGGCAATCCCTTTGGCACTTCCGGCCACCGCTGTAATAATGCCGATATCCAGGTCTTCTCTGATCTGGCGCATGACTTCTTCATTGGATAGATCGATGAGATCGATTCCCAGTTTACTTGCCACATATTGTTTGGCTTCGGCGATTTTCATTTTGCGGGTCATTTGCATCCAGGCCACCAGATCTCCGGCGGTCCGGATGCCCCCCATACCTGCTGCCATAATATGTGCTATGGGCATACCGAATATGTCGCCCGTGCCAACCTACAAGCCATCCGCCTTGCCGATTTGGACCAGTGATTTTGCGGCCCGGGTCACGGCATCAATCGGGGGAACCTCAAACACTGGCACACCACAGACCCCCATGCCGACATTGGGATGCACCGGAATGCGAGCGACCTCGGCCGTGGCCTTGACAAACGTTACCGCCCGGGCCAGATTCCACGGTATGGATTTACTGGAATTGACATTAATGGCCGGTCCGAAAATATCTGCCCCGGCGGCCTCCACGACCTTTACCTGCTCATGGGGATACATGCCGGCCAACTGCTTACCTTCAAATTGAATATCCCCATGCATCCCCAGGACAAACTCACTGGACATGCCGACTTCGACCGCCATCGCGGGAAAGTCCCTTTTTAGCTGCGAAACGGCTTGCAAGGTGGCATAAAAATCGGCATCTCCTGCAGAAGCGGATGTATCAAAATTGATCCCCTCACACCCGACTTCAAATAGATTTTTGGAAATAAAAACCATATCTTTTCTGAGGTGCTCCGCGGCGGCCTCCTGAGCCTCCTGTGCTTCCCTGATCTTGCCCTTGGGTAGGAGGTCTGCGGGATTCGGATACGGCCCATCCGGTTGAAAATAAAGCCCCATATTCGGTTGAGAGCCATAAAAGAAAGGGGCGGTCGTCATTAATGAAGCGGTATGATATTCCTGCTTTTCAAAATTGATAATGGGTTTTACCTGTTTGTAGCTGTAATCCGTATGGCCAATGGATACGGTATCGGCCGCGCAGGCCCGCTCGTAGGCCAGCACGGATTGCATCCGGCTCATGGGTATGCCCTGCCCGCTGTTATCCTGATCTAAATAAAACAGTGTGCAAACCGCATCGTCGGTCGTCACTACCTCTTCTCCCGGTGCAACACTGACGATGCGGGACGGATCCGTTAAAATATCTAATAGTTGTTCAACCTCCTCGGCAGTTAACGCCGGGATTTCGGCCCGCTCGGCCGCATCTTGCGTTCCTGCCAGGAGATCTTCTTTGATCTGACCGGATGACATCAATACCCGCTCGCCGTCACCCATTCTTACAAAAAATTGATCCTGCATAATACACCCCTTTTTTGGCCGTTTACTCCTCCGTGCTTTTAACAATTCTTTTCAGCTCCTTGACTATGTCTGGCGGCAAAGGCGAAGGTCGATGGGACCTCAGAAGGTCAGCAGCTTTTTCATTGGCAGACTGGATCAAACTCTTCGATCCTTGCCCTTCCCATTCATCGCGGATGCGGCGATCTATAATTGTCGACTGGATCTGCTCCGCATGCATATGCCTGAGGGTATGTTCTTGGGCTAAAAAATGTCCGCCGATCCCCACTTCCTTGATCAGGTCCACGCCCATAAGCTCATCGTCCAGGGAAACGCCTGAAACGACCCGTTTAACCATGGCTGCAATCTCATCATCGATGATCAGTTGACCAAAACTGAAGGTCATGCCCATCTCGAGCATGCCCGGACCGTAGATGAGGTTGGCGCCCGCCAGTGCGGGCAGCAAAGCGCTGAGGGTCTTTTCGTGGCCAACCTGGGCGTCGGATATCTTGGCATCCGCCTACCCACCGGCGACATAACTGGGCAAACCGTAAAAGTTTGCAAGCTCGGCCGCACCGGCGCTCATCATGGCCATTTCCGGCACCCCCACCACGGCGTTGCCGTGTCGCATATCAAATGTGGTACTGGAGCTCCCATAGATCACGGGCGCTCCCGGGTTTGTTAGCTGGGCCAGGATGATCCCGGCGAGAACCTCAACATTGTGGGTTACCAATGCCCCGGAAATCGAGATGGGACTCGATGCACCGGCCATGACCATGCTGAGCACATTAATGGGTATCCAATGCTTGGCCGACTGAATGATCACCTCGGCACATTCTTTTATCAGCTGCAAAGGGCTGGTGGGACAGGCACTAAGCGAAAAAACAGGCCGGTCCCTCAACGCTTCCTCACCACCTGCGACGGCTGCCGCCATTTCAATCATTTTGAGCGCTCTGTCGCCATCTTCGGCTTCACAGTGATAATGTTTGGTGCAATTGACAAGGGCGGCTTCCAACATATGCAGATCACAGGAGGTGTTCGGCATATCCCGTGCCGTTACCGGGGATGACAAGACATCCATGTGTTCTAAAGCATCAGTTAAAACAGCGATCTTGGCCACATCGCCTTTGGTCGACTCTCTGATTTCACCGGACACGAGATCTTCAGTCATGACGCCGGTTCCAAAAGTAGTAAAACCAACCTTTCTGCCTCCCATCATGAAATCATTGGCAGGCTCGCGCCCGGCCAGCAAAATGTGACTGGGACAAAAGGACAGGGCTTGCTTCACAATATGGTCAGGAAATCTTACCACCTGGGTTTTCCTGTTAACCCGGCATCCACCTCTCTGCAGGATATCCAAAGCCTCATCGCAAGCCACACTGAGCCCCGTGGATCGCAACACATCCAAGGTGGCAGCATGGATCTTATCCAGCGCATCCCGTGAAAAGGTTTTCAATCCCCAGCCGATGGTCATTTCAGTGCCTGCTGTTGGGCCTTTTCGCATTACTCCTTATCCTCCTTTTGAAGTGAGTTTATGTCAAAGCACACGCCTATTTGAATTCTACCCAATCACTTCTGTTAGAGCTTCTTCAAAGGCGCCAATTGCAAAATTCTTATTCAACTAACCGGCAAACATGCGAATGTCAACATATATCAGGGATGCTGAGGTTCCGGTTTTCCCGTGAATAAATACAACTTGGAGGTTAAGGGTCGCCCGTCGCAATGCAGTTGGCAGGATTAATTCAGGATGGAATATTGTTTGCAATTTGAGTATTGCGATTTGAAATTTTAGTGCCGTATCTGGGAAGGTACGTCGCTCCGATTCAAATCAGTTAGAGTTGACTTTGATGTTCTCCTCATCCTCAATACCACCCCTGTTACGATTGTATAAAGTCCGCCGATTTTACGCCTTTTCGTTTGCGATCCGCCAGGACGCCGTCAAGCCAATCCGGATCCATTTCCGGTACGGAAGAAAGTAAAAGATCTGTATAATCGTGGTGAGGCGGCGTAAGAACATCTTTCTTCACGCCCTGTTCGACAATTCGGCCCCGCAGCATGACGACAATCTCATCGGAAATGGCTTTGACCGTTGCCAGGTCGTGGGTAATAAATAGATACGATACGCTCAGTTCATTTTGCAAATCCTGCAGCAATTCCAGGATCCCCTCGGCCACCAGCTGATCCAGTGCCGACGTCACTTCATCACAGATAATCAAACTGGCCTTGGCAGCCAGCGCCCGGGCAATGCAGATGCGTTGTTTCTCCCCCCCGACAGCTCTCCGGGGTATCGTTCGATATATCGGCTCGGCAATTCGATCATATCCAACAGCTCCAACACCCGCTTTTCGATTTCTTTGCCCTTCATATGAAAATAGAAAGAAAGGGGTCGTCCGATGACTTTCCGGACCTTGTGTCTGGGATTGAGGGCCGTATCCGGCATTTGGTAAATCATTTGTACTTGCCTGAGACTCTCGCGATCACGTGATTTTAAAGCCGGCGGCAGCTCCTTGCCCTCGAAGACTACTTTACCTTGAAGCGGCGGCAGTAAGCCGGTTACCACCCGCGCCAGAGTGCTTTTGCCACTGCCGGACTCACCGACCAGGGCCACGGTCCGGCCGCGTCTGATTTTAAGGTTAATGTCTTCAAGCACCTTTTCCGTTTCTTTTCCGCTGTAGCTGGCCGATACATTTTCGACTTCCAGAATCACATCCTTCTCCGAGACGGAGAGATCTTTATGTTCTGTAAGGGTGCGCACGGAGAGTAGGGCCCGGGTGTAGTCCTCTTTGGGATTGGCCAGCATTTCCCTGGCATTGTTTTCTTCGACCAGCTCACCGTGCCTGAGCACCATGATGCGGTCGGCCAATTGGGCCACCACCGCCAGGTCGTGGGTGATGTAAAGGGCCGCTGTGTTGAATTCCCTGGTTATTTTCTTGATAGCCGCCAGAACCTCGATCTGGGTGGTTACATCCAAGGCCGTGGTAGGCTCGTCAAAGACAATAATATCCGGTGTACAAGCCATGGCCATGGCTACCATAGCGCGCTGCAGCTGTCCGCCGGAGACTTGATGGGGATAGCGGTAGCCAATTCTCTCCGGATCCGGCAGCAGCAGACGCCGGTAAATGTCGACCGCTTTTTTTTCCGCTTCATGAAATGGCATCAGACCATGCTGAACCGGCGCTTCGGCATATTGTTTGACAAGCCGATGGGCCGGATTAAATGAGGCCGCGGCGCTTTGGGCGACATAGGCGATGCGCACGCCTCTGATTTCTCTCAGGAACTCTTCCGATGCACCGAACAACTCCTTGCCGTCAAAAACAATCGAGTCGCCGGTGATACGACAACCCTGCCGGGTGTAAGCCATCGAGGCCAGTCCGATGGTCGATTTTCCCGCGCCGGATTCTCCGATCAGACCGAGGACTTCGCCTTTGTCCAAAGTGACGTCAACGCCTTTGACGATCGGCACCCATTTTTCGTCACTGTATCCCTCGATCTTCAGATTTCTCATGTTGAGTATTTCAGTCATGACAACCCCTGTTTGAATGAATAATTATGAATTGTGAATTATGATCCAAAGAATTCCACAATTCATAATTTAAAATTCAAATTTCGTCATTCACTATTCTTTAAGCCCGCTGGCGATATGCAGGAACCAGTCGACAATTAAATTAACACCCACTGTCAAAAATGCGATGGCGCCCGCCGGCCATAACGGAATGAAAATACCGAATGTAATGGCGCCTGCATTTTCCCGTACCATCCCGCCCCAGTCCGCCGTGGGAGGCTGAATTCCCAGCCCCAGGAAGCTTAAAGCGGCGATAAACAAAAATACAAAACAAAACCGCAGGCCGAACTCCGCAACCAGCGGCGGCATGGCATTGGGCAGAATCTCCTGGCGCATCAACCACCAGATTTTTTCCCCTCGCAGCCGGGCCGCTTCAACATATTCCATAACGGCAATATCCATGGCCACAGCCCGGGACAATCGATATACCCGGGTAGAGTCAAGCAATGCAATGATCACGATTAAAGCGGTGACGGACGTGCCGACCACCGACAGCGCTATCAAGGCAAAAATGAGGGTCGGAAAGGCCATCAGGATATCGATAAAACGGCTTAATCCCAGGTCCGTCCACCCTCCCAGTGTGGCGGCAAAAAAACCCAGAATCGTACCCACCACAAAGGAAAGCATCGTGGTGACAAATGCGATCGCAATGGTGTTGCGCGCACCGTATAGCAGCCGGGTAAATAAATCCCGTCCCAGGTGGTCGGTACCCAGCCAATGGTCTGCACTCATCGGCAGCCAGACGTCGCCAACAATTTCGGTTTCGCTGTATGGGGCAATAAATGGTGTGAACACGGCGGCAAACACATTGAGGAGTACCATCGCCATACCGATTCGGGCGCTCCAGGGTGATTGTCTGAGTAATTTGAAAAACACCATCTTACGCTTCTCCTTATCTTGGATTTCGCAGCCTGGGATTGGTGATAATCGACAAAATATCGGCGAGCAGATTGAGCCCCACATAGACGGTCGCAAAGATAAGGCCACTGGCCTGAACCACCGGTATGTCCCGCTTCGATACCGAATCCACCAGCAACTGTCCCAATCCGGGATAAACAAATACCACTTCAACGATTATCACGCCGACCACCAGATAAGCCAGATTCAAGGCGATAACGTTGATAACCGGTGAAAGTGCATTGGGAAATGCATGCAAAACGATGACCCGCAAGCGTTTGATGCCTTTCAGCCTGGCCATCTCGATAAATGGACTGGCCAGGATGTTGATGATCGCAGCCCTAGTCTGGCGCATCATATGAGCCACGACCACCAGCGTCAGGGTCAGGCTGGGAAGGATAATTGCATGTATCTTCTGCAAGAGGGACATTTGGTCGTTGATATTGGAAATACTTGGAAAGACAACCAGCTGCACGGACAGAAGAGCGATTAAAATGTAGGCCACAAAGAACTCGGGAAAAGAAATGGTGCTAAGCGTCACCATCGAAATGATGCGGTCGAACAAGCTGTTGCGGTAAAGGGCCGCCAGTATTCCCAGGATAACTGCAACCGGCACCGCCACCACTGCGGCCGAGGCCGCCAAAAAAATCGTATTGCCAAAACGCCAGAAAACAAGATCGGAAATCGGACGTTTGTTGGCCAGGGAGTTACCCAGATCACCCCGCATAAAATCTCCCAGCCAGGCGAAGTAGCGCACGTGAGGCGGCAGATCCAGCTTCAGCTCCTTGCGAAAGGCCGCCACGGTTTCAGGTGTGGCCTCCTGTCCAAGAATGGCCGTCGCCACATCGCCCGGCAATGCTTCCACCCCCAAAAAAATCAGCAAGGAGATGACGATAATGGTTAGCAGACCCAACCCAAGACGCTTGACTACGATTCCAAATATTGAGCCCATTTTTTACCACCTATTCGCATCTAGATTATTAAGCTGGAAACGGAATGGTATAATGGGGGGATTCCGGCTTTCGGCCCTTTGAGCCTACCTTCTCTCCGAGCTGCAGGCTCTACGAGCCGGAAACCGGCGTGTAGGCCTAATGGCTTGGAAGCGAGCTCGGAGAGGATAATGGTGCGATGGTTAAATGGCAAATTCAAATCAATAAGATATCATGAAATGGACAACCTGCATTAACCCCTCCGGCAGCAAGGCGATTATTTTAGAATCCATCCATTGAACAAGTTTATTCAGCCATTTCCAGCATGTTCGCAAATATTTTCTTATAAAACTGCTTATTGCACAGGACTCAACCCAAATGCAAGAAAAAAGTGAAATTAAATCATCTAATGGATAACATTCATTTTTTTTTGCTTGCCCTAAAAAAAGCTGTGGGGCGTAAAAATAAGAGAACCGATTGGGAGGAAACCTCCGATTACATTTCGGCGATGATCCTGCGGATCGCGCTGACAAAGCTTTGGTCTGATCCGCAGCAACCTCCGATAAAATTTGCGCCGGCCTCAATCAGGTCCGGAACAAATTTCACAAATGCATCGGCAGTGGTGTAAAATATCGTCTCTTCATCAATAATTTCGGGAAGTCCGGCATTGGGTTTTATCCAGATCGGCAGGTCGGCGACCGCTCGCATACGTCTGCAAATGGGTATATAACCCTCGATTCCCTGGCCGCAGTTTGCCCCAACACCATCCACACCGATTTTGGCAAACTCGTCCACAGCAGCTTCCGGGGTCACTCCCATCAGGGTAGTATCTTTGTCGACACCGGAATCAAAAACCATACTTACAATCACGGGAAGTCCGGTCCGCTTGGCAGCCCTGGCAGCAATTCCGGCTTCGGTGATATCGATCATGGTCTCAACGATGATTCCATCGGCCCCTGCCCGCGCCTGGGCGTCAGCCTGCTCTTCAAACACATTTTGCAGTTCTTCTTCAGTGGTCTCCTTGGTCAGAAGCATCTTACCTGTGGGACCAATGGATGCAAATACCAAGGCTCGATTCCCGGCGGCTCTTTTCGAAATCTCGACACCTGCGGTATTGATGGCAGCAGCCTTTTCGCCCAAGTTGAATCGTCCCAAAGATAAGCGGCTAGCACCGAAAGTGTTGGTTAGAATGATCTGACTTCCGGCCTCGACATACTGACCGGCAACTTCTTCAACCATCTCCGGACGGCTGAGATTCCATGAATCCGGACACTCACCGCGTTTCAAGCCACGATTTTGAAGCTGGGTGCCCCAGGAACCGTCAGTGACGATCGGACCTTCCTTTATCAGTTTTTCGACTATGGGATGCATCGCTTTTCTCCTTTGTAACCCTTGAACTCTGAAACTTTGAAGCTCCACAATATGAACATGTGAATAATTACATAACCTTTATTGCTTCAAAATTCAACAAGTCCGAAGCCCGATACCCGATTACCGGCGACCACACGCCCGGTCGGTCTTTTTCCCCTTGATAAATTAAGATTTATTACTTAAATTACGAACCATGGGCCATGTGTTTGATTTCAGTGAAGCCGTTAATTACCAGCAGTGGTTTAACAAGCCGCAAAATAAACTCGCTTTTGAGCTGGAAACGCAGTTGATGCGGGACTTGCTTCAACCCATGCGCGGCGAATCCGTGCTGGATATTGGTTGCGGAGTGGGAGCATGTCTGGCGGCGTTTCTTGAAATGGGGTTGCGGGTTACCGGTTTGGATCCGTCGACCTATATGCTGGATATGGCATTCAATAAAATTGGCCACCGCGCGGACCTTTACCGGGGTTACGCTGAAGATCTTCCTTTCGACGACAATTCATTTAATTACGCCTGTCTTTTTACCACCCTGGAATTCGTCGATGACCCTAAAAAAACGCTGCAGGAGGCTTTCCGGGTCACCAAAGACCGAGTCTTCATCGGCGTATTTAATCGGTATGCCCTCAAAGGAATCCAGCGGCGCGTGAAGGGTATTTTCTCACCGACCATTTTTAATCATGCCCAGTTTTTCAGCGTCTGGGAGCTCAAACAAATGATTCGGCGTATCATGGGCCAGGTGCCGGTATCATGGCGAACTGTTTGTCAGCTGCCCACAAACTCCGGAAAATTCGTACAAAACCTGGAGCAGTCAAAAATTATTCAACGGTGTCCATTCGGTGCATTTGCCGGAATGGTTGTGACCTTGGTGCCCCGATTGCGAACCCGACCGCTGACTGTACGTTACCAGGCAAAAAGCTACCTCCAGTGCAGCGACCGGATTTTTAACCGAAAAGCGAATGACGATTGACGAATCATGGAAGCATCCTTTTATGAAAAGCTTGAGAAAAACAAGGTAAAGTGCAACCTTTGCAGCCATCGTTGTGTAATCCCAGAGGGTCGCCGGGGGATATGCAGCGTTCGCGAAAACGAGGCCGGTGTCCTGAAGACCCTGGTTTACGGTAAACTCGTAGCCCGGCACATCGACCCCATTGAAAAAAAACCTTTGTTTCATTTCCTTCCTGGTACGCTTTCCTATTCCATTGCAACCGTCGGCTGCAACTTTCGATGTCGATTTTGCCAAAACGCGGATATCGCGCAGATGCCCTCCGATCGCAAAGGCAAGGTATTGGGGACCGGCTGTACGCCCGGCGAAGTGGTGGCTGCAGCTCGGCAAGGCGGGTGCAAGAGTATCGCATACACCTATACCGAGCCCACGGTTTTCTTTGAATTCGCCTTCGAGACCGCCAAACTGGCTCATGATAAGGGGATACGCAACGTATTCGTTACCAATGGCTATATGACCGCTGAAGCATTAGAGATGATCAATCCCTATCTGGATGCCGCCAATGTGGACCTGAAGGCGTTTAACGATAAGTATTACAAGGAGCTATGCGGTGCGGACCTCAAACATGTTCAAGCTACCTTAAAACTAATGCGGTCTCTGGGTGTTTTTATCGAGGTGACAACCCTGATTGTTCCGGGTTTAAATGACGACCCCTCGGAACTGAATGATTTGGCCGCATTTATTGTCCAGGACCTGGGCCCGGAAACTCCTTGGCACATCAGCCGCTTCCATCCGACATACAAACTGACGGACCGCCCCCCGACACCGGTTCAAACGCTCACGATGGCCCGCGAAATCGGCCTAAAGGCCGGTTTGAGATATGTATACACCGGCAATGTCCCCGGCAATGCCGCTGAGAATACTTTTTGTTACAGCTGCGGCCAAACAGTGATCGAGCGCTGGGGGTTCCAGGTCAAAAATCTGCAGCTAAAAAATGGCAGATGCACCCAATGCAACGCTGAAATTGATGGCGTGTGGGAATAACGGTGTGCTTTGGCTTTGGTGTAAGTGTGGGGTGTAAATCAAGATTGGTGGGGATTTAGGTCTATCTACCCCAGGTGTCAGGTTTCAGTTTTCATGGTTCCCGCTTTGCGGGTATTCTGATCATCTGCACAGCCATAAAAGAAACCAGGCTCATTATTGCACCGCTGATAAAAGGAATGCGATAATCGATCAACCAGAGCATTCCACCCAACGCGGGCAAAAACACGGCCGCAATGTGATTGATGGTAAATCCGACGGCCATGCTCGGTGCAACGTCTCTGGGATCTCCCACCTTCTGAAAATAAGTGCGGATGGCAATGGAAAAATTGAAAAAAATATGGTCCAGAATATAGAGAACAGCAACCACCAGTTTGGATCCGGTTACGGCATAAGCCACAAAAACGAAGATCAGGCTTAAATACTCCAGGGACAGTACCTTTCTTTCACCAAAATGGATGATACTTTTTCCGATCAAAGGGCTCAAATAATAATTGATGAAGTTGTTGACGACAAAAAGAACCGTGACTTCCTGGACGGAATAGTCAAATTTTTGTACCATTAATAAAACGGCAAACGCCATAAAAATCTGCCGTCGTGCCCCGGCCATGAAGGTCAGAAAATAAAAGAGTCCGTATTTTTTCCGTAAAATCATTTTTTTTCGCTGCGTGGGGATCTTGCTGTCCGAGGGATCTTGAATCAATCCCCAGACAGCCGTAGCGATGATAAGGCCTCCGAACAACAAATAAATTGCACTAAAGTCGAATATAAAAACCAATAAATAGATCGCAATACCAACGACGATGTTGGACGCTGCCGCATAACTGCGTTGCTTGCCGGATACCCAGGGTGATGTTTTTTCGTCAAAGTATTGAAGCGTTAAGGACATGTTGGTGGTTTCATAATAGTGAAAACCGAAACTCATAATCAAGGTCGTCAAAGAAAGTCCCAAATAAGTGGGAAACAATCCAGTCATTGCCACCCCGAAACCGAGAAAAAGAATCGACAGGGCGGACAGCCGAAATTCTTTGATGAACATAATCACAAAAACGGCCAGCAAAGACAGAAGTCCGGGAATCTCTCTGATGGATTGAATCATTCCGATGTGGTGGCCGTCCAGTCCGGCGACATCCACCGCAAAATTATTGAACAGCGTAAACCAGGCCTGGAGTCCCACGGTTGAGCTTATCGTTAAAACGATTAGATATTGATACATGGGATTTTTTTTTGCCGTTGCAAAATAGTCCATTTTTTAATGTCTGTCCCGATTTCGGTGGTAACAATCCGCATGAGGTTCAAAAACATGAACCTATATTTATTGTTAAAAATCAAGTGGTTATATATTATTACGCTGCAATGCTATCCAGAATTCAAAATATTGAACTTTACCTCCTATTAAAAAATGTCCATAAAAACAAATGGTTTAATCATTTTTGCCCCACAAGGTTAAATATTATGAACTTCATAGGAGGTATAACCGCACTGAAATCGGAATCAAAAGTGGGATTTTCTTTTTTTATTAAATCTATATCCTATTGAAATTTAATTTAATATTTAAGAATTACGATATTTTTTTCTCTTTTTATTGGATTTGGCAAATTTATTGCATAAACATAAATCAGCCTAACAAAAAACCTAATAATTTCTTCATCTGTTCTCCTCCTTAACGGCTATCCGGAAAATTCCGGGTGGCCGTTTCTTTTTGCTTGCAATTATCGTTAAGATCAGGCGTAATCATCGCCTGAATCAACCGGTGGTGTCTCCCGCTTTTAAGATTCGTTAATATTTCCGAAATGGTATCATGACCATACCAGCGATCTGCGATAAACGAATACACGGCGTTGGGTCCCATAAATCTAAACAAATGAAACTCTGAAGGCCAATTTGATGATAATAGATTTTCACACCCATATTTTCCCAGCCGCAATTTGCCAAAACAGGGAAAGATTTTTTCCGGCCGAACCTGCCTTTGAACTCTTATATAAATCATCCAAATCAAGGCTGATCGGTGCGATCGAATTGTTGGATGCCATGGAAGAAAATGGGGTGGATAAATCGGTAATATTCGGTTTCCCCTGGAAAAATCCTGAAACTTTCAAGTTTCATAACGACTACATTATGGAAATGGTCCAAAAATATCCTCGCCGTTTTACCGGTTTGGGTTGTTTTGATCCATCCGTCGGCCAGGCTGTTGCTGAAGCTGAACGTTGCCTTACGGGAGGATTAGCCGGAATCGGCGAATTAGCGTTTTACCAGGCCGGCATTGACGAGAATGCTTTGGCACAGCTGGCACCAATTATGAAGATGTGTGCTGATTGCGACCTACCCGTATTAATTCATACCAATGAACCTGTCGGGCATGCGTACCACGGGAAGACACCGATTACACTGGCGCAAATTTACGGCCTGATCAAACGATTTCCGGAAACCAAAATCGTTTTAGCGCACTGGGGAGGGGGTCTGTTCTTTTACAGTCTGATGAAAAAGGATGTCAAAGAAACGATGACCAATGTTTTTTTTGACACGGCCGCTTCGCCTTATTTGTATGACCCCGAGGTTTACCAGATTTCAGTTCGGCTTATAGGCGTTGACAAAATCCTTTTCGGTAGCGATTATCCCTTACTGCCACCGGCTCGGTATTTTGGCGAAATCAGAGAAAGCGGATTGACAAAACCGCAGATCGATAAAATCTGCGGGGAAAATGCAAAAAAACTTTTTAAATTTACAGGAGATAATGGGTAAAGAAAACTGGAATATGATGAAGCATTATTTCGAGTGACATAGTCGATTGGATGGTTAGATCTTTATCTGCCTGAGTTCCTGGAGGATAGGTTCCATTCGGGTGCGGTGCTCGGGCGGTATCATTAAAACTTTCAGCGACCAGTTTACAATCAATCCGTTGGTTTCACATTTCAATCGATCCTCTGCGTAGGCTCGCCGCTTATCTTCGGATGCCATCACATGCAGCACATCAATTAGATTTCCGCAACAACCGTCGGCATCCAGATGCTCGATGGTCTGCAAAAACACGGTATTCACCGATGCGGTGAATTCGTCGATATCCGCAAATCCCGTCTCGGCGCAGTTTTTTCGAGAAATAAAACACCGGCATCCGAAGGGCCGCAAATCGTAAATGGAACATGCGTTTTTTTCAAGCAGCGAGCATTCTTCCCATTGGTCTGCCATGTCTTCTTCCGGCACTTTGGCTTCCGCGGCATACAGTTCGGCCAGTCGGTTGGTGGATATTTGAGGTTGATACCGGGTTGACGCGACCGCATGTTTAAGATCGTCGATGAGACCCAACTTCCCGCCGGTGATGAGATGATCCACAATCTTGTATCCTTCCAGCGTGGTCAGGGTTACGTTGGAGGTGCAGCAATGGGCGCAGTATTTTTTACAAGCCACATCCAGGGTGGCGCAAAATTTGTCATAGACGGCATAGATTTGGTCCAATGCGACTAATTTCTTTTTAAGCATCATTTTGCGAGGCTCCAGGCCAGAAGGTTCTGTGTGATTCTGTGGCGAATATACGGTAAAAGGCCCGAATAACCTGTTGCGGCGTGGTTTTATCCAGGCACTCCGGATCGCCGCAGTTGGCTTTCTCTGTTTCAAAACACGGACGGCAATCCAGTTCGGGGCGGACGATTGCGACGTTCCGCCCCACCGGAGCCCATCGTTTGGGATCAGCCGGTCCGAATATTACGGTTACGGGCAGACCTAAAACCGCTGCCAGGTGACTGGCGCCGGAATCATTGCCGATATATCCACCGACGGATTTGAGCAAAGCCGTAAGTTCAAGCAAATCACTCAATACATGAACGGTCCGATCCGGGTGTTGCAACTCATCCGCCAGGTCCTGCTCTGCCGGCCCCAGAATGAACTCCGTTTTCAATCCGTCCGCTTCCAGCATGGCTGCGACTTCAAGGAAATCTGAAAGCGGCCAGCGTTTGCGGAGGCTCCCGGCTCCGGGATGAAGCAAAATCTTGCCGGAAGATTGGGTTTCAGCCCTCCGACTATCAAGAGAAAGGCCTTCAACCACGACATCTGTTTTTTTTATCAATCCGCAGTTTATGAGATTTTCCAGCACAAATTTCGTAAGATGAATAGGTTCATCATCCGGCGGCTTGGGGGTAATTCGACAAACGGGTTTGGTAGTTATCTGATGGATGGTTTGTTCAAGCTCAGGTGATCGAGAAAATAAAATAATTTTCGTATACGGTGCTAACAATGTCTTAATTCTCGGGTCGATGGTGCCGCTGAATAGCGTCGCCACATGAGCGGACTCTATTGGGTGCCAATTTTCGACGAGCCCCAGGGACTTGACCAGTTTTCCCATTCCGCTCTGACAGAGCACATCGATCCCGTCATAATATTTATGCAGCCGGATGACGGCCGGAAAGATCAGAATGAAATCCCCCAGCGCGCCCGGGTGGATGATGAGAAGATTTTTATTTGCCATGATTTCTGAAATTGATGGGATTTCCCTCCTTCCATAAAGCCAGGTAACTGTTAACCGGTGCCTGAATATAGTTTTGAATGGGTTCACATTTCACTTTGAAAAGATAAAAGCTGGGAGCAGAGAGGTCCCTCGGATAAAGGGTTTCAAAATTCGCCATTCCTTTTGAAACAATCAGGTCGGCCGAAGCCAAAAGATCAAGAAATTCCCTGGAAACATTGTCCCAATCAATCCCGGCACCATCGGTACCCGTATCGGCCACGAGGTCGAACCTGCCATCTAACTGCGCAGATTTGAGCTCAACCCGGGTTAGATCGTTAAGCGCGGGTCCGCCCTTTACAACCAGATAAATCTTTTGGGCATACTCCTTCAGGTATTCGTACAAGGGCAGGTCAAAGTAAATTTCTCCGGCATTGTCGGTAAGATATAACAACTTCTGCGGTCTCGTCGCCAATATGGATTCGAGCCGATCGATGTGATCGAGGTAAAAGGAAAACCCATTGTTGAATAGATCGGGAATTTCTGCCAGGGCCTGTTCGGAATTCTTAAAAAAATCCAGGCTGTTTCCAAGAGCGGCCAATCGAAGCCGCGATCGCAGATTCCCCTTCACGAAATTCTTCACACGGGAAAATATTAAGCGCGACTGTGCCATCTCCTGCGCTTTAAAATCCGCATAGGGATCCTCGACGCCGGTAATTTGTTTAATTTCCCTGAGAATTCGATTGGCAATCTGGGGCGAACTTGACTCGATTTTCCCAGCGTTTTCAAGGATCTCGCGGGTGATGTGCTCTGCTTTTTTAACAAATGCTGGATTTTCAAAAGCTGCTAAGGTGACGAGGTTTTTAGCCAGCGACATCAGGCAATCAACACATTGGGGAATAGGTTGCAGAGGTTTCATTGCTATCAGAGATGTTTAAAGGTTTATGTACACCGTTACATATTGCAGATCTAAATTCGGTACGGGAAATCGTGAAATAGTAAATTTAGTGATAGTATTGGGTTTGTCAACGAATTCCTTTTGATTTATCGGGGAAGGGAACTGCTACCGCAAGTTTGATGCTTTACTGGCGGTTTTTTGACTCGAAGGAAACAGGCGATCGGCCATCATCTGCATGTGAGTCTGCAACATTGCCTCAAACCGGGCACGCTGATCAGAAGGCAACGATTTACCCCTGGCGGTTTTTATGCTGTTGGGGTTTACCGCTTTTCCGTTGATACGTGTCTCATAGTGCACATGGGGGCCCGTGGCCTGGCCGGTCTGACCCACTTTGGCGATCGCCTGCCCCTGCTCGACATGGACGCCTTTTTTCACCAGCAGGCGGCTGCAATGACCGTAGTAGGTCTTGTAACCGTTGGGATGACGGAGGATCACTAATTTTCCATAACCGCCGCGCCAGCCGGCAAACTCCACCGTGCCGCCGGCGGTGGCATGGATGGGTGTGCCGAGGGCGGCCCCGTAATCGATGCCGGTGTGGCGCTTGTACTTTTTAGAGATAGGATGAAAGCGCCTGATCGAGAAGGATGAAGTCCGCATACCGAATTTAACCGGAATGCGCATAAACATCTTGCGCAGTGGAACACCGTTTTCATCATAGTAGCCCGTCTGGTGCCCGTTTTCGAAATAAAAGGCGGAAAAGGTTTGACTGCTGCCGATATATTGGGCTGCCAGAATCTTACCGTACTTTACAAATTCACCCTTATGGTAATATTTTTCAAAAAGCATTCGAATCTTATCCCCTTTGCGGGGGCTAAGGTAGAAGTCGATATCCCAGGAGAAGATATCGGTAAAGGCGGCCACCAGGTGGCTTGTCTCCCCCTGTCCGGTAACAGCCAGGTAGAGAGAGCTTTCAATGGTAAAGGTCTTGGCAACGGTTTCCTTTTCCAGTGAAATTTCCTCCCGATAGGTGTGGAAGGTGCCGTTGTCGGTTCTGATAGCAACATATTGATTGGTAAGACCCGTTGTATATATTAATTTTTGCAGCTTTTTTTGCGGCGACAGGCATACTTGGTACTCATCTTTGGGCCGGGCATTGCGAAAATCGAATACCCCCTTGAACGACCGCGCCAGGGACAGCACTTCGGACGGGGCGACACCGCGAGACACCAATTCTGTATAGACGGGTTGTCGGCCGATTTTGCCGTCGATGACCGTCGACAGCGCAGTGGACGTAGGCCCTGAAGGGTATTTTGTCTGTAAACTGACCAACGCGCCCGCAACTCCAGGGAAGTTTAGCTGAGCGGCGGCGGCGGATTGGGTTAGCCCGGGCAAGAGGATTGCCAGGAAGAAGAGGATCATCACCGGGTATGAGAAGCGTTTCAGGAATTCAATCATTGGCTTTAAAATAAATCGATTTTGAGTATTGGGGGTCAGGGATATCGAATTGACAGTTTGTGTGTGCCCTTATATCGGAACAGCGACCGCTTGTCAACTGATAGGCCTGCGGCAGAAGAAAATTTGGAAAATCAAATTTTTATGGCAGCCTATTAAAATCTATGGCGTCCGTGTTTACCGGTGTCCCTGAAAAAAAAATCCAACTCGCAGAAAGGAAATGAGAGATGAAACTATTGCTGTTCAGCGACCTGCACAATGATTTTCGCACCGCTGCCAAATTGGTCGAATTATCCAATGCCGTTGATGTGGTTGTGGGTGCCGGTGATTTCTGTGTGGCTCGCCAAGGATTGGACGAAATTATCGCATCCTTATCGGCGATTACCAAACCGGCGGTCTTGGTTCCCGGAAACAGTGAATCCAATCAAGAGCTGTTGCAAGCCTGCCGATTGTGGAAAAGTGCCCACGTTTTGCATGGTTCTCAGGTGGTCATCGATGGGAATACATTTTTCGGCATCGGAGGCGGCATCCCCATCACACCCTTTGGAGCATGGAGTTATGATTTTTCCGAAGATGAGGCCTACGATTTATTGCGCGATTGTCCGGCCGGCGGTATTCTGATCAGCCATTCACCGCCCTGGGGGGTGCTGGACGTCTCTTCCGGAGGCCGGAAATTAGGAAGTCAAGCACTTCGAGCGACCATCAACCGTAAACAACCGCAGCTGGTTGTCTGCGGACACATCCATGGAAGTGCCGGTCAAAGCGATCGGATCGGCGAAACCACCGTGATCAATGCCGGTCCCCGCGGAATAGTCTGGGAGCTATAGGTTTCAGGTTCCATAATATCTTTAGAGTATTGACATATTTTCAAAATCGTATTACTGTATTGACATATTTACATTACCCATTTGAGGAGAGCAAAAATGAAAACGCTGACCGTAAAAGTGCCTGAAGATTTGGATTTGAAATTGGCAGCGACGGCAGCCAGAAGAGGAGAAAGCAAATCAGATTTGATTCGAACGGCGCTAGAATCGATTGTTAACGCAAATGAAACGATAACCCCGAATTCCTGCTTGGATCTGGCCAAAGACATCGTAGGCTCGGTTGAAGGTCCGTCGGATCTTTCTTACAATAAGGAGCATCTAAAAGGATACGGATAGTGAAACAGGGTGTATTGATCGACACCGGTCCGCTGGTAGCTTTGCTAAATAGAAAGGATCGGTTTCATGCTTGGACGGCGGCCCAATGGAACCAAATAGCTCCGCCGATGTTAACATGCGAAGCAGTCGTTTCTGAAGCTTGTTTTTTGTTGTCGGCGATAAAAGGCGGCAGCGATCAGGTTCTGCTACTACTCCAAAGAAAAATTTTAGCGATATCCTTTAACCTGGACGAGCACCTTGAACCGATTAGAAAACTGCTATTCAAGTATCAATCAGTTCCCATGTCAATGGCTGATGCGTGCCTGGTTAGAATGAGCGAGCTTCATTCAAATAGCCAGGTATTTACGTTGGACAGAGATTTTAACCTATATCGAAAAAATGGACGGCAGGTTATCCCAACCATATGGACTGGTGAGCCTTAATCGGGATAAACCGGAAAAAGTGGCCCTCTCGAGGCAGCTATCACGATGATAGTTAAATGTCGTCATAGGACATGCTTCTTTTCACCGAAACAAATCAAGCTGGGCACCTTTAGAAATTCGGTATGGATCGTTTTTAAGAATCTCGAACGCCTCATCGTCCGGTTCCACCAAAATTTGGCCATGCAATGCACAAAAGGATATGTAAAAGCCTTTTTGGAAACCGCGTCTGAAGGCGTAATCATATTTGGCTTCTTTTCTCTTCAAAATTTTAATTTCTTCAGTGAGAACTTTGATGGATTCCTCGGTGTAGATGGCATTTTCCAATGCATCTTCGACAAATTCCTTTAATCGCCGGCCCTCTTTATCGCAAAATTTCCGAAGCAGGTCATACAGCCTGTCGTCAACTTTTATCGGGGTTGTGTTGTCACCTTTGGAATAATTCTTTTCCATTACGAACTCCAGTGATGCAACTCAGAATCCGCCGTTCACCGCGCTGATGCATTAGGTGAAAATGACTGGCGAAACAAGTGCAAGAAGGGCATGTGCTTTTAACTTATTGCCTAAATTGCGTTTTCTTTTGTGCCTAATAATCATGTAGAACTTTGACAATCACCAGCGTCATGTCATCTTCGGATTTAACTCCCTGCCGGAATAGATCCAGCGCCGTGAATACGGCTTGCAGCATGTGTGCCGAGCTCGCCGACGCATTTTGCCGGATGATATTTTGGAGCGCATCCTTTTCGAACATATCTCCGTATCGATTCCGGGCTTCTCGAATGCCGTCCGTGGCGATGACGATAATATGTCCGGGCGCGATATCGCGTTGTCTTTCGATGTATTCTGCATCTTCTAATATCCCCAGCGGCAGGCTGCCCCCACCGAGGAGGTTGTCAAAGGTATCGGAATCGGGATCATACACAAGTACGGGTTCATGGCCGGCGTTCAACCAGTGCATGTGCCGGTTCCGACGGTCGATCTGGGCATAAAACATGGTCATAAACCGGCCGGAATCCCCGACATCCTTGTAAAGCTGGCGATTGACATCAGAGGCAATTTTTGAAATACCCATCTGCCGCGAAGAATGCCCGCGGATAATCGCACGGGCCGTCGCCATGAGCAACGCCGAGGGAATTCCGTGATCCGAGACATCCCCCACCACAACCTTGATTTTCCCTTCACCATGAAGATCGCCATCTAAAAAGTCATAATAGTCGCCACCGGTTTCGTCGCAATAGACACTTCTTCCCGCGATATCTAACCCTTTAACGGTGGGATTGACCTTCGGTAGCAGACTTTGCTGAACTTCCATGGCCAGCGATAGCGAATGGCGCACCTTCCGATGTTCCTTATCCAATTCCGCCATTGCGCGTTCGCGTTCCTTGACGAAATATCTGAGTAGAAAAAAAACAATTGCCGACACACCGCCGATATTCATGACAAAGGAGAAAGCAGTCACAGCAGGCGGCAAGGCGGCATGTGAAACATCCCTTCCCCCTGCAAGACAGGAAAAGACCACCATTAGCAGATAGGCTATAAACCAAGGAACCGAACGCATCGTTCCGGCGAACATCAGAGCACCGATGGGTGAAAGTATCGCCCAAATAATGACCGCGCCGGATATGGCAAAGCCACCCAGACTCCACTGAAGAAAAAAAGGTAATAAGAGGATCAAGATGAGCTGGCTAGTGCACAGGAAACCGTAGTGTTTTGAACGCAGAAAGTAAAGCAGGCTGGCGCCGGATAATACCGAATACGCCAGGGGGATGCTGCCGGACAATGGAAAACCCAAAGCCAGATAGGTACCACCCCATAATATGCCCAGGACCGTATAGATTCCGGCCAGAAGGAGCAAAACGACTTTACGTAGCCGCTTTTCCTCCATATCGGATGAAAGCGGTCTATCATTGGGCAGACAGGCTGACCAGGAATGCAATCGGTTAATAAATTTTTCCAGGAAGTTAGTAAATTTTTCGGATCTGGTTGCAGCCATACCAGGTATTCGCTTTCATGGGTCTCTCTTGAACGTCAAATTCTTTTAGGCCTTAACTTCTATTCCTTCGGGGGAAACGAATACATCCAGTCCCGTTCTCTGCCAGGTTGCACGGGCCTGATCCACTGTATCCACCAGGGGTTCGCGACAATTGAAAGAGGTATTGAGCAGCAAATTGCAGCCCGTCCGGTCCCGCCAATCGGTCAGAAGTTTTAATACGAAAGGATCGTCTCCCGGACCGACGATTTGGGGGCGACTGGTTCCGTCCACATGGGTTACCGCCGGCACCTCCTGGGCATCCGTCGGGACAATGTAGGACATATACTTGCTGGGCACGCCCCAGTCCCCGAGGACCATGGGAGCAAAGGGGCGGTACCATTCGCGCTGCTTTACATGTTCATTCAGACGATCTTTGCCGTCTGGGATACGCGGATCCAAAAGAATGCTGCGATGGCCCAGGGCACGCGGTCCGGATTCCGCCCGGCCGTAACAAACCCCGACGCTTTTGCCTTGCTCGAGAAAGTTAATAATTTCAGGAATAAAATCCTCGCTAAGGTCGCCGACGTCCGTACCCAGATAAGGGCTTAAGGCTGCTGGCGTGCGCGGATGGCCCAGAATGTGGTGCCAGACAAAAAGTGCCAGTCCGAGACTTAATCCCCCGTCATGGGGTTGGGCCGCAACCCAGGTATCTTCAAACAATCCACTCTGGTGAACGGCGGTGTTGGCAATACAGTTCATCGAGCAACCGCCCGTCATGACCAGGTTACGAATCGGTTTCCATGCTTTCAATCGGGCGGCGGCTTCCAGGTAGAAATCCGTCGTCAGTTTCTGCAGGGAAGCGCAGACATCCTGGGCAAAAGCATCGGACGGATCAAGCATCAGGCCGTTTTGACGACCAAATTTGTGGCTCGGAAACGCGTCAAACGGGTGGTAAAACATTTGCTGCCTGAGAGCCTCAACAATTTCTTCCCTCACAGAACCGTAGCTGGCAAGCCCCATAAGCTTGCCGGCGCCTTCCAGACGATTCATCCCGAAATTGTATTCACCCAGGGAGGCCCACACCGAGCCGATATTGAGCTGTAACTTTTTATATTCGTGGCCCCAGCCGTATTCGATCTCATGGATTTTACCGCCGCTGCCATAGGCCAGCGCGCACATCCGGTAGTCACCCCCACCGTCAGCCGTCAATATCCCCGCCTCCTGAAAGCCGGATGCAAACAGTGCCCCGGCAATATGTGCCAGGTGGTGATCAATGACATATCCGTCGTACCAGCGGTCGAACAACCGGATGCGATTCTTGCTGTAACGACCTTCCACCGATCCACGCCAGCCGTCCAGCATATAATCGGGATCATCGCGATAGGTTTTACCCTCAAGTTGCCACTGGAAAAATTTTCCGTCCAGTGTGGGACGTACCCAGGGGTTGATTGCGATGACATCGATGGTTTCGGGTTTCCACCCGTAGTTTTCCAGTATGCCCTCCAGGTCCATTTTACCCTGATCGTGTTTTATACGCGAAAGACGCTCTTTTTCGAGCACAACCAGCGGCTTGCCGTCTTCAAGCAGGGTGCAACTGGCATCATGGCCGTAATACACTGACAAAATCCTCATCTACCCTCCATCCATTTCTTCAATCCCGCAACAGCTCCCATCCGCACAATCCATCGGTGAGTGCAATATAGGAATTTGCTATCCGCATGTCAACAGAACTTAGGGGGCCGGCTCTTTGGATATCGAGGTGCCGAACCTAGCCGGACAACAATCAAAAACGAGGAATTCCGCTTTGGTGGAATCCTTTGGGTAGCGACTATTTAATCGACAACATCGAACTATTTTTGCTATATAAAGCGAATATTCAAATAGGAGAAATTTGCCATGGCATACTCAGACGTACATCCGGTCCATCGGTTCGAACCGTGGCAGGTTTGGCCGGGATCTTTTGACAATCCGCCCGTGGATGGAAACTTCCCCGTTCCTGAGCAGACCGGTCTGACGGTTGATCAATCCACTCCAATTGCATCAATCGGATCCTGCTTTGCCCGAGAGATCAAGCGACGGCTTATTCAACGAGGATACAACTATGTGGCGGAAGAAACGCAGCATCCGGCGGCAATTCATGCCAGCGCCGCCTGGGAAAGAGTATACAACACGTTTTGCCTGCGCCAGATTTTCGAATATACCTTTGAGGACTGGCAGCCCGACCTGCGCTGGTGGATTTGCCCCCGATCCCACAAAGTTCAAGACCCTTACCGGCGCATTATCTTATACGACAGCGTTGAAGCTGCAGAGACAGATTTTGCGCACCATCGGATGCATTCCCGGCGCGCCCTGCAACGGGCGGAGGTACTGATCCTGACGCTTGGGCTTACCGAAATCTGGCAGGACCGTGTAGATGGCTCGGTGATCAGCCTGCCGTCAGGGCCGTATGTCAACGAAGGCGGTGATATGAGCCGCTATGAGTTTAAGGTAAGTCGTTATGCAGAAAATCTTGCAAACCTGGAACGGATCCATGATATCATGGCCCACCATAATCCTGACTGCCAGCTGTTGGTCACCATCTCACCGGTCAATCTATGGGCGACGTTTCGCAAGGACCTAGATGTCATCAGCGCCAGCTGTAACTCCAAATCAACCCTACGTGCCGTTGCCGACGAATTTACCCTGCGGCATGAAAATGTTTTTTATTTCCCGGCATTTGAAATGGCCACCATTTACCAGCCGCTCACCGGCCTGACCTATTTTACCGACGGTCGTGAAAATTACCATGTTAACAAAAACACGGTGAAATTCATCATGCGCCATTTCTTTAAATTCTATGGTGGTATGAAATGAAGGATTTATTGTGCAAACAACCAGCTATCAGCACCGACCATTTTAACGCCCACATTGGTGAACCATACCCGAAAATTTTGATCCTCACCCTGATGATTCAATGACAGCGTTAACGGACCTGCTTTGCGATGGTCGTCCCAGGTGGAGATTCGGGTGGGCTTTTTAGATCCTCCGCGTCGATACACCCATTGCGTCAACCGGTATTGATCATCAAGGTAGAGATCATACACATCACCGGGCGTGTAGCCGCCGGTTGCCGGATAGGTAACCACCACACATCTGGCTTTTCCATCTCCCATCGGGAGCTGTTGCCGGCCGATGTCTTCTACTTTTGTATTTGTGTCCCAGGCTAAATGATAGGGAAACAACATCCAGTAGTTGTCATTGATAAACCAGGCATCAATTTTCTTGAGTTTATTGGATTCAGTGCGAACCAATTCGCTGCGATTGTAGGTGATGGCCTCCTGAAAATCCATCCCTTTGAAGGTAACCCTGTCAAGGAGCGGTTCCCAGATCCAGAATCGACGGATCTGTTTTTCACCTATTTTCACGTTGAATGTATACTGAATCTTTTCTACTTTGCTAAAATATTGCAGCCCGTATGATTCGGCGATGCGTTGGCGGACGGAAATACCTTGCTCTTTAACTATACCGGCACAGGCTGTCATGCAGACGGTCAGTAGAAACACCATAAAAGTTTTAAGGCCTGGTTTCATAACAGTTCCCTCCTTTCCAATCCAACTATGAATTTCTCAGGATTCAAAATGACGTTAACTGCTTCGAAAATCAAGCCAAAAATTTCCCCATGCCTTCGAATTCACCAAGGGCAATATCCGCAAATGGATGCTATCCACTGTGATTTCATGATAATAAGGAACAATTTATCGATTGATTGATGCAACATTGGGATTGGGCTAGTTCTGCACAAAGGTTCCATTTTTCAGATCCTTAAGTGCTTGCTGGATTTCCTCCTGCGTGTTCATGACAAACGGGCCATATCTGGCAATAGGCTCTTTTAGGGGCTTTCCCGAGATAAGCAGAAACCGGACTTGAAGTTCGGTTGCTCGGGCTTCAAAAAGACCAGTTTCACTCAAAACCACCAGGCGCGGGTGAGTGACCACTTCGCCTTTTTGCCGGCTACCGGCACCGAACACCCCCTGGCCTTCGAAAACATAGGCAAATACAGTGTGATCGTGTTCGTATGGACAAGAAAATGATCCGTAGGCAGGGATTGTAATATCCAGGTAAGTCGGCTCTGCAAAAATGTCGGTTACCGGACCGCAGATACCATCCACTTCGCCGGCGATCACCCGAATGATAACCCCATCCTCCCGGTTTATCTCCGGTATCTGCGCGGAGGCAATATTTTGATAGCGCGGCGCAGTCATTTTCAGACTGGCCGGCAGATTCACCCACAGCTGGAATCCAACCATTTCGCGCCGACTGGGCCGGGGCATCTCCTCGTGCATAATTCCACCTCCGGAGGTCATCCACTGGACGTCTCCCCCGCTGATACTGCCGGAATTTCCCATGCTGTCCTGATGATCGACCACTCCATCTATCATGTAGGTGACCGTTTCAATGCCTCGATGGGGATGCATGGGAAAACCCTTGATGTAATCATCAGGGTTACTGGAACCAAAATGATCGAAAAGCAAAAAAGGGTCAAGATGATCCAGGGTTGCAGTCGCAATGCTGCGCTTGAGCCTCACACCGGCACCTTCAATCACCGGCTGGGGTTCAATAATTTGTAGAACCTTTCTATATTGGTTAATCATACTATAACACCTTAAATGGGGTTAAAAAATTCTAAGCCAATAGATTCTGTAGTTAAGTGCTCTCTTTACTTGACCTACTATTACCCTGACGTTGCGGCATTGGGGATTAGCCTGTTAACTTAGCAGCAATACTTGCCGCATGTTTCCCCTGAAAACGCGCCGCTTCAAGTTCATTCTCACTGGGCATTCGAGAGCCGTCCCCGCCTGCGATGGTTGTGGCGCCGTAAGGGGAGCCCCCGGTGACTTCATCGATCCGCATCTGCCCCTGAAATGCATAAGGCAGGCCGACAATAACAAATCCCTGATGGAGCAAAGTCACATGAAAGGTGAGAAGAGTGGATTCTTGACCGCCGTGCTGGGTGGCGCTGCTGGCAAAGACACTGCCCACTTTGCCGATCAGGGAACCATTGGCCCACAACTGACCGGTCGCGTCCAGAAATTGGCGCATCTGCCCACACATGTTGCCAAAACGAGTGGGCGTGCCGAAAATAATGGCATCTGCTTCTGCCAGCTCATCGACAGAGCAGACCGGAATATGGGAAAACGCTTTTTGGGCCTCAACGGCCCCCATTTTTTCAAGCACCTCTTGGGGAAGCGTTTCGGGAATGCGTCGAATGTGAACTTCAGCCCCCGCGACCTCTTTGGCTCCCTCTGCAACGGCTTCCGCCATTTTAAAAATGTGTCCATAAGTGGAATAAAAGACAATTAAAACTCTCATGCTAGATTCCTCCTTTTATACTTATCATTTTTCACTTCTTTTTCTGAGACCGAGCTTTTTACATAGCTGCGCCAGTGTTTTCTGCTCCCTCCCACTCAGCACACTCATTTCGCGGGCAATCACGGCAGCATGGGGCGGGAATATTCTGCGGATGCGCGCACCGCCTTCGTCGGTAAGTCGAACCATCATAAACCGTCGATCTTCTTTTTTTCGCTCGCGTTTGACGTAGCCCCGTTTTTCAAGGTTGTCGATCACCATGGTAATGTTCCCGCTGCTTCTGAGGAGTTTTTGACCGATTTCCCTTTGGTATAAAGGTCCCAAATGATAAAGAGCCTCAAGGACGGAAAATTGACTGAGAGTCAGGCCCGCAGAGGCCAAATGCTTATGAATTCGGGCGGTTATCGATTCAGCCGCTCGCATCAATTTAACATAGGTGCTCAAGGCTATCATTTCTTGTGCATTGCCCCGATGTGTTCTTATCATAAGTAGCCTCAATATCAAATAGTTTAATGTTAAACTAATATTTAATTTGTATCTGTCAAATGACCTTTTACAAAAAAATAGATTATTATTTGATTAGACTGGATAAAAGGGGTACCACATTTTACGGAGGGGTTGTAGGGATCTTTTAGGCTCTAATGGGAGATTATCTGACAACATGCCGTCAAAAACTGAAGGTGATAGGATTCAGGATTTAGCGACTCGCCCTTCTGACACCTGCTGAAACCTATTGGCGATGTAAAATAATCAGGATGCTAGATGCTCTGCAGGGAGTACTTTTTCCCGAGCACAATCTCGAAAAAAACTTAATTCCTTTGTCTCATCCATTTCAGAAAGGATGCATGGCCCTTTAGTTGGGATGACTTGCACAGGCGATCCATTTCCCTGGATCTCAGCCACAGCATGCCATACCGGCCCTCTTTGGTATAATTCAGCATTATGTCGCTGAGCGCATCAGACCAAAGATACTTTTCGCGGGTGGAATCATTTCGGATGCCTGGCCCGAATTCCTTAATCACCGCATCACGCATGGCCGTGAAATTGGAATAGCCTTCGGTCCAGACGGTAACCGTATAAAGCTGATCCTGCCAGAAGGCATATGTGACAGATTCCAGTGCGGCATCACCGATAGTTAAAGGAACTGTTGGACGTAAGTATTCGACAACGTTATCCAATTCCGAAATGGTTTGTTTTTTTTCCAAACCATCCACACTGGCTACCTTACGTCCCCATTGCAAATCACAAAATCCATCCTTTCGCAATGCGACACATGGTTCTGTTGGCATAACTGCAAGGGAGGGAGGTTGAATCCATCGGTGGCTGGTCTTCCGGTTGACCCCGCATGGCAATTTGGGTAGACTTGCGGCCGGTTTTGTTCAAATCGTCTTTGGCATATATTTTTAAGGGTGATGGTTGTATTCCGGCCATCTGAATTGCGCTGAATGTGCGATACTTTACTTTGAGGGATGCCGGCCTTCAATTCCATGAAAAACAAAACATAATTGATCGCCTTCGTGCCAAGTCTTTTCAACCTGTAGTTCCCGGCCGTTTTTCAGAATTACGGTGTCTGCCAGAGCACCGGGGACAACAAGAATGATTAGGATACCCACCGTCAATAATAACTTTTTACTGGATTTCATGATGTTATGCGGTTCGGTTGTGTTTGTCGATGGCTGGAGATCCCGGTAATCGCTACTCTGGATCATGGGCTATACTGAAGGATTAAAAAAGGTGTCTCAATGTACTCCTATGTCCCGAAGAACAATTACTGACTCACAATAATTTCCACTCGTCGATTTTTTCGGCGACCGCGAGCGGTGTCGTTGGAAGTCAGCGGACGATATTCACCAAAGCCCATGGTGGACAATCTCCTTGGATCAATGGTGGTGGCCCGGAGCAAATATTCGGCCACCGAACCGGCACGAGCCATAGACAATCCCAGGTTGGAGCCAAACAGCCCGCCGTTTAAAGGGACGTTGTCCGTATGGCCGGCAATGATGATCTCCCCTTTGGTTTGGCTCAGAACCGCTCCGATTTTTTTCAGCAGCGGCTTGAATGGCGGGTGCAGCTCGGCTTTGCCGGTATCAAAAGTAGTCTCTCCCATCATACGGATAGTGACTTTATCCTCCCCTATCTCTAATTCAACAGCATCCTTCAGCTCTTCATATTCGTTTTTGATTTCGTCTATAATTGGCTTTATCGAATCTTCTATTTTTGTAATCATCACCGCCTGATCGAACTCTCTGGCGATCATTTTCTGACCCCTCGGAGATTCAAAGACCGGTTTTTCGCGCTGTATTCCAAAGGCTTGTGCCATTGACCCCGAAACCATTCGATACTTTTTACGGTCCATTTCGGAAAATGAAAGCAATAGAACAAAAAAGCACATCAGCAAGCTCATCAGATCCCCGAAGGTTACCACCCACAGTGGTGCACCCTCCTCCACTTCCTCTTGAGGGAGTCCTTCTTCACTCACTAGGCACTCGCTTCCTTTTTATCTTTCGGCACAACCTTCAGGCGGTCTTTCGGCGAAAGATGAATTTTAAGCGTTTCCTGGAACACCATTCCGGATAAACCCCTGGCAATTCCCAGAACGGCATCGAGAATCAGATTTTTCGATATTTGTTCCTGCTGGCTTCTTAATGCAAGCTTATCGGCCAGGGGCAGACAAACCAGATTGGCAATCAACGCGCCGTAAAGTGTCGTCAACAGCGCAATCGCCATTGCCGGACCGATGTCCTGGGGATTCGCCATATTGGCAAGCATTTGGACAAGACCGATGAGAGTTCCAATCATCCCGAATGCCGGCGCCGAGCCACCCATGCCCTTAAAGACATTTCGTCCGGTTGTGTGACGCTGAATGGTCAGGTTAATGTCTTTTTGCAGCAATTCCTTAATTTGCTGTTCGTCAAATCCATCCGCCAGAAACTGAAAAGCCTTGGCCGCAAACTCGTCATCCGGCTTCTCACTTTCCAGCGCCATCAAGCCCCTTTCCTTGGCGACTTTAGCGACTGACACCATTTTTTCCATGATTTGTTCTGCTGGATCAATTTTTACCGTAAATGCCTTCATGGCTACCCTGATGGAATTAATGACATCTATCATGGTAAATTTGATAAAACTGGTGGCAATGGTTCCCCCGACAACGATGAGCAAGCCTGGAATGTTAACGAAAATTGAGAAGGAACCGCCGATTAGGATAGAAACAATAACCAGGATGGTTCCGCCGACCAGGCCTATGATAGTTGCGATATCCATAGGGTCAGTTCCTGAATATCATATGGGTCGAATTTGACATTTTAGCATTTCTCCAATTGACAGAGTTTCAAATCACCGGAAAGGAATTCGGAATTTAGCGTGACAACCTGAATTTGTTCTGCAATATTAATTACCAGATTTATCGGCACACCACGTCAAAACTTAAATGAAAACTCGGGTATCCTGATATAATCTTAGGCTTTTCCCCTATCTGGCTGATCCACGAAGCGGTAACCGTTATCGGAGTCAACCCCCGCCCCCTTTCCCTATGCCAATTCTGTATTAGATTATATAAAAAGGAGTTGATTTCGTTATGGAAATCGGGAATTCAGAGTTGACACGTTCATCTGTTTGCTTATATTACCTGATTCACTATAAAATTGAAATTAAATTAAGCGATTTTTTACTCGATTTGCACCCATTTTTCATGCAAAGGAGAATCGCGACAACCCTCAAATTATCATAGCAAGGAATCGATTATGAAAAATCTGCTGGTTGCTGTTATCTGCCTGCTTTTGATCTGTCAGTCAGCTGCGGCTGATGATAAAAGCGAAGTGGAGAGGTTATTAAAAAGTAACCTTGATGCCATATTTACGGTTTTGCAGAAACAAGATCTTGAACAACAGGCAAAAAATAATGAGATCGTTGAGATCATCACGCCGATGTTTGACTTCGAACTGATGGCGCGGCTGTCCCTGGGGAAAAAGCACTGGCCCCAATTGTCCCAGGAGAAAAAAAAGAGATTTACCGAGCTTTTTATCAAACGTATGAAGACGTCCTATATAAATAATTTCAAACTATATACAGATGAAAAGATTATTTACGAACCGTCAATTCAAATAGAGAAAAAAATCCATGCCCCAACGTACCTGGTCTCCAAGGATAAAAAAATATCCATTTTGTACAAGTTTTATAACACTGGAGAAAACTGGAAAATTTATGATTTAGAGATCCAGGACGTCAGCATCATTCGCAGCTACCGATCCCAATTTCGCAGTATCCTCGAAAACGGAACCATTGATGATCTTCTGCTGAAACTAGAGAACCCGGCCGAAAATTAATTGTTATGCAAAACCGCAATTCATTGTCAACTCGCTTCTACGATAAAATCGTCCTGGAACGACCACGGCTCATCTTATTGTGTCTGCTGGTAGTGATTGCCTTTCTTGGGTACAAGGCAAAGGATTTTAAGCTGGATGCTTCGACGGAAACGCTGATTCTCAAAACCGACGAAGACTTCAAATATTCACGAATTATTAAATCACGCTACGGGAGCCAGGATTATTTATTGATGATCTATACCCCCGTAAACGATTTATTCTCGGATGAAACACTGGCAAAACTAGCTCGTCTGCGGGATGATCTAAGGCAGCTCAAGGGGGTGTCATCGGTCATTTCCATATTGGATGTGCCTCTGCTGAAAAGCACGCCTGAGCTTGTCGGCGAACGGGGGCCTACTGCCGATATCCAGACGCTCGAATCGCCGGCAGTAGACCGCCGGCTGGCTAAAACCGAGTTCAGTAAAAGCCCCCTATACATGAATCAGTTGGTCAGCCCGGATCTGAAAACAACTGCTTTGCAGATTAAACTGCATGCGGATGAGCGTTTTCAGGACATGTTGACCCGTCGCGATCTTTTGCGCATAAAGAAGGATGATCAGCCGCTTACGGCAGCAGAATCAGCTGAACTAAAAAAAATCACCGAACAACTTCAAGAGCTCAGGGAAAAGAACAAGAAATCCAGGCACCGGGATATAGCGGAAATCCGTGCGATTATGGACAATTACCGTCAGGACGCCAAACTTTTTCTGGGCGGGGTCAGCATGATCGCAGACGATATGATCAGCTTTATTAAGAGTGACCTGAAAGTATTCGGAATCGGGGTTCTTTTTTTTCTGATTGTCACCCTCAGCATTATTTTCAGAAATTCTCGCTGGGTTTTATTACCGATGCTCTGCTGTACTTTTTCGGCGATTTCCATGATGGGGCTTTTGGGTTTGTTCGGTTGGCAGGTCACGGTGATCTCATCCAATTTCATATCTTTGCAGCTTATCATCACGATGGCGATTACAATCCATTTGATCGTGCGGTACAGGGGCCTTGCCTCCCAAAATCCTGATGCCGATCAGCGAGACCTTATTCTGGACACAGTTCGTTTGATGGTAACGCCTTGCCTGTATGCCGCACTGACAACGATTGCCGGCTTTGGGTCGCTGCTGCTCTGTGACCTGCTGCCTGTCAAAACCTTTGGGTGGATGATGATAGCCGGGATAATTGTTTCCCTGGGAGTAACCTTTCTGCTCTTTCCGGCCGGGCTGATGGTGGTGTATAAAAAACCTCCCGTGACCAGACAGGCCAGGCGAAAATCAAGCTACTCATTGACATCATTTTTGGCCGGATTTACCACAACCCACGGTAAAGCGATACTGGTATCAAGCGCTATTGTCTTGGTCATCAGCATCCTCGGGATTTCCAGACTGGTCGTTGAAAACAGCTTTATCGACTATTTTAAGGATACGACTGAAATCTACCAGGGCTTGAAGGTGATTGATCAAAAGCTGGGCGGAACCTCCCCGCTGGATGTCATCATTGACTTCGATCAGCCCGAGGCATCTCCTCAAACTCCGGTCTCCGGGGTCGATGCGAAAAGCGACGATGACTTGGAAGAGTTTGACGAATTCGAGAGCAAAAAAGATGATGGGAGATATTGGTTTACTGCCGACAAGATGGCAAAGGTAACTGAAATTCATGATTATCTTGACAGCCTGCCCGAGACCGGCAAGGTCATGTCGCTGGCAACGATGCTGAAGATCGCTGAAGACTTAAATAACGGCCAGGCCTTGGATAATTTTCAATTGGCCCTATTGTATAGCGAGCTGCCCGAAGAAATGAAAACCCTGGTTTTAAAACCCTATGTGTCCGTCGAACATAATCAGCTGCGCTTCGCAGTTCGGGTTAAGGATTCAGAGAAATCTTTAAGGCGGGATGCATTGTTGAAGCAAATCAAATATGAATTGATCAATAAGCTGGGATTGAAGGAAGACCATATTCATTTAACCGGGTTGCTGGTGCTGTATAACAATATGCTGCAAAGTCTGTTTGGGTCACAGATCCTGACCCTGGGCCTTGTTGTCATAGCGCTGATGGTTATGTTTCTCATCCTGTTCAGGTCTGTTAAAATAGCTTTGATTGCAATTACACCGAACCTGCTGGCGATTGGCGCCGTCTTAGGGGTCATCGGCTGGCTCAACATCCCCCTTGACATGATGACCATCACCATCGCGGCGATCAGCATGGGGATTGCGGTTGACAATACCATTCACTATATCTATAGGTTCAGACAGGAGTTCAGCGTCGAGCACGATTATGTTAAAACGGTCTTTAACTGTCACGCCAGCATCGGCTATGCCATTTACTACACATCCGTGACGATTATAATCGGGTTCTCGATCCTGGCCCTTTCCAATTTTCTTCCCAGCATATATTTTGGCCTCCTCACCGGTTTGGCAATGCTGATCGCCTTAATTGCCTCCCTGACACTGCTGCCCCAGTTGTTAATCGTTTTTAGACCCTTCGGATCAGAGGTTGGAGAGCGTCGGGGTTAATTATCGCTTTCTCTTGACAACATCCCCTCGATGAGAGCCAGGGCCTGAGCCGGTTTAAGGTAAAAACACTGGACTACTTTACGACCCCAAAGCCTTCGGATTGCCAGGCGCGAATACCGGTCGACAGGTGATAAATTTTTTGAAATTTAAGTTTCTTGAATATTTCGAGCGACTTGGTTGATCGATTTCCGGTACGGCAATAGATTAGAAATGTTTTTTCTTTGTCTAACCGGCTTAATTGATCGACAAATGTTTGCGAGTACAAATCAATTAGGATGGCGCCGGGAAGATGACCCGATTCAAATTCACCCGGAGTTCGAATGTCAAGAACAGCAAAGCCGGTATCCCCGTTGTATTTATCGATTAGATCCGCTGCCTCTTTGGCCGAAACCGCTATGATATGGGTGCTGTCCTGGGAACTCAGCGAGGGTAGTACAAACCAAAAACAAAGGATAATTATCGTAATTGCATATGTTATAAGTTTTTTTTTCATATCATCTCACCTCCTCGACAATATAAGACGTAAATACCATAACAATCATTACATATTTTTCAAGTCAGGCCTCATAACCATCTAGAGATAAGATTAATTTTTTAAGACGGGAATATCTTACTGTAACCTTTTGGAGTGCCCTGGTTCTTTAGCACCAAAAACGATTACCACCCGAATTAATCATTTGGTTTTTGTAATATTTTAAGAACTCTCCGCGGGGCAATCCGGCGGAGAAGGAATCCAAGATTGTATAAAATTTCTTCCTGACCTTGTATAGTCTAAACATTCATATTCATCCATTTTGAAAAGCTTGTCTTTATGAAAGGTCCTGCAATGCAATTTTTGTCCAAGCCATGATCCCGTGGTGGCCCGAATAATTCGCCAGGAGGAATCAAGAATCGAAAACACCCTCGATCTTATTGCGGCCGAAAATCATGCGCCTCAGTCGATATTTGAAGCCCAGGGATCCATTTTCAGCACCAAAGCGGCGGAAGGATACCCGGGCAGCCGCTTTCATGCCGGTTGTATTAACGCGGATGAGCTGGAAAGCTTGGCGATCGCAAGGGCAAAACGTTTATTCGGCGCGGAACATGCAAATTTACAGCCTCACAGCGGTGTTTCGGCCAATCTGGCGGTTTATTTCTCGGTGCTCGAGATGGGTGACAAAATCCTGACGATGAAGTTGTCCCACGGAGGACACCTCTCCCATGGCGATCCGTCATCCATCACGAGTAAATGCTTTAACTTTAAACATTACGGCTTGAATCTCGAAACCGAACGAATCGACTACGACGAAGTCCGGCAACTTGCACAATCATTCAAACCCCGTATGATTGTGGCCGGTGCCAGCTCATATCCCCGTTTGATCGACTACGAAAAAATGGCGGAAATCGCCCGCGGTGTTTCAGCCTTTTTCATGGTGGACATGGCCCATATTGCCGGGTTAGTCGCAGCCGGCGTGATACCCGGTCCGGTTTCCCACGCTGATTTTGTAACTTTCACCACGTACAAAACACTTAACGGGGGACGGGGTGGGGTGATATTGTGCCGCCAGGAGCATGCCCAACGGATCAGCAAAACCATTTTCCCCGGAGCCCAGGGCACCCCTTCCCTCAATCTGCTGGCAGCAAAAGCGGTGTGTTTCCAACTGGCCTCTGAACCGGCATTTAAAGAACGGCAAAAAAAGACATTGCAAAATGCCGCTGCTTTTGCAAGCGGCTTTGAAAAGAAAGGGTATCGAATCGTATCCGGCGGAACAGACAATCACCTGGTATTATTGGATTTAAGATCAAAAAACCTGAACGGAGTGACGGCTGAAAAAACATTGGAGTCGGTCGGAATCATAGTCAACCGCAATGTTATTCCGGGGGATCCCCAGAAACCGGACATCACCAGTGGTATCAGAATCGGTAGCCCGGCGATCACCACCAGAGGGATGGCCGTGCCGGAAGTTACCCAAATTGTCAATTTGATGGATACTGCGATGTTACATAACAAAAATAGTGATATTCTTGAGCAGGTATCCCAAGGAGTGGCCGATTTGTGCCGGAAATTTCCGGTTTATAAGGAGAAGGTTCATGTCTGATGCGCTTGACGCCGCCAATAAATAGCAACCGATGAAAAGCAAGAATATTTGCGCAGATGAGTTGGCGTCATTAAGAGTAAAAATTTAGAGAAAGAGCTTGCTCAATCCAGATTTAAGTCGTATATTTCATGTAAATTTAAAGGATAATTTTAAATATACATGTATAATCGAATCCAAAAGTTAAGCCTAAGCTCACAAGAAACTTGTTTTCTATGGGGGCCTCGCCAGACGGGGAAAAGCACACTTTTAAAAACACTTTTCCCTGCTGCTATGCGGTTTGATCTTTTGCTGTCCACGGAATATCAACGGCTTTTAGACAGGCCAAGCATAATTCGTGAACAATGCATGGCGGCAGGACTTGACGCCACCTCCCAACAAGATCCAATCATAATCGATGAAATTCAAAAAATCCCAATCCTTCTTGATGAAGTCCATTGGTTGATCGAAAATAAGGGATTACGGTTTATTTTATGTGGATCGAGTGCACGCAAATTAAGACATGGTCATGCTAATTTGCTAGGCGGGCGCGCTATCCGCTATGAACTGCATCCGTTGATTTGTTCGGAAATCCCCGACTTTTCATTGATAAAAGCGTTGAATTCAGGATTGATACCTCGGCATTATGATGCTGCCAAACCGCGGAGATTGATCCAATCTTATGTTGGAGATTACCTTAAAGAAGAGATAGTCGCAGAGGCTTTGATAAGAAATATTCCTGCCTTCAGTCGGTTTCTTGAAATAGCAGCTCTGTCGAATGGTGAGATGCTAAATTTCACCAATATTGCCCGTGAATGCGGGATTTCCAGTCCAACGGTCAAGGAGTACTTCCAGATCTTGGAAGACACACTGATTGGACGGCAGTTGCCCGCATATCGAAAGCGTAAAAAGCGGCGACTTATCACCAGCCCCAAGTTCTTCTTTTTTGATCTTGCCCCGGTGATTCACCTTAGTCGCAGAGGAACCATCTTACAGGGGTCCGAGCTTTTTGGCCGGGCTTTTGAACATTTTATATGGATGGAAATTATAGCACATTCCAGTTATTCGGATTTATTTTACCCGATTCATTTTTGGAGGACCTCATCCGGGATTGAAGTTGATTTCATTCTTGGTGATCATGAAATATCCATTGAGGTAAAATCGACGACCTTTGCCAATGATTCCCACTTGAAGGGATTGCGTCGATTCAAAGAAGAATATTCAACACGGCGCAGCTTATTGGTGTCGCTGGATTTAAATCCCCGCAGGACGGAAGATAATATCGAAATATTGCCCTGGAACATTTTCCTTGAGCAGCTTTGGCAAGGAAACGTTATTTAAACTCGTTTCGGCCATTTTCTTGCGGCATTTAAAACACCCAGGATCTATGCGGCTTTTTTCAATTACAAGGAAAGCAATATGCCGAAATTCATTGATCTCAGCCATGTCATTCAAGATGGTATGATCACGTATCAAGGCCCGCCCGGGCCGAAAATCTGTGATCACTTGAGCCGGGAGGATTCCAAACAACATTATGCCGGAGGAACCACCTTCCAGATCGGAAAAATCGAAATGGAAAAAGAACACATATACGAACAAACCTACACAGACTACCTATCCCGCATTGCCGAACTTGATTTACCATTTCTGGCAGACAAGCTTGGTATACAATTAGACGGTCAACATGTCATCATCCCCTTTTTTGACAAGCCTTACAGGATATCTGCCAAGGGTATTTCCGATCCATTAAACAGGCAACCTCATCTATCCGTTAGTGTTATTTTGTGCAAATATTTATTGATGTGCCCCATGATTGAGCCCCTGGCAGGAAACTGGATGTCATACAAAGATTTTAAGGATGCCGCCCCCCTGATCCGGGCGTTTTATAATACCGTTACCCATCCGATTGCCGAAGCGTTCTCCGGCCGGCTGGCGGAGCTTGAAGCCGCCGGTAGAAAAATCGGTGGATACCCGCCTACGGATCAATATTCATATGACCTGACGAATCCAGTTTGACGCCTTGCCGACGCTGCCCCTTTTGCTGTTGTTCAATGATAAAGATGCAGAGTTCCCAGCCCAGTGTTCGGTATTATTCGAAAAGCGTGCCGAGAAATTTTTGGACATGGAATGTTTGGCCATGGTGGGGATGCTGTTTGTTGAGTATTTGAAAGCGGGACGCAGGCTGATTCTAACTTGTCACAATATCAGATTAAAAAATTGGATTGGAATTTCCAAAGATCAGATATCGTTGATTGGTTGATTAGTTGATTGGTTAAGTGGTTGTAAATATGTATTTATCCCATGTTTGCAAAATAATTGGACGCTTCATTTTTCAACAATCGTAACATTCAAAAATTATGACTATAATTTACCTAATAAAATCAACCAGTAAACTATTCAACGAGATCTAAATTTAAGGCATTTTAGCTCACTCAAGGCATTCGTTTATTCCGACATTCCATTCGGCATCGATTGATCAGTTGGCCGCCTTCGCGGTTTCAAACAGACGCATGTATTCGCCATAGCCCTCATTCTGCAAATCTTCTTTGGGAATGAACCTCAGCGAGGCTGAGTTGATGCAATATCGCAGGCCTGTAGGCGCCGGGCCATCAGGGAATAGATGCCCGAGATGAGAATCGCCATGTTTGCTTCTCACCTCGGTACGGGCCATGAAGAGGCTGCGATCTTCTTTTTCCAGGATGTTGTCTGGTTCAAGCGGCCGGGTAAAGCTGGGCCAACCGGTGCCGGATGCAAATTTGTCATGGGAGCTGAAAAGAGGCTCACCGGATACGATGTCCACATAAATACCTTCCTTTTTATTGTCCCAGTATTCATTCCTGAAGGGCGGTTCCGTGCCTTCCTGTTGAGTGACTTTATACTGCAGTGGGGATAATTTTGTTTTCAGCACGTCTTCGTCAGGTTTTGAATAGTTTGCTTGGGTGTCTTTTTCGGCTGTCGGTTGCATCGTGGCACCCCATGCTTTTTCCAGAAATTGATCCCGACCGGAGTTATACCGGTAATATTTATACCGCAGCGGGTTCTTCTTATAGTAATCCTGGTGATAATCTTCGGCTCGATAAAATTCAGACACCGGGACGATCTCGGTAGCGATGGGTTCGTTAAACCGACCGGATGTTTCAAGTTTTCTCTTGGACTCCTCGGCCAAACGTTTTTGATCATCATCATGATAAAATATTGCCGGTCGATATTGCGATCCTCTATCGACAAATTGCCCGCCGGGATCGGTCGGGTCCACATGTCGCCAGAAAATATCGAGCAATTCATCATAGGTGATCTTTTGCGGATCATATAGGACTCGAATCGCTTCAGCATGCCCGGTTCCACCTGCCGACACCTCTTTATAGGTGGGATCCTGTGTCTGGCCGCCGACATAACCGGATATGACTTCAACAACTCCGTCAACTTTTTCGAAATCCGACTCCGTACACCAAAAGCAACCACCCGCAAAGGTCGCTTCAGACAAATTTTCCTGTTTTTTTTCCATGGTAGTATCCATTTTTCCTTGCAGGTTATTAGATTTTTGAAATCCAACCAATATAAGCCCAAAGGTTATCATTATTGCAATAAGGATGATTGTTTTCATGTCAATCCCTCCATTGGTTTAAGATTTATTGTTTGCGAATTATTTTTCAGGATTGCAGCCGCTGATTTTGTCTGCTGTAAGCAAATATAAGCACCCTCCGCAAAAAAGTTGTCACGATTTGATAACAATTTGTTAACGAATTGATAAAATGAACGTTGACGCAACACTGGGAAAGATTCAGTTGGGGCACTCAGAGGGTTTGGTTCATGAGGATTATCAATCGATGCATTTTGTCAACTTTCGTTTTGATGTATAAATAGTAATCTCGACATCCCATATAACCTCCCAGTTTTTTTTACCGCTGCCGATTAGAAGATTAAATTAAGGATTGATCCTGAAAAAGTAAACGTACCGGGTTGAAAAACCCCACCGCCTATTTTAATTTGAGCAGTCAATCCGAATCTTTAGCGGTTTAAACAAGTCTCAGAAAATGAAAAATAACTTGACAGTCTTCTTTAATTTATTCTACTTAAAAAATAATTCTACCAATAATCCCATTGAATTTAGGCCCGTTTTGATAAAAATGGCGATGCATTTGATTTAGATTATCTGAACCTGTTAAGACGCCACCGACTTTTCAATCTGCCACGATTTCTCTATTCAGAGGACACAAAATAACTCAAACCTTTAACTCTTTAATCATCGAAAACGATTAACGCTTTAGTTGATTAGGCTGTTTTTGCAATTTGAAAGCCGCGGGCTGCAATATCCAGCGGTGAAAAATATGGGAGTGGTCCTGAAAAAAACATTTAACTGAAGGAGGAGGGATAAATTATGCTAAAAGCACAAGAACACCGAGATCCGTATATCTGGGAAGCGTTAATATCCCTTTTTTCCCTGGTTGCCGGTATCAGCATATCGATTGTTGTATATGGTGCCGATCCGCATATTCCCATGCTTTTGGGTGTTTTTGTCGCTGCGGTAATCGCCTGGAAAGCCGGATTTGAATGGGAAGTGGTCCAAGATGGGATGTTGAAAGGCATAGCCAATTCGCTCCAGGCCATTGTTATTCTTTCTATCATCGGGATCTTGATCGGCGTCTGGATTTTAAGTGGTGTGGTTCCCACATTGCTCTACTATGGTCTCAAGATTTTACATCCGAAAATTTTTTTACCGGCTACGGTCTTGATCTGTTCTGTTTGTTCATTGGCGACCGGGACTTCCTGGGGTACAACCGGAACGATCGGTGTTGCCTTAATTGGAATCGGTAGCGGACTGGGTTTTCCATTGCCCATTGTTGCCGGAGCGGTTTTGTCCGGTGCCTACTTCGGTGATAAGATGTCGCCCCTGTCCGATACGACCAATTTGGCCCCGGCGATGGCAGGCACCGACCTTTACACCCATATTAAACACATGGCCTACACAACTGGCGTGAGCTATGGGTTAACCCTGATCATCGAGATTATTTTAGGGTTTTTTTACGGCGGCGGTTCGGCAAATATCGAAATTGTAAACCAGATATTGACAACTTTAGACAGTGAATTTAATATTAATATATTGTTTCTGCTTCCACCGGTATTGGTCATGGTATGTGCATTTAAAAAAATACCGGCGATTCCCGGAATTACCACGGGGGTTCTTTCTGCCGCTATTTTAGGCTTTATTTTCCAGGGCAATGGATTCGGCGATTTTTTAAGCGCCGGATATGGCGGTTACACCAGCAATACCGGAGTGGAGGCCGTCGACAGTCTTCTGACCAAAGGCGGTTTTTCTTCCATGTTGTATGCCATATCGATTGTTATCTGCGCCATGATGTTTGGCGGAATTATGGAACATACGAACCAGCTAAAGGTGATCGTCAATAAAATTCTACAAAAGGCCCATTCGAGTAGTTCTTTAATTACGGCAACGGTGTTAACGGCATTGGGTGCGAATATCGTTCTTTGCGACCAGTATATGGCCGTGGTTATGGCCGGCAGGATGTATGCCCAAGCTTATCCGGAAAGAGGGCTTCACCCGAAAAACCTGTCCCGCGCCGTCGAAGACAGCGCCACGGTGACCGGTTGCCTGGTTCCCTGGAATTCGGGCGGCGTTTATCAGGCCGCCACTCTGGGAGTGGCCACCATCGCTTATCTGCCTTTTGCCTTTTTTAACTGGCTGTCGCCATTGGTGACTTTGATTTTCGGTTGGCTGGGCATCACGATCCATCCAATTGATGAAGAAACGAAAAAGCGACTGGAAATGGCAAAGGAAAAAGAAAAAGCGGCTGCCGGCAGTGCTTAGCCCGGAGGATGTCAGTTAACGGCCATAAAAGGAGGTTTCAGTATGGATAGAGATGTTTTTAAAGGACTCATTGCACTCGCCTTGATACTCTTTTGCTCCTTGCCGCTTGCTTTCGGCGCCGATATCGAACTTGCAGAGGATTCAACCCTTGAAGGGATCCTGAGAAGAGGCAAGCTTCGGGTCGGTTTGGAGCCCGGTTACATGCCTTTTGAAATGATTGACAAAAGGGGCGGTTTGCGCCAACGGGATTTGCGCAGCGGTGATGTGCGCTTCAGAGGGCAGCAGGCAAGCTTTATCGGCTTTGACATCGATGTCGCCAGGGAGATGGCCAGGGCCCTGGGCGTAAAATTCGTTCCGCGCAACACGGCATGGCCCAGCATCATCCCCGCGCTCAACCTCGGAAGATTCGATATCATCATCAGCGGGATGTCCGTCACTGATGAAAGAAAGCGAAGGATTGATTTTGCCGATTCTTATATGACCATGGGGCAGACCGTTCTGGTCAATAAAAAACATAAAGGCGTGATCACCTCGTACAAGGAATTGAATGATCCCAAGTATATCGTTACATCCAAACCGGCAACCACCGGTGAGCAGGCCGTCAAAAAATTTATGCCCAAATGCACCTACAAACCCTTTGACACCGAACTGGAAGGGGCCATGGAAGTTGTAAAGGGTCAAGCCGATGCGTTTGTCTATGACATGCCGTACAATGTTGTATTTGTGGCGATGCATGGCACTGACAATTTGATTTTTCTTGATAAGCCCTTTACGACTGAACCCCTGGCCTGGGCCATCAGAAAAAATGATCCGGATTTTCTCAAATGGTTGAACAAATTTTTAGAAGAATTAAAAAAAGATGGGCGTTATGACAAAATCTATAAAAAGTGGTTCAAAAGTACGGATTGGTTTAGGTATGTTCGATAATTTTTCTATGGGATTGTAATCGATCGAATAAGATGGAAGTTGGTATACAAAAAGACTGCTTTCATCGGCATGGTGTGGGTGATTTTATAGATAAATGGCCGGCAGACTGTGATGGGTGGGCAGGTAGAATTCTTCGAAAACCTCGGAAAAAAGCATGATCAGATTAATGATAGCGGAAACGGCGGCGATTCGCCGGATTTTGTTAAAGATCCGGTCCTCAATTTTAAATGAAGTCGTGGACTGAATAATGACCAGCACCACAATGATCAAAGACGAGCCGGCCGCAAAGGCGGATGCTAAAAACCGGGGACCCATCAAGGGATTTTTCAAAAAAGGGAACAAAAACAATTCTTGCGGCGATCATCCCCGGCCATTGATACTGGCTTTCATCACCACCGAACCCCTGTGGGAAGATACCTTAACGTCGCTGCCGTTGGCGAACATAGTTCAGCAGACCGGTTCTGAGGGTTCGCGACGACGCGCGCAGTTGAACAGGTTGTCTGAACCGCGGGCAATCGCGGTCGACAATGCCGCCGGCAGGCTATATTGGACGGATACAGGGGTTCACAAAATATACAGGGTCAACCTTGACGGCTCACAGTTGGAAGTTCTGATAGGGAGATTGGGGAAATAATTTAAATGTAAACTTGTCTGTCGCCTTCATTGGCTGGAAGTCGAGGGCTTTTGTTTCTCTTTCTCTGAGCACAGTTGATAGCAGCCGCGAATCAAATTTTGGCAGGCCTTCTTCCGGGGAGAAAAAACTAAATAATCCGGGCGAATCTCGGAAGCCAGACAATCGGAATAATCTCTCTCGCAGTCCGCAGCGCATTCTTCCCCATAAGAAGTTTTATAACGGGGCTTCTCAGGCATTTTGGCCGCACAGCCAAACAACACACTCACCGCAATCAATGCCAAGAATATTTTCATAACTACCCCCTCGGATCTGGTCAAATCAAATTCTGCGACAGCACGGGATCGCTTTTCCGTATGATTGTCTATAGCTGGGTTATTTCATCTCCGGAACGCTGAGCTCTGAACCGCTCAACCTATGTTACTATAAGATCAGGTCCAGAATTGCAACGGGAAAAGACTGGTTGGTATGCAGAAGGTAAAACAGAGGGAAAGTACCTGCAATGCTTTTATCACCACAGCCGGATCGCGCTTCCCCCCTGATGAAAGTCGGAAGGTATCATGAAATTTATTTTATCTGACGACGGCAAGGTCATCAGCGATATTGCGATCTCCAAATCCGGCAACTGGACCGGACAAATTGAGCTGAGGCGCTTTCATCTCGTGGCGCCGTCCATCGATTGATGATCTGGCGTCACCCGCCGTAAAATCCTGAATTTTGAGGCTGCAGCGGGCTCACCTGCAAGGTTTGGCGACTGAGATACTGAAACATTCGCTTCGGCAACTATGCGGGCCGATCTTGATTGAAAACCGGATTAAGAGCGCCTACCGTCTCAGCGCCCCTTAGGTTTGCGTTCTTTGCTTTGCTAATTGAAACCATGGCAACTGCA
>CAVRQG010000007.1:0-63466 GCA_963723215.1 uncultured delta proteobacterium
AAACCACCGCTGCGGGCATCGCGCTTCACGTTCCATTGAGCGATGTCTTTCTCTATGCCCCATGCCCCATGCTCTATGCCCTTTTTGCCCGCATCCCGCAACTCGCAACTCGCAACCCACAACCCGCAATACGCAACCCGCAAGTCATCCTATCAAAATTCTCAATCCCAAATCCCATATCCCAATTCCCGAATCGAAAGACCCGCAACCCATATATAATTTGATAGTGCCAAGACAATGAATTTCGGTTTCAAAAAATATTTCGTGCAATACACTACATGTTTTTCGTTCAGTTAAATACACGTAGAATGAATTAATAATATTGATAATAATTGTCAAGTCAAATTTTTAATTTTTCGCTTGACATTTATTTCATATATAGACTAATTGAGTATGATATTTTAGGAATACCGATCAAAAAATTCTTTTTTATCTCAATTCATAAACCGCCGGCATCGATCAGGTTTGTACCCATCAAGCATGTCCTCGCGGTTACGGTAGAACCTTTTAAATTCTCACTGGCATAGCCGGTGGCTTATGAATTGAGTTTAATCAGATCCGCTTGGTGAACGATGAAAATAGGCAAACTTGTCAAAATAACCGGTGTCCCCAAGGAAACCATCCATTTTTACATCCGTGAGGGCCTTTTGCGCAAACCCCGTAAATCAAGTGTAAACGCCGCCGAATACAATGAACGCTACGTGGACCAGATTCGCCTGATCAAAGACCTCCGAGACAACTATTATCTGCCGATTCCTGAAATAAAGAAGATCGTGAAAAATTATAAAAAACAGTCCCCTCCAACCAGGCGGTTTCACAATTTCACAGTAAATTTTCACGGCCCCTTGATCGACTGCTAACCACAGAAATAATTGGAAGAGATGCATTTCGTGAGGCAACCGGTCTGGGCTGGAAATGGATCTCCAGGGCAATTGAATGGGGACTCATTTCACCTGAGACCCGGGATGAAGAAGAGATTTATTCAGCAGACGACGTTGCCATCGGCAAATTAATGGTCGATATGGAACGGGTGGGATTCGGACCGAAAGACGATTTTGATCCCGAAGATCTGAAAGACATCGCTCATTTTATTCGCGGTTATGTTGTCGATAACTTCAATAAATATTATCGATCGAATCTCGAAAAACTGTGTTCCGAAGATTTTTCGGAAAAAGCCAGTCATTATCACGAGATTATCAGTCTGTTTTTTTATTATCTTTTTCGGAAATATGCCCGCAAACAGGTCGATCGTCTGCTGGAAACCAGAGTCCGGCGATTGTAGCCTATAATCTCCTGCTCGATCATCATGCGGCCTTTGGAAAGGGGCGCACGAATCGCCTTCCATGCGGAAGATGATAGGCGCATATTGTAACGGCGTTTCCCTTGGCCCGCCGTTACTTGGCTGTACCCGGTTGGCAACACTGAACTGGTATGGCCTGATAAACGACTTGAAAACCTCCGACAGTAGAGGTATTGTCAAAAAACACGGAAAAAACGGGTTCAAACAAATTTTATAGTGGTCTGATGGTGAAAATTAACATATCACTAAACCAGAAAAGGAGATGCGCGTATGATTTCTTTAACGGTGAACGGCAAAAACTATAACGTAGATGCTCCCAAAGACATTACATTGCTATGGGTTCTGAGGGATCATCTAAAACTCACCGGCACCAAATTCAGTTGCGGTGTTGGGGAGTGCGGTTCATGCACGGTCCTTATTGACGGTGAGCCGCAAAGGTCTTGTACGATTGCTGCCGAGGACGCCGAAGGGGCAACCATTACGACCATCGAAGGGTTGCCTGAAGATCATCCGGTAAAAAGGGCCTGGATAGAGGAGCAGGTTGTCCAATGTGGTTACTGCCAACCCGGCACAATGATGCAGGTAGCGGGTCTCCTGGCACAAAACAAAAACCCCATTCCCCAGGATATTTTCGATTCCATGGACGATATTATCTGCCGCTGCGGAACCTATCAGCGCATGAAAAAGGGTGTTGAAACGGCGATAGACATCATGCGAAAGGAGGGCTCGTCAACATGAAAACATCTATGACACGTCGCACATTCATCAAGGGCTCTCTGGCAGCCTCCGGTCTGACCATCGTGGCCTATGTTACACCCCTGGGAACCAAACTTGTCAGCGCGTCTGCCAAGAGGGCGCATGGCAAGGTATATGACATTTCGTAAAGGCTCAAATCGGCACCTAAACCATTAAGTATCACAACTTTTCCCAGAAGTTTGATAACTCAATATATCACCATCTGCCATTATTCTCGATAATGATTGACTAAAACCCATCGATTTGGATATAAATCCATATACACTATTTTTTGATTCTCCCATTCCACCTGACCTGAACGGCTTTTGCATTTGCAGATTTTAATCTTGATGGTTTCGTAAAAAGTCCGAAAAGAGCTAAATTTACACTTTTTTACTTAATTATTTCAATAGGTTATAACATCGAAATTCGACAATTTTGACTTTTTACGAGATTGTCAATCTTGGTTCTGATCTGATTTTGGGTTCCTATCAATATTCCTCATAATGTTAACTTGCGTCCATTTACTGATGGGGAAGGTTCACATATCACTAAATCAGGAAAGGAGATGTGCGTATGATTTCTTTAACGGTGAACGGCAAAAACTATAACGTAGATGCTCCCAAAGACATAACATTGCTATGGGTTCTGAGGGATTATCTAAAACTCACCGGCACCAAATTCAGTTGTGGTGTTGGGGAGTGCGGTTCATGCACGGTCCTTATTGACGATGAGCCGCAAAGGTCGTGTACGATTTCCGCTGAGGATGCCGAGGGCGCAAACATTACGACCATCGAAGGGCTGCCGGAAGATCATCCGGTAAAGAGGGCCTGGATCGAGGAGCAGGTTGTCCAATGTGGTTACTGCCAACCCGGCACAATAATGCAGGTTGCGGGACTCCTCGCACAAAACAAAAACCCCAGTCCCCAGGATATTTTCGATTCCATGGACGATATTATCTGCCGCTGCGGAACCTATCAGCGCATGAAAAAGGGTGTTGAAACGGCGATAAAAATCATGCGAAAGGAGGGCTCGTCATCATGAAAACATCTATGACACGTCGCACATTTCTCAAGGGCTCTCTGGCAGCCTCCGGTCTGACCATCGTGGCCTATGTTACACCCCTGGGAACCAAACTTGTCAACGCGTCCGCCACAGAGGGCGCCATGGATGGGTTCAAACCCAGCGCATTTTATCAGATTACCCCCGATAACGTCGTCAAGGTCATGGTACCCAATTCCGAGATGGGCCAGGGCGTTCGAACGGCCCTTCCAATGATCATTGCCGATGAACTCGAAGCGGATTGGGATCAGCTCGAAATCATACAGGCCCCGGCCGCAGACGAATTTAAAAACCCCATTTTGCACAATCAGCTTACCGTTGCCAGCGCCAGCGTCAGGGGATTTTACTGGCCGATGCGAAAGGCGGGTGCCGCCGGCCGAGCCGTGCTGATAGAAGCCGCTGCCAAGGAATGGAACGTTCCCGCATCCCAGTGCCAGGCCATCAAAGGGACGGTCGTCAATCTTAAATCCGGCGCCAAACTCACCTATGGTGAATTAAGCCTCAAGGCGGCCAAACTGCCGGTGCCCCAGGAACCGACCCTCAAAAAAGAGAGCGAATTCCGCTACATGGGCAAAGCTATGCCGCGCGTAGACATCCCGGAAAAGGTCAGCGGTAAAGCCATTTTTGGTTTTGACGTGGATCTGCCGGACTTGCATTATGCTGTTTTATCCCGTCCGCCGGCCTATGGCGCAAAGCATCTGTCCTTTAACGCCGAAGCCGCCATGGCAATTAAAGGTGTCAAAAAGGTGGTTCCCACACCGCGGGGAATTGCTGTGGTGGCCGAGACTTTGGACGCCGCAATGAAAGGGAAAGACGCTCTCGGCACAAAATGGGATAAAGGATCTCATCCCCAGATGGACACGGCCTCGGTTGAAGCAAGCTTCATCAAGGATCTGGAAAAACCGGGCGCCAATGTTGTCACAAGGGGCGATATAAAAAAGGCATTAATGAAGCCAAAAAAACCCACGAGGCGACCTACTACATTCCTTGTGTCTCCCATGCCACCATGGAGCCCCAGACCTGCACGGCGGATGTCCGTGCGGACCGATGTGATGTGTATGTCCCTACCCAGGGGCAAACAGTAGGCCACATGGTGGCAACAAAAGTCTCAGGATTGCCCCCTGAAAAGGTTCACATTCACACCACATTGCTGGGGTGCGGACTCGGCAGAAGGCCCAGACCGGATCAGATTATCGAAGCGGTCATCGCCTCCAAGGCTTCGGGAAAACCCGTCAAGGTGGTTTACACGCGCGAAGAGGACCTGAAAACAGACTATTTCCGATCGGCCATGGCCCACAAAATCAAAGGGGGTTTGGATGAACGCAACAAGCTGATCGTCTGGGACCATAAAGTTTCCAGCTCTTCTCTGATAACGCATTTGGGGGGAAAGCCCAAAAACGGAATCGATGGGTATTGCCTGTGGGGCCTGTGGGATAAACCTGAGTCACCCACATAAAGCTAACATGACTTATAAATTCCCGAATTTTTCCGTAAACCTGGTTCTGTCCGATCTGCCTATTCCGGTAGCTCCCTTTCGATCCGTTCAAAACGCGGTAAATGCCTTTGCGACCGAGTCCTTTATGGACGAGATGGCCCATCTGGCCGGCAAAGATCCCCTTAACTTTCGCTTGGAAAGCCTGATAGATGACAAGCGTGCCAGTCGGGTTCTGGAAAGTGTGGCCCTTAACTCGAACTGGGGCAAACCCATGCCAAAAGGATGGGGCCGCGGCATTGCCCAGCACCGCAGTTTCGGCACTTCCATCGCGGAAGTGGCGGAGGTCTCAGTGGACGCGAAGAGTGGCAGTAATTCAGGTTCACCGGGTTGATGTGGCTGTTGACTGCGGTCCGGTAGTCAATCCGGATCCCCTGGAGGCTCAGATACAGGGCGCTGTCACTTTAGGCGTGAGCACCACCCTGTTCGAGGAGGTGCAGTTTGCCAATGGCGGTGTGGCTTCAGCGAATTTTGATGATTACCGGATCGTTCGAATGAGTGAGACATCCTGATGTCCGCGTTCATATCGTGGAAAGCAATGACGATATCGGCGGCATCGGTGAACCGGGCATCATGCCGTTGGCCCCTGCTGTGGCCAATGCGATTTTTAATGCCACTGGAGGGCGGCTAAGGCGTATGCCGTTTACACCTGAAAGAGTTTTGGCCGCAATAAAGGCAGCATAAGTCGACTAATTCTAATTTAGTACACAAGGCCATCAACGATCACACATGCCGCATCGCTGATGGCCTTTTCATTTATACTCAATTATCCCTCCCGGTTATGTCCCAATAGCCATGAATATCAACCAAGGTTGACAGGGATTCGTATAGATGGTAACGATTAGTATAACAGTTCGGTCCGGGGGGAAAACTAGGCGCAGCCATGTCATCCCCTGAACAACCGCGGCTGCTGATGTTCATTGTTCCTGATTTCCATGGCTCGCCGTAACCATAAAGGAGGATCTATGGGTATCTTGGATAAGTTTTTTGGCGGCAAGTACGATTATCCCTCACTTGATTCATCAACCCCGGCTGCCAAGCAGTTAGAATCCGTGCGTCCCCCACTCGAAAAACTAATAGACGAGACCAAAGATCGGCTCGAAGTTGTGCCGGCTGATGATTCTGTTTACATCTTCGTCGGAAAGCCTCCGAAGAAATTTGGGATCGCATGGATCGAGGATGGCGATAAAATCGTCAACTTCAAATCTCTGGTAGACGAAAAAGGACTTTCGGCGCCCAGCCTCGATCGCTTGAGCGAAGAACTCAGGAAAGCCTACATCGCACACCAGGACAAACCCCGGTACGTGACCCGAATACGCGATCGTGAAGTCGTGGTAATCCCTTCGAAATCATTATTGAACAATTTGAAAGGTGTGGTAGAACAAACTGTCGGCTAAATTTGTCGATTGCGTCGGACATCAAGGATGGGGCGGACGGGTAGAGAAGGTCAGGCACATGCACTGAGGGGACGGACATCACTTCTGTTTCAGTGACAAACTTTGGGTACGTGCGCATTAGCGACTCGGGTTGTGGCAAACAATTAAGGGAATTGACTCAGGTAAAAATATTCAGTGAGTATGACAGGAAAAGGGCATGTTCCGATCTGAACGTGCCCTTGCTCGTTCAAACGACAAGTCGAGTTATCCTCCAAAAGCAGCCTCTGAAATTTCGACCGCTGATGCGTTGCCCTTGACGATGGAATTCATTTTGCCCATGGTGGTGGGCAGAATGGTTTGAATGAAAAATTCCGCTGTTTTGAGTTGACCTTGGTAAAAATCAGTATCTTTCTTCTTGGCTCCGCCATCAAGTTTTTGTTTGGCCAATGCTGCCCGCCACAATAACATCCAGGCCATGACCACATCCCCCATGACTTCCAAAAACGGAAAGGCATGGGCAAAAGCAACCTTAAATTCAGACGACAGAGCACTTTTGCCGATGTGCAGGGCGGCCTCACCCAGCCGGTTGACGGCGCTTTCGAATTCGGCAGTTATTTCATCCAATCCTTGTGTCTCCCTTGCCAGCGCAATGGTCTTTTGGATTTCCTCCAGGAAATTCATAAACACCCGACCTTTGGCCATTCCCAGTTTACGCCCCAAAAGATCCATGGCCTGGATGCCGTCGGTACCCTCGTATATCGATGTGATCTTGCAGTCCCTTACGAGCTGTTCAACCGGATATTCTTTGATATAGCCATATCCGCCGTAGACCTGCACGGCCGAAACACAGACATCAAACCCCCGCTGGGCGCAATAAGCCTTCACCAGGGGGGTCAGCAAATCCCCAAATCCTTTGTAAAATTCTCTTTCCTCTTCGTTGTCCGCCAGGCTCTCCTTATCAAGGCACCGGCCCACATAATAAACAAAGCTGCGCATCCCATCCACATACGCTTTCATTTCCAGCAACATCCGGCGTACATCCGGATGCCGAATGATCGCCACCTGGGGGGCGTTCAGATCTTTGCCGCTTTCAAGATCCCGGCCCTGAACCCGCTCCCGGGCATAATTGAGCGCGTATAAATAGGCGGCCGACGCATAATTAAAGGCCTGGAATCCGACACCCAGCCGGGCTTCATTCATCATGTAGAACATGATCTTCATCCCCTGGCGTTCATCTCCGAGGAGCAATCCCCGGCATTTGCCTTTACCGCCCATGGTCATGGAGCAGGTGGAGCTGGCGTGAATCCCCATTTTTTCTTCGATGCCCGTACAGACCACATCATTGTCTTCCGCCAGGCTCCCGTCTTCGTTTACCCATATTTTGGGGACCAGAAAAATGGAAATGCCTTTGGTTCCCGGGGGATCCCCTTCAATCCGCGCCAAAACCGGGTGAATGATATTTTCCGCCAGATCATGCTCCCCGTTGGTGATAAATATTTTGTTTCCGGTGATGGAATAGGTGCCGTCAGGATTTTTGACGGCGGTGGTCGACAGCGCACCGACATCCGAGCCGGCCTGGGATTCGGTCAGTAGCATGGTGCCGCCCCATTTGGCAGTATATAGATTTTTTAAGAAGACGTCTTTCTGCTGTTGAGTACCGAAAATTTCAATCATTTTTCCGGTGCCGTGTCCCATGCCGGCATAATTCGCCACGGCCCAGTTGCTGCCGATCAGATATTCGCCAACCGCCTGGGAAATGTTGGTGGGCAACCCCTGGCCGCCCCATTCGAGGATCTTCGGTCAAGGATGTCCACTCCCCTTCTACAAAAAGCTCATAGGCACGATGAAAAGATTGCGGGACTGTTACCTGGCCGTTTTCAAAACCAAGCCCCTCTTTATCACCCTCCGCATTGGTCGGCAGCAGCTCCTTGATCGCAAAATTTCGCGCTTCGGTGATAATCATATCAAACGTTTTTTTATTAAAATCCTTGTACTTATCAAGCCGGGTCATCTCATCTGCCTTCAGCTGCTCATAAAGAACAAAGTCAATGTCCCGCCGGTCTGCAATTACCTGTGCCATGGGTCTAAAATTCTCCTTTCCTGAGGGTTTTATTAGAAAATGAATGGCTGAAAATCGAAGGACAAAATCCTTGGAATGGCGATTTTCGATTCATTGCTTTTAGTCGCCTAAATTCAACATTCGCCGATTTCCGCTTAAAAATAATCAACAATTCGGTTTTACAGCATTTCATGTGGACATCCGCTGTTTATGACGTTAAGCTCTGCTTATTGATCAAAATACGGGTTGCGTGTCAAGAAAAAGATAAAGGAGACTTCCAATACTAAACAACACTTCAAGGTTTCATGGCATCTCCGTCTGGGCAGGAAAATCTATGATTGCATTGGGAAAGGATCAGTTCGTTGCCGAATCAGATCTGACCAAATGACTGATTGAAGGCGGTTATCTGACAAATAATTGGGCAAGGAATTCACAAGTATGATAAGGAGTGGGGAAAAAAAATTGGAGGAAGATTGAAGTGTCCTTTGATAAAGAACTGAAAGAGCTATCGGATAGGAGAGCCCGTGCCCTCGAAATGGGCGGTGCCGATAAAGTAAAAAGACAGCATGACAAGGGAAAGTTAACCGCCAGAGAAAGGATCGATTGTCTGTTGGATCCGGATTCATTTCTCGAGGTCGGGATGTTCAATCATTCGGATGTCCCCGGCATGGAGGAAAAGACGCCGGCCGACAGCAAAATCGCCGGCTATGGAAAGGTCGCTGGACGACAGGTAGTGGTCGTTTCGAATGATTTTACCGTATTGGCGGCTACCTCCAGTCGTGTGGCCGGCCGCAAGGAGGGGGAACTCAAAGTACTGGCAGCTCACCGCGGCCACCCGGTTATTTATCTGGGTGAGGCCGGCGGTGCCCGTATGCCCGATATCATGGGTGCCGGGGGGCTGGCATCATACGGCGGGGGTGGATTTGACAGCTATCTGCAGATTATGAGCCGGGTGCGGCAAACCCCCATGATTACAGCCATCCTGGGTGAGTGTTACGGCATGCCCACCTGGATGGCCTGTCTGTCCGACTTTGTCGTGCAGGTCAAAGGCAGCGCCATGGGGGTTTCCGGGCCGCGGGTGGTTGAACTTGCCCTGGGGGAATCCGTCACCGATGAGGAACTCGGCGGCTGGCGGGTGCATGCGGAAATCACCGGTAATGTCGACCGTGTCGCACAAAATGAGGCGGATTGTTTTCAGATCATCCGGCGCTATCTTTCCTACATGCCGTCTCACTGTGACGAATTGCCGCCACGGGTTCCGGTACCTGAGGGCTCCGGTGCAGATATGAAAGGCATCCTCGATTTACTGCCTGAACAGCGCAACCGGGGATATGACATGCACCGGATTTTGAGCTGCATCGTAGATCGCGACAGCCTTTTCCCGATAAAACCCACATTCGGCAAGTCGGTCATTACAGCGCTGGCAAGGATCGAGGGTGGGGTGGTCGGGTTGGTCGCCAACCAGCCCATGTTTAATGCGGGTGCCATGGATACCGACGGCATCGACAAAGTGATCAGTTTTCTGTGTCTGTGTGATTCCTTTAACATTCCTTTGCTCTTTTTCCACGACATTCCGGGGTTTTTGGTCGGCAAAGAGGCCGAACGCAGGCGAGTGGCAGCACGGGTCATGAATTACATGAATGCGCTGGGGCTTTTGACAGTTCCCAAAATCTCGATTGTGGTGCGAAAAACATATGGCATGGCTTTCTGGAACATGTGTGGATCCGGTTGTGCCGCCGATTTTCTGGTAGCCTGGCCGTCGGCGGAAATGAGCTTCGTTGATCCTGCCATTGCGGCCAATGTGGTTTATGGCGGCAAGCCTTCGGCAGCCGACAAAGCATCCGAAGAATGGCAAAATCTCATGCACCAGCTGGTGGACGATGCATCGCCTTACGGTGCAGCCGCAAAGCATTACATCCACGATGTTATTGATCCCAAAGCAACCCGATCTTACATCATCAGAGCCCTTGAAATCAGTCATAACACGCGCAGAAACGGAATCAGCGAGCATAAGCTGGCAAACTGGCCGACAAAATTTTAGGAGGCAATAAGAGTAAAAGAGTATTGAAAACAAAACTTTGTGACATGTTGGGAATTGAGTATCCGATTTTAAGTGCTGGGATGGGTCCCACTCTGATCGGTGAAAAAACCGGTGCGCCGGTGGAACTGGTGGTCGCGGTTTCAGAAGCCGGGGGCCTTGGCGTTCTGGGCGGCAGCGGATACACGGTGGATGAACTCTTAGAAGCCATTCGCGAGATCAAAAAACAAACCGACAGGCCTTTTGGGGTAGATCTTCTTCTGCCGAAACACCTGGATTTTGACGGCGGTCTTGGACGAACAGATGCCCAAGAATTACCGCTGAGCAAGGTGTTGGAAAAAATTCCCGAAGCCCATCAAAAATGGATTAAGAAAATAAAGCAGGAAATGGACTTGCCGGATGTTGAGATAATGGTGCGGAGAAACACGACCACCATGTTCCCCAAAGAATCCATCCAGGTGTGCCTTGAAGAAAAAGTGCCGCTTTTTTGTGCCGGTCTTGGAAATCCGGGGTTTATGGTGGCAGAGGCCCATGCCGCCGGCATGAAAGTCCTGGGCATCACCGGCAATGCCAAAAATGCCAAGCGCATGGCAGACGCCGGCATCGATTTGCTCGTTGCCCAGGGGCATGAGGGCGGCGGGCATACCGGCAGGATCGGAACCATGGTGCTGCTGCCGGCAGCCATCGACGCCGCTTACCCGGTGCCGGTTCTGGCGGCCGGCGGCATCGGTGACGGACGCGGATTGGCGGCCGCGCTGGCAATGGGTTGTGTGGGCGCCTGGATCGGAACCCGTTTTCTGGCGACCCATGAGGGCGGTGCCCTGGATGTCAATAAACAGAAAATAGTACAATCCACCGACGAAGGCACCCGCGTCAGCACTGCCTATACCGGTAAAACCCTGCGCGCCAGCTACAACCAATTCCACGAGCTCTGGGACAACTCGGGGCTTGATCCCCTGCCCTTCCCGACCCAGGTTCTGATTTCTTCAGCGCTGCTGGCAAGCTTTATCAAAGCTAACCAGACAGACTTTGTGGGCGGACTGGCCGGGCAGGTCTCCGGCATCATAAAAGAGATTAAGCCGGCTGCCCAGGTGTTGGAAGACATGGTGGAAGAAGCGGTGGATATATTGACTAGAAAATTGCCGAAGAACGTCGTTGCTGCATAAAGGGATCGGATTCAGCAATTCAGGTTTTGAGGTTTTGCTAAATAATGGACACGGATTTCCACAGATCTTCACGGATAAAAAAAGCTGCTTATAGAAAGGAGCACTAAATATCTGTGAAATCCGTGTTTATCCGTGTCATTTTTTGATGCTATTTATCGGTTAATGCGGCAACCCCTGGAAGAGTTTTGCCTTCGATAAATTCCAGCGAGGCTCCGCCGCCGGTGGAGACGTGCGACACCTTATCTGCTACGCCGGCTTTGTTGACGGCCGAGGCCGAATCGCCGCCGCCGATTACAGTGGTGGCTCCTTTGGCGGTCACCTGGGACAGTAACTCTGCAATGGCATAAGTTCCTTTCGCAGTTTCATCGATTTCGAATACACCCATGGGACCGTTCCAGATAACGGTTTTGGCATTCTCAAGCACGCCACGAAATGTTTCAATGGTTTTGCGGCCGATATCGAGGCTTTCCCAATCGGCAGGGATGGCTTCCACGCTGACTTCCTTCAGGTTGCCGATTTTGCGGGCGTTAAAGTCAAAAAAATCGGTAATCATGCAATCGACGGGAAGTACGATTTTGTCGCCGGCCTGGGCCAAAATTTCTTTGGCATAGTCCACTTTATCCGTTTCAAGCAAAGATCGGCCGATTTCAAGACCCCGGGCCTTAAAAAAAGTGTAGGCCATGCCGCCGCCGATAATCACCTTATCAACCTTGGGCAGCAGGTTGGTAATGACATCGATTTTGCCGGATATTTTGGCACCACCGAGAATGGCAACAAACGGCCGTTGGGGGTTTTCCATGACCCCGCCAAGATAGTCGAGCTCTTTCACCATGAGAAATCCGGCGGCACATTGCCTAATGAAGTGGGTCACCCCTTCGGTGGAGGCATGGGCCCGATGGGCGGTTCCGAAAGCATCGTTGACATACAAATCACCGTGTTTGGCAAGCTTTTCGGCAAACATGGCATCATTGTCTGTTTCTTCTTGGTAATACCGAAGATTTTCAAGTAACAGGACATCGCCGGCATTAAGCCCATTGACTGCCATTGGTAACATCCGCGCCGATGCAGTCATCGACAAAGGCGACATCATTTCCCAGCAGGCGGTTCAAGACCGCCACGCAGGGCTTTCAAGGACATCTCGGAAACCCTGGTCCCTTTCGGCCGGCCGAGATGCGACATCAAGACCAGCTTGCCACCTTTTTTGACAATGTAGTTGATTGTCGGCAAAGCCGCCTGGATGCGCTTGTCATTGGCGACCTTTCCATTCTCCAGCGGGACATTAAAATCAACCCGCATGAGGACACGTTTGCCATGAAGATCCAAATCTTCAACTGTCAGTTTTTTCATCTTAAACCTCTTTTGTCACATTTAATTTTAGCCATGAAATCCACTAATAAGTACATAGGCTCTTAACTGGTTTTTTCTGACAACCTGATGTCAGAAAATTGAGGTGTCTGGTTTCGGGTGTCAAGGAAGGGAGGTGTTAGATACTGACACCCGACACCTGAAACCTACATAAATTATTGGTGTGCTTGCTGCCCTTAACGGACCCCTTTTTCCGAGTGTAGTCTCGGAAATAGTTTAGGCCCTCAGTCCTATTTATTGGTTATTTTTTCGAGTCTTTTCGAAGTGTTCGTGTTGTTCCTTTAATGTGTCTTGTTTCGTTATCGATGGCATAAAATTCCAGGGCGTTTTTCCCCAGAATTCTTTCCAAGGTGGTATCCGAAAGCTTTAGCTCGATGAGACGTCGGATCTCACGGTCCCAGGCATAAGGGAGGTTCGGAAAATCAGTGCCGAAAATAATGCGAAATAAATAATCCGGAAAAAAATGAACATGAGCATCCACGGTGAACGGCAGGGAAGCCGGCAGATAATCCCCCTCAGGATCATTGAGCCGGGGAAGTGGGGTTTTCAGCAAACCGGATTGATTTTTTTGCCTGAATTCATTTTTGGCAGTCGGCATATCAGATCGGGAACTCACAGATTTCCTCTCAAACCATTTTGTTGTGGTTCTTTTTATAAGCATCATTTACCAAAATGAAAAGAGATATTTGACTATCCGCAGAATATATGAAATATCACCCTATTCCTGGATAAACCGGAAATAATTGCCATACCGGCCTAAAGACTGCAAAGAGTAACTTTTGGCGAAACTATATTTTAATATTTTGAAGGCCAAAATATTAATCTATTAACTTTAATAAAACAATATAACATATATAAATTACTATGAAAACAACTCACAAAATATTTTTTAAGAATTCCAAAAAAATGGGTAGACATCCCTTCGGCGAGTGTGCATCTGGTGGTCACCTCACCGCCCTACCCCATGATCGAAATGTGGGACGAGATGTTCATTCGCCAAAGTAAGGAAATTGGCAAGGCCTTAAAGCACCAAAAGGGTTTGCAGGCTTTTGAATTAATGCACCGGGAGCTTGACCCGGTCTGGCAGGAAATTTCTCGAATTTTGGTAAATGGTGGTATTGCCTGCATCAACATCGGCGATGCTGTCCGGACCATTGATGAAGATTTCAGCTTATATCCCAATCACTCCAGAATCCTGGCGGCCATGCTGAAAACCGGCCTCAGTGCCTTGCCTCTTATTTTGTGGCGCAAACCCACCAATGCCCCCAATAAATTTATGGGATCAGGGATGCTGCCCGCCGGGGCCTATGTTACCCTCGAACATGAATATATTCTCATCCTGCGAAAAGGCTCTAAAAGAGAATTCAGCAGTCCCCAAAAAAAACAAAGCCGGCGGGAAGGCGCATTTTTCTGGGAAGAAAGAAACCGCTGGTTTTCGGATGTGTGGTTTGATTTGATCGGAACCACCCAAAAAATGAAAAATAGCGCCACCCGGCTGAGAAGTGCGGCATTTCCTTTTGAGCTGTCCTATCGTTTGATAAATATGTATTCGACAAAAGGCGATACGGTGCTGGATCCGTTTCTGGGTACCGGAACCACCACGTCCGCGGCCATGGCAACCGGGAGAAACAGCATCGGTTTTGAAATCGAATCCGGCTTTCGGGATGAGATTTTTTCCATAAAGGACAGGATCATAAATACTTCCAACGACCGAATTCATCACCGCATCCAAAGCCATCTCGAGTTTGTGCGAGAACGAATTCAAGACAAAGGAAACCTTAAGTACTTGAATAGACATTATAAATTTCCGGTGATGACCCGGCAGGAAATTGAGCTCTTTTTTAATCCTCTGGAAAGCATCGAACAGGATGATGGAAGCACGATGGCGGTCAAGTACGCGGATGTTCCCCAGGAAAATTTTGAAGGTGATTGGCAGGAATTGGCACCTTCTCGCGCAAAGAAACCAAAAGATGGCCAACTGCAGCTGTTTTAGTAAATCGGATCCAAATTAATATTTCAATCAGGATAGGCCCAATTTCCCGTGAATCGCACGGATACGCTGCAAAACCGGCGGGTGAGAATAGTTGAGAAAGACGTAAAGGGGATGCGGCATAAGGTTTGTCAGGTTATCGACGGAAAGTTTTTTTAAGGCCGCCACCATGGAGTCGGGATCGTGGGTGGTCTCTGCCGAAAATCGATCGGCCACAGTCTCGTTTCTGCGCGACAGCATTTGCATGAATATACCACTTATAAAATCAATCGGAGAGTATAACATGGCAAAGAAAATCAAACCGGCGTATACGGATTTTTGCGGCATGTAAAAGGCGTCAAAAAGTCCCTGGTAGGAAATAAAGATCGACAACAAAAACAACATGATCCCCATTTGCAGGATACCGATGGTCATCGTCAGCAGAATATGTTTTTTTTTGTAATGACCCATTTCATGCGCCAGTACGGCAAGCAGTTCGCCGGTTGTATGCCGCTTTATCAGGGTGTCGAACAGGACGATGCGCCGGTGTTTACCAAATCCGGTAAAAAAAGCATTGGATTTGCTGGAACGTCGCGAACCGTCCATGACAAATACATTTTCTATCGGAAAATCAATGGAGTCGGCATATGAAAGAATGGCCGATTTGAGCTCGCCGGCTTCCAATGGTGTAAATTTATTGAATAGCGGCATGATCCAGGTCGGCGCTATAAATTGGACGCCAAGCATATAGAGGGTAACCGCTATCCAGCAATACCACCAGGCGTGCTTACCGGCGTGCTCAAAAAACGCCAGGATTCCGGCTAAAAGCGGTGCGCCCAGCAAGACTGCCAGCAGGAGCCCCTTTGCCAGGTCCGTTATGAAAGTGGTCCAGTTCGTTTGATTGAATCCAAAACGTTCTTCGATCACAAAGGTGGCGTATATGCTGAATGGCAGCGATAGAAGCCCTTTGAACAAAACCAGGACGCCCATGTATATCAGACCGGTAATGACCGGACTGTAATGAAAAGATCGCACCCATTCATCCAGCAGAGGAAATCCTTTGGCAAACCAAAAGATAAGCATCACAGCGACGTTAAATGTAGCTGTCGCCCAGCCAAAACGGGTGTTGGCTTTCAAATACTGCTGGGATTGGCGATAACGATCCGTATCATATATCCCCAGGAAGCCTTCCGGCAGATCGTTTCGAAGCTTTGATAGATTCAGGTGGTCAGCCAGGCCATTAAGGGCATAATCAAAAATGATAGCGGCAAGGATGATGATAGCGATGGTGTTCATGGAAAAAACTAAAAATTTTTAAATAGTCGGTGGTTGTCATTCTTCATTCGTCATTCACTTCAGCCACGTTTCACCACGCCACTGCCCGCCACCAGCTGAACCAGCTTTTCATAGGGCTGCGCCCCCACAAGTGACATCCCTTTAATCATGAATGTCGGTACCGCTTTAACACCCAGTTGATATGACCGCATCCAATCTTTATCCACAGCCGCTTCAAATGTCCTTTTTTCAAGAACTTCAAGAACCTGTTCAGCAGACAGCCCGATCGAAGTTCCCAGCTCCAACAGGATCGATTGGCGACCGATGTTCAAACCATCAGCAAAATAGGCTTTGAAGGCTGCCAGATGGAATTGCTCACCACATCCCTGTTTTTCCGCCATCTTACTCAACTCTTGGGCCAGACGGCTGTTGTAGGTCCTTTCCCGCTTCCCAAACGGCAAACCGAGATCCTTTGCCGTGCGATTTAGATTCGCCAGCACCTGGTTAATGTCGACCGGCCGGCCGGCAAATAGCTCCTCGAGAGTGAGCCCTTCCGCCGGTGTCTCCGGGTGAAGTGGAAAAGCGGTCCACTTGATATTGATATCAAACTCGTTTTGCAATTGTTCAATACGCCCGGTAATGAAATAGCACCAGGGTCAGACATAGTCGGAAAAAATTTCCAGGGTTTCTGATTCAGACATCGTAGCCTCATGTAATGTATAATGTAAATATTTTTAAGAAACTGTTAATACAACAAAAAATGGGGCGGTTCATGGGGAATGAACCACCCCGGATAGAGGAAGGTGTTAAGGTTAGTTTGTAAAGTTAACCTGTTAACAACTTAGCAGCATCAGCCGCTTATCAAAATAATAATACCACATGGTGTCATGTCAAGGATTATTTTCATTCCGCGGTAGAAATTTAACGCCAAAGCCCTGTCGGTTGGACCAGGAAACCTTGCCGTGAAGCCGAGCAATTTTGTGCTTCTTTATCAGGGGTATCTTAACCGTAACCTGCTGACCTACCATGACGGGATCTAAGGTTTTTATCGCGATGCCGTCAGCGCTGACATTTTCCGTAGTTCCCTCGTAAACGTGATTTTCAAACTCGAATTTGACGGGAATCGCTAAGGGTTTGCGCGAATTTTCCCTTGACCATAAGAATGGATCCAGGTCTTCGTCTTCAGCATCTTCAAATATCAATTCCACTCCATATCCGTAATAGAATGAAGACCGTTTTAATTCTTTGCGCCACTTGATAATACCGCGATAGCTTTCGAATTTATCGGGTTCCGATGCATAAGGCGAATTGTTGATGCCAACGCGAATTTCTGCGCCCTGTTCCAGCCGCGTGTCAGCCTCAATATACAGCCCGCTATTACTGAAATTAAACATCATGATACCGCGCTGAACACCGATCTCGTTATTTTCCAGTGTAATCTTGGACTCGTGGTCAAAGCGTGTTCTATCTCTTCTTTCGGGGTTCGATTCCATTTAATCCCTCTACCTTCGTGGTTATTTCTTCGATAAATTATTACAAATTTATAGAGATGAAAGAGCTCTGCCGGATAGTGGATCGGCTTTGCTTTGATATTTTTGGAGGAGATCCTGTATGGCCTCTTCCAGTAAATCGTTTTGCCGCTTCTCCAGTTGTGCTGCAAGAATCTTTATTTGTCTAATTAGGTCTGAATCCAACGTTGTATTGTACATTTTTCTATTATTCATTTAATTATCTACCAGATTGGATGGATAAATCGACATAACCGATCACGTCAGTCCCCGCAATGGTAAGCGGATGCAGATGACCCGATAGGATAGTTATAAAACCAGACAATGTGACTGGCTCCCATATTACTCGCACGCTCCAACACCTTAAGTTCGCCCATATATGGATTGCTGAATCTCGCGGGAAACACTATCTGGCCCGGATCCGTAATTTCCGAAATAGTGTCCAAATATCTGCATTTGCGAACCATTCCCTCATCGGCAGTGACTATATTTGGGTATCGGTTTTCAGTGCATCCAGCGAGAAAAACCAGCAGAAAGAAAATCGTGCCCTTTGCTAAATCGCTTGCCGGCATATGAATTTTTGCCTTTGTTTTTACAATGACGCTAAACTTGAAGAAGTGAGAATTTTGTTGGTTTTTTATTTATTTTAATAAAAATAATTGATTATGTCAAAAATTCGGCCCAGAAATCTTTAAATTTGTCTAAAATATACGCGGTCGCTAGGATTCGATGCCAATCAGGTTTAACCGGAAATGAGACGGAACGGATAATAAGCCGGATTGAGGGGGGGGAATATTACTGTGGGTTGGTCAAAACGTCTTAATAAACTCACCGATGATCTTATGGACTCTTTGAGAGCCTTCTCCCAGGAGAATACCGTGGCGATCAAAGTTCACCAGAAGATATTCTTTTTGCTCGGTGCCGAGAAGTTCAAAAATCTTTCTGGATCCTTTCGGATCCACCACCGGGTCTCTGCGGGATTGGATGATTAAAGCCGGCTTGTTCAAATGCGATAATTTGGGTTCAAGGTCATCCATTAGCCGCCCGAGTTCTCGGACACCGGAGATCGGATTGCGCAGGTAATTTATATGAGGATTTTCCGGCTTATTTTCAACAAATATTTTTTGGGGGCCGACATGATAAGTCTTATCCATTATTCGGTTCCACATGTCCACCGCCGGAGCGAATTTAGATGAGAAGTCCTTGAGCGTCAGCGGAGCGGCAACAGCAAACACGCCGGCGACTTCTTTTACCCTGGCCGCCAGATGCAGTGCCAGACCCGCACCGGTGGAAAACCCACCGACCACAACCTTTCGGCAAATGCTGCTTATGAGAGCATATCCGTGATCAATGGATTTCACCCAATCTCCGTATGATCGTTTTGCAAGATCATCAGGAGAGGTACCATGACCTTTTAGACGGGGAACATAAACCCAAAACCCCAAGCCGCCCAAATAATCCGCCAGACCCTTAACCTCCAGAGGAGCCGCCATATACCCATGGGAGAGCAACACGCCTATATTTTTAGATTTCCCTTTGATGATGGACGGCATACCGACTTCCAGGGCCTTGGATTCCCCTTTCACAAAATATTGATGATAGTCCCGTTTGAATTCAGCAACAGCCTGCTCCGCAAGGTATTGAGCAACCTTTCTGCGGACCCAGAATTTTGGCTGCAAGGCGAGGTGTCGTACGGTTCTCTGAAGCTGTGTCAGGGCCTCCACATCATTGGCAATGACATCAATGGGGTTGTCGATCCGGGCACGATGAAAATCGTAGGGAGACGTAAAGGTAGATTGGTCTTTTATCAGTCTTTCGCCGACTCTCTTCAAATTGCCCTTTTCCAAAGCAATCGAAATAAAATCAGCGGCTTTACCGATATGGTCATCGGTCAGTAAATGTACGGGGACATCTTTAAGGCTGGAGTGAAGGTGCAAACCATTGTGCTGTTGAATTCGCGTGGCCGCCAGAAAAACCCTTCGGCGAAAATCATATTCATCAATTTGCTTAGCCCGCAAGGCACGAAGTATCGAGGCGAAAAGATGATCCAGATTCACCGTTGTCAGGTTGTAAATATCGGTCATGTATAACTGCATGAGTTTCAGCGCTTCTTTGCGCATGGCGCTTTTTGATGCGACCGGATCATCAAAGTTAATTCTTCTCTGGGCCCGGATGTCAGATTCAATGATCGTGCATTCAAGGCAGTCACCGATCAGAATCGGGTCTCCAAATCGGATGTCGATATCCACCCCCGAAATCAGCATGGAACCCTCGGTCATGAGTTCTTCCAGGGCTCGATCCGACATGTTGTCCACCAATTTGGAGGCCAGATTGCTCAAAATATTTTCCCTGGCCCTGATGGGATAATAAGTCAGATTGACCGGTACGATATAGGTGTGACGATTTAGCACGGGTTCAAGCGATTCGATTTGGAAAAGATCCTGCAGATATTCGGCCTCATCCGGCTTTTCCCGGGCAAGACGGCGTAAGCGTTGTCGGTAAAATTCTGTTCGGATGGCCAGCGTCGCCGCTCCGGTATGCGGCGGATGTTTTCCACCTGCCCATGAGATCATAAATTGGCCTTTTTCGATGATCTTTTTATTTTTTACCATTCGACCTTCGGGAAAGATCACCCAATTGGCCTCGCCGGTGAGCAGCGATTTTACGATGAGACGATCTCGGTCCGGGTCTTTGGTTGAAACTGCGCCGACCTTATCGAGATAACCACCCAGTGCACCGGTGAAAAGTGCATAATCCGCCAATGACCATACCGGAACTTTGGTCAAGGTGAAAATCTGGTAGGGCATCAACATGGTTTCAAGACGGGTGAAGTGATTGATCACGAAAATAACCGACCCTTCCGGTATATTTTCCTGACCGTGAAGGGATATATTGGCTTTGGACAGGTTGGAAATGGCTTTTATGGCAAAGCCAGTTGTTCGATAGGCAAATCGATTCATACTAGAATCATAAGCGAAAATACCGAATGAATCAACCACTTACGATTGGCAAATTAATTTTTTACATTTACTAGGTTTTTATGTCGGCCAACGACTCAGGCGTATACCCGAAATTCTGATGCCACCCATGGTAAATAGCCGAAATCGAAACTATTTTTTTTTGGAACAGAGCACTATCAGTTGACAGCGCATTTATTTGCCATTAAATTGGTTAATCTTGTCGAAACTTGGGAACCCTTGCTGGAGGTTTGCGTGTATTCTAAAATACTCATTCTTCGCTTTCCGAAAACCGAAGTCCATAAGCCGATTGTTTATCATTTAACCAAAGATTACGATCTGGTTTTCAATATTCTAAATGCTGCCATTCTACCCCGTAAAGAAGGTGTGATGGCACTTGAATTATCCGGTACGCGAAAAAATTTCAAAGACGGGGTGAAATATTTAAAAGCTCACGGCGTGCATGTCAAAACTGCTTCCCAGGAAATTAAGCGTGACAATCGAAAATGCACTGATTGCGGAGCATGCACGGCGGTATGCCCCACCGGTGCTCTTGCAGTTCAGCGGCCGGAAATGAAGGTAATTTTCGACCAAGAGAAATGCAGTGTATGCGAACTGTGCGTGCCTGCCTGCCCGCCCCGGGCAATGGAAATCCGCCCGGCAGACCAGACCTTTTTCGAATGAAAAAAACAACCGCAGTTGCCATCAGCGGTGGTGTTGACTCCTTAATGGCTGCCTGGTGTTTAAAAGAACAACGGCAGGATATAATTGGAATTCACTTTATTACCGGATTTGAAACTAACCTATCCTGTGCCCGGCACCCCCAAGCAGATAACCGACTAAAAATCCTTGGTATCGGAAAACAACTTGATATACCGGTGGAGATAGTTGACATCCGCGCTGAATTTCAGGAGAAGGTAGTCGACTATTTTACTCAAACATATCGTAAGGGCCAAACACCCAATCCGTGCATGCGGTGCAATCCCACCATCAAATTCGGCAAGATCTTATCCTATGCACGCAAGCTTGGGGCGCAAAAGCTGGCTACCGGACACTATGCCCGAATAAGAAGGGATCCAAGCGGTAATTATCGACTGTTTCAAAGGTCTCGATGACCAGAAGGATCAATCTTATTTCCTGGCTCGTCTAACCCAGCAACAACTTGAAAATGCCTGTTTCCCCTTAGGGAAGATGAAGAAAATAGATATCAAGCAAATGGCAGCCCAAAAAGGACTTCGGCCGTTAACCTGTGACGAAAGCCAGGATATTTGTTTTATTAAGCACACATCTTATGGTGAATTTTTAAAAGCACAGCAAGAATTTGAGCCCAGACCGGGGTTGATCGAGAATCTAAACGGGCAGGTCATTGGGGAGCATAACGGCCTGCATTTATTTACCATTGGTCAACGACGCGGTATCAATTGCCCGGCGGCAGAGCCATATTACGTGATTCGGCTGGATGCCGAGCGCAACCGACTGATAGTGGGCGCCAAAAAAGACCTTTTGTCATCTGAATGTATGGTTGCGGAAATAAATTGGATTGGCGAACAGCCGACCCTGCCCATGGAAGTGCACACCCGTGTGCGGTATCGCAGTAAAGAAGCTGAATCCATGGTTTTCCCACAGGATAAATCTACAGCGATGGTTCGGTTTGCAGTGCCTCAAACAGCTGTAACTCCCGGTCAAGGTGCCGTCTTTTACCGGGGGGATGAGATATTGGGAGGCGGATGGATCAGCCCGAAGCCCTGAAAGTCAGAAACAGGCCCAAGAATTACCAAATTGTATATGTCGAAATTTAAGATCACAACCCTGGGTTGCAAAGTCAACCAGGCCGAGTCGGAAGCGATTGCACAGGATTTGCAGTCTTCAAAGTGGCAGGCGGTGCGAGACCTGGAAGAGGCTGATTTTTGTATCATTAATACCTGTGCGGTGACCCAGAAAGCAGCAATGCAGTCACGACAAGCGGTGCGCCGGGCTATTCGCGCCAATCCCAATGCCCAAATCATCGTAACAGGTTGCTATGCCCAGACGGCACCGCAAGAAATCAAGATGATTGACGGTGTGAATTACATTATCGGCCATAATGAAAAGCAAACCATCGCTCGCACGATCCGGACAGGCGATAAAGGAGTGCACAGACATGTGACTGCCATTTGTGGTGATATTCACAAGAAGCAGCCATTTGCTTCCATGCCGTTAGCGGATGCGGTTCTCCGAACACGGCCCTTTTTAAAAATCCAGGACGGCTGTGATGCATTTTGTACCTATTGCATTGTACCCCATGCCCGCGGCCGCAGCCGAAGTATGCCGCTGGATAATGTATTGGAGCAGATCGGGAAACTGTCTAAGGCCGGTTATCGAGAAGTTGTGCTGACAGGAATCCATCTGGGCGCCTATGGTCATGACCTATCTCCCGCAACGAATCTTTCGATCGCCATGGAACGTATTCGCAAATTAAGACCGATCGATAGAATTCGACTCAGTTCAATTGAACCCATGGAGTTTACCGAGAAAATTATTGAGCAAGCGGTGAAATCCGATATATTCTGCCGACATTTTCACATACCACTTCAAAGCGGAGACGCGGAAATCTTAAAAATTATGAGACGTCCGTATTCACCACAGTTTTTCAGCAATTTGATCCTTAAAATACATCGATTCATGCCGGATGCCGCCATCGGTGTAGATGTCCTCATCGGGTTTCCGGGCGAGAGCGAGACGGCATTTGAAAATACCTATAAACTGCTTGAAGAACTGCCGATCAGCTATCTGCATGTTTTTCCGTTTTCCCCACGGCCCGGGACCAAAGCTGTCGATTTACCGGATAAAGTGGATGGGCGAAAGATCAAAGATAGATGTGAACGGATGCGAGTACTTGCCAATGAAAAACGAATGGGTTTTTACCGTAAGTTCATAGGACAGCAATTATCGATTCTCATCGAAACTAAAAGAGATGCTTCAACGAATTTACTCAAAGGGGTTTCTTCGAATTACTTGCCGGTATTGATTGAGGCTGGGGATAAACTGAAAAATAAAATTGTTGATGTCAAAATTCACAAAATGGCTGGGAATGAAATTGTTCGGTAATTTGGCCACAGATTTGCGCAGATAAACACAGGTAAAAAATCAGGCAATTTGTTTGCCCGTCTTTCGGCGGAAAAAATTAAGGAATGTAAAAAATCAGATGTTATTAAAATTTCTGAATTCCTCGATATGCTTTTGCTTAACAAATCCCTGAAATCCGTGTCCATCCGTGTCCCATACAAGCAGAACCAAAATCAGACCATACACCTAAAAGGAGATTATTATGAGCGGTACAAAAAGTGATTACAAAGAAGACATTGAAAAGGTCACCGTGGTATTTGAAACTACCCAGGGAAATTTTGAGGGTGAACTCTTTGCCAAAGAATGCCCCGAAACGGTTTGGAATTTTATCAACCTGGTGGAAGGCCGGCAGAAAACGAATAAGGCCGGTAATTTTTATGATGGCCTAATTTTTCATCGTGTCATCGATGGCTTTATGATTCAGGGTGGATGTCCTCTGGGAACCGGCACGGGTGGTCCGGGGTATAAATTTGGAGATGAATTCAGCCCGTCTTTACGGCATGACAGCGAAGGCATTTTCTCCATGGCCAACGCCGGCCCCGGCACCAATGGCAGTCAATTCTTCATTACCCTGGGCCCGACCCCTCATCTTGATAATAGACACTCTGTCTTCGGGAAAATCACCAAAGGCATGGATGTCATTAAGAAAATCGGATCGACGAAAACAGGCCCGGGCGACCGCCCGGTAAAAGATGTGGTCATGGAAAAAGTGACCATCAGACGATAATCTGCAAGCAGCATATGGAAATAAGCGTAACGTTCACACCGCGTTTATATCCCTAAATCCGGGTTGAGCGATTTTTTGAGAAAAATATCGCTCAATCTATATTTTAGGCAGAGACGCCACAGCCCCCCGCTTGGATGAACCGATAGCACCCATCTTCGCGGCCCTTCATCCAAGTTGTCATAAATTTACCCAAATATGGCTTTTTTTACACAATATTTGGATACTTTATTTCCTAATCTTCCTCTTCTTATGAAATCCAATTGAAATTAATCCTTTGTAACTTGAACAATTAGCAGTAATTCACTTAGTTCACCTATTTTTGCATGGTATTTGCAGAAAAGGAAAATATGATGCAATTTCAGTTACTCGCAAGTCGGTTGACCAGATTTTTTTAGGCCGATCGCACTATAATTTCTTAGATGTGAGTAAAAAAGACGAATTTAATGGATTGAAAGGAGCATCCCGATGGCATCTAATTTCCAACTTTTGTCCTACCGCAACAAAGACAGTTTACATTTGCAGCTATACGGTGATTTTGATGGTAACTCAGCCTATGAATTGATCAACACTCTAAAAAATAATGGTAAGGATTTTATTCAAATTTTTATTGATACCAATGACCTTGATAAATTATATCCTTTTGGTATTGATGTTTTTCAAAATAACCATTCAATAGCCAAGAAATGCAGTAGCTTCGTATTTATCGGCAAGCACAAACACAGTTTTGCTTTGTAATAAGAGGTTCATTGAAAAATGGATCAGTGGACCGCCGGCACTGAAATATCCAAAAAAAATATTTAGTTGTTACGCAGAACACATACCCTAGGCCGTTCATAATCTGAGGCAGCCGGTTGCTGGTGGGAAATAATGTTTCAACTATCTGTAATTATGACTAATTGGAATACATTACAATGGTAGAATTAATGACATTTATCGGAAACTTGAATCTTGGGACATTTATTGTACTATGGACGTCCACTATTTTATTCGTAATATGCGTTTCTCTGCTGCTATTTTATATTCGTCAAATGAATAAAGAAGCTATTACAATCAGTAAAAAAGTAAAAATACTAACAGCGGGGCTCTCAGAAGAAAAAAATAAAACCTGGAAATTATGATATTTAACTTTTTTAACCAATTATCCAAAGTAACCGGTTTACCCCTTATTGTATCGACTTGTGCATTGGTGATAATCTTTGCCATATGCACATTCGGGATCTTAATTTTATTTAGGATTAGAAGCATAAAAAAGGTATTGAATAATTTAAATGGCAGGTTGGATATTATCGGTCATCAATTAGGCTGGCAGTCCAGAGAGTTTGAAAATGTACAAGTTGATAAAGATAGCTTGGGATCCCATGTAAATGATGAAATACACCCAGGGGGTCATACAAGTTTGCAAACCAATCATCAAGCAGATATTGCGAAACAAAACGGGTTTGAAGAACAAGGGATAAATCCGAAAATTAGTGCAAAAATCCATGAGTTACTCAAAAAATCCGGTAAGCCGACACCCTATCACGAATTGACGGAAAAATTATCGAAAGACTACCCCGGGTATAACTATGATTTTTTCCTGAAAGAGGTCGAGGATCTTCAAAAGGAGGGAAAAGTCGAGGTTCAGCTGATTGCCGGAAAGCTCTATTTTCAAATCGGTAAAAAAGGATAATCCAGGGTCTTCGCGTTTCTCCATGCCGTGGTAAAGCAAAGGTAGAAAACGGTTCAATCGGAAACCCAAAAGACACGGAGATAGAAACCTATAGTTTCGCAACCCCTTAAATTCCCGACCCCCACTTGCTGGTTCAATTTTTTAGTCGGAAAATACCGTACGGGGTGCTGACCTCTTTGCCATGCAGTATATCGATCATGATCGGAGAAACTTGGTCAAAGATGTCCACCAATGTTTCCATGAAATTTTTCTCAGAAACATCCTCCCATCGCCCCCCATCAACATTCCTAACTTCATACTTTGGCATATCAATTTGCATTCTTCAAATGTACCTGGTCATCTTTCTACAAATCGCTCCGCTATGATCTCAGCGCAATTCGATATCGGGTGAATAATTTTTTGTGATGGGTTTAATATCGGCAGGCATAGCTAATCCTTTAACCGAAGTTGCACCATGTTTTAGCAATGTTGCATGAACAACGCAGCAGGCCTGACGATCTCAGATTCTGGGTTATGGCACCACGACCGGCGGCAACTGATCCGGGGACGGAGATCAACTTTAGAACCTTGGTTCTATTGCTCGCCTGCTTTTGCAGCGTTAGGATTAATCCAATCAACTTGGGGGTTTTATTTTTAAATTAAATGGTTATATTTGCATTGACTTTTTGCGGCTTGTGAAAACCATGTGAAATTAGTGTCATCTTGAAAATAAACTGCCGCGCGGCAAGCCACGAGGTATCTGAGAGTTGATTGTACGGATTTTATCGCATCAAGCTGTGGGGGATTAAACCCTAAAGAGATTATAAAAGGAAGTTTTAAAACAAAAAAGGTTACGCAGCAAAGCGTAACCTATTGAAATTATTTTGGTGCCGAAGGCGAGACTCGAACTCGCACAGGCATACGCCCACTAGACCCTGAACCTAGCGCGTCTACCAGTTCCGCCACTTCGGCACGATGAAAAAGATTGATTAATTTCAGGATGTGGACTACATATACCTTTTGTATTATCCATGTCAAGCCATTATTCACAGCATGAAAGCCAAGCATGAAAATTATTGATACCCTCGATAAAATTTACGAGCCATTTAAAAATGCCGTCATTACCATCGGCAATTTTGATGGTGTCCATATCGGACATCAGGCCCTTTTTCATGAAGTTATCGAAATGGCCCAAAATATCGACGGTACGTCGATTGCCATGACCTTTGATCCTCACCCGCTTCGAGTATTGAAGCAAAACGGTCACCCGCCCCTGATCACCTTGTATGAGCAAAAAGTAGAATTGATCGGGCGCACCCACATCGATGCCCTCATCTGCATCCCCTTCACACGGGAATTCGCAGCGCTTTCAGCCGAAGAATTTGTCAGGGATGTATTGGTTGGGAAAATCGGCATGAAAGCGATTGTGGTGGGTGAAGATTACAGCTTCGGCAAGAATCGAGAAGGTAATATCGAACTATTAAATGTCTATGCGTCCGAGATATGGATTTGAGGTCATTGTGGCAGACTGGATCAGGATGTCCAGGGGTTTCACGGATAGAATCAGTAGCACCAAAATCCGGGAACTTGTCACGGAAGGTTTGATGGAGCAGGCTGAAAAAATGCTGGGGCGCTATTATCAAATCAGAGGACGGGTGGTCACCGGGCGTGACCGCGGGGGTAAACTGTTGGGCATTCCGACAGCCAATATAACTTTGAATGACGAATTATGTCCCAAGACCGGCATTTATGCAGTCACCGGTGAATGCAGGGGCAAACCGTTTAAAGGCGTGGCCAATATCGGTTACAGCCCGACGTTTGAAAATCATGAATTTACGGTTGAAGTGCATATCTTCGATTTTAATGCCGATATATATGGCGAAAAAGTTCGGGTGAATTTTATTAGGCGAATTCGCGATGAAATAAAATTTTCTAACGTTGCGGAGCTTATTGATCAAATCAAAAAAGACATTGTCGCTGCCCGGGAAATTTTAGCTAGCATGAAAAAAAATATGACCATCTCCTTTATCGGGGGTGTTTTAATATCGGCGGTAGCGCTCTTTTTTGCTTTTAAAAACGTCCCGCTTGCCGAACTTTTTAATTATCTGGCTTCTATCAATTATTTTTGGGTATTGCCGGCGGTTCTCGTCGCTGTGTTTTCTTTTATGTTGCGGGCTGTCCGGTGGCAAATCATACTGGAATCGACCCGCAGGATAAGTTTCCGGCGTGCATTTCATCCCATGATGATCGGATTCATGATCAATTGCGTGCTGCCGGGTCGCCTTGGTGAAGTGGCCCGCCCGGTGATTCTGCAAAAAGAGGAAAAAATTCCTTTTGCCACCGGTCTGGCCACCGTCGTCGCAGAGCGGGTATTTGACATCTGTCTTTTGATTCTGCTGTTCATGTTAACCGCCGGCGCATTGAAGATCAACCCCGATCAAACTGTTGACTTTAAAACTTATCAACTGAACCAAGAAACCCTGCAAACCATATTTGATACCATGCTTAAGCTTGGTGGGGTGTTAATTGCAGGAATCGCAATATTCAGTATCGGCAAGGCCCGCAACTTGATCTACAGTGCAATTTTGCTCACACCGTCATTGTTCTTTTTTACCGGAGAACGATTTAAGGCCACAGTCAGAAAAAAAATTTGCGACCCGGTCATTAACATATTAAAAAATATCGCCCAGGGTTTCGCGCTGATCAGATATCCGAAAAAGATCTTATTGTGTGCGGGTCTCTCAGCACTTATCTGGGGTCTGCAGGCTTGCTCTTACTATCTGATTTCACTCGGCAGCCCGGGCATTCATCTGACATATCTCGAAATCACCACCGTGATGGTGATTATCTGTATCTTTATTTCCCTGCCGTCCGTTCCCGGCTGGTGGGGACTTTGGGAAGCGGGCGGGGTGTTCGCGCTTTCGCTGTTTGGCATCTCCGCCAAAGATGCGTTAGGATTCACGCTGGCAAACCATGCCATTCAAGTGATCCCGGTAATCCTTATCGGGTTTTTATCTGCAATGATTCTCAGCGTGAATATAAGCCGGATGTCTTTTGAAGGCAAAGAAATCAAAGATTCTGGAATTTAAGGTTAAAACCCCTGTAACTATCTACCGCAAAATTCGCAGGGAACGCTGAGAAAGTATGATAGAAGGAATCGCAACCTAGTATTATGAACAAACTGAATATTTTAACATATCCCGACAATTTTTTAAGCCAACCGACACAACCACTTGAAAACATAGATGGTAAAGTCCAGGAAATGATCGATAAGATGGCCCTCACCATGTATGACGCTCCCGGGATCGGCCTGGCGGCAATTCAGGTCGGCTGGGACAAAAGTATATTAATTTATGATGTTTCCCCCAGAGATGAAAGCCGTTCGCTGAATGTTCTGATCAATCCTAAAATCATTACCCGAGAAGGAGAGATTGTTTCGGAGAACGAAGGTTGCCTCAGTGTACCCGACTTCAGAGCGGATGTGAAACGCGCAGCATCCATCGCCGTTGAAGGCCACGACCGCGATGGCAACCCTTTGAAAATCGATGCGGAGGGAATTCTGGCCATCGTCCTTCAACACGAGATCGACCATTTAAACGGCACGTTATTCATTGAGCACCTCAGCTCACTGAAAAGGCAAATGTACAAACGGCGCATCAAAAAGCAATTACAGGAAAAGTGAAAAAAACATTCAAAGTCATATTTATGGGGACACCGCAATTTTCCGTCCCGGCTCTCATCGCTCTGCATGCAAACAAGTATGATGTCGCCATGGTCGTCACGGCGCCGGACCGGCCCAAAGGACGGGGCCGCAAAGTAGCGCCACCGGCAGTGAAGGTAACCGCACTGGACCTGGGATATCGTGTTCTGCAGCCGGCCTCGATCAAGACTGCAGAGTTTTGCGATTTGGTTGCGCAACACAAGCCGGATCTTCTGATCGTCATCGCCTTTGGCAATATCGTCCCTGAAAAAGTATTGGCGCTGCCCCGCATGGGAACGATCAATGTCCATGCCTCACTTCTTCCCAAATATCGCGGGCCAGCCCCTATCCAATGGGCCATCATTAACGGCGAAAAAGAAACGGCCGTATGTACACAGCTGATGAAAAAAGAAATCGATACGGGCGACATCCTACTTAGCGCCAAGGAGCCCATTAGACCAGATGAAACGGCCGGGGATCTGCATGATCGCCTGTCTGAGAAAAGCGCCGCAGTCCTGATCGACACGCTAAGAGGATTGGCTGAGAATACGATTCAACCCTTGCCTCAGGATCACAGCCTTGCCACCTACGCGCCCATGCTTGCCAAAGACGACGGTCTCATCAACTGGAACAAATCCGCTGAATCCCTGGTGAATTTTATCCGGGGAGTCACTCCGTGGCCTGGAGCTTATACCTTCCTTGGCGACAAACGCCTGAAGATATTCAAATCCCGCCCCGTTGCGATTGAATTCACGGAATCTCCCGGTACCGTCCTAAAGGGATTCGCCGATGAATTACGTATCGCCACCGCCAAAGGTGTACTTTGCGTCGAAGAAATTCAGGGCGATTCTGGCAAACGCCTCACGATAAGAGATTTTCTGCGCGGACACAGGATACCGCCGGGTTCTGTTCTTGGCTAGGTGCTTATCGTGCTTTATCAGACAACATGTTGTCGGACCCTGAAGGTTTCCGGTTATAAATCCGTTCAAGTTAATGGGTTCAGACGGGTTTTCCAGATTTTGATGAATATCAGGAGCATTAGCCATCGGTTGTGACCTTTGAACCTTGAGCTCCGAACCTAAAACTGCTTAGCTCAGATACTTTATCATGTCCCTTGATGTACGAAAAACTGCATTGATCATATTGGATACCCTTGATCAAGGCCGGCGCACCCTTGATACCCTCATGGAAGGCTATTCCAGTGTTGAACAGGTGGACTCACGGCGGGACCGTGCGCTGCTGCAGACTCTGGTCTACGGTGTCCTGCGCTGGAGGGGCCGTTTGGATTTTATTATCTCCCATTTTTCCAGAACCCGTTTTGATAAAATCAACCCCAGGATTTTAAACATCCTCCGGCTCGCCATATTTCAGCTTATTTACCTGGATCGTATTCCGCATTCTGCAGCAGTCAACACCGCTGTGAATATGGCCAAGACATCCGGTGCACCATGGGTGGTGGGGTATGTTAATGCCCTGTTGCGTAAAACTGCCCGGGAGTATCAAAATATTTCCTTTCCGGATATTGATAAAAATGCAAATGCCGCCCTGACGGCAGGCAAATCGTTTCCGGAATGGATCATCCTCCGATGGCTGCATCGTTATGGCCAAGAGAAAACAATTTCCCTATGCGATGCTGCAAATTCGATCCCGCCGATAACCGTTCGCACCAATACTCTCAAAACATCACGGCCTGAATTGTTAAGGAAGCTCGACGGCGAAGTTGAACACGCTCAACCAACGACACTATTCACCGGACGGTATCACATTTGTCAATCCAGGCACATCGATACCGAAGCTCAATGGCTTTGAAGCCGGTTGGTTCCAGGTTCAGGATGAAGCCGCCCAGCTGGTGTCACTGTTGTTAAACCCGAAGCCGGGAGAAACAGTTCTGGACGCCTGTGCCGGGATGGGAGGCAAAACCGGTCATATTGCCCAGCTCATGAAAAACAAAGGCACGGTCGTGGCGGTGGACATAAACGGCAGCAAACTTTCACAACTAGCGCTTGAAATGCAGCGTTTGGGGATATCTATTGTATCAACCTGTTGCCTGGATCTTGAACATGGGTTGCGGCAATTGCCACCCCAAGGGTTTGACCGTATCCTATTGGATGCGCCTTGCTCGGGATTAGGCGTCTTGCGTCGCAACCCGGACATAAAATGGCATCGGGCCGAAAATGAATTGGCAAAAAATAAGAGCCGGCAGCTGCGCCTGTTGGAGAATTTAGCCCATGCGGTCAAACCCAACGGCTTTTTGGTGTATGCCGTATGCAGTCCGGAGCCTGAAGAAAATGAAGAGGTGATCGATCAATTTTTGAAAAAGCACAGCGATTTTGTGATACATGATCAGTACGGGGGACTTCCGGATGAAATTTGCAAAATGGCAGCTGCCAAAGACTTTATTCAAAACCTTTCCAAATTTAACTCAGATGGATGGTTTTTTTTCAGTTCGGCTTCAACGAGTCCAATGATCACAAAGTTTGCAAAAATAGCGATCCTGCTTTTTGTCTTTTTGATGGTTGCAGGAGCCAGTGCCTATTTGACACTGACGTTTATCATCAAAAGCGAAGATACGGTTATCGTACCGGAGCTTGTGGGAAAAAATGTGGTCACTGCACTCGAACAGTTGACCGATCTGCAATTGAACACCAAGGTAAATGGGTCGGAGTATAGCCAGCAATTTCCCAAAAACCATGTGATCTACCAGGAACCGGAGCCGGGGTCGGAGATAAAGAAAAATCGGGATATCAGAATTATTATATCTAAAGGTCCTAAAAAGATTTTAATGCCCAATCTAATCTCTCTTTCAGAGCGACAGGCTCGAATGATAATGGAAGAAAACGACATTTCCCAGAGGCATTTAACCCGCACCTATTCCAGTGTGGTTGAAAAAGACCATATTATTGTGCAAGTACCCCCAGCCGGGACCATGATCACACGCGGAACTTCAACCGACCTATTGGTGAGTATGGGGGCCCGGCCTGTTGCATACAAAATGCCGGACATCGCCGGACTTCCCTTGGATAAATCATTGTTAATGATTGAAAGGACAAACCTGACGGTCGGAGAAATCCGATCGCGTTTTGATAAACATAAGCCCCGCAACATTGTTCTTCGCCAGGAACCGCCGGCAGGCTATCGAGTCCCGGAGAACAGTGCCGTGAATTTGGTGGTCAACCGCCCGGCGGGAAAAACGACAGGAACACACCTGTACCACTCATTGTATGGCAGCCTGCTGCAACACCGGGTCACTCACGGATTCCTGAAGAAAAATATCCGGGTGGAATTAGAAAGCGATGGGAGAACTGAGTATATATTCGACGACTACATCAAACCGGGTGGGGAAGTTTGGATTCTGGTTCCAAGGCAGCAGGATGCGACGGCATTTATCTTTGAGGATGATAAGCTGGTGAAAACCCTGATGTATGAAGCGTGGTAAAGTTTTCAGAAAGTATAGAATAATGTAACTCGACCGTGCCGACAACAACCAACCCATTAAAAATCGGAGTTTATTATGAAACTGATTGCGCCTTCAATTTTATCGGCAGATTTTTCCAGGCTTGGCAGTGAAATCAAGGCAGTTGAGACGGCCGGCGCTGATTGGATTCATGTGGATGTCATGGACGGTCATTTTGTGCCCAACCTTACCATCGGACCATTGATTGTCGAAGCGGTCAAGCGCGTAACCTCGCTGCCGATCGATGTGCATTTGATGATTGAAAACCCGGACAAATACATACCGGCATTTGCTGATGCGGGAGCCACATTGATATCCGTGCATGTCGAGGCCAGCACTCACCTGAACCGTTCGGTACAGTTGATCCGCGAGTGCGGTGCCCGACCGGGTGTCGTCCTGAATCCTTCAACACCGCTACAGGCACTGGAATGGATTATTGAAAATGTCGATTATGTGCTTATCATGAGTGTCAACCCCGGATTCGGCGGCCAGGCTTTCATAAAAAGCAGTCTTGATAAGGTCAGAAAGCTGCGAGAATTGATCCAACAAAAAATGCTGAATACCTTGATCGAAATAGACGGGGGCGTCAATGAAAAGACGATCTCCGACATTGCGGCTGCCGGTGTGGACGCATTTGTGGCCGGTTCCGCGATCTTCGGCAGCCAAAATTATCAAGCGACCATTAGCGCTTTTCGTGAAATAATCAGCGTGGAACAATGAGAAATGGGCGCAGACCCATTATTATGATCAGGCTATGTTTATTGCAATATGAAAAAAAAGATTAAAGCATATCGCCGCGCCCTTCTGGGGCTGATTGCTGCAGCCTTGGCATTTGCCTTCGTCACCCTCGAGGGTCAGCTGAGCCTCTCCTCGGATGATTTGAGCGATAAGGATAAACGCCAAAAGATCGACGACATGTATGCAGGGTATAAAAAACAATTTCCCGAAGTACGGGACATGTCACCCAAAATGGTTATGGACCTAAGGGCCAAAGGAAAAACAGTGCTAATCGATATCCGGGAGCCCCGGGAACAACAGGTTTCCATGCTGCCGGGTGCAATTACCGAAAAAGAATTTATGGACGATCCCGCTAAATATAAAGACGCTGTTAAAATTGCATATTGTACCATCAGCTATCGCAGCGGAAAATTCGCCCAAAAGCTTCAAAAAAAAGGGATCATCGTGTATAACCTCAAGGGAGGCATGCTGGCCTGGGTACACGATGGGGGAAACGTGTATGACCAAAACGGAGAGAGCCATCGCATCCACGTCTACGGTCGCAAGTGGGACCTGGGTCCTAAACGCTATCGGGCCGTTTGGTAAGCGTAGAGTTTGATCGAAAAAGTAACTGATTAACGACGAACATTGAATGAATGGTTTCTGCCCATAGTAGAAGTGATTGAGAATTACTTTTCAGCATTGGGTTTTGTTTTTTTATCGGAATAGTAAATCTCATAAAAGTTTCGCTTTTGCATGTTGCTGCGGCAAAATCTTCGCTCAATCAGATAACGCGGAAAAAGATGAAATACCGTTAATAAATTGCCGGCAAAACCATGGTCTGTCCAACGTCTGCCGGAAACAACAATCCCCTTGCGAAGAAAAACGAGCTTGCCGATTTCTTTCAGCCGCAATGACAATTCAACATCTTCCATCAGCATCATTGATGGAAATCCTCCTGAGGAATCGAGGGCTTCAGTTCTGAAAAATTGGGACTGATCGCCAAATGAAATTCCGGTTAAAAACGTTCGCAAATTGTTTAAGGCAGCAATCGCCATGGTTTTAGGATTATTTCTTTCAAATTGCATTCCGACCGCACCTCCAACAGTGTAACGATCGGACTCGAGTGTTTGGAGTATTTTTTTAAACACGCCTCTTTTAATGGTACAGTCCGCATGCAGAATGACAATCACATCACCGGATGCAGAATCAATCCCTTTTTTGATTTGAAGACCCCGGCCCTTGGGGCTTTCGACCACCCAGGCACCCATCTGAGTAGCAAGTGCCTGGGTTCCGTCGTTGGAGCCACCGTCTGCCACAATGATCTCCTTTAAGGCCGTGCAGTTTTGCAGGGATTCAAGGCATCGAATCAAGCTTTCCGCCTCGTTCAGCGTAGGGATGACAGCTGAGATACGCGTTGGTTTGGCAAAGGTCTTATCTCGGAGGAGCAATCCGTCTCTATAAAGTCCGTAGCAAAGAAGTCCATAAAATGGAACGTATTCAAATAGTTTCAGCCAGGAGATTTCTCGAAAAATTCCACTCTGAAATTCAATGGCACTGACCGGAAAGGTAAAAACAACGGCAGTTTGCAGATACAACCAGGCCCGCGAGGGGAAAAACACAAGAAAGGGTGCAATTAATACAATATACCAGGGGTGAAGGGTTGGCAGAAAAACCAGCAGGCACCCCAGGGCCAGATATATACTGCGCAACTCATCCTGAACAAATAGGTACACCCAAACAAGGCAAAGCCCCAGCAGACAGATGGAAACGGATAAATAATGACCGCCAAGTAGATATCGAATCAACACCGTCATGGAATCATTGTAATGAAATTGGGTCCCGAATTCACCCAAAGAGTGAAAAATGCCGGCACCGGCGTCCATATACGGAATGTAGAGTGCCAAGGGGATCAGGACCGCAAGGCTTTTTGTTCGGTTTTCCCCATTCACCAGAAAGGGCCAGGCAACTATTGCAAAATATTTAGACATTATGGCCACACCCAGGATCAAAAAACCGGCGGCAGGTGACTTTTGACAAAGGATTAGGTAGAGCGCCAAACATAGAAAAAACAGCTGAATGATATCCAGATGCCCTTCCCCGCTGATATATAAAAGAACCAGAGGATTGGCGGCATATAGAAGCAGTCTGGCGGGAAAAATGCCACGCTGATGGATCATCAGCAACAAAAGGATCATCACACCGATATCGAATGCGATCATGACGGTTTTGAAGAAGAAAGGATCCGGACGAAACCAGGCAAGAATCCTGAAAATCAGCAGGACGGCCGGTGGATAGGCAGCGGAAAATTCCGGATGGTTGATTTGCTGCCAGATGGCAAAAAGGTCGCCCCGGGCAACTTCCGTCAAAGCCGGGCTAAGGGGTGAATGACTAAAAGGATTGAATCCGAGATTTTGGATACAGCCTTCCCACACATAGCGGTACACATCGTTTCCCACCGGATAGGATAAAAAGAGAAGTCGGGCGATAACACCCAGTGCAAAAATACCTGCCAACGTCATTTTGGGTGCGAATCCTGCTGGGCACTGCCACACCATCAGAACCATCAGGACATGACCGAGACAAAACAGCATTGAAAATAAAAGCGCATGTTTCCCCAGCGGAGCCAGGATGACCAAGGCACCCATGGCGGCCAGCCAGATCAAGCATAAAATTATAAAACGCTGCAATGGCATGGGTTAATCGGAATAAAAAAGGCAGGGTATGGTATGTCGAGCCGATCGCTTAAAGTGTTGAAGAAAAGTGAGAAGAGACCGCTGACTGAATATCAGCGGTCTTTTTTTTCTGGAAGAAATCTTTTGCAAGGGGGCAGATGTTTTGCTGACTTAACAATTCTAAACAGCTTTGTTACTGATAATAGATAATATTCTCAACAGTTATCTTACCCTTTGCCAGTCCCAACCGCATTGCCGGGGTCTGCTTGTTCTTGCCAACTTCCACGAAATTGTAGAATACGCGGAAAATATCCAGCAGTTTGCCAACCATAACCGGTTTGTAAGGGCCGTAGCCAAACCAGCGGCGGCCCAAGTTCGCTGAACTGCTGATTGGTCTTTCTAACAGCGATAATCTCCTTCGGACCTGCATGAAGGAGCGGTCAATGGCATGCAGGCTTGCCTTGTTGTAGAGCCAGGCAAGATGGTCCTCGTCATACCCCTGGATATCCGTCAGGTAGCACATGGCCTTTTCGGGCTCTCCCATATTCGGGAACGGATGTTCCACCCAACGATCCTGCCATTTGCCGATGTTAACCATCTGGGCCATCTTCTCCTTTATCATCAGGAGTTTTACCTGCCAATCCTTCAGGTCCGGGTGCAATTGTTTCACTGATGCCATGCGACGTCGATTCTTTGCCAGGATCCGGCGCTTTTCGTCAATGGTCGCCTCGACCTTGATCCGAACGTAAAAGGCGTCGCAGCGTCCCTCCCTGATCCTATCGGAAAATGCCGACAGACAAGCAGCCCGGAAGGCTGAGTCCTGATCGAGAAAAAAACGGACCTTTTCTGTGTTATCGAGAAGCTTCCTAAGAAAGAAAAAGTGCCCGTACATGGTGTATTCTCCACGCACCTGCATGCCATCTTTCGGCAATGCAAGATCGTCATCCAGATTGTCCAACATTTCGACATCGTCCCTCTTGGCAACGTCCTCATATATTGCTATATTGCCCCTCAGAGATCCTGAATGTGTGCCAAATCTTTGGGCTCGGGTTTTCTTGATGGCCTCGATGTAATCCCCTCGGAGCCAGAGACGGGCATGCTGCCTGTAGGCCGGTTTTACCTCGTAATCACCAGAGGCGATCGCATCCATCTCTATGTCGTCCGGATCCAGTGAGGGATCAAAGTTGAGATGGAGGCCGAAAACATAACCGGTCGTGTTGTCAGCGCTGCCGACAGCACGGAAAATGATGTTTCTCCGGTCGGCGGCGTCCGACCAGTTGATCATATAGTCTTGCCGGTCGACTCCGATATAGAGGCGGGCAAACGACATGGATGGAAGATTGGACTCCCTCTCAGCTACAAAACTTGTGCACTGCTGATGAATAAAATCAATCTTTCGGTAGAGAGTGGACATGGTGATTCCTTCCACCTCGCAGATACGACGGAAAGGCATCTTGTTGACGAGAAGACGGAAAATAGCGGCATTTTTGTGGGGTTTTCGGTGCCGGATCGTGGGCGATGAAGCGGTAATGAATGTTCTGCCGCATGCCTTACAACGATAGCGTATAGATCCTGCTTTTGTCCGTCCGAAGGATTGATAGTGAGTCTTGCCTTTCTCTATATCTATATGGTGGTTCGGGCAATCCTGGTTCGGGCAGGTCGGGATAGCTATGCTATCAAAAGGTTTCCAAAATCGGCTCAGCTCTTCATGGATGCCTTTGTTACTTTTTATCGTTGGATATTGACCGCAAAAACTGCACCGAAGCATGGGCGTACCTCGGCCTGAACCCACTACGCTATAAGTATCCCTACCACGTTCCGCTGCTCCTCGGCCTCTGGGCTGTCTCTTTGTGCTCGCCGGAACACCGAAATTTTGGCATTGCGGATTCTTGCAGAAATTGACCTGAATCGTGCCGACCTCCATCGGGACACGTTCAGTGAGCTGGTTTGGTCCTTTGAGCAAAAAAAATCCCCCTACCAGATTCTACCTCGTAGGGGGATAAATGTTAAGCACTTTTGCAACACGTTAAGCGATCGGCTCGTATGGTATGTCCCCGCCTTTGCAGAAATTTAAGAAATGTCATTCGGTGGTCATGTCAATTACAAAAAATACGTATCATAAAAGTTCAGCCACCAGGACTCGAAGGCACCAAAAAAATTACGGGTTGCGTGTTTCGCGTTGCGGAAGAGTAATGAAGGGTAATAAGGTAACCTTTGAACCCCTGGTCAAGACCTGGCATGCCTATAGGTGGTGATGGAAAGCCAATTCCATAGAACGTGAAAACAATTTCATAGCTAAACCCCGTCGCGCCAGGGCGGGCTTGAATCCTGCGTGTGGGGTCGAAGCCCGAAGGGCGGAGCCCCAAACCTGGAACTTGGAACCTCTCAGCTTATCTGTAAGTCAGAATAGGCCACCGATTGACCAAGGCCACCTTTCTAAGGGGATCGGTTGGTTCAACCGCATAAGGATTTCCGACTAATTCCAGCAGCGGTAAATCCGATTGATGATTCCCGTATGCGTAGGATAACGCCAAATCAATCTTCACCCTGCGGCCCAGCTTTTCAGCCTGGATTCGCTTGTGGCTGTTGAGACAAATGGGGCCTTCGGCACGTCCGGTCAACAGACCATCCTCACCGATTTCGAGGTCGGTGCACAATAAATGATCAAATCCCAGGTCTTCTGCCACCGGCTCGAGCATATACCGAACGGAACCCGAGATGAGGATCAATCGGTGGCCTTGATGCCGGTGTTTTTTAACCCGTGCGACTATATTCGGTGCGAGGTGGGGCTTCAGGTAGTCATGATAGAAAGCAGCCGCCCCCTGCTGAAATTCTTCCAGAAGCCTATTGCGGTAGAATTTAATCAATATCATGGCCATTTTTTCATCCGAAATCCAATGGTGTTTATAGATTAAATTTGCAATCATGACTTTTAAGATGAAGCTGAATGACACCAAACGCCGCTCCCAAAGATATTGGAAACCCAGCCGACTGCTTTCAATATTCAGTAACGTTTCATCAAAGTCAAAAAATGCACCGATGTTTGAAGGGTTCATTTTCAACCAGACTTGTCAAATTGCGTGTAGAGTTGAAGATACTTGGCGAGGATTGGTGTCCAACTTCTTGACTCAGCCCATCTTACTGACCTGCCTGCGATGGCCTGGTATTTCTCTTCGGCAGCACAAAGTTCAGCGATCGTATAGGCCCATTGTGACGGTGTATGTGGAGATACCATTACGAACGGGCAGTCTTTAGTAAAACCGGCATGCTCAGTTGTAATGGCCGGCAGCCCGGCAGAGGCTGATTCCAGCAAAACATTGGCCTGCCCTTCCCATCGTGAAGGCAGCGCAAACATATCGGCATCATGATAGAATTGCATGATCTCGGCTGGATCAACTCCGCCATGCCACACAACTCTTTGCTCAATCCCGGCATTTACCGTAAAGTGCTTCAGCTCTCTGGCGTAATTGATTTCTGGGATATCACCCACGAAATGCCATTCCCAATCCAGTGTATCGGGCAGCATTGCCAAGGCCTGCAGTAGAATATCAATTCCTTTCTGATGGGCAATTCTTGCAACTGTCAGCCCCTTTACCTTCTTTTGAATTTTCCGATGTCTACGGGCACTTAGAAAATGCTCCGAGTCAACTCCGTTCTCGATAACCAGGCATTTGTGGATCGACACACCCATGCGGGATATTGCCAGATCCGCTACTGCCTGGGAAACGCAAAGAAACCGGTGGCACCGTTTTTGGGTCAGACGTTCCAGCCGCAGGTGTGATTTTCTGGGTTCCGCGACGCGCAGGGAAGAAATCACAGGGATTTTTCGGGGTGCGATAACGCGTGTGATTACGTTGGCGTGAAATAGCCAGGAGTGAATTAAATCAGGCTGGAACGATGCGATGATGCGGCTAAGCCTTCGGGCTCGGTGCAGGGTAGACAAACCGGTTATGCCGAGCTCTTCCACCACCATCCCATTTTTTTGTAGGCGATGTCCGACGCTTCCGTCTTTATGAAACAAACAAACGACAGCGACTTCATGTTTCTTTCCGGCAGCTCCCACAACCCGTTCAAAGACCTGTTCGGCGCCTCCCTCATCAAGCTCAGTAATGATAAACAGAAGACGCATTTACACCGAATACTTTCTCCCTAAATTGCAGCTGCTCAGATCTCAAGATCAATGTCGGCGACATTTATCGTGAACTGTTTCAAATGCAGGTTATTCAGTTTACAGAACCTTTTCAACATTCGAAATTGTTCCGGATCCTTATGGCTGAAGGAGATCAGCAAGCTGCCTATCCTGTGTTTTTTCAGAAGCGTCTCGAGGTCCTTGAACGCACCCAATATCGGAAAGCCCTGGAGACGTTTGCCTATCTTTAATCTGTCATCATCAATAAATCCTACGGGTATCATATTCAGGCTTTTATTGTTCAATATCTCACGCAACAACAGTTCACCGCCGCGACCTGCCCCGTAAATAAGCGCTTTTTCGCCTCCCAGGGTTTTGCGTTTAACTGTATCAAGAAAAATCCGGAAAGACCCTCGCGTTCCCACGAGAAAAGCGCTGGTTAGCAGCCAGTCGATGAGAAAGATTCCCTTGGAAAAATCAGTAAAACGGTAGATAAATGTCACTGCCACAACCGACAGCAAGGTGGCCAGCGAAGAAGCCTTAACCAAGACAAATATATCACTGGAACCCATGGATCCCCAGATCCCCTTGTAAGTGCCCATTGCAAAAAATGCCACATATTTGCAGGCAATCACGGTGGGCAGGGAATGCAAAAACACTTTAAAATAAAAGAAAAATTCCGCCGAGGAGAAACGGAGGCGATACGAAAGATAATATGAAAAGGCGATCAAGCTCAAATCTAGGATGACCTGTATAAGTTGACGCTTATAGGTCAATTCAATTAAAATCGGTGTATACGAATGGTCGCGCAAAAGTGAAAATTCTTTTTCAGGGTATACCCGTAACTGGGCTAAATAAATTCCCATCAAAATAATTGCCAGGGCAACCGGGATAATAACTACCGGCGATGTTAAGCTATCGCTTCTGCTCACAAATATGGCGGAAATCCCGGCAACAGTGCCGATGCTGTATAAAAACAGGACGGCATTCTTTTCACTGAATCCCATCAAAACCAGACGGTGGGATGTATGATCGCTGCCGCCTACGGAAGCTTTGCGACCGCTTAGCAATCGGATCAATGTAACCAGTGTGGTATCAAAAATCGGCACCAGAAGCAAAATTACCGGCACTGCAAAGTTAGATAACGCATTGACGCCCTGGGTTTCTGAAAGGTAAAGGCTTAACACCGCCAGGGTAAAGCCGATCACAAGGCTGCCGCAATCTCCCATAAAGATGGTGGCGGGATTGAAATTAAAAATTAAAAATGCGGCTAAAGCCCCGGCCACAGACATGGCTATGAATGCAGCCTCCGGTGTTGACACCCAGAACAGGATGGCCAGAAACACTACGGCAATAAATCCCGTACCGGCACAAAGCCCGTCCATATTATCCAGCAGATTAAAGGCATTGGTGATCCCTACGATCCAGGCAATGGTAACCATGGTGTCCAGTGTCAAAGATATGAACCAGTGAAGCCGAAATCCCAAAAAGGTGACCAGTAACGCAACCAGGATTTGCCCGACCAGCTTGGTCTGGGGTTTAATATGTAAGAAATCATCCAGCAGTCCCAGAAAAAATAAGAAGGTCATGCCCAGCCAGATTACCGCGCCCAAAGAGGGTAGATTCACAGAATCTGAAGTTCTGAAAAAGTGAGGCAAAATGGTGGTAAAATCTGCCAGGTAAAAAAGTGCGGTGGCGATGCCAAGATAGATTGCAACACCTCCCAGCAAAGCAGTGGGCTTTTTATGCCACCTTTGCTTTGAGGGATAGGCAATCCATGCTTTTCTAAGCGCAATTGCACGAACCACCGGGGTGGCAACAAGACATATTAGGAATGCTAATGAAGGTATTAAAAATTGCATTTAACTTGTTTCGGTGGTCACCAGAATAGAATGATTTCACTTCTCAAAAAAATCATCCAGTTTTTTTTCTCATGAACGTCACAATTTCAGTAAGAATATCATCAAGATCGACACCGGGCTTAAAACCAATAAGGCGTGCTACTTTTTCAACGCTAGGGACTCTGCGCATCATATCCTCAAAATCGGCCACGTACGCCTCTTCATAAGGAATCAAGACAATTTCTGATTTTGATCCTGAGAGGGTTATAATCTTTTCGGCAAGATCCAGGATTGATATTTCTTCAGTTCCACCGATATTAAATACCTGACCAAAGGATTCATCCTTTTCCATCATTCCCATAAATACCTGGACCACATCTTTTACACCGGTGAAGGTACGGGTTTGCAAGCCATTCCCATATACCGTCAGCGGTTCATTGCTCAGGGCTTGAGCAATCAATCTAGGGACCACCATACCATAAGTGCCGGTTTGTCGGGGTCCGATCGTATTAAACAGACGGGCTACGGTTACTTTCAGTCCATTGGTTCTAAAGTAAGCCAGGGCTGTAAATTCATCCATGAGCTTCGACGCTGCATAGCTCCACCTGAATTTACTGGAGGGTCCGTAAATTATATTATCGGTTTCGACCAGGGGCGCATGGGTGTGTTTGCCGTAGACTTCCGACGAGGAGGCGATGAGCACTTTTTTCCTAAACTTGGCACAAAGCTCGAGAACCTTTTCAGTGCCCTGAATATTGGTTTTAATCGATTCCAGGGGAAAGTCCAGGATATACCTGACACCCACCGCGGCAGCCAGATGAAAGACACTGTCACAAATACCGATCAACTCCAGCATGGTTTCGTGGTTGAGAATGGTATCCGTGTGAACGAAAATCCTGTCCCGATACCGATTGTCGTTTTGAAGAAATTCAATATTTTTCAAAGAACCGGTGGAAAGATTGTCGATTATATAAACTTCATCTCCTTTTTCGAGGTAGGCCTCGGCCAGATGAGAACCAATAAACCCGGCACCGCCTGTAATTAAAACTCTCATGGTTGCTCCCTATTAAAGTTAGAAATGTGGTTGAAACAATCCTAACGATAGTTGGTTTTATATAATGTCTTTATGTCATTCAGCAGCCTTGGCTGGGAATAGTTCGCAAATGCAAACTCTTTGGCGCGTCGTATCATTGGCATCAATTCTTTTCGGTTTTCCAGCACAAACAGCAATGCGCCAGCCAAAGCTCTGGCATTATCCGAGGGCAAAATCAGACCTCTTTCTCCAATTTGGAATCCATCAGGTTTATCTTCCTTAATACTGCCAATCAGATCCGGGACCCCTCCTACCGCTGTTGCAACCACCGGTCTTGTGGCAGCCATCGCCTCGATGATTGCTACCGGTGTCCCTTCATTTTTGGACGTAAGGACAACGATATCGAGTTCCGAATAGACCGCGGGCATATCCTTCTGCCAACCTCTGAAAGATATAGCGTCCCTCACATTCAATTTTTCGGCTTGTTCCATCAGTACGGTTTTTAGCTCACCATCACCGACAACAATAAATTTAAAACGATCAAGTTTGGCCGATATGCTCAAATAATTTATAGCCTTAAGCAACATAAAATGGTTTTTGATGGGTGTCAACCGTCCGACAATACCCACCCGCAATGGTTCAAAGTTGTTGCAATGGCCGCTGTTTATTAAATAGGTCTTCTCTTTTTTCCGGTAATTTTCATAGGCTGAAAGATCAAATCCCAGCCGTATAAGTTGCACTTTCTTTTCATCTGCAATTTTAAAGGTGTTGCAGATGTCTTCTTTTTGCTGTTCACTGATCACGATGATGCTATCGGTAAACCGGGCAAGAATCCTTTCAACCCTAATAAACATAAAAGTCTTTAGCCGGTTGAAATAACTGTGAAAGGTGTGACCATGAAATGTATGATACACTCGAATCTTCTTTGATAATAATAAAGATGGTCTTAAACTTAACACGGCCAGTCGTCCCAGGGTTCCGGCCTTGGCAGTATGGGTATGAACAATTTCCGGTTTGAAGCGTTTAATGATTTTCCGTATAATAATGAGCGATTTCAAATCATCAAGCAGCGATATATTGCGACCGAGCTCTTCAATGATGAAACGATGGACCCCTTTGTCGCGGGCAAGGTATGTCATATCCCCTTCGCCGGAGCTCAGGCGGCCGTAAACGAGCAAAGTCTGATATTGATCCCTGGAAAGCTCACTACTCAAGGATATCGCCTGGATAGCCGGCCCGCCGATGTTTAAACGTGCAATCAGACGCAGGATTCTGATGGGTCTATTCATAAACAATATGAAAAATTGAACTTAAAATTGGCTAAAAAATTCAATGTTAAGCCTGCATCTTTTGTATAGCTGCTTTACTCAGATAGAGCCCGATAAGGGCCTAATGAGCTAGAGCCATCTTTCCCGCCACATTTCCCACATCAACAGCGGCCACAATCGATACTGGTGGTTTACCTGTCCGGAAAGGTGTTCCTTTATTTTTTTTTCTATAAAATTGGTATTAAATAGTCCTTCTCTTTTTAGCCGCTCGGCGGATAGGTAATCCAATAGCAAATCTTTTAGCTCAACACGCAGCCAGTGGTCAATCGGAACACCAAATCCCATTTTGGGGCGCTCAAATAAACTTACAGGCAAATATCTTGCCAACAGCTTTTTTAGAAGGTATTTACCGGTGCCATTGCGGTATTTAAAATGCTCCGGCAAGCCGGCGGTAAATTCAACCACACGATGATCGAGCAGGGGTACCCGGACTTCCAAACTGTTAGCCATGCTGGCTCGGTCCACCTTAGTCAGCATGGCATCCGGCAGGTATGTTTTCTGATCGACTCTCATAAGGCGCGATAGCAGCGACCAGTCAGCGGTTTCCTCAAAGACTTCCTCATACTTGCTGTGCGGAAGCTCTCGAGCTATGATATTTGAAATCTCATTTTCTGACCAGAGGCATATGGTCATTCGGTACAGTTCAGAAATTCGAGTCTGTTCCATCAGTTTGAGAAATTTTTGCCATTTATCCGGAAAATTGGCCATTCGTAGACCGTTGAGGCAAAAAATTATGTAAAGGAAGATAACAATTTTCAATCCAGGGAGTCGGGATCAAAGCCAACATCCGGGAAAGCACTTTCCTTATGGGTAGGGGAACCCGGTGAAAACCGTTCGCCATCGATTTGGTGGTCCAATACCGAACATATCCGCAAAACTGTTCATCTCCCCCGTCTCCGGATAGGGCCACGGTAACTTGTTGGCGGGTCAAATGGCTCACCAGAAAAGTTGGAATCGCTGAAGAATCAGCAAATGGTTCATCGTAGAAATCCGGCAATCGGGGAATAACATTCAGCGCATCATTGGCAGAAACATATAACTCGGTGTGTTCCGTCTCAAGATATTTTGCGACCCTGGCGGCCCATGGAGCCTCATTATACCCCCTCTCCTTAAAACCGATACTAAAAGTCCTGGTGGGGGTTGAGCTGACTTTTTGCATCAGTGCAACCACCACCGAAGAATCAATTCCCCCGCTAAGAAGCGCACCAAGGGGAACATCGCTGATCAGGCGGTCAGATACAGCTGTCGTCAACAAATCATCTAGACGTTGCAATTGCTCCTCTTCGTTATGAGGCGAATCTATCTGAAGTCCGTGGCTTTTAGGCAAGTCCCAATATTTTTTGCTTTTGACATTATCGCCGTCATATAGCAGAAAATGTCCGGGCAATAATTTATAGGTGTTTTTAAAAATAGTTCCCGGAGCGGGAATATACGAATAGTGGAGAAACAAGGGAATGGCATCCGGGTTTATGTCTTTAACAAAACTTCCAAACACCATGAGCGCTTTAAGTTCTGAAGAAAAGATTAAAGTACCCTTACTCTCATTTAAATAGTAATAGAGCGGTTTTATGCCCAGACGATCCCTTGCTAGAAAAAGAGTCTGGTTGCGGCTATCCCAGATCGCAAATGCAAACATGCCGACAAATTTATCCAGGCATTCAGTGCCCCACTGCAAATAGGCTTTCAGCAAAACTTCCGTGTCCGTGGCGCTGTTAAACCGATGTCCGCAGTCTTCAAGAATTTTACGAATCGTTTCTGAAATTGTATATTTCGCCGTTATAGCAAATACACACCTTGCCATCATCGCTTTTCATGGGCTGATGCCCCGCACTGGAAAGATCGATGATCGACAGTCTGCGGTGGGCCAAACCCACCCCGGCGGCTTCATCATAGATAAGACCCGAATCATCAGGCCCCCGATGGGAGAGGCGCTTAGAAGCTTCGGGAAGTAGTTCCTTTATGCTTCGGTAATCATATTTGGATTTAAAGCCGACGATACCGCACATAGCTTTTCTACGTTTATCAGAGGAAATATCAAATTTTTAAAATCGGGGGGAAATTTTTTCAAATAAACTCAGTCCGCCATTAGAAATGCAAAACCTGTTACTCCGGGGTGGGGCATATTTCACCTCGATTTCTCATTTTTAGGGCCTAAACCATTTCTATACAGTTTTATATAATCAGCAACCATGCGTTTATCAGAAAAAAACTGTTCCACCCGACGTCTTCCCGCCTGGCCCCATTTTTTAGCTTTGGCCGGATCAGCGAGAAGATCAATTATTTTAATAGCCAATTTATCCGGTTGCTTGGGTGGCTACCAACCATCCAGTTTCGCCGTCAATGATCGCTTCGGGGTTTCCGCCAACTCTTGTAGCCACAACCGGAAGACCTGCCGCCATGGATTCCAAAACAGCATTAGAAAATCCCTCTTCATGGGAAGGCAAAACCGATACATCACTGGCGGCCATCAGATCGGAAATATCATCTCTCAGGCCCATAAAGAGAACATGAGTCACAATCCCCATGTCCTGAGCCAGTTTAACAAGATTGTTTCGAATTCCCCTGTCCTCGCCGACAAGAAGGAACAGGCTGTCTGGAATAGTGTTCCGTCACCAAAGTGGCAGCCTTGAGCAGATCGATGTGACCTTTGTAAGGAATAAGGTTGGCTACAGTGATGATTATTTTTTTATCAGGATCTAAATGCAGCGCCGCACGAATTTTTTTTCTTTCAAAGGATCCAGAAGCAAATTCATTTAGTTTGACGCCATTGTAAATCAATCGAATTTTGCCGGTATTTCCCCGATCACACTTGATGGTATCCGCACCCACCGCTTTGGAATTTACGGTTACCCAGTTACTCAAGCGGAAAGAGGCGATATCAAAAATTCGTGAACCCCGGTAACGATCCTGGTGGGTTCCCAGCGCTCGTTTGCTCGTGATAATTAGCGGAACTTTTAATATGCGGCCGGCAACGGATCCCATAAAATTTGTAAGCGGCAAATAGGCATGGACTATATCGGGCCGGATTTTCCGAATTACTCGGAATAACCGAAGCTGGGCGCGAAGTAATAACAATATTTTTACGACAGTTGATTTTTCGGAAAGATAGCCTCCACTATAAATCTTAACATTGGTTGATTTCAATACTTTTTTTAATGGCCCGAAGGGTTGTAGGACAAACAAGTGACATTTAAAATTCAGTTGATCAAGATGCTTAATCAGCATAGCCATCTGTTTTTCGGACCCACCGAGTACCAGTGAACCAATAGCATATAAAATTATCGGGTTATCAGAATTTACGCTGGGCTTTTCTCGATGCATTTATTTTTGTGCTTTTAGAATCTTTTCGATGATTTTATCCCATTTATTCATAATAGAATCGATATTTAACCGATCACTTATTTTCATAGCTTCTTTGCCTATCCTTCGCCTTTCTTCCGGATTATTGATTAAAAAGTCCATTTTTGCAGAAAGAGCATCAATATCTCCATTTTTTACCAAATAACCATCGACTTTATCGGTGATAATTTCATTCGGCCCTGCAATGCAGTCAAAGCTGACACATGCACAGCCATAAGCCATGGCTTCGCAAAGTACATTCGGAAAGCCCTCAGTTCTTGAAGATAACACAAAAATAGAAGCCTTTTTGATACCATTTTTCTATCGCTTTAGTTCTTCCGGGCATGCTGATATAATCTTCTAGTTTTAGATCATATATCAGTTTTTCTAAATTGCTCCTCTCGCATCCTTCACCAATAATAGCCAATTTCCAATCCTTCTTGTCCAAGTGCGAGAAGGCTTTAATCAATCTGTCAAATCCTTTTTGCCTATTGAGCCTTCCAACTGCTAAAATAATTTTTTCATCTCTAGTATCATTTCGAATTATGTTTTTAAAATTTAGCGGATTATTTATAACAAACGTATTTGATAAACGATTATACTTTTCTTTATCGTACCGTGTTTGTACGATAAGTGCATTTGAAAATCTATACACTAATTTTCTCAAACTTACCCATACCCGCGATTTTAAAAAGTCATAACTAATTCTCTCGGCGATGATTATTGGTTTATTGATAATTTTACAACTGATGGTTGATAGGATGTTGGTTTCAGTCATAAAACTTATGACAATATCCGGGTCTATTTCGATTAGTTTTCTTGTAATAATTTTTATTCTTGCAATATTGTTGGCTATGGCACTAAATACAGAAACTGAATTTTTCAATAATGACAACGGTTCTAATTTGATGCGGTCTTCCAGCAAGTAAAAAGGAATTGAGTTATCAAGTGTAATAACTATAATGCTGTAATTTTTCTGAGCCCAATAATTAGCCATTAAACTCAAAACCCGCTCTGCCCCGCCACTGCCTAATGACGAAATTATAAATGCTATTTTCACATCCGTTCTTCCTGCAATATTAGTCTATTCGCAAAGTAAACAAGGAATAGAAATGAGATCAAATACACAAATGATGTCGACAGCGCGATACCTTTAAGCCCAAGATAGTGAATAAAAAGAATGTTAAAGCCGATATTAGCAACCAAATTGATAGCCGCCCCCCACATGAGGATGTGATTTGCACGCAAAGAGGATATAAGACGAACGACAACAATGCCGGCAACATAGAAAGGAATCTGGAAAGCAAAATAGGCCTGGACCGGTGAAACAATAGCTGTATCTTCTGTTGTGAAAGATCCACGTTGGAATATAATATTTACGATTGAATCAGAGAATGCATAAATTAATATAGCCGCCGGAATGCCGATGGCAAAAATTATGCTCAGATAAAATTTAATGCGTGCTCCGAATATTTTTCCAATCCTTTTCCGCAACCATTCTCGCAAAATAGGGCAGCACCGCTGTACCGATGGCGGTTGTAGCCAGGGTCATGACTGCGGCAATGATTTTATTTCCATAGTTGAGCGCAGCAACGCTGCCGGGGGCAAGGGCGGCAGCCATGCCTTTGTCGACTATTTCGGTGCTTCCCATAATAATGGATCCGGCAATCATAGGAAGAAACTGCCCGATGACAATCCGCAGATCAGGATCAAACCGGATCAGGCGCGGCCTCAAAGAAAATTTTCGTTTAATGATAGCTCCGCCAATAAAGAAAGCTTCCAAACCAAATCCCAGTATCGTGCCGATGACAAGTGCATAAATACCCAGGGAGGCACCGACGGTAAGGATAAAGAAAATCGCAGACAAAGGGCCTAAAATCGGAAGAATAGCAGCCAAGGCGAAATTATCCAGCGCATTCAGCACCCCGGCACAAATGGTTGAAAGGCCTTTGAGTAGAATTATCGGCACCAATGCATACAGGATCATCTGAGCTAATTTAAATTTTTCAGGTGAAAATCCGGAACATAAGGCAGGCAGGTGAAAGGGGAGTAAAAACGATAAGGATAACAGACAGGATAAGACCAAAGAAAAGAAACCCGGTTATAACACCGGTTAAAACTTTCTGAGCACCGGCAAGTCCCTGATTTTTATAGACACGGATGAAAGTGGGCAAAAAAGAAGCCGAAAGAGAACCGGCCAGTACGTTAACGATAAAGGTTGGAACAAGCAGCGCTATCAAGAAGGCATCAAGTGCATCGCCGGTGCCAAACCAGGCAGCCACGGTGAGTTCTTTGGCAAAACCGCCAATTTGAGCCAGGATTGTAAAAATGCCGACAATCGCTGCCGCACTGAGTATTTTGTTTCTAACTGTATGGTACCCTATCTCCAAGCAAAGTCCTCATTTACTCTAATCTCCAGAGAGATTCACCCTCACACAACACTTCAGTGCTTGTTAACAATAAGTGAAATTCCGTGCTATTCCGCGGTGCCTCCCTAAAAATTGCTACTCTTTAGGTAAATCGACGCTGTTACTTTGCAGTTTCATTAGTTGAGGCGGAATCTGAAAAGCCATCTCTTCAAAAGAAACTAATTTTGAAGCATTAAGTATTTCAATCTCAAGAGGACTTCCTTTCTCGTCAAGATGAAGAATTACCCCTTCTTTCAAATCAATGGAATCATGAAGTTGACCACTGCGTAATTCGATAACGCAGACATCAGCATCATTTGAGTATGTTATCTTCATATTTTGATCCCCCCTGGTAATACCGGCTGGCATATGGAAAATACACCGTAACAACGGTAGGGATAGTCGTCATAGTATTCATAAACTGCTCTTAAAATATGATCCCCGTGAAGCTTATGAGCAATATATCTGCCAAGGTGCCCTTTCAAAACCTCATCAGGAAACAATAATGTTTCAGCAATTTGATCTTCAGACAACTGCCATTTTTTAGCACGCCGTAAAGCATGATAGAGAAATAGAATTTCAACATTAACATTACCTACAACAAATTTATAGACTTTCCCTTGGTTATGATTATATTCGCCGAATCTTTTAAGTTTCATTTTTTATTCAAAATAAACTAAATACCGGCTAAATTCGTTAACTTTGGTAATCTGATCTAATTGATGTACCGACACTCAGTGAAATTCCGTGCTCTTCCGTGGTGAACTTTTAACTTATCCGGCAGTATCAAAACCTGCAATAATACCTGCAAAGTACCATTTAAAATATTCTGTGCTCAAATCGGTGTGGAGGCTGGAGTAGATAAAAAAGAAAAGCAGTGAAAGAGGATAAAAGAAAAAGGTCAAACGGTCTGTACCGGAGATTTGTTTAAATATTAAAAAAGCCTTGGCAAAAATTAGTCCGAATAAAATTAGAAAAATGCAAAACCCCACAATACCGATTTCAGTTAAAATCTCTAAAATGATATTATGTGGATGAACCCAGGTCATACCGGAGATTTTGTCATGATAGGATATACCAAATCCTGAACCCAAAACAGGATTTTTTTTAAATTTATTTAATGCATCTTTCCAGATCCGGAGCCTGATATCCACATTATCAGTAGAGGAATCATCTGACATCAAATTTCTTGTTATAGTTTTAGCATCTTCAAATGCTTTGACATATCTCGTTTTGATGGATTTATTTACATAGGGAAGCAAGACGAAAGAAATTGCGATTATAAGGCACACTACAATTATAGGATATGTTTTATTCAGCTTGATGTGGGAATAGTAAAACAGATAAATCCCAAATGAAATTAAGAAACCGAAAAAGGCGGTCCTTGACCCTGTATAAAACCCAACAATAGAGCAGGCTATTAAAAGAGTTATTATAACTATTCTCTCTATTATTTTCATCGATGAGTGAAATTTAAACAGAACACACAAGGCAAAAAAATAAAATAAAAAACCGATTTGAGCATTGTTAACTATGTTTGTATTTTCACTTCCTGTTAAATAAAATCGTTGATTTATAACAGGCCACTGGTCATAGAACGCATAGATTAAAAATCCAGTGATAAATACGATCCATATAAGATTAAACCGCTTGGACCTTGCGATGGACATGTTTGAAATGGTTCCCAGGCAAAAACCAAATAGACAATAACCGATGAAAAATTTTAAACTTTCTTTGGTTAATTCAGTATCTATGTGTTTGATGCTCGATAGAAAAATAACCAGAGTAAACAGCAGCATACACGATAAAATCCACTTGCTTCTTTTTAGAACTTGAATTCCAAAGACTTTAAAATATATTACCCCGGCCAGTATACCCGGGCCCAGTAAAATGATTAATGTTCTAAAAAAATTCGGTACTAATTTGATTTGCGCCCCTATAATTAATAAAATTATCGGAGACAACATGGAGTATACGAGTAAAACATCTGCGATTCCGAGAGTGTAATTCTCAGTAAATTTTTTTTTATTACTTGGGGACTTGATCATATAATCTGAATTGCGAATTCCGTAACAATTTCTTTAATTTTGATTTGATCTCATACACAAATAAATAGGCCGGGATAATCCGTGTTCATCAGTGTTAATCTGCCTGCCCAGTTAAATGCGTAGCCTATTTAACCGGGGTGTCGCGACATAAAAAAAGCCTAATCACTTCAAAAACTAGCAGGCTTGGACTTTAATTTTATAGTACAAAGGGATTTTCAATAAGGATACCCTCAATTCGCTGACCGTGATTCAAATCTTCAGTGAGGATTTTTTCAGCTTCTGCGTTGCGCGCGGAAGCGACGATCAAGGCATCCCAGAATGATAGCATGTGCCTTTCTTCTATCTCTGAAGCGGCTAAAACTGTTTTGGCATCGTTTAACTCGACAGGCCAGGCCAAATAGATTTCAATGATTCCCCTTGCTTTCGATTTTGGTAATGGATTTCCAATTTTGCGCGTGACATTTACATAGAATTCCTGAAGTACCTGGGTACTGATGATCCCTGTCCTATTTTCCCAGAGATCTCGCAAAATATCAGCAGATAGTGTGTTTCTCTGACCGGCATCCAGGTCGTGAGCGTATATCAGGATGTTTGTGTCCACAAAAACCTTACCGCTCATGAAGTTCCTCTCTGGAAACAGTAATTTCCCCTCCCAGGTGAAACCCCCGGTTAATGTAATTTAAAGCCTTTTTTTTGGCCAGTTCATACTTATTTGAATCTTCTATGAGCTTTTGCAACTCCTCACTTAGTATACGACTGACAGAAGTCTGGCGCTTCGCTGCCAACACCCTGGCATTTTTAATAAGCTCCTTATCAATACTTAATGTGATGTTCTGTTTCACGGATTAAGCTCCTCGATTTATTAGAATGTAAACACGTATTTTATGTATAGCACGTATTTTACGTGTAATCAAATAAAATCCATGAGGATTCCTGAGGACATTGATCAGGCTATTAATTACGTATCGAAGCTGGAAAAAAAAGAAAAAGCCCAACTACTTTGAGAACTGGCGGGCCTAAACTGTAATATTATATGGAATTTTTTAACCTTGCTCGGCGAGCCGTTTGCCCTATACCCCAAACCTTATACCCTGCTTTTTTTATCCCAACGAATTATATTCCGGCACAATTTCCATCAATTTTGATTTGATCTTGTTGCCTAACTGTTCTCCGGCTAATTGTGCCAATTCATCAACTTTGCCATTCAAAAGCTGCAAATCACACTCAGTTCCTTTTAACACCATAATTTTCTCATGATGGGTCGGAACGATATTTTCGCCTTCAGTAATCAGCTCTTCGTACAGCTTCTCACCGGGTCGGAGACCTATATATTCAATTTTAATATCCACATCCGGCTCAAAACCGGAAAGCCGAATCAAATCCCGGGCCATATCATCAATTTTAATGGAAGTGCCCATGTCCAGGATGAATATTTCTCCACCCTTTCCCATGGCGCCCGCCTGCAAAATAAGCTGGCAGGCTTCGGGGATTGTCATGAAAAATCGCGTGACTTCCGGGTGGGTAACTGTGACCGGACCGCCTTTTAAAATCTGCATTTTAAACAAGGGAACAACGCTGCCAACGCTGCCTACAACGTTTCCGAAGCGAACTATCATGAACCTGGTTTGCGATAAACCACATACGTTTTGACCCTGTACCAGCATTTCAGATAACCGCTTTGAGGCGCCCATTATATTTGCCGGGCGCACGGCTTTGTCAGTTGAAACAAAAACGAATCTCGCAACATCACTTATAGCTGATACTTCGATTAAATTTTTTGTTCCCAGGACGTTGTTATCAATCGCCTTCCAAGGATGCATTTCCAGCATGGGAACATGTTTATAAGCCGCAGCATGGAATACGATATGGGGTCGATGGCCCATAAAAGCCTTGATCAGCTGGTTTTTATCCAGAATATCCCCTAATATCGGAACCACGTCGATTTTTTCAAATGCCTGTTTTAACTCTAATTCGATGGCATACAGAGGACTTTCCGCTCTTTCAAACAAAACAATTTTTGCGGGCATAAATCGACAAATTTGTCTGCATAATTCTGATCCGATGGAACCCCCGGCGCCGGTAACCAAGATATTCTGGTCTTTGAGCAGGGCACCTATTTTCTCCTCTTCCAAATGAATGATTTCTCGCCCCAGGAGGTCTCGGTAGGCCACCTCCCGAATCGCATTTACCGAAACCTTACCGTTTATTAGTTCTCCCATGCCAGGAATAGTTTTAAATTTAATACGACTCTTATCGCAAATTCCAACAATTCTCCGCATATCTTTTGAATTTGCTGAGGGAATGGCTATCAGCGCCTCATCTGCATTAACTTTCTGAGCTACAGCCTCAATATCACTGATATCGCTTAATACAGGCACTCCATGGATCTTCATCCCGACTTTGGCAGGATTATCGTCGAGAAAACCAACTACGTTATATAGAAGTCTCGCATTATCTCTTATTTCCCGAAAGATCTTCTCGCCACAGTCTCCGGCCCCGATAATCAATAAATTCCGGGTGCCCGGTAATTTTTGTTTAAACGGTATGATAATGGATTTTAGTGTCTCCAACCAGGATTGGCCGGTGCCGGCAGTTTCAAAATAGATACGGACAACCAACCGAAACCCGGAAACAAAAAGAATCGTAAGACACCAATCGATCAGAAAAATAGATCTGGAAAATCCCACGAAGCGGTACTTGAGAAGAAAAAAGCAGAAAATCAGCAAGGTACTGACGCTGACAGCTTTAATAATATTGATCAAATCCGCAATGCTGGTATAACGCCACATTCCCCGATACAGATCAAAATAATAAAAACAGGCGAGTTTGGCTATTAAAACATACGGCAGCATCCGGTAAAAGGAAGCTAAAAAATAAGGCGGAACATCAAAGTCAAAACGTATCAGGTGGGCGGCATATAAGGCCCCTGTCAGCAAAAGCAGATCCGCTGCCAGTACAATGATAAAATTTTTATATAGTGGTTTGAAAATCATTACAGTTTTTATGCCAGCTTATATTCTCAATTAAAAATACAACCTTTGTGACTGGGCCATAGTGGCTGAACTATTAGGGATAGTCTATAAAAAGCGTTGAATCAGGTTTTCTGACATTTTAAAATACCGGACACCACTCTTTGAATATCTTCGTCCGTCATCGCCGTTCCTGAAGGCAGGCATAAACCACGCTTAAACAAATCCTCCGCTACTGCCCCTCCCACCGCTCGCGCGTTGACTCTTTTAATCGAACCACTTTGAGTCTTGAGCATTGAATGTTTAGCTCCACACTGAAACACCGGCTGTAAATGCATGGGTTTCCAAACCGGACGCGCTTCAATATTCTCAGCCTCCAATGCCACCCGCACCGACTCCCGATCCTTGCCGAATTTTTCCGGTGAAATAAGGATTACCGTCAGCCAACGGTTTGATTTACCAAATTGCGCTTCCGGCATGAACTCAATCCCATCAACATCTTGAAGGGCTGCTTTGATATTTGGCAAATATTTGTCGCTTTACCCGCACTCTTTCATCCAATACGTGGAGCTGCCCCCTGCCGATCGCCGCTAAAATATTGCTCATTCTGTAGTTAAAACCGATTTGCGAGTGTTCGTAGTGCGGGGCCTCATCACGCGCTTGCTGGGAAAGAAACCGGGCCTTGGCAATAAATTCTTCATCCTCGGAGGTCAGCATGCCCCCGCCTGAGGTCGTGATGATCTTGTTGCCGTTAAAGGAAAAAACAGCGGCCTTGGCGCCTGCACCCGCACCGCGCCCTTTATAGGTTGCGCCCAGCGCCTCGGCGGCATCTACGATAACCGGGATTCCATAGGGTGCACAGATTTCAAGAATCCTATCGTAATCAGCGCATTGCCCGTAAAGGTCCGTCGGCACTACGGCTTTTGGCAGCCGGCCGCCTTCAGCACACGTGTTTATTTCCTTGGCCAGCAAATCCGGATCCATGTTCCAGGTTTTATCATCCGCATCGATAAATACAGGTTTAGCCCCTAAAAACGTCACCGGGCTGACACTGCCGATAAACGTCAATGTAGAGATAAAAACTTCATCGCCGACCCCCACGCCCAGCTCGCATAAAGCTAAATGCATGGCTGCGGTGCCACTGGAAAGGGCTACGGCATGGGTGGTTCCAGTCTTTTCAGCAAACTCCTTTTCAAAGGCATCCACCTGGGGGCCCAGTGGTGCAATGTAATTACTTTCAAAGGCCTCTTTAATATATCGTTGCTCATAGCCGCTCATATGCGGCGGCGAAAGAAAAATTTTTTTATGCTGTTTTCCAGTCATCTGTGCTTTTTTATTATTTCTGCTGGTACTCCAGCAACTGTTACATCATCAATAACGTTATTAATTACTACTGAACCTGCGCCTACGATTACATTATTTCCAACACAAATTCCATTTATTACTTTTGCTCCGGTCCCCCAGAATGTTGCTTCACCAATGTTAACTTCCCCGGAAATATTGCAGGTCGGCATAAACGACGAAAAATCCCCAATTTCGGTTTCATGTCCCACGGTACAGGCCAGATTTAAGATTACGTGTTTTCCAATAGATATATTGGTCGTTATAATATTTCCTGCGGCAATGATACATCCCTCTCCGATGGTCACATATTTTCTTTTTCCCAATAACAACATTGGGATGAATCAGAACCGGATAGGAAATGTTTTTATTCGTGATTTTTTCACAAACAGCCTTTTTAATTAGGGGTTGACCCAGGGCAAATACTAAAAATAATTTCCTGTCCCATTGATTTAACTCTTTAACTCCTCCCAGGACAGGATAGCCATTTATAATTTTTCCCTTACCAATTCCATCATCAAAAAAACCGATAAGCTCCCACTTATTAGACGCTTCATTGATCTGCTCGATAAGCATGGCGACTTCAAGACCAAATCCACCAGCACCAAAGACGGCAATTTTTTTTCGGTTTTTATTCATGATTTTTATACAGTGAAGTCAATCAATTTGATAACTCTGTTAAATAGGGAGCTTACGAAGGTAATAGCGTGAAGCTAATATTTCTTATATGGCTTCAAACTCTGAGGCTGTCGCCTGTCCGGGTTGATTGATTCCCTCCCGCTTTATTATTTTCAAAATTGTCAGGGCAATGATTTTCAAATCGAGCCACAAGGATTGGTTATCCACATACCAGACATCCAGCTTAAACTTTTCTTCCCAAGTCAGGGCATTTCTGCCATTCACCTGAGCCCATCCGGTAATACCGGGTTTCACTTCATGTCGTCGCGCCTGCTCTGGAGTATAACGCTCCAGGTATTGCATTAAAAGCGGTCTAGGACCTACAATGCTCATATCGCCTTTGATTACATTTATGAGCTCAGGGAGCTCATCGAAAGAGGTTGAACGCAAAAATTTTCCAAAACGCGTTAACCTTTCAGAATCGGGAAGCAACACACCGCTTTTATCATAGTTATTGTTCATTGTACGAAATTTATAAATCTTAAATGGAATACCACCTAAACCAGGTCTTTTCTGGCAAAAAAATACATTCTGCCCCATTTTCATGCGAATAAGCACCGCTATGCAAATCATTGCCGGTAAAAGAAAAATAAATGCCGGTATTGTTAAAGCAAGGTCAATAATACGTTTTGAATTCATCGCTTTGAGGAAGTTTTCCCAATTTGGACAAAAAGTTTTTCAAACTTTTTCGCTCCGACACGAAGAGACAATTCGTTGTTATAGAATTTTTTCCCGGCGTTTCCCATTATATTTAAATCCGTCTTCGACATATTAAACATTTTTTCAACTGCCAGTGCAATGCTTCTGGGATTTTCAGGGATGCATGTCAAGCCACAACCGGCTTTTTCAATCAATTCTGCCGCCGCTCCTTCAACCCCCATCAAAATTGGTTTTCCGGTTGCCATATAAGCCTGAGTTTTGGATGGGATAGTGATCTTAAATAGTGGATCTTTTTTTAAATGAACCAAAAGTACATCTGCTGAATTTAAAAAATTTCCTATTTTGCTAACAGGCTGAGGGGGGATAAACAACACATTTTTTAAATTAAGGCCTTCCGCTTTTTGTTTAAGTCGGCCGACATCCACCCCACCGCCGACAAAAACAAATTGAATTTTCATCAATTGATTTTCAACCAATTCTGCGGCATTTAAAACAGCATCCAAGGCTTGTGCTCTCCCCATGGTACCGGCAAACAAAATATTGAATTTACTGGAAATTCCAAATTTTTCCCTTAAATCGGTTCCAATGCTCTCTTTGCCAATTTGAGTGTCATCGCACCAATTATATACGATTTCAATTTTACTTTTCGGGACTCCGCGCTCAATCAAAGCAGTCTTAAAGCCAGGTGAGAGCACGGCTATTTTTCTTGCGTTCGAATAAATATATTTGCAAAATTTATCAATAAGGAATAATGCTTTTCTATTATCAATCATTCCGGTTGATGATAAAGTATCGGGCCAAAGATCTTGAATATCATAGACAAACGAAACCCTGCGCAAACGGCTAATGACCATAGCCGGTAATCCAATTGTAGCCGGTGGGTGATAAACGTAAAGGACATCTGGAGATTTTACCTGGAATATTCCGATTATTGTGGCGGAAACTGCGAAACTTAGATAGTTCAATACACGCTTTATAACTGATTTGTCATGACTTGGATAGATCGCTACCCGGATGATAGGAATTCCGGAAATAATTTCACGCTGACAAAATTTTATGCGATAGCCATCGTAGACCTTACCTCCGGGATAGTTTGGGAAGCCGGTCAGAATTTCAACTTGATGCCCCAACCTGACCAACTCTTTTGCAAAGGGAATACCTTTGTAAAAGGGTTCAGGATCAAACCACTGTGTCAGCATCAATATCCGCATGGGTGGGTTTAGTACTTATACCAGACGTTCCGATTTACATAGTCCGTATAGCTGATAATAATCCGTACGACTTTTTCGGAAACATGCGGCATGCTGTAATCCGCAACCTGTCGCAGCAGTCTTTTCTTTCCTCGTGTCTGGTCTGCTAAAACGGCAAGCCCCTGCTCAATCCGCTCTATCTCCAGGCCGGTCATCATAACCGCAGCTTCTTCCATGCCCTCCGGCCTTTCATGGGCCTCACGGATATTAAGCGCGGCAAAATTTAGAATAGACGCCTCCTCATTTATCGTCCCACTGTCGGATAAAACAGCTATGGCATTTTTTTGGAGATGCACATAATCTGAAAAACAAAGGGGCTTTAGAAGAGTTACATTGGGATGAAATTTCACCTTCAGGCTTTCAACCCTTTTCCTGGTTCTGGGGTGGGTTGAGACAATCGTCCTTTTTTTATAATGTTCAGCCAAGCAGTTAAGAATTTGCACCAGTTTCTTAAACCTTTTATCAGAATCAATATTCTCCTCGCGATGGGCGCTCACAACAAAATAATCTTGCTCCCTCAACTCCAGGGTTTTTAATACATTTGATCCATTGATCTTGGCTTCATAATAATTCAGCACTTCGAACATTGGACTTCCCGTTTTTATAATTCTATCAGCCGGGATCCCTTCCCGCAGGAGATATTCCCTGGCGATATCACTGTATGTCAAATTAATATCACTGATATGGTCCACAATTTTACGATTGGTTTCTTCAGGTACCCTTTGGTCAAAGCAGCGATTGCCTGCCTCCATATGAAAAATCGGAATTTTTCTTCGCTTGGCAGGAATTGCGGCCAGACAACTGTTGGTATCACCCAGCACCAGAAGAGCGTCGGGTTTTTCAACAGCCAGAATCGGATCAATTTTAATAATGGTATTGCCGATAGTTTCGGCAGCGCCCTTTCCGGCGGCACTTAGAAAGTGGTCCGGTTGGCGGATCTCCATATCATTAAAAAAAATTTCATTTAACTCAAAATCATAATTTTGCCCGGTATGAACCAGGATGTGATCGGTATATTTATCCAGAACTGCCACGACCCGCGAAAGCCGGATGATTTCCGGACGAGTCCCGACAACGGTCATAACTTTTATTTTTTTCACATTAGACCTCTTCAAAATAGGTATCAGTCTTTTCAGGATCAAAAATTTCACTCGCCCAAAAAAGAACAATCATCTCACCTTCACCTGTATTTTCAATACTATGGGTATAGCCCGGTGGAATATCCACCACCTCAATATTTTCACCAGACACAGGGTAAGACAAAACCTCCTCTTTGAAAATATGCCTGAACTTAATGACGGCCTTCCCTTTGATAACGCAAAACTTTTCAGTTTTGGTGTTATGATAATGATGGCCTCTGACCACGCCCTTATGAGAAGACGATATGAATATTTGACCGAAATGGCGAGACTTCAGCAATTCAATAAGCTCTCCGCGCTCATCCTCTCTTGAATCCAGTTTATAGGAAAAGTCGTCTTCATCCAGATATGATAGATAAGTTGCATATAAGCATTTCATTAAGTCATCCGATAAATCGGGGATCACCAGTGTCTGGCGGATATCTCTCAACCGGTAGATACTTTTGGCCAGGTCGCCAAGACTTGTTTTAAAGGTTCGATCGATCTGGTGGTAAAATGGTTCTGTCTCCCTGCTTTTATCTGACAGAATATGGACAAATTCATCAACCACATCATCTATGTAAACCAGCTCCATTTCTTTGTTTGAATCGGAAATCCGGATGTCGATTCCATGGGCTATATTATGGCAGAAGGTCGCTACAACCGAATTATAGTTGGGCCGGCACCACTTACCAAAAACATTGGGCAGGCGATAGATATAAATTTTGGCATTGTTTTTTCGACGGTATTCTATGAGGATATTTTCAGCTTCTTTTTTGCTGATCCCGTAAGGATTGTCAAGATTCACCTGAATTGAAGATGTCAGAACAACGGGAATATGCCGTTTATTTTTTTCAAGTATATCAACAATTTTCCGGGTCAGATTGACATTCCCGATTTTAAATTCGGCTATATCTTGAGGCCGGTTGACTCCAGCTAGATGAAAGACAATATCAACATCTTTTAAATAACCTACCAAAAGCTCCAGATCATCAGTAACATCAAATTTTCTGATCTCGATATTCTCAACTCGCTTCAACCCTTCTATCAGGTTCTTTCCTATAAACCCGTTACTACCGGTTACCAGAACGGTCTGCATGGTTCATTCCTTCTCTTATCCAAGTTCCTCTTGAATATATTCTATTTTCAACAGAATTTTTTTTATCTCTTCAACATTTAAAATTTTCGTATTATTAGACGTATAGTCCTGTTTAGTTGACAGATTCTGTTCCCCTTCAATAAAATATTTTTTATAATTTAAATCCCTGGCATCGACCGCTATCCTGTAATATTCCCCTAAATCCTGCGCGCAGGTCATTTCCTCTCTGTTTAATAAAGTTTCGAATAATTTTTCGCCATGACGGGTACCCATAATTTTAATCTCATTACTATGACCAAATAATTCTTTGACAGCAAGTGCGAGATCCCCTATTCTGCATGCAGGAGCTTTTTGAACGAATAGATCTCCACTTCTGCCGAGTTTAAACGCATATAAAACGAGATCGATTGCGTTTTCCAACGACATAATAAATCTTGTCATATTCGGGTCAGTAACTGTTAGCGGCATTCCCTCTTTAATTTGCTGAATAAATAACGGAATCACGGAACCCCTGGAAGCAATGACATTGCCGTACCGGGTGCCGCAGAGGATAATATCTTTTTCATCGACTGTTCTTGATTTGGCAATCATCACCTTTTCCATAAGGGCCTTGGACATTCCCATGGCATTGATCGGATAAACCGCTTTATCTGTGCTTAAGACGACCACTTTTTGTACCCCATAAGAAATAGCGGCGTTGAGTACATTTTCAGTACCCAAAATGTTTGTTTTAACGGCTTCCAACGGAAAAAATTCACAAGACGGGACCTGTTTTAAAGCGGCAGCATGAAATACATAATCAACTCCGTGCATAGCAGATCGGATACTTTCATAATCCCGTACATTGCCGATATAATATTTCAGTTTGCCGCTACGATATGAAATCCGCATGTCATCCTGCTTCTTCTCATCGCGGCTGAAGATGCGAATCTCTTTAATATCGGTATTTAAAAATTTGCGAATCACCGCATTACCAAAAGAACCCGTGCCACCAGTAATAAGCAGCGTTTTATTGTTGAACATTTTTTCGTCTCCGAATACACTCAAGCTTACTAAAACCGTATTAAAGATACCTTGAATAGATTCTATAAGATTCCTTGCCTATTTTATAAGCTTTTTTTGAAGGCAATTTTTTAACACTTCCACTTTCAGCATGATGAACCACCAATTTGGGGTCATATAGCATCCGGCCGCCTGCCGATGCAAGTTGATCCGCCAACAATGCTTCTTCACCCCATAGAAAGACCTTGGCGTTTAGTTTTGAATAAGATTTAAAGAAATGCTCAGTTAAAATATAGCAGGCTCCTACACCCATGTGAATAAATTGTCGTTTTTTGGATTCGTCATTCCGTGAAAGTGGCATGGTTTTTTTAAATCTTTGACTCAGCCAACGAACAATTAGCCCTAAAAAGTAATTCGAAAAATAGATCCGGAATCCTAATTTACGTAATGTTGACATGCGACTAATATAATGAGGATTCTGGTGATAACCGTCTAAGGTGATTATATTAGGCGCGATAACCATTGTGCTGTTGTCATATTGTAGGTTATTCAATTCCAGAATAAAATCGGGATTAAATTTTAGATCGTTATTGCCAATCACAAAAAGACTGTTTTTTTTATAAGCTGCATTCGCGATACCGATATTTAGGCCCGCGAAGTAGCCGATATTTGATTTATTTCTGATCAATTTAGCATTCTGTAAATATTTAACGGATTCTCTTAGTATTAAAAAGTCTTCTATGTCAGAATTATTATCAATGATCGTGATTGATACGCAATTATCCGAACGTAACAAACTGTTAATACTATCAATATACTTGATAGTGTGATTAGAGCCATTAAAATTAACAGTAACAAAATTAATAATTAACATTCTCGGTCTCTATTATTTAGC
>CAVRQG010000008.1:0-65701 GCA_963723215.1 uncultured delta proteobacterium
TTCGACAATGTTTTTTGATATGGCGGCTTCCCATCTGGGCGTTGCAGTAAATTTTTGTGCGCGCATAGCGTTCGGTTTGAATGGCGCGGCAAGCGGCCACGCGGTTGCGAATGTCCGCCGAAGATTCGGCGTTTGATTCCCGCATCAGGTCTTTGTAAGGTACCGCCGGTACCTCCACATGAATGTCGATGCGATCTAAAAGCGGTCCGGATATCTTGGAACGATAGCGATGAATCTGCTGGTGGGAGCAGCGGCAGGTGTGTTTAGGATCAGCAAAATATCCGCACGGGCATGGATTCATGGCTGCCAGCAGCATGAAGTTTGAGGGATAGGTTAGAGAGGTTGTCGCCCGGGAAATCGTGACCTTGAAATCTTCCAGCGGCTGGCGCAGCACTTCCAGGACGTGTTTTTTAAACTCGGGAAGCTCATCCAAAAATAGCACACCGTGGTGGGCCAGGCTGACCTCGCCGGGCCGGGGGATATGTCCGCCCCCAATAAGGCCGGCATCTGAGATGGTGTGATGGGGCGAACGAAACGGTCGCCTGGTAACTAAGGCCTGGTCTTTTTCCAGCAGACCAATGACGCTGAATATTTTGGTGGTTTCGATGGCTTCTTGAAACGTCATGGGCGGCAATATTGTCGGCAAACGTTTTGCCAGCATGGTTTTCCCCGAGCCGGGAGGACCGATCATAATCACATTATGCCCGCCGGCTGCGGCAATTTCCAGCGCTCGTTTGACATGCTCCTGCCCCATGACTTCGGCATAGTCCAGCTCAAATTGACCGTCCTTTTCAAATATGTCGGTCACATCGGTCTTTTCCGGCTCAAGGCGGGTAAAACCGGTTAAAAAAGCGACCACCTGAGACAGATTTTTTACCGGCAGCACTTCGATGTCGTGGACCACCGATGCTTCGCGTCCATTGTCGTAAGGAACGATAATCGCCTTATATCCGGCTTTTTTGGCGGCCAGCGCCATTGGCAGGGATCCTCTTACCGGTTTTACCCGTCCGTCCAATGAGAGCTCGCCCAGGATGAGATACTGAGAAATGATTTTCTGAGGGATGATCCCGGTTGCCGCCAGAATACCTAGCGCAATCGGCAAATCAAAGCCAGTACCTTCTTTTTTTATGTCAGCCGGCGCTAAATTTACGGTAATGCGGTCATCCGGAAACCGGTAGCCCGAATTGCTGATGGCTGCTTTAACCCGTTCTTTGCTTTCTTTGACCGCGGTCTCCGGCAGCCCGACAGTGGCAAAGGTAGGCAGTCCGGAGGTGATATCGACTTCCACCTCCACCCGATATGCGTCTATTCCAAGAACCGCACTGCTGAGAACTTTAGCCAGCAACCTGCCTCCTTACACCGGAAATTATGATCTTTTCCCTAAAATTCAAATATAGGGGGGTAACCGATTCCAAACCGGTGGATGCTATAACAAATCAGGGTACACAGGACAATCTTTTTGTTGACATCCAGGGTCATATGGTTATTATTTTTTTCTGGATTTAAACAGTTTCGATAAATAGATTGCTTTTGGAAATCATCTGGCATATGGTATCGACCGCTGAGTTTGTCAAAAACCATCACTCACGACATCACATATATGACCATACCCACCCACCAAAGAACTCTGGAACAGTCGGTGAGCTGTTCGGGGATCGGGCTTCATTCCGGTAAAAAAGTAAATCTGGTGCTCAAACCTGCACCGATCAACCATGGGATTAAATTTATCAGGAAAGATTTACCGGACAATCCCACCATTCCAGCCCGGTTTAATTGTGTTGTGGACACCAGTCTCGCCACAGTTATTGGATTGGACGGCGCTATTGTGTCAACCATTGAGCACCTGATGGCATGTTTGGCCGGATTGTCCATTGACAATGCCATCGTTGAGCTTGATTCCTACGAAGTGCCGGTCATGGACGGCAGTGCCGGACCTTTCACCCGAATGATACTAAAAGCCGGCATCCGGGAACAGAAGGCCGAGCGACATTTTTTTGTGCTGAAAAGACCCATTGAGTTGGAGCAGGATGGCAAGTTTGTTGGCGTCTATCCGGATACGACGTTCAAAATTACCTGCAATATAAAATTTGAGCACCACCTCATTCGCAAGCAATCCTATTCGATAGAGGTGTTGGAGAATATATTCGAACGCGAAATTTCCAGTGCGCGTACATTTGGTTTTCTGCATGAAGTCGAGTATATGAAGCGTCATGGCCTTGCTCGCGGAGGCTCGTTGGACAATGCCGTTGTCATCGATAAAAATAGCATTTTAAACGAGGAAGGTTTGCGATATCAGGATGAGTTTGTGCGTCACAAACTACTGGATTGCATCGGTGATTTTTCCCTTCTCGGCATGCCCATTATTGGCCATATTGTAACCAAAAAATCGGGCCATGCATTTAATCATGCTTTTCTTGAAAAGTTCTTTAGTAAAAAAACTTGCTGGGAGACCCAGACACTGCCCTTTCACCCTGACCCCGCCCACAAGACTTTAAAATCACTTGCCATTTAATTCGGTTTCCGATAATAATAAGGCGATAATCCCGTGTAGATCTTGCCGAGAAATAGGTCCAAAACAGCCTGTAATTTTTGTAAATCCCGATATTGCAGTGTTAGGATGAAGAAACCCGGCCTGAAGGACAAGGCTTTAATATTATCCCGGAGGGTTGCCTTTACCGTTCGATACCGTGTTAATTATTGGATGGTACTTGAAAACACCGGATCAGTCGGTGTGTGTGAGGGACCATCAAAAGCGGGAAGTTCAGAAGCAAAACCCATATTACGACAAATATGTTCTCGAAGTACCGGCAGGTAGAGGTTAAACCACAGTTAAACGGTATATCATACGTAAATGGCACGATCATTAAGGAAACAGTTAGCATGTGCTATAATTTTGGGAATAATGTTCCTGAGCCAGGTCGCTGTGTTTGCGCAGGAAGCGACCCTGACAAACATTACAGTTTCCAACACCCGGGACGACCTGCTTTTATATTTGAATCTGGAGGGTGCCTTCAGTGAAAAATTAAAAAAGGCGATCTTAAGCGGTGTACCTGCAACGTTTTCTTTTTTGGCCAAACTGAACCGGGTTCGAAACATGTGGATCAATCCGGTTATTGCAGACATTAAAGTCATTCACACCATTAAATTCGACAATCTGAAAAAAGAATTCATTGTCCGACGGTCATGGAGAAACAACGAGCCCGAGGTGACAAAATCGTTTGGCGAAGCCAAAAAATGGATGACCGAAGTCAACAGCTTAAAAATCATACCGTTGGGTCAACTGTCAAAGGGACAGCAATATCAACTTAGAACCAAGGCCGAGGTGATCAAGCAAACCCTTCCTTTTTATCTGCATTATGTTCTGTTTTTCATCTCGCTGTGGGACATTGAAACCGATTGGTATAGCATAGATTTTATTTACTAAAAAAAGTTACAATCATTCCATAAATATGATGATCAGCGCTATCTTCAAACGGAAAAAAAGCCCGGTTCGAGACGCTGACAGCAAACGCAGAAGGCGTGAAGGAATTCTTATCCTTGTCATTCTTTTTGTGGTGGCTTTGCTGACGTTTGTTGAAACCAGGACCATTCGTTTCGGCGCCGATATTCCCGTTTCCAACACGATCTTGATGTTTATCCTGATCAATATCAACCTGTTGCTTCTGATCCTGTTGATATTCCTGGTTTTCCGCAATTTGGTCAAATTGCTTTATGACCGTCGCCGCAAGGTCATGGGCGCCAAACTTAGAACCCGCCTAGTGGTGGCGTTTATCGTCCTTACCATTATTCCGACAGTTGTGCTGTTTTTCTTTTCCATTAACTTCATTACAACCAGCATTGAGTTTTGGTTTAATGTCCCGGTCGAACAGGCCCTTGAGAATTCACTAAGGGTTGGTGGCAGATTATACGCCCGAGTCGAGCAGAACAATCAGTTTTTTCTTGAAAGAATATCATACCAAATAAAAACTAAAAAATTGTTGAACGCTGCCAAAGAAAAAGACCTGATACAGTATATCCAGGTAGTCCAGCGGGAATTTAATCTGGATGGTGTAGAAGTATACGATGCCAATACTCAACGGATCACATTTTCATTGTCTTCTGAATTGGAAAACGAATACTTTGGCATCGTTTCTGCGGAAGACCTTCAGCGAGAGGCCCATCCCAGCGATGTTCGCTCCATCACACAAAAAGTTCCATCTGGAGAATCTGTGAAAAGCATTTGTACGGTTCCGTTTGGCGTAAAATCTGCTGAGGCCGAGGGATATGTGGTTGTGACAATCTTGATCCCGCCGGATTTGCACCGGAATTTGGAATCCATTTCACGGGGATTTGAGGAATACCAACAAATCAAACTGTACAAAAAACCGATACAAATCACTTATTACATCTCACTTTCAATTGTAGCACTGCTGGTATTATTCTGTGCCATCTGGTTTGGTTTCTACCTGGCTAAAACCATCAGCATACCCATCAAGGAACTGGCTGAAGGAACCCGCAGGGTTGCTGAGGGTGATCTTGGTTTCACCATTGCCTCGGTTGCAGATGATGAGATTGGAAGTCTGGTTACATCCTTCAATAAAATGACCAGAGATCTTAGAAGCGGTAGAGAGCAGCTGGAGCTTTCGGCTCGCATGCTAAAAGAACAAAACATCGAAATTGAAGAAAAACGACATTATATAGAATTTGTCCTAAAAAGTGTCTCCGCCGGGGTGGTTACAATAGATGCAGAAGGAAAGGTCTCCACCATCAATAAATCCGCAGAGAAGATGCTGGGCATCAAAACTGAAGAGGTGCTGCACAAAAGCTTCAGTACCTTGCTGAAAGTCCAGAATAAAGATCTAACCGATGAAATAATGGGCAACCTCTCCCTGGCACGAGATGCAACCATAGAGGTGCCGCTAAAACTTATCATCGAAGGCAGACCTCGTAGCTTTTTGGTAACCGTGAATGTATTAAAAGATGACGCCGGTCAACATATGGGTATCGTGATGGTTTTTGACGACTTGACCGAATTGGAAAAGGGTCAACGGATGGCGGCCTGGCGGGAAGTTGCACGCCGGATTGCCCATGAGGTAAAAAATCCCCTTACGCCTATCACCCTTTCGGCCCAGCGGTTGAAACGTAAATACTCCAAACAGCTGAATGAACCGGTGTTTGATGAATGCACTGAGACAATCATCGATCATGTTGATTTGATTCGAAATCTGGTGAACGAATTTTCGTCCTTTGCCCGCTTCCCGAGCGCCAACCCCGAGCCCTGTGAGCTGCCTCCGATTATAGAAGAAACGGTTGCGCTATACCGCGAAGGACATCCCAACATAAAATTTGAAATCAGCAATACAAGTGACATTCCACCGTTAAATCTCGACCGCCAGCAGATCAAACAGGCCCTGATCAACCTGGTAGAAAATGCGATCGGCGCCATTAAAGACGAGGGCGTGGTTTCCTTCGTCGTCTCCCATGACCCTATTTTAAAGCGAATTCGGTTAGAAGCGGCTGATACTGGTTCGGGGATTTCAAACGAGGTTAAAACACGCTTGTTCGAACCCAATTTTTCAACAAAAAAATCCGGGATGGGGCTGGGACTTACTATTGTCAGCACCATAATTGCGGATCATAATGGGGTTATCAGTGTTCAGGATAACGTTCCCCGGGGTGCAAAATTTGTTATTGAGTTGCCGGTGTGAATGGGCAAAGGGCATAGGGTATTTTGCCGACACAGGCCATTTAGTTGAGTATATGATGCTATGCGCTATGCAAGGTTGTGCTATGCATTCCGAAAACCGGCCATTCGGCACCAAAAAGATTGTGATGACATTAATGATCTACATTTGTATAAGGAGCTACAGATAATGTTCCCCTCCCTTTTAATAGTTGATGACGAACCGTCCATACTGCAGAGTCTGGGTGGTCTGCTTTCGGATGAGGGCTTTGAGGTCACCACGGCCGCAAATGGTTACGAAGCTTTAAAAACAATAGAGGCCGAAGCCCCTGATCTCGTATTGCTGGATATTTGGATGCCGGGAATCGACGGTATTGAAACGCTGAAAGAAATCAAAAAAGAAAACCCGAACATTCAGGTAATAATTATTACCGGGCACGGAACCATTGAAACCGCCGTTACGGCAACCAAACTGGGAGCATTTGATCTCATTGAAAAACCGCTTTCAATCGATAAGGTTATCGTAGCCATAAACAATGCACTGAATTTTAGACGGCTCGAGGAAGAAAACAAATATCTACGCAAGAAAACGCTGGAAAAAAATTCAATCAATGGGGACAGCCCCATTACATTAGAATTGAAGAATAATATTGCTAAAGCCTCCCCCACGGATACCTGGATATTGATCACCGGAGAAAATGGCACGGGGAAGGAACTTGTGGCCCGAATGATACACCATCTGAGTCCACGAGCCGATCAGCCGCTGATCGATGTCAGCTGTGCGGCGATTCCAGAAAATCTGATTGAAAGCGAACTGTTCGGTCATGAAAAAGGGGCTTTTTCAGGTGCAACCTCCAAAAAAATCGGCAAATTCGAACTGGCCAGCAATGGCTCTATCTTTCTTGATGAAATTGGAGATATGAGCCTTAAAACCCAAGCTAAAATTTTAAGAGTGCTTCAGGAACAAAAAATCCAGCGAGTGGGTGGCAGCCGGACGATCAGCGTGGATGTCAGGGTCATTGCGGCCACCAACAAAAATCTTGAGGAGGAAATTGAAAGGGGTAGATTCAGGGAGGATCTTTTTTACCGCTTGAATGTTTTGCCCATCAAAGTACCGCCTTTAAGACAACGGACAGATGATATTCCCATCCTGGTGGAGACATTTTTAGAAGAATTTGCGATCCAAAATCGCGACAGAAGAAAAAAGATAACCCCTGATGCTCTTGAGATCCTGGGCAAATATTCCTGGCCCGGAAATGTCCGGGAATTGAAAAATCTGGTGGAACGTCTGGCCATCATAGTAGATGCAGATGCAATTGACATCCGAGATATTCCGGATGCATATAATCTGGATCACAATTTGGAAAATGATTTGACCGAATATCAATTTCTCAATTCTGACACTCTTAAAGAGGCCAGATTGGGCTTTGAGCAAGCATTTATCAATCGAAAACTGATGCAACACAGATACAACGTCACCAAAACTGCCGAAGCCATCGGAGTTGGACGCAGTTTTCTGCACAAGAAAATTAAAAGCTTCAAAAGCGGAACATTGCGCTAAAATTCAATTTATCCTTAGTCGGCAGTCCTCAGTCTGATATGTCCATACGAATTATCGCAGGAGAGTTGAAAGGTAGAAAGCTTCGGTCAATTCGAGGCAATAAAACTAGGCCCACAGCCGCTCGAATTCGGGAAGCAATTTTTAATATTCTTGCTTTTCAAATTTCTGAATCCACGGTACTGGATCTATTTGCCGGAACTGGTGCTTTTGGTATCGAGGCACTGAGCCGAGGAGCTGAATCGGTCGTTTTTGTAGATGTTGATTACGATTCAATTTCCGTTTTGCAAGAGAATATACAAGGTCTTTCCCTTGAAAACCTGACAAAAATTATTCGATGGGACCTCAGCCGTAACTTAAACTGCCTGGGTTCATTTCGATCTACCTTTAACCTGATCTTCATGGATCCACCCTACAATAAAAATTTGATAGAACCCGCCTTGTTTCATCTTCACAACAGTCAGTGCATGGAGAGTGGAGCCCGGATTGTTGTCGAACACTCTCACCGGGAGCCGGTCTTGAATATTCAGTTACCGTTTGAAATTTCAGATCAGCGCAGATACGGGAAAACCCTTGTTTCATTTTTAAATTATGTGATATGAAAAGCAGGTAGTGTGCTGGCTAACTAAATTTCTCCCTAAATTGAAACGGCCAATTCAGGTGACCTGATGCTGAGCAAATCGGACAGTGTATTAAAAAAAGGGATTCATAGACATGCAAAAAACCGCAATTTATCCGGGCTCTTTTGACCCCGTTACCAACGGCCATATAGATATTGTTGAGAGAGGACTGAAACTTTTCGACAAAATCATCGTTGCGATCATGACCAATCCCGGGAAAAAATTTCTTTTCCCCCTTGAAGAACGCCGAGAGATGTTGGCGGTGAGCATGAAAGACTTTTCCAATGTCGAGATCGATACCTTTGACGGTCTGACGGTGGATTATGCCAACCAGCGAAAAGCCCAGGGTATTCTTCGCGGATTGCGTGCGTTGTCGGATTTTGAGTATGAGTTCCAGATGGCGCTGATGAATCGCCGGCTCAATCGGGAAGTCCAAACGGTTTTTTTAATGACCGGTCTGCGATGGATATACACCAGCTCATCCATTATTAAACAAGCCGCCCAGTTCGGCGGTAGCATCAAAGGTATGGTACCTCCGCTGGTGGAAGAGAAAATCAGAGAAAAGTTCCGATATAATTCCGGACAAACCGGGACCAGTTAATATTTGAATATAGCAGAAATTCAGGTAATAATTTGCAAACATGATCCCCGATAGCCGGGATCTGTTCCGGATACTTTTTGAGAACTCCCTCAATTTCAACCTGCTTTTAGGATGGCGTCAGTTTGAATTCCCTTAGCGATCATCTGAAAAAATTGGGGAAATGTATCAAGAAAATCTGCAGTGAGCATCTTGATTGGATCATGTCCAGCTTCATGATCTTTCCAAAAGCTCACAGGGCTTTAAAAAAGCGCATGTTTTTTTAATCGCATTCTACTGGGCCTCTCTTTTCGCCCATCTTTCAAGGATCAATATTCCTAAAAATCCTAATACCATAAGAGTTATTGCAAAGTAAAATTCACCATTGAAAGTATCCGGTATGATCGGTCGGCCCCAAATTACATGTGCTTTTCCTCGGATTACCTGGGTTTCAAGGACCTGCTTCCACGGCCAGATTTTCATCAAAGATCCCGTAATTAAGCCGGATAAAAACGCCAAAGTCAAATTGTGAAACTTTCCAAGCAGGTAGTTCAATATTCTGGAGAACCCCACCAATCCGATCATACATCCAAGACAAAAAACCAGAATCACGATGAAATTTTGTGCCAAAAATGGATTTTTCAGTGTTGCGGTAATGAATTCATACTTTCCCAAGATCAGCAAAATGAAGGCACCGCTAATCCCCGGCAATATCATGGCACAGATGGCCACAATCCCGCAAAACAAAATAAACCATAGCGCATCGGGAGTCTGGATCGGTATCAGATTGACGATTACGACCGCCGCTAATATCCCGGCGATAAAGCAAATGCCGGCTTTGCCCAACCAATCGGTGACCTGTTTGCCAACCACCAGGATAGAGGCCATAATAAGACCGAAAAAAAGACTCCATATCGGCACCGGGTGGTGATGAAGCAGATAGTTCATTAACTGTGCCAGGCTTATGATCGCTATCATGATACCGGAAAACAGCGCTAATAAAAATCGGATATGGACATCTGCAACGGCTCCTTTGATATCAAACCTGAGTATCTTTCGAACCATTTTCATATCCAATGACCTCAAGGCCGCTATCAAATCCTCGTATATTCCGGTAATCAAAGCAATGGTGCCCCCGGAAACACCGGGAATCACATCCGCTGACCCCATGCAAATACCTTTAACAGAGAGGGATATTGCTTTTCTGACAGTTATCGGGCCCGGGCTTTCAAAAAAGGCGGCTTTCCATGAACCGACAAATTTTTCTTTCATAAAGATTCTATCTTAAGGTTACTTAAAGTTGATTGGGTTAATTAGATTTAGTGGGCGTTTAGATATGCAAAATGAAATGTGAAATTATTTGTGAATAAGCCATTATTTCAGGCATCCTTCCATCCATGTTTTCCAACGAGTTTGACGAATCGGCATCCACCAAGACTGGATTGCCTTAATATTCTGGTTGTCTCGAAAAATTTTAATTAGTTCCTGGGTGTGTTGGTTGCCGACGGGGACCACCATCCGACCTCTCTCCCCCAGCTGATCAACCAGTACATCAGGAATCTGCGGAGCACCGGCAGTCACAATGATCCCATCGAAAGGGCTTTCGTCCTGCCACCCCTTGGTTCCGTCGGCATACTTCATGACAATGTTGTGATAGTGAAGTTTGTCAAAAAGATTGCGCGTTTGCAGATAAAGTGGATGTTTACGTTCAATAGTGTAAACTCGATAGACGATTTGTGCAAGGATGGCAGCTTGATATCCCGACCCGGTACCGATTTCTAAAACCCTGTCATTTTCACCGAGATCCAATGCCTGGGTCATTTCTGCCACGATATAGGGTTGAGAAATGGTCTGCTGTTCTCCAATCGGCAGGGGATAATCACCATACGCCTGATCTCTTAAGGCCTCGCTGACAAAAAGATGTCGGGGAACTCGACGAAAGGCGGCTAAAACCGCAGGTGCCTTGATCCCCCGCGCTTCAATCTGGTTGCGCACCATTTCTTCTCTTTGGCGCTCGTATTTGATAGGTTCTTTTTCCATTGCTCGGTTTTTCTATCAAATCAGAAAGATTCGGTCAAGATATCCTCGCCAGTAAAAATCCAGTAATGAAAATAAAACAAATTTTTGTCAAGTATGTCAAAAATTAAAAACTCCTTGATTTTTTTGAATAAAATAGTAACATGATACTTAGATCAGACTATAAAAATTGAAAATTACCCGTAACATGTTCTCTAAATATTATCGCTTTTCTGCCAAGAGCATGGTCAGCTATAAGTTGTCATAACACCTATTCACAAATAGCGCGAAAAACGTCAAATAGATGCAGCTTGAGCGTTTGCATACGGTGATATGAATAGTAACAAACATCTCGTCATATCCATCACACTATCCCTAATCATTATTTTTTCAGGCACGGCCGGCTATATGATCATTGAAGGCTGGGGATTTTTGGACGCCCTGTATATGACAATTATAACCATATCCACGGTTGGCTACCGGGAAGTGAATCAGATCGGCGATGTCGGTCGCATTTTTACAATAGTTGTTGTCTTTATTGGCGTGGGGTTCACGCTATATGTTGCAGGGGCCGTGGTGCAGTTCATGGTTGAAGGACGAATGAGAATTATTTTGGGGAGGCGAAGGTTGGACAAAAAAATTGATCGGTTAAAAAACCATTATATCGTATGCGGATATGGACGTATCGGGCGGGTTCTCTGCCGCAATCTTTGCAGAAAGCCGTATGATGTAGTGGTTATCGAAAAAAATGCGAGCCTTGTTCCGGTGATGGATACGGATGGGGTTCTGTATATAGCCGGTGATGCCTCAGATGAAGCCTGTCTGATCAAAGCCGGCATCCAAAGGGCAGAAGGGCTGGTTGCCGTTTTGGCCACCGATACGGACAACGTATTTTTGGTTTTGACGGCCAGACAGCTGGCCCCCGATCTTAAAATCATAGCAAGGGCCGGCCAGGAAGCATCAAAGAACAAATTGAAGGCGGCCGGAGCGGATTCCGTGGAATCGCCCTATGAAATGGGGGCTGCCAGTATGGCCCAACGGATTATCCGCCCGACGGTTACTAACTTTTTAGATCTTGCGTTTGCCTATCAGCGCAAAGATATCCTGATGGAGGAAATCCCCGTCAGCGACTCATCAAAGTTGGTTAACGTTCAGCTGAAGGATTCAGGAATCAGGCAAAATTTCAATCTGATCATCATTGCAATCAAAAAGCCGGATGGTGGTATGCGATTCAATCCTTCTTTCGAGTCGGCGATCATGCCGGGGGATACGGTCATAGCAGTTGGGGAAGAAGAAAATCTGCAAAAACTTGCAAAGATATTAAATCCATAGAATAGAGTGTCCGGCAGGAAGCTATTTTCTATATTTTATAGATGATCCGTTTATCGGTTATGATGATATCCACATGCTTGTCGTGGGATTCCATGGGAACCTGGGGGATGATTTGCTCTTCTAGTGTCAGGGCTACCTTTCGGGTGGTAATGGCCAGCTTGGGAATCAGGCGATCATAATACCCTTTTCCCGTACCAATGCGACCGCCTTTTTCATCAAAAGCAATCCCCGGTATTATAGCGATATCGATGCGGTCTATGGGCACTATTTTACAACGAGCGGCATTCGGTTCCGGAACCCCTCTATGGCCGGGTTTTAGTTCTTGCGCGATGTCGTCGACTTTCATCAGTTCCATTTCAAACGTTTTTGGGTTAAAAGCCGGCAAAACAACAATTTTGTTGTAGCGATATGCTCGTTTGATTATATTCTTGGTTTGAACCTCATTATCACCGCTAATATACAAAAGAGCAATTTTTGCTTCCAGAAAGTTCGCGAATTCAAAGAGCCGGTCTTCGATTGCTCTAATTTTTTTAGCTATGTCACTTTCAGCAAGAGTGGAAAGTATTTTGGCAATGTCTTCTCGAGTCTGGATTTTAGCGGCACCGATTTCTTCCATACGATTTCTCCCTAGCACAGTTTGGATGAATCTTAAAACACGAGTTGGAACGATATGACCCACCAAATACCGTTGACTAAATGACACACCCGTGCTAATTGCGGCATATTTTAAAGTTCCGAATCAACCATGATAGATTTAAACTAATTAATATAAGGACATATATGCTGGAAATCAAGTTTGTGAGAAAAAATTTATCTGCCGTTCAGGCAGCAATGGCGGCTCGCGGCCATCATGCTCAGCTTGATATGTTTAAAAAATGCGACGACGAACGTCGGGATATTTTGCAGAATATTGAATCGCTACGGCATCAACGCAATGTGGTTTCCGACCGGATCGCTGAAATGAAAAAGGCCGGTGACGCTGCTGAAGCTTCTAGTGGTTGAAATGCGAGGAGTATCCTCAAAAATCAAGGAATTGGATAAGAAATTGTCCCAAAACCAGGAAACTATTGACACCTTCCTTTTGGGACTGCCGAATATTGCGCATTCATCGGTTCCGGTTGGCGCCGATGAAACGGACAATCCGGTAATTAGAAAGGCTGGCAAATTACCGCAATTCGAATCGGATCCTCAACCCCATTGGGAAATCGGCAGCCGTCTTAAAATACTTGATCTGGATCGGGCTTCAAAGATTACCGGTGCCCGTTTTCCGCTGTATTTTGGTGCCGGAGCCAGAATGGAGCGCGCCTTGATCAATTTTATGCTGGATACGCACATTAATGAGCATGGCTATCAGGAAGTGCTCCCGCCCTTTATCGTTAACCGGCAGTCCATGACAAACACCGGGCAGCTGCCGAAATTTGAAGAAGACCTTTTTAAATTGTCTGGCTGGGATTATTTTTTAATACCGACTGCAGAGGTTCCGGTCACCAATATTCATCAGGGAGAAATTCTGGATGAGGAGCTTCTGCCGATTTGCTACACGGCCTACACACCGTGCTTTCGATCGGAGGCCGGCTCCTATGGCAAGGATACTCGGGGATTGATTCGCCAACACCAATTTAATAAAATCGAGATGGTTAAACTCAGCAAGCCGGATACCTCATACGATGAGCTTGAAAGCCTACTGAACAATGCCGAATCAATTCTAAAAAAGCTGGAAATCCCATATCAGGTCATTGAACTGTGTACCGGAGATTTAGGTTTTTCGGCGGCCAAAACATATGATATTGAAGTATGGATGCCGGCTCAAAAGGTCTACCGGGAAATATCATCCTGCAGCAATTTTGAGGACTTCCAGGCCAGACGCGCAAATATCCGTTTCAAATGCAAAGGGCAAAAGGGCACTCAGCTTGTTCACACGCTTAACGGCTCAGGGTTGGCCGTGGGCCGAACGGTGGCCGCCATACTTGAAAATTTTCAACAGGCCGATGGCTCGGTGATCATACCTGAATTGCTAAGACCTTATATGGGGGGAATGGAAAAAATAACGCCATGAAACCACATGATTTCCCCGAAGACATTCGTCCCCACTTGCTGCCGTCCCACAAAGGAAAGTTGATGTATCGCTGCCTGGACTGTGGACGGGAATATGGTATCGATAACCTGGTGTATGTATGCCCGGAATGTGGGCAGGTTTTGCTCATTTATGATCAGGATTTCTCTCGTCTGAAAGACATTTCAGGTGCGCTGTGGCAGCGAATATTTGACCATCGGAGGATGCTCAACGTTCCCGCATTGAAAGGAATCTATCGATATCATGAATTTATCGGCCCCGTTGTTCCTCTTGAAGCTGTAATTTATCTGGGGGAAGGCCACACGCCCATGGTGGAAGCCAATCTGGCTTTACAGAAAAAAATCGGTGTGCGCTTCTTTTTTAAAAACGACGGTCAGAATCCCAGTGCCTCATTCAAAGATCGCGGGATGGCCAGTGCATTGAGTTATATAAATTTTATGGTTCAAAATGGCTATCTTTCAAATGTGCTGGCCATTTGCGCGTCAACTGGGGATACGTCAGCCGCCGCCGCCCTTTACGCCTCCTACCTGCAGCCGCAGATCAAATCCGCTGTACTGCTGCCCCACAAAAAAGTCACGCCACAACAACTTTCCCAGCCTCTGGGAAGCGGGGCCAAGGTATTTGAGATCCCCGGTGTTTTTGACGATTGCATGAAGGTCGTAGAAGCCCTGTCCGAAAGTTACAATGTAGCGCTATTAAACTCCAAAAATGCCTGGCGGATTTTAGGTCAGGAATCCTATTCTTACGAAATCGCACAGGATTTGGAATATGACGTGTCCAGGATCGTTATCGTGCTTCCCATCGGAAATGCTGGCAATATAACGGCGGTAATGAGCGGCTTCTTAAAATTTTACGAAACCGGCATAATCGGCACGCTGCCGAAAATTATCGGAGTTCAGTCCGAACACGCCAACCCTGTATATCGTTATTATCTGGAACCCGATGCCGACAAACGCAAATTCGAACCGGTTACCGTCAAATCAAGCGTAGCCCAAGCGGCCATGATCGGCAACCCGGTTTCCATGCCCAGGGTAATTCATCTGGTTAAGCGCTATAATGAGTCGGCCGGACGTCGCAATGTTTTTTTCGTGGATGTCAGCGAGCAGAATATCATGGATTGTCAAATTGCAGCCAACCGCAACGGTCATATTGCCTGCACCCATGGAGGGGAATCGCTTGCCGGACTTCTGACGGCCAAAGAGCGGGGAATCCTTGACGAACAGGAGATTGCGATACTGGATTCCACCGCCCATGCGCTTAAATTTGCCGGATTTCAGGAAATGTATTTTGCCCAGCAGTTCCCGCCGGAATACAATATTTCTCCAAACCCGAACCTGATCAACGCTCCGGTTTATGTTCACCCCCGGGACCTTGATAAGGTTCCGGCAACCGGCAAGCCACTAAAGGGTGAGGAATTTAAACGCTTTGTAAAACGGATGGCTGAAGAAATCGCCACCATGTTGGATCTAAAGAAAGCTTAAATGAATGCCAAACTAAATAAGCAGATGAGGGAAAAGACATGAAAGGAACCATGCTGTTTGGAGCAGGCTGGGTTTTGCTGGCTGGTTTAATTTTAGCGTGCACGACCCAAAATTTGGCAGAGCAAAAAGCCCAGGCTGAAGCCACAAAAAATCTTGGTGAGGCCTATTTAAGGGAGGGCAAATACAGGATCGCGTTAAAACATTTAAAAAAAGCAGAAGAGATGTATCCTTCTGATCACATTCTTCAAGATGACCTCGGACTTGCTTATTTATACTTGAATGACCCGGATCAGGCCATCCCTCATTTCAAGAAGGCATTGGAGCTAAAAGATGATTATAATCCGGCCCGAAACAACCTGGGCAATGCATATGCCGAAAAAAAAGAATGGGATAAAGCGATTGAACAGTATAAGATAGTTACCTCGGATCTGCTTTACGGAACACCTCAATTTCCGCTTTCCAATCTTGGGGTTGTTTATTACGAATTACAGGAGTACGGACTTTCGGCGCAATATTATCTCAAAGCCCTTGACATCGAACCGGACTTTGTACAAGCCCTGTATGGCCTGGCTAAAACATATATGGCCATGGACAGGGTCCCGGATGCTATTGCCAAGCTGGAAAAAGCGGTGGGTATATCCCCCGCTTCGGATGTTTTATATTTCGAGCTGGCCAGAGCATATGGCCTGAACGGGAACGATACAAAGGCCTTGAGTGCCTATCATAAAGTCGTGGAGATCAATCCGAACAGTACGCTGGCGGATAGAGCTTTGATTGAGGCAAGAAAAATAAAGAATCGGCAATAAAAGACATGGTACTCTCCGCCTCAGCGGATGGAATATTTTAAAGATTATATTATAATAAAATGCGAGTGGCAACCGCACCGGATCGGTGCTTGGATTGCCATTCGCATTTTTCAGTTATGTATTTTCACTCTATGTGCTGATAGCCTGTTTATGGAGGTGACGCTTTTGTTTTAACGCCCCATACCCTGCTATATGTTCATCTTTTTTTGATCCAGCGTCACGATCCGTGGGGTAATAAATATCAGCAACTCATTTTTTTGATCTTTCTTGCTCTGGCTCTTAAACAGCCAGCCCAGCACCCCGAGCTGTCTCAAGCCGGGGATTCCCTTTTCACCATACTGAATCGTTGATTTCACGATGCCGCCGATGACAATGGTATCTCCGTTGTCAACTAAAAGCTCTGTCTGGGCTTCATTGGTCGACAAGGCCGGTTGATCCGCAGTCGGGTCAACTACGTCATTTTTCGTAACAAAGACTTTCATTACGATGCGGTCGTCCGGTGTAATATTGGGTGTGACTTCCAGCAGCAAATCAACATTTTTAAATCGTACCGTAGCGTTACCCGAGGAGTCTCGTTCCAGGTAGGGAACTTCCAGGCCTTGTTTTATCTTTGCCATCTTATTGTCCAGGGTCACGACTTTCGGCGCCGAAATAATATTGGTCTTGCCCTCGGTCTCGCTGGCTACCAGCTTAGCATCAACAATCGAAAACGGAGTACCGGCCAGCTTCTGGAAGGTGCCGCCAACCACGGCGGATGGAATTGTGGCCGGCAAATTACTCGCCAGTCCGGTTAACGTCAAGGTTGCATCACCGATGTTAAACGGACCTGCACTTATCGTTCCCCAGTCAAAGCCGAGGTCTCTGGTAAAGGCGCTGTTAGCCTCAACAATTCTGGCCTCGATAACTACCTGCGGTGTCACTTTATCGATGATTTGAACGATTTCCCTGGCCTGTTGGATCTTAACGGCCGTGTCGGTGATGATAATTTGATTGTTGCGTATGTCTACACTGGCCTTGCCGCGGGTTGCCGAAAGAATCGGCTGGATATGCGGCAAAATCTCAGTTTTGGCGTCGGAGTAGTTGACGGGAATATATTCGGTCATCAGCGGCTCCAGGGCTTTTTGCTGGTTTAAAGCTTCCTGATCGGACTTGAATTTAGCCTGTCTAAGCTTTTCTTCCTGGGCCAAAGTGTTGAGGGAGGCAATGCGAACGATGTCACCTTCCATGGTCATTCCAAGCTGATTCATTTTGAGCACCAGATCGAGTACCTGATCCCAAGGTACCGGTTTATCAAGGGTCAGGGTTACTTTTCCGGTGACGTTTTTGTCGATGGCAAAGTTTTTACCGCTGATTTCCCGTATAATCCGAAAAACATTTTTAATGTCGGTATCATAGAAATCAAGGGCGATTTTTTCCCCGTGGTATATTTGGGTGGGAGCGATACCTACCAGCGATTCCTGCAGTGACATTTCCTCTTTTGCCAGTTTCAGCTCCCCGGAAGCAAGTTTACGCTCTGCACGGGCTTCAGATGAAACCCTTAGATTTTTACCCTTCTTTTCATACGTGACGGAATCCCCTGTTGCAGGCTCAGCCATGACTTTCTTCCAGGCTGGAAGTTTACCGTCCTCATAAGGTTTGGGCGGTATGGAGGAAGCGGAGAAGTCAATCTTGATGATACGATCCGTTTGCTTGACAAGGTAAGGCACCGCTTCACGCAGATCGATTACGATGACAGTATCTTTGGTATTAGGCGGTTGTGTCGGGGTAATGCGATCCACCGCACTTTGAAAACGGGTGGTGATCAGAGCGCGATTACGGTATTCAGGCAGATTAGTATCTGATAGTTCAAGTCGTAGCCTTTTATCTGAGATTTTGGTTAACTCATAACCTACCGGCCGTGTAGTACCGATAATTAAAGCGGATTCCCCGGCTTCTTCACTGGCAAAGTCGATGCGGTTTAACCAGGCAAGCTCGTCGGGTTTGACCTTCGCTACCGCTTGGGGAGTCGTATCGATTGATATGTTGTTCTTTTGCTCAGGTTGAACCGGGGGCAGATTCTGGGTGACAACCGGTCCCGCTTCATCTTTATTCAATGCTGCCGGAATGCTTCCCACATAAATCAACAGACCGTCGTCGGTTGGTGACGCAGAGAATTCCGACAACTGGGCTTTGGTAGTTTCCAGCACCATCCTGATTTTTTCCGGATGGCCATAGTATCGGATCCCACTGATCCAGTCGGACTTCACGGTAAGTTGTTGTTCTTTTTTAGAAGGACTTTTGAGGCCATACAAGTCATAAACAATACGAGATGGGTCTCCGGCGATTGTGAAATATTTGTAGTTCCTGATGGTCCCGTCGGCCTTAACATCAATGACAACATTTTTCTTCAACGGTGTTGCAGAAATTGAAATTACTCGGGTTGCAGGTGGTGCCGGTTCTCTTTCAGGTTCCGGACTAATCTCGACTTTTTCTACCGGTACATCCTGAGGTGCCGTTTCAATGGCTCGGCTATCGGTTTTAGCGAAATATATATGCAGCCCCGTGTTATCCGGTTCGATGCTATAGGACAAGTCCCGTTTTAGGGCAATAAATAACCGAGAGGTTATTCCGCCTTCATCGATCTGCGTTGCTCTAATAGAACTGAGGTTGTCATTTTCCGGCGGATAGTAAACAGTTTTGATATTATCAAGGCCGGTCTCAGGAAAGTGAAGAAGAAGGCCCAGCGGGAACTCCTGTTTGCTTTCTGTGTACGTCAGCGTATCATTCCCTTTAACTGTAACTATGGTGGATTGGGCGTCTTCACTGGTAATAATATCAGTGATGAGTTTCGTCTCCTCGGCTGTTTTAACATTGGCCGCATTTTGGGAGACACATGCCGTGATACTTAATAAAATGATGCTCAACTGAATGGGTTTAAATAATTTCTTAATGGAATCAATCATCTTAAAACTCTCCAGGGGGTTTGGGAAGTTTGATCTCTCTATGACGGAGTGTGGTTTTACCAAATACATCCTCAATTTCTTCTTCAACAACAACCTCTTCTTTGTTAATCTTAACCACCTTGCCGGAGTTCATTCCGATATAGGTGCCTTTTTTTATGACATATCCCTTTCCTGTGGATTCTTCAACCAGAGCCCGGTTGCCGCTGGATGCCAAGATAATTCCCACCAGTTTTAACTGACTCAAATCGATTCGTTCCAAAGGGGTCATTGGAATCCGCTTTTTTTTGTCTTTATTTTTCTTGACGGCAACGGGCTTTTCTCTGAATAAAGGCGCAAATGGATCTACCTTGCCGATGGCATCATAGGCATCGGGGATAGTCACCTTTCCCGATTTCGGAGTCACATTTGATGTCGCAGCAATTAGCTTATTGATCGGTGTAGAGTTGTCTTTGATAGACGATGCTTTTATATCAGAAAGGTCGGATCTGAGTCTGACAGCTGGTTTTTTTGGCGCTGGCAATTTCTTCACCGTATCTTTCGGCGGTATAGCCTCGCCCGTTTTTGCGACCAGTGTTTGCTTATCGGTTTTTGTTTTGAGAGCTGCTTGGTTTTTCGTTATAACCTTAGCCTGGGATTTGTCGATGTTTTCCACCGTTGACTTCTCTTCAAATCGGGACGTCTGGTTCGTTTCATCGATATGAACCATCTTATTTCGGATGACTTTGGCTGTCTGTTCTTTTCGAGCAACGACTTTTTTACGAACCACTCTCGGTTCTGCCGTCGTATCGGTCGTTCTTACCTTAGGAGCTGTCTTATTCGTGCTGACCTTGGCAATCAGTTCTTTCTGGGTAACGACTTTTTTACGAACCAATTTGGGCTGCGCAGTCGCGTCGGCAGGTCGATCACATCCCCACAGAAGTAAAACGATACAAATTGTGCTAGTCAGATATCGCATGATCACAAGATATTTTCCCATCATTTGCTGGTTGGCCTTTTTAAGGAATTATTTTTTTCTCTTTCTCTTTCCTGATTTCTTTTTCGATTTCGACTTCTTTGTAGGAGGCGATTCTACAAACTTATAGGTAACAGCGGTGCATTTAGTGCTGAGTTCCAGATCGTCTTTGCCTTTTGCTTGTCCTATCTGAATATCTCGTATATTTACGATTCGCGACAATCTTGCGACCTGGTCAAAAAATATGGCCAAGTTATGATAATCCGCCTTTATGCTCATTGCAACGGGAATTTCAGCATAAAATTCTTTTCGCGTTTCGCGCCGGGGCTCGAAGAGTAAAAAATCCAACCCCACCTGCTGACCGGAGTCTGAAATACTTGTCAACAATGAAGGAATCTCTTCTTTTTCAGGCAGCTTTTTCATGGCCATTTTGAATTGTGCTTCGGCCTCTTTCATTTTGGCCTGAAATTCTTTTAGGTCGGCGGCGTTTCGTTTGGCTGTCGTAAGTTTCTTTTCTAATTCTTTCAGATCGGCCGTTAACAAAGATATTTTTTCAAGTTTGGGCCAGAAAAGAAAGTAGATGAAAACTCCGGCAAGCAGCGTGAAAAATCCCGCCGATATCAGTATCCTTTGTATTTTGGATAACTTTTCAACCTTCTCAAAAAAAGGCTCAATAGATGTAGCAAGACTTTTATTACCCATTATTTCTCTGCCTTGGCTTTCTGAAGTTTATTATTCGAATTGTCGTCAAGTAACGGTTTCTTTATGCAATATATTGTAAAGGATTTTAACTCGGCGTTTTTATTCTTTTTACGCTTGAGGGTTTTTAGATCAACTTCTTTAAAGAGTCCGCAATCTTCAAGCCGAACCATAAAATCGGCGACGGTTTTATTGTCCAGTGCGATACCATTGATTTTGACTTTTTCTCCCTTGGATTCCAGCTGCGTAAACCACATGCGCTTGGGTACAATCACCTGAGTCATAATATCCAGCAACCGGGTGGGTTCAAAGCGGTTGGCTTCAAGCGTTTTCATGACCGCCATTTTTTTCTTCAGGTTATCCAGTTGTTTCTTAATCTGGGCAATTTCGTCATTGATTTTGTTGTATTTTGCCAGCTCTGTTTTGGTGTTCTTTATATTGGTATTCAGGCTGCCGACTTTATTGCTTAAGCTGAAATTATAGTAAAAAAAGATGATCAGCAAAAATACCAGAGAAAGCATAAAGATAGAGACTTGGCGACGGATGTTTTCTTTTTTGCGGGCCGCCCGAAAAGGCAGCAAATTTATTCGTATCATTATTTGTCGTCTACTTTTCTCATTGCTAAACCCACACTGATGGCAGCCTGGGGCGCAATTTGTTTGATAAATGTGTCATCGAAAATCTTTTTGTCAATTTCAAAGTTCTTAAACGGGTTAATCGATTCAACCTCAGCCGATGCTTCCGTGGCCAAGAGCTCCCGAAATTCGCTAATATTGGCACCTCCGCCGCTGAGAATGATACGCTTAATTTGATCTTCAGGATAAGTGGAATAAAAAAAGTCAAGCGCTCGTCTTATTTCCGTACACCAGTCAGCGACAACCGATGAAACAATACCTTTTAAATCCTCCGGCGTAAGTCTGTCCGGATTATCTCCGTACTTAAACTGTTCGGCTTCTTGAAATGAGCATTCGATCAATGACATTATCTTTTGGTTTATTTGCCCGCACCCCAACGAAACGTCTCGCATGAACAGTGACGATTTACCTTTGAGAATGTTCAATGACGTTTTGCTGGCTCCGATATCAATGAGTGCAGTATTTTCGCTTCCCATGTCATAGTTGGCTTCAAATGTGTTCTGCAAAGCGAATGCTTCAACATCTACGATGCAGGGATTGAGTCCAGCCAAATTAACAAGATTGATATAGTCATTGACCATTTCTTTTTTGGCCGCAACTAGAAACACATTCATCTGACCGGGATTCGATTCGCTCTCCCCGAGGATTTGGAAATCAAGGTTAACATCACTGATGTCAAAGGGGATGTATTGCTCAGCTTCAAAGTGAATGGTTTCCTGAAGCTTCGCTTCATCCATGGTCTGAACGCTGATTTTTTTAACGATTACCGAGTATCCGCCAATTGACACAGCTACATTGCTTTCTTTAATATTGTAGGATTTAAGCAGCTGTCTAATTGACTCCGCGACGGTCTCAGGGTCGTTAATTGTGCCTTCCTCAATGGCCCCATGTGCTATGTCCACAATACCAAAACGCTTTAGCGCTAATCCTTGTTTGGTTTCTGTGATTTCAGCCGCCTTTATGGACCGAGAACCGATATCGAGGCCGACGATGTGATCTTTTTTTCCAAAAGCCATGGGAGACGTTTAATCCTTTAATCTGTAATTTTTCTTAAATTGGATTTTCCGAAACATTTCTTCGGAATTAGCACGTTATTCTGAACAAAGAATCACTTTGTTGTTCTGGCTACCTCAAAAAGATTTATTCGGACTGCCTTTTTCTGCCATAGGGATTGCAAGTTTTGCGCCAAAGCCAATCAACAGCATCTGGATTTCGTGAATATTCATTATTTTCTTATTAAGTTGCATTACATTCAGTGTGTTAGGAGGTTTGCAATTCGCTTATTATCAGATGCGATGAAAACGTCATGCGGCTTGGTCAAAACCTTCAATTTTGAAATTTCTCTTAAAACCGTCAAAATTTTGAAATGACCGCCTTGCATATTCTTTGTATCGGTCCAGTCAACTGAAACTTTAGAAAAAATCTTTAATTTGACATTAAAAATGAAAATCTTTAATATCACTGGATAAATCATTCATCACACCATCATACAGGAATTATATGCTTTTAATGAACACCAGATCCCCTGAAGAAAGCATTACGCCGTTTCGACTGGTCAAGTATTTTACATTCACCGGGCTGATTGTTATTTTTTTGGTTACGATTATCCTATCGGTGCTCAACACTCATTGGGTCAAGGCAATGCAACGCCAGAAAAGCGAGGATTATGCTCACAGTCTTATCGAAAATCTGAACCACCAGGTATTTATTCAATTTAACATTCCCATTGTGTTTAAATTCGGGAAAATACAGCTTAGCAACAAAGAACAATTTGATCGTCTGGACAAAGTTGTTCGCGGCACCCTTCACAGTTTCAAAGTCGAAGCGCTCAATATATATGGTATGGATAATACGATCTCCTATAGTTTTGATCCGGATTTGATCGGCCGAAAAAATTTCGGTGGCACTGGATACCAACAAGCGCTTGAGGGCAAAACTACTTCAAGACTTGTTCAACGAGGCAATTTTTTCGAGATTTCACTAGGCTTTCCCAAGGAAGCACGCCTGATCACTTATGCTCCCTTACGCGCAGAACCCGAACTTTTCAGGATCACCGGTCCGGTGCTGGGAGTGGTTGAAATCGTACAGGATTTATCCGAGGATTATCAGACTATTTTCAGAATCCAGACTTTGGTTGTAATTACCTGCGCCGTGATGATGGGGGCTCTCTTTTTGGTATTGGTTTTTGTTGTTAAGCGAGGTGAAGGTATTATTCAAAAACGTGCCATGGAAAGGCTGCTGCTCAAGGAACGTCTAAATCAGGCTGAACGGCTTTCCGCCCTGGGTGAGATGGCCGCCGGAATATCCCACGAGATCCGAAACCCTCTGGGGATCATTCGAAGTTCTGCTGAACTTTTAAAGAAAAAAGTGACCAAGATCGATCCTTCAAACACCATGCCGGATATCATTGTCGAAGAGTCCAGTCGCCTAAACAGTATCATTACCGATTTTATTAACTTCGCCAAACCTGGAAGCCCCAAATTGAATCTATGTCGTATCGAGGACGTCATTGAAAAAAATATTAAGTTTCTATCCATGCAGATGAAAGAAAAAGAATATACCTTTAAAAAGGACTATCAGAATCATCTACCGGAGATACAGGCAGATACAGACATGCTCTACCAGTCATTTTTGAACATCTTCCTCAATGCCATGCAAGCTATGCCCAACGGGGGAATCATTAAAGTTGCAATTCGTTCCAATGGCAAGGCTGTAGGCATCAACTTTGATGATGAAGGTCAAGGAATTGCCGACGAAATTCTGGAAAAAATCTGGGATCCTTTTTTTACCACTAAAGAGACAGGGACGGGGTTGGGTCTTGGTATGGTCAAAAATATCATTGAATCTCATGGCGGAAATATACAGATTGCCAACAAAACTGAAGGCGGAACTCGAGTAACAGTAGAATTGCCGGTGGAAATCCCAAACTCCAAAACCGGAAAATGATGCAGAATTTGAGTTGGAATAAAATGAATTTTTAGGTTGGCAGGTTAATTGAAAATCGAATCCACCGGCCATAACAGTATAAATATAGACAGAGAGATCTGATCACAATGGAAACAATTTTAATCGTCGATGATGAAAAAAACTATCTACGTGTCCTCAGAGCGGTATTAGAAGAAGAGGGCTATGAAGTTCTAACCGCTCAAAGCGGTCAGGAGGCACTTGGGATCCAAGAAACCTCGGATCTCGATCTGATCTTAACCGACATGAAGATGCCCGGCATGGACGGCATCAAGTTGCTCGAACGCATCAAGGCAAAGGATCAGGATCTACCAGTGATAATGATGACCGCGCATGGCACGGTTGATAAAGCGGTGGAGGCAATGCAAAAAGGGGCTTACAGTTACATTCTGAAACCTTTCGACAACGAACGCCTCATCATATATGTCAAGAAAGCTGTTGCCATGTTCCAGGTGGTCAAGGAGAACCGTCGCCTGCGTGATGAGGTAAAATCCCAGTACCGCTTTGGCAATTTCATTGGAAAAAGCAAGGCCATACGAGAAGTTTTCGAAATGATCCGAAAAGTGGCCCCGGCAAACGCCAGTGTTTTGGTGGAAGGTGAAAGCGGCACCGGCAAGGAACTGGTCGCCAAATCCATTCATTTCAACAGCCCGCGCCGTGATAAACCCTTCATTGCGGTAAATTGTTCGGCTCTGGCCGAAAATTTGCTTGAAAGTGAACTTTTCGGCCACGAAAGAGGAGCTTTTACCGGGGCTGTGGCCAAGAAAAAAGGCCGCTTTGAGCTGGCTGACAACGGAACCCTATTTCTCGATGAAATCGGCGAACTTTCTACCAACCTCCAGGTGAAATTGCTGCGCGTGCTGCAGGAAAAGATCTTTGAACGGGTAGGCGGCACTCAACCCATATCTGTCAACATTCGGATTATTGCGGCAACCAATAAAGATTTAAAGGAAGAAATGACCAACGGTCGTTTCCGAAAGGATTTATTCTATCGTCTCAATGTCGTACGCATTTTTTTACCGCCCTTAAAGCAGCGACAGGAAGATATTCATCTTTTGGTCAAACACTTTATCGAAAAGTACGCGTTCGAACGTAAAGCATCTGTCCCCGTGATCGGAGTAGACCAGGAAGTGGGTCGAATATTTTATGATTACAGCTGGCCGGGAAATGTTCGTGAACTTGAAAATTTAATCGAACGGGTCATGATTTTGTGCCCCCATGATACAATCCGTGTATCTGATCTACCGGCGGGTTTTAAAGACAATGTGCACAACGCGCTGCATCTGGAAGGCATCCCGTCCCATGCCAAATTGTATGAAACCCTGGCCATGATTGAAAAAGCGATGATCGAAAGGGCTTTGAAAATGACGGATAATGTTCAAGCTCATGCAGCTTCCATGTTGGGAATCGGCAAAAGTGGCCTGAATCAAAAAATAAAAAAGTATCGTTTGGAACTAGGATCAAAAAACTGAGCTATCCGGACATTCGTTCTTTAACGAGATCGATGTAGATGAAGTCTTGATGGTCGGTAAGAATTTTATTAAAGGCCTCCCGGCTTTTTTCGTTCTCACCCAATTTATCATATAACCGGCCCAGATGATAAAGAGCTTCCTCGCGCAGGATGGGTTCCGGTGCCGAAGAAATTTTTTCAAAATAGCTTACCGCGGTTGTGTAATCCGCTTCCTGTTCAAATGCATAGCCGATATTACTGAGGATTTGAAAATGAATCATCGGATATTTGACAAATTCCGTTAGCGCAGTTTTATACAACTCAATGGCCTGTTTATACTTGCCGGCATCATAACAGATGTTGGCATAGGTTAATCGAGCAATTTTTGCGCTTTCTTTACCTTTATATTTGTCAAGAATTAATTGGAAATCTGCAGACACATCGCCATAAACCTCATCCGGCTTCTTTTCTGCTTTTACGCTATTGTACTTCGTGAGACTTTTTTCCAACAATGCTGAGGCATTGTTTTCAGACCGGATTGAAAAAAATCGAATCCCGGAAATAATCAAGGCCAGCGCGACAATGATTCCGAGTGCGTAGGTTAATTGATTTTTGTGATCGAGGGCGAATCCAATCAGCTTTCCGGAAATGGTCATAAACTCATCAGGTTCCCTTAATAACTCCTTGCGGGTCTTTTTTCGTTTCTTTGCCATAAGTGCTCTTTGTAACCTCCCTTATTAGACTCCTATTTATTTATTAACTCTCCCTAGCGGTAAATCGATTCCCCAAATTCCAAAACACTCCGTCAATCCAGAAATTTCCGAATCCTTTCCCATCCTTCATCCGGTATATTTGCGCCGATAACCTGACACACCTCATAGCCACATGCTGAGCCCAGCAGACCACATTTTTCAAGCGCGTATCCTTTGACGATTCCATACAGAAACCCGGCGGCCCACATGTCGCCGGCACCGGTCGTGTCCAGGGCAGTACCATCACCCATCGGCTTGATAGCAATGGTACTTCCCGCATGAGATACATAGCTGCCACGAGGACCGACTTTGAGAACGGCAATATCCGCCAGCTCGGAAAGCGCTTCCATGGCAAGATGCTCATCTGAGTACCCCGTAAATGCCCTGGCTTCATCTTCATTGGCAATTAGGACATCCACAAAGGAATCAACAAATTGTCCAAGCAGTTCTTTAGATTCCTCGACCACCGTAAAACTGGCTAGATCCAGAGCAATCTTAGCACCGGCTGATTTGGCGGCAGTGAGCGCAGCCTTCATTAATTCTGGATTAAATAACAGATAACCCTCGATATGGACGATAGCGGCGTCTTTAAATAGTTTTTCGGATATGTCTTCCGGCCGTGTTTCGGCTGAGGCTCCTAAATAGGTAAACATTGAGCGTTGAGCATCCGGAGAAATGATCGATAATACCCGTCCCGTGGGCGAAGCGGATCGAAACAGCATGGGCGCAACATTTTGCTTTCTTAGATCACTCTCAATCAACTCCCCCATATCCCCTTTCCCGCACTTGCCCACAAACATGGCGGCCCCGCCAAGCTTGCCGATTCCGACGATGGTGTTGCACGCCGATCCCCCCGGAACAATGCTGGCGTTGCCGGACGACATTGCCAGGGTCCGTTCAATAGTTTCTTTGTCCACCAAGGTCATGCCACCCTTGATGGCACCGGTTTTTTTTAAAAACTCGTCTTTTTCGTGAATTAGGATATCCACCAGCGCAGAGCCGATCCCAACGATTAGCTGACGGTTGTTATTAATAAATTGCAATATGTCCTTTCCTCTCATTTCACCAGACGAGGGAATCGAAAATCCAGCCACGGTCCCCGTCGGTATGTTCGATGTGCAATCCAGCGGCCCTTATGCTCGAGAACTTTAAACGGAATTCCTTTTTCAACACTGAAAAGGATTTTATCTTTGGTGCTGGGTCCGGAGCGGATGTTGCAAAGATCTTTTTTGGTAATGACCGCCGGGACATTGCCAACCAGAGTTTTGTGCACCCAGCCCTTGTCTCCCTCAAAATCCTTGAAATAATACCATGAATCTGCTTTTTTAATGACAAAAATGGGGTAATATTTTTCTGCTTTCCATAGAATATTAGATTGGTTGTCGGGTCCGGAACGGATATTCGCCACCGGTGCTATGATGGCTAACCGTTCAGCTATGGCAGATCCGGCATTGATGAAAATCAGAAAGATTGAAAGCACAAAATAGTATTTCATGACGGTGTATCGATCCCTTCGTAATTTTGCAGCCACGCAGGAGACTGGGCCCAAAATATTCTAAAATAGTAGATTTCTCGCATTTTTACAATGGTTTAAACTTATATTTCTTTTTTTGTTGAATTTTTGCCTTATTGACTGACCGTTTACAAAACTGTTAATATATTCAAATAGATAACTGGCCAATAAGCCAGTCAACGGTATGACGATATCCGCCTTCGATTTATGCTTCGAAGAATACAAGATCCGGCAATTGAACGCAAGTCAGCGCATTGCCGTAAACCGCTCCGGTATCAATCCCGATTTTATTGGGCTCCACAAGTGGTTTTTTAAGTGGCGTGTGGCCGAACACGACGCGTTTGCCGAAATCATATTTGGAGGAAACAAATTTACCTCGTATCCATAGCAGATCTTCGGTCTTCTGGGATTCCAAAGGCACCCGGGGACGAAGGCCGGCGTGCACGAAAATGAATTCTTTGGTCTCGTAAAATAGTCTCAGAGATTTATAAAATTCCATGTGGTCGGGGGGAATTGGGGAAAATTCAGATTCAACGGGTTTTGGTCAGATAGCTGTCAAGAGTTTGCTGTCCACCGTTTAACAGATAGTTGAAGCGGTCGGCGCCGTTTAAAAATTTATCGAGCATGTCCTCATGGTTACCTTTTAAAAAAATAGTTTCCGGGACACGGTTTTTCAATTGAATAAGATAGTCAACCACCTCAACCGAATTTGGGCCCCGGTCAATATAGTCTCCGATAAAAACCAGGGTATCGCGCAAACCATCGATGGGTATTTTTCCCATCAATGTCTTCAGGCGGTCATAGCAGCCATGGATATCTCCTATTGCAAATATTTTTTTCATTTAATGAAACCTAAACATTCGACGAGGCTGATCGAGTCGGGTAATACCTTCCCGTTTTGCCGCGTCCACTGCCAGGTGATACTCTTGGGGCAAAAGATGGGAATCGAGTTTTTTGACCTCGGCCGCTCTACCACAGGGTCTGTATTGTGACATGATGTTGACATAGCTGTCAGGCGATATGTGTTGCGCGATAAACCTCATAATTTTCCGGGTTCCGGCCATCCCGTTCGGTAATACCAGATGCCGGATCAACAAACCGCGCCTGGCAATTCCCGCATCATCAATCTGCAGATCACCCACTTGTCGATGCATCTCCATAAGGGCCTTTTGGGCCACTTTCGGATAATCAGCGGCCTGGCAGGTGATTTCGGCGACTTGGGAATCCCAAAATTTAAAGTCCGGCATGTAGATATCAATAACACCATCCAAAAGTTTTAATGTTGTGATACGGTCATAGCCACCGGTATTGAAAATCAGGGGGATTGACAATCCGCGCTGCACTGCACTCTCAATCGCGGACAGGATTTGGGGCACAACATGTGAAGGGGTTACAAAATTTATATTGTGACAGCCCTGATTTTGTAAGCGAAGCATTATGCCGGCCAGTTCACCATCCGATACCTGTCGACCGTTAGCATGGTGACTGATGTCAAAATTTTGACAAAATATACACAGCAAATTGCAGTGGGTAAAAAAAATTGTGCCGGAACCATGGGATCCAACCAGCGGTTCTTCTTCCCCAAAATGCGGATTGTAGCTGGATATCCAGGCAAATTTTGCTGTCTTACAGGTTCCTGTTTCTCCGGAAAGTCGATCAGCGTTGCATTTCCTTGGGCAAAGGACGCAGGACTTTAAGAGGCTGTAGGCTTTTACAACCTTTTCTTTGAGTAAACCTTTCTCAAAAGTTCTGATATATGCCGGTTTAAATAATGACATAATTTATTTGAATGGTTCTATGAACTGGTTACTTTTGGTATCCGGTTCAACCGTAATTTTTTCAGCCAGACCTCGTCCCAGCACATACCGTTTCAAATCGACCGCAACGGCCAGCTGCCCAAGGCCGTTGTTGGTAATCACCTCTATTTTATCACCTTTTCGCAACCCCATGGTCAACAGCCTCATTTTGGCGCCGGCACCACCATTTAGCTCCTTGATCACCAATCTTTCGCCAGGCTTGGCCAGTATTAGCGGCATAGCCTGGATTCTTTCTTTAAGGCAGTTCGCACAAATTCCGTAAATTTCCAATTTGTGCTGCAGCATGTGAAATCCATAGGCTGCGGCTGTCTTAATCTGCAGCTGCTCGATTTGATCTTCTTCGAATTCAATAATATTTCTGCATTTCGTGCAGATCATGTGGTCATGGTGCTGACCCAGATGTCGGTGCTCGTATAAAATCACCCCGTTATTGAAACGACTTTTGTGAGCAAAACCAAAACGGCACATTAATTTGAGTGTTTCTTTGACAAACTCCGGCTCCAGTTTCCAACCGTTTTCTTCAAGCTGAAAAACGATATCATCGACCGTAACATGTTTTTCAATCTGCAGGAACGCCTCTAAAACTTTGAAGCGGTCTTCAAAATTGTCAATATGTTCCTGTTTAAACAGTTTTTTAAATTGATGCTTTTCTTGAACATGTACCTGCTTCATTTGACATCCATAGATCTATCGACTGTGTCCGGGCAAATTGTAGGTTGTACAGGTGCCGCTCGGACAGGATCGGGTTTGGGGCTGGGCAGAGCTGTTTTCCGTTGATCCGCAGCCCATGGAATGGCCCGCAGCACTTAAAACACGTTCAAAATCTTCGGATTTGCATTTAGGGCACCTAAGTTCCACCTGATCATCCTGGTTCATCGACAGAAATTCAAAACATTCATTACATTTTAAGCATCTGAATTCATAAATTGGCATAGTGCGCTTCCTTTAACACGGGATAATGTTCTTAGAAAATAATTTATAGATGTTAATACTATCCGTTCGAGGGTATAAATCGGATTAAGTTTAACCTAATAATACTATTGGCCTGATGTTGGATTGTCAAGGAATTGATAAATCAGTCAGCAATCCATCAAAAAAAGATGACAGATCTTAATATGAGACTTAAGTTTCGTTAAGTTAAATATTGGTGGATCTTTTTTTAATTTTTGGCAACAATATGACAAAACAGAATTCAATTCCCTATGATATATCCTGGGTTCAGCAAATTTCCGAAATAGACCGGGATGCCTGGGATGAGTTGGCAAAACCTCTGTCAACGCCATTTCTCGAATGGGACTGGCTGCACCTCATGGAAAAATCCGGCAGTGCCACGGCTAAAACAGGCTGGCTGCCGCATCACCTGACGGTATGGTCCGGAAAAAACTTGGTAGCGGCTGCCCCCATGTACGTCAAGGGCCACAGTGCCGGCGAATTTGTGTTTGACCACGTATGGGCAGACATTGCCGGACGTATGGGAATCAAATATTATCCTAAACTTGTGGGAATGAGTCCCTTTACACCGATATCCGGCTATCGCTTTTTGATCGCGGTCAAAGAAGATGAGCAGGAGCTAACTGCGGTAATGGTCGCTGAAATCGATCGCTTGTGCCGTCACTATAATATGTCGGGCTGCAGTTTCCTTTTTGCGGATCCCCGGTGGCACCGTGGTATGCTCAACCATGGTTTTTCCGGCTGGCGTCATCAAAGTTATACTTGGAAGAATCAAGGATATAAAACCTTTGATGATTACCTTAAGATTTTTAATTCAAACCAGCGACGCAATATCAAACGGGAACGTAACATTTTGGAAAATAAGGGAATTTTTGTGAAAACATTCGCCGGCAGGAATATCCCCCGCACTTTTTCCCCTCTGATGTATTCCTACTATGAACGCACCAACGACAAATTCGGCCCTTGGGGGTGCAAGTATCTAACTAAATCATTTTTTGAGGGGTTATATCACCACTACGGCCATCGGTTGCTGTTTGTGGCGGCCTTTAAGAACAACGATTCATCGTCCCCCATAGGGATGTCTCTGCTGGTGACCAAGGGAAAGCAATTATACGGTCGCTACTGGGGATGTGCCGAGCAGGTGAGCTCGCTACACTTTAATACCTGTTACTATGCGCCGATTGAATGGGCCATCGCAAACGGTATCCATGGCTTCGATCCGGGAGCCGGAGGAGCGCACAAGATCCGACGCGGCTTTACAGCCGTTTCCAACCATAGCCTGCACCGTTTTTACGATCACAGCCTGCAGCGGATTATGACAACCCATATTGACGAAATCAACCGGCTGGAACAGGAGCAAATCGATACCCTAAACAATGCACTGCCATTTGCACAGCATCTAAAAAATTAAGCCAAGCTTAAACGGAGAACTCTGAACCTTTGAACCTCACCGTTTAAGTCTTTCAGCGATAAATTCATGAAATTGCTCTGACACCTCTCGTTTCCAATACCCAAAAACACCGGACCGCACAGAAACTTCTGTCCAATTTAAGCTGGAGATAGAGACACTGATGGTTTGCGGGGAACCGTCTTTTCTTTCGGTTCGTATGATAGTCTGTTCGCCGTCGGTGGTTTTTTCAAGAACCGGCTGATCGAGGTCAGTTAAAATACTCAAGCACACGTTCAAAGTCTTGTCGAATTTAGCATTGTAGGCTCTTTTAAGATCTCCTTTCAGGTAGGTATATGTTCCAGCACCCACACCGGCCCCGATAATCACGGCGGCACAGCCGGCCCATAAAAAAAAACAGGATATAACAAAAAGAGCAGCAAGTTTTCTGGTCATTTTTCGCCTTTCTATTTTGGTTTCCGATCAGAGGTATGGGATTTTCTCTAAATCTAAGGAAGTTGATTCCACGACAATACGGTTCGACCGGCCAATAGCTGAAAATGATAGCCATTCCTGAATGGGAACCGGTTAGCGGACTCCACTTAAGTCCGGCGGTTCCGGTGTCACTACGACGACATAATTATCCTTTTCCAGTTTTACCGTCGTCTGGTTCTTGGAAGAATACCAGATCCCAACCCGGTTGCCGGCCGGATCCAAAATCCAAGCCCCTCGAGGCGCGAGACTGTAGACATGATCCATCCGGTAAGCCAGTTGATTCAATAGGGTCGGATTCAGTTCTATGGGTTTCCAGCGGCTGGAACGAAGCTTGTAACTATTACCTATGCCGACGATGCCATAGGGGATTCGTTGAAACCCGCTGAAATAATATTGGTGGTCGGCAAGGATCTGGTTGTTTTTAAACATCTGGGTGACCTCATTACTGCTTTGTAGGCGTCCATAATTCGGGGAGCCGCAACCGGATAATACCGCCATCATCAGAACCAAGATAATATTTAAGAATAAAAACCAACCCTTTGCTCCAGTGAAAATTATTTTTTTCTTGATCATAATATTTCTCCGCAGATACCGGCAGTCGTCACACCGGGAAGTGTGAGAACCAACTTTTGCATTCTAAGTTTGCCGACGCGATTAATTTAGACAATAGTATATTAGTAGCATGGTGGCCGCAAGTGTCAAGGGAATTGGTCGGGCAATACCCGGGAACACCTGAAATCTTTAAGAAATTTAAATATTTCACCCGCCAACAGCGAGATAGAAATCCAATAGCCTTCATTGACACATTACCCGGCAATGCTTAAAGTCTTTCAAATTCCATCTGCAGAGCAACCCTTGTAAACCCATAAAGAGGTCGACAAAATTCATGGAAAAGAAACCATTGGAAAAATCATTGCTCCCTAAAATGACAAAATTCGGTAAGTGGGCGGTTTTAATTCTGTTGGCATTAATACTTATCTGGCCTCTTTCGATAGGGGTGTATTGGACGGTTTACAAGGCCTACACCATATTGGATCCGACCCGGTTTCCCGATCTGGACCCGAATATCACCGCTCTGCTGCAAAAAACGACATCGGATTCCACCCCAGCCCAAAAAGGCGCTGCGCTTTCCGCCGCCATCAGAAACCGGCTGGAACAGGAGATGGACTCCACCTTTGGCTGGTCGATCAATGATCTGATCGTTTCGCCCACCAGCTGGCTGGACAACCGGGCTAACAGGCAGCGCGGGACCATCTTTGCCACCCGGATGATGGTCAACTTTTTTTCCACCACTCTGGCCAAATATGGCCAAGTGGATAAGGAAAACGAATACTTAATGGAGGCCCGGGAAAAACATTTTGCCTTCACCTCCGACAAATGGTGGTTTCCATCCAGCGAAAGTCAATATGAAAAGGGCATCGCCCTGCTCAAGCAGTACGAGTCTGAACTTATCAAGGAAAATTCAGAAGCGGTTTTCAACTTACGTACGGATGATATGCAGAGCATGCTTGAATTTATTATCAGCAAGCAGTTTTTAGATCAGCCCCTGGGACTTCTGGTACAGTCTAATGATGATGTCCCCTACACTGAACTGGACGATCGGATTTATTACACCCAGGGCATCATATTGGTGCTCAGAGATGTGTTGCAGACGTTTATCCATCTATATCCGGAAGTCGCAGAGAAAGGTGGGCAGGAAAATATCAACATTGCGTTAAAAGATATGAACCAGGTCTGCACCTTTGATCCATTGATTGTTTTAAGGGGCGATCATGATGCTATAACGGCCGATCATCGGGGGAAAATGGCCAGATATCTGATTGCCATAAGAGAACGTATCAATGATCTGACCCAATCCATCAAGAGCTGATTATTTAGGAAGTGCTCTACAACCCTGAACCGTGAACGTTGAACCGCTCAACCTATGAATTTCAAAAAGATCCCTGCCCGGTCCGGGCGATAATTTCTTCCTGATGATGTTTGTCCAAATCGATGAAATAGTCACTGTACCCCGCGACCCGAACCAGTAGATCCCGGTAATCATCGGGTGCGGCCTGGGCATTTCGCAATGTTTGCGAATCGATGATATTAAACTGGATGTGGTGGCCATTGAGTCTGAAATAGGCTCGGATGAGATGGGCCAATTTTTCGATCCCTTCTTCCCCTTCCAGAACATCGGGTAAAAATCTCTGATTAAGCAGCGTGCCGCCGGATTTGATCTGATCCATTTTTCCCAGTGATTTTATCACAGCGGTCGGACCTTTACGGTCTGCACCGTGAGAGGGTGATGTACCGTCGGATATGGGCATTGCGGCCATCCGACCGTTGGCTGAAGCCCCCAGTTTTTTACCGAAATAAATATGGCAGGTGGTGGACAACATATTTAAATGATAGAAGCTGTTTTTGGTATTGGCCTTTCCGTCAATTGCCCCGTACAGGGAGCTAAAAACCCGTTGCATAATTGAATCCGCGTCGTCATCATCGTTGCCATAGAAGGGTGTTTTGTTAAATAGACGCAGTCGCAGTTTCTCCTGATTTTTAAAATTTCGGTTCAGTGCGTCCATCAATTGTTCCATGGTAATTTCTTTTTCTTCAAACACGTGTTTTTTTATGGCGGACAGGCTGTCGGTTATGGTTCCGATGCCACAGCACTGGATGTAATTGGTATTGTACCGCGCTCCGGCGTTGTAATAATCTTTCCCCTTGGCAATGCAATCGCTTATTACCACCGAAAGGAAAGGCGCGGGCGCATAGGTTGCATACATACGCTCGATGTAATTGTTAACCCTGATTTTCAAATCAACAATATATTGCAGCTGCCGCTCAAAGGCATGGTAAAGCTCTTCAAAATTATTAAACTCTGCGGGATGTCCGGTGCGCGGTCCGATCTGGTTGTCGGTCAACGGATCGATCCCGTTGTTTAGCGCCAGTTCAAGGATTTTGGGGACATTGAGATATCCGGTTAAGATGTAAGCTTCTTTGCCGAAGCAGCCGGTTTCGATACAACCGCTGCATCCGCCCTGACGAGCATCCTCCAGGGTTTTACCCGTTCGCAGCTGCTCCATAATGACCTCATCGGTGTTGAATACCGATGGGTACCCATATCCTTTTCGAATCACCCCGCAAGCTGCTTTCAGAAACCGGTTGGAAGTTTTGTGACTGATCTGGACATTGGCCTGGGGTTGGAGGAGATGAATTTCGTCAAGGACTTCCAGCATGATATATGAAATGTCATTGACGCCGTCAGCGCCTTCCCGGGTTAAGCCGCCGATGTTGATGTTGGTAAAATCATTGTAAGTTCCGCTTTCCAAAGCGGTGACGCCAACCTTGGGCGGAGCGGGCTGATTGTTGACCTTGACCCAAAAGCACCCGATAAGCTCCTTGGCTTTTTGGCGGTCCAGGGATTGCTCTGCCAACCCCTTTTGATAGAAGGGATAAAGATGCTGATCCAGACGCCCCGGGCTCATGGCATCCCATCCGTTTAATTCGGTGATGGTGCCCAGATGAACGAACCAGTACATCTGGATGGCTTCCCATAAATCCCGCGGCGCAAAAGCCGGCACCCGGCGACAGGTGGCGGCCAATCGGCGGAGTTCGGCTATTCTTTGGGGATCGGATTCAGCGGCCGCCATTTTTTCTGCCAGCACGGCATGCCGTTCGGCAAAAATAATCGCGGCATCGCAGGCAATATCCATGGCTCTTAGTTCTTCGGCTTTATCGGCCGCTTCGGGATCGTTCAGATAGTCGAGCCCTGCCAAATGGTCGGTAATCTGAGCTTTGAAATCCATTAAGCCTTTTTCATAAATGGCTCCGTCCAGGGTGGTATGGCCGGGGGCGCGCTGCTCCATAAATTCGGTAAACATACCGGCTTCGTAGGCTGCCTGCCACTGGGGTGGAATCTGGCTGAAGACTCTGTCACGCATGGTTCGATCTTTCCAGTAGGGAATGACCTCATTTTGATAAATCTCGATATCTTCATCGGAAACCGCATAGCGGGTCATTTTTCTGGAATTTAATATCTCAAGATCCTGCACCGAGTGGCAGTTGAGTTCCGGGAATGTGGGCACCGCTTTGGGGTAAGGACCCCGTTCCCCCACAATCAACTCGTCATCACCGATGTAGATTGTTTTTTTTTGACAAAGATTTTTAAAATTCAACGCCCTGAGGACCGGAATGGAATATTTGCCGTAGTTTTCTTTATAAAACCGGGTCACCAGCACGGCACGCTCCACCGAAATTTCGGGTTGGGCCTCGAAGCTTTCCTTACGAAGTTTAGCTACTCTCGGTGTCACTGATTCAGCCTCCTATTTTAACCTGTAAACCAATAAAAAATAAGGTGGTCCGGATACCCGGTCCATCATGGATGGCATATTTTTTTATGTCAAAGATTTTGCCGGTCGCCATATTAAATTCGTGATCAATATCAAGTTGTCGATACGGCATCGCCAAGCGATCGTATCCTATAATGTGATTCAAATTAGCCGCTGTCAATTTTATTCCATAAAACTTTTTTGATCAACGCGCAATTTCATGATTGATTTTCTATTTACGAATAAATCTTTTATATGATCAACATACAATTGATATTTTTTTATGGAAATATCACAGGTTACCCAACTTTATGCTTGCATAAACCGAGATTATCCGGCATAAATTCATCTTCACTGGACCCTCGACAGTCTCCAACTCGGATAAAACGAAAATACAGCCACGTGTGCACCAAGACCCTAAGCAGAACTGTTTAATAAAATTTATCTTTGTGTCTGGTGGCAAATCAGTTATGACATACAATGAAAAAATAGCTGCTAAGCTTCTGCAGGGAGGATCATGCAACCAATAATAGACAGCGGAGCGCTATCTCCCTGGGAACCGGGTATTTTAAGTCTGGTGGTATTTGGTCTAATGATCATGGCATTGATTGCCCTGCTTTTATTTATTGCTTCCTGGCTCGGGGAAAAAACTTCAAATACCGAAAAATCCAGGCCCTATGAAAGTGGCGTCATCCCTACCGGAAGTGCTCGTCTTTGGTATCCGGTTCCTTTTTACCTGGTTGCCATCTTCTTTCTGATCTTTGATGTGGAGGGCGCTTATATCTTTTCATGGGCCGTCGCCTGGGAAAACCTGGGCTGGTCGGGTTGGCTGCAGATTTCCTTTTTTATTGCGGTGTTGATTCTAGGCCTTGTTTATATTTGGAAAAAAGGGGGACTTGAGTGGGGGCCGACGGGCAAAAAAAGCTAAACGACCGACTGCTCAACAATGCGGATCTCGTCATCAATTGGGCCCGCAAATTCAGTCTGTGGCCGATGTTCTTCGGGCTGTCCTGCTGTTTTGTCGAGGAAGCCACTGCATTTACGCCCCGATACGATATGGCCCGCTTTGGGGCCGAGGTCTTGAGGGCATCACCGCGGCAGGCGGATTTATTGATTATTGCCGGGACCGTATTTAAAAAAATCGCTCCGGTGGTATTAAGGCTTTATGAACAAATGGCGGAACCCCGTTGGGTGATCTCAATGGGCTCCTGCTCTAATTGCGGCGGTATGTATGATGTGTACAGTGTGGTTCAGGGCGTGGATCAAATCCTGCCGGTGGATGTATATATTCCGGGTTGTCCCCCCAGACCCGAGGCCGTGCTGCAGGGCCTTATCATGCTGCAAAATAAAATAACCGCTGAAGAAAGCCCCACTCGTCCCATCCTGCACCTGAAGGGGGGCAACCAGGGCACCCAAAAGCCGATTCTGGTTGATGGCGTTACGAAATCGAGAGATCCGCGCGGCCCGGGCATGGATGGCACAGCCATCCGGGGCACGTCGGCGATGCCGAATAAATTTTGGGACAGCCGCTCGGATGGAATGTGGACCCCGCCGTCACCCCAAATTGAGCTGGACAACCAATCACAGAGCCTGGCCCACGAACTGCAAACTCGTTTCGGGGAAGCTGTCAAACAGGAGCTTCGTTCCTGTGATATGCCCACGTTTCAGGTAATCCCAAGTCGCGTTAAGGACGTGCTGCGATTTCTCAATTCTAAAGCCACGCCCCGATTTCAGCGCCTGGAGGATCTGACTGCCATCGATGAGTCCGCTCGCCGCAAACGGGAATCTTATCCGGACTACACGCTGGTTTATCACTTGCTGGCTTTCGATCCGGCCGCCCGCTTGCGATTGAAAGTGCCTTTGTCCGGGTCAGATCCGACAACCGAAACAGTGACGGATATCTGGCCATCTGCCAACTGGTATGAAAGGGAGGCTTTCGATCTTCTCGGCGTGCGATTCGAAGGCCACCCCAACCTCCAGCGTCTGATCATGCCGGCGGATTGGGAAGGTCATCCGTTGAGAAAAAATTATCCCGGTCGGGCCACGGAGATGCCGCCCTATACACTGGCTGATGCCCAAAAAAACCAGCCTCTCGACGCCGGCGTTTATGCAAAAAAATTCAACAAGCAACACCAGCTCATCTTGAACATCGGCCCGCACCACGTCAGTACCCATGGGTTGATACGCTATATTGTCACCCTCGATGGTGAAGAAATTACGTCAATGGATATTGATATCGGCTACCACCACCGGGCGGTTGAAAAAATCGGTGAACGACAAACCTGGCATCAGTTTATTCCCTACGCGGCGCGTGTCGACTACCTGGCCGGTGCCGCCAACGATTTGCCCTATGTGATGGCGGTGGAAACGCTGGCCGGTATAAAAGTGCCCGAGCGGGCTCAGGTTATCCGGGTGATGCTGAGTGAGCTTTTCCGTTTGAGCAACCACCTGGTGTGGTTGGGCACGTATGCCCATGATGTGGGCGCAATGGCACCCAATTTCTATGTTTTCCGCGAGCGTGAAATGATCATGGATATTGTGGAGCTGATAACAGGTGGACGGCTGCACCCATCTTGGTTCAGAATTGGTGGTCTCGCCGCTGATTTGCCCGAAGGCTGGAAACAGCTGATAGATGATTTTGTTAAAATATTTCCCCGGCGTCTTGACGAATACGAGAGCCTGATTCGTAAAAATCCCATATTCAAAGCGCGCACCCAGGGAATCGGCCGGCTGACGTTGGAAGATGCCATTAGCTGGGGGGTAACCGGTCCGAATTTGCGATCATGCGGTTTACAGTGGGATTTACGCAAAGCGTTTCCCTATTCGGGTTACGAAAATTTTGACTTTGAAGTTCCCACGGCCACCGCAGGCGATTGTTATGCCCGCTATTTAGTAAGGGTGGAGGAAATGCGCCAGAGCCTGGGAATCATCAAACAGGCCGCCGACAACATGCCGGCCGGACGTTATGTTACCGATGACTACCGTTACGCAGTCCCTGTGCGCAAAGATATGTTGGCCGACATCGAAAGCCTGATTCATCACTTTATCAATGTCACCCGCGGCCCCAAGATGCCCGTTGGGGAGGCCTATGCATCCTGTGAAATTCCTCGAGGAGAGCAGGGATATTACCTGGTCAGTGACGGCCTCGGCTATTCATACCGCACCCGTATTCGGGGGCCGGGATTTGCCAATGTGCAGGCGATGCCGCTGATGGCGGTGGGTGAAACCATTGCCGATTTAATCGCGATTATCGGTTCATTTGACTATATTTTGCCGGATATAGACCGTTGAGATGAAATCGGAAGGTGGAATGCGGAAGCGGGAATTCGGAAATCGAAATGAAGGTTGTTCAGCCGGTTGGTTCTTAAATTTATGATACCTGAAAAACTCAGACAATCTTTGCAAGAACACATTGAGCATGTTGAGCATCCCCGGGAGCTGGCGGTGGATGTCATGTTTGCAATCCAGGATTATTATGGCTACCTGACGGACGAAGGTGTGAAAGAAACCGCTCAACTGCTGGAGATGTCACCGTTGGAAGTGGAGCAGCTCGCCACATTTTATACCTTTATATATCGTGAACCGGCTGGAAAATATATAATCCATGTCTGTGACAGCGTGGTTTGCTGGATGGACGGCTATGAATCGATAAAAGACTATCTATCTAAGACCCTGAAAATCCAGGCTGGTGAAACGACACCGGATGGATTGTTCACCCTGCTGACGGTCTGTTGTATCGGGTATTGTGATCAGTCGCCGGCTATGCTGATCAATAAAAAAGTCTACGGGTGCCTGACACCGGAGAAGATAGACGGGATTTTAGAGAAATTAAAAGCAGAAGCTTCGCAGAATGCGGAAGTCGGAATGCGGAAGTCGGAATGAAGCGATTGCGAATTGACAGCATACCCAGCGTCATGCAGGTGATAGGAAGTCGAGTAAAATTATACAGAACCCTTTATAAAAGTTAGACATTTAGATGTTTTAGGTCACAAGGCATTTTTATACCGTTTTCCCGGGCGGGTCGTAATTGACCGCGAACTTAATTAGACAGAATATAGCTAAAACATATGCCTTCGAAATACCAACAGGTTCTCTTGCAAAATCGCAAACCGGACCGGATTGCTACGCTGGAAGAATACCGGCAAAGCGGTGGCTACCGGGCGCTGGCGGATGTGCTCAAAGACTACTCTTACCGGGATGTTCGGCAGACGATCATGGATGCCGGTTTACTCGGCCGGGGCGGCGCTGCATTCCCGACCGGCATGAAGCTGATGTCGGTTGCCGAAGATGCACCCTTTCCACGCTATATCGTCTGCAATGCCGATGAAATGGAACCCGGTACCTTTAAAGACCGTGTGCTGATCCATGCCGATCCGCACCAGATCATAGAGGGCATCATCATAGCGGGCTATGCGACATCCGCGGAATACGGCATCGTATTTATCCGGCCGGAGTACGAGAATGCGGCCAGAATTCTGGAAAGAGAGATTGCACTGGCTAAAAATGAAGGTTTCCTGGGCCAAAACCTTCTGGGCAGCGATTACTCCCTCGACATTGTCGTCCATCGCAGCGCGGGCCGCTACATATGTGGCGAAGTCACCGCTCAGCTCAACGCGCTGATGGGGAAACGACCCAATCCGCAGCAACCGCCGCCATATCCCACGGCCAAGGGGCTGTGGGGGAAGCCTACCGTGCTATCGAATGTCGAAACATTTGCCTGTATACCCCATATCATACGCAACGGGGAGAAGTGGTTTAAAGACTTGGCCATCAGCGAAACCGGTGCCGGTACGAAGGTCTTTTGTATCAGCGGCAAGGTGAATCGGCCGGGGTGTTATGAACTACCCATGGGGGTTCGTTTGAGTGAAATCATCGAAGAACACGCCGGTGGAATGCGCAATGGTGCCCAGTTTAAAGCATGTCTGCCCGGCGGGGCCTCCACCTGCTTCTTGCCTGAAGAACACTATGATGTTGAAATGGATTTTCAATCACTGCGAGATATCGGCAACCGTCTCGGCACTGGTGCCATTATGGTGTTCGATCACAAAACATGCCTGGTCGGAGCCACCATCAATTTAATGGAGTTTTTCGCACGAGAATCCTGTGGCTGGTGCACACCCTGTCGGGAAGGGCTGCCCTACATTCTGGATCTGCTGAAGCGAATTGAACGCGGTGAAGGCAAAGAAGCTTATATCTCCATGCTTGAGACCATGTGCAAGCATCTGTGGAATGCTTATTGCGCATTCGCCCCCGGGGCGGTGTCTCCGGTAGAAAGCTTGCTGAAATATTTTAAAGATGAAATTTTAGCGCATATAAACCTGAAGGGATGTCCGTTTAAAGAAAAGTAATCAGAATTTGCAGTTCCGCCGGAAGCGTAGTGGTTGTTCGCATATGACGGATAAATTTTGCACCGTGCACGGCGGACCAAACATAACGGACAACATACAACGGACCCATAAATGCCCAATCTTGTCATTGATGATCAGGAAATAGAGGTTGCACCGGGAACAAAGGTAATCGAAGCCGCAGCACAATTAGGCATCATGATCCCCCGCTTTTGCTATCATCCGGCGCTGGGATCAGTTGGAGCTTGCCGGGTGTGTGCCGTTAAATTTTTGGAGGGGCCGGTTAAAGGGGTGCAGATGAGCTGCATGATCGAGGCCAAAGACGACATGGTGGTGTCCACCACGGACAAAGAGGCGATGGATTTTCGCAAACATGTCATTGAATGGCTGATGCTCAACCATCCCCATGATTGCCCGGTTTGCGACGAAGGTGGCCATTGTTTGCTCCAGGATATGACGGTCTCCGGCGGACATGGCATTAGAAGATATCCCGGCAACAAGCGCACATATCCGGATCAATACCTGGGTCCTTTGGTTCAGCATGAAATGAATCGTTGTATTCACTGTTACCGATGCTCGAGATATTACCAGGAATACACCGGCTACCGCGACTTAGGGGTAATGCGCAATGCCAACCGCACCTATTTCGGACGCTTTCAAGACGGTATTCTGGAAAGTCCTTTCAGCGGCAATCTCAGTGATATCTGTCCCACCGGAGTTTATACGGATAAGCCGTCACGGTTTTTCGGCCGGCGTTGGGATTACCAGCGAAGTCCTTCCGTATGCATCCATTGCAGCCTGGGTTGCCACACCGTTACCAGCGTTCGCTATCGGGAAGTCAAACGGCAGGAAGCGCGCCTCAGCAATGAGATCAATGGTTACTTTATTTGTGATCGCGGACGTTACGGATTTTTCTACGCCAGCCTCACATCCAGACCTCGCCATGCATCGATCAACAACGAAACAGCTTCCCACGACCAAGCGGTGAAAACTGCGATTGATGAACTTGGTCAAAATCGAACGCGATTCAGGGGCTTCCACGATTGCAGCATTCGGATCCGTCCGCAGCAGCCTGGAAACCCAAGCCATGCTCAGGCACCTCTGTCAATTAAGGGGCTGGCGAAATCCCGCCTATTTTATGGATTCGGCCGCATTATCAAAAGTGAAAACAGCGATCACCAGATTGGAAGCTGAACTGGCCGTGACATTGCAGGAAGTTAAAAAAGCGGATTTTATCCTCTGCGTGGGTGCGGATCCGATTAACGAAGCGCCCATGCTGTCATTGGCGATGCGCCAGGCCCAGAGAAACGGTGCCAAAATTGTTGTGATGGACCCTAGACCGGTTAGTTTGCCCTTTGATTTTCAACATCTGTCTGTTGCCGCGGAAGATCTGTGCGATTTTGTCGGGATATTTATTAAAGCCACGGTGGATGGACAGGGAATAGCTTCACTTGGAGAAAACGCCGCCAAATTCTATGATGCCTTGCCGGATGAAAATCAGGATGCCGGATACCAGGACGACTTGTTCGCTGCGGCAGCAGATGCCCTCAAAATCAGCCAACGTCCGGTAATTGTCTGTGGTACCGACATTCCGCCGGTTCAGATACCTGGAATTGCAGCGGATCTTACCTTATTTTTACGGGCGGCCGACAAAAACGCCGGTCTGTTTTACCTGCTGCCGGGTGCCAATGCGTTTGGAGCTGGAATGCTCTCCGATGACGAGACTTCAATGCTAAGCACCATCGAGGCTATCGAGGACGGCAAAATTAAGGCCTTGGTTCTGGTCGAGTCCGATCCTTTTTTTCATTTTTCAGACCGCAAACGATTGACGCTTGCGCTGGAGTCACTCGATTTGTTGATTGTTTTGGATTACATCAATTCCGGCGCCGTAAAAAAGGCGGACATTTTTATCCCTTCAACCACTCTTTTTGAGTCGGACGGGATATTCGTCAACCAGGAAGGCCGAGCACAGATGATACGAAAGGCCTATAGCGGCGGTATCCCGATTGTCCAAAGCGGTGGCGGAAACCATCCTCCAAGAACTTACGGAAAAGGGATCCCCGGCGCTGATCCCGTGCCTGCCTCGCTGACCATGACCCTCTTAGCTGACGGTCAAGTCGAGCCGGAAAATAAAACGCCTTTGGCTGCTGATTTCAAATGGCTGGCGGATATTGTTCCGGAGCTGGCCGATGTGAATCCAACCGCTGATTTCCCGGATGAAGGCCTCCGACTCAATTCAGGTGTAAAGACCGATTTTCGATTTACGACCGATTTTTCCAGCCGACCCAAGGAACACCATGGGAACGATGGAAATTTAAAACTGATTTTGACTGATCTGACCTTCGGCTCCGAAGTGCTTTCCGCCCATTCCGAATGTTTGCAGGAACTGGAGCCGGAACCGGCAGTCGTTATGCACAGCAGCGAGGCACATAGCCTGGATTTAGTGGACGGCGATTCAGTTTCCATTCAAACGGAAAGCGGCAATTTTACAGCAAAACTTAAGGTTGTTGAAAACATGGCCACCGGCGTGCTGGTGGTTCCTAAGCACCACAAGATGACCTGGCAAGTTTTCGAAACGGGTGTGTCAAGCATTGGCCGGGAACAAATCGAAAAAGTAGATTTAGATTCGAATCATGATTGGGTTGAGAAGCGGCTATAGACCCCCAAACAGGTGCAACAAACTATTTAACAACAAACAACGGACCACAAACAACTAACTTTTTATCATGGATTGGCTGATCGGTTTCATACTTTTAGTCATTAAACTGGGCGTGGTTTTGATCGCCCTGCTTTTGGTGGCCGCCTATCTGGTGTTGGTAGAACGCAAGTTTCTTGCGCGACTGCAAATTCGTTACGGTCCTAATCGGGCCGGAAAATTTGGACTGCTGCAGCCAATTGCCGACACGATCAAGATGATGGTCAAAGAAGACCTCGTACCCGCGGCAGCTGACCACATGATTTTTTTGCTGGCACCGGCGGTGGTGGCCTTCACCGCCCTCTTGATGTTTGCCGTTGTCCCCTTCGGTAACGATTTGATGATCGGTGGCAAAAAAATTCCCATGGTAATTTCAGATCTCAATGTGGGACTTCTTTTTGTTTTTGCATTGTCTTCTTTGGGGGTCTACGGAGTTGCCCTGGGCGGATGGGCCTCAAATTCGAAGTACAGCCTTTTAGGCGGGATCAGGGGTGCGGCCCAGATGATCAGCTACGAGCTTTCATTGGGTCTGTCGCTGGTACCGATTGCAATGCTCGCTCGCTCTTTCAGTCTGGTGGATATCGTCAACGCCCAAGCCGACTATCCGTTTATTCTGGTAGCACCGGTATCATTTTTAATTTTTATTATCAGTGCCATGGCAGAGAGCAAACGCATTCCATTCGATCTTCCGGAGGCCGAAAACGAGCTGGGTGCGGGTTATCATACGGAATACAGCGGCATGCGCTTCGGGCTTTTCTTTTTAGGTGAGTACGTTCATATGCAGGTTCTGGGCGCATTGACGGCCGTTTTCTTCCTGGGCGGCTGGCGCGGTCCGCTGCTGCCGCCGGTGGTATGGCTATTTTTAAAAATTATTCTGGTGTCCTTGGTGATGATTTGGATCCGAGGCACCCTTCCGCGGCTGCGCTATGATCAGCTGATGGCACTGGGCTGGAAGGTTTTAATCCCAGTGGCACTTATCAATATAGTGGTAACTGGAGCAATACTACTAATGTAGGTCATTAGTCTGTTGTCAGTGGTCTGTTGTAGCGGGTGTTAAACATGAAATACCAACTGGCAAACGACCACACACAACTGACATTGCAGTTTTCGATCTTGCATAGGTCTGAATCGGAGTCTGACATAATATGACAGAAGCAATTGAAGCGTTAAAAGCATTAGCAAACGGTTTTGCGACGACATTCGTGCATCTTTTTCGCAAACCCATCACCGAAGAGTACCCGGAGTATAAACGGCCTTTGCCGGAACGAACCCGGGCTCGCATCATATTAACCCGTGATCCGGACGGCCATGAGCGCTGCGTGGCCTGCTATCTTTGTTCGGCAGCTTGTCCGGTAAGTTGCATATCCATGCAATCGGACCAGAAAGAAAACGGGCGCAGATATGCGACCTGGTTTCGTATCAATTTTGCACGCTGCATTTATTGCGGACTGTGTGAGGAGGCCTGTCCAACCTCAGCCATCCAGTTGACGTCGCACTTTGAGACCTGCGAGCGGGATATTTTGAAACTGGTCTATGAAAAAGAAGACCTCCTGGTGGATCACGGGGGCAAGGATAAGGAGTATTGTTTCTACAAGTATGCCGGCATTGCCACCGATGTCGGCGGCAAGGGCGAGCATCACAAGGAGAATAAACCGGTAAATATTAAAAGTAATATGCCATGAAGCTTCCCAGCTTCGATCATTTGCTATTATGACAATCTACTCATTCATATTCTATATCCTGGCACTTTTAATTCTGGTCACCACCGCAATGGCCATCACCCGGCGCAATTTGGTGCACGCAGTAATATATCTGATTTTTTCCTTTTTCGGCAGTGCCATGCTGTTTTATCTTTTCGGCGCCCCATTTCTGGCCGTTCTGGAAGTTATTATTTATGCCGGGGCGATCATGGTTTTATTTTTATTTGTTGTCATTATGATGAGAGCAGATACCGGTGATGAACGCTTGTTTGCTTTGCGCCAATGGCTGCCGGTTGCCGTATTCGGGCTTGTCTACCTTGCCATCGGCATGGGTATCATCACTGGAGATCCCAACAGCCAAATCGACTTGAAAACGGCCTGGGCAGCGCCCCGGGTGTTTGGACAGTTCATTTTCGAGTATCACTGGCTTTCGATTGAAATCATATCCTTATTGCTGCTGGTTGCGCTTGCCGGTGCTCTTATTATTGGTAGGCGATCCAGAAAACTCTCAGCCGCAGATACCACCGAGGATGAGTTATGATAGTTCCCTTTGGTCATGTTCTCATATTGGCGGGATTGCTCTTTCTGATGGGCATACTGTGTGTGGTGGCACGCCGCAGCCTGATCATGATTTTATTGGGAGTGGAAATCATGCTGAATGCTGTGGCCATCATACTGGTCGGCTCGTCCCTTCTGTGGCAGCATCTCGAAGGCCAGGCGATCGTACTGTTTGTGTTTGCCATCGCCGGTGCTGAAGTTTCCATCGGACTGGCACTGATTGTATGGGCCTATCGAAGAACCGGATCGATGAATCCAAGTGACTATAATTTGCTTAAGTAAAAAGAAAAATTTTCCTAATTTACGAGAACCAAAATGATGAATGCCTTAACCCAGGAACCGGCGTTGCTGACCGCCATACTGACAACACTGCTGCCGTTGGTTGCATTTATTGCGATCATGGTTTTTACCAGGGCCTATCCACGGTTATCCGCCAGGTTGTCAATTGCGGCGATTGCGCTTTCCCTTGTTGGGGCAATTATATTGCTGGCTGCTGGCTGGCATCAGGAAGCACCTGTCCAATACATGGCCCGCTGGATCGTATCCGGCGACATTAACGTTCCCTTTGGTTTTCTTCTTGATCAAACCAGCCTGCTCATGCTCGTCGTAGTGGCAGCCATCGCTTTTTTAGTTCAAGTCTATTCCCTGGGTTATATGGCCGGCGATGAGGGATTTGCAAGGTACTATGCGTTCATGTCCCTTTTTGCCTGGGCGATGATGAACTTGACCATATCGCTCACCATGCTTCAACTCTATATTTTCTGGGAGCTGGTCGGTCTATCATCTTATCTTCTCATCGGGTTTTGGTATAAAAAATTCAGTGCCACCGAGGCCGGTAAAAAAGCATTTGTGATGACCCGTTTTGGAGACGTGGCATTTTTTATAGGACTGCTGATGGTGCTCGTTCAGCTGGGCAATTTAAATATTTTGGAGATCAACGATCCGCAAACAGCGAACCGCATGTCACCAACACTCATCACCTTTTCTTCTCTTTTGATTTTTGGCGGCATCATCGGCAAAAGCGCTCAATTTCCGTTGATGACCTGGCTGCCGGACGCCATGGAAGGACCGACGCCGGTCAGCGCCCTGCTGCACTCAGCCACCATGGTGGCGGCCGGCGTGTTCCTGTTTGCCCGCCTGTTTCCGTTTTTCAGTCATTCGGCCGTAGCCATGACCGTGTTTCTTGCCATCGGCACCATCAGTATGTTGCTGGCATCCACCATGGCCATGGTCAGCCGGGATATCAAACAAGTTTGGGCTTACTCCACCATCAGCCAGCTGGGGTTTATGATCATGGGGCTGGCCGCCGGCAGCTATTTTGCCGGAATGTTCCACCTCACCACCCATGCCGGATTCAAGGCCTTGTTGTTTCTTTGCGCCGGGGTTTTCATCCACGCCTTCGAAAGCAATGACGTATTTGAAATCAGTCGCCTGGGCGGAAGACGTCTGAAAATCCCGCTGATTTGTACCGTCATTGCCGTGGCGGCTCTGGCCGGGTTACCGCCTTTTTCGGGCTTTTTCAGCAAAGAAGTCATCCTTTCTGCTTTGGCTGACTTGAAAAATCCCGTCTGGCTGGCGGCCGGACTGCTCGGCGCATTTTTAACCGCCTATTATGCCTTCCGACTGATCTTTATCATTGTTTTTCCAAAGGAACTTAAACCTGATTCGAACTCCCGTCATGAACATGACCACGGGCAAACCACTTATTGGTTGATGGGCTGGCCGTTGATTATCCTGGCGGCGGTTACCGTGCTGCTGGGCTTTTTTCAGGGATCTCTGGAAGAGTACTTTAAAGGGTTGAACTTCGTGCAGTCAGCTCAAGGCGGCCATCATGCCTGGCTGCCGTTTGTGGCGTTGGGTGCGGCAGCCATCGGGGTGGGTTTGGCCTGGTTCGAATTCGGTCGCCGTGAGGCAGAACAGGTTGGATTTATTGAAAAGATTGCACCTTTGAATACATTGTTCTCCGAGCGTTGGTACATCGATCGTTTTTACCGCCGCTTTCTGGATGTCGTCATCTATGGGCTAATATCCAATTTGTGCACCAAAAATGATAACCAGATAATTGACGGGGGAGTAGACGGATTGAGCAGGGGAACCGTCGAAACCGGACGGTTCGTCTCTTTTTTACACCTGGGAATGATTCAGTACCGGCTCCTGGCAATCTTTGTGGTCATTATCTTACTGGTACTGTACTTTTTCTTTTAGCCGCTTATAACTATGGAATATGCCAATTTCCCATATCTCACAGCCATATTGCTGAGCTGTGTCACGGGTCTTGCAGTCATCCTTATTCTTCCGGGGGAACGCAAGGCCCAGATCAAATGGGTCAGTGCCGTTTTTTCCGGCATTACCCTGCTCTTCTCAATTTTTCTGTTCTTTGCTTACGACAAAAACCAGGGTGGGCTGCAGTTCGTTGAAAGCATTCCGTGGGTAGAATCCCTGGGCATAACGTATTTCAACGCCGCTGACGGGTTTAACCTTCCCATGCTGCTGTTGACCGGTATTGTTTTTTTTACCGGCGTGTTGACCATGTGGGAGCTCGACTATCGCGTCAAAGAGTTCTATGCTTTTTATTTTGTTATGGTCACCGCAGTCTTCGGACTTTTTATGAGTATGGATCTTTTCTTCATATTCATCTGGTATGATGTATCCCTTTTTCCCATGTACCTGCTAATCGCTATCTGGGGTAAAACGCGCAAAGAATACGGCGCCATGAAGCTGACCCTTTACCTGCTGGCAGGCAGTGCTCTGGTCTTGCCGGCCATTATCTATCTATTTGTACAATCCGGTTTAAACACTTTTGATATTACCGTTTTAATGCGGCCGGGTACGTTTACCCCCTTGCAACAAAAATTTGCTTTCATCCTGCTATACATTGGGTTCGGCATCCTGGCCGGGGTCTGGCCCTTTCACACCTGGTCCCCGGTGGGTCATGTGGCCGCCCCCCACGCGGTGAGTATGGTACATGCCGGGGTTCTGATGAAGATCGGCGCTTTTGCCGTTTTGCGCGTTGCCATTTTTATTTGCCCCGAAGGCTGGCAACACTGGGCACAACTCATGGCCGTGCTGGCGACGATTGGTATTGTCTACGGGGCATTCGTGGGCTTAAGCCAGAAGGATCTCAAATTCGTGATCGGATACTCCAGCGTTTCTCATATGGGAATCGTGGGTCTCGGGCTATCGACGGTGTCCGTGGATGGGTTAAACGGCGCGGTATTTCAGATGTTTGGCCATGGCATTATGACGGCATTATTCTTTTCTTCGGTGGGCTATATCTATGATCGAACCCACACCAAAATAATTGCGGAACTGGGTGGATTGAGCCGTATCATGCCCGTGGCATCAACCTATTTTATCGTCGCCGCCATGGCCAGCATGGGAATTCCATTTTTGGCCAGTTTCTGGGGAGAGTTGATGGTTTTTATTGCGGCGTTCAAGACCTATCCGCTCCGGGGCGCCCTGGCCGTATGTGCCCTGGTGGTCAGTGCGCTGTTCATGCTGCGAATGATTCAGCATACCTTTTACGGCCCCAAAAATGAAAAATTCGCACACTTGCCGGATGTGCCTTTCGGCCTGGGCATACCCCGGATGATTCTGCTGGTGGTACTGGTGGGTTTCGGACTCTATCCGACTCTGATGTTTGACATGATCGAATCAGCATCGGTTCCGTTTTTCAATGGTATACTGCAATGAAATGGTTTCTCTTCTATCCTGAACTTTATTATTTCGCCGGTGGCCTGGCTTTTCTGTGCCTGTCCATGTCAAAACATTCGACACCCCGGCGGAATTATTTAGCCGCCCTTGTTCTGGCGATCGTAGGTGTCGTTGTTTGTCTGTCAGCCGTCAACCGGGAAGGGCTTCTATTTCTTGATACCTACCGGGTGGATTTATTTTCCCAAGTGTTTAAAGTGTTGCTGTCCATGGGGCTTTTTCTGATCATTAGTATTTGCTCGGAATTAAAAAGTATTTCCGTGCGGCACCACCCCGAATTCTATTTTTTGTTGTTTGTCTGCACCCTGGCCATGATGTTGCTGGTCAGCAGCGTTCACATCCTGACCATCTATGTCGCCCTGGAACTCTCCAGCTATTCACTTTACATCCTGGTTGCCTTGCGAAGTGATGAGAAGATGAGCTTGGAGGCAGGGATCAAGTATTTTCTGATAGGCATCTTTGCTTCGGCCGTCATGCTCTTTGGTGTTGCTTTACTATACAGCACCTCTCAGGCAACCTATGTAGCGGATACTGATCCGGGTGCTTCCCGGCATGCTCGATAGACCGACGGTGCTCGTTGGAATGCTGTTGACCTTGTGCGGATTTTTCTTCAAACTTGCGGTCTTCCCATTTCATTTCTGGGCGCCGGATGTCTATCAAGGTGCGGCGAATCAGGCAACTGCCTATATTGCGACGGCTTCCAAAGTAGCAGCCATTGCGATTCTAACCCGTATGGTCGCCGTCACCGGCCCCGGCAGCATCTATATGGTCCATGCGCTGGTCACACTTTCCATTATTTCCATGACGGTGGGCAATTTGGCTGCCATAGTTCAAAAGGATCTCAAAAGGCTGCTGGCATACTCGGCCGTTGCCCATGCCGGTTATGTGCTCATCGGCATATTAAGCATGAATTCGGCCGGTTACACCAGTGTCATCTTTTATGCCACTGCATTGCTGGTAATGAAATTCACCGCTTTTCTGGTGGTTGTGAAAGTGGCCGACGACGGCCGGAACCTGCAAATATCCCAACTGGCAGGCCTGCATCGCCGTTCCCCGTTGCTGGCCATGGCCCTGATGGTTTCCGTGTTCAGTCTGGCAGGCATCCCTCCGACCATCGGTTTTACCGGAAAATTCCTGATCTTTACCGCCGCCATGCAAAACGGCTATTTCACCCTGGTCTTGATCGCCATGATCAATGTGGTCATCTCTCTTTACTACTATCTTCTGATTCTAAAAGCCGCCTATCTGCTGGAACCGGAAGATGAGCAGCCGCCCCTTCATCTTTCCCCGCCCACCACCATACTCACCGGTGTGCTGATCGTCGTGATGGTGGTGGCCGGAATCTATCCCACCTACCTCTTTGAGCTGGCCAGAGCGGCAGCCGGGACGTTAATGTAAAATCCGAATTTGAGGTGTAAGCCAAGGGTCCCATTTTGACGCAAATTTGCTGCAATACCAGTGAATATCAGCTTTGACGGACACTTTATGCCTGACGATAGAGGTCAGAGTTTTTATAGGGGAGAAGAAGTTGGAGAAAAGAGAAATACTAGAGATGGCGAGGGAATATGTGTGTCCGGGAAAAATCGATACCTTCGGGCAAATCGGAATCGATCTTGTCATCGGTAAAAGGGAGGGCCCCTATATCTTTGATGTCGACGGAAAAAAGCTCATCGATCTTCACATCAACGGCGGTGTCTTCAATTTGGGCCACCGCCATCCGGAACTGATTGATATACTTATGTCTGCCCTTGGGAAGATGGATATCGGGAATCACCACTTTGCCAGTGAAGCCCGGGCACTTTTGGCCCGAAAACTCGCAGAAAAAACACCGGGAGATCTCCACTATACAGTCTTTACTTCAAGTGGGAGTGAGGCCGTGGATATTGCCATTAAGACGGCAAGATGGGCCACGAAGAGGCGTCAGATCGTTTCTTTGGACAAAGGCTACCATGGCAGCACCGGAATTTCCGGCAATGTGGGAGACCCCAAAAACATAGACTATTTTCTGAGTCGGGGTTCCAAAGAGGAGTATGAGCATGTTCCCTTCAATGATCTGCCGGCCATGGAAAAGATACTCTCACGGAAAAAGACGGCAGCCGTAATCATGGAAACCATCCCCGCCACCTATGGCTTTCCCCTGCCCGAGGATGGATACCTTAAAGCTGTCAAGGAGCTGTGCCACAAATATGGATCTCTTTATATCGCCGATGAAGTGCAAACCGGTCTTGGGCGTACGGGAAACCTCTGGGGCGTTACCACTTTCGGCGTCATCCCGGACATCCTGGTCACCGGAAAGGGACTCTCCGGGGGCATCTATCCCATTTCCGCCACGGTCATTTCCAAAAAATGGGGGGGATGGCTCACAGAAAACGGCTTCGGTCATGTCTCCACATTTGGTGGTGCCGAGCCGGGCTGTCATGTGGCTTCCCGGGTCCTTGATATCTGTTCTGATCCGGCGCTCCTGGCCTCGGTCCGGAAACATGCGGCGATTTTAGGAGAAGGATTTGCCGATCTAAAGAGCCGTTATCCTTTTCTCAAGGAGATCAGGCAATGCGGTCTGGTGATCGGCCTTAAGTATGACGATCCATTAGGGGCGGTGAGTATGTGCAAAGCCCTATATGAAAATGGGATCTGGGCCATGATCGCAGGCTTCGACTACTCGGTCATGCAGTGCAAACCATGGCTCTTTCTGGATCGACCGTTGATTGATGACATCCTCGCCCGGTTCGAGAAGGCCCTGAAGATATGCACACCATAATCCCCATTCAAATAGCGCCCATGAGAAAATCATGCTTTCACAAGAGTTGTTATATGAATTTGAAAAAGGATTGAATCCCCAAAAGCCCGCGGAATCCAAAATACCAGCCAGGATTGTTGGATATGGTGAAATTTCAGCCATCTTTGAGATAGAAGCAGATAATAATCACGTGTATAAACGTCTGCCGCTTTTTGACAGCCTGTCTGCTGCCCGGCATTACCAGCAAATGTACCTGGACTATTGCAGCTTGCTTGTAAAGGCCGGCCTTTCCTTACCGGCTCACGACACACGGATTGTGGCTGTGTCCGGCCGACCTACGGCACTTTATATCGCTCAGAAAAAACTGCCTGACGCAAACTTTGGCCATAAGCTCATTCATCATCTTGATGATGACTCAAGCCTTGACCTCATCGAGGATACCATCCGTGAAATTGTCAAAATCTGGAATTTTAATTCCGCCAACAAGCCCGATATCGAACTGGCCATCGACGGCCAGCTCTCCAACTGGGTGCGGGATTCTAAAGATAATCAAACACTCTACTATATTGACACCAGCACCCCGCTCTTCTGTAAACAAGGTGTTGAACAACAAAACCCTGAGCTTCTGCTAAAAAGTGCGCCTGGTTTTTTACGCTGGATTATTCGCCTTTTCTTTTTAAAGGACGTCATGACCCGCTATTACATCCCCAGACTGGTGTTCATGGATCTTGTTGCCAACCTGCACAAAGAACAGAAGCCTGAGTTGATCGAACCGGCCATTGAATGCGTCAATGCGAAATTGCCGCACGACCAGGCGCCGCTTACCAAAACCGAGGTGGATAAATACTATAGAGAAGACAAATTTATCTGGATTGTTTTTTTAGGACTGCGGCGTCTGGACCGATTTTTCACCACCCGGTTATTGCGAAAGCGCTATGAATTTATCCTACCAGGCAAAATCAAACGATAAGGAATCCTTATGTGCGATACGATTGCAGCCACGGGAAGTGCCACTGCTGACGGCATCACGCTATTTGGCAAGAATTCCGACCGTGAACCAAATGAAGCCCAGAACCTGTGCCATATTCCTGGGCAGAAACACGATTCAGGCGCCAGTGTAAAATGCACCTATATTTCAATTCCCCAGGTGGCAAAGACTAACGCGGTTCTGTTGTCCAAACCATTCTGGATGTGGGGCGCGGAGATGGGTGTCAATGAGCATGGGTTGGCCATTGGCAACGAGGCTGTGTTTACCCGGGTGCCGTATGAAAAAGGGCCGGCTCTGACTGGCATGGACCTCCTGCGCCTGGCCCTTGAACGTGCGGCAACTGCCCAAGCAGCCGTGAACATCATCACGGATTTAATTCAAATCTATGGCCAAGGCGGCAACTGCGGCTATACGCATAAACTATTTTATCACAACAGTTTTTTATTGGCGGATCCCGAATCAGTCTGGGTGCTGGAAACCGCTGGCCGACACTGGGCTGCCAAACAGATTGATGGGATCTATGCCATTTCCAACAAGATAACCATTGAAAACAGCTGGGACCTTGCTTCTGACGATCTGGTGAATTTTGCTGTCCAAAAAGGCTGGTGCCGTTCGGCTGAGGATTTTTCCTTTGCGCGATGTTATTCAGATTTTCTGTACACAAAGTTCAGTTCAAGTGAACATCGCCGGGCAAGGGCTATGACCCTGTTGAATGCTTTCCAAGGTCGGCTTCGAATCCTGATTTTTTTGCGATCCTGCGTGACCATGGCGACGCCTCGTCAGATTCTTTTTGTCCGGACCAGGGCCTGTTCCAATCACAAATTTGCAACCATGCCGGCTGGGGACCCGTCCGCATCAGCCAAACCACAGGCTCCTTGGTATCCAGGTTGACGCCTGGCTATTCCACGCATTTTGTTACTGGCACAGCAGCGCCTTGCACAAGCCTATTCAAACCCATTTGGGTCGACACGCCGATGGTGCTGGACAAACTTCCGGCAGGCGAAGCCTTTGACTCGAAAAGCCTTTTCTGGAAGCACGAGATACTGCATCGTTCGGTGTTGAAAGATTATCATCAAAAGCATGCGGTTCATCACTCCACGAAGGGACAAACTTGAAGCTGACCTGCTTAAACAGGCTTTATCTGTTTCAAAATCTGATCTGACAGAGCGGCAATCGGTTGCACGTCAGGCTTTTGAAAAGGCTCGTAACCTTGATAACGAGTGTCGCGTCGCTCTCAAATCGCTTCCCGTGGCCAAACCGCCAGGCTTTTTATATTCCCACGCCTGGCACAAATGGAACAAAGCAGCTGGTTTACCTGATTTTTAAAGATACTACCGCATATTAGTTTGTGCTAAACACCTTTCATTTAATCGACCATCATAGGCTTACATGCATTATCCAGCAAATACCAATTCGCGAAAATTTCAGGTATTAGAAACATGTATCGGCTTTGGCGGAAAATTTTTACGCAATGGCAAGAATTGGAGACATCATGATTGGTTTTACAAATCTATAATTAGTGCCCGTCCAGAAATCGGGAAAAATGAGATTTCAAGGCACCAAAAAATTAAATTTCTGATGGCAGCGACTCAGGCGTGATGATCGCCGTCAGTCGATAAATGAGCATTTGCTCATAATTGTCATTTTTGGGCGCACCTCTCCTGCTATCGGAGAGGAAATCAAAGAGAAGTTATACTTCTATACTGCTTGCTTACGCGCAAGGGTCAGCAAATTGGCCGATACAATGGAGGCCCATACATAACTTTTGAACGAACGCAGACCTTTCCAGGTGCAGCGGGTCAATCCAAAACAGCGTTTAACCCAGGAAATCCCGGATTCAATACCGGCACGGAATCGACGTAGGCGGTCGTAAACCCATTGACTGCGACACATGTCTTCAACTTTCAGACCGCGCTTTTTGGCAAAGCAGACATCTTTGATCTGCATTGCTTTGGCCTGGTTCAAGTTGTCTTTGGAGGCAAAACCACCGTCGAGAGCTACCTTCAAGGGGTATCTGCCATACAGCTGTTTTTGACGCTCCAGCATATCGACGGTTAAGTTGCTGTCAGCCGGATTGCCGTCAACAATGAGACAGTCAACTATCAGATTCGACGCTGTGCCGGTAAGACAAATTTTATGACCAAAGAATGTATCGCGGCGGTCTTTGACAATGATGTCGGTATGCGTTTCAAACAGGGAGACCACCTTGTCGGCGGCTGGAACATTTTCTCCCAGCATCACGCGCCGTTGGGTTTGATTAACAACCTGCGCTGCCAGTTGGCAGTACTGATTCAAATCAAGCCGTAACGCAACCAGCCCATTGCTGATTGAGGCCACTTTATCGATTGCTTCAATTGCACTCTGAGCGTAGCCTATGGACTTGTTAGTCACTTTAATAAGATCGGCATACTTGATTTTTCGATCCTTTTTGCTGCGGCTATTCATGATGCCCAGCAGACGTCTTTTGGCTCGTCTGGTGTGATCTTGAAAGGATACACGTAATCCGAAATCTTCTTTTGCCCGATGAAGCAAGCGTGTTAAGACACGAACCGAATCCCACAGCAGGCTGGAATCAGTGGGTTCATGAATATTGGATTCAACAACAGTACAGTCGATTCGCACCTCACGTCCTTTTTCGATCTTCTCTTCGTCGGCGTAATCGACAAGTTGGCCGTTAATGGCTTCCCACGTTTGGGGTGACAGGGCCTTGACGTTTTTGTTCAGTACAGATTTCTTGAAACCTTTATCAGCAATACCGATGCGCATAAAGCGTCTAAACTATTTGAGTCGACAATATGAAATGCCAGTTCCTTATAGGTAAAATTGAGCATCTGCTTGACGATGGCAGCGCGGACAACTTGATCGGCAGTCATTCCGCGAGCACCGGATCTGCTGGCCTTTTTACTGACCTCACAAAGATCTTGCATCGCCAGATCACAGATGGTAGGGTTGGCATCCAGGATGCGGCTGATGTTTTCCAGCTCTACAGCTTGGGGATGATCGCTTGCCTCAGGCATCAAGGGCATCTGTTTTTTACTCTTTTTGCGCATTTTGTGGTGGCTCCTTTTTTCATTTTGGTAGTAATTTTAATCGGTTGCAGATTTACTTTTACTATCAATAGAAAATTTTGTCCACCATAAAATGCGCTTTTTTTATTAATATCAGTAACTTCCTACCGCGGATGAACACTATTTAATTCTGTTTGTTGGCCGTATTCGATTTGGGAATGTAAACTTTGCCTAAGCGCCTCGCATACACAATATATAGCGGCTACTGAAAATAATTGAGAATATTAGATTTAATCATATAGTCTAAAATCGAAAGAATTTTCCGAATTTGACGTAACCTATATCGGTAACGGTCCCAGCATCATTGATAGTACCGTACAACTCGTCGTGTGGATGGATAGTTTACAAAGAGACGCGAGGTCGGTTACCTCGAAGGAGAGCAACTGGTAAAGGAAACGGGCATGTCTTTGTTCTTCTTCATCTACAGCGGCCAGGTGTAGTGATTCAATCACTTTTTGTGCAACACCGCGTTCACCAATGCAGTATCGCAGTACTCAGTCACTTCCGCAATCTTGCCATCTCGCAAGCGTATCACATTGCAATAAGTGTTGTTGTAGTCTTTCCCTTCTTTGGTTAAACCACCCTCGCCATGGTCAACTACAACCACATAATCTCCCTCTGCAATTAGTTTATCAATAATGAGACGAGGGTGAGTTTTGATTGCAGACATCACTGGTCCAATCGACTTCTCGAACATTTCCTGAATGCCCTTATAGGTACCCGAAAATGGTGTCGTGCCTATGAGCGTAAAGGTGAAGTCGTCAGTTACGGAATCAATGAATACTTGGTGGTTGCCTTTGCTTACTTCCTCATAGATGTGCTGGACGATTTCCTTGTTCTCTTTGCTAGTAGTCATTGTGTTCTCCTTTTCTGTAGTTTCTGAAACGGGTTTTCTCGAACAGTCCGCAACACGCGGCTGTTCCCCTGGCGAGACTTATATGAAGGCCCTAAGACCCTCTTGATTTCAGCATGGCAGCGACGGCTCGTCGGTTTAGGAGTGTCAACTGAGAACACGCGTCGAGCTAGATCAGCTTGCGAGCAACTGCCCCTCTGACTTTGCCGCTTCCCTTGAGAATGTATTTCATCGCACCCCTCCTTTCGGTTCTGGTGCCATGCGCTGTGATTGCTCAATGCCGCTTGAGATCACCGGAGTCTCTTCGGCAGTCTGCCATGGGATAGAGGGCCACCAACGCGTGATCTGAAGTGGGTTATCAGGTTCGATACTCTCGCCGGGCTTTGGGACTGCCACCAGCACTCCAGCCTTTCCGGCAGCAACAAGTAAACGCTCCACAGGCTCGGTCCAGGCGTGCATCGCCAGATCGAACGTTCCCCAATGGACCGGAATGAACAGGCCGCTACCCAAGGCCAGACGCGCTTGAATGGCTTGTTCCGGGCCGATATGAAGGTCGGCCCACAGCTGATCGTAGGCTCCGGTTTCGATGAGGACTGCGTCGAATGGGCCGAGTCGTTCCCCGATGTCCACGAAGTCAGGAAACATGCCAGTATCGCCACTATAATAGATGCGATGTTTGTGACCGGCGATGACCCAACCGGACCACAGGGTTTCGTTTTTATCGGCCATGACGAGGGAACGTCCGGAAAAATGCCTTGCGGGAGTAGCGGTGAGCGTGAGATCGCCGAGCGTGACCTCTTCCCACCAATCACGTTCGATAATACGCTCGGGTGGCACGCCCCAGTACTCGAGATGGGCGCCAACACCGAGAGGCGCAATGTACAAAGGCGCGCGCTCGCCGAGTTTCTGCACGGTGCGGTGATCGAGATGGTCATAGTGGTCGTGAGAAATTACCACGGCATCGATGGCGGGTAGCTCATCGATAGTAAGCGGTATCTTATGAAAACGCTTCGGACCCATCCATGAGAAGGGCGAAGGGCGCTCGCTCCACACCGGGTCGACAAGGAGCCTATAGCCCTCGATCTCAACCAAGAGCGTTGAGTGACCGAGCCAGGTGATACGTAGGCCACTTTCTGAACTGCTATCGAAGTCGCTTGTCACACGTTCCATCACTGGAAGAGAGGTGTCGGGAACGGTGTTATCGACCCTGTGTATCCACTTCCAGAGTGATTTGAAGAGGTTGGGCTCGATGCAGACGAGCGAATTCACGAATTTACCGTCGCGCCAGCTGGGTGACGCTTTCATCGCTTCGAGGCGCACGCCGGTGGCGCTCTGGCCGATTGAGGTGCAACTATTCATTTCTACGACACCTCCCGCCACGGTGACGAGCACCACAGCACTAAAAAGTATTGTTTTCCAATTCATCTGATTTCCTCAGGCACCCAGAAAACGGCAGTGAACTCTTCAGTGGCTCCAGGCCTCCGCAATACAAATATACGATTCGATAAGTGTCGAAATGTGTTCGCAAAAAAAAGGAACAACCAACTCTCCATCGATTCCAGACACTACCTGTTTCACCTCTTCCAACGTTTCCTTATTGATCATAGCCACCAAGTACTTGCCATGCTTCTCAGTTGTGGTGAGATCGGCGTTGGTCAGCTTTTTGAGGTGATAGGAAATCGTTGGCGGGCTGAGTCCAAACAGCTTAAGGATGACAGCAGCAGCACCTTCTCGATGATATTCTCAAGGTATCGACAATTCGATAAACGGAAACCAAGATTTGCCTAATGGTTTAACCACAAGAGAGATATGTTTTCATTCAGTAGGTATATCACCTGGAATACCGAAGCGAGAAAAATAAAAATAGCCAACACTTGGAAAATGTTTCCCGAAGAATCCCCAGATTTTTGATATGGCACTGAATGAATATTCCCGTCTTTTTAAAGAAAGTTAAGATTATATAGTTTTAAATTTTTATAATTAGACAACTTTCGAATTATTATTTAAAAAAACTATACCAACTCGATAACACCCTGTAACTCTTTCAGGGCCTCTTTGTTGATCTTTGCGACTAGAAACTTTCCATTGCGCTCTGTAGTAATTAAGTCAGCATTTTCAAGTTCTTTCAAGTGATGAGAGATGGTAGGAGCGCTAATATTAAATTTTTTTATTATGTTATAAATAAAGCATTCCTCCTCCTCATAACTCGATTGATTCCTTTTGGCGATTTCCACAAAGAGCTCAAATCGGTTTGGATTAGAAAGCGCTTTCAGTTTTTTGGTTACCCTTTTAGTATCCATATCTTTAATTTTATAATTCGAAAATTGTCTAAATATAAAATTATATTAGAAGTTCCTATCCCAAATGTCAAGGTGTTTTCTGTTTGCCGGGTGTTTGCTTGAATTGCGACCCCATTAATTCATCACAGCGAGAGCTGCAGGAAACAGCAATGGTTTATGGTTTGGAAAACAGTTAAGGGTTTTTTAAAATATCGTGTGCACCAATTTTTCTCAGAATAAAGATATCTTCTTGGATTTGAAAGGTAAAGCGATACGATTCAGTTACGCGGCCCTCCCAGATTTCCCGTGGATCTTTCATTTTCTTTATATTCAATGAGGGGTGCTCAGGATCGGACAACAGATGCTCTAACTGTTTGTCGGTAGCGTTTTGAATTCTCTTGGGAAGTTTGCGATAATTTTTGATAAATGTCCGGGTGAAAAGGAGTTTCATATTTTGGCTTTTTTAAGAGCTTTGAGCGCATCCTTAATATTATCAAAAGGGCCAACCACATCACCCTTCTCAATATCCTTATCTGCCTCTGCTTCTCCCTTCTGCCACTCCTTAGTATAAAAATACTCATGGTCCGGATGGACCAGTTTCACCGGCTTTAAAACTATATTCCCGTTTTGTTTGTCTATTTCCACATAGTCTCCCACATCCAGGTTGAATCTTTTCCGAAGGCTTTGCGGAAGCGTGATTTGGTAATGTCGCTTGATTTTTACCAGGGGCATGAAGACGCCTTTTTTCCTTTGAGTCGTTTATTTTTGTACGAATCTTTGAAATTAATAAATTCATAATATCATATAGGCAGTTCTTGTCAAACCCTGAATAAGCATATCTGTTTCTCCATTATTTCTCATGCAAAATTCGATGTTGGACGATCGATGTTCGACGTTCATAGTTATGGAAAACTCCCTATTCTATTATTCAGTGACTGGGGAATAAAGCTTAAAAATCATAAAATATAACATATTTTCAATTAGTTGCATATATTTCGCGCTTAATGAAAACGTTCGATACTCAATGCTGAAATGTCCATTGCCGGCGTTTGATCGGAGGCAAGCTGGGCGACAATTTTACCTGTTATTGGTGCCAGTGAAATTCCCAGCATGCCGTGGCCGGCAGCAATGACGACATTATCATAGCGCCGGGGCCGCCCGAGATAGGGCAAGCCGTCGGGAGAACAGGGCCGCAGGCCGCGCCAGATTTCAATCAGTTCGAGGGCGCCGGGATCGATATCCGGCAGATAGGTGGGCACCGCTTTGAGGATGGCCTGCAAGCGGCGTCGGTTAATCGACAGGTCGAATCCTGCCAGCTCAAGGGTACCGGCAAACCTCAAGGTGTCTTCCATGGGGGTCACTGCGACTTTGGCCTCGGACATCATAAAGGGGATTGAAGGCCATCCATCCGGCCGTTTGAATGTCAGACTGTAGCCCTTTGCGGGTTCAATCATCAGCTTGATATTTAACTCCCGTGCAAGGTCAGCCGTCCAGCAGCCACCGGCCAATATGACTTCTCCGACGGAGATATTTCCCCGGGTTGTTTCAACAGTGGTCACCTGATGCCCGGCCGTCCCAAAACCAAGCACCTCGGTCGAATTGAGTAGATGAACCCCTTTCTTTTCAATGAAGCGGGCTAATTGGTGCACAAACTGGTCGGGGATCAGATGAGCGTCCAGCGGGTGAAAGATACCGCCAATTGCGGTAGTTTTCAGCCCTCCCATAAATTTACTCAACTCCTCACCTTCCAGCGTTTGGTTGTCAATTCCGAATTCCCGCAGCAATGCCGTCTCGTTAACGGCTTCCTCAAAACCACTAGCTGAATTAAAGAGTTCCAATTTCCCCTTTTTTTCTAAACTGAAATCAATGTCTTTTAACAGTTCCAGTTCTTCAAACAAACCCAGGCTGGCCAGACTGAGATCGTGCATAACAGGAATCGACCGGCGCACGTGCTGCGCGTTGCAGGCGCCGCGAAATTTCCACAGCCACGAAAGAAATTCTCTCTGAAAACGGGGTTTAATGAACAAAGGGCTTTCCGGATTGAACATCCATTTGAGTCCTTGGAAGATGACACCCGGTGCCGCCAATGGGATGCTGTGACTGGGAACGATCAGTCCGGCATTGCCGTATGAGCTGCCGGCGCAAATGTCGTCCTTTTCAACCAAAGTGACATTTTTGCCAAGCACCTGGAGGTAGTAGGCACAACAAATGCCGATGGCACCACCGCCAATGACCAGCGTTTCTGTTTTATGATACATGGATATGCCTATGCTCAGATTAATATTTGAATGATAAAAAAGGGGATGGCCTTTCCGGCCACCACCCTTTTATCCGCTTTACAGGGTTGATTAAAACGCTGCCATGCGTCTTAATATTAATTTTCTTCCGGAAAATTTATTCCCAAGACCAATCCTGGATGTTCCATGTAATATCGGTTACATAAGGATTGATTTTATAGCCTTTCAGCGCCGAGTTTTTGCCGTACATAAACATGTAAGCAAAAATTGGCGCAAAGGGTACGTCTTCGTGTAATATTTCCTGGATTTTTTGATAAACCGCTTTTCGCTTTTCCATGTCGGATATCAGGACACCTTCTTCCAACAGTTTGTCAAGTTCAGGGTTTTCATACTGGACGTAGTTGGAACCGGTCCCATACTTGGCCGGAATCTGTTTGGAATGGCAACGGGCCGTGTAGTCGGGATCCATCCCCACCGTCGGTTCCCAACCCACCATTAAGGTGTCGAACTGACTCTTGGTGGTGTATTCCCCCCAGACCACCGAGGCGGGCATGTTTTTGATTTCCATGGCCACCCCGATCTCCTTCCAGTTGGCCTGGATCATGGCCTGGGCTTGCTCCCGGGCCTTGGAACCGGCCGTGGTGGACATGTTGAATTTGAGCTTTACGCCATTCTTTTCCCGATCCATCCGCCCCTTTCTTCCAGGCGGCGGCTTCATACATAGCAGCCGCTTTTTCCAGGTTGTAGCCGGGATCATTGATATTGGGACTATAAGCCCAATGGTTGGGATGCAAATAGGACAGCGTCCGCGGCGGCAGGCCGTAGTAAATGTCCTTGATCCACTTCTCTTTAATCAACGGCATAGTAAAGCGCCTGTCGGACGACCTCTCCTGGAACTGGGGTTTGCCGCAGTTAAAATAAATAAACTCCACCCATGGTCCGGGGTTTCGAGGGCATCCTTGCCTTTAAGGGTACGGGCCTCTTCGAATCTGACCGGCGGGACACCATGGAGACCGAACACATCGATTTCACCGGTTTTAAACTGGGTGTAGGCAACTGTCTGGTCTGGTACAAACTTGTGGATCACGGTTTCGATGGCGGGTGCACCGCGGTGGTAGTCCATATTGCGTTTATAGACCATATGGCTTCCTGCCACCCGTTTGACCAGCTTGTAAGGACCGGTCCCAATCGGTTGGGTGTTAAACGGCGCCGTGTTAATATCGGCCTCTTTGGATAGGATGTGCGCCGGAACGATATGCATTTTCTGCCAGGCCCAGGCGAAGGGCACAAACGGTTTGGACAGATGGATTTCGACATTGTAGTCGTCAATGATTTTAAATTCAGAGATCAAATCAAATCCCGAGCGGGAGCGGATTGCCACCTTGGGGTTGATAATGGTCTGATAGGCAAATCGACATCTTGGCCGTAAACGGCGCACCGTCATGCCACTTGATACCTTTTTTGAGCTCGATCTTCCATACCATGCCGTCCTGGAAGATACCGCCGTTTTCCAGGGTCGGGACTTCGACGGCCGGATCGGGTACGAATTCCCCCTTCTCGTTGATATCCCAGAGCGCATCGAACATGCAGGCCTCGGGCACTTCTTCAGTGCCGGAATTGACGTACAGCAAGGGGTTGAAGTTTACCGGCTCCTGGGTCATGCCGACAATAACGCTGTTTTTGGCTGCAGAGACCGGCTGAACGGCAATGATCAACAGTCCGCAGGCCATAGCCAATAGCCCAAAGGTTGTAAGTAAACACCTCATGGTGCTTTTGTCCCCAAAACCGACTTTTTTGTCATGGTTCATAATAATGTTCCTCCTTTTGTGTGTAGATGGTTGATCTTTCCCTAAAGTTGTAAATTGTTACCACAACATTAGGATTTACCGATGGGCGAAATTACCCAATCGGTTAGTGCAAGTTCTCAAAAGCTCTTTGCCATATACTATCAATTAAAGATGCTAATGAAACAAACATCATAAGACGGATACGTCCCCAGAGGTCATCCTCAACCGCGGGTCCAGGGCGTCCCTGAGACCGTCGCCGAGAAAATTGAAACTCATCACTGTCAGCGTTATCATTACCCCGGGCAATATCGCCAGCCAGGGCGCCAAATCAAAATAAGCCTGAGCGTCGGTCAGCATGTTCCCCCAGCTGGCCAGGGGTGGTTGAATGCCGTATCCTAAAAAACTGATGTAAGATTCCATCAGGACGGCATTGGCAACGTTCAAGGTGGCGGATACCAAAACAGGCGCCATGGCATTGGGCAGCAGTTCCCGAAACATGATCCGGAAACCCGAGGCGCCCAGGGCATAGCTGGCCTGCACAAAGTCCTGTTCTTTAATGTATTGAATTTGCGCCCGGATAATCCGGCGACTTCCATCCAGGAGGTCAATCCGATGATCAGGGCAATGGGAATGACGGTGGGTGTAGTGAAAGCCGCCAAGACCAGGAGCAGGAAAACCTGGGGAAAGCATAGCATCGTGTCGGTAAAGCGCATCAAGATATTGTCGACCCTACCGCTGTAATAGCCGGAC
>CAVRQG010000009.1:0-191955 GCA_963723215.1 uncultured delta proteobacterium
GGGACGAAGGCAAAGGCAAAATTGTCGATTTGCTGGCTGAAAATGCTGATATGGTCGTGCGATTTCAAGGCGGGAACAACGCCGGGCACACCATGGTGGTGAAAGGCGAGCAATTCATCTGTCACCTGATTCCATCCGGAATTCTGCAGGGAAAAACCTGCATTATCGGCAACGGCGTTGTGGTCGATCCTGCCGTTTTGCTCAAGGAAATAGACGCTTTGAGTGCCAGGGGCGTTGATGCGGGGCCCAATAATCTTAAGATCTGCGAAAAAGCCCACCTGATCATGCCGTACCACCGACAGATCGACCATGCGCGGGAAAAATTTAAAGGGGATCAAAAAATCGGGACAACCGGGCGTGGCATCGGTCCGGCCTATGAGGACAAGGCGACCCGACGGGGAATACGGTTCACGGATTTTCTGGACCCGGAGGTTTTTGTTGAAAAGGTAGAAACCATTCTGGATGAAAAAAATTTCTATCTCAAAAATTATCTATCGTCTGAAACACTGGATGCGAAAGCCATCATCGAGGAGTACCAAGCCTATGCCCAACGGCTGGCGCCCCATGTAACCAATATTTCGGTGGTTATAAACGAGGCCATTCAGACCGGACGGCAAGTCCTGTTTGAAGGCGCCCAGGGGACTCATCTGGACATTGACCACGGCACCTACCCGTTTGTCACCTCATCCAATACCTTGGCCGGAAACGCCTGCTGCGGTGCGGGGGTGGGCCCCAAAAAAATCGATGCGGTTATCGGAATCGCCAAAGCTTACACCACCCGGGTGGGACAGGGCCCTTTCACAGCGGAATTGTTTGACGATATCGGTGATGCTATCCAAAAAAAAGGGGCGGAATTCGGTGCCACCACCGGCAGAAGGCGCCGTTGCGGTTGGCTGGACACCGTCATATTACGAAATTCAGTACGACTCAACGGTCTTACCGGCCTGGCCGTTACCAAATTGGACGTGCTCGATGGTCTGGAGCATTTGAAAATCTGCACAGGCTATGAGTATCAGGGGGAACTGTTAGAACATTATCCTGCAAACCTCAAGGTTTTAGCCCAATGCAAACCGGTATATGAAACCCTGCCGGGTTGGTCGGAAAACATTTCCGATATAAAGAAACTGGAGGATTTTCCCGCCAACGTCAGAAATTATCTCGATCGTATTACCGAACTAACCCAAACCCCGATAAGCATCATATCCGTTGGGGCGGACAGAGAGCAGACGATTGTCCTTGAAAACCCGTTCCTCTAATGCATAGGGCGCAGAGCAGAGCGCAAAGGGGCACATCTGATTTCGTCGATATGATCAGGGAATGACGCTTATGTATGTCGCGGGTTGCTCGTTGTCGGTTGAAATTTTAAAATTGTTATAAGTATTGTCCGATTGATACAGACTCCCACAACTGACAACCGGTCACAGACCGCAAAAATTTCGAAATTTTGCTCAATTTTGGCTACATTTTTAATTGACAATTTGACACGAACGGAATAAATAAGGCAACCAAAGTCGGGACGTGGCTCAGTCTGGTAGAGCACAGCGTTCGGGACGCTGGGGTCGCAAGTTCAAATCTTGCCGTCCCGACCACCTACTTCCCTGAAATTACTATTCAATTTTAAGAAGATCCTGATCAGCGTGGCCACTTTTCAGGATTTTTTTTATTTCATCCGGCGCGAAATATGGCGATACTTTATCACTTACATCACCCTTTAACAGGGTCATGCTCAATACGCAATGTAGCTCTTTACCGGCATCACCGCAATTGTATTTATCCCAGCAACGGTTGCGGTGGCCCAGGACATGTTCCATCCCGGCTGAGGGCCGTGTCTTTGAGTTTGTGGGTGATCATGCAACATCTACTGGGAAGGGCTTGGCGACCGCCTGTTATCGGCATGTTATCCGATACTTACGGTCTTGAAAGCGCGATAAAATCTGACCTTCGTTTACCTTTCTGGGTTCGATCTCGTGCAAAAACACAGGTAATAGTTCAATTTACCGAAAAACCCATTTTGTATTCGACCCAGATCGGCAGATGATCTGAAATCTGGTGTTTTCTCCAGTCCATGTAGGCACTAAATCTTGCTCGATCCGAATTGCCGGTTAGGTCTGATATCCGTGTTTGGATGCCATCTTCATACTGTTTGAAGTCCTCCTCCCGAAAGACCGCTTCGAAGATTTCAACCATGCCCGAACTGGATACCACCAGTTTGCGAGGATTCTCGTCGTCACCGTTAAGATGCCCGATCAGATCGCAGATCTTCCCGCTTCTCCACAGTGTTGGATGGATCGTCTCCGGCGGTATGTCGACACCATGTTGACGAAATATCTCAAAGACCGGGGAGTCTTCCCGCAGCAGGTTGAAGTCCCCGGTAAGAAGGATCTCCTCTTTGTCACGTTTTGCAATGCGGGAAAGAAAATTGGCCAGCGTCTCGCATTCGGCGGTGCGCAGGCGGGGGTCATTTCCGTAGCGAATGTGAGCCGAGCACACACGGAAGCGGACATTGCCTGATCTGAAGCTGGCCAGCAATGGAGTACGAGCGAACTGCTGACCATTGATGAGCGAATCGGCCGGAAGGACGATGCTTCCAGAGATACTCTCAAAGGTAACGCGAGGGCGGTAGTATAGGATCGCAAAACGCTCGTTGGAACCCATCGCACCAAGAGTGATATCCGTGATCACGAACCCCCACTCCGGTCCGAGAATGTCAACGAGTGAGCGCAGTCCGCTAAGGTCGCGCGCAACTTTTTGCAGTGATACCACATCGAAGGCCGAAACTACCTGCGCCAGGTAATAGAGCGACTCCGAGGTCTGACGCCGGCTAGCCAATCTTGCCAGACACCAGCTGGCCACCAGAAGGTTCCTGTCAAGCTTTCGCTTGGGAACCCTGGATAAAAGAGACTTACGAAGTTGCTGGAGCCCAGCGCTTGTTTGCTTGCGCATTTTTGGCTCGAGCCGCGCCAATTCTGCCTGAGTAAAGGCATGGCAGCTAAATTCGAAGGGTCCGCCAGCATCGATAATTATTCGCAAGACCGTTCGGCGAATTTCCACCACCACCTGATCGAGCGCATGGACCCTGTCTTCACATTCAGAGAGCGGCAAGTCGCCGGACGGCACCCGCTGCATCCGGTTGAGTTCGGAGTTGTCGAAGGCATCGGTCTTCTCGATGATCACGGAGATCACCCTCTTTTGTCCTTCGGACTCCTTCTCGAGCTCCAACGCTATGGGCAGCTCATTTGCCATGATGAACGTCGATTCAAAGAACTTGGGGCTGATCAGAAAAATAATGACATCTGAGGAACGGAGGTGCTTCTCGATAGCCTCTGACCAGCGGGTACCGGCTGTTATTTCCCCGTCCCACCAAACGGTGATGAGTCCCTCACGCTCCAGCACATCGAGATGCTTATCGAGCTCGTCGCGCACATGCTGATCTTCGTGGGCGTAGGAGAAAAACAGTTTGAGTGGTGGGCGTTTCAATGTTGTCTCCGTGACGCCATCAATGCGTCGCGTCCGTTGATGATCTTGATTTTAGGTTCGACAATTTATTTCTTTGCAGATACATTGCTGCGCCTGAACGTCTCAAAGCAGCGGCTATCATCTTGCTTTGTCCCTTGAATCATTTCGCAAACAACATTATCTCTAAAATCGGCGATGTGCGTTTCAGCTACACTGACTAAAAAAGGCACCAGACATTATCATATTTTCAATTCATATCAATCTAACCAATCCCTCCAATGCCAGCGTGTAGCCATAGGCGCCGAAACCGGCGATCCGCGCTGCAACAATATCGGCAATCATTGAGGTGTGCCGGAAGGGCTCACGTCGGTCAATATTGGAGAGGTGAATTTCGACGACCGGGATATCCAACATGGCAAGCGCATCTCTGATAGCGACGCTGGTATGGGTGTATGCGGCCGGATTGATCACAATGCCATGAAAGATGCCGGCGGCCTGTTGGATGGTATCGACCAAAGCACCTTCATGATTGGATTGAAACGTCTCCACTTCGATTCCCAGTTTTCCTCCATCTTTCTTTAACCGGGCATCGATCTCAGCGAGACTTTCATGCCCGTAGACATCCGGCTCCCTTTTGCCCAACATGTTCAGATTGGGTCCGTGAATGACCAGGATTTTTTTTTGATCAGATTTGTCCGGCATTGCGTTTACTCCTTCCCCGTTTTCCATTATGAGGTATGAATATTTATTTTACTGCAGACACTCGTTGACATTCGCGGACAAAAGCATCATCACCCTTTCTCCAATCTTGAATTTATATCCTGCATCACCTTCATAAATGCAACCCGCTTCTTTGCGGCATGGGAATTGTAGTGATGCATGTCCAGAAACAACTGCCAGGTGTCACGCTCGACAACTTCCAGAATATGCAGCAGTCGCTTGTATCCTTCCGTATCGATATCGAGCTGCGTGGCCCCATATTCTGACAAGGTTCTGCCGATAAAGTGGGTCAGGGAAAGACTGGTGGCAATCTGTTCGTCATGTTCCGCGGCCGTCGCTTCAATCACCACCAGCCCTTTTGCCGCTAAATAGGCCTTGATATTTTGGTAGCTATTTTCTGCGATTCGTACCTTGCACAAACAGATTTTTCTACCCGCCAGCGAATCGGAAGCACTGTCGGGCCCGAACATGGGGTGGGTCGCCAATATCGACACGGTCTGCGGCAGTATGTCGATCATCAGGCCGACGGGATATTCTTTAACGGAACACACATCTACGACCAGGGCATCCGGTCTGAGCAACGGTGTAATATCCTGCAAGACCTTCCGAAAGACGGAGATGGGAACACAGGGTATGACGATCTCCTGCCTACAAACAGTTTCGAGAGATGCCGCGCGGGCACCAATGCGGTTGATCGCTGCTGATTTATCGGACCGGTGGTAGACCGCCACATCAAATTCTTTAGCCAAATACCGTGCCGTCAGTTTTCCAAATCGACCGAATCCGATGATTCCTATCATAGTACCTCTGCAATTTTATCAAATCCGCTTTCCAGCTTGTCCTGGGAGACGGCGTAGGAGATTCTGATGTGACCCGCCATGCCGAAGACTTCACCGGGGACCACGGCGACACCACAGGTTTCAAGCAATTGCCCGCAAAATTCAACGGACGTCATGCCGTTTTTTAAATGTCGTGAAATATCGGGAAAGAGATAAAATGCACCGCGGGGTTTGATGCAGTCAAATAATTCCGCCGCCCGCCGGCAGGCGTAATCCCTTTTGTGCTCCATGTCAGCACGCCACCCCTCCAGGTCGATATCATCCATGGCAAGTGCGGCCAGGGCGCCATGCTGGCCAAAGGTGCAGACATTGCCGGTCATATGGCTTTGCAAGCCGGTAACAGCCCTGATAAATTCGTGCGAGGCCGCAATGTAACCGATCCTAAACCCGGTCATACCAAAGTTTTTGGAAAAACTGCGGGTAACGATCAACAAGTGCCGAATGTCTTCGAAGTGAAACAAGCTTGGGGCTTTAAGTCCGTCATAAACAAATAGACGATAGGCTTCATCCGAAATCAGGTACAGGTTGTGCGCAAGGGCAATTTTGGCGACCCCGGCAAGCTCCTCGGCCGAATACACCGCACCGGTGGGGTTGTTGGGTGAATTGATCAGAATCGCTCGGGTTTTGGGTGTTAGGGCCCGTTCAATTTTTTCACAGTCCAGCTGGTGCTTATCGGTATCCACAAATACCGGGCAGCCGCCGGCAAGCTTGACCTGCTGGGGGAAACTCACCCAGTAAGGCCTGGGGATGATGACCTCATCCAATGGATCGCAGATGGCCTGGAACATGGCATATAAGCATTGCTTGGATCCGTTGGCAATGATGATGTTGCCCTGGTCATAACCGTCGAACTGCTGCGCCAGACGAGATTTTAATTCCGGCAATCCCGCCACCGGGCTGTATTTTGTCTTGCCTGCATCCAGGGCCTGGTGCGTGGCCGCAATCACCGCCCCGGGCGTATCGTATGGCGGCTCGCCCACCGCCAGATCGATGATGTCCCTACCCTGCCCTCTCAGCTGTTGAATCAGCTGGGTAAAATATACCGTGCCGGATGCCTCAATTTGATTTATGCGATCTGATAGTTTCAATTTTTCCGCCTTCCCCATTCCGACTTCCAACCTCAAATTCCTCTGGCGCGCTGCTGGAGTGCCAGATCAGCGATAACTAAGGCCGCCATGGTTTCAACAATCGGTACGGCCCGGGGGACAACACATGGATCATGGCGGCCTTTGGCCTCCAATGTCACTTCGTTGCCCGAGAAATCCACCGTTGTTTGCGCCTTGCCGATGGTTGCAGGCGGTTTGAATGCCACCCGAAACAGAATCGGTTCTCCGTTTGAGATCCCGCCCTGTATGCCGCCGCTGTAATTTGTCGCCGTCCCCAGACGGTTGCCTTTTATTACGAAAGGGTCATTATGGGTCGATCCGGTCATCCGAGTTCCGGCAAATCCGGAACCGATTTCAAAGCCTTTAGTTGCGGGAATCGACAACATGGCATGGGCCAACCGTGCTTCCAGCTTGTCAAAAACAGGCTCCCCAAGTCCGGCCGGCACATTGCGGCAGACACAGGAAATGATTCCTCCCAAGGAATCATTGGCCTCTTTGGCTTTCGTGATTTCACGAATCATTTGGTCAGCCTCATTTTTGGCAGGACAGCGCACCGGAGTCTCGTCCACCTGCTCGCGGCTGATGCCGGTTTCATCGACATTGGAAGCCGTGATGGTGCCGACCGAAGTCACCCATGCCACGATTTCTAAGCCGTAGTCTACGAAAAGAAATTTTTCGGCGATGGCGCCCGCGGCCACCCGCCCGATGGTTTCCCGGGCGCTGGACCGCCCTCCCCCGCTCATGGTTCGGATGCCGTATTTCGCCTGGTAGGTATAATCCGCATGGGACGGTCGCGGAATGGATCGCATGTCGGCATAATCACCCGGCCGTTGGTCTTTGTTGGCCACGCTCAGTGCAATGGGTGATCCCAGGACCCGGCTGTCTTCGACGCCGGACAAAATCGTAACCCGGTCGGCTTCATTACGATCGGTTGCCAATCGGCTCTGTCCGGGACGACGGCGGTCAAGCTGGGGCTGAATGTCCTTTTCACTGAGAGATAATCCAGGAGGACATCCATCCACAACCGCGCCGACGCCTTTACCGTGGGACTCACCGAAAGTCGTTACTCTGAACAAGGTTCCCAATGTACTTGACATATGTTTGTTCTCCAAAGAAGAGGGATTCAGGTTTCAGGAGCGAATTAAGACTATTTTCCCTAAACCTTCGCTTTAAGATTCCCTATAATTACATCACAAATCTCATCAATCCCGCGATGGTCGGTATCCACCGCGAAATCCATCGCTTGCCGGTAAAGCGGTTCCCGTTCTGATAATATTTCTTCAATCTCAGATATACTGTCTTTTGAGGTCAAGGCCGGACGTAAGCCTTCCGAAGCCTGATCCTGCTCCATTCTGCTCTTAATGTTATCCGGAGTTGCCTTCAGCCAGATGACCTTTCCGCTGGTTTTCATCAGCCTGATGTTGGCGGCATCCAGCACGATGCCGCCTCCGGTTGCAACCACCCGCCGGTCTGCGCTGCAAACCTGCTGCAAAGCGGCATGTTCCAGTCGACGAAAATCTTGCCAGCCACGATCGTTTACTATCTTCCGGATGCTCATCCCCTTTTCCGATACGATCGCAGAATCCGTGTCAACAAATGCCCGACCGAGGGTAGCTGCAAGTCGTCTGCCAACAGAAGATTTTCCCGTGCAGCGATAGCCGATTAGAAACAGGTTGTAAGCGTTCAAAGGTTCAAAGTTCACCGTTCAGACTCCGTTCCGGGAGGAGTTGCTTTTTCTGGTGTCATCGGGTTCAGAGGTTCAAAGTTCAGCGTTCAGCGATTAAAGATTCAAAATTAGCTTACTCGCCATCAGGCAAACCGGATATACCGGAAAAAACAAATTACAAATAAGATCAAAAGCCAATACCTAATTCCCAATATCCAATCACGGCCCATACAGCCCCTCAAACACCTGCCAGAAATTCGGAAATGATTTCGCCACGCAGCTTTCATCCCGAATAATGGTTCCTCCGGCCACAAGACCTGCCACCGCAAAACTCATGGCGATGCGGTGATCTCCGTAAGTTTCGATGTCAGCTCCGTGCGGCCTGCCGCCGACGACGATAAGTTCGTCGCTACTGCAGCGGGCGTCGATCCCCATTTTGACCAGCTCGTTGACGACGGCGCTTAATCGATCACTTTCTTTGGATTTCAGATGGGATACATTTCTAATGATCGTCGTTCCTTGGGCAAAAGCGGCAACCATCGCCAGGGTGGGTACCATATCCGGCATGTCGCCCATATCAATTTCGACGGCCCGCAGGTTATCTCCACGAATCGCAATGCCGTCTGGCTGCACGATCATTTTACAGCCCATGGATTCCAGAAGCTTTGCGAAACGGACATCCCCCTGATGGGAATCTTGAGTGATCCCTTTAACCTTGATCTCGGTCTTGCAGATGGCGGCGGCCGCCCAAAAATAGCCGGCCTGGGAGCCATCCGGCTCCACCGCATGGGCCCCGGCCTGGTAGGTCTGGTTTCCGGCGACCTGAAACCGGTGGTAGCCATCACGGTTGACCGTCACTCCGAAATCGGCCATGACAGCGACCGTCATATCCACATAAGGCTTTGACACGGGTCCCTCCGTGACCGTGATATCCAATCCGCTGACGGTATACGGGGCGATCAGCAGCAAGGCTGAAAGATACTGACTGCTGGCCCGGCAATTGATCGTGACGGCCCCACCGCTGATGACGCCCCCGGTTATTTCAACCGGCGGGCAGCCATTGCGGTTGGTTGAAACGACCCGGACGCCGATCTGCGCCAATGCATCGATGAGGTCATGGATAGGACGCTGCCCCATGCGATCGGTACCAAACAGGGTAACACTGGCCTTACCCAGAGCCGACACAGCCGTCAGCAGTCGCATGGAAGTACCGGAATTTCCGAGGTAAATACGGTCCTGCTTCGGTGCAAGCGATCCGCTACCGCCGCAAATGAGGAGCTGATTGTCGGGTTTTTCGTCAATCTGAATCCCCATCTGTCGCAAAGCATCCATGGTCAGCAAGGTATCTTCACAAATCAGCGCGTTTTCAATTCGGCACGCCCCGTCCGATAGGGCCGAAGCAATCAATATCCGGTGGGTATAGCTTTTGGAACCGGGTACGGACACTTCACAACGGGGCTTTAGATTATGGGGTCTTATTTCGATCATGACATTTTTTGGGTGCCTGGGTGTCCTATTGTTCATATTTTGCCGTGCAATGAAATCAATTCTCCAACTATCCAGCTTACCATCATTCCGCCCCAAAAAATATTGAAGAGCATAAAATTTCAGGACGATGCGATATTCGCGGCTGAAAACCGCTCCCACCTAGTGAAAGCCATGTTCCTTTGATTACGCGTCGCTGCAGTACCAAAACAAATTAACTAATCAGCTCGACAGTTCGTCCAGCACTGCTCTGCGCATGACATCCACCGGTGCATTCTGGCCGGTCCACAACTCAAACTGGACGGCACCCTGATGGACGAGCATGGAAACACCATCTATGGCATGGCAACCTGCTTTTTCAGCATCCTTTATAAATCGGGTCTTAAGGGGATTGTAGACCGTGTCCATGACAACCGTCCCGGCTTCCAGAAGTTCCGGCTTCAACGGCGTGCAGTCATCATGGGGTATCATACCGGCTGGGGTCGCATTGATGACGATATCGTAAGGCAGGTTCTTGACTTCCGCAAGTAGTTTGAACTCGCAACCCAGGTCATCTGCAAGCTTTTCACCGTTTTGAGGGCTACGGTTGATGATGGTGACTCTGCCTCCCTCCCGTTTGATGCCGAACCCGATGGCCCGGGCTCCGCCGCCGGCACCCACAATGGCCGCCTGTTTGCCCTTGATAGGGGTCTTTTCGAGCAAAGCTTTAACGGCACCCGGACAGTCCGAATTATATCCATGGAGAATCCCCTTCCGGTTGACAATGGTATTGACCGCACCGATTTCTTGAGCCAGTGTGTCGACCGCGTCGAGATATTTCATCACGCTGACTTTATGGGGGATGGTAATGCTGGCGCCCCGGATCTCCAATCCCCGCACACCGCTCACCGCCGCCGCAATGTCTATGACTCTGAAAGCGAGATAAATCCCGTCGAGACCGGTATGGGTCAAGGCGCTGTTGTGCATCACGGGGCTGAGACTATGTCCCACCGGATCTCCGAAAACAGCATAAACCGGGAGTGCTTCCGCCGGACTGCCCGAATTCTGAACCCCGCGCCCGGCAGCTATGGTGTTTCCAAAAATGCGGTAAAGACCGCCGGCTCTTAAAGGGCCTTTATTTAGTGATGACAGTCTTTGAAAAATTTCAGCTTCGCGCCGGCTGTCAACTACCGCCACCCCGGTGGATTGCTTGATCCGGCCAATGGCACGGGCGCATAACAGCCGACGGTTGATCAGCTCAAGGATCTGATCATCGATGGCGTCGATTCGCTTTCGGATCGTCGGGATATCCGCGTCCCCGTTGTCGATTTTTTTACGATCCCCGATGGATTCTTTCATGGGTGGCCTGTATGCCCTCTGATTTAAATTCGCTGCCTTGCAGTGGCCATCTTTCCCAAATGTAGTCTCGAAAAAGCTCAGCTCCCTATCAATGCTTCCAGTTCCTGAAGAGGGACTTCATCAACAAAGGCCCGTCCGATTTCAGACAGGAGCACAAATTTGATGCAGTCACCTTCCCGCTTCTTATCCATCCTGATGGCCGTGAGAACCTCATTTCCCTTATAGGGAAGTTCCACGGGCAGTCCGTATTTTTCGAGCAACTCGGAAATTCGAGCCGCATCCGGAGCCTGCAAATACCCTCTTTTTACCGACAGCTCGCATGCCAGAACCATTCCGGCACTGACGGCTTCTCCATGGCGAACCTGAAGCGTTTTTTCGATGCCATGGCCGAAGGTATGGCCGAAATTGAGTTTGCGGCGAACGCCGTGTTCCCGGGCGTCCTGGTTGACTATGGATGATTTTATGATCACCGAGTCATAAACAAGTTTTTCAATGACAGCCAAATCCAGCGCCAAGGCCTGGCTACGATGCGTTTCAATGTATTCAAACATGTTTTTGTCGGCAATGACACCGTGTTTGATAATCTCGGCAAAACCGCAGAGAAGTTCTTCCCGGGGCAAGGTGCTCAATACATTCAGGTCGCAGATAACAAATTCCGGCTGGTTAAAAAGTCCCACGATATTTTTATAGCCCCTGAAATTAACCCCGTTTTTACCGCCGACACTGGCGTCTACCTGGGATAAAAGGGTGGTTGCTACAAACCCGAATCGAACACCGCGCAGATAGGTGGAGGCCACGAATCCGGTGATGTCACAGACAATTCCGCCGCCGATCCCGACGATAAAAGACGAACGATCCGCCTCGAGGGCTATCAACTGATCGTAAATGAAGCTGAGGGTATCGAAGGTTTTTATTTTCTCGCCGGTATCAATCGTAATGACGTGGGCCTTTGGGAAGCAGGACCCCCAGTGGCGCCGAACCTGGCTATCGGTGATGATGATGGGAACTTCGACCGGCAGGTATGATTTCAGATTTTCCAGGCGTTCTCCGATCTTGATGATGGATTCACCGGTATCGCTCTTGATCTTGACGGATTTCATAATGACTGCACCCACCGCTGTCCGCTGTCCATATTTGATGATTTCGCCAGTTTCTCGGCAACGGACAGCAATAAATTTTCGGTGGTCTCCCATGAGATACATTCATCCGTAATGGACACCCCGTATTTTAGTGCCGCAATATCACCGGCGAATTTCTGATTGCCTTCCTGCAGGTTGCTTTCCAGCATCAGACCGACCACCGCGTCATTGCCCGCAATATACTGATCAATGACACTTTTGAAGACAATCGCCTGCCCCTGGAATTTTTTCATGGAATTACCGTGGGAGCAATCCACCATAATGATCTCGGGCATGCTTTTTTCAATCAGTTTCAAGCGGGCCTGTTCGATGCTGATGGGATCGTAATTCGGTCGCGATCCGCCGCGGAGCACAATATGGGTCCAGGGATTTCCGCCGGTTTTGACGACGCAGGTACGGCCGGCTTGGTCGATTCCCAGAAAACTCTGTGGTGTTTTGGCCGCCACCACTGCGTTGATGGCCGAGGACAAATTACCGTCGGTTCCATTTTTAAAGCCCACTGGCATGGACAGACCGCTTGCCATCTCACGGTGGGTCTGGGATTCGGTGGTGCGGGCACCCACGCAGGACCAGCTGACAAGATCGGCCACATACTGCGGGGTGATGGTTTCTAGAAATTCAGTGGCGGCAGGCACCCCTATTTCATTGATTTGAAGCAAAATTCGGCGCGCTTTGCGCAGACCTTCCATGATATCGCAGGAGCCATCCAAATGCGGATCATTGATCAGCCCTTTCCATCCCACGCTCGTACGGGGCTTTTCGAAGTAAACCCGCATGACAACGAATAACGTTTTGCCGACCTTATCACTGAGTTCCTTGAGCCTTTGGGCATACTCACAAGCTGCCTTTTCGTCATGAATGGAACATGGCCCGGCAACCACTAGCAGTCTTTTATCTTCCTTTCGCATAATTCTTTCGATGGCATCTCTGCCGGAAAGAACCGTAGCGTGCGCCTTTTGGCTGATCGAAAGCTCCTGTTTGAAACGGTCCGGTTCCATCAGGTGTTGATAGCCTTTTACGCGCAGATCATCGGTTGGTTTCATAATTAGCACCTCGGTATCGTGTTGACACTGCATCCTAAATTGAGCAGGCTCAAAAATAAAAAACCGTGGGTTTTTTAAGTCTGCCCACGGTTATAACGCTTTTTTTTATAATTTGTTTTTTTCTTTTCAGCGTACCCCAGGCAAGTCGGCAAAATAAAAGTAATACCGATAATAGGAATATGCAAAATTGCCTGACAAAATATGTGCCACGGGGTAATCCTTTTAAACGTAATTCCAGATAGGTGTGTATATCAGTGCCGGCGGTGTGTCAAGATAATTTTTGTGCCCCGGGGAATGTTGGATGGCGAATCCTTGGAATGCAGAATGTCAACCTTCGTTCTGCCGGCCCGGCGTTTTTTTTCCCGACGGATAGCTGACACCTTAGGCTGCCGACAACTCCGTTTCTTTAAAACCCCACAACAACCAAAAAAATGTTGACAAACCAGGTTTAAAATATATATCTTTTTAGGAATGTTGACGGAGAAAAATCGTGATTACCATCCATAGGAACAAAGCACTTTTTTTTAGTTTTGGACGCTTCTTTATAAACTTTAGAAGCGTTCATCCGGACCGTTAACGCCATAGTTTGATCGTTAATCGCCCCGGGTGGACTTCAGTACCACTCGGGGTTTCATTTAAAAAGCCCTGAGAAAAATCTCAGGGTTTTTTTCTTTTATTCGAAACGAGGACTGTCATCATGAAAAACCTAAAACTTGCCGTGCGCGAATCAAAACAGCGCACCGTTATCGATGTATCCGGCGTGGCGGTCGGAAGGGATCTTGTCGTCATCGCCGGACCTTGCAGTATAGAGAGCGAAGAGCAAATGATTGCATCCGCCCATGCCGTGAAAAATGCGGGAGCGGACATGCTTCGCGGAGGCGCTTTTAAACCCCGGACATCACCGTATGCCTTCCAGGGACTGGGCCTTCGTGGGTTGAAATTGCTGGCAAAAGCAGGCCGGCAAACCGGCTTGCCGATCGTCACGGAAGTGATCGATCCCCGGGATGTTTCCTGGGTGGCCGAATTTGCCGATGTCCTGCAAATCGGCACCCGCAATATGCAAAACTACTCCCTGCTCAAAGAAGTCGGGCAAACAGGACGACCGGTGCTGCTCAAACGGGGTATGTACTCCACCCTCGAAGAGTGGTTAAACTGCGCCGAATACATTCTCAGTGAAGGCAATCCAAATGTGATCCTTTGTGAACGCGGCATACGGACTTTTGAAACGTACACGCGCAATACGCTGGATCTGAGCGCCGTGCCGGCGATAAAGGAACTGACCCATCTGCCCATTATTATCGATCCGACCCACAGTACCGGACGGGTCAGTCTGATTGGCCCCATGAGCATGGCTGCTGTTGCCGCCGGGGCGGATGGATTGATCATCGAAGTCCACTATAAACCGGATGAGGCCCTGTGTGATGCAGATCAGGCACTAACGCCGGTTTTGTTTGCAGACATCATGACCCGCCTGAGACCACTGAGTTCTTTTATGGATAATTTGCCGGCGAGTCGTTAATAACATATAACAGTTTTACAATTGTGTTGAGGTGAAAAAATGAAACTGGATGGAATTCGCAATAAAATAGACAAAATCGATCGAGAACTGCTGGTCCTGCTGCAGGAACGAATGGGGTTGGCGCTACGCTCAAGAAAATTCCAGGAACCCACCGGGGATTCGAAGCAGGAAGAAGATACGCTGGAACGAATGGAGCGTTTGAAGCTTGATCTGGTAAAAAGCTCCTTCTCCCGGCAACTGCTGAAAACGATCATCGATGAAAGTCGGCGCCTACAGGATGAAGAGCGCCGCCTGGTCGCTTTTCAGGGAGAGCATGGCGCTTACGGCGAAGTCGCGTCCCGCGGTCTAGTTCCCGTCGGTGCGTACATTCCCTGCCTGGAGTTCATCGATGTATTTCGCGGCGTTGAAGCCGGCGATTTCGATCTGGGCGTGGTACCGGTGGAAAACTCACTGGAAGGCGCCGTGACTCAGGTAAATGATCTTCTCACAACCACGGATTTGAAAGTCATCGGTGAATTCAAGGTGGCCGTAAACCACTGTCTGCTTGCCACCGATGCAACGGATTACCGCGAAATCCGTGTGGTGTATTCCCATCCCCAGGCACTGGCCCAGTGTCGGGATTTTCTGATGCGCAACAAGCTTGAGGCACGTCCCTACTACGATACGGCGGGGGCCGCAAAAATGCTGGCCCGGGAAAATCCCAAAGCCGCCGCCGCCATAGCGAGCGAATTGTGTGCCGAATTGTATGATCTGGAAATAATAAAAAAAGGCATCGAGGATGGGCCCTCCAATTCCACGCGGTTTCTACTGCTTTCCAAAGAGCCCTATGCCGACAAGGGCGATAAGACATCGGTTATCTTTGCCGTGGCCCATGAAGCCGGCGAACTCTATGGTGTCCTCAAATTGTTCGCGGAAGCCAAGATCAACTTGACGCGTATCTCCTCGATGCCCCTGCGCTCGGATCCCGGCAACTACAGTTTCTTCCTCGATTTCGAAGGTTCTCAAGAGGATGCGAAGGTGGCCGAAGTTCTGGAAAAAATGAGTAAAATGACGATATCGTTGAAAAACCTGGGCAGTTATCCTGCAACGAATGGGCGCTTATAGTATAATACCTGAATAATGCAGGTAATAATTTTCAAATATGCATAATTAACCGCCCACTCACTTTGCTCCCTCGGTAGACGCAGAAATTCTTTTGCCGGGGCTGCGTCGGCAAGGTAAAAATAAATTATCGTCTGCACGTTGTCTGCGTGGGTCTGCGGTTCAAATTATACCCTTGTCAACTCACTAAAACAGTTTCCACTATACCCTCATGGCCCCGCAAATCGGTGCCGCCCAATCCAGCACTGCATCCCTGGCCAGGGTGGCATCGAATTTTTGTGCGATTCGGGCGGGCATTGGGGCGGCCCGCCGAATTTTCAAATCAACGTGAGTAATCAAGGCTTCAAAGGTGGCAGCCACCTGGTTGGTGGTTTCATTTATCATAAATAGCACGAAATGAAATCGTTTATCAGACCGGCCGATCAGGCGGGTATGGATAACAACCGTCTGTCCGACCCGCACTTCGGCGAAGTATTGAATAAACTGCTTCAAAGTAAAGACGCCAAAATCCCCACTCTGAAAGTAATCTTCGTCCAATCCATGGGATGCGAAAAACTTTCGACCGGATTTGGCAAACAGATCAAAATACCATCTAATATTCATGTGCCCCATTATGTCCAGATAATCAGGGGGAATGGTTTTACGATGGTATGCCGGTAAAGTATCCAGTAATACCAGCGGTATCAGGCAGCTACCCTCCCTGTCCCAGATGCCGCATTCAGGCGGATTGTTATCAACTGTCATAATTTTTAGCTATCTCCATCTAATTAGGCCTGTGTCGCAAATCCAGCCTTTAAAGCAGTGATTAATTCTTTCGGATCCTTTGGGGGCACCGGAAAATCTGATTTTGCCACCATCAGAATGGCTTCGGTCGGACAGCCGGTGGCACAGACGGCGCACCCGAAACATCGATCCAGATTGACCGCGGGAACATCTTTGTCACCCATGGACAGGGCCTCGGCCGGGCAACGTTCAATACAGGTTTCGCAGGCCGTGCAAAGATCCGGATCGAACCGTGGCTGAAAGCCCGAATTGAAAAACAGCGCCGGTTTGGATTGCTTCAGAACGCCGGAGATGGTTTCGCAGTGCCAGCGGTCGCAATTGCAGATGAAGTCGATATCTTCGGTGGTGTTGCGGCTCATGTGGACCAGGCCGGCCTCCTCGGCCTGATCGAGCACCTGCATGGCTTCCTGTTTGGTCATCCGACGCGCGCCCAGTCGTTCAATGGCATAGGCGGCCATGTTGCCGAACCACATGCAGACATCCATGGGCATGCCATGGGTATCTTCATCCACCAGCATGGCGGCATGGCGGCAATAACAGGTGCCGACCCCGATGGTATCGTTTTTGTCGATATTTGTTTGTAAACGTCCGGTATCATATTCAGTGGTCCTCCCTCTTGAAATGAAGATTGACGATTGACGAATTGTGGTCTGTCGCTTCGCTCCCCTTATTTAATAATTATTAATTCTATGGGATTCCTCAATTCGACATTCTACATTTGTTTTGTTGACCTGAAACCTATCATAAATTTTTCCGGTTTATCCGGCTTATGAGATGACTTGCGCAAATTTTTCTTTTATTATTTCTTCAGCCTCTTGCATAATCCGATCGAGCAATTCCCTGCAGGTGGGAATATCATGAATAAACCCCATACTCTGCCCGGCAGAAAGCACCCCTTTATCCATCTGGCCGTCCTCCAGCATTTCTTTGCCCACCAACCCGGAAACAAAGGGGACGATATCTTCGATTTTAGTATTGCCCCGGCTCTCGATCTCGAGCACCTTGTCTACGGTTGGATTGTGAAGGACACGTTCCGTATTGCGCAACGTCCGCATTATCAGCCGCGTATCTCGTTCACCATGGGCGATGAGTGCCTGTTTGACGTTGTTATGTACCGGGGCTTCTCTGGTTGCCACAAAACGGGTGCCCATGTTCATGCCATCGGCACCAAGACCCAGGCAGCCCACAAGACCGCGACCGTCGGCAAACCCGCCGGAAGCGATGATGGGGATCTGAATGGCATCCCGGGTCAGGGGTATCAGGATCAAGGAGGTGACGTCGTCTTCACCGGGGTGTCCCGCAGCCTCGAAGCCGTCGATGCTGACCGCATCGCACCCAATTTTTTCCGCTTTGATTGCATGACGCACCGAGGTGCATTTGTGAACAACCCTTATCCCCGCTGACTTGAGCTGCTCCATGTAGGGCTCCGGATTTCTACCGGCAGTCTCGATAAATTTGATCCCCTCTTCAATGCAAACCTTGATGTATGCCGGATAGTCAATGGTCCGCAGGGAGGGAAGAAAGGTGAGATTCACACCAAAGGGTTTGTTCGTCATTTCGCGACATTTGCGAATTTCCGCGCGCAAATCCTCAGCGTCCGGAAACGTGAGGGCCGTCATAAACCCGATACCACCGGCGTTGCCGACGGCAGAAGCGAGTGCTGCCGTTGCGATCCACATCAACCCGCCCTGGACGATGGGGCGTTCGATACCGAACATTTCAGTAATGGGTGTCTTAATCATAAATCCCTCCTCCTCGTTACAGTTAAATATTTCTTGTAAAGTGGATTTAACCTGGGTGGCTAATTCTATCTAAACTTTTTCATAAAGCGACCGGATATCATCATCCATTTTGGCAATCCGTTCTTTGGCTTCTTCCGGACCCACCGCGTCCAAAGATCCATCCGAATTTTGGATGATGACGCCACTTTCAACCAACAGTTTAAAGCGGTGCTTACGAATTTCCGCATCGGGATGGCAAATGAGTTGGCAGTTACCGCAGGTCAATTCCACCTTGTCCCCCGGCATAATGGTATTGAACACCGCCAAATCGGTTTTGGGACGTTTCAGATATGGCCCGACGGTATCCAACAGCGCCGGGTAAAATTCTTCGTCTTTTTCCGGGATGGGAAACCGACCGGGTGACCAGGTCGACCACTTGCCGGATTTGTGCAATCCGGTGAATCCCCCGCAGACATAATCGCAGCGGCTATGGTGCCGTTTTTCGGATATTGTTCCGGAAATGATCCGCGTGGCTCTGCTTGTTGAACCAGGGCTCGATGAATTTTTGCTCCAAGGGCACCGCAAAACTGATCGCGGATTTTGCATGGGGCAAGACGTAGGCAAGATCCGTGGAGGGTGGTCCGCCTGCCAGCATTTCGGTGGTAACGATGCCGACCGCTCCGGCGCCATAGGTCATTGCCAAATCTTTTGCTCTTGCGGTTATTTTTTCCATTTAAAAAATTCCTTAAATATTCAATTTTCAATCTTCATTCTTCATTTCATAGGCCGCTTCCACCCGACACGGTACATACCGGTGCAGCGGCGTTCCAATCGGATCGCGGTGGCTGTTTTTGGTCAATCGGTTCACATTGATGCCATAAACCTTGCCGTCATAGAGCAGCCCAAAACCATGGGGGATCAATACCATACCCCGTCGAACCTGATCGGTCACTTGCAGCTCACCGATTTCACTGCCCGACTCAGTGGTAACCCGTACCTGCTGACCATCATTCAAGCCGAGGGCCGCGGCTTCCAGCGGGTTAACGGCCACGGTGCAGGCACGCTTTTCTTTATTCCATTCGGGATTTCGCATCAGGGTGTTGGCATTGGTCATCATGTGCCGCCCGGCGTTGAGGATCAGCGGAAATTCCGCCGGCATCTGCAGCCCGATAGTCTCACTATCGGCGTCGATCGCCATCGCCTGTTCTTTCAGCTCGGGAATGAAAATCTCAATTTTCCCCGAGGGTGTTTTAATACTCGCCATGGGATTGTCCACATCCGCCTCACCGACCCACAACCCCTGGGGGGTATCCAGCAGCGCCTGAAAAATGCGGTCGCCCTGGTCAATGCCGGATTCGAAACCGGCCCGCGCCGCATTTTCACGAAACACTTTGGGCGCGGTCATCAACATGCCCCACAACCCGGCTTTGGCAGCGCTGTCCCAAACCCGACCCAGTGTTTGGGCCAGCACGAACGGCATACTTGACATTGCCTTGGGTTCGGTTGCCGCCCATTCCATCAGTTTGGCCCCAAAGGTCAGACGATCGCTTTCGGCCGCCTGTTGGACCGTATCAGAAATTTTCGGAATGATTCCCAGTTTGTCTGCCAGTAAGGTATGAATCTGGGCAGCCTCCAGACATTGGCCGGTTGGCTCGACGATGGGCCGTCGCATCTGGAAATAAACCCCCGGATAGGTCCAGGGAAAAAAGGTTGCGTCCCAGGCCTCATAAAAGGTGCGGCAGGGCAGAACATAATGGGCCAAGCGGGCGGTTTCGCTCATGACAATGTCATTGACCACCAGAAGGTCCAATTTGCCGAAAGCATTTTCATAGGCCGTGGTATCCGGATAGGCACGCAGGGGGTTGCAGGCGCTGACATAAACGGCTCGCAGGCGCTCGGGATGGCCGCTGAGGATTTCTTCGGGCATGGCGCCCGGCGGAAATGATCCTGCTGCCGCCGGCGGCAGATCCGTGGCCACGGTACGCCAGATTTTCGGGTCTGCGTTCATCGGCATGAAATCCCATGGGCATCACCATGCCCGGGATGACATTGCCGCCCCGCACACCGAAGATGCCGCAGACAGCCCCCAATATGTGGATGAAGTACGAATTCAGGGTACTATGGCGGCCCATGTAAATGCCCAGATCGGTGTGCACGCTCCAGCGACGGGTGGTCATCAAACGGCAAAGCTCCCGAACCTGCTCATAATCAACCTGACAGACAGCGGCAGCACCCTTGACATCAAAGTTCTCAAACCACGGTCGAATGTCTTCCCAGCCTTCGACATAATGATTGATATAGTCTTTTGCCTCCCAGCCTTCGCTCAAAATGATGGCAATCATGGTCTTCGCCAGCAGGGCATCGCTGCCGGGACGCACCGGCAGGTGGATATCGGCAATTGCAGCCGTTTCGCTTTTGCGCGGGTCTATGGCCACCAGCAGCCGCTCCGGATCTTTGGCAATTTCCGTGAGCACTTTGGGCGCCCGCGGCATCTGATGACTCTGCATGCCGTTCCAGCCCCATGCAACCAGCATCTCTGTTTGGTGTTCATCGGGCCCGGCGATATTGTATTGTTTGCCGAACACGCGTCCGGTCACCCACCAGGAACCGCTAAACTCCTGGCCGGCCGACGAATAATAATACTGAGACCCCATGGCCCTGAGAATCCCCAGACCGAAGGCAGCCTCCATGTGTCCGCCCTGGGCACCCCCACCCATATAAGCCAGGCAGCGCGGACCGTGTGTGTCGACCAATTCGCGCATCTTGGCGGCAATCTCATCGACAGCCTGGTTCCAGGAAATCGGCTTGAACTGGCCGCCCACCCGTTTTAAAGGTTCGGTCAGACGGTCTTGCGGGTACTGGTGATAAATCACATTGAGACCCTTGCGGCAGGCATACCCCTGACTGCGCGGATTTGATCGATCCGGTTTTACTTTGGTCATCCGGTTGTTTTCAACAAATACTTCGATACCGCAATTCTGTGCGCACAATACACACCCGGTTTTATGCCATGCACCCATGATGCCCTCCCTATTATGTTTGCAGATATTTTGGATTATTAGGCCGTTGTCAAAATAAATTTGTGTGCGCAACTGGCAGTCAAATGTTATTGAAGTCGGTTTTTGTTTCGTTGGAACGAATACCCAATAAAAAATAACCCCACTGCTATTTTGTTTTGCGTAACAATCGTATACCTTTAAATTTTATTCGTATACAAAATATTGTATCAGATAACAGATTCAGGGTTCTGAGTTCAAAGGTTGTAACATCCCTACATTGCTTAGGTCTCAACACAATGTCCGATTGGCCTCTTTCACCCATTGGGTGTAACAGCCTTGCGGATTCTATGACTGTGTGATCCCCTCACAAGGAAGATATGTCGAAATAATTAGAAATCCATATGATGACGCTTATTGATCGAGTCTAGGAATTGCATCAAATCCAGCATCGACCCAAACAGGTGTGAATTTTTCGTTCCAAATTTAGCCATTCCATATCGATTATTATATCAAGACAGCACCGGACAGGGTGCTTGAACTATTGATGTAGTGACCCAGATGATTCTGATATACCAGCTTTAGATCTTTTTTATCCTCCGATAATCCCGGCACGATCCAATAACCGAGAAATTTGAGTCCGCGTTGATCTTCCTGAGCCCGGAGTAGATGCCGATATTACATCAGTTCCTTTTCGGCGGCCTTGATAATCCGCCTGAATTCACGCTCCACCTCATCGGGAAGGGGCACATCCTCATGACTGGCTAAAAGGTTTTTGACTTCCGCATGGGCCTTTTCGGCCATGTCCAGGGCGCCTTCATCCTCCCACTGTTTGAATAGGCCGTATAGGCCCACCCGGGGCTGGTAAAGTTCTCCGGTGCGTAGATGTTTGATGGTGTGCTTTTGGAGAAAATAATCACTATTTCTTCTAATGAATCCGGTCAGGAAAGCAGCTCTTTGATTTTTGCAATGTGTGCGGGGCCGGTTCCGCAACAGCCGCCGACAACGGTGGCACCGGCCTCCAGCCAGCGCGAAACATATCCGGCATAAGCCGCGGGATCAAGATCTGATCGCAGATCAAGGAAACCATCGGTTTGTTTATCGCCTTCCAGTTTCCAGTCTTCCGGTACGGGTTGGAAGGTGTTGGCATACCCGCCAAAATAAGCAACATCTGATTTAGATAACTGCGGCAGGGCTTTGGTAATGCTCTCGGGTGCACAACAATTCGCCAGAAATCCAGAAACAGGCAGATCGGATAACACTTCAACCGCCTCGCTGATGGTTTCACCGCTTCTCAATCGGCCGGACCGATCTTCATGCAGTGTCCAGGCCACCCAGACCGGCTTGCCGGTTTGACAGGCGGCCGAAGCGGCGGCTCTGCCTTCGGCTGCACTGGACATGGTTTCACATAAAAACAAATCAACGTAGGGTGCCAGCAGATCGGCTTGTTCCCGATACAAGGGTTCAATATCTTCAAACCTGCCGACCAAGTCCGGTCGATAACTGCCCGCCAAGGGCGGCAACGACCCGGCAATCAAAACAGATGGCTCGGATTTTTGACGTGCCTCGACAGCCAGGGTGCAGGCCAGGACGTTGAGTTCATTAAAGCGGTCTTCAATGCCTTCTTTGGCCAGACTCCTGCGAATGATGCCATAGGTATTGGTGGTAATAATGTCGGCACCGGCCCGAATATAATCCTGATGGACCTGTCGAACAATCTCCGGGGCTGTAATCAAACCATTGGCGGACCAGATCGCAGTTAAAACGTTGACACCCCGAAACCTTAATTCTCGACCCATTCCACCGTCAAGCAAAATGGGTCTGTCTGGTAATTTTAACGCTTGCATTTTTTAACACCTTGCCTTTACAGAGTCTTGTGAAAGGGTCCCCGTTAAAGTCTTCTTTCCAGGCCGCGGCGGGCTGGCGCCTTCAGTGTCTAATATTCCGATTTCAATTCCTGGATATGTCTTTCAAATCCGGTGCTGCCGGTAGTAACATATTTGTTCTCACCGGTCAAAGCCACATCACCGGATTCGATGAGCAGCTCGCAATGACTGATAATCTCATTGGCTGCCATCATGCTGCCGAATCCCTCCAGCAAGCTTTCCTCGAAATGCTCCCGGGCGATTTCATCAGGTGTCTTTGCCCCGGCGTTTAAGATAGCAAGGATTGCGGCACATCTATCAGCATGGTGTTGGATCAACTCGTCTACCCGCTCAGCCAGACGAACCCCGTTCCACTGACCGTTGTAAAATATTCGATGGGCCGGAAGGACCCGCAAATTAGGATGCTGTTCAGCAATCTCGCCAAGTTTTTTTAAGGATTTGATGTATCTTTGGAGTCCGAAAACAGCCTGACGTTCACGGTAATAGGGTTGAATCACTTTTGCCACTTCGTCATACATGGCCTCACGGGTGGGCCAGGGTGAGATGTCCGGCAGTACAATATCTCCCACGATGATCGCCTCGTCGCCCAGCAACACCGCCAGACAGTCCGGGCTATGACCCGGGAGATGATAGGTCTGGATTGCAGGTCCCAGTCCATGGCTACCGTCCCCGATTCCTTCAACTTCCAACTGCTGTAAAACCTGATGATATCCCAGGCAATTTTTGGCGTAAAAGGATTCGGGCATTGGACAATGCCAGCACTTGGCTGGAAAATCCGCTTTATGGCCAACCGGCGCGAGGTCAGAATATTTGCGGATCAACAGATCATAAATCCGGTGGGCTTTTACCTTGAGCCCGGTCGATTTGATTAAGCTCAGCCAACCCGCCGTCATGGTCCTCATGGCCATGGCTGATCAGCACAAACTCTAAATCTTTGGCGCTGATGCCGGCCGCTTCCATCATGGCGACCAACTTCTCACCCTGACCAAAGCGCCCGGAATCCACCAGAAATGGTTTGTCAGCCATAACGGCATAATTCCAGGTCGGCCCTAAATCCCAATGGCCGCCGTAGAAGTTCATGGTGGGAAGCCAAATATCTCAAGTCCGGACGGCAATTGAAATTTTACGACCATTTCATTGCCGTTGTCGTCGCCTTTGTTGATAATTTATTTTAGCTATTTTTTCAAAAATCTACCGATAATCAATTGTAATTTAATGTAATTAGCTCATTAATTAATCGCGGACAAAAGCCGCTGCCACAAACAACGTGGAACCCATTAGCCCAAACTTTAAATAGATTCCTCCCAGCTTTGGCCAAAATCCGCCAGCGGCCTGATTTCCTGAATTTTAAAGGTCACAGCGGCATGCATCATTTTGGCGGCACCCTCACCTGCCGTTTTTGCGATTCCGCTTTGAGGTCATCCAGCTTTGTACCGGAGGTTTGGCACTCGGTCATTTCGACGTATATCCTGACACCCTTCCAATCCATTATAGTCTCACCCGGTTCCATGACCATAAAGACAGCACTTGGATTATCCTGCAAATTGGCAAATGTTCTATTATTACCAAGGCCCATGAAAATGCTTTTTTCATCAACCATCCTGGGTGAACCGAAATAAGCCGAATTGACTTTACCGTTTTTATCAGAGGTACTGAGGGTTCCGAGCCGGGGTTGTTTATTAAAGTATTCTATTAATTTTTTAGACATAAGTCACCTCCTGCATTAAATTATTATTTATTTTTTTGTTATTTGGAAGTATAAAAAGCGAATCTCTCAGCCTTTGTTGCTGACCTTTCGTTACCCTATGTTCTATGCTTTACACTTCATGCTCAAAGCATAATTTTCCGCATTCTCACTTCCACCTTCCTTATCGTTCCCCTAATCGATCTTTCTTAAAAACCCCCGAATGAGCGAATTCACCAACTCAGGTTGTTCGTGGGTTAGCCAATGGCTGCCGTCCGGAATTCTTCTGACCGTCAAAGGGCTAACGTAATCTCCGAGGCCCTCCAGATTGCCCGTCAGAAGTGCCTGATCCAACTCGCCCCAGATAACCAGCGTGGGAACCTTTACTTCCAGCATTTCATGCGGCAGATTCAGGATGCCTCTTATCTTTTCTTCATCTTTTTTCGAAATGGGCGGATACAGGGGTGACACCCGGTAATAATTCAAACCTCCGGTCAGGGCCCCCGGACGGGACCAGGCCTCGATATATCTTCTACGAACTGCCTCCGTCATTTCCCATTTGCTGCCGAATTGGGAAACTGTCGATATCAGCCCGGCATAATTATTTTCCGATAATATTCGCTCCGCATCCGGGGACCGGAACATCAGCATATATTGACTGGCTTTTTGCTGAGCGGGATTATGCAGCAGCTCCCGGGCGAATATGGCCGGATGCGGCGAATTGATGATGATCAGCTTATCGAGCCAATCCGGATAACGCATCGCAAAAGACCACGCCACCGCTCCGCCCCAATCATGGGCCACCAGCGATAATTTTTCATGCCCCAGGGATTCGGCCAAGGCACGCAAATCTTCAATGAGATCCTTAACATGATAGCTCTCGACATCCGCCGGTTTTGATGACAGGTTGTATCCCCGCATATCCAGAGCGACCGCCTGATAATCCTTACCGATGTCGGCAAGTTGATTTTCCCATTCCGCCCAAAATTCGGGAAACCCGTGAACAAACATCACCAGGTTCCCGGTCCCGACACTCACATAATGCAAGCCGGATACCGTTGACGTCGGCGAATTGACTCTGAAAATCAGACATGTTCATCTCCTGTTCACTTTGTTTTCGAAGACTGTTTATCGACCGGCATATCCGGAATAGCTTCCAATATCATGGAAACACAATTTTAACAAAGATCAAAAGTTGGCGCAGATTGACTATCTTTTCTTAGCGGTCTTCATCCACCATGCCGCCAGTACCCCGGCCACGAAACCAAACAGATGCCCGGCCCAGCTTATGCCCGGTACGTAAATAAACAGAGATTGCAGCGCACCGCCATAAAGCAAAAATATGAACAGCGAACTCACCAACGCTTTCCAATCCCGGCGAAATAGACCCAAACACATTAAAAAGCCGATCAGGCCGAAAATGACCCCGCTGACACCGATATGGATGGTGCCCTCGTTGCCCGATAACCAGACCAGGCCACCGCCCAATAAAACAATGATCCAGAGCGCCCTAAACGTCAGTTTGCGGCTGAATGAAAGCGATACGGTCATCAAAACGAACAATACTCCTGAATTCGCTATGAGGTGAGGCAGATCAACATGTAAAAACGGTGTCAGGAGAATGCCCGCCAGACCGTCGAGATGCCGTGGTCTCAGCCCGTAGAGGCGTAAATCGATGGGCAAGGCCATATTTATGAAAAACACCAGCCAGAGGATGGCCACCGCCGCCAATGCTGTTTGTATATTTTGACGTATTTTCATACCCAAGCAAGGTTGGTAAGTATCGGAGTGCTAACCCTCACATGAAACATCGCCAAAATGGCAGAGTTTCTTTTTCGATCAGACTGGCCGTTTTTTATGCCCGAGACGGCGCTTGTATGAAACTTCATTCAAAACGGAAAGATTGTTTAAATTTTGTTTCTCTGCGTTCTCCGCGGTGAACGCTTATGTTTCTTCTTCGATCAGATCGGTGAATCTAATGCTTGCCCAACCTTCAGGACCTAATGACGGGTCCGGGGATAACATATAGAATTTATTTAAATAAATACTGCCTTTTAATTGCTAAAGTATCGGTAAAATATCCCGAAATACATTACTGGCAATAAAAGGAGATCATTCATATGAAAAAGGATGCGTCGTCACTTAAACGGGTTTGGGGGCCCTTTAAATTTATTAGAAATGTTATTCATGATATTTTCAGTTATCTATCATCCAATGAATACGACCCGTCAGACAAAAGGAGGTTATTGCGGAACCTATACAATGCCGGTCACATCGATGAGGGAAAATATCACCATTTTCGTGAGAGATGTTCGAATGACAATTTCGACCCTGAAGAGATACATGAAGCGTAATAAATCCCGATGCAATATAAAAAAGATATCGATCTGTCCGGTAAACAGCACCCTAATTCGGCGTGATAATAACCTTAATCGAATCCTTGCCCTCAACCACCAGTCGATACCCCTGGATGATATCCGCCAGGGGCAATTTATGGGTGACTAAATCATCCACCACTACGGTTCGTGATTCGAGCAGATTTATGGCCTCGAGGATATCGGGCGGTCCGCAATAATAGGAAGTCAGGATTTTGACTTCTCTTGTCCAGAAATAATTCAACGGAATTTCCACCTTTTTATCCGGTCCGGGAACTGTAAAAAATACGATGGTACCGCCTTTTTCCACCGAATTCCAGGCCTGCTCGACGGCGGATAAGGCCGAGGCGCACAACATGACGACCTCCGCCTTTCTGCCGCTGCGGGCCAGAAGAATTTCGGGCACATTATCTCCGGCATCGATGGTGACATCTGCGCCGGCCCGCTCGGCATATAAGAGCTTTTGCGGATTAATGTCGGTTGCAATGATCTTGCAATCTTTGGTCTTGCCGAGTTTCACGTGCAACAGTCCGCTCATACCACAGCCCATTACCACTACCGTTTGCCCTTCCCGCATAGCGGCAAGCTTCTGGGCTCTGACTACGCATGCCAGAGGCTCTATAAAAGTGCTCTGGTCATAGGAAATATTGTCCGGCAAAATATAGGTTCCATTGGTGACGATAGCGGCTGGAACCAGAACGTATTGAGCAAAACCACCGGGTAGTCTGTCTTTCACATTCGAGCATGCCGGGTGGTAGCCGTTATTACAATAATAGCAGTTCATACAAGGTACTTTAGGCGCGACAAAGACCCGGTCGCCCGGCTTAAAATCACCCACGGATTCTCCAGTCTCCACGACCTCACCGCCAATCTCGTGCCCGGGTATCAGCGGAGCTCTGGGCAGCCGGTACCATTCGACGATATCGCTGCCGCATATCCCGCAGGAAATAATTTTCACGAGAATTTCATTTGGGCCGGGTTTAGGCGTCGGCATATCTTCAATTCTGATATCTTTGTTATTAAACCATTTGGCAACTTTCATCTTTCATGCCTCATAAATAGGTAAATTAATTACATTCCAAGTTAGTAAATCGCACCCCACTTTAGTTTCGCAACCCATGGGGCAGATAAATACGAAGGTTTTTAAATATCATATCCATATAACTATTCAACAAATTCTGAAATCGATTTACTGCCAGCAGGATTTTGCGAACTGATTGCTATCAGCGGCCAAATTACAATTGATGGGCGTGAGGACTTGTGTTAAAGCTTCATCCTAACGATAAGTTCGCAATTTTAACTGAAGACAGACGGCAGATGACAGATGACAGAAGCAAAAAATGCAGGCTCAATGATCGGTCTTCCGGTCTCTTGCTTTACAGCGTCTTGACGAGAAGATAGTATTTGCCGTCCTCCGAAATTCCGACAATTTTATCAAGGACCAGAGACTTCAGTGCTGTCGGCCGGTGGTCTTTCAATCCTATTTTGAGCACGTTTCTACGACCATAAGGTAAGTCGACGGACGATTGGGGATCAACGGCGCCTTGCGCCTTAAGGTCCTCAATAATGAGCAGGTAGGCTTTTTTTATCTTCCAGGCATGAAATCTTCGGGTCAAAATAATGACGATCAACATAATGCCAATGCCCATGATGATCTGAATGGTTTCGGACATACTTTTTGATACCTTAATTATGAATAGGAGCACTTAGGCTTAATTTATTGCCGGTTTTGCGAACCCGATATAGCACGTAATCAAATGATAGTAAAGAATGCCGAATTGGTATTAAAAACTGTTCAAATCAACTTATTCAAGCAAAAATTGGGAGAAAAAAATCCATGGACGGCAATAATGACCAAGACTTAAGGCGTCTGACAATACCTGGTGGCTATGGCCGATCCATCAGCATCGCCAAGGGAGAGTGCATCTGTGTGCGAGATATTGAGGGAGGGCAATGCGGAGATTTTTGGGCAATCGACGCCGGGGACTTCAATCATTTCCTTTCGCCTTCCCACACCTGGGTCCACATTGGAAAAATCCAGCCCCGGGTCGGCGATGAAATGGTCACGAACCGACGTGAACCTATTCTGAAAATAATTGCCGATGATGTCGGCTGGCATGACATGCTGGTCCCTGCCTGTGATACCCAAAGATATGAACGCTATTACGGCGTCACCGGGCATCGTAACTGTCATGACAACTTTTTAGAGGCCATGAGCACACGCGATTGGGAAAGAAGAGAAGTGCCCCAGCCATTTAACCTGTTTATGAACACGTTTGTACAACCCGATGGTACGCTAGATATTCGCGATCCAATATCCAAAGCCGGGGACACCGTCATAATGATTGCAAAGATGCCTTTAATTGTCGTTGTTTCCGCCTGTCCGATGGACCTGAACCCTGTCGGTGGACAGGGTATCACAGATCTCGAAATTCTGGTGGGCGATTCGGAAGAAGAAATAGCGAAGGCCTTAGAAGGTGAACGTTGAGGATCCAACAGGCGCGAGTTGCATTTTGCAACGTTCAGCCTGCCACTCGCTGCTGAAGGACGGACCGGACCGGATCCCGAATGCTCTCTTGTCAAGAGAAAACCCTACTCGGATTCCTGTTTCGGTGGCCCCAGGAGGTTGAACTTTTTGATGTTGGCATCGGCCAGGGCCTGGATTTCCTCGATCTCCCCCTCACCATCGGTTCCACCCAAAAGATGCCGGTACCGCTTCTGTGTTTTAAGATATGCTTCCACCGGAACTTTTTTCTTGATCTTCCTCACCTGGATGATCTCGCCGTCTTCCATCTCAAAGAGCGGAATCAAGCCGCTTTGCACCCCCAGTCGACCCACCTCCAGGGTGCGATCCGACGGAAACCCCCACACCGACGGACAGGGGGTGTCGACCTGGATATAGCGGGGCCCGCGAAATTCCATGGCCCGTTTCACCTTCTTCTGCAAATCCTTCACATAGGCCACCGAGGCTGTCGCCACATAAGGGATGCCGTGGGCGGCCACGATCAGGGAATATTTTTTTTCATTTCCACTTTCCCGGCGGATATTTTTCCGGCAGGGTGCGTCGAGGTGGCCGCGTAGAGTGGTGTGGCGCCGCTGCGCTGCCCACCGGTGTTCATATAAGCCCCGTTGTCGACACAAATGTAGAGGACGTCATCTCCCCGCTCCAGCATACCCGACAGGGCCCCAAAACCGATATCAAAGGTGGAACCGTCCCCCCCGATACCCACCACCCGAGTGGTGTCTCTTTTTTGAGCGCGCAGGGCGGCCGCAACCCCCGTGGCGATGGAGGGGCCGTTTTCAAACAGATGGTGAATCCATGGAACCCGCCAGGGAGAATACCCGTAGGGTGAGGTAAAGGTCTCCAGGCATCCGGTAGGGGTCACCACGATGACATCTTTCCCGGTGGCCTTTAAAATATGCCGAACCGAAAGGGCCAGGCCACAGCCGTGGCAGGCCCGATGGCCTGAAACAAATAAATCTTCCTGTTGTGCTGCTATGTTTGCTGTCATTTCACACTCCCTATGGCACGATCGTCGGATTCAGGCCGGCCCAGTATGGTTCTCGCAGGAAATACCCTGATTCCCGGACTTCCTTCACCCGGTTGACGATATCTTTGATTCTAGCCTCATCCACATCCCGACCGCCAAGGCCCGCAATCACACTGACTACCTGGGGCGCACCGGGGATTCCGTAAAGCTTGGCTTTCAAATCCATTCCGATGGCGCCTTCGCTGCCGAGCGACAGGTTGGCATCCAACACGGCCACGGCCTTGGCGCCTTTAACTGCCTGCCAGATCTCCTCATAGGGAAAGGGGCGGTAGCTTCGTATTCGGACAAGGCCCACCTTTTCGCCCGCGGAACGCAGGTTGTCCACCGTCTCTTTTATGGTTCCCGCCATGGAACCCATGGCCAAGAGGATCACCTCGGCGTCTTCGATCCGGTAGGACTCGATCAACCCCCCGTAATCACGACCCGAGATTTCGGCCCACTCTGCGAAAATTTCCTTGATCCTTCCCTTGGCGTACTGCATGGCCTGTTGGACGGAAAATCGCAATTCCATCAACATTTCCTCCTCCCCGATGGATCCCCACGTCTTGGGATTTTTCACATCCAGAAAATCCACCGGTTGAAAAGCAGGCAGAAAGCGATCCACCTCCTCCTGTTCAGACAGGGTGACCCTTTCATAGGAATGGGTTAGGACCCAACCGTCCATGCAAACCATCACCGGAAGAAGAATCTTTGGATCTTCGGCAATTTTAAATGCGGCAATGTGGGTATCATAGGCCTCCTGGCTGCTTTCCACGAACAGCTGGATCATCCCGCAGTCCCGCAGGCTCATGGTGTCCTGTTGGTCCACCTGAATGCTGATGGGTGCGGAAATCGTCCGATTGACCCCGGTGATGACAAAGGGGAGCCGAAGACCGCAGCTGGCATAGAGGACCTCCGACATGAGGAGCAATCCCTGGGAGGAGGAGGCCGTATAGGAGCGGCTGCCGGCTGCCGAAGCACCGCTGATCACGCTGGCTGCGGAAAATTCCGAATCCACCCGGACATATTCCGCATTCAAGTCCCCGTCCGCAAGAAGCCGGGCAAGCCCTTCCACGATGTGGGTCTGGGGGCTGATGGGAAAAGCCGATATTACCTGGGGCCGGCAGGCCTTTACAGCCAACGCCACCGCCTCGGACCCCTCCAATACTTTAACAATGCTCATATCACTTCTCCTCCCTGATCATGGAAATGGCCTCTGCCGGGCATTCATAGGCGCACAATCCACAACCCTTGCAATAATCGTAGTCGATGACATAAATTTCAGCCACCACATGAATTGCGCTGTCGGGGCATACGCTTTCGCACTGGCCGCAGACCTTGCATTTTTCCAAGTCCAGGATCGGCCGCTGGTCTCTCCAACTGCCGGTTTTGTAGTTCAAGGATGTCCCACCCTTGACCACCGCTCCGATGGTTATCTTCATTCTTAGTCTCCTTGCAGCATTTGATAGCTTCTCTCAACAACCCGAGCGTTTTTCTCCCCCAAAGTACCGGGAAATTTACTTCGGACCGCCTTAAGGGTGGCATCCAGGCTCAGTTCGCCGGTCATGGCCGAAAAAGCCCCTAAAAGCGCTGTGTTCATAATGGGGCGTCCCAGTATCTCGCGCGCCAGCTCGTCGGCTGAAAACGATAATACCCGGAAGTCCCCACTGAGCGTCAGGCTCGCAGGGCTCCGATCCGTATTTACCAGTATCATGCCACCTGGCTTCGCCCCCGCCGCCACGTCCACTTCACCCAGGATGGTCACATCCTGCAAGATCACATAGTCCGCCTTGCTGACCCGGCTTCTCAGCCGAATCGGCCGATCGCTCAGGCGACAGAAGGCCATGATGGGCTTTCCGCGCCGCTCTCCGCCCCCACCCAGGAATGGGAACGCCTGACCGTACTTGCCGTCCTCCAGGGCAGCAATGGCCATGAATTGGGCCAGGACCAGTGATCCTTGCCCCCCTCTTCCATGTATTGAGATTTCTTTCATTTTCTCCCTCTGCAAATTTTACATTATGCCCATAATATCCAGATCGAGCCCAAAGGTGCAGATCTTTCGGTTACCTTCCAATACACCTTTACGGCTTTGGGATTTAAACTTCAGCGGACAGGACTGGGAATCGTGCTACGGCCATACCCTCAATCGTGTTCCATCGGAAAATGTCGGGAGGCCTACAAGTCAGCGTTGTAAGTTTTACCCAGGGAATCCGCCGTCACCATGGCATCATACACCATGTTCTTCGTCACCTCAAAGGGCTCGGCATGGATGGTGGATTCCGAAGCGATGGACTTTTCCGCAACCGCCATCAATTCTTCTGGCCCCACATCGGCCAATCCCAGGTCTGCCAGCGCCATGGGAAGTCCAACGCTTCGGCAGAAGCCGAGTACCTCCTGGATTTCTTTCATGGGCCGATTTTCCAGCACAAGTTGGCAGATCGTTCCAAAAGCCACTTTTTCCCCATGATACATCCCATGGGTTTGCTCCAGTGCCGTCAATCCATCGTGAATCCCATGAGCAGCCGCGCAGCCGCAATTCTCAAACCCGAGTCCACTCAACAGGGTATTGGCTTCAATGATATTCTCCACCGCCTCTGTGCAGGCCCCCCGCTGCACGGCCAGTTTAGCTTTGACCCCGTCTTCCAGCAGAATGTCGTAGCAGAGTCTTGCCACAGCCATGCCCGACAGGGTCCGACGATATCCAGCTCCGACAAAATTGGCAGCGTCGGAGTCCTGATTGGCCCTGGCCTCGAAAAAGGTCGCCAAAGCATCTCCCATGCCGGCCACCAGGAGCCTGACCGGGGCCTTGGAGACAATATCGCTGTCAACCAGGACAATATCGGGGTTACGCCTGAAGCGGATCACCTCGCTGTAGACCCCTTCGTCGGTGTAGATAACCGCCAGGCTGCTACAGGGCGCATCGGTTGAAGCCGCCGTGGGAACAATGATCACCGGGGACTGGATCCGGTCCGCAGCGGCCTTGGCAGTATCGATGGTCTTGCCGCCGCCGACGCCCACGACGATATCGCAGTTTTCTTTCGCACCCACCTCACCCACCCGCTGGATCTCATTTTTGGAAGCTTCTCCCTGAAATTTTACAAAAACCAGGTTCAAATCATGTCCCTCGAAAATCTGTTCCAGCCGGTTCTGGAATTCTTCGTACAACAAAGGGTCTATCAATATGAGGGCACTGTCCCCAAGGCCGGAGAGAAGTCCAGGCAGATTGCCCAACTCACCCCTTCCCTGTATGTATTTGCCCGGTGAACACATTGCTCTGGTTCGACTGATGACTCTTGCCACGATATCCCCCGTATCCTCATTGGGTTCAAATTAATTGCGATTGACCGCCTCTATAACGGTATCTCCCGATTCATATCCCTCTTTTCAAGGAGAATCCGCCGCTGCCTGGAAACTTAGAATGGCCGTTCAACCATGACATCTACCTTTTTCATAATGTGAAATCTATTTTCGGTTTTTCTCCAAAAAAACTTACCATGCCATTTGCGCCGAAATCTGATCGGCCGTTTCTTTTGCCATCGCGATCAGTTCCCGGTTGATCCTCTCCATGGTCATGGTAAAGATGGACCCGGTGATACTGATCGCCGCCGCGATTCTATTGTTGCCCCCCTTGCGAACGGGTGCGGCCACACATCGAATCCCTTCGTAAAATTCCTCGTTGTCGATGGCATAGCCCAATTTTCGAATGTTTTCCAGCTCTGCCAGCAGGTCGGATATGATGGTAATCGTATTTTTACCGTATCGTTTTAAGGGACGATCCTCGTAAAGTGCTCTAACCTGTTCGTTGGTGAGACCGGAGAGCAGCAGCTTGCCTGCGCTCGAGGGGTGGGGGTCCACCGTGAAACCCACGAATGAGGCCAGAGAAAGACCGGATTGTTTGGGAATCATATCAACGGTCGCCAGCATGCCTTTTCGAAGAATGTAAAGATGGACGGTCTCATCGCATTTTTCAGATAGCGCAACCAAATGGTCGTGAGCAATCCTGCGAAGGTCCATGTTATCCAATATTCTTTTGGATATTTTCAGGAAACCAAAACCCAGGGAATATTCCTTTGTCTTGGGATCCTGGGTCACATAATCGTCCGGCAGAAGTGTACTCAGGATGTGATGCACCGTGCTCATGGGATATCCGAGGGCCTCCGATATTTTCGTAAGGCTCACACCCCTCTGGTTTTCACTTATCAAAGAGATAACTTTCAGACTTTTCTCCAACGAGGACAGCTTCATCAGTAACTTTCATATTATGAAAATATATTTATTATTTATAGGAATATCGAAAATTCAAGCTGCTTGTCAAGGATTTATTTATTTTCTTTGTCATTCTGCCAAGGGCCGTCAGCGGCTTTACCTCGGAATTTTTTTTCTTGACCACTTTAAAAAGGTCGATTTAAAAAGGTCGATATCGATTTACGGTTGCCTGCCACCTGAATCACTGGTAGAGTCCGCCGCGTCACACCCTAATCAAAAACTCACAATCCAAACCCCGGATGGTAAATATATGATTTCAACAGTTGCTTTTGACTTTGGCGGTGTTCTTGCCGATGACGGATTTTTAGATGGGCTCACGAAATTGGCCACCCAATGGAACTGCAATGCAGATTGGCTAAAAAAAACCGCGGTAGAAACAATTTATAACAGTGGATATGTCAATGGGCATTGTGACGAAAAGAGGTTCTGGAAATTACTTGCACAAAATTCCGGTCTACGTTTTGAAGCAAACACAGCACGTGAAACCATCATCGATGGATTTACGTTACGGCCTGAAGTCGTCCAATACGTGCAGGAAATTCGCCAGGCCAGCTATCATCTCGTGTTGCTCAGTGATCACACCAATTGGCTGGATGAATTGGATCAGAGGAAGCCTTTTTTTCATCTTTTCCACCGGATCTATAGCTCTTACCATGTTCATAAAAACAAGAGAGACGGTACGATTTTCCCTTATGTATTGACAAATATGGGGGTAAAAGCGCAAAAAGTGGTGTTTATTGATGACAACCTGGGAAATATTGACCTCGCCAAAAAAATTGGGTTAACGGGTGTCCATTTTACCGAGATTGAATCCGTCAAAAATTCCTTAGGATCCATTCTGTGTCAGTTGTCTTGACTCAATTCATATCCAGCCAATCTCTTGAACGAAAAAAGCAGGCCGAAGCCTGCTTTTTTTGGGGGGGAGAAAAAATTTAGAAGCGGATGAAAGAACCGCTCTAAATCTGGTAGGAGGATAGAAGACAAGCTTATATCACCGCTCCCGCCAAGGTCGGGAAAAAAACTCCCTGGCCTGTCTCCTTTCAAACCGACGGCATCCCATCTAACTTTCGATGTTTTTAATCCTTTAAATAAATTGTATTCCAGGTCGAACCTGGTTTCAATTGTGATTCAGTAGTTGATTTTCACGCTGGTTTTTCCTTTCCTGAAAATTTGCACCGTATTGATGCTTGCTTTTAATACGTTTAAGATCTATCATCCTAGCCCGTTGAACACATTTTTAGCAATCTCACCCTTACGGAGCCTGAAATTATGAAGTTAAGCAGATCAACGATCATATTGGGAATTATAGCAATTCTGGTCTTTATCCTGGTGGGGATCATCATTTCAATATACCCCAATTGGCTGTGGTTCGTAAATTTGGACTTCGCGCCGGTGTTCTGGACCATGGCACTGGGCAAATACGGAGTTGCCGCGGTGATCTGGTTTCTGATGATCATCACTCTGTCCGCCAATCTTTACGCAGCTCAGCGTTTTCAGAGCGAAAGTGGGCAGAAAATTACCGAAATAGCCGGAATGCCCGTCTCCGGCAAAACTCTCAATACCATAATCCTGGCCGCCATAATGATTGTCAGTTTTGTTATTGCGTCAAAGGGATCCGTGCAATGGAATATGGTGCTCAGTTATTTAAACCAGCACCCCTTCGGCAGCACGGATCCCATATTCGGCAAGGACATCGCTTTCTACGTCTTTTCGCTTCCCTTCTACCTGCTCGTGCGAGAACAGTTGTTGATTATCCTGCTCTTTGCCGCCCTGGTGACCGTCATATGGTATGTAAAAGAAGGCGGGGTCCAGATCATCGGTGAGCTCGTTCTGGCGGAGGACAGGCCGGCCGCTATCCCCAAAGTCAAAGTTGCGGATAAGGTCGGCAAACATCTGCTCGTGTTCGCCGGAGTCTTGGTCCTTCTGGCTGCATGGGGCTATCATTTAAAAGCCTATCAAGTTCTCTACTCCACCCAGGGCTCTACTTTTGGCGCAGGCTACACGGATGTCAACATAAAAATCCTCGCTTACAGATTCTTAATGGTAATGTCCCTTCTATTGTCCCTTTTTATCATTTATAACGTCTTCAGGCTGAAGCTAAAGCCTCTTTTAATCTGCGCAGGGATATGGGTTGGCGCCATAGTGGTCCTTGCCACCGGTCTTCCGGCTCCTGGTACAGCAGTTCGTGGTCAAACCGAATGAACTGGCCAAGGAATCGCCCTACATCGCCTATAATATCGATTTTACCCGCCAGGCATATAACCTGAATAATATTAAGGAGGTCGATTTCGAGGTCAATAACAGCCTGACTGCTGAAGAAATCAAAAACCATGACGTCACCATTCAAAACATCCGGGTGTGGGATGAACGGCCCCTGCTCAAGACCTACCGCCAAATTCAATCCATAAGGCTTTATTACGATTTTCATAACGTTGACGTCGACCGTTATATGATCGACAATCAATATCGCCAGGTCATGCTGGCCGCCCGGGAACTGGTGGTCGATCAGCTCCCGCCCAAGGCCAAGACCTGGGTCAACAGGCACCTGATCTATACCCACGGATATGGATTGGCCAGAGCCCGGTCAATGAAGTCACCCCGAAGGTTTACCGCAACTCATGATCAAGGACGTTCCCCCCTCGGTGGATATCGATCTGAAGATTGACCGGCCGGAAATTTATTACGGTGAAAAAACAATGAATATATCCTGGTGAATACCAACACCCAGGAATTTGATTATCCCAAGGGAGACAAAAACGTCTATGCCAATTACCAGGGCAAAGGCGGCGTTCTTATCAGCTCTTTTATGAGAAGACTGCTCTTTGCCATTGAATTTGAGGATCCGCAGATCCTATTCACGACGTATCTAACCCCTGAAAGCAGGATCATGTTCAACCGCCGGATTAGAAACCGGGTGATCGCCATCGCCCCGTTTCTTTCCTATGACACCGACCCCTATATGGTGGTCTCAGGCGGCAGGCTCTATTGGATTCAGGACGCCTATACGACCTCCAATATGTATCCATACTCCAAAGGATCCAAGACCCCCTTCAGGAAAAAAGAGCTCAACTACATCCGAAATTCGGTCAAAGTGATCATCGATGCCTACAATGGGCATGCCGCCTACTACATGGTTGACACGCAGGACCCCATTCTCAAAACATACTCAAAAATTTATCCGGATCTTTTTAAACCCCTGGATGAGATGCCCGCTGATCTGAAAAAGCACATTCGATACCCCATGGATCTCTTTGAAATCCAGGTGCAAACATACGCCAAGTATCACATGCAGGACGTTCAGGTATTCTACAACCAGGAAGACCTCTGGGAGCCGCCGGATGAGATATACGGCGACAACCGTCAGATGATGAAGCCTTACTATATCATCATCAAGCTGCCCGATGAGGACAAGGAGGAATTTCTCCTGATGCTGCCCTATACACCCTCTAAGAAGGACAACATGATCGGCTGGCTGGCGGCCAGAAGCGATCTGCCCCACTACGGTAATCTGCTGGTTTATAAACTTTCAAAAGATAAACTGGCATACGGCCCCATGCAGGTCGAGGCCCGGATAGATCAACAAACGGATATCTCCCGGGAGCTCAGCCTCTGGGGACAGCGAGGTTCGCGGGTCATCCGGGGCAATCTATTGGCCATTCCGGTGGGTGACTCATTCATCTATGTGGAGCCGATTTATCTGGAGGCCCAGCAGGAGCCGCAGCGGGAAGCGCAGACAGCGCCACCCTCAAAAGGCGGGCAGTCGCAGCAACAACAGCCGACACAATCGGCAAGGAAAGGGAGCACGATGACTGCGGCCCTGCCGGAACTGAAACGGGTCATTGTGGCCCTTGGCAGCCGGGTTGCGATGGAAGAAAAACTGGATCTTGCATTGAACCGGGTGCTTGGGGTGCAGGCGATTGCAAAAGACACGGCTTCCCCTAAGGTTCTTGTATCAGGAGAGCTTTCGGATCTCGGAGAAAAGGCTTTGAAATACTACAATACTGCCAAGGATTACCTGCGCCAGGGGGATTGGGCCGGGTACGGTAGAGAACTTGAAAAGTTAGAGAATATCCTGATGCAGATATCAAAAACGACCTCGGAGAAAGAATGAATTTTCCGGAGCAATTATTCCGGCACAAAGTGCCCAAGATGCTGCCGGCAAAAGACAAAATTATTCGTGACACCATCTGCTTGCTGTTTCAAAGATAGAACTTCTTGTATTTTGACCTGCAGGGGTTTCCGAGGGTCACAGAGAGTGACATCTCTGACAGGTTTACAACTGCCGACGCCACAGTCTGGTTATGAGAATAACATTTTGTCTGTGGATGGATGCAAATTGTGTGAGGCTTTTTTTCATGGCTTCTTAAGATCTCCTTAGCGAGCTTGTCATCGAGGGTGTTATTTGAGATGAATTCTTTTGCGGTGATGTACCTCGCAATGGAATTTTCCGTTGATCCATTTTCTAATTGAAGCATTCTTTTGTGTGTTGGATGGTTTGTGTGGACGTATGTCCCTGATGTGTAAAATACACTTTGCTCTTTCAGTCCGACTTCAATGCTGACGATATCTCCTTTGCTGTCAATAGCCATTGAATGGTTTGGCACCGCTCTTGGTTTGAAGGTGGTTAGGTCTTCAAATTCTTCTATATTCTTTGCCTCAATCTGGCTTCTCAATATGATATTTTTAGGGACCCCTATTTGGGTACCCTCAAAGACTGAGTTTCCTGAAAATGCGACGCCATGCTCGTTTAATGCAACCGAAGATCCACCAAGGCACCCAAGGTAGGCTAACGAAAGGAAAGCCGCCCCCTCCCTGGGTGTGGCCTTTACAACATACAGCTTATCCTCATAGCCTGCCTCCCAATCTTCATTATGGCCCAAGATAACGCTTTCAGTACCTGCATAAGCGAATGTGGTGCATCTGTTCAGGGCACCGTTTAGAATCGTTTCTTCGTTGCACAAAAGCAATACATCTCTCAGAGGTATTGAAGACCCATTCGCCAATCCTCTTAACTCTTCTATATATTGAGGGAAGTATTTGGATATTAATGTTTCTGAACCTTGGACAATTTTATTCAGAGAAGAATGATGTATTTTAGAATATTTCCGGAAGAACGCCTGCCTGTCATTATTATGGGAAATCAATTTTTCTTTAAGGCATCTGCCAATCCGATAACCTATTTCATAATTTGTTCCGCAAGCCTCTATATAACTCACCTGGCTCATAATCATAACCTGAAATATCCTAAGCCCTTTAATCTCCGAATTCGGTCGCAGGAATTCTCAATTTGCTTTTTCCGAATTGACGTTTTCAGCAAATCACTTATGCTCAGCATGTTATTAATCGGCAATTTTGCCGGTATCTTTAACGGGACTGATATTGCAGAGTAATTGGTAGATCCTTTCCGCTTCCACCAATGGATGGGGTGGTTTAATCTCGGAATTATCTGTCCGATCTCACCCGGCCTTGACTTTTTTTATTTCATGGTTGTTTCTGCGGGAATTTATTTCGGAAAGACCCTCGAGCCGGTGGGTATCCTGATAACGTATTCCCAACCCGGATAAACCGGAATTGAATATTGAAGATAGTAAAAATAGCCCAATACAATTTTTTGCCATAAAATACAAAAAAAATTCTAAGATCTAACCCGGACCAATATTTTCTTATTAAACGAATAATGTTACAACAAACAGATGAAAAATCCAGAGCTTCTAACCAAACGATTCGAGAAAAATATCGCTGGTACGTTAAACTGTTTTGACCGATTGGTGCTTTTTGGAACATACCAATCGATTTGCTATCCCCAAGCGATGTCCTGGCAACTACATGAAGCAGGGAATTCAATTGATCGACTACGAAAATAAATTTGCCAATAAACTGCGTTTGGAAATGACCGCTCGAATTAAAGCTATCGCTGCCCAGGAAAACATCCCTTATCAGGCCGAATGGGCAACCGATGTGGTGTTCAAATCCAGCCGTATTCTGCCTGTATTGTATGGAACTGGTCCGCACAGCCGCCATTGAGATCAAATGTGCCGACATTTATAGGTTTTCTCGGTCGAACGCTTGTCGGATAAGTCCGCTTCGCAAGTCAGCAATCGGCTTCAAACACTGATTGAAGGGACTCGTATTAAACACAGCCTCGGGAAAAATTCGATCAAGATGTACGATAAGCAGGCGCGTGTGCTTCGCATCGAGACCACATCCAACGAGTATCATTTTTCAAACATCGCCGCGAGGTGAAACACCGGGACGGAAACTGGGAGATGAAACATGCCCCGATACGAAAGTACCATCTACAGTCTGGGTGCCGTGGCAGAACAAAATGCAAGCATGTAATAAACGCTACCTGTCATTTATCTCGCAGTGGCGAGACCACAGTCGCGAACGCACTGATCTTCGCAAAATCACCGCTTCGGTAAAAGACGACAAACAGCGCTCTTATCGCAGAGTAAACTTTTTCCAATCCGAAGATCTAAGTTTCATGCTGGCGATTCTGCGTGGTGAACACCAAGATCGCCGGCTTCACCAATCGAACCCTGCAACCCCATCTTGCAGGATGGAGTTCTCAGAAAATAGGTCGTGTTTTGAAAAGGTTCCGAGTACTTCGACTGACCAAGCGTGTCGGGCGTACTTACAAATACTATCTTTCATCATTGGGCAAAAAAGTACTGGTAGCAGCTCTGCAATTAAAAGATCGAGTTATTCTGCCCACTATGGCTACCGTATGAATCATGCGCAAACATGATGGAATTTCTATAAATAGGGACTAAATGCGCGCCGATGAGGTAATGCAGTCCAGCGAGATCATCCCGTCACTGCTCAAACGACCCGTGGAAACCAATTAGATTAAAGTTAATCCAAAAAAATCCGATAACTATGTCATTCAACCATATGTAAATTAAAATTGCCAAAAGGTGTCACATGAGCGCTCAAGAAAAGACAGGGAAAAAATACAATGTCGTCATTTCAAAGCTATTTCAAATGATTATTGAATTAAACGAAGAGCAGCAACAGGAGCTCTTGGATCATGCGGAACAGCTCATGGTCAGAGAAAAAAGGAGGAATATCAGGAAATCATGCAATATTCCGGTCAACTATGCAGCCGATGACCACGTTTACTGCCAATAAAATCACAAATATTAGTGCCAATGGCCTGTTTATCGAAACCCCGCGTCCTTTGATAAGGGGCGACGAGGTTATAATGGCCTTTAAGCTGGATGGATTTGATAAATCGCTCAAACTCAGAGGAGAGATTGCCCGCGCAAACCAGACTGGAATCGGTGTGACCTATAAAAATATCAGCCCTCATATAGAGGAAATGATCCGGTCTATTGTGAATCGGATGAAAATTTTCAAAATAAATTTTCTAGATCTTTTTAAGATTCGGTTGCTTCCCATCAGCATCCTATTGCAGACCGAAGATCAGCCCAATACCGAAAATTGCCGGCATAACACCCAGAAGGGCCCGCAAGCTTACGCTTTCACCTGACACAGCGACCATCGGAATGACGAAAAGGGGGCTGGTAGAAAAAAGCGTCTGGGCAATTCCTGCAGCCGCATATTTAAGTGATATCTGCTGTAACCAAATTCCCATAAACGTCCCGATAAAGACTGTGAAAATGATGGTCCCCCAGCGTCTAAACGATTTCAAATTCTCATAGCCCCGCCCGTTGCGATCCTTGAGTACCCGCATGAAAATCAGCACAAGCAAGTTGCCGCCGATGAAACGTAATAAGGCGCTGCGAAGGGGGCTGATGTTCATATGAAGAAAGGCCGCATGGGACAATATGGCTCCGATCGCCTGCCCGATCGCAGCCAGTAAACCCAAGGCAATCCCAAGTGGTTGGTGGTTGGTGCCGAAGTCTGCTGTCGAATCCCGTTCCGTGATGACCCAGGCGACTCCCGTGACCGTAACCATGACTCCTATCCAGGCACCGTAAGATATGTTTTCTCCCAGAAAAATAAGGGCAAAAATTCCGGTGATTGGACATTAAATTTGATCCTACGTCCATCTTAACGAGATCTATTTATTGACCGCAAGGGTCGAAATTTTGTAGTGAACACCCGAATTCACATAAAAAACATTAGCTGGAAGCATTTATCAGGTTAACCTGATCGTTTAACGTCCAAAAGTCGTAAATAATCCCGATTCCGATCAACCCGCCGGTAAACAGATACAGAATACCGCTGATCCACTTTCCCATGTACATGCGGTGAACTCCAAAAAGACCTAAAAATGTCAACAGGATCCAAGTAATGTTATAGTCCAGCTTTCCAGGTCTGAATCTCAAATCTGCTTGACGGTCCATGGATGGTATCAGGAAAAGATCTACGATCCAGCCGATAAATAACAGCCCCAGGGTAAAAAAATAAATGGTGCCGGATAAAGGTTTTCCGTAATAAAACCGGTGAGATCCTGTAAATCCAACTATCCATAAAATATATCCGATGGTTTTTCGATGCGTATCATCGCCGTTCGTCAAAATTTTTCCTCCTTTCCGGATTTCAGATATCGTTGATATGTATATATTTTTATTGGTTAATTGGTTGTAAATATAGATTTCCCCCTTTCCCAATTCCGCATTCCCTCGTCATTCGTCCTTCTTCACTCGTCACTTGTCACTCTTTACCCGCCAGCTTCAAACGCACAAACAACCAGGGGGCGCCGATACCGCCCCATAAACCCACCAGCCCATAACGAATAAACCGAAACAAGGCCGCCGGTTCCAAAGTGGATAAAGCGATTCGCAAGCCTCCCCACAAACCGAATAGAATAAAGACTCCCAACAGGTAACGGATGGTCCGTTTCCATACTGGGCCATGAGAGCTGAATCGAACGAATCGTCTTTCCAGCACGAAACCGGCTGAAACACCCATAAGGGCCGCAATCATGGAAAGCACATAACGATCACCAGTTGGATTCAGAAATATCAATAGAATCGGTAACACCAGTGAAAGCGCTAGCTGCCAGGCAAATCCTTTTTGAACCAGCCAGTGTTCCAGTCGGGGCACCAACCAAAGAAATAGTATCAGAATCACTGCCCCCAGCAGGTAACCGCCGACCAGATCGGTGGGAAAATGAACCCCCAGATAGATTCTCGATAAGGGAATGCCGATCATTAAAAATCCGGCAATCAGCCAACCGATCAGCTTGCGGTACCGCATGGCCAGGTAGCCCCAGATGACCACGGCATTCTGAGTATGACCGCTGGGCATCCCGCCGCCGCCGGCATGCCCGAGGGGTTTGACCCGTGGATCATAATTAAAAGGCCGGGGTTGATCTGCAATCACCTTGGCCACGGCATTGAGGTAGGCGGATAACAATAACAGAATGAACAGCCCGGCGCCTGTTCGGCGATCGATACTCCAATAGACCAGGGGCATACACAGCAGGTAAAATGCTTCATCTCCCATAAAAGTCAAAGCTTTGAAAGGAAGATCCAGGGCAGGGCTAAACTGCTGGAACCATAAAACGACTTCAATTCCCCAATTTAATAGACCGTCCATAATATCAGTCAAATACGATTTCACCTGCCCGCAGGCAGGCCTGTAAGTGGTCACTGCCGGAAGTTCCGGGGGCAGGCACCAGTTCAGGAATCTGCACTTTGCATGCATCTTTGACGTAGGGGCAACGGGTATGAAAAACGCAACCGGCTGGGGGATGAACCGGCGACGGCACATCTCCGCTAAGAATCTGCTTTTTCTTTTTTACCTGAGGGTCGGGCACCGGAATCGCCGAGATTAAGGCATGGGTATAAGGATGCACAGGCTGGTCGTAGAGCGCGTCCGCATCGGCATATTCTACAATTTTTCCCAGATACATCACTGCGATTCGATCCGAGATATGTTTGACCACCGCCAGATCATGGGCGATAAATAGATAGGTAAGCTTCATTTCAGACTGCAGTTCCAGCAGCAGGTTTAATATTTGGGATTGAATCGACACATCCAAGGCCGAAACGGGTTCGTCACAGATGACCATCTTAGGGTTTAATGCGATGGCTCTGGCAATACCGATTCGCTGGCGTTGGCCACCGCTGAACTCATGGGGAAAACGGATAAGGGTGTCAGGGTCCAAGCCAACCCGGCCCAGCAACTGCAGGATTTCCGCCTCCCGATCTTTGGGATTTCCGATATTGTGAATCTACAAACGGTTCCTGCAAAATATCTCGGACCGTATGGCGCGCGTTTAAAGACTCAAAGGGGTCCTGGAAAATAAGTTGCAAATCCCGCCGGACTTCTCTCAGCGCTCGATGGGACATGCGGGCAAGATCTTTGCCATCGAAAATGACCTTTCCGCCGAGCGGTTTGTAAAGCCTGGCAATCGTTCGGCCCACCGTGGTTTTGCCACAACCGGACTCTCCCACGAGACCAAGGGTCTCGCCGGCACGAACCTGGAGGGATACACCATCGACAGCATACACCCAGCCGACCCTGTGTCGCAATACACCGCCATGGATGGGGAAGTACATCTTTAATTTTTGGACTTCCAACAGATTATCAGTCATCTTTCCAATACAAATAACAACTGGCGAAATGATTCTCGCCGACCTCGATTAGCGACGGTGACTCGATGGCGCAGATATCCATTACAAATGGGCAACGCGTCCGAAACCGGCAGCCACTGGGCAGCTCGTAGAGACTCGGCACCATGCCTTCGATGATGTTGAGTTTGGTTTTTCGAGGAATCTCCAGTTTCGGTATCGACTTAAGCAGGCCCTGGGTGTAGGGATGCTTGGCATTTTTGAACAGCTCAATGGTCGGAGCGCTTTCGGCCACCTTGCCGGCATACATGACCACCACATCCTGACAGGTCTCGGCAATCACACCCAGATCGTGGGTGATAAAAATGATGGCCATGCCGGTTTCGCGCTGAAGTGTTTTCATTAAATCCAGGATTTGGGCCTGAATGGTCACATCCAGTGCGGTGGTGGGCTCGTCTGCAATCAATATCTCCGGCTTGCAGGCCAGCGCCAGGGCAATCATCACCCGCTGGCGCATGCCACCCGAAATCTGATGCGGATATTCTCCCATTCTCTGTTCAGGTTCGGGGATGCCGACTTCGTGAAGAATTTCGATGGATTCCTGCCGAATCTCTGCATCGGTCATTTGTGAAAAATGAAGCTGGAAAACTTCAGCGAGTTGTTTTCCGATCCGGTGGACCGGATTCAGCGATGTCATGGGCTCCTGAAAAATCATGGAAATTCGTTTACCCCGAATTTCGTGCATTTGATCGGCCGCTAACCCAACGATATCCTCTCCTTTGAACAAAATCCGGCCGCTGTCGATGATCCCCATGGGCTTGGGTAAAAGCCGCATAATTGAAAGGGCCGTGACGCTCTTGCCGCAGCCGGATTCTCCGACGATCCCCAGGACTTGCCCATTTTTCAAACCAAAGCTGACATCGTCAATCGCACGGATGCGACCGGCTTCGGTATCAAAAGTTGTGGTAAGATTTTGTACCTTTAATATTAGATTGTTATCAGTCATAATCTACGAAATAACATCAATTTTTTTCGGATGATATATTACAGACAGAAATTATGAATCTGCAGTTGAGAATTTAGAATTTTCTAAAAACTTCATCTTAAATGTCTCCTCGATAATGGTCACCGGCGGCAATTTTATCTTTTTTTTCTTGGCGGCTAAGGTCTCTTCATGGAGTTTTTTGTCGTACCAGAACATACCACCCGTCGCTGTGCCGAAAGGATCAAAAAGATCATTTGAATTTTTAGTTCCGGGAATTTCCGGCAGACGCCACCAGCGCCAGTAGGCCTGCACGGACATAAGGCACCATGAAGGTGGGCACAAAGTCTCCTATCTCATAAAGTTTTTCCTGGATTTTAAGCGAAAGATCGATCCGCTCCGCTTCATCCAGGGAGTTGCGGAAGGCATCGATCATTTTATCCAATTCGAGATCATCCGTGTTGGAAATATTATTGGTCTGAGGTTTGTGCGCATTGGCGGAATGATAGTGTTGCCAGAAGGCCGGTCGCATGCCGGTGCTCCAACCCATCCAGGCCACGTCATGTTTTTTTTCCAAAAATTTTTTAAATGATGCCGCCGAATCCAGTTTTTGAAGCCTGAGCTCAATCCCCGCTTTTTTGGCCTCTTCCTTCAAAACTACCAGTCTGGGAGTATGACCTTCAAAACCGTAGGTCACCTCAACCGAAAATCGCATTCCGTTCTTGGTCCAGATACCGTCGGATCCGCGTTTCCAGCCGGATTTTTTCATGTACTCATCGACTTTTGCCAGGTCAAATCGTCTGGCTTTGATGCGGTTGTTTGAATAACGGCCATAGCCCACATAGTGTTGCTCGAGGCGAAAATAATCATTGCGCAACACCTTCTCGATAACTTTCTGAACATTCATGGCATGGGCGAAGGCATAACGGACATTCTGATCTTTAAAAATCTCGCGGTCCAGGTTGAGCCACATTCCCATGGCCGATTGTTGGGTATCGTTAAAAAACCATATCCGGTGAACATAGCCGTTTTCGATGACCGTTGTTTTGCTTTTGACGTGCCAATAATCCGGAAATGTGATGCGAAATACATCCTGTTGAGCCTTTTTGAAATGCTCCCACATCAAATTGAAATCCCTGACGACTTTAAATATCACCCGATCGACATTGAACCGGTTTTTGAAGTAGCGCAAATCTTTGGCCCACCAGTCTTTTTTGCGCTCTAATTTAATAGATCTCCCTTTTTTGAAATCGGATATCTGGTAGGGTCCGGTATTGGGCTCGATTTTCCAGTTGAATTTTCTCACGAAATCATTGTCGAGTTTGCCGAAAAAATGACGAGGGGTCGGGCCGATGGGAATGTGCAAATGAAGATCCGGTTTGGCCTTGGTGCCGACCACCGCCAGAGTATGATCATCATAAACGATGACCCGGTCGATGTCGCGAGTATAATAATCATTGTAAAACGGTGCCACGATGAACTTGGAACGCATAAACTCCATCGTATAGGCAAAATCGTGGGCTGTCACCGGTTTGCCGTCCGACCAGCGGGCTTTTGGGTTCAGTTTGAAATACATCGTTTTTTTGTCTTTGCCGAAGGCCCAATGGGTTGCCAACTCGGGGATAATGTTTTCCGTATTGGGATGGATCCCAATCAACCCGAGTTGATTGCTTCGCAAAACACCGGCGAAGCTGTTGTTGGAATCCGGGCCAACCGACCGAAACGTCGCCGGAAAGCTGAGTAAGGAGTCTCTGAAGGTACCGCCCTTCTTCGCCTCCGGTGAGGCGTAAACCGGATCGGTATCATTGGTGAGCCATTCGATATCCTCGGGAAGCTCTGGAGCGGCTATACCATAAATCGATGCTGAAAATATCAGAATAGTCAGCCATGAAAAAGCTGCGGGAAAATTTAAATATTTTGTTCATAATGAATTAGATCCTTAGTAGAATAACGCCGGTATATGCCAAAGTTTCGCTGCCGTACTATACATTCACTCATAAACCGTATGTTTTTTAGGGTCAAAAGCCTCTCTGACCGCCTCACCGATAAAAGTAACGGTGATCAGGGTTATGATCATGGCGGCGATCACCGATCCCGAAATCCACCACGCATCCAGATGGGTCCACCCCTGTTGCAGCAACTCCCCCCAGCTGGGCGTGGGCGGTGGCAGTCCGAATCCCAGGTAATCCAGTGAAGTCAAGGCAACAATACCGCCTGACACCGCAAACGGTGCATATGTGACAATAATGGCAATGGTGTTGGGGATGATATGTTTGAAGATAATGCGCGTATTTGAAGCGCCAAGGGCCCTGGCCGCCAGGACATATTCCCGCTCCCGCTCCTTGTAGGTGACGGTTCTCATGGTCCAGGTGATGCCGATCCAGCCGAAAAATGCCATGATTAAAATAAGCATGAAGAAGTTCGGCACCATGATCGAAGAGATAATAATGATCACGTAGAGAAACGGTACGTTCGACCAAATCTCAATAATTCGTTGAAAAAACAAATCGAACCTGCCGCCCCAATATCCCATGGCACTGCCGATACTGACGCCGATCGTATAGTTGGCCAGCAGCAGGACCAGGGAAAAAAAAATGGCGATTCTAAAGCCATAAACCAGCCGGGCAGCAAGGTCCCGTCCCACTGCATCGGTGCCCAGATAGTGCCTGTCCTCAAAAGAAGGGGGAAACGGCGGGAATTGGTCTTCCCTGAGGTCATTCTCATAAGCATTAAAAGGAACCGGGGGCATCAGCACATAGTTGCCGTTACTTTCTTTTTCAAATTCTTCGGCCAGTTGCCGATAATTGGTCTCATAATCATAATCCAGGCCGAATGTTTTGCCGGGAATTAAATCACCGTAAATAGGGAAATAGTATTCCCCTTCATAGTGAACGATCCAGGCCCGGTTATTCACCAGCACTTCCGCAAACAGGGAGACAAAAATCATCATTAAAAATATGATAAAAGAGTAGTAGCCCCGTTTGATGGACTTGAAGCGTCGAATTTTTTTTATGGTCAACGGATTAATTTTCACTCAAACTTCACCCTCGGATCCACGATCGCCACGCAGATATCCGACAGAATATTGCCGATCATGAACAGCAGCGATGATATCACCAAAATTCCCAGCACCACCGGATAGTCCCTCTCCACCACCGATTCATATCCGAGCAGTCCCATACCGTTAATATTGAAGACTTTCTCGATCAGAAATGACCCCGAAAGGATAACTGAAATGTTGTTGCCAAAGCTCGTTGCAATGGGGATCAGACTGTTTCTAAGGGCATGATTCAAGATCGCCTTATTAAACGGCAGTCCCTTGGCTATGGCGGTTCGCACATAATCGGCAGCCAGGTTGTCCATCAGCGAATTTTTCATCAGAAAGGTCATCACGGTAAAGGAACCAAGCACATAGGCCAATAGCGGCAGAATCGTATGCCAGATGACGTCGACGATTTTGCCGAAGCGGGTAAAGTCGTCAAATTCGTCGCTGATGAGTCCTCCAAGGGGAAATATTTCCCAGTAGGACGCGAAAAAAACCAGCATCAATACGCCGACAACCCATCCGGGAATGGCATAACCGATAAAAACCACCAGCGAGGATATATTGTCAAAGGAAGTTTTGTGTTTAATCGCCTTGATGATCCCCAGCGGAATGCAGATACTGTATACAAGAACGAGGGAAATAACGCCAAAGTACAAAGAAATCGGAATTCTTTCTTTGATCATGCTCCAGACCGGGTCGTAGTAGCGGGTGGACGTCCCCAGATCCCCCCGCAGCACCTTCCCCAGCCAGAGGATGTAACTGGTGAAAATCGGCTTGTCGAAGCCATAGTATTTCTTCAGTTCCTCGATTTGATCCTCGGAAAGCGGCTGGGATTGTTCGACTGAAGATGACCCGGAGGTCCGCCCCCCTTCCATGCTTTGCATTTGCTGCGCCTCGGCAATGATGCGCTCAATCGGGCCGCCCGGCACAAAGCGGGTCACGATAAATACCATGATCGTGATACCGAGAAAGGTCGGGATAATCAAAAGAATGCGCCGGATAAAATATGCAGTCATTATTTATGTATAAACCATATCCATTATTTTTTCAATATATTGAAACCACTTTAACTTTAATTCCTTGACTCTGCAGCTCTACTTTGTCACATTATTAGAGTATGGTAGTTTATTTAAATGTAATAGAAATGTGTATTTGACATCTCAAATGAACTAAGATTTATAACGGGCATTAGTTTATGATGACCACCCGGCGAATTCTGATATTTGCCCCTGTTTTCTTGATACTTCTATTGCTCCAGTCTTATTTTTGGGTACCTACCTACGAGGAGCAGACCCGCGGCAATCCCGAACGCTTTAACGAGTATATTACCGCATCCATCGGTGACGCCAGCATTTTGAATCCGATACTCTCGGCCGACGCTTCCAGCAGTGAAATAGAAAGCAAGGTCTTTGAGGGACTCATCGACTACGATGAAAATCTGCGTTTCAGGGGTCGTCTGGCGACGTCGTGGAGGGTGTCTGAAGAGGCATTTTTCTATGTCAATAAATCTGTCGCCATACCCGGTCTGAGTCGGCCGAGCGACCAACAAATCGTCGATTTCCTGCAAACTGCAAAATCAGCAAAGGCGATGTCGAGCCCGGAATTAAAATCCAGTCTGGATAACGTCATTGATATTTCCCTGATTTCCCCCCGGGAATATTCAGTCAATAAACAGCTGAAAGTCTCGGACGGCTCTAAAGAATCCATAAAAATCGAAATTTTGGCGCCGTCCCGAATCAAACTAGTTTTGAAACAGGTGGATCAGGATCTTTTCAAAAATCTAACTCAGCTGTTGGGCAACAACTACTTTGACGAGTTTCAAAGTTTAAATCACGTCAAGACGGATGCTCGTCTAACCAGCGATCAATTGACGGCGCTTGCCCGAGAACTGCTTCCCGCGGTCGAACACAATCCTATCATTGAATTCAACCTGCGCCCCAATGTTAAATTTCACGACGGCCATGTATTGGATGCCAACGATGTCAAATTTACTTATGAAGCCATTCTAAACCCGAAGAATCTTTCGCCTCGGATTGCGGATTATGAGCCGGTCAAATCCGTGGAAGTCATCGATCCGCAAACTGTTCGGATCATATATAAACGGCTGTATTCCCCGGCCGTCAGCACCTGGGCCATGGGCATACTCCCCGAGCATCTTCTCAACGCCGACGTGCTGAAACAGGAGGCCCTGGAGCTCGGCAAAGACCCCCAAACGTTTTCCATGCGCCAAAGCACTTTCAACCGCAATCCCGTCGGCTGCGGCCCATTTGTGTTTCGCGAATGGAAATCCGATCAATATATCCAGCTGGATCGCTTTGATGGATACTGGGAGGGACCCCCGAACTACCAAAAATATTTCTTTCGGATTATTCCTGATCTTTTAACCCAGGAAATGGAATTTTATGCCGGCACCCTGGATGTCTACGGCGGCGGCAGTCCGCCCCATGGAATCCCCCCCCATCAGATTGAGCGCTTTCAAAACGATCCGCGCTATCAGAACGTCTCCGACACCGCCTTTGGTTTCAGTTACATTGGCTATAACATGCGTCGAAAACCCTTCGATGATATCCGCGTGCGCAGGGCACTGACCATGGCCATCGATATCAATAAAATTATCAAATATGTGCTCGCAGGCCAGGGAGAACGAATCACCGGCCCCTTTGTCAAACAAACCGACTATTACAATCACCGGATCAAACCGGCCCCCTATGACCCGGCCGGGGCCTTGGAATTGCTGGCCCAGGCCGGTTGGAAACCCAATAAGGATGGCTGGCTTGAAAAGGACGGCCAACGCCTTGAATTCACCCTGATTACCAATAGCGGCAATGACAGCCGCAAGTCGATTCTGGCCATCGCCCAGGATGCCTGGAAACAGATCGGTGTCGATGTCCGCACTGATCTGTTGGAATGGTCGGTATTTATCGAAGAGCGCGTCGATAAGGCGGATTTTGACGCCGTCATTCTGGGTTGGGTGATGTCGGTGGATCCCGATCTTTTCCAGATCTGGCATTCAAGCCAGACGAATCACTACCAACTTAATTTCGTAGGCTTCAAAAATCAACAGGCGGATGATCTGATTATCAAAATCAGGCAGGAATACATCCATGATAAAAGGGTCCGCTACTGCCACCAATTGCATGAAATAATCGCCGGGGAACAGCCTTACACCTTCCTGTTCGTGCGCAAATGGACCACGGTTCTGGACAAACGCATTGTGATCAAAGAGGTCGATAATCGGGGAGAAGCCGTATATCACAAAATCACGCCCACCCGCACGGGTTTATATGATTATTATTTCAATAAATGGGTCAAGCTTGCGAAGGTACCCCGGTTGGTACCGTGAGATGAACGAATGAAGATTGAAGATTGAAGATTGACGAAGGACGAAGGACTGGAATCGACTTCGCTCTGTCATTTTTAAATTAGGAACGACTCTCAGTCGCATTATACCTTGGAAGCAAGATGTCATGCGATATTTTTGCTATAACGAAAATCGCAGTATCCACAAATTAAAACGACAGAATTCCTTAAATATTCAATCTTCAATAGTCAATATTCAATTGTGCCGCGATTTCCAAACCGTTATTCGATTAAAGGAAATGCAGCATGATCGCCTTCATCGCCCGCAGCGCCATCCAAAAAATCATTACCCTCTTTTTTGTGGCGGTGATATCTTTTTTAATTATTCACCTGGCACCCGGTGAACCCAGCCAGGTGGATCCGCTCAACCCGAAATTTACTCCCGAAATGGTGGAACGATTCCGCACGGAATTTCATCTTGATAAACCCCTGTATATCCAATTTCTTTATTTTTACAGCGATCTGTTTAGCGGCCGGACCCTGTCCTGGAAAGACAACCAGTCCGTTCTGAAAAAGATCCGGGTAAGATTTATAAACAGCCTTCCGCTGTTTATCGTGGGAACGATTCTGACCTGGACGATTTCATTTCCCATCGGAATTCGTTCCGCCATTTTCCGTGGCGGCGTGTATGATCGAAGCGCCACGTTCTTTGCCTATCTTTTGATTTCAATTCCCGGTTTCTTTTTCGCCTATATTCTGATCATAATCGTGGTATCGCAATTCCACGTGCCGGTCATCGGCATGGAAACATTCGGCACCGCCGGCACGTCCTGGATGCAGAGCACAATGGATAGAATCTGGCACTTGCTGCTGCCCTCGCTGCTGGGCGCCACCGGAGGCATTGCAGTGCTCTCCAGATATGTCAGGAGTCAGATGCTTGAGGTCGCGGGTCAGGATTATATGCGCACCGCCAAAGCCAAAGGGCTGCCACCGGAACAGGTTCATTACAAACACGGCCTGCGCAATGCTCTGCTGCCGTTTGTAACCATGTTCGGTTTGATATTGCCGGGGTTAATCGGTGGGTCGGTCATCATCGAGTCCATTTTTTCATGGCCCGGAATCGGACGGATGGCATTTGAGGCCATCCTGGCCCGTGATTATCCCATCATCCTGACCGTCAACTTCGTCTCGGCGGTGCTGGTGCTGGCCGGCACATTTATATCGGACATTTTATACATGGTGGTAGACCCGAGAATACGGTTATGACAGAACGGGGTGTTTCCAATACTGCGCTCGGAAAAAGTGGCCCCCGCGGGTCAATTTGTACGCCGATAGGTTAAATAGGTTTCAGGTGTCGGGTGTCAGTTTCTAATTTCTCCTTTCCCTGACACCCGACACCTGAAACCTCAAACAACATATGACATCATGCAGACAAAAAAACCGTCCAAAGGATTCATTGAACAAACAGTTATGGCAGATGAACAGTTGTACGAACCCCTGACGCCAAAGCGCACCCGTCGGCAAGAGTTCTGGATGCTGTTCAAGAAAAATAGGCTTGCCGTTTTGGGGCTGATTTTATTTGTCCTGTTTTTCTTCACCGCCCTGACCGGACTCATCCTGACTTCAGGTTCCAACCCGGATTTTGATCCCGCCTTGATTCGACTGCAGGAAAAACTACGCCCCCCCCTTTCCAAGCCCGATCTGGAAACCTTGAAACCAGATGAAATCCCGGCGCTGGATATCTATCTTTTAGGTACCGATGATTTAGGGCGGGATGTTTTTGCCAGGATGCTCCAGGGCGCCTGGGTTTCGCTGACCGTTGGCTTCGTGGCCGTTGGCATCTCCGTGTTTATCGGGATATTGCTGGGAGGTATGGCAGGTTATTTCGGGCAACGCCACATCCGGGTGGATCATCTGATATGGTCGGTTGTCCTGATCATCGGCATTGTGCTGTTGTCAACCCATCACGTCTACCAGGGAGGCATAATAATCCTTGGCACCACGTTTTTCGCCATTTACTATATCAGAAAAAAAACACCGAAAAAAAAGAACTTGACGGTCTGGAAGCGTATGCTGCAGAGAAACACCCTTTCGGTGGATACGCTGATCATGCGGTTTGTCGACGTTATGTTGTGCTTTCCAAGTTTTTTTCTGATTCTAACCGTCGTGGCCCTGCTGCCGGCCAGTATCTACAATATTATGATCGTCATCGGACTCACCAGCTGGATGGGGGCCACCCGTTTTGTTCGGGCCGAATTTCTCTCCCTGAGAGAACAGGATTTCGTGGCTGCCGCAAAAGCGCTGGGACTGAGTAGTTTTAGAATCATATTCCGGCACATGATGCCCAATGCCATCGCACCCGTGCTGGTATCAGCCACCATCGGCATTGCAACTGCCATTTTGACCGAGGCGGGTCTGAGCTTTCTCGGATTCGGCGTGCCGCCTCCCCATGCCACCTGGGGTAACATACTTTCAGACGGGAGAAGATTTATCTTTGACGCACCCTGGTTGACGTTTGTACCGGGATTTGCCATCCTGATAGTGGTGCTTTCCTTCAACCTGTTTGGCGAAGGATTGAGGGATGTTATGAATCCCAAACTTCGGGAAAGATAGTGAAATGAAGATTTCAGGTTATCAAGATGTTGCAAGTTTCAGGCTGTAGCCATGATCACCTGATACCTGACACCTGACACCTAAATTTTGTGTGGATATGGTAATAACAACAATATATTACTATCGGTTAGAGACTTGAAAGTTAACTTCCGCAGTGACGACGAGTTGGCGCGGGCGGTGGACGGGGTCAGTTTCGATGTCCGGCGGGAAGAAACCATGTGTCTGGTGGGAGAATCCGGTTGTGGCAAAACCGTAACGGCCCTCAGTGTCTTAGGTTTGATCCCCTGCCCTCCCGGAGAAATCGCCGGTGGCAGCATTGCATTCAATGGTCAAAACCTGCTTGAATTTGACGAGGAGCAAATGCAGGCCGTCCGGGGTAACCATATCGCCATGGTTTTTCAGGAGCCTCTGACCTCTCTAAACCCCGTGTTCACCATTGGTGATCAGATCGAAGAAGCCATTGAGATTCACGAAAGCACGGCCCATGATGAGTTGCAATCTCGCTGCGTGCAGTTATTGACGGACGTGGGTATTCCCGCCGCACAAGAGCGCATCAATGACTACCCCCATCAGCTGAGCGGCGGACAGCGCCAGCGAGTGATGATCGCCATGGCGCTGGCATGCAACCCGGATTTGGTGATTGCCGATGAACCCACCACCGCGCTGGATGTGACGGTACAGGCTCAGATTTTACGATTATTTAGTTCATTACAAATTAAACACTCGATGTCGGTTCTATACATTACCCACGATCTGGGCGTCGTTGGGAAAATCGCAGATCGCATATGTGTGATGTATGCCGGCATGATTGCCGAGCAGGGAACTAAAAATGCTATTTTTGAGAATCCCCGCCACCCATACACACAAGCGCTTCTGGCATCCGTTCCCAATCGCTCCAAACGTGGAAAAAGATTATACAGCATTGCCGGCAACGTCCCCAACCCGGCCTTTAAGCCCCAGGGCTGCCCCTTTCATCCGCGCTGTCCCCATGCCATCGAAACCTGCCGGGGAAAAATTCCTGAGCTGTGTGATTATGGGGACGGACACCTGGCGCGTTGCCCGGTACTGTTTGATAGTGAGGGATATAGTCGCCGAACTGAGGTGTAAGAAAAGCATAAACAATTGGAATATTGTCCAGCATAAATTAAATTACAAATTACAAGCACCAAATTACAAATAAATCTCAAATCCCAATATCCAATTAAGAACTGATTAAGAACCGTTTGAATATTCGAATTTAGGTCATTGGAATTTATTTGTGTTTTGGAATTTGTTGTTTGGGATTTAAAATTGACGTTGTTCTGGAAGCCACTAATTGCATAAACGAGCACATGAATCAGGTTAATGATCATAACACCACCATCCTCCGCGTTGAAGGATTGAAAAAACACTTTCCGATCCGCAGAGGATTTTTCCAACGAATTGCCGGGTGGGCGAAAGCCGTTGAAAATGTGTCTTTTCAGATCAGGAAAGGCAAGACCCTCGGATTGGTGGGGGAAAGCGGTTGTGGAAAAACCACGGTGGCCCGTTTGATCCTCAAATTATTGGACGCGGACGAAGGCAAAATTATATTCAACGGAGAGGATTTGGCACAACTGTCCGAAGCAGAAATGAAGCCCATCCGGCAGGAAATTCAGATTATTTTTCAGGATCCCTATGGTTCGTTGAATCCCAGGATGACCGTCGGACAATCCATTGCCGAAGGACTGAGAGTGGCGGGTATTCAACCGGGCACGGATCGAACCAAACGCCTTGAACAGCTGCTGAAAATGGTGGGAATGTCCCCGGCAACCATGGACCGCTATCCCCATGAATTCAGCGGTGGCCAGCGCCAGCGCATCGGTATTGCCCGGGCATTGAGCGTCGAACCCGCATTGATTATTTGTGATGAACCGGTCTCTGCGCTGGATGTCTCCATCCAGGCCCAGATAATAAACCTTTTGAAAGACCTGCAGGATGACCTGGGTTTGAGCTACCTGTTTATTTCACACGATCTCAATGTGGTGGGGTATTTGTGCAACGATGTTGCAGTCATGTACCGGGGCCATATCATGGAGTATGCATCGACGGATGAACTTTTTGACAACCCGCTTCATCCTTATACGCACTTACTGTTTGCAGCCGCTCCCGATACCATGTCAGATGAAGAACATCCGATGAATGAGGTCGTAGACGCGGAAGTGCCCAAAAATTTGATGGAGTCTGCCGGCTGCAGTTTCCGGCAAAAATGTCCATTAACGGAACCCGGCTGCCGGGACACCGAAGACGGCCTTAAAAAAGTCAGTGAAAATCATTTTGTGCGCTGTTGGAAAATTGCAGCTGGTAGAAAGGCAGTATTGTAGCTCGAAATAGTTTCAAAACCTCAGATCAAGTGCCAGGGCAAGGCGCAGGCTGCCGGCAGCTAATCTAGCAACTCATCGAATTGCACCGGTAAGAGCCAATCGTACTTTCTGATAATAAATTTTATACTCTCTTTTGATTATTTAATGAGGATTGTCACAGAATGTACCCAACAAACTTGAATACTCCTAAAGCAGAACTCGATCAAAGAATTAATAACCTTCAAATATATTTAAGTAAAAAAAATATTGACGGTGCCTTGATTTTACAATTGGTCGATTTATTCTATTTTACCGGTACCATCCAACAGGCCCACTTTTACGTTCCGGCCAAAGGACTTCCGATACTGATGGTGCGCAAAAACCTTGATCGTGCTATGGCAGAATCATCCTTAGAACAAATCCTGCACCTGGACCGGTCCTCAAACATTCCGGATATATTAAAAGCCAACGGATATCCCCTGCCCGCTTCCCTGGGATTGGAGCTCGATGTCCTGCCGACCAATTTATTTTTCAGCTTTCGGGACATCTTTGAAAGCTCACAGATCGTCGACATATCCCAGGCGATTCGCTTGATTCGGGCCGTTAAATCCCCCTATGAGATTGGCATTATGCGCCGGGCCGCCGAATTGTCAGACCAGGTTGCCGAGTGGGTACCGAGTATCCTGCGCGAAGGAATGAGTGAGCTTGAGCTTGCCGGCAAAATAGAAGCGGAATCCAGAAGACTGGGACATCAGGGGGTGCTAAGAATGCGCCTGTGGGGAAGTGAAATGTTCTACGGACATCTACTGTCGGGCGATAGCGGCGCAGTACCCAGCTATCTGGCTTCTCCCACCGGAGGCGTCGGCGCCAGCCCGGCGGTGGCCCAGGGCCCGGGCTTTAAAACCATTCAGCGGCACGAGCCGGTGCTGGTCGACTATATTTTTTCATACAACGGATACCTTTCGGACCATACCCGTATATTTTCCCTGGGATCACTACCGGCAGATTTAAAAAATGCCCATGACGCTATGCTGGAGGTCCAGCAGCTGGTAAAAGAAATAGCAAAACCGGGGGTGAAAACAGGTGACATTTATCATCGAGCCGTGGAGAAAACTAAGGAGCTGGGGTATGCAGACCATTTCATGGGTTTCGGCAAAGAGCGTGTCCGTTTTATCGGCCACGGCATCGGTCTGGAGGTGGATGAGTTTCCTTTTCTGGCAGCAGGACAGCAGCTGAAGTTGAAGGCCGGCATGACCATTGCCCTGGAACCGAAGCTGATTTTTCCCGGCAAGGGTGTTGTGGGAATCGAAAATACCCATGCGGTAACCGAGGATGGCTTGGAGCAGCTGGGACAGTTTCCGGAGGATGTAATCGAGATTTAAACCATGTTTTTTCCCATATTGCATAATTTTTCATTCGAATTATCGGAGGCAAAAAAACCATGAAGCCCGACCTACAACCGCAACAATTGCGCCAACTTATCCGCGACCGTAAATGGAACACTCCCACATCCGGCTCCGTATCCGGTTATTTGCAGGCCAACCTGGTGATGCTGCCGGCCGAGGAAGCCTTCAATTTCTTGTTGTTTTGTGTGCGCAATCCTAAACCCTGTCCGATTTTAGATGTTTTGGAACCCGGCCGGGTTGAGCCGATTATCGCCCCCGGTGCCGACCTGCGCACGGATCTTCCCCGCTATAAGATTTTTGAAAATAGTCAATTCCAGATTGAGGTGATGGATGTTTCGGATTATTTCAATGACAACATGGTCAGTTTTCTCCTAGGCTGCAGTTTTTCATTTGAAAATGCCATGCTGGCAGCCGGCCTGCCGATCAGAAACATGGAAGAAGGTAAGAATGTCTCGATGTACATTACCAACAAACGCTGCGTTTCGGCCGGTCCTTTCTCCGCCCCATTGGTGGTGACCATGCGACCGATGACATCGGAGCAGGCCGTCAGAGCCGTCCAGGTAACCACCCGTTTCCATCTTACCCATGGCGCCCCGGTACACCTGGGAGATCCCGAAAAAATCGGGATCAGTAATCTTGACAAACCGGATTTTGGCGACCCGGTAACCATCCGGCCCGGGGAAATCCCCGTCTTTTGGGCCTGCGGTGTTACATCCCAGCTGGCGGCAACGTCCGCGCCGCTCTCGCGGGTGATCACCCATGCGCCCGGCCATATGTTTGTTTCGGATTTGAGGGATGAGGATCTTACGATTCTGTAAGTGATTGGTTTAGGATTAAATGGTTACAAATTGCTGCAAGCATAATTTTATAACCCATTTTGAAGATAAAAACTTCGTCAACCCGCTGCAAGGTCGCATTCAAAGGCCGATTTAATTGCCACGCCAATATTTCTAATCGTATAGGGTTTTTTAACATACTGCACGGCCCCTAATCTTTGGGCCTCTTTTACCTTTTCCGTTTCTGAAAATCCACTTGTAATGACTGCCCTTTGTTTGGCATTTAGTTTCAGGATTTCCTTGTAAGTTTCAAGTCCATCGATACCCGGATCCAAAATCATATCCAAAACCAGCAAGTCGGCCTCATTATGCTTAATATACTCCACCGCCGCCTCGCCGCATGCGACGGTATTTACGGAATAATTAAGTTGGGACAAAATGGTTGAAGCAATTTCTCTTTGCTTTTCTACATCGTCGACAACTAAAATGGATTCACCATTGCCCATATAACTTTCAACCGGACAATCTTTCTTTGGGTCTTCAACAATTTTTTTTCTTGTGATCGGCAAATATAAATTAATGGTGGTCCCTTTGCCCTCGAAACTTTCCACGTCAATATAGCCTTTGTGATCTTGAACAGTTCCCCAGACCACTGCCATACCTAATCCCGTTCCACTCCTGCCCATTATTTTCTTGGTAAAAAAAGGTTCAAATAACCGAGGCAAATCCTCAGGTGATATGCCTGTCCCCGTGTCGGAAACCTTCAGCAAAACATAGTCCCCTTTTTGAACGTCTTCATAGCCTCTGATTGGCTGATCAATATATTGAGTTTTTGTTGAAATGGTTAACAGGCCGCCATCAGGCATGGCTTCAGCTGCATTGGAAACCAGATTCATGATCGTTTTGGAAAGATGGACTGAAGAACCAGATATATTCATGAGTTCGCAATCAAAATCTTCTTTAAAATCGACCAAAGGATGAAACGTCTTTAATTTTTCAAACTCAGGACTGATGAGGTATTCGGATATGATATCATTTAAGTTGACGACCTCAGATACCGTGACCGCTCTTCTCGCCATAGTTAATAAATCATCGACAATCGCTGCTGCTTTCTTGCCGGATTCCTGAATAGTTTCAATAGGTTTTCTAAGTGGGTGGTCCTGGGCCATATCCATCAGCAGCAACTCAGGGTAGCTTAAAATACCGGATAGGATATTGTTCAGATCATGGGCCACACCGCCGGCAAGGGTACCGATTGCTTCCATCTTCTGGGTCTTGTGCAGTTGTGCTTCAAGCTTTTTCTTTTCTTCTTCTGCGTGTTTGAGCTTCGAAATATCATGCACGACATAGGTGATCTTGTTAGGCCGCCCTTGGTCGTATGATAATTTTGAATTCAGTATTACCCAAAATTCAGATCCGGTTTTACATTGGATTTTGTATTCTGCAATTCCGAAAACCTCGTCGCCGCGCATGATTTTTTGTTGTGTTTCGATAAAAAATTTCTGGCTTTCATCAGAAAAAAGCTCTATGGGTTTGAGCTTTAAAAATTCTGATCGCGTGTAGCCGGTATATTCGCACATGACATCATTTACGCTGATAAAACAGGATTTTTGTAAATCAACTTCATAAATGCCGGTGGGCGCATGATTAACCAGTTCTCTATATTTTTCCTCACTTTGGCGAAATGATTCTTCGGTTCGTTTTCGCTCCGCAATCTCCCTTAAAAGCGCCTCATTTTTTTTAGCAATTTCGGCATGACTATTTATTAATTCGTCATGATAAGATTTAAGACGCAGCAGGGATTTAACCCTTGCAATCAGTTCAAATTTGTCGAGTGGTTTGTTTAAGAAATCTTCGGCGCCAGCTTCCAGAGCCTTTTTGCGATCTTTTCGTTCGTTCAGTGCGGTAATCATAATGATCGGAATTATTCTTGTACGAACATCCTGTTTCAGCATTCTGCATAATTCGAACCCGTCAATTCCAGGCATCAATATGTCCAGCAATATTAGATCAGGCTTGTAATCATTAAAGCAGCTTAGAGCCTCTTCCGCGCTAAGGCACCCATAGGTTTTGCAGTTTTCCTGCATGAGCATGGCTTTTATTAATTCAATGTTTCTTTTATCATCATCGACTATTAAAATGTTTGGCGTTCCCATTGCTGATTTTTCCTGTTCGCGAATCTGGATTGAATCTCGGTTTGCCTTTAAGTTTCGTATTGCTATCGACGGTGTCTAAAAAATATGTAGATGTTTTAAATTCCTCATCCACCTGCTACACGAAAACTTATTGATAAACCTGGAATTCTTTGTATGACCATCGGCTGTTATCAAAAAAAGTTTAGCACTTACCCTTTGCGTTGCAAAAATGGCCTTTAAAATGGTCAAGGACATGGATGAGGTTGAGTCATTAAGACCGCTAATGGGGATATAAGCGCGTAGTAACTTTAACTCGATAGGCAATTTCTGATGCCGGTCAAACTGCAATCGATATCAGGTTGAACGAAATATGAACTTAAAAGACTTGTTTTTGAAAAAGCAATGTCATATCTTTCTTTTTTTTAAAAAATTCTGCAGAAACTCCATAGGTTTTAATTTTCCGAGTCTGCCAGGATATGCAAAACTAATCGCTTGAAAAAATATAAAGGAGAAAAACAAGATGATCGGTCAACCCTCACCTAATTTTGAAAGATATCTCACGACTTTGTACTGTGAGGAACCTGATAGAGTGCCGCTGGGCGATTTTACGGTAGATCAGATGCTTTTAGATCAATTTATGGGCAAAACTGTATCGACTTTGCGGGATCAGGTTGATTTCAGGATTGCAGCCGGGTTTGACTTTGTTGCCGGATTATCCGGTATATTTGAATTGTTCGGGGCGGCCGAAGGCATTGCCACCGAAAGTGATACCGCCAAGAATTCTTTGGGGGGAGATCGTACCCGGCACTGGGCCAACGAACACGAAGGTGTGATCACTGGCTGGGAGCAATTTGAAAAATATCCATGGCCATCTGCCGATGACTTTAATATGTCGATTTGGGAAACTTTTGATGAAATCCTTCCCCCGGGAATGAAAGCCATTTTAATGTTGGGTAAAATCTATACCCCGGTGTGGATGCTGATGGGCGCGGAGGCCTTTTTTAGATCCTTGGAAGTCAATGAATCCCTTGTCGAGGCTTTGTTTGAAAAAGTGGGAAAAATTCAATACGAGACGTTTCTGCGGGTTATAGAACACCCCTGTGTCGGTGCAGTGGCCAACCCGGACGATATCGCCCACAATACCGGCCTTCTGATCAACCCCAGCTATTTGCGCAAGTATTTGTTTCCCTGGTATAAAAAAATGGGGGATGTCTGTCGCAACGAGGAAATCGGTTTCATCTTCCATAGCGATGGGGATTGCACGGAGATCATGGATGACCTGGTTGATGCAGGATTTCATGGGTTTAACCCCATCCAGCCCAATTGCATGGACATCGTCGAAGTCAAGAAAAAGTGGGGCCAAAAACTCTGTCTGATCGGCAACCTCAACCTGGACTCCACCCTCACCTTGGGCTCACCCGAGGATGTCAGAGCTGAGGTGTACGAACGGATTCGCACCATCGGGCCTGGCGGAGGTTATATGGTCGCCTCCTCAAATTCCATCGCTGACTATGTGCCGTTAGATAATATGAAGGCCATGTTTGATGCTACCCGTGAATTCGGATCCTATCCCCTTCATCTGGAAGAAGGAAAGATCAAAGGAAAGATATGGACATTTCAAGGCAAGCCCCAAAAAGAAAAAATAGAAATAGAAGCCGATTTGAATATCAACCGCTACCTAACGGCCATGCTTGGAAACGATGTCGCTGGCCTCATCAGCCTTACGCAAAATGACATAAACAACGGATTAAAGGCCTCTGAGGTGGTTAACCAGGGAATGATCCCGGCAATGACGGTGGTCGGAGAACGTTTCCAAACCGGTGAGATTTATATCCCGGAAATGATGATGGCTGCTAAAACCATGTCTGAAGTGCTGGAACATTTTAAGGATCAACTGACCGGCAGACAGGCAGAGAAACGCGGAACGGTTGTTGTCGGCACGGTAAAGGGAGATCTCCACGATATCGGCAAAAACCTGGTCGCCATGATGTTGGATGGACAGGGCTTTAACGTGGAAGATTTAGGATTGTCCGTCACCACGGAAGCGTTCATAGCCGCCGTAAAGGAAAAGAAACCGGATATCCTGGCCTTGAGCGCCTTGTTGACCACAACCATGGTAGAAATGAAAAAAACAATCGATGGGCTGCGAGAAGCGGGTCTGCGGGAGAAGGTTAAGGTCATTGTCGGCGGGGCGCCCTTGACACAGGCCTTTGCGGACGAAATCGGTGCAGACGGGTATGCCTACGATGCACCGGGGGCAGCCCAGAAGTGTAGTGAACTCGTATCCAGGAAATAAGGGGAAGACAATGGAAAAAGAGCTGGAAGCAGCTAGCGAAGTGGTTGCAGGAGATGCAAGTGGTTTTTTTTATGACCTTAAAGAGGCAGTTTACAATTTTTTAGAAAAGCTTTTCAGTTGGCTGTCTACTCATCAAGGCCTTGCGCTAATTATCATTCTACTTTTTTTGATAATGATGATTTGGTTTATTTTAAAAATTAAGAAATCTAACAAGCAACTGGAAGGAAAAGTTTCAAGCAAAAACGTTGAAATTGGTGAAAAAGACGCTCTGATTGCAGAACAAAAAAACAACCTTGAAGTTTTGCAAAAAAAATTGTCTGACCAACAAATGGTGGTAAGCAAAGCCCTACTTAAAACCATGATGACCCTTACCGGTTACGACATCGACCAATTGCAATTCTTTTTTAAATTCCTTGCCGGAATTAATGAAAACCCACTGCAAATAGCCGCTATTCAGGTGAATACCATGTCCAAGAAACAGCGGCTTGAAAAAGAGGGTCATGATCCTGCGGCGGAAAATGATGCCAAAGAAAAAATGGCTCCGGATACGGGTTCAGAAGAAGCCGTAGAAGCCAATAAAAGTGGAGAAGAATGATAATTTCCAAAGTCGAATTTACATAATTACTGCGGCGACTTGCGTGCTCTGAATTCTCATTGTCAAGGCATGCGCCCGCAGTTGGGGAGATCCTCATTATTTTGAACATGTGGTGCTGTCTTACCCCATCATAACTCGCAGAGCGAATTCGAAAACTGAAGCCGATACATATTTAACCAATTTTGATTATTCGACTTAGAAGAACATCCAAAATTCATTCTGGTCCTGGCACAAGGCTGGCAATACAGGAGATGATCATGAAAATAATAGACTTGACATTAACTTACCAGGAAGGCATGCGTGGCGTAGCAATTGAAGACGCCAAATCCAAATCAGTTGATGGATGGAATGCGAAAACACTTCATTTGTATTCCCATGCGGGAACGCATATGGATTCACCTTTTCATTTTGAGGTTAATAATCAGACCATAGACGAATTTGAGGTCAGCAGATTTGTTTGTGATTCATGGGTCATTCCCATTGATGCGCAGGCCGAACAGAAAATAAAGTTGAAGGACTTGGGCGCATATGCAGATCTTATCAACAAGGGTGATGGCGTAATTCTTAAAACAGGCTGGTCTGCTTATGTCAATGAGGATAAATATCGAGAACAATTGCCCGGAATTCATGAGAGTCTGGCCAATTGGTTTGTCGGCAAAGGCATCAACATGTTAGCTGTAGAACCACCGTCCATAGCAGATGTGACGGATAGGGAAGAGGTGACAAAAATTCATGAAATTTTGTTGGGTGGTGATATCATCATTGTGGAAGGATTAACAAATCTGGACGCAGTTTCAAAGGAAAAAGTGAAATTGATCGCTTTGCCATTGAAAATAAAAGCGGGAGATGGTGCGCCGGCTAGGGTGATTGCAATGGAGAAATGAGCGGAATACCTAATGACCGATCCGCAACCGCAAATCGACCCCCTCTCTCATCCAATGCCACCTCAGGCTACCTGCAATATGACTGCCGAAAGGATAAACATAAGGAAAAGGTGGCTGGTGCAAGTCTATGATTGGCTTTTTCTTAAACCGCCCTTTTTGCGGTCAAAATTATCACTTTAAGCCCCAAAAATTGAGCCCAGTTAGCGAGTGCAATGTCTTATCTTTTCTATAAATCCTGTAAATCCTGTCTAATAAAATTTTTCCAGCGCCCGAATTACGAATCGAATCGGCTTGAGATTCTAACGCGCCAAATCCAACCCAAGTTCAGCCAGCTCTTCGACCACCTCATCATACATGCGCTGCCACTCGGGCACCGGTGTCATTTTGTTTAAATCATAAGCTTTATCAATACACTGGCCGGGGTTTCCACCGGGCTTTTCAAAAACGGATTCATACTTCGCCAGAAAAGCATTAATCATCCGATTGGCATCCCGCAGGGTCACCCTCTGCCGGGCGACGGCATGACCCACTTCGCCCATGAGGCGGACTTCCAGTCCGGTACCATTGGGGGCATTGCCATCCGCCGAACCCACACCCTCAAGGTGTCCACCGCTGACCGTGATAGCCAGCGCATTGGCCGCCACTTCATAAAGAAGTTCTAGGGTCAGGGCACCGCTTTTGGGATAAATATCGCAGACGATAATGGCGGGAGCGTTGCGGGCAAAAGCCTGGCACACCACACTCTGGAGCCACATGCAGCCCCGGGCGGAAGTGGCCACATGGTTGATGTGAATGGGATGGCAAAGATGATAATCGGCGCGGCAGACGATGTTGGCCGCTAAAAACGAAGCCACCTGCACAGCAGCAGCACCGGGGGCATCCCCTCCCAGGCCCCCCACCATGACGCAGGCTAGGGAGGCGTTGCGCATCCCGTAACTTTCGGAATGAGCGGCACGGATCATGTTGCCGCGGTCGATCATCAGTTCATTGAACATCGCCACCAGGTGGGCGTCGCAAGGCCGCAGGAAATCGGGATGTGCTGCCGCCAGAGCTCCGATTTCAGAGACACTGCTCTGGGCCGCGAGCATGCCCATCCCGGGTCGCCCAACTATTTGCCGGCACTGACGCAGATACTCAAGCTCTCGTTTGACGGCAAAAATTTCACTGACATCGGCGGATTGGACGCGATAACCGTCGACTTCCACCAGTGAGCCACAGGTGATCAAATCCACGATGGGCTCCTGGGCCCAGCTCCGGACCGAAGGCAAAAAAAGCGCTTCGGGGATCGGGGCCCCCGGATTACCCGCCCAGACCATGGGTGGACGCGGGTCCATAATATCTCTGGCGAAGAGCGTTCGGGCGTCCTTGCCTTCTCCCATCACCAGATCCGTTCGCATGGCGCGGATGCCCTCATCCACCTCGGCGGCCTCCAGTTGAATGACCCGACCGGTGGATAGGGAATACACCCCGGTTTTGATAATCAGCTCGCGACCGGCGTTAAATACCCGATCTGCCAGGTCTGGGTCATCAGGGCTCAGGGTGTTGGTGTCCCAGGAAAGTTGATACTTGTTTACCACTTCCTGGGTCATTTCAACGATATAATCAAAATCCCAGTCCGCTTTTGCAACCTTTGGACCGGTTTCAGCTCGTTGAGCGATTTCGAGATAGTTTCTGATCATGAGGTTGCTCCTTCAGATTTCGTAATTTACTGTGAAATAAGTTCATTTTGGGGGTATTATTTATTTGTCTTAGATCCCAATTTAGGTATTGAGGAATTCAGGGATTAACGGATAGTATTTCTTTAATCCCTCAATACCAAAATCCCTAAATTCTTGAATTTTCCTGTACTAACGCTCACCCCTAAAATAAGGTACGGCCAGCCGCCCGGGTTCTTCAGATGTGCCTCGTTTGACAACCATCAGGAGAATAGCCACCGCGTAGGGAAGTGCCAGCAAAAGTTGATAAGGGAGTTGAACTCCCACCCCTTGTACCTGCAGCTGGAAGGCTTCGAGAAAGGCAAATACCAAGGCCGCGATCAATATGCCGCTGGGTTTCCAATTTCCGGCAATGACGATCACCAATGCCAGCCAGCCCCTGCCCGCTGTAATTTCGGGGATGAATCTCACCGTGGAGCCGATGGTCACGAACGCCCCGCCCAAGCCGATCAGCATCCCACCGCAAACCACGGCAAGGTATTGGCGCAGGGCGACACTCAAGCCTTTGGTGTCAATGACTCTTGGGATTTTCACCCAAACAACGAATTTCCAACCCGTATTGGGTACGATATAGAAAAAACCAGACCGCAGGCACCATCAGCAGCGCGACATAGGTAAGTAACTTCTGGGAAAAAAGGATTTCTCCCACATAGGGGATGGACGACAAAAAGGGAATTTGGACCACTTCAAAAATTTGAATTGTGGGCAATTTGTCCCCCGAACCGGAAAAGAAAGCTTTGTAGAGGAAAAGGGACATGCCGGATGCCAGCATGTTCAGGGCCAGACCCGTCACCACTTGCTCGACTTTCAAGGTCGCCGCCATAAAAACCATGAGCAGGTTCATCAGCGCCCCGGTCAGAACAGCAGCCAGCAAACCCACCCAAAGTGACCCGAAGATGTAGGTAAATATGAAACCACTGAAGGCCGACATGAGCATGTTGCCCTCCACCCCCAGGTTCAGGATTCCGGCACGCTCGGCAACCAACTCACCCAGGGCGGCCAGCAGCAAGGGGGTTGCAATCCGCACCGTAGCCGCCAGAATGCTGACGATGATCGTTGTCTGAAAAAAATCACCCATCCGCCTTCACTCGTTTTATTTCATAGCGCGTCAGGACCGCAGAGGTTAGAAAAAACAACAAAATGATCCCCTCAATCGCCGAAATCATGGCTGTGGGAACTCCGGTGAAAATCTGCATGCGGATACCCCCGTTCACCAGGCCGCCAAACAGGATCGCCGCTGCGATAACGCCTAAGGGATGCAATCCGGCCAGCATGGCGATGATGATGCCGGTGAATCCAAAGCCCGTCGAAATATCCGGTTTGAGTCGGAAGTGCAATCCGAACACTTCGCCGGCACCGGCAAGTCCTGCGATACCACCGCTGATCAGCATGACAATCACCACCGTATGTCCCACATGGATGCCCTTGAAGCGGGAAGCGGTCGGGTTAAACCCGATGGCTCTGATTTCATATCCCAGTGAGGTTCGGTTGATAAAAAAGTAAACCGCCACTGCCGCGAGTACGGCCACCAGAAAACCGAGATGCAATCGCGTTCCAGTCAATAACAACGGATAGTGGGCGGCTTCCGCCACTTTGGAAGTTTGTTGATAAAAGGAACTGGGATCGCGCCAAGAACCGCCCACCAGCAAGTATGAAAGAACGTAACGAATGATATAATTCAACATCACCGTGGAGAGCACTTCATTGACCGCGAAACGGGCTTTCAGATAACCCGCCAGACCGCCATAGAGAGCACCGCCGATAAATGCGGCTAGGATGACAACCGGGATGACTACCGCGGTGGGGGAGTTCGGCAAAAATGTGGAGGCCCAATAGGCCGTCATCGCTCCGGCAAACAATTGGCCCTCGGCCCCGATATTCCAGATTTTAGCATGGAACGCGACGGTAACCGCCACCCCCGTCAAAATAAGGGGCGTCGACATGACCAGGGTTTTTACGGTGGCATTCCAACCGCCGAAGGCACCTTTACAAATCTGGTAGAAGGCTTTTGCAACGTCCGTGCCGGCAGCGTTCAGCATCACAGCGCACACGATCATTGACAGGGCTAAGGCCAGAAAAGCCGAGAAGACTTGCCAGCTAAGCTTCGGTTCGAGCCGGGGCTCTATTTTTAAATTGCCGAGGTTCATAATCTAATGAATAAGTTTACCGCACGCAGAGCTCGCAGAGATTACTTTAAATTTTATGAGGACTTTCTCAGCGTTCCGTGAGCTCTGTGGTGAACTAGTGTATTTCTTTTTCGATCAGACAGATTACAGTTCAGGCCAGCGGCCATCTTCATACTCGACACGCAACCCCAAACTCATCGGTACCCGAACCCACCATCAGCAGGCCAATCTGTTGAATATCCGCTTCCGCCACTGGAAATGCCCCCATAATTTTACCCTTGTAAATCACGACGATGGTGTCGGCAATGTTGTACAATTCATCCAGATCTTCTGAGGCCAGCAAAATGGCGCCGCCCTCCCGCCGTTTTTCCAGCAGGGCCTGATGCATATACTCGATGACACCCACATCAAGCCCGCGCGATGGCTGGTTGGCCAGGGTGAGTTTGGCTTCCCTGGCGAATTCCCGGGCCACAATCAACTTCTGGGCATTGCCGCCGGATAGAGTTCGGGTAAGGGTTTTTGGCGATGGCGTCGCAATCTCATATCTGGCGATACATTTTTTGGCAAAATCCGTAACTCGGGCAAAATCGATAAACCCCCCGGATTTGAAACCGGCGGCGCGGTGGCTGCCCAGAATTAGATTTTCCTCCACCGAAAAGTCCGGCACCAGACCTTCGGCAAATCGATCTTCGGGAATAAAAGCGACACCTTTTTCCTGAATATACTTCGGACTCCGCCGGGTGATATCTTCTCCCAGTAGTGAGATTTGTCCCCCACGCGCTTTTCTGACCCCAATCAATGTTTCGAAGAGCTCTTTTTGGCCATTGCCGGCCACACCTGCAATGCCGACGATCTCCCCTCCCCGGACAACGAGATCGATGCCCCTGAGAGCCGCCTGGCCACGGTCATTCAGGGCCCTGAGGTTTTTGATTGCAAGGATTTCAGGTCCCATGACAGGATCGTCTTTGGTCAGGCTGATATCAACTTCGCGCCCGATCATCATGGCGGTCAGCTCCTCGCGGGTCGTCTCCGTCGTCTTGACGGTGGCGATCTTTTTGCCCTTGCGCAGGATGGTGACACGGTCGGACTGCAGCACCTCGTTCAGCTTGTGGCTGATGAGGATCACGGACATATTCTCGCGGGTCATCATTCTGAGAATTTCAAACAGGGCCCGCGACTCCTGGGGCGTCAATACCGCGGTGGGCTCATCCAGGATCAGCAGGCGTGCTCCCACATAGAGCACTTTGAGAATTTCCACCCACTGTTGTTGGCCCACTGGCAACTGCCAAACCTTGGCTGCCAGGTCCAGTTCCACACAATACCGCTCACAAAGCCGCTTGACTTCCTTTTCGGCCTTGCCCAGATCCAGCAGTATTCCGGAGGTGTGGGTACCGACAACGATATTCTCCAAAACACTCAGGGTCGGTACCAACACGAAGTGCTGATGCACCATTCCAATGCCACGGCCGATGGCCTCGGCTGGAGAAGACATCTGGACCGGATCGCCTTCGACGAAAATCTCACCCTGCTCCGGCTGATAGAAGCCATAGATGCATTCGGCCAGGGTGGATTTGCCGGCTCCATTTTCACCCAGCAGGCAGTGGATTTCACCCGGTCGCACATCAAAAGACACCGAATCGATGGCAACAACTTGATGAAATTTTTTCGTCAATGCTTGGGTGCGGAGCAGTGGTTCCATATCCAACCGGATTAATCCGATTTCGGCAGCGATGAATCCAGCGCAACTTTGAGCTTGCCGGACATGATATCGGCTTTGGCTTGTGCGATATTGGCCTTCACCTCTTGCGGGATAATACTGTCGAAATTGTGGTAAGGTGCAATATCGGAACCGCCTTGAGCCATGGAATACCAAACCTTTTCCATGGGGGCTTTGTATGGCTTGCCAGTGGCATGGTGATCACGCCACTGTCCGATGATGTAATTGATTTGGGGATCCCAGTTCAATACGGTACTCGTGGGGATAACCTCGGGGGCCACGGTGTTCAGATCGACGTAGTTTCCAAAACAGTAGACATTTTTTTGTTTACAGGTTTCAAATGATTCACCCAGCTGGAGGATAAAATCAGCTCCGGCAGCAATCTGGGCATTGGCCGCCTCGGAAGCCTTGGCCGGATCGTACCAGCTTTCGATGAAACTTACCTTGAGTTTGGTGTCTGCATTCACGGATCGGGCCCCGGCGCGGAACGCATGAATTTGGTCGTTGACGTCGTCCGCCGGAAACAATCCGACAACCCCCAATACATTGCTTTTGGTCATCGACCCCGCCATCAACCCCAAAAGATAGGAGGATTCGTGTAGGTGGGCATAAAGCAAGTAGGCATTGTCGCCTAAAGGCCGGTTGCCGGACCCGGTCACCACAAACAGGATATCCGGATATTTGGCCTTGATCGATTCGACTTCATCGGAAGCCGAACTGTGAAACCAGATAATGCCGTATTCCCCGGAGTCGGCATAGGCTTCAATCACGGGCAGCACTTTGTCGCCGTAAATGTTTTCAGAATAATCCAATGCCAACTCCAAACCATGGGGTTTGGCAGCCTTCACCCGCTCGAAGGAATCGATCCAGGAAGCGGTCCATGCATTTTCAATGGGTGATACGAAAACTGCCGCAACCTTAAGTTTTTTCGGTACCTCACCGGCCCCGGCGGAAAATGTCACAAGCGACAAAAAAATCAGACCAACCAAGACAACACTCAAAACACCAAATCGTTTCATTGGTAATCCCTCCATTTTTTTACGTTTAAATTCTATAGGTTACGCTAAACCGGAAAAGCTGCCACCAGGCACAAAGACACGAAGGGACGTTATTGGTGAGTAATCCTTGGTGCCTTAGAGTCTTGGTGGCGATAATTTTTTACAATAAAATTCACAATTGAAGGTACGAATCCCGATAAACGGAATTGAAAATTGAACATTCTCTCTACAATATTCAATCATTTGTGTCAGCCCTTCTAACATATATTATACGACGCCGTCAAAATGATATTTGCGGTTCCGGTGTCCCAGGCGTACATCAGCCTGCCAACTCCTTGCTCGCCCTGGCGACAATAGCATCAAGCGCTTTCAATGCCTCTTCGGGGTGGTTGACCGGCTGATGTTTTTCTCTTAAGATCCGATATTCATCCCGCGCCTTAGCTATAATGAAACTTACCCTTTCTTCTTTTTTTTGCCTGAAATCCTTATCGGTGAGCTATGCTCAACCTGGCCTGAAATTGCATTGCCGGCGTACAAAAAATAAGCTTGACTGCAAAACTTGTTTTGATTATTGACATGGATATTGTGTGCGCTAATGGGCGCTTCAATTTTAGACGCTGTGGCCTATACCCGTAAGCTGATCAACACCTTCGGAACCACCGGGATCTTCATTGTCACCGGTTCGCCCGATGCAAAGCAAGCCCGAAAGCTGAGTCAACGGTTATGGTCGCTGTCGGGCAAAGTTTAGCCGGGAGGTCCAACCACGGCGGGTTAACTAATCCTCGCTGAACTTTTCAATCAGTAAAGATAAAAGTCAAAAGGAAATACTCAATCCCTAAAAGACACCAATGGATTAAGGAGAGAAACAATGGCCACCGCTCCCTTTGGCAACGCCCCGGAGAAAGTAGCAAACTACCTGAAATGGTGGAATCGTGAAAGTGTTCCCCGCCCCATGATCGGGTTCACCATGGTGGGATGGTTTCCCTTGCAGGAATTTTCTGCCTGCCAGGCCTGGGGTGAGGCACGCTATGTGGAATTGGACATGATAGACCCTCAGGGCTTTTTAGATGACCATGTCCGGCTCCTAAAAGAAGGGGAAGTGATCGAAGACGATGTGTTTCGAGGTGCCTATCCGGCGCTGGTGGCGATCCCCTGGCTACCGCCGGTGATGGGCTGTAAGTTGCGGCTGTTGCCCAGCAATATCATGGGGGAAGAGCGCAATCTCACCTTGGAAGAGACCTTGGCGAAATCCAAGTTAAACCTGGACTCCCCTTGGTGGCACAAATACCTCGATTTTGCCTTGGAACTGGTTAAGCTCTCCAACGGCCGTTTTCCCATTGGCCACGGCTCTGAAATCGGACCTACGGATTTGCACGCCGTATTTCGGGGCCATTTCCAAAGCATAATGGATTTGATGGATGAACCGGAAATCACCAGGGAGATCATGTGGCGGATGGGCGAAGTTTTCCGTGACATGGCCAAGGAATATTGGAAACATATCCCGCTGTTTGAGGGGGGCTACTTCGATTGTCAGTATCAGATTTGGAGCCCCGGCAGCATTATTCGCATGCAGGAAGACGCCACGGCGGTTTACTCACCGACTATTTACCGGGAATTGGTTCTGGAAGTGGATCGGATGATTGCCCAGAATTTTGATAATACCTTTATCCACCTACACCCTACCTCCATGTTCCTTTTGGATGCCATGTTGGAGATCGAAGAGATTAAGTGTTTTGAAATCAACCATGAAGATGCGGGTCCCCCCCTGGCGGAGATGATCCCATATTTCCGTATGGTTCAAGACCAAGGGCGTTCGCTGCTCATTCGGGGCAGCTTTACATCGGACGAATTACGACTACTCTCCGACGAGTTGTCGGCGGCAGGTCTCTACATCCAAATATTGGTCAAAGATCTTGCAGAAGTTGAAAAACTTCGCCCGATAGTAGGCATGTGAATTAGGCATTGCATTCTTTTCCATCAGGTCGTCCGTATAGGGTATGGCTCTCCCCCCAGGAATTTATTATTCAAGCCCCACCAATTGCGCGCCGCGGAGGCGTATAGACGCCGGAAGTCAATGCCAATTGGGGTTTTGGGAAACTCGGTTTTCAAGGGGATCCCGGCATTCATCTTCCGACTTAAGGCCTGGGAACTTCGGTGAAGATCATTTTGTACCGCCAGCAGATGTTTCAGGGCTGGATAACCTGTGGTTGCTTTGACTTCGTCGATTGGTTTATCCAGCCCGCCGCGGGCGTTTGCGATTGCTTACGGGCCTGGTCCAGAAGATGCTTGACGGCCGCTTCGCAACTCATCTTTATCAGAAATCTGGATCGCACCGGTGCTGCAGAGATTCACGCATTGAGGATCACCGCCGCACAGGTCACAATGGTAGACATCATCATTCCATTGAACGAGCGCATGAAAGGGACAAGATTCCGCAAAGGATTTTTCCCAGATAAACCGGGAACGATAGGCTTCCTGATCCGGCTGGTCGCCAGCCATGCAGAGCATCTTTTTGCACTGTATACATACCACCGGTTTGCATGCTCCGGTCTCCAGATCGTCTTTAAAAATCCTGATGGCTGACCGGACCGTATTGACCACTCCGAGGTGATGGATTGAGCAGACCATCTCACAGAGACGGCAACCGCTGCACTTTTCAGGATTAATTTTTAACCTGATTTTCATTGCTGCCTGCTTCCTCTGGGGTGTAGTGTAATTCACGGTTGTTGGTTAACAGTAGTCATTCACTACTTTTCATCGGAATTGAATACCCGGGTTTCAGGTGTCAGGAGGACAAACGCGAGAACCGAAACCTGAACACTGACACCTGAAACTTTAAGAGTTTGAGCTAAATCACCAACAATTTTGATTTATACCTCTTACTTTGTTAATCCTAAGTTTCAGACAGCCCCAGTTTTTTAAGGGTAGCCTCAGTGGGAACCCCGTCGGCATCCCAGCCATGCAGGCTGTAATATTCTTCCAACATTTCATTGTATTTTGACCGATCTATGACTTCGCCTTCAGCCGGACCCCCTTGAATCGGCTCATCGAAATAGCGGGACGGCAGCGTATCATCAGCCTTGCCAAGACCGTTGCCCAGCAAAACCATCCGTTCCATGGTGCAAATCCGCTCTCCCACATCCAGGAGTTCCGCCTTCGAAAAGGGTTCGCCAAAAGCCAGGTCCAGCATTTCGCAAAACTGGGTTGCCTGGGGCGCGTTGGGACTGCTGAATACGGACAGAAATCTGCAGACGCCCAAGGAGTCGCAAAGAGCGTTCAGGCGTTCCTGCCACCACACCATACGTCCTTTCCCTTCATATTCCAGATAAGATCGCGATACCTTCCCCTGAAAAATCTTTGCAAGCAAGTCCTCGGGCAGGCCAATGACATCCAGCGAAGGCCGGCTTCTCATATGGCAGGCACCCCGGCTGGCGGTCGCCATGCCCAAAGCAAAGGCCTTTGTCGGCCGTTCGTCGGTCATCTCGATCGGGAGGTTTTTGATCTTCAGCAGGAACTCCTCGGCGCCCTTACCAAGCATCCCGCAGGCAAACGGCCCTTCTGCGAGTAGGTCGCCAAAACCTTGCCGGGCGGCAATCTGCTCGATTAGTTTGATAATTGCTCCCTGATCACCCCATTTGAGGGGATATCCCACCTGAACCTCACCAATGATTTCGCGCTGATAGAGCTCCATTGCCCACGAGATATAGGATCCGGTCGAGATGGTGTCGAGGCCATAGCGGTTGCAAAGCTCGGAGGCATAAATAGCTCCTTCAAGGTCGGCACTGCCAAGCTTGGACCCCATGGAACCGATGGAGGCATATTCGGGACCTTCCCCAACGGTTCCCGCATAGGGGCCATCCATTATCTGATAGCGGTGCCGGCAATGGGCTGGACAGCTGGTGCAGGATACCATACCCGTAGAGTATCGATCCAGCTGTTCCGCCCCCAGCTGGGTGCCCTTTTCTCCAAACGTCGTGAGCTGATTGTTTCGGACCGCAAGAAAACCCTGGGAATTGGATTTCTGCATGAGCAATGGTGTTCCCCACCGCCCCAGGGCTTGGACCCATTTCCCCCCAAGGAGCTTTGTGAATATTTTCTGATAGGCTGCCAGATAGCCTTCGGGGTTGCTGAGTTCAATGTCCCCGTTTCCCCGCACAGCAATGGCCTTGAGGTTCTTAGACCCCATGACCGCCCCCATACCGGTCCTGCCGGCCATATTTTTGAGGCCGGACCGGACACCGGCAAACCGCACCCTGTTTTCACCCGCCAAACCGATACACCCCACTTTGATTTCACCATCAGCGAGCTCCTTTCTGATATCTTGCTGGGTTTGTATCGGGTCCCTTCCCCACAGCTTCGAAGCGTCTCTGATTTCCACCGTTTGATCATGGACCCATATATACACCGGCCGGCTGCTCCTGCCCGTGATAAAAAGGGAACTGATCCCGCTGGCCTTCAGCTCGGCCCCCAACTCTCCGCCCATGTTGGCGTCACCTAAAAAGCCGGTTTCCGGAGAACGAGCGCTGATACTCATACGGGAACCGAGACTCGGGATCCCGCACATCAGGCCATGGCTAAATACGATGGGGCTGCGTGGATCAAACGGATCACCAGGCCTGCTCAAAGAGTGAAAAAGCAGCCTCATATTTAGCCCTCTGCCTCCCAGGTAATCACGCAGGGTAGCCTGGGAAATGGGATCTATCTCGACCCGAGCGTCGTCGAGATCTATTCTAGCCAGTTTGCCGGTGAACATTTGATTTTTCTCCAGTCAGGTTTGCGTAAGGCTGTACATTCTTGCTCTGACACATTGGTTCTTATCACTTCTATCTGAGCCATCTCAGGCTGGCGTTGATATTCTCCCCGGTTTTCCTGAATTCGTCTTGACAGTGTAGAGTGCGTTCTATATAGTTTTTGAACTTAATCCAGAGCCGTCGATCTGTCAAACTGCTTTGGCTCTGAATTATTCCATGATTGGGGCAAAAAAATTCAAATCTTATACAATGCCCCATCTTTTCATTGAGTTGTAGAATTTCCATTCCGTCAACTTGTCAATCAAGTCTCATTTATCGAAAGGAGGAGAAACCATGAGAGCAATATTAAAATGCGGATTCATTATCCTGAGTATGGCAATGATTATCGGGCTCGTCGTCCCGGTGGGTGCCTTCGCTGAAGGGACCATTAAAATAGGCGTCATCTACCCCCTGACCGGTGGTGCCGCTGCGGCCGGTCGCGAGCTTCGTGCCGGTGCCGAACTGGCCGCTGAAATTGCCAACACTGCCATGACCGACATCAACATGAGCATGGCAAAAAACGCCGGCATCAGCAGCTTGGGCGGCGCCAAGATCGAATTGATCTTCAAGGACCATGAAGGCAACCCCACTCTGGGGGCAGACTTGGCGAAAAAACTGATTCTGGATGATAAGGTTAAGGGACTGCTAGGCTGCTATCACAGCTCAGTCACTAAAACCGTTAGTGCCGTGGCCGAACAATATGGGGTGCCGATGATTAACGGTTCCTCGACATCGCCGGCCTTGACCCAGCGCGGATTCAAGTGGTTTTGGCGCACCACGCCCCACGATGTCTGGTTTACCAAAGACCTGTTTGAGCTGCTCAACGGTTTGACTGCCGGCAAGGTCAAAGGGGTCGACGCCGTCGCAAAAGATGACATCATCAACATATCCTCGGCCTGCGAGAACAGCGAGTGGGGCTCCTTTGTTTCGGCGCTGATCAAGGACTTTTCAGCCCAGTATAATTTCAAACTCCGCAAATCCCTGCTGTATTCCGCCAAAGCGCCGGATCTGTCCAGCGAAGTGCGGTCTCTTAAAGCCAGCCGAGCGGATGTGATGCTGTTTGCCTCTTACACCTCCGATGCCATTTTGATGGTTAAAACCCTGAAGGCCCAAAAAATACAACCCAAGATAATATGGGGCCAAGATGCCGGGTTTGAAAAGCCCGAATTTCGCGAAGCTTTAGGGGATGCAATCGTCGGCATTTTGACCCGCACCGTATTTTTGCCCCAGGTGGTGGACATCAAGCCAGTGGCCGGTCAGGTCAACGCCCTGTATAAGGCTAAAGCCGACAATGATCTGGGTGGAGCATCTGCCAGGGCCTTCACCGGTCTGCAAGCCTGGGTATACGTGTTGGAAAAAGCGGGTTCCACCGAACCGGCCGCCATTCAGCAGGCTGCCAACACCATTGAAATTCCAGGCAGTGAATTGGTCGTGCCCTGGGCGGGCATTAAATTTTCAACCTCCGGTGAAGAGATCGGCCAGAACGTTATGGGCTCCGGTTTGATCGGCCAGTATCAGAAGGCCGCTGACGGCAGCATCGGCCTGCAGATTGTCTACCCCTTTGACGTTGCATCAGCTGATATGATTTATCCTTTCCCGCAGTTTTAGAGAAAAAATCGTCCTATGTCCAATGCATAGAACTTAACTTTTATTACTTTTGTCGGGAATTGGGTTTCAGGTGTCGGTTTTCAGGTGTCAGCACTTCTACTTTTTTTCCTGAAACCTGACACCTGACAACTGAAACCTCTAACAGGCATTTTACATGGACATTCTGCTAAGTTCAATTGTGGCCGGCTTGCTGTTCGGCATGGTTCTGGCCATTGTTGCACTGGGTCTGACAATCATTTTCGGTGTGATGGACATCGTCAATTTTGCCCACGGCGAATTCCTGATGATCGGCATGTACACCGGGCTGCTGACGGCCCAGGCCCTGGGGATCGATCCACTGCTGACCCTGCCAGTGGCGGCTGCGGTAGGATTTGTGCTCGGCATCCTGTGTTACGGCGGTTTTGTCAAATATCTGCTGCGAGGGCCGATGATTGCCCAGCTGCTCGGTACTTTCGGTTTGATGCTTTTATTAAGAAACCTGGCCCTGCTGATTTTCGGTTCGGAAGACCGTGCGGTGCACCATGGACTCCTCGTCGGCCAAAGCTTTGATATCGGCATGGGCATCATAATACCGGCCACCAAACTGGCGACCGCCGGCTTTTCGATCATCGCATTTGGGGCGGTATGGATCATGATGAACAAAACCCGCGTCGGCAAGGCCCTGCGGGCCACGGCTCTGAATGCCCAGGGTGCCCGCTACATGGGAATCCCGACCGAACATATGAATGCCCTGGCCTGGGGTATCGGCGGTAGTTCTGTGACCATTGCCGGGGCGCTGATCGTCAATTTCTGGTCGGTCAACCCTTACGTCGGGTTGCTGTTTACCATGATGGCCTTTGCAATCGTTGCCCTGGGCGGATTCGGCAGCGTCCCCGGCGCCTTTTTTGCCGGGCTGGTAGTGGGTATGATTACCGAAATTCCCGGGTTCTGGGACTTCATTACCTATACCATGAACTGGGACTGGATGTTGGATGTTCCAATGACGTCATTCAAATACATGTGGGTCTATGTCGCCTATTTTGTAATCATGGTTTTGCGCCCCAGGGGATTGTTTGGATGGAAACAATAAAAAACGCATTGGATTTTTCGGATTTCCCCCGACCCGATCTGGTTATTGCCGGCCTAATCTTGATTTTCCTGCTGACATTTCCGCTATATCCCCATTCGGCCTTTGCGATGGCCACGATGATTCAGTTCTTCATGTTTTCATTGTACGGCATGGGTTGGAACACCATCGGCGGCTACGGTGGTCAGGTGGATCTGGGCAAGGCCCAGTATGTGGGTATCGGGGCTTATACAACCGCCGTGATGCTGATTCGCTGGGACATCCCGTTTTGGTTTTCCATGCCCATCGGTGTTCTATTTTCAGTCACCTGGTCTTTTATCATCGGTTACCCCCTGTTCCGTCTCAAAGGGCACTACTTCGCAATTGCCACCATTGCCACCTCATTGGTGCTCAAAAACCTGTTTGAGGTCTGGAATTGGGTCGGTGCCGCCAGGGGTCTCGAGATATCACCGATAAAATACCATCCGCCGGATTTTCTAAGATTGATGTTCAAGGAAGATATCTACTATTACTATGTTCTTTTGACTTTCTTTGTCATCGGGGTTTTCTACATCAACTGGTTCCGCAAATCCCGCCTGGGATTTCAACTGCGATCGATCAAGGACAACGAAGACATTGCCCGCTCTTTGGGCGTCAACGTCCACTGGGCCAAGGTCAAAACCTATGCCATCGCCACCGGATTTGTCAGCGTCGTCGGCTCCTTTCATGCCTGCTACATCAAGGCCATCGAACCCGAAGATACCATGAGCCTGGACATCTCCATTCTGATTGCCCTGATGGCCATGTTGGGCGGCGCCGGTTCTCTGTGGGGACCGATCATCGGGGCGGGGGTGTTGATCCCGCTTAAAAGTTACCTGAAGGAGTGGCTGGGAGCCACAGCCGGAATGGCGGGCATCGATCTGGTGATTTACGGCCTGATCATCATGTTGATTTCAGCCTTCGAACCCCGGGGCATCTGGGGTATCGTCGAGAAAATTCGGCGCAGGAGGCGCAACTGATGGCTCTGCTTGAGGTTCAAAACCTGACCAAAAATTTTGGCGGCCTGCGGGCCAACGCCGACATCTCTTTTTCGCTTGAAAAAGGGGAGCTGCTGGGACTCATCGGTCCCAACGGCGCCGGCAAGACCACCCTCTTTAACTGTATCTCCGGTTTGCACCCCGTCTCTGCGGGAAAAATCGAGTTTAACGGAACAGACATCACAGCGTTAAAAGCCCATGAAATCGCCCGGATGGGCCTGGCCCGAACTTTCCAGGTATATGCGGCGGCAGGAGACCTGAATGTGGCCGAAAACGTCATGGTCGGCTCCTTTATGCATACCCGTTCGACCGCCAAGGCCAAAAAACGGACCACCCGGATTTTGGAAGACATGGAACTGGGCGATCTCGCCGATTATCTCGTCAGCGAACTGCCGGTGGCCGCTCAGAAACGGGTGACCATGGCCACTGCCCTGGCAACCGACCCCAAGTTGCTTCTGCTGGACGAAGTCGCCGCCGGTTTGAACCCCAGCGAAATCGATGGCATCATGGCCACCATCCAGCGAATTCACAATGAGTTGGGAATTTCAGTCATGTTGATTGAACACGTCATGGAACTGGTGATGAGAGTCAGCCATCGCGTCATCGTTTTGGATTACGGCCAAAAAATCGCCGAGGGCAAGCCCGAAGATATCGCCAAAAACCCGCAGGTAATTAAGGCTTACCTGGGTGAACGCTATGTTAAAGAGCAGAGGTGATTCATGACTGAGACGATCCTCGAAATCAAAAATGTCAAGGTCCGCTACTCTGGGATGCCGGTCTTACACGGCATATCACTGGAGATCAACGCCGGGGAGACGGTCTGCGTGGTTGGGTCCAACGGCGCCGGCAAATCAACTTTGCTCAGAGCCATCATGGGATCGCAAAAGGCTTTTGAGGGACAAATTATTTTTAAAGGTCAAGAGGTTCAAAAACTTCGGACCGAAGAAATCGTCCAAAGAGGAATTGTCTACGTGCCGGAAGAGAAAATGCTTTTTGGGCCACTTTCTGTCGAAGAAAATCTCTATTTGGGGTCCTATATCCTCAAGGAGCCTAAGCGTATACAAGATAATCTGGACTTCGTATACCGGCTTTTCCCAAGGTTAAAGGAAAGAAGCTCCCAGCCTGCATCGACCCTCTCGGGCGGTGAGCAGCAGATGGTCGCGATTGGACGTGGTTTGATGTCAAACCCCCGGATTTTGATGTTGGACGAGCCCTCGCTGGGGTTGGCACCGCTGCTGGTCGACGAAGTCTTCGATACCATCCGAAAACTCAAAAAAGAAGGCATGACCATCCTGCTGGTGGAACAAAACGTGCGTGAATCACTGGAATTGGCCGCACGGGGCTATGTCCTGCAGACCGGCAGAATTGTTGGTCAGGGCACTGGCAGGGAATTGCTTGACAGCGATATGTTCAGAGAAGCCTTTTTAGGGATTTAAACATGCGATAACACAACTTTCAGATGGAAGGGAGCCGATATTGTGAGCATGGGTGATAAGGACCATCGGCGCATTGCGAAAAATCACATCCTCACCATTCTCCCATTTTTGGATTAAAGATGCTAAAGGCCATCGCGGGGCGACCGGCGGTTTTGATTTAACGGCGTCTTTTATCCCATTGAATTGGTTTGCGCGGACAGACTTCAGTGCATATGCCGTCTGCATTACATCTGTCATGGTTGAGGATTGCTGGTACTTCCTGTCGCTGGTGGCCGCATAAAAAGATAGCCCATAGATCCTAAAAATACCAGAGATCCCCAGAACAGAAAGGGGAGTCCGGTCCCAAATTTCGCCAGCCAATTCCCGACTGGAGGTGCGAAGACACCGGCAATCCCCATAACGGACATATTCAGCCCGACTGCTGATCCTGCAAACCGTGCGCCAATCCCTTTCTCCTCCATGACTGCCGTCATGGTGATGGCCATGAATCCATCACGTGAGATGCCGGCGATCAAAACCGCCGCCGAGATGAAGACACCGCTGGCAAACCCTAAAAGACCGGTGCCGCTGCCAATGAGTAATGCTGCCACCATCAGGACACCGCGGCGGCTGCCGACACGGTCGGAAAACAGCGCAATGGGGATTGCAAAGAGCATGCTCACCGCGTGAAAAGATGCAAGCGTGCTGTCGGCTATTGCCGGTTCCCAACCCAGGTCCCGCAGGTAGAGTGGCAGAAATCCCAACATCCCGTTGACACATCCGGACACACCCGCAGTCGCTATACAGAGTATCCACACGTTGCGCAAGCGCGTCACGTGCCGGATGGTTTCCCGGAAGGTGAGCATTTGATGGGTCTGCCGGCCTTCAACCATAGTTTTCTCCTGGGAAAACCACCAGAATATACCAAACAGGATCGCTACCGCACCGTACCCGAAAAGCACATTCCGCCAGCCACCGAATAGGGGCGAAAAGACGGTGGCCGCCAAAAGCGCCCCTAAGAGAAATCCCAGCGCCATCCCAACTGAAACAACGCCATTCGCCATGCCAAGTTGTTCCCTGGGAAACCAGATACCACACGCCTTATGGACATTCATCGGGATCGACCATTGTGCAAGGCCTGTAATGAGCGTGGTAATTGCCAACATCGTGAAGCCGTTTGAAAGACCGCGTGCCGCACCCGCGACCCCCATTAATAGACAAGCAACCGCAAGTGTCCGTCTGGGTCCGAAGCGGTCACCGACGGGACCACCGATGAGACCCATTAAAATACCCAACACAGAGCCGGCACCCCATATCCAGCCGACCTGCACCAGACTCAAGTTTAAGTCGGCGGAAATTTCATCGAACAGCACCGGCAGCGACATTTGCGGAACGGCCAACACAAATGTGAATGTAAACGTTGATATGGTAAGAATCAGCCATTTGTAAGCGTCTGATTGGACAGGGGTTATATATGCATTCATAAGACCTATTGAATGTTGTTTGTAAGTTAAGTAACCGTATCGCGGCCTGCCCTCTCCTCGGAAGTGAGCGCCAGCACCATACCCGATTGAAACCCATCTTTAATAAAACATTAAAGGATCAAACGTGCCTTTTCATGTATGCTTAGAAATTGAACCGAACTTATTCCATGGACTTATTATAGTATGTCCCGTTAGATAGCAAATGGGTTTATTTTCCAGCAGAACTTCGTGCTGGGTGTCCGCTTTTATACTACAGCGGCTCTTATTCCGCCACGGTCTATCAAATACAACCTCAGTCGAATGCGTTCTTTGTTAGTTCTAAAAATGATTTCATCGATGGTGTTTTTTCATTAATATCACACTGAACAGTTGCTTGTCCTCTTAAGATTTGACAATTACCAGCCGACTGCAGTAAATGAATGCTAACGCTTATATATGAATTCTACGAAAATCTACAAAAAGACAGATCTTTCCGTCATACGGACCATTATATGAAAAAAGTCTTTCTGTCGCTGCTACTGATTTCTCTCCATATCCTGCTTTTAATGACCACGATGGGCATGGCCACCCCAAAGCGCATTTCAACGGACAGCCCCATTTTAGTCGGAGGAAACAAATTTAATCCATTTTTCACAACCAAAAAAAGAGGTGAAGGCACCGGATGGGGCTCTCCGTCACCCACGGAATTGTAAAGCGATGTGGGGGGCAAATCGATTTCGATAGTGAAACCGGCAAAGGGACGCTCTTTCGGGTGTACTTGCCAATTGTCACAGGCCCCCCCCTGCTGCAAGCCGACATTACATCCGAGTTGCCAAAGGACAGAGAAAAAATCCTGGTGGTGGACGAAAATGAGATTCAGATCGACAATATAAAGCAAATGCTGGAAAAGCGGGGATAACAGTGTCTCTATTCGGAAAATTTTTGATGACAGGTCCGAATAATTAGATTATGACTGCAAAACCTCAATCTCTCCCAAATCTGACCGGTCTATATGTCAGGAATTTGGTGGCAAACTTAATCGGCAACCTCACCATCGCGTTGCTGAATATTTTTACCCCGCTGGAATTCTTAAAAGATTGGATGATTTTGATCTCGGGGGGCGGCTGGGTATTAATTCCCACTTTCTTTTTAGTCGCCTGTATCATTGCCACCGTCCTGCAATATACCATCCAACGTCCCCTATCCGGATATTTGAGCTGTCTCAGGCACAATCAAAAAATCCAAAAATCCTTTAAGCTGCAGACCGGGCGACGGCTTATCAATTTGCCGGTCTTGCTCGCTTTGACCAACCTATGCTTATGGCTGTTCCTGGATATCATCTTCACGCCGCTGATGTATTTTCTTTTAGATATGACCCTCAGCGGTTTTTTTTACAACTTCTTCCGGGTCCTCATGGTCGGGCTGATTGCCTCGTTCATTTCCTTTTTTCTGATCGATGATTACGTCCGGCAAAAAATAGTCCCGATTTTATTTCCCGAGGGCCAACTATCAACCATACCCGGTACGATCAACATATCCATCCTGAGACGAATCCGGGTATTATTTGGTGTTGGGACCAATGCGCCCATGATTCTGCTGTGTGTCACCATTGCGGTTGCCATTTGGGAATTGGATGAAACGGTCGTTACGACGGCGCAGTTCAGCCGCGATATCATGACTTTCTCAGCGGCGGTGTTTATCATTATTCATCATCATGTCACTCAGCTTGAATCTTCTGGTGGGCAAGTCAATTTTGCAGCCCATCAATAACATGCTCGCGATGGCTCGCAAAGTCCGCCAAGGTTATTTCCATCAAAAAGCTCGGGTCGTATCCAATGACGAGCTCGGAATCATGGGTGACGGCATGAACGCCATGACCGAGGGATTGATTGAACGGGATCGGCTGCGCCGCGGGCTTTACCTGGCCCAGGAAATTCAGCAGGCCCTTCTGCCGCGAACGTGCCCGATCACGGACGGTTTGGATGTTGCCGCCCGGAGCCTCTACTGTGATGAGACCGGCGGCGATTATTATGATTTTATTGGAAATGATAACAAACAACTCAACGCTGTCATCGGCGATGTATCCGGCCACGGTATTTCATCTGCGATCCTGATGGCCTCGGTTCGCGCTTTTCTTCGGCAACGATTTCACCTGCCCGGGAGTTTGAGTCAGGTCATGGCCGATGTCAACCGGCAACTGGTATTGGACGTAGAAGATTCCGGCAGCTTCATGACCTTGTTTTACCTGAGAGTTGATCCACAAAATCGTTGCATTCGATGGATCGGGGCCGGGCACGAGCCGGCAATCCTATACGACCCAATTTCGGACAAATTCGATAAATTGAAAGGGCAGGGTCCTGCCCTGGGGATCACTGAACAAGCTATATTTGAGGAAAATCAGAAAAGTGAAATAACTAGAGGACAAATCATCGTCCTGGCCACCGATGGTGTTTGGGAGGCTCGCAATAAGAGGGGCGACATGTTCGGCAAAAAGCCTCTCTACGATATCATTCGACAGAACTCAAATGCGACCGCCAAGGATATTCTTGGAAAATGTTTTCAGTCTGTGGAAGACTTTCAATTCGGTACGACGCGTGAAGACGATATCACCATGGTGGTAATTAAAATTGTCGGTTTAAATTCAAAAATTACAAATGATTGAGAAAAGCCATCATAAAAAACTGCTCCTGAATCTTTACCTGATAAACGCCGGCGCCAACATGATCGGATCCCTTATCGTGGGGGTACTGAACCTGTTGACCCCGACCGAATTTTTCAAGTTATGGCGAAGCTTTATTGTTGATGACGGCTGGATTTACCTCTTAATGATGTATCCGATTATTATCGCTATTGGTGCGGGCCTGCAATATATTGCCCAGAGACCATTAAAGCGCTATTTTGATTCCCAAAGTCAAAAGCGGCAGACAAACCGAATCTATTTCGACGAGCCCGCCGCCGACTGCTTCTATTGCCACCCCTGATATCTTTGTTGAATGTTTCCATGTGGACGGGTCTGAGCCTGCTGGATGCAGCCTGGATGTTACTGGCAAAGCTCATCCCGTCATTAAATTCATCGCCCCTTTACAGCTGCTCATGGCACACGATTTATTTCACAATGTTCAGGGGCATCATCGTCGGCAGCCTTGCCGCAGGACTGGCGTTGCTTGTAATAGAGGCCTATTCGCGCAAGCATTTAATTCCGATTTTTTTTCCGAAAGGCCGGCTGACGTCGCATAAAAAAATCTGGAAAATATCGATACGCCAAAGAATTCAGTTTCTTTATTTTTCCGGCACGGTTGTGCCCATGCTTATCTTTGTGGGCACCCTGTTTTACGTTGAATCCGAGGCCAGGGGATCCACTGTGCCGGTGACCGTTTTTAGCAGGGATTTGCTAGTTTTTACGATCAGTCTATATATCATCTTTGTTTTTATTTCCCTCTGGCTCAATTTTCTGGTCGGAAGGTCCATTCTGGAGCCAATCCGGGATATGGTCGGCATCATCCGCAAAGTGCAGACCGGCGATTTCAAGCACCGTACCCGGGTAGTCTCCAACGATGAAGTCGGTGTTCTGGGAGACGGAATTAATAAAATGACCATCGGCCTGGTCGAGGGGGAAGTGTTGCGGCATTCATACAATCTTGCCCGGGAAGCACAACGGGACCTTCTGCCCGGATCTCCGCCCGTCATCGAGGGTCTGGATATTGCAGCCAGGAGCGTTTACTGCGAGGAGACCGGCGGTGATTATTATGATTTTCTGCACTCCTCCAGGCCCGACAAAAGTCAGCTCAGTGTCATCATGGGAGATGCCTGCGATCTGGGAATATCGTCTGCTCTGCTGATGGCCACCGGGAGAGCCCTGGTGCGCCAGCGCTCTGTCTTGCCCGGAACCCTTGCGGATATCGTGACGGATGTCAACTACCAGTTGGTGCACGATGTTGAGGATTCCTGCCAATTCATGGCCCTTTTTTATCTTACCATCGACCTTCAGCAACGAAGGCTGACATGGGTCCGCGCCGGCCACAACCCGGCTATTTTCTACGACCCGTTGACCGGCACTATCGAACAGCTGCATGGATTGGGGATGGCACTGGGCATCGATAAAAATTGGCGTTACCGGCAGTACTACAAGGAAAGTTTGACAGCCGGTCAGATCATCTTAATGGGCACAGACGGTCTGTGGGAGACCTTGAATCGGAAAGGGCAAATGTTTGGCAGAGATCCAATTATCAGGATTTTAAATCGATATGCCGATCTCGATGCCAATGGTATCCTGACGGCATGTCTGTTTGCTGTCGATAGGTTTCGAGACGGTAGGCCCATCGAAGATGATGTCTCGATGGTGGTAATCAAGATGACAAAATAGCTTTGGCTATGGCCTTGCCACCGGCCAAAAAAAACGACCGGTCTAATCGAAATAGAAACATTATGGAATCATTTCGGCGAATATAGACTGATGCCAATTTAATAATATTGATCTTTGATTCAATCTCAACGGCTACACGGGCATCAGAATGCTGAACCGGCTGCCAATTGGGGTTCGATGTCCCAGTTTTCTTCTATTGTTGATTGCACCCATCTCAACCCAATATCCTTAGTAAGTTTATAAGATGATCTGATTTCATCACAAAGTTTTAAAGCTTCGGGAGAAGAATGCTCATGGGACAGGAGCTCATGAAGATAATTCTCAATATGACCTTTTTTGTAATGGGCCGAGGGTCGGATATCGACCAAAACTGCAGTGCTGGTGGAAAGACGAGCCAGCTCTTTGGATCGAATCAAGGGAATTGAAATGTCAGGGTAATCGGCGGAAGTAGATACTGGGTTGCCTGCACGCATCCATCACAAGAGGCCTTCGCGGTAAACATAGACGTTGGTGTACCCTTGGCTGACCGCCAGAATGGCGGCCTTGGAGCTTTAGATTCAAAGTTGCCCCATACAATAAAACACCAATGGGGAATCCAGTTTTTCAGGCAAGGCATTTGTGTCCCTTATCTGTCCAAGAGGAATCTTCAGAGACCCGGGAACATGCTTGGCATCATGAATGATTTTCGGTAATACATTGATAAGGATGGATTTGTTGATTTACCGGTGCTTTTGGATCAGCTGAATCAGAATTTGGGTTTTTTTTCAATGATCGACCAGTCGTGGTCTTCGAGGTCCAATCTTCTTCGGATTATTTCTGAGAGTCGGCTCCCATCCATGTTGTCTCCTTGTTCAGATTCTTTCATTATTTTGAAGTGTACATTAAAAAGTTTTAGTTTAGCATAATTTTGTCGATATAACTATTTGGAATTGGGTATTTGGAATTGGGGAGATTATTACAACCCATCCTATCACATATTTTTATGAAATAAATGAAAACGATATTCAAATCGTACCCGTTTTTGGTTTGCAGTATCGCACTCTGGCTGCTTCTTATGCGGCAATTGATGTCGACTGTTCCCAAATGGAAGCGGGTGGTGGATCCAATGCCCTCGCAGCACTTGCCAGTTATTTTTCCGAACCATCACGCACAACTGCTCCCACAGCTGATGAGCTATTTAATAACAAGGAATTATGGACCAGTTATCCCTTTAGAATTTCACAGGCAGGAGAAGATATACTTGTTTTTGTCATTGATGAAGAAAATAACGGATGGAAATTTAAAAATACTAGGAATGACCAGTGGATTACGATGAAAATAAAAATGAATTATTTGAATGGATAGATTGTAATGTTTACGGCATTAATTATTGTTTGGAAAAAGTAAAATTAATATCATTGATCTCAGAGGTACTTGAAAGATTGCCGTCAAAAGATCGGAAAATTATAATGTACAAACGCTGTGTTCGTTTTATCGCACCAATGACTAATAATTCGGTGACTGAACAGGTTTTCATAGACCCGATAAGCTTTAGAAATGAACAGACTACCTTGTGTCGATGTTCCAAATGCAATGAACCTCATCTTACCGTCAAGAATGGAAAATATGACATGATGGTTGGCATATGGTTGGTATGTTTGAGTTCTGACATTCTGAAAAAATCAAGAAAAAAGTCTCTTTATACCATAGCTCATGAACTTGCTCATGTTTTTCTTGAGATTCCAAAAACAGCATCTATGATAGAAGGATTTACGGAAAAAGAAAGAGAAGTTGATGAACAAGTTATCAAATGGAATTTTAAATCAGAAGTGCGGCAAAAACAATTCAAGTATAGTTATGGAGATGTAATCCCGGTCTTTCAGGGTTAACTTGAATTTGGATCTGAATTTGGATTCCCTGAGGGCAACGAGCTTTTGATCTATATTTGAATTCTGTGATGTCATAATTTAATTATTACGTATCGCGTTGCAAAATCCAATATGCGGTACAACACTGCTCAGGTGGCAATCAAAGCAAGTGCAATCAATGCTGCGACAACTCCAATCCATTGCTGGCGAGACAGACGCTCTTTTAAGATCACCCAGGCAAGGAAGGCCGTTATAGCGGGATGCATTGAGGCGAGCACGGCTGAAATATCAAGTCTGCCTACCTGGGCCGCTGAAGCGTAAAAGGCAGTTCCGGCAACATCAAAAAAACCAGTGAGACACACGATAGGATACTTATGTTTATCCGGCATCGTACCTACACGGAAAATTAATAAGAGCGTTATCAGCAAAACTTCTCCCATCATTTTTGATGCTAACAGCGGCCATAACACACTATGTTCTACTGCTCTATCAATAAGAATGAATGCAAAGCCAAAGCCAATGCCTGCAGTGACCGGCAACGTGAGTTGCCGCCATCGAATAGTGTGGGACTTTTCAGAAACAGAAAGATACCAGATCGCAGCAAAGGCAGCTGCAAATCCGGCAATCTGTCGATTAGAAGGAAATCCCTCTATCAGCAAACCAAAGAGGACGGGTAAAGCAGCCGATATAACCGCTGCAAGCGAAGCCACCATTCCCATGTGCGCATTAGCAAGACCTTTGTAAAAAGCGGCCAGTCCGATTAATCCGGCAATGCCTGCTGATGCGCCAAATATAAAAGAGTTTATTTCTGGTACAGGGCCTCCAAACCATAGCGAACAGATAATTAAAAGAAATATCCCGGCAGTATTGGCTACAAGCAGCACACCGAACACACTGCTTGTTTTAGTGACGAGACCGCCTGAAAAATCACTGGTCCCCCAAGAGGATGCTGATGCCAATCCGTAGACGACAGCTAAAATATTTTGATTTGCCATATTAGGTAGTAAGAGATTTTTTTGTTGATGCTAACGTGAGCAACCTGCAAATAATGAATTTGAATGGTAATGGAAGCTGGCGGTATTTACAAACTTTTCCAGAAATGGTTTCTTGATCATCGAAATTTGAAATTGAGATACCCAGCAGTCTGACCTTCTTTTCACCAGCTTCAGTTTTAGACAACAATGGCCTGATATATTTCAAAATGACAGCAGCAGTATCGGCAGGTTCATCGATCGTAACGCTTCTTGTAATGGAGGGATAAGGGTTCGACAAGATCGGTATATTCACAGAAAATCTCTCTTATATCTGACGATACGGCTCTGTAGGCATCAAATCTTGGCCGAATAAAAACCGCATCAGGGCACAGTTTATAAGCTGTCGATGATGCCATAGCCGAATGAATACCAAATTTTCTGGCTTCATAGGAACACGCGGCAACCACACCTCTTGATAGAGGATCACCACCCACTATTACGGGTTTTCCCTTTAGTTCAGGTCGATCTCGCTGCTCGACAGATGCATAAAAAAGCATCCATATCGATATGGATTATTTTGCGGATGGGTTGCATTTAAACTTTTAAATTTTTTTAAAGCCCGCCGCGCCTGAACAGGATCGTCATTCGTCAATATTCTCACTAATAAATTTGTGTCCACAGCAATCATATTTTCTTCCGCGCTCCTTTAGCAATTGCGGCTTCCATCTGCTTTAATGATTTCTAAGGACCTTTATAACCAACGCACCTTAACAACTCCTCTGCTTTAGTCTCTAAGTATGGGGTCACGGGTTTCAGCTTGATACCGTCTCCAGTATATTCAACGATAAACTCAAGTCCTGGCTCCCAGCCATGCGTCACTCTCACTTGTTTCGATATAACGATTTGACCTTAAAATTTACCGAAAGGAGACTTTCCCATGCATCACAAAGCTATCAAAGCTCAGATCAGAAAACAACTGAAAATCCGATATCTCAACTGGCATCGTCTGACCAAAAAAGAAAAAAAAGCCGTGGCAATGATTATCATCATGATCCCGAGGGCAGTCAGCAGGTCCCACAATCCATCCTCCGCAAAACGGAAAATCTGAACTGCAAGAATTTCGGTGCCCGGTATGATCAGGGCGATAACGGTGAGGACAAACCATTTGACCTGCTTCCGGGATCGGTTTATATATCTGTATCTGCATATGATGGAGTGAATAAAAAGTGAAATGTCCCCAGTGCCGGTTTGAAAACCGAAAAACAGCCAAGTTTTGCAGCGAGTGTGGCCATCAATTTGATTTCACTTGCCCAAAGTGCCATACATCCAACAAGACCACCAGTAAGTTTTGTGATGAATGCGGTTATGAATTGAGACGGCCCGGTGATGCACCTGCCGCGGACATTCATAAAACCCGATCCTACACGCCCAAGTTTCTCGCCGATAAAATTCTTACCACCCGCAGTTCAATCGAAGGTGAACGAAAACTGGTAACCGTTTTATTTGCCGATGTGGCCGGCTATACGGCAATGGCAGAAATACTCGACCCGGAAGAAGTCCACCAGATCATTGATGGTTGTTTTAGAATACTGATGAACGAGATCCATCGATATGAAGGGACCATTAACCAGTTCACCGGCGATGGCATCATGGCTATTTTTGGAGCCCCGGTCGCCCATGAAGATCATGCCCAGAGGGCCTGTTATGCCTCATTGGCGATCCAAAAGGCGCTGCGTGATTATGCCCGGAATTTAAAAAAAGAATATGATATTGAATTCAAAATGCGGATTGGACTTAATTCCGGACCGGTGGTTGTAGGCGCCATCGGAGACGACCTGCGCATGGATTACACCGCCATCGGCGACACTACCAATCTGGCAGCCAGAATGGAACGGAGAGCCAGCCCGGGCAGCATTTTAGCATCTAAAAACACCTATGCGATCGCCAAGGATTATTTTGATTTTCTGTCCATGGGCAAAATGGATATAAAAGGCAAAAAAAATCCTCAGGAAGCCTATGAATTAATCCGGGTCGGTGAAGATAAAACCAGGTTCAAAGCTTCAGCCTCCAGGGGCCTGACGGAATTTGTCGGCCGTATAAACTCCATGGTAGCCCTCAAAGATCCATTTGATCGGGTGCTGACCGGGTCCGGGCAGGTAGTGGGTATTGAGGGCGAGGCCGGCGTCGGCAAATCCAGGCTCCTTCTGGAATTGGTTAATCAATTGCCCGAAGCTGGATTCAGCTATCTTGAAGGTCGCTGTCTTCGGTATGGCGAGTCCGTCATTTATATGCCGATTCTGGAGATATTAAGATCCTATTTCGGCATCAAAAAAGACGATAACGACAGCATTATCAATCGCAGAATTAACGAAAAAATCGCGGCCCTCGATGAACACCTCGCCGGCGGCATTGCACCCCTCCGGGAGCTATTAACTCAAAATTCGGGAGATGAATCATACGAGGCGCTGGATCCGAGACAAAAAAGAGAAAAAACCTTTGAGGCCCTGCGCGAACTGTTTATCACGGAAAGCCGGAAAAAACCGTTGATACTCGTGTTCGAAGATGTTCACTGGATCGACAAAACCTCAGAAGAATTTTTGGACTATTTAATTGGATGGATTGCCAAAACCCGCATAATGCTCGTGATACTTTATCGGTCGGAATACCTTCATCCATGGGGCAGCAAATCGTATTATACAAAGATCGGCCTGACTCAGCTGCGATCAACCTCCAGCGCTCAGATGCTGACAGCCCTGTTGGGAAATGGGCCGATTAGCTCTGAGATTAAAGCACTGATCCTGAATCGATCCTCGGGAAATCCGCTTTTTATGGAAGAGTTCACCTACGGCCTGCTCGAAAGCGACTCTATTCAGAGGCAAGGCCGGCAATTTGTGCTGACAAAGCGGGCATCTGATATTCAATTGCCGGACACCATCCAGGGGATCATTGCGGCACGATTGGATCGGCTGGATGACAGCTTAAAATATATCATGCAGGTCGCATCCGTTATCGGGCGAGAATTTACCTTCCGTATTTTACAGGCCATTACCGGTATGCAGGACGAAATAAAATCCCGTTTGCATCATCTTCAGGGACTTGAGCTCATCTATGAAAAAAGCCTATTCCCGGATTTGGAATACATCTTTAAACACGCGTTAACCCAGGAAGTGGCCTACAACAGTCTGCTTCAAAAAAGACGAAAGGCGATTCATAAAAATATCGCACAAGCAATGGAAGAGCTTTTTGGTGATAAATTGGAAGCCTTTGTCGAGATTATCGCCTATCACTATTCAAAAAGCGGTGAATTGGATCAATCCTATCAATATCTGAAGTTGTCCGGTGAAAAAGCGACCAAAAAATTTTCCAATTGGGAAGCTTTTCAATTCTACAAGAAGGCCTGCAGTACCCTCGATAAAATGAAAGACGGTCCGGCAATCAATAAAAAAAAGCTGGAGGTTTTGCATTTGATGGCCATCCCAATGCAGCTTTTGGGCTATCCGGACAATTCCCTTCATTATTTTAAATTGGGCGAAATGCTTTCGACTGAACTCGGGGATAAAAAGAACCTTTCACTATTCTTGGGAAGTATCGGAAGCTATCATTCGGTGAGGGGCGGAGATCCTTTATTGGGAATCGAATATTCGGAAAAATCCTTTCATGAGGCTGAGAAAATTGAAGACATCGGCATTATGGCACCCGTTGCCAGCAGGCTGTGTGCATTTTATATCATCGCCGGCGAGCCATACAAAACATCAGTCTTGGCAATGAAGGCGATTAAGAAGATCGAAAACCAAAAAAGGCAACACGATTTCTTTGGCTTGGGGAACAATGTTTACACCGCGCTGTGCCTTTATTACGGCCACAGTCTAGGGTGGCTGGGAGACTTTGAAAATGGGAAACTTCATTGCAAAAAAGGTCTGGAGTTTGGTGAAAAATTCGATAGCCTGATGGGTTTGGCCTTAGCGGAATTTCTATATGGATATCTGTATATGCACCAGGGAGACGGCGAAAATGTAAAAAGCCACTTTCAAGAATGCATCAAATATTGTGAAGAGGGTGATGCATTGATTTGGTTGGGCCTGGCCTGGACCGGGCTTGGTATAGGTTATTTTTTTATCCATGATACGGAAACTGCCTTGCGATATATAAACAAGGGTATGAAAATCCAAAAAGATGCCGGCATACCGTATTACATGTCATTTCATTATTTTGCCCTGGGGATGGCGCAATTAGCGTCCGGAGATGTCAAACTGTCTGAAGAATCTTTTCAGGGCGCATTGAGGCTGTCTCATAAGCATAATGAAAAATGGATCGAAGGGACATCGCGGATTTACCTGGGCATTACGATTGCCCATGATGATGATTCCAAAATCGAGACAGCAGAGAAATCTATTCTTGAAGGAATTGCGATATTGGAGGATAGAAAAATTAAACCCTGGGCATCGATTGGCTATTTCTATTTAGGGATGGTTCAATCTCAGCGCGGGGATATGAAACCGGCGCGCATTAACCTGAAGCGTGCCGAAAAAATGTTCAAGGAGATGGGCATGAATTACTGGTTATCCTTGATTAGACAAACGGGTGGGATTAACCAGCCATCCTGAGTTTTCTCAGATCTTCTTCAATGGCGTCTCTAAGTAATTCAATTCGAATCGGTTTACTGAAAATGCCATCAAAACCCGCCTCAAGCAATTCATTTCGATCAAATTCATGAATATAGCCCGACAAGGCATAGATAAGCGTTTCGGGCCTGGTTTTTCTTGCCCGCCGGCATAATTCGGCTCCGTTCATCCAGGGCATACGAAGGTCGGTTATGATGACGTCAAAATCCTTCCATTCCAGTAAATAAAGCGCCTCTTCAGGGCTATCCAAAGCGACGACCGAATATCCACATGATTCAAATAGTTGTTTAATAACCTTACATTGTGAGGGATTATCATCGATTATTAATATTTTTTTACTCATTGTGAACTTTGAACTTCGCGTAAACTGAGGTTAAAAAAAGCTGGCCCCTAATTGAATCCTTAGGAAAATGCCGACACCTTATCGAAGGCAATCGATGTTGTCAAATGCAATTATCCCGAAAACCATAAATTTATTAGCTGGTTTTAAAAGATGTTGGGATCATAGAGCGGTCAAAGAATCGGGGCAAGCAGACTCGCAGAACGAACCGCCAGTTTGAATTAAAGCTCATGGGGATCATCCCACCAACCAATGATCGAACCGTATCGTTTAAACCGGAGATCCTCTCTTTGTTCAATTTCACGTATCCAATCGCCCAGCCCCGAGGCATGGTGGATAATCAGCGGCGTGCTGTGAGGCGGCAGGATATCGTAGGGCAGGCCATAAAGACTGATCGTTCGTTGATTACTTGCGACCGTTTCTTTTGTATCCCATGGGGTGGGATGTATGAATCCATGGATCGCCCCTTCCTGACGGGAATAACCCATTTGGAGAGGAAATTCTTCTTTTAGCCGCCGGAGGAGGCGTATCGCTTGCAGGTTTTTATCGACGGTCAATCCTTTGTTAAGGTTTTGCAATATGGCATTGTCAAAGGACTCGAAACCGATTGAGCTAAAAAAGACATAGACACCCAGTTCACCGGCAACACCCAATGCTTGCCTTAAATCTTTAATGCCGGCAATAAAATAATCAGCCCGCAGGGTCAGATTGATTTGTGATAATTGATCACCTTGCCCGCTGACGTCTCTCAACAAATCAGCAAAACCGGGGAGAGGATTTTCATTGATCAATTCAAAGGGTATTTTCCTGCCATGCGGGGTCTCCGGCAGACAATTTATCTGGCTGATCACCGTTTTCATGTCCAAATTCCCGCAAAATCCTTTGTCCACTGCCACATCGCAGAAGCTGCAGCCCCTCAAGGGCAGTCTGATATGCTGCCCCTGCCCTCCACTGATGGAAGCCGGGTAGTCGATGGCAGTTTCGCTCTTACGGGCGGCATGGGGGCAGCCGATGTGTTGAAGCACTTGACCCATTCCAACATCTAACGGGACAAGGCGGTTCTTCCCCATGATGTATATATTGTCCCACCGCACCTTTCCGAGATATGCTTCGTTCCAATCCGTCTTGGAATTTTGAATAATCATACCCTCCCGATCTTTATACAACAGGCCGGGAGTTTTTGATCGATCAATGCCGTCAAGCCGATTTAATAGGTGGATAGCCTGCTCGGCCGGTCCGTGCAGGCCCAAGTCGAAATTTTCCGAGAGGCCTTTAAACCGATGGGGGTAATCCTGCCAACCTTTCTCCCCAGAGAAATCAACATTCGCTTGGGGGCCGGCAAGTATTAAGACCGAGCCTTCAGCCCTCAGGTCTTTGGCCAGAGCGAAGAGGTCCTCGCGACCACTCAGGGTGGAAAAACCGATGACCGGTCTTTGGACCCCGAAATATTCTGCAAGTATTTTTTTAACAGCCAGCTTGTCATCTTCTCTGGTGACACCGATAACGATACATTCATAGGGCGTATGGTCCTGGATAATCGTGGCCGCCATTTGCGGGCCTAATAGCCCATAGGTTTCATCCTTGAAATAGCTGGCGATGATCGCCATTTTTTTCCGGGAGTGTCCGTCCCTAGTGAACAAGGTTATTCGCCTTTTTAAATATGGGCTTCTAAATCAGCAGCCGCTTTTCCCGCATCCGATACCCGTTTTGCGGCTTTTCGGCTCTTCATTATGGCCACCTCACCCGCCTCAACAAAATCGACGGCCTTAACGTCACAGAACCGAACACACTGCGGATCGCCGTCACAGACGTCGCACTTGAGGACCCGCCGGTCGGTGGCATTATAATTCATGGCGCCAAAGGGGCATACACTGACACATGAACGGCAGCCGATGCAGAGATTATAGTCAACGCTGACACGGCCCAGTTCTGCATCCTGTGAAATGGCCTTGACCGGACAGACATTCAGGCAGGGTGCATCCTGGCATTGCTGACATGTCATGGGGATATAAAGGCCTTCGGCCTCCCATTTCAACACCCTGATCCGGCTTCTGGCAGGATTGGAAATCCCATCATGCGAAACTGCGCACACAAGCTCACATAGTCTGCACCCTGTGCATTTCTCGTGATCTACATATATCATCTTAGCCATTTATTTTCTCCTAACGGTCTCAAAGCAAATGGGATGGCTCATCTTCCAGGCCTAAACTTTGCACGGTTTCCGGCTTCGGAACACCATTTTTATCCAGACCTTGATGTTCATATAATTCATCAACCATCTTAATAAATTTTTTCTTATCAATCATGGTGCCGACGACATCAAGAGCGCCCCTTCTGCAAGGCTCATCGAAATAGCGGTGGTTCAGCATATCGCCCTTCTTCAGATCGTTTCTTTTCAACCCCTCTCTTAAATTGAAAAGCCTTTCAAGCATGTTGCACCGTCTCGCGACATCCCAGATTTCCTCAGGCGTCATCTCCAGACCGGTATTATAATAAAGTACTTTTGACCAATCTTCGAAATTAGGAAGTGTCGCCCCCAAGAAGGTTGTATGATATTTGCAAATACCGAGGCAATCCACTCCCATATAACAATTTTCATGCCAGAAGACCTGCCAGGGTTTGCCGATATATTCCGTATGCTCGGAGCTCAACGGTCCGTCATAGGGAATCGGATTGCTGTAAATCTTCCTCAAAACCTCTTCCGGCAGATGGTATAAATCAATGGCCGGTCTGCTCCTCAAATGGTCTGAACCTCTGGATGCCGTGGCGATATTGAGTGCCAGTGCCGGCGTCGCCCGCTCATCCGAATGAAGGTTACTCATCCCTTTGACCTGAATCAGATAATCGAAGGATTTTTTGCCGATCTTTTTGGAGGCAGGAATGCCGCCATCGGCCAGGGCATCGCCCAAGAAGCCTTTGCGATAAGCAATCCGTTCGATCATCTCGATGACCGCGTCATCATTTCCCCAGCTCAAATCCAGTCCATCGGTCTCCTTGTCGGTGATAATCCCCAGTTCGTAAAGCTCCATAGCCCAGGAAATGAGGCTGCCGGTTTCGAGATTGTCCATCCCGAACTGATCCACCAGATGATTTCCGACCAGGACAGTAAGTGCTCTGGGTGTATCCGTCTCGCCGCCGAAGGCACCCAGGGAAGTGTATTCCGGCCCTTCCTCATAGCGCCCGGCAAAGGGACCTTCCGGGATTTTATACTGGGCCCTGCAATGGACCTGACAGCCAAAGCATCCCGTCATATGATAGGGGCCCATGGTCTCTTCACAAATCTCATCGATACGCTCGGGCTCGATATCATCGGAATATTCACATTGATTGTATTGAAAATTGCGGGTCCTGACCCCACCCCAGGAATTCGTCGCACCCCAGATAAAAGGTGTTCCCAGGATTCCCTGGGTTTGGTTCACCTTGGCGCTGGTGATCTGGTCGATGTAGCGCTTGTTGAATTCCAGGGCTTCGACCGGGTGGGCGATCTCGATGTCCATGGTGCCGCGAGCCGCCACGGCCTTGAGGTTCTTAGATCCCATGACACATCCCATCCCCGTTCGGCCGGCGGAATTTTTAATACCGGTCATCACGTTGGCAAACCTTACCAGATTCTCTCCGGCCGGCCCACAGACGCAGCTTTTGATTTCCTCATCCGCCAACTCCTGCCGGATCGCCCACTGGGAATCGGTCACGGATTGGCCCCAGATGTCGCGGGCATCCCGAATCTCGATTTCACCGTTGTGGATATAGATGTAAGAAGGATTTTTAGCCTTGCCTTTGATAACAAGGTGGTGAAAACCGGCCCAAGCCAATTCGGCTGCGAAAAAGCCCCCCATATTGGCGCTGCCGAGCAATCCGGTCAGGGGAGATTTCGCCATGATATGGGTTCTGGAGGTAGCAGAAGCACAGGTGGCCGTAAGGGTGCCGCCGCTGATAAGAAGGGTATTATCAGGACCTAAAGGATCACAACCCTTCTTGGTATGGTTGTAGAGCAGATATGCATCCAGACCCCGACCGCCTAAAAACTTCTTTCTGACCTCCAGCGGGATCGGTTTGGTCTGGACATCACCGGTGGTGAGATCGATATAAGCTATCTTCCTATTTAGTGCCATATCAAATTACTCCCTTCTTTTTCAATTTTTCTTCCGCCAATTTCCGGTTAACCTCCCATACCGGCCCACGAATACGGGGAAGCGTGGGATTAACCCAGTGAACTCGGTATTCCATGCCGCAGGTCGGGCATTTGGCAGTCGGGTGCCCCTTCTCCGGCTGAATTCTTTCCATGCAGCTGGGATTGTGGCATCTAAACTTGCCATAGGTGCGCTTCTTGCGCAGGCTTTCGGCCGTTGACTGGTCTTTGGTTTCGATAGCCATGATCGCCTCCTTTGACTCATCATCCTTCAATTAGGTTCATTATGATGAACTATTTAATTTAGTCAAATTCATACCATGCGGAATCCTTTTGATCAAGTGAAAATATCTATTTTCAGGATATTTTTAAATTAAAAAAGATTATTGCCATTAACCAAAAGCAATGATTCGGACATTATTGGATGCAAGAAAAGCGATAATCGTCCTATTTGTTCATCATAATGAACAAATGGCATTTATTGACAAACAATGCTGAGAAATATATCCTAGGTCAGTTGTTTAAAATAGTGAACGGAAATCATGAAAAAATATAGCGCACCTTCAATAAAAAAAGCGTTTGCGATTCTGAATGCCATTGCTGCAACCAAAGACGGGATGGGTGTGAGTGATCTGGCAAAGAAACTCAAAATGGCCAAGAGCACGGTCCATGGCATGACCTCGGCCCTGGAAGAAGTCGGGGCCGTTATGCGGGAACCATTGACCAAAAGATATAAACTGGGCTTCACGCTTCTAGAAATCGGCCGATCAGCCTATTCCCAGATCGATCTGCAGACCTCGGCCAGACCGGTCACTGAGGAACTGATGGAACGGACCCAGACATCGGTTTTTCTGGGCATCCTGAATTGGGATCGGGTGACCATCCTGGACATCGTTGAATCAAGACAAGGTCTCAATATCACTGCACCGGTGGGTTCGATCATCCCCCTGTTTGCCGGAGCGGTCGGCAAGGTCTTTCTGGCAACCATGCCGGAAGAACAGGCAACGAAAATTATCAATTCAAAGGAATTGCCGCGTTTTACGGAAAATTCCATTGTCGATACGGAATTGTATTATAATGAGTTAAACCAGGTCAGAAATCAAGGCTATGCCGTTGATGATGAGGAATACATTCTCGGTGTCCGAGCCGTGGCAGCACCATTGATGGGATTGGGCCAATTGCGGTCAGCCATTTGGGCGGTCGGATTCAAGGCAAGTCTGGATGAAAAAAAGATGCAGTTGCTTGCCGCAGAAATCCAAAAAGCGGCCAAGACCATCAGCCGGAAGATTCAAGAACAACTCCTGGGTAAATGATAGCGTGTTGGCTCAAAAAAAAGGAGTCTATCACTATGTAAAAAAATTCGTGACGACAAGGGGTACTGGAATCAGATTGAAGGTTATATTCAACAGCATTCAGATGCTCAGTTTAGCCATGCTATCTGCCCTGCTTGTGCAAAAGAAATGTATCCGGAATTGGATTTTTAACTGCTTTGAGTTTATGATTCGCGCCTTCCGCATTCAATAACCTCCGTCATCCGTCATCTGACTTCTGTCATCCGACCTCCGTCAATGAAACACAAGTGATTTAACGGTCACCGGGAATACCTGGCCGCCCACCAGAGGCTCGCCGATATCAATCCAATCGCCTTCTTTCAGCATTAGCTCGTCTAATGAAAGCAGGTTGGTTTTCAATTGGGTTTCACGCCGGATGACATTTCCCACACTGCATGCAATGTCCGTTTCAAAGATCAAGATGACCGGCAGCTTATTCTTGATGGTATTGGCCAGCGCCTTCTCAATGGATTTTGCAAATAATTCCAGCTGGGGATAAGACGCTCTGACCGGATCCTCAAAATATAAGGCGACAATATCGTCTCCTTCCATAAAATCAAATCTTTGGAAAGCGACATTTATTTGCGATATCAGGTGTTCGCCACTTAATTTGGATGAATCGACATCCACCCGTACGACGGGGACATTTCTAATCGGAAAAGATATCTTGTCATCCCTGAAACCCGAACATCCGGATATGGACAGTGAATAGGCGCCCGCACCAATCACGGTGGCTCTAATTTTATTGGGCAGTTCTATGACGGGCACAGATAATCCAGTTACCGACAATTTTATCTTATCGGCCAAAATGTGCCCGATATCGTTAAAATTGTTCAGTCCCCCGTACATCAACTCGGCGACACCCCCCGAAAATGAATATTCATCAATACGAGTGGGGAACTTCAGATCAGGGGTCAGCATGAGCTGACGGGCTAAAGAGGATGTTGCGGGACCCGTAATGACCTCAAATAATATTTCAGTAATGGTTGTGACGATTTTTTCGACATCAGTCTTGGAAATAGGATCACCAATTTCATGTTTTAATCCCAACTTCTTCATCACCCGGGCTGCGGGCTCATCGATTCGCCAAATTTTTCCCGTAGAATCGACCCCCAGCAACCGCCCCCCAACCGACACACAGCTGGTCGAAATGATTTCCCCATTTCTGGAAATGGCGATGTTAGAGGTTCCGCCGCCGATATCACACGATAATATCGTCTTGCTTTCATCCCTGGAGCGAGTTGCGGCTCCCGAACCCATCGCCGCGATTAAGCTCTCGAAGTTGGGTCCAGCTGTCGCCGCTACGAATCTTCCGGCATCCTTTGACAATCCTTCGGCGATTTGTCTGGCATTTTGTTTTCGAGCAGACTCACCGGTGACAATCACCGCACCGGTTTGGATATCAGCCGGATCAATCCCTGCAAGTTTATACTCTTCTTTAAAAAAATCCGTTAATCTTCTGATATCGATGGTATTATCATCTAAGAAAGGGGTATGAATGATTCTCCCCTCATAAATGACGTTTCTCTCCTGAATGTTGAAACGCCGGGTGACCGAATGCTGATCTCTCTTCAGAACCAGATTGGAAAAAACCAAATGGCTGGTTGAACTTCCGACATCAACCCCAACGGAAAGTACTTCAATTTTATTTATTTCCATGTGCTTAGGGGTTTCACCGTTCAAGGTTTAGAGGTTCAGGGTTGAAGGTTGCGAGCAATAGGTTTCAGGTGTCGGGTGTCAGGTTTCAGGCCGGCAGCCGTGCTCGTATGAGATTCAGTCGAGGCCGAATAGCGAACCGCAGAATATTCGATTCTTTAGAGTTCCTTTTTCGATTAAACTGGCCGTTTTTTTGGCCGGCGGCAACCGCTGAAATCTGAACTAAACCCAGAACCCCTGAACCTCTATTTTGATCCATCCCCCAGACCGACCCGCACCCGCTTGCGCGGGCCTGCTGCGCCACCGGGTCGCCAGTCCTTAGGCGTCCGTAATTCATCAAAAAAATGCAATTTGTTCTGCCTTTTGAGCCGGTAATAAATCATCGCCCAGGCACAAGGTGTGTCTAGACCGACTTCGCAACTCCCATTCTGCGAACCACCGCAGGGTCCGTTAAAAAGGCTCTTGGCACAACGGGCCACCGGACAGATGCCGCCGGTAAAGGTCAGCACACAATCCCCGCAGCCGCGACACATTTCAGTCCAGTTGCCCGCTTTGGCGGAGGCACCCAGAAAGGTTGTGTTGAGGGCCGGAATCACAGGCAGTGGATCAAATGCATCGGCTACGGTTTGCACACCGGCACCGCAGGCCAGCGACAGTATGGCATCTGTTCCGTCCGGTATGGTTTGGTATTCAAACACCAGATCCTCCTCACACTGCCTGAGGATCGAGCCCACCGCTAATTTCGGTGGAGAGCCTTCATAATGCTTCATCTGAGAAAGCTCACGACCCAGCTGTTCGGCCTCTTTTTCCCCGCCCGACAGACAAACGGTGACACAGCTGCCGCAGCCAAGAACCAGTAGCTGTTGATATTCTTTTATCGCTGACACAATTTCTGCCAGTGGTTTTAAATCTCCGACAATCATTTGCCCCCCACTTTTGGTTGGGCCTTGCCCGGTCTCGTAAGTGGCCACTTTGAAGCAGCCTGCCGTTGTCGATGCTGCGGACAGAGCGCATCACTTTCAGGATTCATTGCGCTTAGCAATTTTTGCTGATAGACCGTCGTGTAAAGCGGTTCGCCGCACACCCGGCACTGAACCAGATCCAGCGCGATCACATCATCCCACTGTCCGGATAGCAAATGCTGAAACTCGATGGCTTCTTGGGGACAGACACGCCAGCATTGACCGCAGCGCGCGCATTTGGTCATATTGTGTTGGAGTGTGCGCCGATTGTCGCGATCGCGATAACTTAAGGCCGAAGCAGGACAATTTTCCACACAAGACAAACACCCGTTGCAGTTTTCGTTTACTTGAAAATAGGACATAGTCATATACTTATCCTCCTCCGACCAGGAGCATAAACTTCACCGAATCGCCGTCTTGCAGAACTCGTTGTGAATACTCACTTCTGGGCAGAAATCCTTCATCATTGACCATGACCTGGATAGAAAGATCCAGCTGCCCGGTCGGGTCCAGCAATATTTTTCGTGCCGGCTGACCAGCTCGTTTCACAATATAGGAAATAACATCCGCTATGGTTCCGTCTGCCATTTCTACTTGCAACGTTTTGCCGATTAACTTCGACAGGGTGGGCAGCCCGATGGATTCTAGTTGGATTTTCAATGACACCTCCAAGGCAATTGTTCATTAAGATGAACATAATCAAGGGGAAACTATAACATGAATAATATTTCTGTCAAGATACTTTGACTAAACTTATAAATCATATACGGCTATCCATTTAATATTTGATATTATCGGGGGATATCTGTTCACTATAATGAACTTTCGGCGATTGAATTTATGTGCGGCCTGCCGATGAATCTTTTTTCAGCGGGTGCAGATGAATTCCTGGAATATTCAATTCGAGGGGCAATTCAGTACAAATTACTTGACTTCCCAACCTAGTTAATATAGCTATCATGTAGCTACTTTGGACGACCCTAAAAACTAAATTCGGATAATTGGCTAAATTTTCTTCAAAGTCTTAAAGGAGGGATTCATGAAACAGAGATATTTCTTACAAAGTATTGGTTTCGTTATTGCCCTTGTATGGTTGATTGCCGGTCCGGCAGCCTATGCTGCCGAACCGATCGTAATCGGCGTGCCGACCTCATTGGGTTTTCTGGAAGGTAAAGAAGCCCACAAAGCCGTCCAAATGGCCGCTGAGTGAAATCAATACCAAAGGAGGCGTAAATGTCGGTGGTACTAAAATGAAATTAAAGGTGGTGGCTACCGATTTGCGCGACGCCGCTCCGGGGGTTCCGGTACCCGAAGCATTGCTGGGCCTTGAAAAAATAATACTGGAGCAAAAACCAACGGCCATCGTTGTCGGCCCGTTTCGTTCGGAAGCCTTGATCGCCGGAATGGACATCATTGCAAAGTATAAAGTACCGATGTTGGGAACCATCGCCATGAGCCCCGGCTCTGAAAAGAAGATCAAAGAAGACCCGGAAAAATACAAATACATATTCAGAACCTGCCTCAATGCCGTTCATTTGGTAAAATACTTGGCAGGCAGTATGGCACTCATCAACAAGGAGTTCGGATTCAACAAAGTGTATGTCATGCACCAGGACGTTGCCTGGGCAAGGGCCACTGCAGGGTTTGTCAAAAAAATGTATTTTGATAAAGCCGGCTGGGAGGTTCTGGGCGAGGAGGCCTATCCCACAGGCACCTCCGATTTTTCCTCAGCATTAATGAAAGCACGGGCCAAGGGCGCCCAGGTCATTATGCCGATATTTGATATGCCCCAGAGCGGAATCCTCGTCAAACAGTGGAAATCAATGAAAGTGCCCGCTCTAATGGCCGGATTCATATCACCCCTGGCGGGATCCGACGCATGGAAGACATTCGACGGCAAAATCGGTGGCGCAATGAACAGCATTTTTGAAATGGGAAGCGCCATTGGTTCTCCCAAAATCCCGAAATCAGTAGAATTTAATAGTCAATATGAAAAGAGCTACGGTAAAGCACTTCAGGCCGGCCATGGCCCGGCTCCGGCATACGAATCCGTCTATATCCTGGCTGAGGCCATTGAGCGCGCCGGCAGCCTGGATCCGGATGCCATTGTCGCTGAATTGGAAAAAACCGATCGAACGGGAGTCATGGGTCGGGTAAAGTATGATGAGGGACATCAGGCCATCTTCGGTACCGACCCTCAGGAGACGGCGATCGGTACGGTTTTCCAGTGGACGGAAGACGGCAAGCGCAAAATCGTTTTCCCCGAGTCGATTGCCGAAGCCAGGATCCAGTTGCCGCCGGGGTTGACGTCACTTAAGTAAACCTCAATGGGGAGATAATTCAGGCACTGTTTGGTTACCAGATGCTGTAACATGAAAGCAAGCCGGTCAGGTAAGCCGTGATGTTTAGGTCATGGTGGGAGTGGTTTCCAGCCGCGACACTGAGGATAAAACCGTATCCTTTGCTATCGCGGCTGCAAGTCGCTCCCACAATCTTTTTGGGAGAACTATTTTACAATGTTTCTCGGAACCGTCGTATATGCACTCGTCAACAGTGCCATCCTGGCCCTGATGGCCATTGGGTTTAGTTTAACTTTCGGCATCAGCGGTGTGGCTAATTTTGCATATGGGGCGCTATACATTTTCTCCGCCTACGCAAGCTGGATGCTTTTAAACTTGTTGGGGCTTCCTTATTTTATCAGCGCCGTCCTATCCATCCTGCTCACGGCTCTGATAGGAGCGCTGATGTATCGCTTTGTCCTTTTGCGGGTGCGAGGCCAGGCCTTATCCGAAGTCATCGCCACATTCGGTATCGGCCTGGCAATCCTGGAATTATTCAGGTATTTTGGTTTCGTCGGCTTTGAGTACACCTTACCGGTTTTTATCGACCAGAGCTTTATGATTGCCGGGGCCTATATCGACATGCAGCGAATCCTGATCGTTATTATCGGTGTCGTATTGGTGCTCGCACTCTGGATGTTCACCCACCACACATCGCTCGGGCTTGCCTTTAGAGGCATTGCCCAGGACGAACGCACGGCCCTGAGCCTCGGCATCGATTCGGACCGGATCGCGACCCTAGCGGTGTCTTTCGGCGCCGGCCTGGCTGCCGTTGCCGCGACCATCATTATCCCTCTGGGCAGCATTGCGCCCGGCGAAGGCTATGAGGTTTTAATCAAAGCCCTGGCGGTTTGCATCATCGGCGGCCTGGGCAGCACCGGCGGCGTGATCGTGGCCAGCTTCATCATCGGTTTTGCCGAACGCTTTACCGACACCTACATCAGCTCACACTGGACCATGATTGTGAGCTTGGCCGCCATTTTGATTGTTTTGATCATAAAGCCTTCCGGTTTATTCGGCCAACAAAAGGAACTTGAAGAAAGGATATGAAAAAACGAAAAGAGAGGATAGACAGAGGAATTAAGGCAAGATCGGAGGATATCTTCGCCCTGAGTTCCTGGCGGGAAATTGTTTTATCTGGCGGCTCCGCGCTTAATCCCTCTGATTGGATTTCTTTTGCTGCCGCTTTTTCTGGGCACCTATTGGCAAAAAGTTTTGCTATCGGTCGCCGTCTTTGCCCTTCTGGCCATCAGTTGGGACATTCTTGCCCAAACTGGAATGATTTCTCTGGGTCAGGCACTCTTTTTCGGCATGGGAGCCTATGCTTCGGGGACCTTGAATTATTACCTGAGCTGGCATCCTTTGGTTGCTATTCCCATAGCCAGTGTATTGGGCGGGCTGATCTGCACCGTATTTCTGTTGCCGGTACTCAGGCTGCGAGGAATATATTTTTCCATGGTGACGCTTATCATTCCACTGATGCTGGTCCGTATAGTTGAGGCCACTAAAATTTTTGGCGGAACCGAAGGACTCAGCGGCATCAGCTCTCTGCCTTCAAAATGGATTGAACTCTACTTGGTCATGGGTGCCCTAACGGCAGCCCTTTTTGGCTTCAGACGCATGTTGGGGTCAGATTACGGACTGATTTTAAAAGGCATCAGTGACAATGACCGTTCGGTTATGAATGCCGGTATTAACATTTACTGGTTTAAAACCCAAGCCCTGTTCATTTCCAGCTGCATAGGGGCGTTCAGCGGTGCGTTTATGACCCATGTATACATGTTTGTCGGTATGCCGGTGTTTGCCCTCGACTATTCAATCCTACCTATTGCGGCAGCTGTTGTAGGCGGACCCGGAACCCTGGCAGGTGCTACGCTTGGCGCCTTTATCTTGGTGCCGTTATCGGAAATCCTGCGGGGGATCGGCGGCTTGCGTATTGTCTTTTACGGATTATTTCTGGTGGTCTTTATCGTGGCGCTACCCGAAGGTATCTTCCATTACGTTCAAAGCAAATATCACCAATTCGAGAGGTGGGTGGAGGTCGAATAATGAGCACAGCGCCACTGCTGAAAGTATCCGGTCTCTATAAAAATTTCGGGGGGGTCCAGGCCATTACTAATTTGAGTTTTGAATTGGCCGAAGGAGAGTTGCTGGGGCTGATCGGCCCCAATGGCTCCGGGAAAACGACAGCCGTTAATCTGATTACCGGATTCGTCAAACCCACAGAGGGAGAAATTTATTATCGCGGGCATAACATCACCGCCTGGCCGCCTTATAAAGTTGTTCGAAAGGGAATTGCCAGAACGTTTCAGATGGTTAAACCGTTTTACCAGCTGCCCGCCTATAAAAACATGATCATTCCACTTTATTCACCCAGAGTAAAACAACGGGTAGGGGGCAAATATGGCGACCGGGACGCGGTGGCACTCGACCTGCTTGAAGAAGTTGGATTTGAGCGCGATTCGTTCGTGGCTTACAAAAGTGCCAGTGTGTTGCCCCAAGGCTATCTCAAGCGACTGGAGCTGGCCAAAGCCATAGCCCTGCAGCCGGACCTGTTCATTCTGGATGAGCTTTTCTCAGGTTTGAGCCTGGCTGAAGTTGCCGGCATTGTTCCTATCATCGAAAAACTGCGTCTGAAAGGCAAAACCATCATAATGATCGAACATCGCCTCAAAGAACTTTTCCGGATCGCCGATCGGATTCTGGTTTTGAATTATGGCGAAAAAATCGCCGAAGGTAAAGCCAGGGATGTCATGGAAAGCGAAGTAGTGAAGAAGGCATATCTTGGCAGCGAGGTATAGCGGGTTAGCCGGTTGTGCCCGTTTAAAATCAATAATATCAATTTTAACCGGCAACCGGTTCAACGGGCCAAACGGAGTTAATTAAAAAAGATGCTGGAAGTAAAAAACTTAATGGTTTTCTTCGAAAACGCCCTGGCGATCAATGATTTATCACTGGAAGTGCGTGAAGGGGAACTGGTCGGCATGATCGGTTCCAACAGCGCCGGGAAAACCACCCTCATGAATTCCCTCTCCGGTTTGATCATCGACATGCGGATCAAAGAAACACGCAGAGGCGGTGAGCGGATCAACCTTTACGGTAAAATCATCTTTAACGGAGAGGACATCACCACAACCAAACCGAGCGAACGGGTTAAAAAAGGAATTGTCCTTTGCAGAGAGCGGCATCCGGTGTTTTCGGAAAGCGATGTTTTGGAAAATCTCAAAATTGCCGGTTATCTTAGAAAAAGAAACGAAATCAAAGATTCTATCGAATATGTGTTTGACCTGTTTCCGGCGTTGTCCAAATTAAAAACCCGCAAGGCCGGCTTTATGAGTGGCGGCGAACAGCAGATGCTGGCAATCGGCATGGCACTGGTTGTCCGGCCGAAACTGCTGCTTTTGGATGAACCGCTCTTAGGCCTGAGCCCCATGATGCAACAGGCTGTAATGGAAGCCGTCATACATCTGAAGAAAAATTCAGGCATTACCGTACTTCTGAGTGAACAATTTGCCAGGCCTGTGCTGCCGGTAATCGACAGGGGGTATGTGGTGGAAAACGGCATGCTGGCCCTTGATGGCACCGGAGAAGAATTAATGGACAATCCTGAAATCAAATCCGCTTACTTCGGCATATGAGGCCTGAACCCATGACAAGCTCCCATGAGCATAACATATTTTCGATCTTCGCCGACACCGCCCGACGGCGTAGCGATCACCCGGCCATAATCTATTTGGGCAATCGATTTTCCTATGGGCGTTTGAAAGACCTGGCCGAGAGATTTGCAGCCGCATTAATCGATTTAGGCATCGAGCCCGGCCAAAAAATGATGATGTATATCCCCAACAGCATTCAGTGGGTCGTATCCTGGTTGGGAATTCAGAAACTGGGTGCGGTGGCCGTGCCGATCACACCCATCTATACACCTCACGATCTCCAATACATTGCCAATGACAGTGATGCACAAAGCATTATCTGCGCGGACACCAATTTCGGTTATGTTACCAGTGTCTTGTCGAAAACCCGCCTGAAAACGGTCATCGTAACCAATGTGGCCGACTTGTTGCCGTTTTGGAAGCGTTCTTTCGGATTTTTATTCGATGTCATTCCGAGGGGCAAGTATGCCCTGAATGACCGAACGTCGGCCTTCAGAGAGCTGCTGTCACGAACCAGAAATGTTGCCCAACAGGAGCCGGTATCCGACAAGGACGGCAGCGCCATCGCCGAAATACTGTATACCGGTGGGACCACAAAGTTCCCCAAAGGCGTTCCGATTACCCACAATCTTTTCCTGGTTTCAGCCATTGAGCAAATCATGATGAGCAGCCCGCTGTTTGCCCCCCAAGACAACATCGTCATGGGCAATGCCCCATTGTTTCATATTTTAGGTCAAACCTGCAGCCTGGCAACGCTTTTAACCGGCGGTACCTTAATCCTCCAGCCCCGCATCAACCTGGACGCCAATTTTGATGCGATCCAACGTTTTGGAGCCAAAACCATGATCGGGGTTCCGGCGCTGTATCGGATGATGCTGGAGCATGACCGCCTGGATCAGTACGACCTAAGCTCTCTTAAATACTGTTTCAGCGGCGGTGACGTACTGCCGGTGGAGGTCGGTAAACGCTGGCAGAAAAAGTTCAACATTCCGATCTATCAAGGATACGGTGCCACGGAGACCTGCGGCGGTGTTGCCATGTGCCCGACGGATATGGCCAACCCGCCCAAAAGTGTGGGCCGCGTCGTCAAAAGCAAACGAGTAAAAATTGTCAATCCCGCCAACCTGGAGTCGGTAGCCACAGGAGAACCCGGCGAGTTGTTGGTTTCTTCCACTTACATGGTTTCAGGCTATCTGAACAAACCCGAGGAAACCGCTGAAGCCTTTGTTGAGCTTGACGGTGAAAAATGGTACCGTACCGCCGATATCATGTCCATGGATCAGGATGGCTATCTCTATTTTGTAGACCGCACGGTGGACACCATCAAACACAAAGGCTATCGAGTGTCGGCCTCGGAAATCGAATCCGTGCTACAGGAACACCCGGCTGTCATTGCTTCCTGTGCGGTGGGCGTGCCGGATGAAAAGGTGGGGGAACGCATTAAAGCCTATGTGGTGCTCAAAGAAGACATCAAAGGCATCACCGGCTACGAACTGATCAAATGGTGCCGCCAAACCTTGGTCTCTTACAAAGTTCCGCATTATATTGAATTCAGGGACATGTTGCCTAAATCCAAAGTAGGCAAACTGTTGCGACGAGAGATCCGCAGCGAGGAGCAGCGACGGAAAGAAACGTAACCAAAATTAGGTTAAGGGGTTCAACCTGCGACGAGCTCAGCCGAGCCGGGTTCAACGTTCCGGGTTAAAAATCTCAGACAGTCCGTATCAAAATGAAGTAAAATGGTTTTCCCTCAGATTTTCTATAAAAAAATTCCCATTGGGACTTTGACAAAAGCTCGGTTTGCCATAATATAGAGGATTCAGTTAGAAAGGTGGTTTTTTAAAACAAAATGTCGATACCAGGAAGAAATTTATTGAAAAAGGTGCTTTCAGGCGCCAAAAAAGTATGGAGGTGAGACATGGCGGAATGTCCTGTTTGTGGAGCCGATATTACCCTGGCTGCCGATGCCGAAGAAGGGGAAATCATTGCCTGCGATGACTGCGGATCAGAACTCGAAGTAAGCGGCAAAGACAGTCTCCAGGAAGCACCCCAGGAGGAAGAAGACTGGGGCGAGTAATTATGCGGAGAAGATCATAGGCATCCAGTATCCCATATTCTGATTTCCATCCCGCCGCTGCCATGTCGACGGCGGGATGGAATTTTTTTTGCTTGAACAATGGGCTTCCGTTCGATAAAAGATAGACCTTCTATTGAAGCCACCCCTGATAGAGGTATGGGGCCTGCCCCGAATATTTTACCTATTTGAGAATATTAAAATATCTTTGCAAACCATTTCGAACCAATCCTAAACGGAGAATAAAATGAAAGTCGGTTTTTTACATTCTATCATCAGAAAAGAGGAAAAATTACTTTTGTCGGAGCTCAGGGGCCGCAAGAATGTCGAATTGGTCAAGATAGACGACCGGCAGCAGTTCTTTGATCTCCACCGGAACAGCTTTGACATCGATGTGCTGTTAGAACGTTCTGTCAACCACTCCCGGGCGCTGCATGCAATGAAGATCTTCCAGGACCACGGGGTCCCGACCGTAAATGCCCCCGAAGTGGCCGAAACCTGCGGAAGCAAGTTCCTCACCACCCAGGCCCTGATAAAAGCAGGCATCCGAACACCCCGCTGTTTTCTGGCGTTCACCCCGGAGTCGGCACTGGCGGCCATGGACCAGCTTGGATACCCCTGCGTGATCAAACCTACCACGGGATCCTGGGGCAGGCTCATCTCCAAGGTTAATGACAGAGATGCGGCCGAAGCTATCCTGGAGCACAAACAAATCCTGGGGAGTTACCACCATTCCATATTTTACATCCAGGAGTATGTGGAAAAAAAAGGCAAGGACATCCGCAGCTTTATCGTCGGTGATAAATGCATCGCAGCCATCTACCGCCATGCAGACCACTGGATTACGAACACGGCCCGGGGCGGCAGTACCACAAATTGTCCCATCACGGACGAGCTTGAGGACATTTCTGTGCGGGCCGCCAAAGCCTGCGGCGGCGGTGTGGTGGCGGCTGATGTCTTCGAAACAGACCAGGGATACTCGATAAACGAGGTCAATTACACCATGGAATTTAGAAACAGCATCGATGTTACCGGAGTCAACATCCCCGGCAAAATCGTGGACTACGTACTGGAGGTCGGACGCAAATGAAGGTAAGCATCGTCGGTGCATCGGGGTATGGCGGGGGAGAGCTGCTGCGGTTGCTGTTACAGCATCCGCATGTTGAGGTCCATCAGTGCACTTCGGAAAGGTTTGTCGGCAAACCGGTCACCCGTCTGCATCCCAATCTCAGAAAACAGACCGCCCTGAAATTTTGCAGTATACGTGATTTGGAAAAAGTGGATCTCCTTTTTGCCGCCCTGCCCCACTCCCAATGCATGCAAAAAATTGAAGAATTCACTTCCCTGGCTGATCGGGTGATCGATCTTTCGGCCGACTTCAGGCTCAAAGATACCGGGGTCTATAGCAAATGGTACGGCCTGGAGCATACACAGGCGGACAAACTCGGCGAATTTGTCTACGGCAATGTCGAACTGCACCGTGAAGAAATGAGACAGACCAGATTTATCAGTGGTGCCGGTTGCAATGCCACGGCCACCATTCTGCCGCTGTGGCCCCTGTTCAAGCAAGGGGTCGTGGATACCTCCCGGCCGGTCATTGCGGAAGCCAAGTGCGGTTCATCCGAGGGCGGCAACAGTGCCAGTGAGGCTTCCCACCATCCGGAAAGAAGCGGCTGTGTCCGTTCTTACAAGCCGACAGGTCACCGGCATATTGCCGAGATGGAGCAGGAACTGGGCCATCCAATCCATTTCTCGGCCACCTCAATTGAGATGGTCAGAGGAATTCTCGTGACGGCCCATCTTTTTGTCGCTGAAGGAACAACGGAGAAGGATATCTGGCAAATCTACCGCCGCGTATACGGTCAGGAGCCCTTTATCCGGATTGTAAAAGAAAAGCAGGGGATTTATCGTTTTCCGGAGCCCAAAATCCTGATCGGTTCCAATTACTGCGACATCGGGTTCGAACTGGCCGGCACCCGGCTCGTGGTGATCTCCGCCATAGACAATCTGATGAAAGGTGCAGCCGGCCAGGCGGTCCACGCCATGAACATCATGTGCGACTTTAGCGAAACCGACGGGCTGGGTTTCAGCGGCCTGCACCCGGTTTAGATAAAGTGGTGTAGTTCGTGGTAATTGAGGATAAATGATTTCAATCTTTTTTATACTATTGCAGGGTAGGCGGATATGAATTCAGTTTCCTTATGATAATTTTCATTGTTTATATTAAAATGGTTAAGCTTATCCTTTGATTTCTAACTAGTTCTTTTGACAATTACGAACATACTTACAATCTGACAATTTCGTATTATGTGCCGACTACTAACCATACGGTCAAAAACTGCCTTTGAGATAGAGCCCCATCTGAAAAAATTTGCCGATATTGCCAGAAACAGCAAGGAGTATCAGGGGCATGGATGGGGATGTGCCTACCTTGATGAGGATGCCGGCTGGCAATTTTACAAAAACATCAATCCTGTCTGGGAAGATGATCTCAGCCGATTCGGCAAAACCATGCTCCTGACGGCCCACGCGCGCAGTGCCTTCGAAGATCGGGACATCGTCGTCGAAAACAACATGCCCTTTTTCGACGGACGTACTGTCTTTATTTTCAACGGTGAACTGCGCGGGGTCAAAATACGGGCAGAAGGGCGGATCGGTGCCGAAAAAATATTTAACTACATCCGGCGCTTTGATCAGGGCGACACCCGCACGGCCCTGATCAAAGCAGTTGATATCATCAAAAAAAGAACCCGCCACATCCGGGGTATGAATATCCTTATGGTTAATGAAGGGGGGATTTTTGTCTCAAGTTATTTCACCGAGGACGACCGGTATTTCACCATGCGATACAGGGAGGGCCGGGAGCTGGTTATCTGTTCGATGCCCTACCCTGGCGAAGATAACTGGCAGCCTATTGCCAATAATTCTGTGAGGGTCTGGTAGATGATCATTATTAAAATCGGCGGCGGAAACAGCATCAATATTGAAGGTATTATAGCCGACCTGGCCGGTATCGATGAACCGTATGTCATCGTGCACGGTGCCAACGCACTGCGTGATAAACTGGCCGAAGATTTGGGTCAGCCCAAACAGGTGCTGACCTCGGTCAAGGGATACACCAGTGTTTATTCCGACGAGAAATTACTCGATGTCATGATGATGGCATACGCGGGGTTGCGCAACAAACGCATTGTCGAACTTTGCCATCAGCACGGCATCAATGCTTTAGGCCTCAGCGGCCTTGACGGTAAAATGGTCCGGGGAAAGCGCAACCAGGGAATTCGCGTCTACCAGGGAAAAAAGTTGAAAATCGTCAGAGATTTTTCCGGAAAACCCCAATCGGTGAATGCCTCGTTGCTGCATCTGCTGCTGGACCATGGATATATCCCGGTGTTGACGGTTCCGATCATCGACGAACACAATGCGGCCATCAACACTGAAAATGACGATGTGGTCAGGGTATTACAAAAAGCCCTGGGGGCGGATACAGTGATCAATCTGATAGAAGCGCCGGGATTTCTGGCAAGCAAGGATGATGAAAATTCCTTGATAAAAAACATACCCGCCTCGGACCTGGAAGTCCGGGAACAACAGGTGGAAGGCCGAATGAAACGCAAGATGCTTGCGGTAAAAAAACTCTTCGAACAAGGCGCCACCCGGATCATCATCAGCGACGGTCGTGCCGAGCATCCGGTGACCGACGCCCTGGCGGGGAAAGGGACAGTGATTGCATGAACACAAAAACATTGGAACAAACCTATGAACTTCCCGTGTACCCGCGGCGCGATATTGTGCTTGTGAGCGGCAAAGGGGTTCGGCTGTATGACGAAAACGGTCGGGAATATATCGATTGTGCTTCCAATGTCGGCGTTTCAAATATCGGCCATGGTCATGAAGCCGTTGCCAAGGCCATATATGAGCAATACCTGGCACTGGGCAATTGTTACAGCATGTTTTACAACCCGATACGTGCCCGGCTGGCGCAGAGACTGGTCAAGCTGGCGCCGGGGGACCTGAACCGGGTATTCTTCTGTAATTCCGGGGCGGAAGCCATTGAAGGCGCACTCAAATTCGCCCGGTCCACAACGGGCAGGCAGGTGATAATTGCGGCCATGAGGGGGTTTCATGGCAAAACCATGGGGGCTCTGGCCGCAACCTGGGGACCCGAATATCAGAAGCCATTTGCTCCCATGATGCCGGGTCTGAAGCACGTGCCCTTCAACAATTTCGCTAAGCTCGAAGCAGCCCTCAACGAAGAGACGGCGGCCGTCCTCCTTGAAATTGTCCAGGGTGAAGGAGGCGTAAGAGTCGGTGATCAAGCCTATTTCACACAGGTTCGGGAACTTTGCAATTCAAAAGGCGTCATGCTGATCATCGACGAGGTCCAAACCGGTTTCGGTAGGACGGGTACCATGTTCGCCTGTGAGCAGTTTGCTACCCCTGACATTATCTGCCTGGCCAAATCACTGGCAGGAGGCATACCAATGGGGGCGGTGCTTTGCAGCGACAAAATTAAAGTGCCGGTCAAAAGTTACACGTCCACCTTCGGCGGCAATCCCACTGCCTGTGCTGCAGCCCTTGCCTCTCTGGAGGTGATCGAAAAAGAGGGGTTGATCGAAAATGCTGAAAAACTGGGGAATTATTTCATAGAGCAGCTCAGAGGCATAGAGAGCAATAAGATCAGAGAGGTCCGCGGTCTCGGCCTGATGATCGGCATTGAGCTCAAGGAGAAGGCCGGACCCTATGTACAGATGCTCATGGAAAGAGGGATCATTGCGCTTATGGCCGGTGCCACGGTAATCCGGCTGCTGCCGCCTTTAGTGATCTCCAAACAGGAGATCGACACCGTCATTTCAGCGCTTGCAGAAATTCTTTGACGCGACAACTACTACCGATTTTTTTATCGAGTATCCAGAATCGAGCATCCAACAACGAGCAACGAGTATCCAGCATCCAATATCCTGCATCGAGTATCCAGCACCATGCCGAGAAAATCACGAAATAAAAATACCAGAAATAAGTTCACTCCCGCTAAGGAAAAATACTTCAGAACAGAAATATCGCAAAACGACCTGAATCGTTTGGAGTTTCACCGTCACGCCCTGGCATTGATACCGGATTCTGAAGACAAGGACCCCGGTGTCGCCGTCATGGTCGAAGATGAAGGCCCGGCTTTGGGATTTTTAAATTGCAATTGTGTCAAATCCAAAAAAATGACATGTGCCCACACTAAGAAGCTGGAAATGATCTACCAGCTAAAAAAATCAAGACTCGAGCATACAACACTAGAGCAGGATTTCAGGGAAAGCATCTGGCACCAAATAGCGACAGCCATCACGGACGGTTCCGGCGATACCCCTCAAACTGTGAAATCAATGCCGGCTATGCAAAATGGCCAAAAGGTTTTAAAGGTTTATGGCTCGCTGGGCGAAGCGTTGCTCACCTATTTTTCAGCCGGCGCGGATCGTTCGCGGTTTGAAGATCGCTGTATCTTAAGCCGGGAAAATGGCAGCCGCCCCTCCCGGGCCGAGATACTGGGGGAGCTGATGCGTTGGACCCTGACGGAAAACGAACACGAAATGTCCGAAAGGGGCTTTAAAACCCGTCGACAGGCTCTGCAGGAAAAATTCTGGTATAGGCTTGCTTACCACGCTTACCAGGAATTGGGATCGGCATAAGTTCTATATCAATACAGAGATTGATCCAGACCAGGGCACATTTTTGCTGACAACGCAAAATTTTAAAGGTGTGCCGGTTTTTCAGCTGGCAGTGCCGCGCCCGAAGGTTAAAGCATTGCTTGAATGCCTGAATAATTACAGGCCTCAATACCAGGGGTTGGAGATTCATCCGGTTCCGCTCATCACGGTTTTCAAAATATCAAAAATCCCCGGCCCCAAACTGGCGCTCGAGATCAGACCGTGTACTCAGCTAACCTTACAAAACGGTGAAATCCGTTTATGGGATGAAGCGGCGCTGCAGAAATTTCATTACGGAGATCTTATTTACCTTGCCGATCCGGACATTATCGCCAATTACCCCAACCCTCGCCGAATCCCCGAAGGTTTCGGCACCATGGTATCCGGTAAAATCGTCATCCAAAAAGAAGACATCCCGGCGTTTCTTAGCGCCTTCGGCGCAGATTTCACCAAGGGTCCCTTTTTGCCGGACGCCTCGGTCAAAGCCCTCAATATATTCAGACGTCCGGAAACTATCAACATCACACCCCGAACCCTGGAACGCGACTGGTGCTGGCTGTCGGTGGCTTATGGTTTCGGCAATTCAAGTCTGTCGCTGTCTGACATCCTCAAGGCCAAGGCCGAAGGCCGGCGCTATATTGAAACCCAAGACGGCTGGATGGACGCACAATCGCCTGAATTTGACGGGTTGGATGTCCTGCTTGAATCCGGGCAAGCCGTCGAGAAAAAAACCCATCAAAACCGGATAAAGATATCGCGCCTGGCATTGCTGCGCCTGCAGGCGGCGACGGCCCAAAAACTGATTATTGATGGCCAAAAATCGCTGGCGAACCGCCTGGACCGTTTGCTGAATTTTAAGCCTTCCACACCTTTTCCCGAAATCAGAGGAATGGTCTCGAAGTTGCGAACCTACCAACAGATCGGCTCCGAATGGATCTCATTTTTGTATGAAAACGGTTTCGGTGGTCTGCTGTGTGACGACATGGGGCTTGGCAAAACCCATGAAGTCATGGCGTTTATGCTGTATCTGCGCCAACGCCGCAAAATTAAAAAACCATTTCTGGTGGTTTGTCCCACCACGGTGTTAAGCCACTGGAGCGAAAAAATCAGAGATTATGCACCCGGTCTGAAAGCGGTCATCTACCATGGCGGGTTGAGAGACATCGACAGTGCCCTCAAAACCGGTGATGTGCTGCTGACTTCCTATGGAATTTTGCGTCGGGATATCCGCAGATTGCAAAAACGGACTTTTGGTCTGGTTGTGTTTGATGAAATCCAGCACATTAAAAATCGCCTCACCCAGTCCTATATTGCTGCCATCCGGATCCGAACTCGCATGAAGCTGGGTCTGACGGGGACACCCATTGAAAACACCCTGGCAGAACTGAAAACATTGATGGATCTGGTAATTCCCGGCTATCTGGGCCGGGACGAAGCGTTTAATTCCCGCTATGTCAACCCCATTGAACAAGACTTGAAAAGCCCCCGCCGCCTGGAATTGAGTCGTTTAATCTCGCCATTTACCCTGCGGCGTCTGAAAGCAACGGTGCTTAGCGAATTGCCGCCTAAAATCGAAGACATCCGTACGTGCCGCCTGAGTGAGGATCAGGTGAAACTCTACCGCGATGCAATTGCGAACCGGGGACAAGAATTGGTTCAGCTTTTAAGAAAACCCAAAGGATCCGTTCCTTACATGCACATCTTCGCACTGCTCACCCTGCTCAAGCAAATTTGCAATCACCCGGCTACGGTAAAAAACAACAACGCAAATTACGACGAATTTCAATCGGGGAAATGGGAGCTTTTCAAAGAACTATTGGCTGAATCCCTTGATAGCGGGCAAAAGGTGGTGATCTACAGCCAGTATCTTAAAATGATCCGAATCATGGAAAAACATCTGAGCCAAAATGAGGTGGACTTCGCGACCTTGACCGGCGCCAGCCTCAACCGTGGTCAAATTATCAATCGGTTCAATACGGATCCCGCCTGCCGGGTATTCGTCGGCAGTCTGAAGGCCGGCGGTACCGGCATCGACCTGGTGTCCGCTTCGGTGGTCATCCACTATGATCGCTGGTGGAATGCGGCCAGGGAAGACCAGGCCACCGATCGCGTCCACCGCATCGGTCAGAAACGAGGGGTTCAGGTTTTCAAGCTCGTCACGGAAGGCACCCTGGAAGAAAAAATTTCCGCCATCATTGAAAAGAAAAAAAATCTCATGAACGGTGTGGTTCAGGAAGATGACCCGGGACTGTTAAAAACCTTTTCCAGAAAGCAGCTGATCGACTTGCTGGCTGTACCTGAATCCTAATCCGGAAAAGGAGCCAACAAGGAATTCAACATTGACAAAATCAATCACCTTGGTTATTGGGAGTACTGTGATCCAACCACAAAGGAGAATGAATCCGTTTGGACTTTAACCCATGTATGAAACACAAAGCCGTGCGAAAGGCCGTTCGCAAATTTGCCGAGACTGAACTGGGGCCGATCAGCCACGAATCGATCGCGAATCCCGGTTTCCCTGGGAAGTGATCGAAAAGATGCGTCCGCTAAATTATTTCGGGCTTCAGGTTCCGCAAAAATACGGCGGCGCAGATCTTGATGCCATCAGTTATGCGATTACCATTGAAGAACTTTCCCGGGTATGTGCCGCTGTCGGCCTCTGTGTCACGGTGCACAACAGCGTGGGGGCCTACCCGATTGCACGCTTTGGCACCGAGAAACAAAAAAAGCGCTTTCTGCCCAAGCTGGCCAGTGGAGAATATATTGGTGCCTTTTGTTTGACGGAAGCCAATGCCGGTTCCGATGCCGGTGCGGTTGAAACCACCGCAGTGCCAGACAATAATGAATATATCATTAATGGCACCAAAGTGTTTGTGACCAACGGCGGCGTCTGCAGTCTGGCACTCACCTTCGCCGCCATGGATTTGGGTGATCGGCGCAGCGGTGCCGGAGTTTTCATTATTGAAAAAGGTATGCCGGGGTTTTTCGTCGGCGAACTCGAAGATATGTGCGGCATGCGTGCAAACCCGGTATCATCTCTCTTCTTCGAAGATGTCCGTTTAGCGCGAAGTCACCTGCTCGGCCATCCGGGAGACGGCCTTAAAATCGGACTCAACACGCTGGATACCGGCCGTATTGGCATTGGTGCCCAGGCCCTCGGCATTGCCCAGGCGGCCTTCGAAGCAGCGGTAAAATATTCTAAAGAGCGCCAGCAGTTCAGAAAGCCCATTTCTTCATTTCAAACCATCCAAAATTATCTAGCCGATATGGCCACCGAAATTGACGCCGCGCGACTTCTGCTGTATCGGGCCTGCGCATTTAAAGATGCCGGTCAACCCTTTGGCGCCGAGGCCGCCATGGCCAAGCTGCACTGCAGCACAACCGCCACCCATGTGACCAACCTTGCTTTGCAGATTCACGGTGGCTATGGCTATAGCAAGGAGTACGATGTGGAGCGCTACTTTAGAGATGCCAAAGTCACCGAGATATACGAAGGCACCAGCGAGGTGCAGCGGATGGTGATCGCACGGTCGGTGCTTTCGAAATTGACTTGAAAGATTGGTAAATCCGGTGGATAGAGGTAGTCGAATATATCGATACATAAAGAGACTCAATAGGGTAAAAGGTCAATTTGTTAGTTGTTAGTGGTCCGTTGTCTGTTGTGGTAGAAAAGCAAAAATGAGGGTTAAAAAACTAATTGCGAAATGTAATTTTTTTTTAACAACATACAACACACAACTGACAACAAGCATTTTGCCGGTAGGTCAATTTTGCTAATGAAACTTTTCACTCAAAAGAGATACAATATAATGATACTTAAATTAGGACTGGCAAAATTATGCTGAATTTAGTGGTCTGTATCAAACAGGTTCCCATGGTATCCGAACTGCCATGGAATCCAAAAACGGGGACATTGAAACGAGAATTGGCGGAAGGCATGATGAACCCGGCCTGTGCCCATGCGTTAGAGGCTGCGTTGCAGATAAAAAGTCGACACGGGGCTAAAATTACGGCTGTCACGATGGGACCGCCGATGGCCGCAGAGGTGCTTTACGAGGCCATGGCTGTGGGAACCGATCATGGTATTCTTCTTTGCGATCCGGCCATGGCCGGCGGAGACACCTATGCCACATCCTATACCCTTGCGCGGACCATCGAAAATCAATGCCCGGATTTTGACCTGGTATTATGCGGTTGTTTCACAAGTGATAGCGAAACCGCTCAGGTCGGCCCCCAGCTTGCCGAAGAACTTGACATTCCCGCCGCCGCCTATGTAGAACAATTGGAAATCAAAGACAATGAGGTTCGCATGCAGCGGATATCCGACAATTTTCTTGAAATTATGGAAATGAAACTGCCCGGGCTGGTAACCATTATGGACCAGGTCTATGCACCCCGCTATCCATCACTGGAAGGACTGATCAATGCATACGAACGGCCACAAATCAAAATCCTCAGTGCAGAGGATCTTGGTTTGGACCCCGACGCCATTGGACAAAAAGGCTCGCCGACTAAAATCATTAATGTCTATTCTCCGACAGCAGAAAAAAAGAATGTCGTTTTGAAAGGTACGGCTAAAAAGGCGGTCGATAAAATTTTCAACAAGTATGGGGAAAAAATCAGCGAAGCCATGGGAAAGGACTTGAAAAGAATATGAGTCAAACTAAAAGTTCCATATGGGTTTTCGCCGATTACCGCAACTACTTTCAAAACCGGGTGACCCTGCAACTGCTGGCGAAGGCCGGTGACCTCGCAAACGACATTAATGCCGAGGTTTGTGCCGTAGTGTTCGGTCACGATACTGACGAATATGTGAGCGAATATATCGCTCACGGCGCTCAAAAAATTCTCCTCGTCGAGCATCCTTCTCTGAATCAGTACAGTGTCGAAAAATTCACTGTGTTGATGGAAAAACTCGCCGTAGATCATCAACCGGAAATAATTTTGATCGGCGCCACCTCGTTTGGCCGGGAGTTCGCCCCACGAGTGGCCAAACGTCTCGGTACCGGCTTGACCGCCGACTGCATTGGTCTCAAAATTACCTCAAAGGGACAGTTGTTGCAAATCGCGCCGTCATTCGGCGGCAATCTCATCGCTGAGATTATCACGCCGGACCACCGGCCTCAAATGGCCACGGTGCGGCCCGGAACTTTTCAGGAACTTCCCCATGACAATACCCGTGGCGGGGAAATCATACGCATCCCCTTGCCCAAAAAAATACCCGCGGATCGACTGCATCTTGTGGCCTACGAACGTCGGAATGACCGCGACCAGAGGCTCGAAGAAGCTAAAATCGTTGTTTGTGGCGGACGGGGCATGGGCAGCAAACTAAAATTTAAAAAACTCTTTGAGCTTGCCCAACTACTCTCAGGTGAAGTCGGCGCCACCCGTCCCATCGTATATGCTGGATGGGCCGATGAAGGTGCCCTCGTCGGTCAAGCCGGCAAACACATCAAACCCCGGATTCTCTTTTCTTTTGGCATCAGCGGTGCCATCCAGCATACCGCCGCCACAACCGATGCTGACTTTATCATCGCCGTAAATAAAAATCCCAATGCCACCATGATGAAAATGGCGGACGTGGCGGTGGTTGCCGATGCCAATCAAGTATGCTCTGCCTTGATCAAGGGTTTGAAAGAACGGATTCAGACCAGATCCGACTATTCGGATGGATCGTAAACTGATCATTTGTATTTATCCTTGTCGAGGTTTTGATTCCATGAATAACGCTACTCTGCTTTCTGGTTACAGTTGTGGCAATCAATATGCTATGGCTAAAGTGAGAGATATTAAGTATCTGATATTTACTTCCACTCATCGTCCGAACTACAGACATTTAAATTTATAGACGTCATTGACCGATTTCACCGGAAAACCTGAGAGCAAATCACTCATCTGCCTATGTCAAAATTATCTTAAAATACACACTGTTTGCAAAAAAAGACAAATTACGTATTCCTGGTGAAAATAATTAAAACGCATAACTATCCAATAATATATGCAAATATTTTTTGCACAATTTTTGCACTGCTTCAATATGCTTGCGTATAGAGCGAAATTCGTGCTGCTCATTGAAAAATGACAATTTTTGTTTGCTTTTTTTTTAATGTTTGAGGAAAATGATTTGACACTTTGTCGGATTCGGGGTTTACTTTTATTGACCGCTAACAATTTTCGCGGCCACGGACCTGTAAGGTGACCATTTATTTCTGAGAGTGCCCTCGATCAATCGCCACAAGACAAAGCAAATCCCATCAGGGGGGGGAGATGGATAAAATGCACCATGTCTTAAAAAACATCGAATTTCCGATCAAGAGTGGCTCGGTTTTTTTGGCATGTCACACCGGCAGAATAATAATCTAAGTTTTATAGGACGTTATCGTATATCAGCGGCAATTTGTTATTCGCCTGAGGATCTGTATTACGACATCGTTCTTTAATCAGATTCACGGTAGGACGGTGTGAGGAGGTTGGTGCAAGAGAGTACACAAAAAGGGGATGAGATGAGGTTAGCTTCATTGGTTATTTACGTCTTTTTTATGAGTGCTGTAGGACTTGCAGCACATAGCGAAATTCCCGGTGACATTTTATATGATGACTTAAACAGCCGGCACGGTTGGGATCGTCAAGAGCTTGAGTACCTTGACTGCCGGAATACGCAACAAGCCGGTATCAACAGCCAATCGGACATCGCAGGTGGCTATCTTTTCGATGATTGTTTATTTACCCTGCAGCAAGCGTTGGTTTTGACGGTCCTTGAATCCGGCGATAAAAAATGGTTTGATTATTTTGACAATCAAGGGAACAGACTCGCATATACAGGTTACGATACCAAGGACTCCAGATCTGAATTCTCCTTTGTCAGCGATGTCGAAGACCTTGAATTGGCCGACAATCCCACCCCCAACATTGGCGAGTATGATAAAGTAATATATTGGATCAAAGATGCATATCGTGAGTGGGTTCCAAAAGATCACTCGGGTACTACGCGACTGCTGCTCCTAAGCTTTGGATTGGTCGGTATTATCGGAATGAGGAGAAAGTTTAAAAAACCTTGACCAATGTTTATTCGTGAAGGTGTTTAATAATTTTCCTTTGATGCAGGTGAGATAATGTGTGAAAAACCCACCTACGAAAAATTGGAGCAACGGAACAAGGCCTTAGAAGAAAAATTATCTGCGCGTAGTCAATCGGATGGGGAACTGCTGGAGCTGGAAAACCGCTATCAAAATCTCTTCAATAGCATTAGTGATCTAATTATGATCCACGATCTGGAAGGCCGCCTGCTCAATGTAAATCCAGCCGTATCCAAGCTCTCAGGCTACGCATTTGAGGAATTAATTGGACGTCCTATCAATGATTTCATTATCCCTGAATTCCGACCACTTTTCCAGGACGAGTATTTAAAGGAAATCAAGAGTAAAGGCCGCTCGGAGGGCGTAGTCATATTTCAGTCGAAAGATGAACACGAACATTACGTTGAGTACCGCAATGTGATCGTAACACCGGAAGGCGGCCAACAATATATCAGCGGTTTAGGCCGCGATATTACCGATCGTGTACATGCCGAACGTGCCCTGCGGCAAAGTGAGGAACGGTACAGAACAGTTTTTGAGACAACCGGCACGGCCACCATCATTGTCGAAGATGATGAAACGATATCACTTGCAAATTCCACATTTGAGGACCTTTCCGGTTTTTCCAGAGAAGAGATTGAAGGCAAAAAAGAATGGACCGAATTTATCTATGAAGATGATTTGCCGCAGATGAGACAATACCACAATGATCGCAGAGATAACCCCGGTTCGGCATCCACGAATTACGAATCGAGATTTATTGACCGCAAAGGTGACATTCAGAATATATTCACTGCCATCAAGTTGATACCTGGCACCCAAAAAAGCGTCGTGTCTCTATTGAACATCACCGATCGCAAAAAAGTGGAAGAGGCGCTGCAAAATTCCTATGATGAACTGGATCGTCGCGTCAAGGAACGAACTTCCGATCTGGCAGCCGCCAACGAACAACTGAAGCGGGAAATAGACGAGCGCCTGAAGACTGAAAGAGAGAATCAAACCCTTATCGTTGATCTTAAAAAAGCCCTTAAAGAAGTTAAAAAAATGAGCGGTCTCTTACCTATCTGCGCCTCTTGTAAAAAAATCCGTGATGACAAGGGATACTGGAACCAATTAGAGGATTTTATCCGGAAACATTCGGAAGCTGAATTCAGCCATGGCGTTTGCCCAGACTGTGTAAGAAAGTTGTATCCCGATTTGGAAATTTACGGCTGAATAGAAACCAAAACGCTCCTCAAATATCTCCATTTTTCGAAATAACGATTACTTGCTGGTTTTCAATCCCCATCCCCAATTCAAATCAATAAATCAAGGTGGGATTGAATTCACTAAGAAAAGCAAGAGCAGCGCCTCCACCAATCCTGCCTGGCAGTGAGGATCGGTGTGCGGAGGAGCTGCTCTGTTTTCACCATCCGTCCAGCGTCGGTTCAGAATCATTTTACCACAACTGTCGCTGAAGGTTCGCTATCACCTGGTTATTCCGGCCGCGATAGACCCGGGTGATAGACAAGTGTGACGTTAAAGTAATAGGCCGGGTTGTATCCCCAATCATCGTCGGGCCGTGGGTTGGGCTCATGGGTTACCGGCAAACTGACATAATTAAAATCACTGATCGCAAAGTAATACATCCCGCTCCAGCCGTCACCGACCCACAAATCGTCGGTTAGGGCTTGGGTGTCTATATCGATTAGGCTGTTGTCGGCAGGATCCTGATCACCGACACATCCGATGTAGCCGTCGTTTTCGGTGGGACGGTCCACTAAAAATTTATTGTCATTGCGGTCACGGTAATACTTCCAGACATATTCGACATCCGTGGCCGCACCGGATACCAGTCGAACCTCGACGTCATAATACCACTGGTCATCAGGATTGTTGGGATCCAGGGTCTGCATGGGAATTTGAAACCAGTCCTGATCCCCCTGGTAATCGATGTAACCGCCGATCCAGGGAAACGATATGGTGGTGGTACCGTCAGGGTTTGCCGTCTGGGTAATCCCCGCGCCGCCGTTGCGATAATCAAGCAGGGCCGTATCGGCATCAAAGGTTGCCTGCACCAGAGACGTCGTTTCCAATTCCACCTCGACAAAATTCGGCCCGCTCCCTTCAGAGACCTCATCAAAATAGGTCGGACTGGCAGCCGGACCATTCGGTATGGCCGCCGGGATGCTTAAAACATTGGCCTGAAGGGTATAGATCTCATCGTCGCCTTCATCGTTTTGATAATCACTGATTTTAATCAGGTAGGTTGCCGTATGGGGTGCCGAGGTACTTTGGGGTATCCATATGCTGGTCTTCAGTTCGGTGGCACCGTCCGAACCATCGGCGTCATGGGTTTTTTTGATGACGCCATCCCGCATCAGGCTTAAATAGTACTCCACTCGCCCGGCAGCGGCAGTATCCAAAAATATTTCGAGCACTTTGGGTGTACTCGTATCGATACTAATACTGTACCAATCTTCATCGCCACGAAAGGCAATCTTTCCGTTTGCGGCCACACCGGATGTCAACGCATCGGCCGTTCCAAGGGTGTTGTTGCCGTCTGTCTGGATCTCGGGCGGATCATCAATGTCCATCACTTCCACCGATACCGTATAGGGTGCCTGGACGGTGTTTTTCTGATTTTCGGCGGCTTTGACAACTAACAAATGATCGCCGCTGCCCGACATGATCTGGGTCGAGTAGGCGGTTGAGCCGCTGACAAACATACGGCTGAGCAAAGCGTTGTCCCCGTCATCCTGCAAATCCAGCTGATAGTCAAACACAAGGGCGTCATCACCGCCATCGTCAAAGCGAACATTGAGCACCTTCAGTCCTACCGTGCCGAGACTGCTGATCGGCAAGGCATACCAGTCTTCATCACCGGCATAGGCAATGGCACCGTCGGCAGAAAAGGTCCGGGCTAGCACCGTCGTACGTCATGGCCGAGGCGGTCGCCGTCGTGTCGTTGGTATATATCTCATCGACTGCAACCGATTCCACGCAGACTTCATAGTGAGAAGCGCTGTCGAAGTCATTTTGGCCCTGATCCTTAATCACGACATAATGGCGACCCTCGTCGAGACGGGGAAGCATTTGAAAAAAATTACCCTGCCCGCTCGTCAGGGAATCCAGCAGTTCGCCATCGGCATCATAGAGTTCGATGCCCAAATCGACATCGGTGCCGCCGGCAAATGGTGTAAAATCGACTTTAACGGCATAAATCCCGCTGCCGGGCGTATCAAACCGAAAGCAATCCAGATCACCGATGGCACCGATATGGTCGGTTTGACAGGTGTCGGCATCGTCCACCACCAGGGGTGTCGCCTGGGCAAAGCTCTCGTTGCCTTCAGCCGGCATCTGATAATCAATGGTTAAATTGTAGGGTTGCGCAGAGGCTTCGTCGTCCATTAAATCGCGGACGGCAATGTAAATTTCTTTGGGCCGGTCGATGTATACGTAAATCGTAATATCGGTCGGCAATTCGCTGTCTTCCATGGCATGTTCGGCATACAACCGGACCTTGTTGCCGTCGCCATCTTCCTCATAAACGGTGACCAGGACATCGATCTCAGGCCGCATATGATTGCCGGTACAGCTGACTTTAAGAATGCTATTGGCTTCTACGACGCGAAAGTGATACCAGTCCACTTCGCCGGTGGCGGCGATTTTGCCTTGAACGCTGCGATTCAAGGAAAGCTCGGTCACCGTATCCCCGTCGCCGGAATCAGATCCGGAATCCCAGCAGCCTGCGCAAAATATTATCAAAACGATAAGCAAACCAAATCTTTTCATAGCCTCCTCCTCTGCCTTTATTGAATGAGCTGAAAATCAGCGGGAGTCAGTGTCACATGGCGGCGGTCCTCATCGTAATTAATTACAACCTCGGCCATTCGAAATAACGGCAAGGTGTCCGGATTGTCTTCCGGAACTTGAGCAATATATAGTCGAACGACATTCTCGCCGGGAGGCCTTTGAACTTCACCGTCAATGCTATATCCCAGCGTATCCATCAGATCGATATTGGTTATCTTGAAGTCGAATTGCCGCACGTAAGAAATACCGGATTCACCGTCATCCACCGCCACCAATCCCATATCCCGGATATCATACTGATAACTGTGTCGCTTTCTGATTTTGGGATCGTTGGAGGTCACGTTAGAGTGCTGCTGAACTTCCTTCCAGTCCTGGGCACCGTCGAAATCGCTGTCGGTGGTCATCTGGATTTCCAGCGGGTTGGTCCCCATGACAAATTCGATGCCGTCGGGTATGCCGTCGCGGTCGGTGTCGGGGATGTAGCGATTGGTACCCTTGACATACTCTTCGCAGTCGGTCAGACCGTCCAGGTCCGTGTCCGGCCAGATGCCGTCCGGCTGCAAATCACAGGGGCTGTCCGGTGCCAGAGGATTCAGTTCATGACCGGGCGAGCTGACCTTGATTTCAAAATAATCGCTCAATCCGTCGCCGTCGCTGTCCAGGGTGACGGGGTCGGTGCTGTGGGTGTTTTCCTCAGCGTCAATCAGGCCGTCACCGTCGCTGTCCACATAAACTATCTCGATTCCCGGACGACAGTTGTAGTTATAGGCCAGCATATACTTGATCGAGTATTCAACCGTCAGACGCATATCCACAATGTTGATGAAATCGATGGCTTCAGCCGTTTCAAAAAGCCGGAACTGACCATGACCGCGATCGGCCATCCCCTGGAGCGTGTTCTCGGCGATCTGGCGGGCCTGATCACCTTCGGATCCCGGCGGAAACATACCCAGCAGCAGAAAGGTATGGAAATTAAACGAACCGACCCCGGCTTCGGTCGCCAAATCGTAGGTTTCCTCGACCCGATTCCAGATCTCCGAATCAGACTGGCGCCCGCCCTGAACATTTGACATGCCGTCGCTTAAAAACACCACGATATATTTGGAACGGATCAGATTCTCTTCATTGTCGATGTTCAGAATATCACGCTGAACATCGGCATAAATCCCATCCAGGGTTCCAAGGTAGTCCGTCATGGTGTCATTGTAGGCCGAATCCAGCACATAGTTGAGCTCTACCGGGTCTTTGGTAAAGCCGGGATTACCCTCGGCGTTGCGGGTGCGCCTGAAGACATCGTTGTTCCAGAGCATGATTTCAAATGAAACGTTTTCATTGGTGTTATAGGTATCGATAAAATTGCGTACCGCCTCGATTCTTAAAAAATGGGGATCCGAGCCAACCAGCTGCCCCTGGATTTCATCGCCCATGCTGAGCGAACAATCGATGGCAAAGAGCACTTTGACCGGAAAGCTGATTTCATCGGGACTTTCGGTTAGAAATGTCCCGCTGAGGGTCATTTTTTCAGTGGCTGCAACTCTTTCCAAAGAGACTTCATCGCAACCGCTGATTGAGATCAGTACCCAACAACAGAGACCGATAATTTTTAAATGATTACCCATCACATACGTCTCCTGTTCCATCCTGATCGGCATCGGATTGGGTCGGATTCGGCACCTGGGGACAGTTATCGCAGGCATCGCCGACGCCGTCGCCGTCAAGATCATTGTTTTCGTAAGTATGGCAATTCGGACAGAGATCCCTATTTCCGACAGCCAATTCCAAATATCCGTCATTGTCCCAGTCTTCATCGCAAGCATCACCGGCGGTATCGCCGATCATGTAAAAATCACTGTTTTCCTGGCCCGGATTGTAAACTTTGCTGCAGTTGTCAACGGTATCCGGAACGCCGTCGTTGTCATCATCAGCGTCGCATAAATTACCTACACCGTCGCCGTCATAGTCCTTTTGGGCCGGGTTGGCCACCGCCGCGCAATTGTCAGCGGCATTGTCAAGCCCGTCACCGTCAATATCCGCATCACACTCATCGCCGAGTCCATCGCCGTCGATATCCTTTTGATTGTTATTGGCAATCGCAGGGCAGTTGTCACAGGCATCGCCGAAATCATCCCCGTCTGAGTTTTCACTCTGATCATTGGGGGAAAACGGGCAATTATCGCGGGTGTCGACAGTGCCGTCGATATCAATATCTTCCTGTAGCGATACCAGCGGGCCCAAATCCCAGAAGACAACAATCAGAATGCCGCCGGAGCCGCCGCCCCCGGCACCGCCGGTGGGCGGCGCACCGCATTGATTTTCCCCGCATTCGTCAAACCACTCATTGGGATCAAAGTCCGCATATCCCGCGGGGGGGCTGATGATCAGCAAAACCAGCAGGAAACCAAGGGTTATTGTCAGCTTTTGTTTCATCGTTCACCTCCTTTTTGCGGCCCTATCGGCCGGAGAACGGTTCTCGTATAGGTGATGAAAATTCACCTATCATTCCTGAAACAGAACAATGTCGTTTAGGGATGCGGAATAAGTACCGATATGGGCGCGATCATTGGCGTCAAACCAAAGATTGTTAAACTTGCCGATATCACCCGATTGCGCGACCCGTTGGGTTTGCCATGCGGCATCACTGAGTCGGGCAAATTTTAAATTCTGCAGCGTGTACCCGGTGTGGCTCCTGATTTCATAATAAGCAATGGCCGGCTGTCCCTGTGAATCAAAGGCCAGACTGCAATAACTGCCACAGGAAACACTGTCGTCGACGGTTGTCACCGTCCAGGCATTGTTTTGAAAAACGGCATATTTTAAATAATAGACCGTGTTGACGCCGTTATTTTCTTTGACGGCGTAGGCCACGGCCAGTGTGTCATCGCCGCCAAATCGTGCGGCGCTTAATGCCACAACCTCACAATCTTCATCGACCCAGTCCAGCTGCCAGGTATCTGCTCCGGTGCGCCGGGCTACCCGCAAGCCGGCGGTCTGATCGCCGAAATTGGTCTGGTCGGCCTTGACGGCATAAAACGCCACCGGATTTTCGGCCGCATCCAGGACCAGCTGGCAATGATAACCGACGCTGTTTTGAATGCCGTAATCGAAGGCCGGAAACAGGCTGCCCTCAATTGTTTCTTCGCTAATCGATGACTCGTTGTCCAGCTGACCCCGCTCCCGTTTGACATAACGTATATCGGGATAGGTATGGTTCATGGCATCGCAGCCTTCATAAGAAAACTGATAGCACAGGTGCAGATCTCCCCGGGAGTCAACCACCACATCGGCATCCGCCCCGGCAAGTCCGTCCGTCAACACCGGATTGCGATGAACGAAACCAATTGCCCCCAGGTATTCATTCCAGCTCCCGTTTTCTGAGAGACTGATCATCACATCCGACTGCTCTGCGCCGCATTCGCGAAATTGCCCTCCCTGGTAGACCAGAACCGGTGCACCGTCATTGCTCAGGGATAGATCAAGGGTTAAGCTGTTATCGACGGCAGCAACAACCACAGTTTCCGTCAAGGGCTCCAGTTGACGAAAAGACAGGTCCCACACACTATGCTCGATGGCGTAGGGATAGTCATCATCGCCGCTGGCGCCGTAATGAACGACATGCAGCCGGTCACTCGAATCAGCCATGACTTTGAGGTTGGCGATCAGCAGGCCGGTGGTATTCACTTTGCGAATGGTGGTCTTCTGCCAGGCGGATTCCTCCGTGACGATGGGAGCACTCGTTGAGCTGTCGGAGCCTCCGCCGCCACCCTCGTTACAACTGGTAAAGTTGACCAGGCTGAAAAAAATCATAAGAACGACCCATGCCTTGAAGATCCTATTTTTGGGTAATTTTGTGGTTTGCATAATACATATCTCCTGCGCGTGGATGTATCTGTCCTTTGATGGAATCTTTTGTGCCGCTTGCAGTAATCAGGCCATAAAGCCTCTCGGCTTTACCTTCATGGCCATAATAATGATAAAGACCGGCAAGATTAATACGGGCGGCTTCATTGGCGCTATTCTGCTTGAGGGCATGCTCAAAGGCATCCCTGGCGAGTTCATCTTCTCCCAGGTATAACCAGGAAACCCCCAGGGTGTTTTGGATCTGAGAGACCACCTCCGGTTGTTTGCCGGTTGCTTTGTTTGCTACGTGTTGGGCCACCAGTGATGCCTGCCGATAATCGCCCTGTTCAAGATACACGTCCGCCAATTCCAGCATCGGCAGCATGTTTTCGGGCTGCTGGATTAATTGATGGTGCAAGTCCCTAAAGGAAGGATCCTTCAAACTTTGAGCGGATATCTCAACGCTCCGATTGATGCCTGCAAAAGATTTGACCGTGCGCTCGGGATCTGCATCCAGCCCGTTTATTCTGACAAAACCGATGAGCTGGGGATCACAAATTTTCCACTTGCGCGCCAGCTTCAAACAGGTTTTCGAGTACGTATCGGCTTTATCGGTATATTGTCGGGCCTTTTGATCGAGGATTTCGACATACTGCTTTTTTTGCTCCGGCGTTAGGGTCGGCAAGGGTGAGTTTTTCAGAAAACGTGCAAATTCACGATTAATTTCAGCCATGCGATAACAAGCCCGCAAGGCCCAGGGCGGTGATTGATATTGCAGGATCTTTTGATAATTCTTTTCCAGGGTTTCCAACTGCTTTTTCTTGGCAGCCACTATTTTATCGTCCAATTGGCTTTTCAACTGGAGCTGCAATATAGCGTTGGTGGGCAGCCTGTAGATGGTGATACTCCATTCGAGCCACACCGTTTTTGAGCAGGACATCGGAATTGGCATTTTGGGGCTTAAATGCTTTCAAGGTTTCTTGCCGGTACCGATTTGCTTGTTTAGCACTGCCTTGTTGCAGATATAAATCCGCAATTCGGGCCTTCGCTCTAATCCGAGTATGCTTGGAGAGTAGTTTATAATTTTCTCCTAGGGTCTGAATCGCCGCTTTCAACTGGCCGTCCCGTTCGGCATTTTCGGCCACAGCGAATATAACCTCATCGCGCATCGCGGTATCGCGCGGGCCGCGGCTAAGTAACTGCCGGTAGTTGGCAGTTGCCTGTCGATATTGCCCCAAATTTTGCCGAATCTGGCCGGCCTGGTATAAAAATTCCTGGGCGTTTGGGTGCCTGGGCAGATTGCGGCAAAAAGACTCCAGATAATCAGCCAGCAGACGATACTGGTGGGCCTTTAGGGACGTATCAATCAGCAGATTCAGTGTATTTTCGAATTGGGCTGATTTGGGAAATTGAGCAATCAGACTGTTGCCGGCAGTAAACAGGGTATCTAAATCATTTTTGTCTTTACTGGTCACGATAAGTGCACTGAGGGCTTGTTCGCTGACGCCGTCGCTGGCCCCCTTGTTGACCAGTTCAATCAGGCCTGACTTTCCTTGATTCCAATCGTCAACCGCTGCAACGGTGAGTGATGAGACGATTTTGGACTCAGCGCCCTGGACAATTCTGGCCACCTCTTGTTTGAATTTGGGATCTTTAATATGGTTGCTGCGCATAATTCGACCACCAAACTCGGCCAATCCATTAAAGTCCTCTTTCTGGTAGTAGGCATCCAGGATTAAATGAATAGCCGCCTGGGTTGCACGGCCATTGGGATAAGATTCGATAAATTGCGAAAATTCAGTAATGGCCTCGTCGAGTTTGCCGGCATCATAGGCAATCCAGGCGACGTTAAACCGCACGTCGGCTGCTTTGGATGATTTGGGAAAGGCGGCCACATATTGTTTTCCCGCCGTGCGAAGCCCGCCGCGAGCCCAGGCCAACTCATAATAATTAAGTTTGTCTTTGTTTTTAATGGCCTGGTAATAGGAGATCACGGCACTATAGAGTTGATCTTCGTCCCGGGTCGACTCGCGGTCATCGATGTGCGCCAGTTTTTCATACTGTTTGCCGGCCTCCAAATACTGCCTCGAAGCAAACAAGGCTTCAGCGTAGTTGGCTTGCATGTCTGTTTTGACCGGACTTTGTTTGAAAAATTCAAGATAGAGCTTGTAAGCCGCCACCGCTTGTTCAAAATCACCCTGGGATTTTTTTTTGCGGGCTTTGTCATGCAGATGGGTGATCACATCTCTGGCATACAGTTCAAAATCTTTGAAGTGTTTGGCTTTTTGATCGTCGGCAACGTGAATCGAATACTTCTGCTGCTCGAGGGCTTTGACGATCAACTTGACATCCTGGTCGATATCTTTATATGTGCCCATGGCCTGAACACAGTCATAGATATTGCCGGCGTATTCGATCAGCAGCTCCGGATCGAACCTCAGTTCAGCCAGCTGCCGATAGAGGGCAACCGCCGGTTGCCATTTCTTTTTAACGAAGTAGCGGCCTGCCAATTTTTCCAGCACGGTCGTATAGGATTGTCTCGACCAGGCATATTTCCGGAAATAAACCATCGCCTTTTCGGGGGTACTGTTTTTTTTATAGACTTCGGGGTAGCAAAAGGCCATGTCAATCAAGGATTCCAGTCGCACATTCACATGACGGTAGGTATCGATGTCGACTTCTTTGTCCCCCCGGGAAGTGGTCACCGCCTCCTCAAACAAATTGAGCGCGGTTTTATAGTCGGCGGTATTGATGTAACACCAGCCCAGTTTATAACGCGCAATGATACTGGCGGAACTATCCGGATAATTCAGCACAGCCTGATAATTCGTTTGAGCCTTTGGCAAATTTTGCTTGCTAAAGAAATAATCGCCCAGCAGCAAATAGGCTTCGGGGACATATACGCTGGCTTGATGGTTGGCAATCAATTTAAGATACTGATTGACCATATCTTCCAGCTGCCCGAGCTCACCGTACTCATGGGCCATAAAGAAATATACTTTGTCCCGATCTGCAAATTCGGGAAAATGATCTAAAATTCGTTGATATATTTCGATGGCCTGCTTTTTGAGCGAATTGGATTCCACCTGATTGAGAGCGCTTTTGTTGTCTGTTTGCTGACTTTTACGCAACAAATAGACAATCCGCGATTTTTCAATATAAAGTTCGGCCAAACGCAGATAAAGCTCCGGCAAATAAGGGCGCTGACGCGATCGGTCGATCAATTTTTTAGTGGTTTCAATCGCAAGCACGACCTTGCGTTTGTCCCGTTCAAGCCGCTCGATGGATTTCTTTTTTTCTTCGGCTTTATCTTTTTGTTCGTATTTATAATCGCTCACTGCAGCCTGAGGCAATTCCAGGCAGAAGATCGACTGTAAAACGAACAGCAACAGGACCCAACCGACTCCCAACCGTATTTAGCAATCTATTATGTCGTTTCATTTGAAAAATATGTCCCATTCTTCCATGTCCTGGCATTTGTTTGGTAGTGATACCTGATAATCAGCCAGCTCGTCGTTCCAGAATTCGCCCTGAAAAGGGTAGACTGCCCTTTTTGGCTTCGGAGTGTCGGAGCTTTCATTTTTGTCCTCTTTATAATGTACTTCATAGACGCGCTTATACATGTCCAGGCCGATTTCATACTCCATTAGATGGGCATTTTCTTCATATTGGAGCAAATTATTGGCGGCCTTTTCATACTCTTCTTCGATCAGGAGCTTGAGTTTATTTCGGCTTTGTTGGATTTGTAGATCGTAGAGCTTTTCCAAATGGGATCGCAACGCCGGATCTTTAAATTCGATGCAGGCAGCCTTTTCCGCTTCAAGAAGTTCCAGAAACTGCCAGATCTGGTGGATGTTCTTTTTGTTGAGGAGATACAGCATCAGGGCATGGTTATCTACGTAGGGATCCCGACTGTATATAATTTCTAATGCATCACCGTAACGTGATCGAAATTCGTCGATGACCGTCATGGCTTTGTCATAATGGCAGACGTCTTTATAGATAAAAGATTTCAGAATATAGAACTCGGGTTTGAAAGCGTCGCGAAAACTTGGCGCCTCAAAGGCATACAGCAGACCCATGGCCTTTTCAGGATTACCCATCCGGTATTCTGTCCAGGCACGTTCCAGCAGATTCTCGGCCTGCTCCAATATGCTTTTTTCAATTTGAGCATACATGAAGTCTGCTTCGTCAAATTGTTGTTGTTCGTAGAGCAGCCGTGCCAGTGTTTTGCGCGCGTCATCCTGCAGTTTTCGTGAGGGTTTATCGCTTCTCAAAACCTGTTTCAAAAAATCGATGGCTTCGGTGATATTATCACGATAGAGAGCCAGCAATGCTTTCTTGTATAGATACTGGTAGTAATAATGGGTTTGCGGGTTGATTTGGTTGAAATGTTGATTGCCCCAGTGATAAAACCCATTTTGCCAATCGTAGACGCCCTGATAGTAATGAACAAAATCAGATACATTGCCCTCCAGAAAACCATATTCCTGGTCGCACAGTACCCGGTTGATGATGGTTTCGCGGTCGACCGGCTGGTAACGCAGGGCTTGTTCAAACAATTCTAGACAATAGAATACAATTTTCTGATTGGGTTTGCGGGTGACAAGATTTGAAAGAACATCGATGGCGGCATGCGAATACCCCAGTTTCTTTAAACTGATTCCGAAGAAAAATTCTGCCCACTCGTAATCGACATCATCAGGGGTCTGCTGTTTTAAATACCGATAGAGGTATCCGCAGGCTTTTTGATAATCTTTGTTTTGGTAAAGCTTGTACCCGGTTAAAAAATTAGTCTGCGCCGTCAACGCAGCCCCCTGTTCCGATTGCTCGGACAAAGTCTCTTTCTGCGGCAAGGATACTTTGTCGCTCGCTAATCTGCCGGGGGTCCGTCAGTGCCGGCGGATTCACCTTAGCGGCCACAGAGGTTGACGGTGTGACACCCGCGCCGATGCAAATCAGTATAATGGTCAACACAGTTTTCATGGGTATTAATCTTCCTTTAAATATTGATTGAGCTTGTCTAATTTCGGATCCTTTTTCTCTTTGCGGGGAGAGAGATCGAAGCGAAAACCGAAAGATGCCCCCAGATAGATCCGCCATTCGGTGTCATCTTCCCTGAAATTCGTGATATTGCGAAGTTCCAAATTCAGCGCGTAGTTTTCTTTTATGAAAAATTTCTGACCGACCCCGAAACTTAACGATGGAGCGGTTTCCGACGAGGAATTTTCAAAATTGTCTGTATTGTTATAATGGACAATTCCGCCGCCGAGTAAAAAATAAGTTTCGCGGTTGACCACCCCACGGTTTAAGACCGCGTCTTTGCCGTAAAACGGCGTAAAGACGGCGTGGGAATAAATAGAATATTTGGGCTCTGAAAGTTCCGATGACTGAACACCAAAATCATTTTCCAGCTCATTTTTCAAATCTTTCTCATTGTTGAAAATCCACTGGGCCCGAGCGACTTCCCAGGCAAAGTGCTCATTAAAGTTAAACATATAGTAGGCTCCCACCGGAAAACCTTCATAAAAATCTTCATCGGGAATGTAGCCTGCGGCAATGCCGAATTCATGGCTCTTTTGGTAGATTCGTTCTTGAATGGCATGAACTTTTTCTTGCTGATCGGAATCCTGGCAGATTGCTGTTGCGGCAAAACCGGACATCATCACCAGGGTGAAAAAAACGATAACTAGCTTTTTCATTGATTAGGCCTCCTTAAAAACCAACAATATCGAATATAAAAGGATAAGACACGACCACCTCATTGCCGACCGGCATGGGAAATTGCCAGGTTTTGATGGCCGATTTGATACAACCGTATATCTCCGGCGATTTGATGGTTGAAGATTTAATTCTAACTTCTCCGACGGCCCCGGTCATGAGGATTTTCCACTCCATGGTAATCTTTCCCTTTATCGACGGATTAGAAATAAGTGCTGTTTCATAGCAATAGGTGATTTCATCTAAATGCTGTTCAATGACGCGTTTGACGTCCTCACGGCTCATTCCGCCTCTAATTTTCACAGACTTGTTCAAGCGTGCCTGAACCATGCCCATGACTTTTTTTTGTCCAACATTGCCTTTCTCCAGGGCTGCTACCCGCCCATCTCCATCGGCGCCATAGCTGCGTAACACCTGTGAATTTCCTTTGGTAGCCACAACATCGCCGCCGGTTACCGAAATTTCCGAAGTTCCAAGTTTGCCCTTGATCCCACCGACTTTAAATTTCGCCTGCCCGGAATTGGCAGACCTTACCGCATCCAGGTTGGTAACATCAGCAATGGCCGGCTGAACCTGGGCACCCTCGCTGTCACCCAACATGCTTAAAATACCGACCTGGTTGACATTCCGGTTACTGGTGTTGCCTTGGCCGTGACCACCACCGGCCTTAGGATGTTTGGAGATAACCGACTTACCGGCTTTTTTATCGGGTTTAGAAGTTGCCGGCCGTTTAGCTGTTTTTAAAGGTTTCTTTGATACTTTGGCAGGCTTCTTCTTTACGGCGATGTTTTTTGTGACTGCCTCTTTTTTCTTTACAGGTTCTTTTTTAAGGATAGGTTTGGGTTTCTCGGGTGGAGGCTTCACGACCGGCTTGGGTTTTTCCTGAAGCTTATCCAGCAGTTTCGGATCTACCTGCACAAACCGGGTCTCTGGCTCGGGAATTTCCTTTAATTGGGATACCGGCAGAAAGGTAATAACCGCCAGAAACAACAAGTGTACCATCAAGGAAATCACACCGTGTTTCCAGGACAACTCTTTAATTGGCGTGTTTTCGGAAACTGTCGGACTCTCGCCGGGTAGAATGGAGCGGATGAGATAATCGTGACATCCGTCATTGATGAAAATTTCTTCGGATTCAGCTATGGCGTGCCGGTATATACCCTTGCGCTTGTGATACAAATTTTTATTGACCAATAAATCTGCAATCGCCACCGATCCCGAATTCACGGTTCGCACGGTACCGGTAAAGTCATTCGAAAAATAGAAATAGCCTGTGTCAGAACCATTTTTCTGGGCCAGCCGGAAACGGCTTGTGTTGGTTTGAATGAAGTAGCTTTGATTCTTGTCAAGGTAGCAAACATCTACTACCGTATCAGCCATAAATTTATACACGCCAAGCTGGCAGCCGACACCGGGTTTTATATTCCGGTGGGAACCAACATTTTCATCAAATGTGCTCAGAATTTCTTTAAGGGAAAATAAAGCTTCAAAATCGTCATCTTCATCATCTTGAGCTTCATCTCCAGCTTTCCTCGATACAGGCAGCAATTCATCAGACGCTGATGGTGACTCTGAATAATCCGGCAAAGCGTGCGGGGGAATGCTATTCAAATCCACATCGGCCTCGCTGAAGGGAGGCGTAACCGATATTCCATTTTTGGGCATTGGTTCAACTTCACCGGAACCTGTCAAAGCCTGCACTTGACCCACAGCACCCGATTCTTCGAAAACTTTCTTGAATTGGATGGCTTCTTGCAGATTTAAACCCTTTTTGATAACCACAGGATTTCCGGCGATAAAAGCTTTCGTTTGCCGGTCATCGTGCTTGAGCCATTTTTTTAAATTTTTCGCAACCAGGTCAGGCGGTTGTTCCTCTTGAATTTTTCCCTCGAAAACGACCTGGTAGCGTAAATTGTCTGTCAATTGTTTATTGTCGGTTTCCGATGATTCAATCTGAATCTTTATTGTGTAAGGTCCCAGCTCAATCGAATCGTCAGGTTCGATTAGGGCAGCCATTACGGGTTGACCGTTTATCATCAATGTTTTTTTACGAGGGGCTACAAATAAGAAAACTTTTTTGTTTTCAAAATAAATATCGACATGGTGTCTGGAAATCCCGCTGTCCTGCAACACGATATCGGATTGAAGGCTTCTGCCGATTGAAAGATGCGGTCTATTGAAATCTTTTTCTAAAATGCAGTTCGACCCCCGATAAATACAAACATTTGCGGAAGCGCCGACTAAGCTGTAATCACCTTTCATCAATGTTTGCGGGATCTCGCTGCCGATCAAATCTGGATCCGTTATTTCGATTTGGGATAAAGCCCTCACACTCGTTCTCCTGTTAGATTTGATGAACCCTTCTGATTGAGATATTCAGCTATTTGCTATTATTGGGCTTGTGATAAACTTCTGACTCATGTTCCACTACTTGGGTTTTATCCAGTTTATCCTCCTTGGATTATAAAGTCTTCTAAGATTTCCTGACGATAGTTTTCACGAATTTGCAACATGCTATCAATATCACTTTGCTTGCGATGCAACAGGTAAACAGCTCCTGATTTTATGCTTTGTCCCATGATATAGGCATTGCCGAAATCGATCCGTTGTTGCAGACCGTTTGAATCAGCTTTTTGTTCGGCTTGTGTCTTTGCCCAGCCCTTTTTGGTATTGCCGGGCACAATCAAAAGACAGGCAACGAGGCTAACGTACAATAGCAAGTATGCTTTTCTCATCGAATTCCTCCCGGATAATGTTTTATTCAGTTAGCACGGCAAACTGAAAATTGGGGTACCCTGCCAAAGCAGCGGTTTTCACAATCTCATTGATTGTTTTAAAATGATGGCGCCGGTCGCATAACAGCAGGATATGATTCATCGGTTTCTTTTCATTAGATGTCTCCGCTGATTGTTTGAATTTAGTTGCCAGACGTTGATACAGAGCTGAAGTTTTGGGATTTTGCGGATCGAGTCCAATTACCCTGCCCTTTTTTACCTGAGCAATCATATCGTCATTTATGTGCAGGCTGTTCTGCGAGAGTACCAGTTTTATAGTTTCGGTGTGATCCATTTTGGCCGTAGATTTTGGCAGTTCAATATTTTCCATCATATTGATGGTTTCAGGTTTTTCAGAAAATTGAAAAAGTAAAAAGATCAAAATAATGGTGAACATATCCATCATGGATGTGATCATTAATTTCGGCGGTACAAATTTCCTAGCACGCGGACTATTGCTTCCCAGGGCCATGTTGTTCTCCTATCCTAATGAACCGGATAAAACGACATTCGGAAATAACGAAGTGCTGTTAAACGTTCTAGCAGCATCCATGGCTTGAATAATGGATTCGTATATTACCCCTTCATCCGGGATTAAAATTAATGTGTCGCTTTGCGGATATTTTCGCTTAATAGACTGTAAATATTCATTGAGTTCCTGCAGCGGGTATACCCCTTTTTGAGGAAGATCAAATAGCTGTTCAAATTGATCAAGCGCCTGGGGATCAATTTCATCTGATGTAGCAGATAATCGCATATTGCTCTTTCGCAATTCCACTATGACCGTTAGTTTAATCTTTTCGGACTTCAATGACTGCTGCGAACTGTCTGCCAAAACAGGCACAGAAGTGCTGATCGCTTTGATGTGAAAAAAACTGATAGATGTCAGCAGGAATGGGATGATCACCAGGAAAATGTTCATAATGGGGATCATATTCAGTTCTGTGTCATCGTCTGATTTTCTGCGGCCATTTGAAAAAATCGACATTATGCTCTCCCGCTACTTTTTAAATTGGACAGCATATTCGCCAAGCCCAACGCTTTTTGCTCAAATTGTTCAATTAAAAACTCACCGCGATTGTTTAATAAGTAGAAACCTACCAAGCAAGGTATCGCCACAATCAAACCGGCTGCGGTAGTTAACATGGCCATCGAAATACCGCTTGCCAGGATTTCCTGCTTGGCAGCATCTGAGGCACTGGATACGCTTTTAAAAGAGGTAATCAATCCCATGATAGTGCCAAGCAAGCCTAAAAGGGTTGAGATATTGGCAAATAAGGTCAGGTAGTTAATTTTGGCTTTTATCCGGGGAATTTCAGTCATTATTTTTTCTTCTAAGGCACGTTCAATCTCCTTGTCTTTTTTATCTGATTTTAGCAAACCGGCTTTTAGGATTCGTCCCAATGGATGATTTTCTATGCGGGTGCATTCTTCGATGGCACCGCGATAATTTGCATTTTCAAGATGGACCATCACTTTTTGGGCCGCTTTATCCATATTTAGTTTAAGCTTTAAGTATAAAAATCCTGCCCGCTCGAAGAAGAGTGCAAAAGACAATACCGATACACAAAGAATCACATACATAAATGTCCCACCACTCTGTATCATTTCAAACATTGGAATCCCCCTTATAAGTTAACTATTCGTAATCCGTAGCTGATTTTTTATACTTCTTTATAAGATATTCTCTTCGACACAACTGTGTAGAGGATCATATTATTTCTTTTTACATCGGAATATTTTAATACAGGTACTTTTCGCTCAAACAAGTAGGACTGCCTATGTGCAGATTTCATACCACCAAGAGGCTACTAGTAAAAATAAAATTTCCGACAGTTCGCCATACCTTTACCAGGGAAGTGAAGCGAATAAAAATGAGTAGCCAAGTCTTTCACGCTCATGCTGTGATACGATGATTTGAACTATCAGCAATTCTGAATTTTATTCAGTGACTTGTTATTTCTCTCAACAACTTTCAATGAAGTAAAAAAAAGATCATAAACAATTGCCTGGACCAGGAATCGAAGGAGCTATAGATCCGATAAAGAGTAACTATTCTACTCTTTTGATTCACTGGCAAGTACTGCAAAATCGTGGTTCAAAAATAAAAAGCAGTTACCAAAATGTAACTGCTTAGAAAAAATAATTAACTTCAGTTATAAAGAAAAAAATTACCAATTGAATTTAGTGATGGATTGTAAATTGGAATTCAGACACTTAGAGTAGGTAAGACAGCCTCTCCCAACGAGTCGATGATAGCATTTTGCAGCACGAAACTATTTCTGCTTACAAGATGAGCGGATTATTTATACCAAGGACAGTTATCCCTGAAACCTAAAAAATACTTTACAAGGACCGTTTATGATTGGATACTTTTAAAGCTGGTTGGGGTAGGAAATGCCTCGTTTTGACTTAAATATTATATGAATTAACAATGTCTTATCAATTTTCATGACATTAAGCTTTCAGAAATATGATTCATGAAGTAGTATGTTTACCACCAAAAATTCAAACCATTTATTCTCAGTCAAATAAAGCATACATAACTGTCTTCTAAAAGATACCGTACGGATTTTCTTAAATCGAACAATATTTTCTAAATTGGTCGGACTTTTGAATTTGACAATACGGGGAGAATATGTCAAAAAATCACAAGTGGAACGTCCATCTCCCAAAGAATTTCCGAATGATAGATGATAAAGGGGGAAACAAACTGCAAGCCAAAACCGATGCCTCTAATCTCAAAGGTACGTTAGGTACCTTTGCCGGTGTATTCACGCCGAGTATTTTAACGATTCTTGGCATTATTTTGTTTCTACGGTTGGGGTATGTGGTCGGCAATGCCGGTCTCAGTCTCACACTGGTCATACTACTTTTGGCCAACGGCATTTCGGTATTGACCAGCGTCTCCCTTTCGGCCATTGCCACCAATTTAAAGGTCAAAGGCGGTGGAGACTATTACCTCATTTCGCGGACCCTCGGTCATGAATTTGGCGGTGCCATCGGTATCGTGGTTTTTTTGGCTCAATCGGTTTCGATTGCATTTTACTGCCTTGGGTTTGGCGAAGCAGTCTCTCCTCTGTTATCCACTGATCTGAGTTTCCTGCCCCAAATCATCGCCGCGGTGGCAGTTACCTTTCTTTTTATTTTCGCCTGGCTGGGAGCCGATTGGGCTACCAGATTTCAATATGTGGTCATGGCCGTCCTATCTACTGCCATCATTTCATTTTTTATCGGTGGTTTTCTCAGATGGGACAGTGCACTGCTGGCCCAAAACTGGTCCGCTCCGCAAACACGCCTGGGGTTCTGGGTATTGTTCGCTATTTTCTTCCCGGCGGTGACCGGGTTTACCCAGGGGGTGAGCATGTCGGGCGACCTGAAGGATCCCGGCAAAAGCCTTCCCAGGGGAACCTTTATGGCCGTGGGCGTATCCATCCTGGTCTACTTTCTTAGCAGCTATCGTCTTTGCCGCCGCCTTGCCGGCTGAGGTCATGCAGACCGATTATGGGGCCATGAAAAGGGTTGCATTTTTCGGCTATTTAATTACCGCCGGTGTCATTGCCGCAACCCTGTCGTCAGCCATGGCATCTTTTTTAGGCGCACCCCGCATTCTGCAGTCATTGGCTGCGGATCGTATTTTCCCATTTCTGCTTCCTTTTGCCAAAGGGTCCGGACCCACCGCAAACCCCAGGCGCGGAGTCTTACTGTCCGCCGGCATTGCCTATGCTACCGTGGCCTGGGGCCAAATTAATCTGATCGCGCCGGTGGTTTCGATGTTCTTTTTAATTTCCTACGGTCTTTTAAACTATGCAACTTTTTATGAAGCCCGTGCCCAGAGCCCGTCGTTTCGTCCCCGTTTTCGATATTTTAACAAGTGGCTCAGTCTGGCCGGTGCCCTGGCCTGTCTGCTCGTGATGCTGGCCATCGACATTACCGCCGGGATTATCGCCGTTGCGGTGCTGTTCGGCCTTTTTCAATATCTCAGGCGTACCGCGGGTCCTTCCCGCTGGGCCGACAGTCGCAGATCACATCATCTTCAGCTTATCCGGGAACATCTTCTGGCAGCCGCCGCCGAGCCCGAACACGCACGGGACTGGCGTCCTCAAATCCTTGCTTTTTCTGATAATCCTCAGCGTCGGTCCCAGTTGCTTCGTTTTTCATCCTGGGTCGAGGGTGGCAGCGGACTCACCACTGCCGTCCAAATTTTGGAAGGCAAGGGGCTTAAAATGTATCAGCTGAAAGAAGAAGCCGAAACCCAACTTCAGCGGGATATCCAAAAAGACGAAGTCCATGCATTCCCCCTGGTGGTGACAGCCCCGGACCTTGAAATTGGCATCCAGTTAGTAGTTCAAGCCTACGGCATTGGGTCGTTAAAGGCCAACACCATTCTTTTAAATTGGCTTGGGCGGTCTCCCGCAAAAATTCTGGGTCTTCATGACCGGGAATTTGGTAAAAATCTTCGGGCCGCCTATCATCTTGGCTGCAACATTGTCATCCTGGATGTCAAAACAGATAAATGGACTGCCTTGGAAGCGCCTGACAGCCAGGGTCGTTGCATTGATGTCTGGTGGTGGGGCGATGCCACAAGTCGTCTTATGCTCCTGATGGCTTATTTAGTGCAACGGAATGAGAAATGGAACGAAACGAAAATTCGCTTGCTGGCCGTCGCTGACGGCAAAGGCACCGATCCGACTATCGAAAGTCTCAAACAGATGCTTGAAGAGGTGCGCATCGAGGCAGAACCCGAAATAGTTAAAGATGTCGATCCCGACACCCTTGCCGAATATTCGGCTGATTCCGCCCTTGTTTTCCTTCCATTTCGTCTCAGAGACCATCAGGTATTGGATCCCTTCGGCAATTCCATGGAAAATACGCTTTTCCTTTTACCGGTGACGGCTTTGGTTCTAGCCGCAGAAGACGTTGATTTGGATGCCGAACCGGAGGAAGGTGAAGCCGGAAAAATTGCGGAAACACTCGACACTCTTGAAGATTCGCTAAAAAAAGCACGGGCGGCGGATAAAGACGCTGCTGAGGCCGTTGAGGCAGCCGAGAAGGCCAGAAGAAAAGCAGCCGAAATAGCGTTGGACCCTGAAGGCATCGATGTGGAAACCAAAGTTAAGGCTGAAAAAGCAGCCAGGGAAGCCGAAAAGCAGGCCGCTAAATTGACCCGCAAAGCGGCCAAAGCTGCGGCCAAAGCCGAAGCGGCCGCCCGGCAGGCAAAAGCCTCCGGTGCCCTGCCGGAAGATTCTGAGGAAGATTAGGGATCTAAAGATCCAAATCTACTTCTATCCTCTATTTACCGCAACCGATAATTATTCCAGGAAGCTACTGGGCTTCAGCGCTACAAAAGTCGGTGATCCCTCAGTTACAGCTTCGGGACTCTTCCCAATTTCGTGGGCCTTACCATCGGAACCTCTTCCCTGCGTTCAATCACTCGCATGGTTTTCCATTTCCCGCCTAAAAATCGCAGAAAAAAAACAACTCCGAGCAAGGTAATGTAAGCCGTGGCAAAAACCCAGGCGATCATCAGCCCGTATTCTAAAACGACGACGGTCAGGTAGACCGGCACAATAAATACGAACAAGGATAGGAACACGGTCATCAGCATCACATAGCGGGTATCCCCAGCGCCTTTGATGGCGGAGCAGAAGATAATATTCATGGTATCAAACACAGAGTAGACCGCTACGAACCGCAGTAGAATAATGCTGTAGTCGTAGATCTCGGAAAAGGCACCGGGGTCAGCCCGCGGGGCAAATGGCGCCACAAAAATATCGGGGATCAGCACATAAGCCGCTGCAATACTGACCATGTAGACCAGCGTCAGGTGAAAGCCCGAGTAGACAGCTGACTGAGCACGGCCAGGTTTGTCCGCCCCCAGATACTGGCCGACCAGCACAGACACGGCAATTCCGGCTCCAATCATCGGCATAAAAGCAAGGGTGTTGATATTAAAGGCGATATTCGTAGCCGCCAGGCTGGCAATCCCCAGACGACCGACCAAAAGGACAAATACGGTAAAGCCGGCTATCTCCAGAAAAAATTGCACACCGGAGGGAAATCCATAGCGCAACAGCCGCACGAAGAGTTCTTTTTCCAACCGCCAGCCTTTGATGGTATGAAAGGTTTCGTTGTTCGTCCTGAGGCTCAAAAGGCAAAAAAACACCAGCACAGAAAATACGCCGGCCACAACCGTGGCAATGCCCGCCCCTCTGATCCCCAATTCGGGAAAGCCCCAGCGACCGAAAATAAGGGCGTAATCCAGGATCAGGTTCACCACAGTCGTAGCTGCGTTGACCCACAGCACAGGCCAGGTTTTCCCCCTGCCGCTGAAAAAACCGGACAGGGCATAGGAGGCCGCATAAGCACCGCCACCCAAACACAGGATTTCAAAATAGGCCACCTCGTTTTGTTGCACCAGCGGACTGTGACCAACCAGGTTGAAAATTGGGCCGGCAAAAGGAATGGCGCAAAGTATCAAAACCCCTCCAAACAATGAGATATAGACACCTTGCCAGAGTGCAGGTCCAATGCGGTGAAATTGTTGGGCACCATAATACTGGGCCACAAATGTGGTGGCGTACCCGGCCGTGCCCATGAAAATACTGACCATGGTAAAGTTAAGCATTCCGGCCGGCATCGCCGCAGCAATGGCCTCCGCTGAATACCACGATAGAAACATACGGTCTACAAAATGCTGCACCGACCAGGTTGCAGTGCTTAGGATCAAGGGAATTGCAACTACAAGAACCTCCCGGTACCCGCCCTTGCTGTGCCATCTGTTTTTTAGTTTTTGCATCTACAGTTGCCTCTAACTACAATATTCAAAAAAGTCCCGGTTCAATTATCGCGCTATCAGCGACAAGTCAAGGTCAGTCGTGATTTAAATCTCGGATTTCCTTCAAACTTTGGGAATATAGGGTTTTTAGCGGCATCCACATTTGGAAACCTCAAGAAATGATGGAATAGTGGCATGTTGGCCTGCCATGGCCTCGAACTCGTATCCTACATCTCGGAATTGCGATCCAGTGTAAACCGTTTCCTCAGGTGGAATAGTTAGGATTATAGTTTTAAAATGGACATGCGATGAATTCGGTCCGGATGAAGGAAGACTGGGTCTAAAAACCTGCAAGGTTGCATAATATTGAAGAATTGAGTATGAATTGCCCACCATATGGTTTATGCACCTAAGCAAGCCATGCGAAGCATGCCAAATAATACAGTTTAAAAAATTACATAGGAGAATTGACAATGCAAATCACCGCGCTTTTAGGCAGTGCCAAAAAGAAAGGAAATACCGCAACTGTTCTGGGATGGGTAGAGGAAGAACTCAAATCAATGGGCCACGATGTGGAACGGATCTACCTCAACAACAAGTCTATCAAGGGTTGCCTGGGGTGTGCCAAATGCCGGGAGAATCCCGATGAAATCGCCTGTGTCCAAAAAGACGATGCCATAGATATCATGGGGCAAATGATTTTATCCGATGTGGTCCTTTTCGCGTCGCCGATTTATTTCTGGGGATTTTCTGCTCAAATCAAGGCGCTTATCGACAGGGGCTACTCCCTGGTTACCAACTACCATAAACCGGGGCAAACTTCTTTAATGGAAGGCAAACGCATCGGCCTATTGGTCACCGGTGCAGACGCCTATGAGGATAATGCTGAAGGTATGTTTACAGCCTTCGATCGGATTGTGGACTTTTTGTTGGCCAGAAAATCTGGTGCATTGTACGTGGGTGAGTGCAGCGTACCTGCCGAATTACCGCAAGAGTACAAGAAAAAGGCTTTAGAACTGGCCCGATCTTTGGTGGGTTGATACATTAGAATCGTGTATATGTGATCGGATAAGAATGCCATTTTTTCTAACAATTTAACATCACGACCTTTTCTAGTGATGTTGGACGATGTTTTCTATTGGGGCAGATAAGTAAATGGAAAAGAGTTTTTAACTTATCCAGTAAAAATTTGTTTTTAATTTCTTTTGAAAGAAGACATTGAGCAAAGTTATGCGCGACAAGAGAAAACACCATCATTAACCTTTGGGCTGTAATTGATTTTAATTCAATATGAGCAACTGCGACGGCTTGTTCAATTATAACAGAACTTGCTATCATTGAAGCCAGAATGGATCCGTAAGCAATGCTCAAAGCGATATTTTCATTTGCTGAGGTTATTTGATCAGCATTTAACATTGACTTGATTGATTTAAAAAAGAGTTCAATTTGCCACCTGAGCCGATATATTGGATATATCCATTCTGCCAAAAGCATGCTGCTCGGCAAATTTGTCGCGTACCAGCGATATTTTTTAGATTTAGGGAAGCGAAAACCAATGAGGCGAACCTCTATGAATCCTTCAGTTCAAAAAGAGCAATTTTTTTTCCCGTTGAAAGTGTTCATCTTTTCCTAAGATTTTGCGTAATTGGTTCAATTTGGCCGTAAAGCTCATAAGGAATTTCCTCCATTGGTGTTTAAATTTCATTTTTGAGAGCGAAAGTATTTGGCGCCACTCGAACAAACTGACGGCCGGCTTTTACTTTCTTAACCAGTGCGGAGACAATGGAATCTCTTTCCATTTCAGTCTGATATTCCTGTTGAGCGATACAAATAATTTCTGATATATGCAGCGGTTGATCAGAAGATGCAAGTATGTCTGCTACAATATTCAGTTTGGACGTACGTCTTATTTTCTTTTTACCTGGGGCACTTTTATGTAGCCGCCTTATCATAGCAAGTACAATCCCGTTGAGCGATTGTGGGGTGTTTTGGAAAACCATTGGCGCGGAGAGTTGTTAACATCTGTTGAAAAGGTGTTGGGCCTTGCCAGGACCATGACCTATCGCAGGGTGGTACCGGCGACGATAAAACTAGTTCGAAAAATATATCCAAAAAAAGTTCGACTGACAAAGAAGCAAATGACACCAATTGAAAAAAGACTTCGAAGATTGCAGAATTTAGAAAAATGGTTCATTACAATCACACCTGAACCGGAAACGGGATAATTTATTTTTTCCGAGGGCCTTATAAAGAACGAATAGCCAGCGTCTTTTAGTTTTTTGGCCATCCTGGCAACCTCCAACTTGGAAGAATACGGCCCATAGAAGACTGTATATCTCATCCATATCGGGCAAGGTCGAGAATTTGTCTGAACAGTATTGAAAGTGTTCTCAATTTCATCAAAAAAATCCTCTTTAATAAATCACCGGGAGAATCCTCGACCCTGCCTCTGTGATCTTTCACACATTTTGCGATGATTTCACGGCAGTCATTGAGAGCTTTGACAGTTCCTTCCTCGTCGACGCTCATCAGACGGCTGTAACCTTTAACATCAGCGCTGAGGATAGCACTCATTTTCCGATTGGTCCGTTCATCTGTCATCCGGCACCCCCGTTGTTTTGGAATACGATATCGGTCTATTCGAAATTACCTTTGGTGTCGATTGTCTCTGCTACTCCTACAAACGTCGCTATTGTCCAGGTGGGCGATATTCAATGGGTGGATCATTGGTAATGGCTTAACGGAAAAAGAACCGGCTGTCAAGTTTGCATCCCCTGCCCACATTTTCTTGGCAATTTTGGACACGGATGCCAAGGATTGACGCAGATACTTATTCACCTAAAATGAAATTGTATGCTATCAGTGTCTTTAGAAGAATTGAGCAATGGAGATCGAGGCAGGAAAGCCGCTCCCACGGAGATTTAAGGGACATTCTAACTTTTTAAAGTTTATACTTATGCCGGGTGGTATTGAAAACGGAACGGAGAAAACTATAACATTCAAATTTTAGGCGAGCAACTGATATCCAGCACTTGCAGAGGCTTTTTTATCAAACGTCACAGTATACTCACATCCATTACCAAGATTGTTCTGAGCAAGCAGGCAATCCGCAAAATCCGCAGCCGATTTTTTAAATTGCTTCACCGCCCGCCAGACCGTATCTATGCTTTGTATTTTGAACTGTTCGGTTTTTAATATCTTTTCCAGGATGGTGGCAAGTGTGTCCTTCTCGACATGATAACAGCGATCAAGCACCCAAATCGTTTCGCATAAAACGATGTGATTGATGAAAGCGGGACGCTTTTCATTGCAGGCGTTTTCTATGAATTCCTCGGCCAAGGCACTTTGGGTCGGATCGTCCTGGGCAAGGTAACGAATAAGAACATTGGTGTCGAGTCCGATCATTGTCCGCTCCCTCCTTCCGCTATGGCTGCATTCATGGCTTTAATAGAAATCGGATTCCTGGGTTTCGGCAAGATCCCTTTCAGTGCCCGAACATCCGATTTAGCCGGCATGAAGGTGACCGTTCCATCATCCTCAACAAAAAAGTGAATTCTATCGCCCGGTCTGATATTCAGTCGATCCCGAATTGGCTTGGGAACAGTGATTTGACCTTTGCTGGTTAGCGTTGCCGTATCCATGGCTGTCATTCCTTTCGTTTTTAATATATCCTTACTTTATATCAAGGAATCATCAATGTCAACCCAGATTTCTCATTAACTTAGGCTTTGTAAATTGTCAGGAAATTCAAAAAAAATATGTGTTTGACAAATCCATTCAAGAGTGTTTACTGTAATACATCAAATTATGCGCATTGGAGGGCTCATGATGGATACAGAAACCATTAGACTCAACGTTACCTTGCCAAAAGGACTGGTCGAGGCTATGAATCGTGTGACTGAGCCGCGGAAGCGCAGTCGGTTCATAGCTGAAGCCGTCAGACAGAAAATTGAGCAAAAAGAAAAAGAAGAGATGGAAAAGCTATTGGTTGAAGGCTACCAAGCTGCTGCTAAAGAAAGTCTCGCATTGACGAAAGAATTCGAGAGTGTCGATTTGGAGGGTTGGGATGATTATTAGAAGAGGCTTTATATACCTGGCGGCACTGGATCCGGTTATTGGAAATGAAATTGTAAAAACTCGGCCGGTTGCTGTCATCTCAAATGATAAAAATAATGAATTTTCCGGAACTGTCACAGTCCTGCCGATAACTTCCATAAACCTTCGCAAGGTTTACCCATTCGAAGTGTATCTGAAAAAAGGGACCGGAAAACTGCCAAAAAATTCAAAAGTGAAAACCGACCAGATCCGCACTTTGGACAAAAGCCGACTGGTCAAGCTGATCGGTGAACTGGGAACAGTTCAAATATCGGCAATCGAAAAAGCGCTGAAAATTCACCTCGGATTATAATATCATCCTTCATGCTATAAATATTTAAGAGATTCAATTGTGGCTCGTATGGTTCCCAGACATCAAACACACTGGAGAAATAAAAATCCTAATTACGGCTCTCGCCATGTGAGGTGAAAAATGCCCAACGGTCTCGGCACCGGGTGGTGGACCTATATAAGATACGACCAAGAACGCGATCGCCCCAAGATTAGTTGGGCGCTGATTCGTCGCGTGTGGGGATACGCTATGCCCTATCGACGGAAGGTTATGGGGCTGTTAGCGACCATTTTGGCCATTACAGGATTAAGCCTGATCCCCCCTCTTCTCTATCGCGACCTCATCGACAACGCCATCATGAACGGAGACACTTCTCGCCTCAACTGGCTGGCTCTGGGTATGATTGCCATCCCAATTCTCAGCGCGGCCATAGGCTTTGGACAGCGTTACCTCAGCGCGACCATTGGCGAAAGCCTGATCGCCGATCTTCGCAATGCCCTTTTCAACCACATGCAGCGGATGAGCCTGCGCTTTTTTACCCACACCAAAACGGGGGAGTTGATGAGCCGGCTCAACAACGACGTTGTCGGCGCCCAGAACGCTCTGACGGGCACATTTATCAACATTGTCACCAACGTTGTGACCGTTGTCGCCACTTTGACCATGATGTTCTCGCTGGAGTGGCGGTTGACCCTCCTGAGCATTGCGATCGTACCCTTATTTGTTGCGCCGACCAGGCGGGTAGGTCGAAAGTTACGCAAAATCCGCCGTCGGAGTCTGGAGTTGAACGCCAGGATGAATACCCTGATGCAGGAAACCCTCAACATAGACGGGGCATGCAAGTCAAACTGTTTGGACGACAAGCCGATGAAAGGGATAGATTTCGACAGCGCAGCACAGCAGTGGCTGACATCGGCGTTCGCTCGGCCATCGTGGGACGCTGGTTTTTTTTGAGTCTGGGCCTGATCAGCGCCATCGGAACCGCAGTGATGTTTTGGATTGGGGGACACATGGTTTTACGGGGTGTTTTCACGGTGGGGACGATTGTGGCCTTCGGTGCCTACCTGACCCAACTCTATGGCCCGCTAAGTTCCATCAGCAATGCCCATGTCGAGTTCGCCACCAGTATGGTCAGCTTTGAGCGCGTCTTTGAGGTGTTGGATCTCCCGGTCGAAATCCGGGATAAGCCGAATGCGATCACGCTGCCGGATGTCACCGGAGCGGTCGGATTTCATGACGTTAGCTTTAGCTACACAGAGGGCGATGACGGCGGTTCGGCCTTATATAAATTGAGGATGGATCGACTTACGAAAGATAATGACGCGACTGCCGCGATCATCGGCCAAAAACCGAGCCGCCAACTGGCGCTCGAAGCCGTCAGCTTCGAGATCAAACCCGGTGAACTCGCGGCCCTGGTTGGGCCTAGCGGTGCCGGCAAAACCACCATTACCTATTTACTGCCACGTCTCTACGATCCTACCGGCGGCAAAATCAGTTTGGACGGACACGACCTGCGGGACGTGATCACAGGCTTCTTTGGCCAAGGCCATCGGGATGGTCACCCAGGAAACCTATCTTTTCAACGACACGCTGAAGACCAATCTCCTGTATGCCGCACCTGACGCATCCCAGGCCGAGGTAGAGGCAGCTTGCCGGGCGGCCAATATCCACCATTTCATCGCCGGCCTGCCGGATGGTTACGAGACGGTGGTGGGAGCGAGGGGTTATCGTTTGAGTGGGGGTGAGAGGCAGCGGATCGCCATTGCCAAGGTAATTCTCAAAGATCCGCGCATTCTGGTGCTGGACGAGGCCACCAGTAGTCTCGACAGCCAGAGCGAGACCCTCATCCAGGAGGCCTTGGAAAGAATTATGAAGGGACGCACCAGCCTGGTCATTGCTCACCGGCTCAGTACCATTCTGGGCGCAGATTTGATCCTGGTCTTAGATCAAGGCCGTATCGTCGAACATGCCCACCGTTCCGAAACCCATTCCGCTCACGAGCAACTCCTGGAACAAGAAGGGCTGTATGCGAACCTCTATCATACCCAATTTCGGGATGCGAAAGCCTATAATACTTCTCCGGGCCACCGATAGGGAAAAGAGACTTTGGCTCCAGAAACACACAGAATCAATTTATATTATAATGCATGAGGCATAACGAATGTCTGAAAAACCAACCTATGAAGAACTGGAACAACGGATTCAGGAGTTAGAGCAAGCTGAATTCAAACGTAAAAGAGCTGAAAAGGCTTTAATGGAGAGCGAGAATCGATATCGTTCCTTCGTCAAGAACTTTAAGGGGATAGCCTTTCAAGGCAGAATGGATTTTACGCCAATATTCTTTCATGGTGCCGTCGAAGAAATCACCGGGTATACAGAGCCAGAATTCCTGGATGGGAAGCCAAGTTGGATCCAAGTCATCCACCGGGAAGACCTACCGGCGATCTTGACAGAAGACGAGGAAAAATTGCACTCAATTCCCCACCACTCATACGAGCGGGAATACCGCATCGTGCGCAAGGATGGAGCAGTACGATGGGTTCACGAGGTCATTCAGAACGTCTGTGACAACTCGGGGAAACCCGCCATATTGCAAGGGGCGATCTATGACATTTCCGAGCGCAAACGAACGGAGATTTCGCTGCAGGAGGCTTACAATATCATTAACAGAAGCCCGGCAGTTGCATTTCTTTGGAAAAACTTGGAGGGCTGGCCGGTTGAATTTGTATCTGAAAATGTATGGGAGTTGTTGGGTTATGCTGCGGAAGAATTTACTTCAGGCCAAGTATCCTATGCAATGATTGTCCATCCTGACGACCTGGAAAGGGTAACAAAAGAGGTGACAACTTTCAGCAGTGAGAAAGAAAGAACAAGTTTTGTTCACAAGCCATATCGAATTATTTCAAAAGATGGAAAAGTGAGATGGCTTGATGATCGAACCTACATCAGAAGAGACAATAAAGGCAATATTACCCACTACGAGGGCATTGTTGTCGATATTACCAATAGCATGCAGATCGCTGCAATATTACGGGAGAATAAAGAAAAGCTCGCAAGATCCAAGAAGATGGAATCCCTCGGGCTTCTGGCAGGTGGTGTCGCCCACGACTTGAATAACGTCCTCGCAGGGATTGTCAGCTATCCGGAATTATTGTTATTGGATTTGCCTGAGGACAGCCAGTTTAGAAAAGCGATTGAGACCATAAAGGAGTCCGGCGATAGGGCCGTCGCTATTGTCCAGGATTTGTTGACCGTTGCAAGAGGAGTGGCTACTGCGAAAGAACCTATGAACTTAAATGATCTGATCGGTGACTATTTACGTTCTCCAGAGTTTGATAAGCTCCAGCAGTTTCATCCTACGGTTTCGGTCAAGACCAATCTTGATACGGATTTGCTTAACATAAGGGGTTCTCATGTTCATATCAGAAAGGTGGTGATGAACTTGGTATCAAATGCCTCGGAAGCTATCAAGGGTAGCGGCAATGTCACCATATCGACCGTGAACCGTTATTTAGATAGGCCACTAAGGGGATATGATGATATATACGCAGGTGAATATGCTGTTCTGGCAGTATCAGACGATGGATCCGGAATTTCATCAGCAGACCTTGAGAGAGTATTTGAGCCGTTCTATACCAAGAAGATAATGGGCCGGAGTGGTACCGGTTTAGGACTGGCTGTCGTCTGGAATGTTGTGCAAGATCACAAAGGGTACATAGATGTGACAAGGGAAGCGAATAGCACAACATTTGAGTTGTTCTTCCCAATAACAAGAGAAAAAATAACAGAGAAGGATTTGTCCATACCCGTTAAAGATTTGAAAGGAGACGGGGAGAAGATTCTGGTTATTGATGATGTGGAAGGCCAAAGAGATATATCCTGTAAGATGTTGGAAACCTTCGGTTATGAAACTAAAACCGTTTCCAGTGGTGAGGAAGCAGTTGAATATTTAAAAGAAAATAAGGTAGATTTGATATTGCTTGATATGATTATGGACCAGGCATGAATGGCCGTGAGACATATGAGAGGATAATAAATATTCATCCAAATCAAAAAGCCGTTATAGTCAGTGGGTTCGCTGAAACAGATGAGGTGAAGGAAACCCAACAATTAGGTGCTGGCAAATATATTAAAAAGCCGCTAACATTAGAAAAATTAGGGCTGACTATTAAGGAAGAATTGGGAAAATAGCAATTCCAGACCGTCCCACTTCCGAATGCCAAATTCAAATACCTATGCCCTCAGCCCTGCGGGCTTTGCCCGATCACCCGCATGGTTTTCCAATTCCCTTTATAAAATCGCCAGCAGGTAACGACGGCCAGCTGCAGAAGGAAAAAAACGGTACAGGCCCAGGCAAAGTAGACCCCCCCGCCGAAAAACTCGATACCGATGTACAGCGGCAGCATCATGCCGAAGACGGAGAGTACTGCCATGCTCCACATGATAAACCGGGTGTCGCCCGCGCCTTTGAGCACCGCCGTACTGATCATATACAAGCCATCCAGCAATAAATAGGCGGCCACAAATCTTAAAACGACGATCCCCATATTCTTGATGACGGCAAAAGCTTCAGGACTGATGTCCCTGGGGCGAAAGAGCTCCAGCAACGGCTGTGGAATCAGGGTATAAGCCAAAACGAAAACAGCGATGTACGAGGCAACAATCACCATGGTCGCCCTGGCCGCTGCGACCGCCTCATCCGGCCGATTGCGGCCCAGAGCCTGTCCCACCAGCGTGCTCGTGCCCAAAGCAAAGCCGGATCAGCGGGCGAAAAGATACCGAATCCAGTGAAATGGCAATATTGCTGACCACGAGTTCTTCTTTTCCAACCCTTCCCACCATTAAAATAAAAAAACCAAAGGCCAGCACGTCAAAGCTGAACTGAAGCGCGCTTGGCACGCCGTATCGCAGCAATCGTCTGAATAGGTCGGCATCGAAATGATGGTTTTGCCGGATTTTAAACGTTCTGTCATTTTCGCGTGCAAACACAATGATGCCCAGCATCAGCGTGGCGGATGTCCAGGAAAAAACAGTGGCGATGGCCGCCCCCAGCATCCCCAGTTCGGGGAATATCCAGATACCGTTAATCAAGGCATAATCCAGGGGAACATTCAGCAGCATGGCGATGATATAGATAATCATCACCGGTCGGGTGACACCGCGTCCGGTAAAAAAGCTGGAAAAGCTTATACCGAGGACATGAATCCCCGATCCCAGGCACAGAACCCGGAAATAGATCACTTCCAACTGTTGTACCTCGGCCGAATGACCGACCCATCGAAACAGCGGACCGGCCGTAAAAGAGAGCCCCGCCATGATCAACCAGGCAATCAGTGCAAAATAGATTGCCTGCCATAAAGCACTGCCAACACGATCCAGGATGCCGGCACCGGTGTACTGGGCGATAATGACATTGGCGTAACCCGCTGTGTCGGCAAAAAAAACGAGAATAAGATAGGAGATAATGCCTGCCGGCAGAGCGGCTGCAATGGCATCGATGGAGTAATTGGCCAAAAATACCCGATCGGTGAAGGTCATCACCACGGTGGTGGTCATACTGATCACCAACGGCATGCTGACGCGCAGCACTTCTCGATAGCTGCTGGTCGTTTTAGTTCCGGCTGATTGGGTCATTACTTTACCTAAAAAAGCCGGGGATCTTCAGAACTGTGGCGGCGATCATAGGCATTTTTATTTCACCAGGTTTTACGGCGCGTCAAGAGTTCTGAATTTTATGAAACCACCAGTCCGTGATCGGGAAGCACATGTCGCAGCAAGTGCTGGCGATATACCGAAGCCGCTTGATAGAATTTAAATATGGCCTTATCGCGTGCGTCGGCGGAATTCTTACTTATTTTTAATTTGTTACGTTGCGTGAGCCAGTTGTCAGGGCTGTAAGCGGGAATCTGCTCGCCGGAGTCAAACAGGGCTCCCTGCCGGGCGGCACTTTGCCAGGCCTGGATTCGCTGCTTTTTTTTGCCCGGTTTTTCGATGATCGCCTTGACATGGGGCTCTATGACGGGAAATTTCATCTGCTTTCCCACAGCCAAATCGGGATCGGCTTTGGCGACTTGGCTGAAAAAATCAAACAGGGCATGGGCGCCTTGCAGAAAAGTTTCCGGGTTGTTCCTCAACGGGCTCGGCTTTTGGGGGTATTCATATTCGAATTTCCAAACCAGATAGGGACGGTCCGGAAAGGTCACCGCGGCGCCATGGCCCAAAGCACCCGAAAAGGTTTCCGCAAACCATGATTTCACATTTGCAAGCATCCCCTCTTCTCTAGGATAATTCTCGCGGAATCTTTCGGCTTTCATATCAATATACTTTTTGATTTTTGGTTCTATCCCCGGAAATTCAAAGCTATTACCATCAATCTTGTTTCTCCTCGAACTGACCCCTGAAAATCCGTAATGCGCAAATGTATCTGCATAAACATGGGCGATAATACCGACCAACTGCTCCGCAAACGGTTCTTTCTGTTTGACCTTGCCCAGGGTGAATTTCAGCATATCATTCAGGATCGGACTGTTCATTCGACAGATAAGCCTCTCGGTGTAGGAGGTCCCTTGGTTTCCGGGCAGAAAATGGAACGGCACCCAGATTTGGCGTTGATCTTGCCTGTCGATATTTTTGAGGTTAAAGGCATGATGGGCGCTTGCTTCGGCATCCAGACGCCCGCCGTCTCTAAACTCTATGGTCTCCTTCTCTGCATTGTCATCGACAAATTGGGCGGCTGTGGCAATAATTTTAGTAGCCTGCGGTGTCAGGCCCGCAGCCCGCGCCATGGCATAGGTACCGTAATAATGCATGTCAAGTTGCATGGTCAGACCTCCTTTCATGCCAAAAAAATGGTTTGATCAACCGTCGCCACCGATGGGTGAAAGATTGAAGAATTGAGGAATTCAGGAATTGAGGTATTTATCATTATAAAGTGTATCATACTTAAATTCCTGAATCCTTAAACACAAACAGGCCTTATGTCAATATGAATATTAACCAAAAGTTTCCATTTATGCCTTTGTGGCAATCATTTTCCGGTTTATCCGCGTTAGGATTTCTGATAACTATTGCCTGATGGATCAGCAAAGAGCGAAAAGACAAAAAGCCATCGAGAATCAAATTCATCGATTGGGAAATCGAATCACCAATCTGCGCGCTCTGAGCCGGAGATTGTCCTGGTATCGCCTGGCTATTTTCCTGATCGGCGGCGCCGGGGTTTTTGTTTCTTTTTTTTGGATCAGCGCAAAACTAGCATGGTGGGTTGCCGCCATTGCAGCAATCAGTTTCAGCATCATCGCCTGCTGCCACCATCGACTGGCAAGGGGGATCCGCAGACATCAAATCTGGCTGGAAATAAAAAAATCCCAGATAGCGAGGATGGATCTGGATTGGGCCAAAATTCCGCAGTCGACGCTGCAGTTCCCCCTCTCCGATCTATCGTTTGAAAAAGACCTGGATATTACCGGTCGCCGATCTCTTCATCAGCTGATCGATATTTCAATTTCCCGTGAAGGCAGCCGGAGACTTGCAACCTGGTTATTGCAAAAAAGTCCCGATCTCAGCGGCATCCTGAAACGCCAGAGGGTCATCCGGGAATTGGTTCCCTTAACCCGATTTAGAAACAGGTTGCTGTTAAATTTTCGGCTGGTTTCCGGGGTTCAGCTGGACGGGAAAAAATTGCTGGATTGGCTGCAGACGGCACCGCCTTCCAAAAGCATGCAAAGACTGGCGGCTGATTTCGTTTGTTTTTGCCGCATTCAACCTCACGCTTTTTTTGTGGCATAAACTCGGAGATATTCCGCCATATTGGATGCTTTCGCTTTTCATTTATGTCGTTTTTTATCTTTCAAATCTAAAGCTGTTGAAACATTTTTTTGAAATCATTGCGCAGTTGGATGATGAGCTCGGCAAATTCAGGCAAATCCTGAAATTTTTAGAGACCTACCCCTACGGCGGCAACCGCAATCTGAGAGCACTATGCACCCCCTTCTTAACGCAGGCAACATTACCCTCTCGGCAGCTTCGAAAAATAAAAATCGTTTCGACAGCCATTGGTCTCCGAATGAACCCCATCATGGCTATATTCCTGAACATTTGTTTTCCCTGGGATTTTTTTTTCTCTGCTCTGATCCATCGCTATAGAGACGCGCTGGTAAAGCAATTGCCGTTGTGGCTGAATGTCTGGGAAAAACTGGAGGCATCTATTTCCCTGGCAGATTTTGCCCACCTGAATCCGGAGTATATATTCCCTGAACTCATCTCCGCTGAGGGAAATAAAAGCCAACCTGTTTTTGTGGCCAAAGATCTGGGCCATCCTTTAATTCCAGCGGGTCAGAAGGTTTGTAATGATTTTTCTTTGGCCAAATCGGGTCAAGCGATGATTATTACCGGATCCAATATGTCCGGTAAAAGTTCTTTTTTAAAAACGATTGGCGTAAATCTGTGCCTGGCTTATGCCGGGGGCCCTGTCAATGCCGGCGAGTTTTCATTCGTCCCTGTTTCGCCTGTTTACATGTATTAAAATTAATGACTCCATCGTCGATGGCTTTTCTTTTTTCTATGCCGAGGTCAAACGACTGAAAACCCTGCTGGATGCGCTGCATGCCAATCATCCATTCCCGCTTTTCTTTTTAATTGACGAAATTTTCAGGGGCACCAACAATCGCGAAAGACTGGTCGGCAGCCGATCCTATATCCAACATCTGGTCGGTCAAAACGGCACAGGGTTAATTGCCACCCATGATCTGGAACTTGTACAACTGGCGGATCATTTCCCTGAGATCACCAACTGTCACTTCAGGGAGGATGTGGTCGGGGGCAAAATGGTCTTTGATTACAAGTTGCGCCCGGGTCCCTGCCCAACCACCAATGCCTTGAAAATTATGCGCATGGAAGGACTGCCGGTGGAGTAAACGGTGAAAGCCTTTCACCTTTTAACCTTTCACTTCACTTGACAACCTCATCTCGAATCAGTTAATAGAGATTTAATTTTTGAAACGCTCAATATAGATTTTGATGCCTGGATTTTGCAAAATTCAGGCAATAACCCATCACTGTTGGAAGGAGAAAAAATGAAACGAAAAGGTTTTATCGCATTGGCCCTGGTCGTGGTGTCGATTTTTCTGTTCACCTCAGCTCCCCAGGCGGAACAAAAATTTCTGCGAATGTTCTCAGGCCCCGAAGGGGGTTCCTGGTATCCTCTTGGCTCGGCCATGATGGGCATCCTGGAAAAAGGCACGGGGATCTCCTCATCCAACGGCCCCGGCGGCGGTGTGGGCAACTGCAAGGCTGTCAACGGCGGACGGGCCGATCTCGGCTGGACCTACACCCACACAGCGTACAATGCTTACAACGGCCGCGGCAAATTTGACAAAAAAAATGAAAATCTGCGGCATCTGATGTCATTGTACCCGGGTGTGTTTCAGATAGCGGTGCCAAAGTCCAGCAAGATCAACTCCATTGCCGACCTCAAGGACAAGCGCGTTGTCCCCGGCAAGGTGGGCTTCTCGGGAACCGTCATCGCGGAACTGGTCCTGAAGGCTTATGATATCACTTTCGACAGCATCAAGAAAAACGGCGGCTCGATCAGCTATGTCGGCTATACCGACTCGGCCGCCCTCATGAAAGACGGCCACAGCGACTGTTATATGGCCGTGACGTCCTGTCCCCAATCCACCATCATCGACCTGAACTTTCGACCGGGTGTGCGATTTTTACCCGTCGACCAGGCGCACATGGACAAGATTCTTGAGATGGAGCCCGGACTGATGGCAACCACCATCCCCAAAGGCGCCTATAAAGGTCTGGACACCGATGTTCCGGCGGTGGGCACCGTAACCGCCATCGTGATCCACAAGGACGTATCCGATGATTTGGCCTATCAAATTGTCAAAACCCTGTATGACAACTGGCCCGAGCTGGCCAAGGTCAAAAAGCAGGCCATCGAAGATTCCAAGCCGGATAAAGCCCTGATGGGCGCCCGCATTCCCGTGCATCCGGGGGCGATGCGCTACTATAAGGAAATGGGCTATGTGAAATAGGTTTAAGGGTTGGTAGGTTCTGGGTTCAGCGGTTCAGATCTCAGGACTCAGCACCGCTGTTGCGGTAGTTTGACAGAAAAGGAAACTGCAGTTTTAAGGATTAAGGACACTGAGTGTTGAATGGATTCGATTTTTAATTCCTTTTTTGACAAGATTTACAGGAATAATGGGATTTTTTTTCACCTGGGGCGAGATTCCTTTGGGCCGAAGGCCCTTCTAACCTGATGATCCTGTAATCCTGTCTTACATTATTACTAATCAGAATCTTTCCCTTGGATTGAGAAAGGCGAAATTTGACTGCTGAAACAAAGAAACTTGAATACCAGGATGAAAAGAAAGAAAGTGTTCTGGAGTTCCTGCTACGCCAGGAAAAGGGGATTTTTCATTACCCGCTAGAACTGACCGTCTGCTTCTTATCGATTGCCCTGAGCATCTATCATCTTTTTGTGGCGTATGCCGGGTCGCTGGAAGCCCATGCGTTTCGGTCAACCCACCTGGCCTTCGTGATGATTCTATGTTTTTTATTGCGACCGCTGGGCCGCAAAAAATGGACGGATCCCAGAAACGCCTGGTTCGCAGTCGATCTGCTCTGCGTCCTGCTCACACTGGCCGTGCAAGTCTATACCCTCTGGGACCTGGAAGCTTTTATCTTCCGCCGTGGTGATCTGAGCCAGCTGGACATTTATGCCGGCACCGTGTTGCTGATCCTGTTGCTTGAGGCCACCCGGCGGACAGTGGGATGGGCCATGGTGATCATCGCCGGCTTTTTCCTCATCCAAACCGCTTTTTCAGATCACTTCTTCGGCATATTCTATGGACCGCCCAGCTCCCTGTTCACGATGATCGATTATCTTTTTATGCGGGAAAACGGCATCTACAGCATTCCCCTGATGGTCATGGCGACTTACATCTTCCTGTTCATCCTCTTTGGGGCCATCCTGGTGCGGTCGGGAGCCGGCCGTTTTTTTATTAACGTGGCCCTATCCCTTACCGGAAGCAAGGTGGGCGGGCCGGCCAAGGCATCGGTGGTCAGCTCCTGTCTGATGGCGTCGGTTTCCGGCTCGGCCGTAGCCAATGTGGTTACCACCGGCAGCTTTACCATTCCGTTGATGAAACGCGTCGGTTATCGAGACTATTTCGCCGGTGCGGTGGAAGCCTGCGCTTCATCCGGCGGCCAGATCATGCCGCCGGTGATGGGGGCGGCGGCCTTTGTGATCGCCGAATTCCTCAACATGCCCTACCTGCAAGTGGCGGTGGCCGGCATATTTCCAGCCCTGATCTATTTTTTTTCAATCTTCGTGATGGTGCATTTCGAGGCACGCAAGCGCAATCTGGCGACGATCCCGGCAACCGAACTCCCCAGCTTTAAGGAAGAGGTCAAGCGAGGCGGTCACCTGTTTCTTTCCATCGTCATCATCATTGTCCTGCTGGTCATCGGCTACACCCCCATGTTTGCCGCATTCTGGGCCATCATCTCAATTTTGATATTGAGTTTTCTGCGTCCGGAAACCCGCATGAGTCCGGTCGATATGCTCAGTGCCCTCGAAGAAGGAGCCCGGATGGCGGTGGCGGTTTCCGTCGCCTGCGCCGCAGCCGGGGTCATTATCGGCTGCGTGTTCGTATCCGGGCTGGGCCTTAAATTCACCAATCTGATTGTCACCACCGCCGGCGGTATTCTTCCCATCGCGCTGATATTAACCATGTTCGCCTCGCTGATACTGGGTATGGGACTGACCACCACGGCCGTCTATATCACCCTGGCGGCCCTGGTCATACCGGCCCTGACAAAAATGGGCGTCGAGCCCATTGCCGCCCATTTTTTCGCTTTTTACTTTGGGCTGGTCTCGGCCATCACGCCGCCGGTAGCACTGGCATCCTTTGCAGCCGCGGGCATTGCCGGTTCCAATCCCATGCAGACCGGTTTCCATTCCCTGCGTTTGGGCATTGCCAAGTATATCCTGCCGTTTGTTTTCGTATATGCCCCGGGTATGGTCTTTGTCGGCAGCTGGTATGAAATCATGTTTGCGATCGTCGGCGGGTTTGCCGGCATTTATGCCCTTACCATCACCACCGAAGGATGGTGCATTTCTAAAGTCGGATGGCCCCTGCGGATCCTGATGGCCGTCTGTGCCGTGCTGTTTTTTGCCCCCGGCTTGAAGATGGCGATATCAGGCCTGAATCTTAGCGTGCCATACTGGCTGACCCATTTATTGGCCTGGTTGCTGCTGATCGGTTTTATACTCACCCACCGCGCCAAAAATATTATACCAACTAAGGAGGTGCCGGCATGAGTTTGAAGCGCACCCTTCAATGGCTGCTTTTAGCGGCAACGGCCGGCCTGATGATACTATTGAAATGGCTTCACCTGGGCGTTACCCATTACAATATATTTCTCCTGATCCTGGTTGGGTGGACCCTGGGGCTGGTGATGGTTTTCCGGGTGCTGACCGCCGGCCGCCGATCAGAAAATTGATCAAAACATGGGTTTCATGTTCAGCGTTCAGGGTTCAAAGGTTATAAAATGCTGATTTCCGATAACCGGGAACCCTGAGCGCTGAACCCTTCAACCTAGGTTATAATATGTTCGTAAATATGGGCCGGGTATTTAAGCAGACGGCATTGCGGTTTGCCGAAAATCCCGCCGTGATCAATGTCGAACGCGGCCGGCAATATTCCTACCGGCAGATGCATGAACTGTCCAACCGGGTGAGCAATGTGCTGAAGGATCGCTTTGGTCTTCGACAAGGGGACTTTTATGCCACTGTCCTGGACAACGACAACATGGCCCTGTTTCACCCCTGGATGCTGAAAAGCCCGGTCGGGGCCGTGTGGATCGATGTGCGCGATTCCGTCGCTGAGCAGCAAAGCCGCATTGACTTTGCCGGTCCGAAGCTCGTTTTTCTGGAAAACAGACTGCTGCCTCCGCTATACGAACATCTGCAGGCCTGGGGAATAAAGATGGTGGTCATGGACCGCCCTGCAAAATCCCAGCCGGGAGTTTACTACTTTTGGGACCTGGTGGACCAGGCCGCACCGTCCGAGGTTGAAGAAGCGTTTTGTGCCGATAGATCATCAGAGCATATCAGTGTGCTGCGTTTTACCGGCGGAACCACCGGCATGGCAAAATGCGCCCAATACTCGCTTTCCAACTTGTGGACCTGGGGCTGCAATCCGGCCCACTTCTACGAAACCCTGCCCTTCGAGCATCCCGCCGCACTATTCTTTTCTCCGCTGCATCATGCCGCTTCCGGTTCGGTTGTAATACCGGTGCACCTCAAAGGCGGTGCCGTCCTCACCCTCAACGGCGCCGATCCGGAAGCCATCGGCCGAACCATCGAAGCCCATGAAGTAGATATGATCTATGCCGTGCCGACAGTGCTCTATCGCATGCTTGATATGAATTTGCCCCGCCGGAACAATCTGAGCAGCTTGAAGACCATTCGTTACGGAGGATCGCCCATCTCCCCTGCTAAGCTGGAAATTCTACTGGACCTCTTCGGGCAAATATTCGTTCAGGGGTACGGCTCCACCGAATGCTGGCCGTCGGTTACGATGTTGACCCGCAAAGACCACGATATCCAAACCCAGGAGCAGATCGACAGACTGCAATCGGTGGGACGGCCCATGCCCGGTGAGGAGGTGATCATCTGCGCTGAAGACGGCCAAGTGCTGCCGGCCGGCCGGCGGGGTGAGATCTGGATCCGGGGACCCAACACCATCGAAGGCTATTACAAGGCCCCTGAGTTGACCCAAAAGAATTTTTCCAGCGGGGGTTTCTGGAAATCCGGCGATATGGGCTATCTTGACGATGAGGGGTATCTCTACCTGGTCGATCGCAAACAGGACATGATCATCTCGGGAGGTTATAATGTCTACGCCATCGAAGTGGAAAACTGTCTGAACAGCCATCCGGCAGTCCGGGATTCGGCAGTGGTGGGCCTCCCCCACGACATCTGGGGTGAAGAGATCTGCGCCATGGTGATGCTGTCCCAAGGAAGCACAACCACCCCTGGGGAATTGATCGACCACTGCAAACACAGCCTGGCCCGTTATAAAGCCCCCAAAAAAATCGAGATCACCGAACAGCTCCCCTTGAGTCCCGCCGGCAAGGTTTTACGCCGCGAGGTTCGTCGATTGTTGAAGGATAAACCCGAATTTTAATACTTATAAAGAAGGAATTTTATAATGCCAAAACAAAGCGAGTCACCCTACGTCTCTCATGTTTTTGTTTGTACCAATGATCGTGGCGGAAAAAGAAAATCATGTGCAGACAATAACAGCCAGCTTATTAAATCAAAATTGAAGGACGCAGTTAACGAGAAAGGCTGGAAAGGAAAGGTCAGGATTTCCACTTCCGGATGTATGGGGCTTTGCGCCAAGGGCCCCAATGTGATCATTTACCCTCAGAAGATATGGTTTTCAGAAGTTTTTCCTGATGATGTGGATGAAATCGTGTCTACCATTGAAGGTGTAAATATGATTTTATTTAAAGACAATATCCCCTCCTGAGGGAATAATCGAACTAGTTTTTCAGTGCGGGTTCAATAATTCAAACGAGTGCTATCAATCGTCAAGCACTCGTTTGAGGATTCATGCGAGCCGGAAGCCCTAACTACAATCCTGTCTTCATCCATTGTTTATTCTTCGCCGAGGCAAGGATCGTATCACACACCATCTGAGTAAGGAGCCCGTCGGAAAAATCAGGCACTCTCTTTTTCCCATCTCCGAGATCGGCAAGCAAATCAGCGATAGCATGCACGAACGTGTGCTCGTAGCTGAGCCCCATCCCGGGAACCCACCAGTGCTCCATGTAAGGCTGCTTCGCATCCCAGACCGATATCGTCCGCCACCCGCGGATACTGCTTTCATCCTTATGGTTGTAATACTTTAACTCATGCGGGGTTTCCTCGTCAAAGGCAATCGATCCGAATTCTCCATTAATCTCGAATTCATGTGCGTTCTTGCGACCGCAGGCATACCGTGTTGCCTCGAAAGTACCGATGGAACCATTTGCAAAACGAACCATGCACTGACTGGCGTCATCGATCTCTACTTTTGCAATCGTGTCGGGATCGTCCTGCCGTTTGCGTTCCTTGATGAAAGTCTCGGTAATTGCAGAAAGTTCAACAATGGGCCCATTGAGCCACATAGCGATATCCAGCGAGTGTGCGAGCAGATCGCCCGTCACCCCGCTGCCGGCTTCTGTCACGTCCAGACGCCAGAATGCATTACCGCCAAGCGGTGCGTCTTCACTGATGGTCCAGTCTTGGAGATACGTGCCTCGGTAATGAAAGATACGGCCAAGAGCGCCACTGTCGACCATCTGCTTGGCGAGCGTTACTGCCGGAAAGCGCCTCTGGTTAAACCATACCATGGTCTTTTTGCCACTTTTCACGGCAACGTCAACCATCTCTCTACCCTGTTCTGAATTCAGAGACAGGGGCTTCTCAGTGGCGACCATCTTGCCGGCCGAAAGTGCGGCCACAGCGATGTCCCGGTGCAGGTGATTGGGCACGCAAATATCGATGAGATCAATGTCTTTTCTGTCCAGCAGCCGCTGCCAATCCGTTTCGGCCTCCTGCCAGGACCACCGCTCTGCAAACTCCTTTGCCTTGCTTTCGTCCCTGGCGCAAACCACTTTACGACAGGCTTTATGATCTAGGTCGAAGAAACTGTTTACCTTTGAGAAGGCATTCGAGTGCATTCTGCCCATGAAACCGGTGCCGATCATACCAATATTCACTTTTTTTTGCATATTTCTTCCCCCTGTGTTTTGAAGACGAACTTCTATTTCCGGTTGATTTACAAATCTTAGACATGTTTTTTACGCTGCAAACTGTCAACCATAACTGCAAGAATAATCACAATACCGGTAGCAATCTTTTGGTAGTAGGAACCAACCCCCAGGTGTATCAATCCGGTATCTAAAGATTTGATGATCAATACACCGATAATCGTCCGCCACACGCCGCCAACTCCCCCAAATAGACTGGTACCTCCGATAACAACCGCAGCAATGGCCTGAAGCTCCCAACCCACTCCCCTGTTTGGGGAAGCAAAATCGAACTTTGCTGTCTGAATTGTACCCGCAAGTCCGGCGAACAAGCCACCGAGAGTATAGTAAATAACTCTCATTTTTTTTACCTTGATTCCTGAGAGCCGTGCAACTTCTTCGTTGCCGCCGATAGAAAAGGAATTAAATCCAATTCTTGTCCTGGTAAGAACAAAATACACGATTAGTGTAGATGCCAACAGAAAGATCATCGGGAAAATCAGTCCGGTCCCCAGCATTGTAAATTCCTCCGGAAACTTTGACAGATCTTTTCCCGCACCGATAATCAGTGCTATCCCTTTGGCAATATTCATCATACCCATCGTAACAATAATCGCAGGGATACCTGTGGTGACTATGATCGCTCCGTTTACCAGTCCGCAAAGACCGCCGACTGCAGTCCCTGCAAGAATCGCCGGTACAATCATCTGCATTGTTTTTGGTAAGGATGATACCCACAAAGCATGTCGTTAATGCCATGACAGATCCGACCGATAGGTCCAGGCCACCGGAGATAAGTATTAAGGTTGATCCACAAGCTACGATGCCAAGAATAGCCGAGTGCTGCAATATCGAAGCGTAGGTGCCGAAATTCCGGTAAGACGAACTGGCTATTGAAAAGAATATAACAATTACTGCTAATGCAATAATTGCCTGCATCCCCGGTATCCTAATAATTTTTTTTATTATAGCTTTTCCGTCTGACATCCGTACTCTCTCCTGTTTCTTCGATTTTGTTCAAGGACGTTAACTCGCTTTCTCTCCAATAGCTACTCTGAGAATATCTTCCTCTGTAGCTTCTCCCCTTTTAAATTCTGCGCCAATTTTTCCACGATGAAGGACAAAAACTCGGTCGCCCATCTCAAGGGCCTCCAAATAATCGGATGTGAGCATCACAATAGCGACCCCGTCATTTAGCAGTTGCTCCATTATCTCATACACATCAGCGCGACCTTTTATATCGATACCCCTTGTCGGCTCATCAAACATAATAACTTTGCAGTCAGTGCCTAACCATTTTGATATAACTACTTTTTGCTGATTTCCACCCGACAGGTTGCCTGCCAGCTCCTGGATACCCGGGGCCTTGATTCCAAGACTTGTCATGTAGCCTGTCATCTCTCTATCAATAGCCTTATGCTTTACCAACCCCAGAGTGCTCAGGCGTGCCGTATTCGGTGCAGCATAATTATCTCTAATAGAATGTTCCTGAATCACGCCTTCTGTTTTACGATTTTCAGTCATATAGGCAATGCCGTTCTGTATGCCTTCCGCAACACTTCGATTGGCAACTTTTTTGCCCTCGATAAAAATATCGCCGCGGTCCCTTGGGTCAATTCCGCCGGCAACGCGGGCCAGTTCTGTTTTACCTGCTCCCATTAAGCCGGTAATGGCAATTATCTCACCCTTATTGACAGACAAAGATATCCCATTTACAAAAGGTGCACGATGAATATCGATTAATTTAAGTGCTTCTTCATTTTTCGGTTTTGGAAGTTCAGGGTACTGTTTCCCTACCTTTCCACCAATCATCTTCTCGATCATTTCGTCAAGGGTCATCTCGGAAATATTATAGCAGCCGATATTTTTCCCATCCCTCAAAATGGTCACTCGGTCGCCAATTTCATGAACCTCCGCATAGCGGTGAGATATATAGATAAAACCGACCTGCTGGCTTTTTTTCAGCCCTGATATAACCTCAAACAGATCTTGCCGCGACCTGTCTTCAAGGACGTCGGTAGGTTCATCAAGGACAAGCACCTGAGCATTTTTCACCAGGGACCTTGCAATCTCAACCATTTTCTGTTGCGTCACGCTTAGTTTCCCAACCAGCTCCCGGGGATCGAGATCGATATGAAATATTTTTAGGTATTCCGAAGCCTTATGATATAGGGTTGATAAGTTAACTATTCCCAGCGATTTTCCATATATGGGTTCAATACCGAGAAACATGTTTCTGGCAATATCAAGCTCCTCCACCAGATTCAATTCCTGATATATAAACCTCAACCCTTTATTTAAAGCATCCAAAGGCGAGGAGATAGTAACCTTCTCACCATTGATAAAAATTTCACCTTCATCAATAGAATAGGCACCGCTCAGAACTTTAATCAACGTGCTCTTCCCGGCGCCATTTTCCCCCAAAAGGACATGAGTTTCACCGGCTTTTAACTGAAAATCTACCCTATCAAGGGCCAGAACTCCGGGAAATTTTTTGACAATCCCCTTCATTTCAATCAGATATTCACTACTGCCCTTAGCCACCTGCGTCTCCCAAATTGTCTATCTTTAATGGTATCCTATTGAAATTTTAATGAGCATCGGAATAAAAAAAATAAAAAAGCCGGCCGAAATTGGCCGGCTTTTTTAACTTATCAAATTATTCACTGAAAACAGTATCCACATTGGATTTGTCTATAACTTGCCCCGGAATGAGTTTCTCGGCAGGAAAATCGGTATCTCCATTAAAAATCTTTGTTATAATTTCGACACCCTCGGTGCCCATTAGATGTGGCTGCTGTCTAACCGTAGCTGTAATTTCACCATCTTTGATAGCCCGGTAGTTCGCATCGTTTCCATCAAAGCCTACAATAAAAATATCATCAAGAATCCCTATCGCCTTGGCGGCTTGCTTTGCAGCGAGGGCCCCCGGATCCCAGGCACTAAAAATAACAGAATAGTTTTTATTGGCGCTTAATTCGTCCTGGGCAATCTGCATGGCTTTATCTGAGTTCCAGTCCGCCGGTCGAAAAGTAACTTTCATACCAGCTGCTTCACAGACTTCTCTAACGCCTTTTGCGCGCTTATCACCATTGGGATGCCCCACTTCACCACCAATCAGAAGAAGCTCTCCCTTACCACCTGTAATATCTACGATATATCTTCCTCCGAGTCTTGCCGCTTCGAGATTATCCGTGCCGACATATGATTTGACCACCGGATGATCTATCGGGGCATCAATGATTACAACCGGAATTCCCATTTTCTGGGCTTTATCAAAGGTAGGTTTCCAGGGTCTCGCATCTATGGGAGCCATGACGATACCGTCAATGCCTTTTATAAGGGCATTATCAACGGCATGAATCTGCATCTCTACTTCCATCTCCGGTGGTGTTAGGTCTAAGAATTCATAACCATGCTTTTTACAGCCGTCCTCAACGCCTGCTGCAAGGTTTATAAAAAAAGTAAGCGTCTTGGGCATGCCCGTATATACAATTACCTTTTTTTTATCACCTGCAAAAGCAAATGAGGCGGCAAAGCAAAACGAAACCAGCAAAACCAGGGCCACAACAATTTTGAATCCTTGTCTTCTTAACATAAAAATCTCCTTTTTAATGTTGATGAGTTATTGCTCTTCCCGACCAAATTTCAGAATGCAATGAATCCTGTATGAATCTTCTTTGAGTCTTTTTTAAAACCTAAGCTATAAAAATTTAAAATTGCGTAACATTGTGCTTAATCTATGTCAATCAAATTATTCCACCACGAAATCGCTAAACGGGTTCGAAAAGTGCTTCTGCGCGGGTGCTATTTTAAAGAAAAACTTTCCGCTAAATCCTATAAAATCTGCTCGCAGTGCCCCAGAATATATTTTCGAGTTCCTGTGGATTGAGGTCACTAAGATTTTCTTGCAGTGCCCCGATGGCATCGTCATAGGTCCCCGCCAGGAGACAGACTGGCCAGTCGCTACCGAACATGCAGCGATCCGACCCGAATACTTTCAGGATTATCCATTCGAACAGTCCGGCACCGGGGCCTCGGCGACCAGCAATTTTTCAGCTTTGAGGGCGGCCCAGAAGTCGGCGGGTATTGGATCGGTAAAGAGCGACAGATTTTCTTCAAACCGTTCTTTGGTTTTGACGCCGGGTATATTTGAAACCACGGTTGGGTGACCAAACGGAAATTGCAGAGCCGCGGCTTTCATGGAGACGTTGAAGCGGGTGCAAATCGCTTCGATGTTGCGGGTCTTCTCCATGATATCCGGTGGTGCCGGTTCATAATTATAATGGGCACCCGCCACCGCACCGGTGGCCAAAATACCACTGTTATAGGCCCCACCGATAATGATGCTGATATTTTTTTGTTGGCAAAGGGGCAGCAGCTCTTTTAATGCAATTTGATCGAGCAATGTGTAGCGGCCGGCCAGCAGAAAGCAATCAAAATCGGCATTTTTAGCAAAGTCGCGTAACATCTCGGCCTGATTCATACCGGCACCGATAGCGCCGATGACACCCTGGCTTTTCAATTCTGCCAGCGTTGGAAATGCTTCATCCAGTGCCTGCTTGAAGCAATCATTGACATCGGGATCATGAATGTAAACGATATCGATCTTATCAAACCCCAGGCGTTTGCGGCTTTCTTCCAGCGAGCGTAAAACCCCGTCGCGGCTGTAATCAAATATCGAATAGGCATCGTCAATTTCAACAAAGCACGTATCCTCGGATTCCGGTGTCGGTTTGCCGGACACAATAAGACGGCCGACCTTGGTCGACAGAACAAAGGAATCGCGGGGCTGATCCTTCAGCACCTTGCCGTACAATCTTTCACTTTTTCCGAATCCATACATGGGTGCCGTATCAAAATAGCGAACCTTGGCTTCATAGGCGCTGCGGATTGCAGTCAGTGCCGCGTCATCATGGGCCACAGTATACATGTTTCCCATCGAAGCACCACCAAACCCGAAACATGTCACCGCAATGTCCGTGTCACTTATTTTCCTTAATTCAAATGGATCCATATTTTACCTCCTTAGGCCCTTAAAAATGAAATCTTTGTTTATATAAAAAACTTTTTTGCCACGAAAAATAGAAAACCGAGGTGGGTCTGCTAACTTTTTCGTGTTTTCGTGCTTTCGTGATTAATTTCCTTAATGACGATTTCTGATTTCAGGGTTGAGCCGGCTGCATTTTCTCATGACTGACGACCGCTTCCAACAATTGGCTTTGATTCACTTCGCCACGGTTGAATTCGAATGTTTTACGTCCCTTGCCGATGACCATGATTCTGTCCGCCAATCCGATCAGTTCCGGCAGTTCATCAGAAATCATGATAATGCCACTTCCATTTTGAGCCAGCTCTGCAATCAAATCATAAATCTCTCGTTTAGCACCGACATCAATTCCACGTGTGGGCTGATCGAGAATCACCACCATCGGTTTAAGGGGCAGCCATTTCCCTAAAACGACCTTCTGCTGATTGCCGCCGCTCAAATTGCCGACTTCCTGATTGAGACTGGGTGTTTTAATCTTCAGTCGGTTGACCATCTGTTGGGCTGATTGCTGCCGCTCGCGTCCGTTGATTAGTTGGTATCGGCTGATAATTCTTAAATAGGCCAGCGAGAGATTTGACATCACCGAGTGATTTAAAATTAAGCCCTGGGCTTTTCGTTCTTCCGGGATGAGGATAATATTTTTTTTTATGGCATCTAAAGGGGATCTGATTTTAGCCTTTTGACCACCGACGATGATCTCGCCGCTGGTGGGTTTTTCAACACCAAAAACACAGTGGGCTATCTCGGTACGTCCCGAACCGACCAGCCCGCCAATACCTAAAATTTCCCCGGAACAAATTTCAAAGCTGATGTCGCTAAAAAAACCATCCAGGGTCAAACCGTTTACAGCCAATATTTCCTCGCCTTTTGATATCTCAGGGCGAGCGATGCCTTCAGAGAGTTCTTTGCCCACCACCATCCGGACAATCTCGGAAAGAGATGTCGAAGTCTTCTCCACAGTTCCAACCACTTGGCCGTCCCGCAGGACCGAGACCCGGTCGGCGATTTGCATTATTTCTTCCATGTGGTGCGATATATAGATAATGCTGACGCCTTTTTCTTTTAGAACGTTCATGATCTTGAAAAGTGTTTGGGTTTCATCATGGGCAAGCCGCGCGGTCGGTTCATCCATGACCAGAACTTTGGCACTCAGCCGGATGGCTTTGATGATTTGAACCAGTTGTTGTTCACCGATACTCAGGGTTCCCACCTTGGACCTGGGATCGATTTCGAACCCGAGTCCGGATAGGATATGCGCTGTTTCCGAAAATATCGTTTTTCTGCTCAATATACCTATTTTGCTAAAACCTGCCGCCCGGGGTTCATCGGCTAAAAATATGTTTTCACCGACGGAAAATTCCGGGACCAGGTCAAGTTCCTGGTAAATGATACCGACACCATGTTTAATTGCATCTTTGGGACTCGATAACCTAACAGGCTTTCCATCCAAAATGATCGTACCCAAAAAGTCGGTATGGACTCCCGCTAGCACAGACATTAATGTGGATTTACCCGCGCCGTTCTCGCCGACCAAGGCATGAATTTCACCTTTTCTCAATTCGAAATTGATATCATCCAGGGCCCTCACTCCCGGGAAGTCCTTGGTTATGTTTTTCATTTCCAAGAGGGTGTCACTTGGCACGGTCCGCTCTCCTTGTCAGCTTCCTGACCCCTTAGTTGCAACGTTGGGGTTGAGTCTCGCAATCTCTAAAAATTTCCGCCTGCCAACTGTATGTGGGGCGGATCCTTGGATTTTATTAAATGGCCGGCTGCCGTTTTCCATTCAACAGCCGGCTTTTTCACAAAGGTACTTAGTCCCAATTGATCTATTAGAGTCTGACATAACCGGTCATTCGTTTGGGGCTTGCTGATCGTTTTCTGCCGGCAGGCCCGCGACAAAGATTCGGTCAGATTACCAACTGGGCGGAAAACCTTCGGCATTGGATTTCACGACTTTCGGCAGTGGTGTGAAGAAATCCGGTTTGGGAATATGGCCTTCATTGCCGGAAAGATAAAACCAAACCGCGTCCATTCCGATCATAGCCTGCTGATATGGGTCCTGCAGAACCGTCCCCTTGAAGTCGCCACTTAAAATGTTTTCTTTAACATAGGAGGGGTAGTCAAAAGCGACAATTTTACCCAAGAGTTCAGTTCTGCCGGCTGCCTTGATGGCCTGGAGCGCCGTCATGCACATTTCGCTGTCTTGGGAGACGACCATGTCGATTTGCCCTTTGGGATATTTCATCAGCGCGTCCTGCATGGCAGCCAAAGCCTTGCTTCTGTCAAAATCACAGGGATATTTTCGGATTATCTTTATGTCGGGGTAAGCCGCCAGATAATCCTCCAACCCCTTTTCCCGATTGATTTGCGGTGATGAACCCAGATTGCCCTGCAATAAAATAACATTCCCTTTTTTCTCCGTGAGCGTCTCCGCAACGAGTTCCCCCTGCACCAGGCCGCCCGTATAATCATTGGCGCCAACATAAGCGATCGTCTCGGCCCCATCACCAAGCGTCCGGTTCAATATCATTACCGGAATGCCGGCCTGATTGGCTCTTCTAACCGCCGCGACCATCGCACCCTTTACAATGGGACACAGCAGAATACAATCAACTTTTTTGACTATGAACTCATCAAGGATGGCGCCTTGCTTGGACGGGTCATTTTCTCCGTCCCGCACTTCCACCTTGAATCCATACTTTTTACCGGCGTCAAGGATGCCCTGCATCTGAGCGGCAAAGAAATTATGTTTGAATTCGGGCAGCGTAGCACCGACAACCCATTGATCCTGAGATTTTTTAATCCCTTTTTCCCACACTGGACCCGCCGCTTCGGCGTTAATTGCAAAGCCCATTGCCAGCATTACAAAAGTAACCAGCACGATTGCCAACAGTCTTTTCATTAAACTTGTCATCGTAAAACCCTCCTCTCTCTATTCATTATTCGTGGTTGAAGATTAGTTGATCGCTCTCACCTTGAGTCCGGCAGGTATAACCTGGATTTCAGATTAACTTGCCAAGTGGCAGCGACAATACCATTGATTGATTGATCACCCCCTTTGTTTATAGAAATATATTGTCTGGAAACAGCTGTTAAGCTTTGCTGGAGATCTTTTGTGAGATAACGCCGATCGCCACCGCAAAAATAATGATCAAGCCGGTAATCGTCTGTTCCCAGTATGCAGAAACCCCAACCATGTGCAACCCGTTGATGACAACGCCCAACAAAAGAACGCCAATGACCGTTCCCAGTACACTTCCGACCCCGCCTTTTAAGGAGCATCCTCCCAGGACGGCTGCCGCAATTGCGTATAATTCATACATGGTTCCGGCCTGAGGTAAGGCGGACATAACCCTGAAAACTAAAACGATTCCCCCCAAAGACGCCAGGATACCGCAGACGATTGCTGTAAGGATCTTGATTCCGTCTACATTAACGCCGGATAGGTGCGCGACTTTCTCATTGCCGCCCACAGCATAAACATATTGGCCGAATTTTGTGTGCCGCAAAATAATGTAGCAAACGACCACCACAAAAATCCAGATCATGAGTGGAATTGAGAAAATACCAATTTTACCCATTCCGATGATATTATACTTAAAGGGGAAGTCGTATATACTCCGGCCTTCGGTAAATCCGAAAACCATTCCTCTGATCACGACCATCATGCCAAACGTGGTTATAAAAGGGTTGATTCCAACTTTGCTGATCAGCATGCCGTTGCAGAGTCCGGCCAGCGCTCCGATGCCTAGTCCAGCCAAAGTTGCAATTAACAGACCATCCGGATATCTTTTGAGGATAAAGGCAACCACCATGCCGGTTAACGCCGCCGTCGAACCCACCGAAAGATCAAAACCGCCCGTAATAATCATAAAAGCCATACCACAAGCCATGATACCGAAAACCACATTTTGTTCTAAAATATTGTAGATATTTGCCTTGGATAGAAAATGAGGGGAAAGGATCGAAAAAGTGATGACCATCCCGATCAGGATCAAACTAGTCAGTGTCAAGCTGCTCAGCAGGTGGAATTTACCAAATATAAAATTAGACCATGTCCTTCCGGGCGACGTTTTTACGGAATCATCCCCGATGTCATTGGAGGCATGGATATCATTTTTGGAGCTGATGAATTCTTGAGACATGGGTCTGTTTTCCTCCCCAAGGAATGTATCATTGCATCGCGATCTCAGCGCGGCATCAAAGTTCTTTAGAAATTTTGGTACTAGTGTCGTGTAGTAGTTGAGCAAATTTCAACATTTTCTGTTTGGTCATGCGACTGACCGGCCCGGAAATGCTGATTGCAAATAAAGTTTTATTATTCGAATCCGCAACGGGTCGGGCCACACAGTTGACACCGACCAAAGCTTCCTCATAATCATAGGCCAGATTCTCATTCCGAACCCGTTTAAGCTCTTCGAGGAGATGGGTGAAAGAGCCGATTGAATTTTTGGTCAATGTTGGGATGTTCTTATGCCCTCCATACATTTTTTCAAGCTGTTCATTGCTCAAGGCCGCTAGCAGCACTTTGCCCGTTGCCGTGCAATGCGCCGGGAATTTGGTTCCTTCTCCGATGGACACCCGCAGCGGTTCACTGGACTCAAAGCGCGCGATGTATCGTATTTCATTGAATTCAAGAACAGATGCGCTGATTGCTTCTGCACAGGATTCAGATAATTTTTTTAGATGAGGGGTTATCATCTTTACAATATAGTCTTCCGCATTAATCGCAGTGCTCATCTCTGCCGCCATGAATCCCAACCCGTACTCTAATGTTTTGGGATCTTGTCGAACAAATTGATGGGATCTCAAGGTAGCGAGAATCCGGTGAACGGTTCCTTTGCTGAAATTAAGTTTTCTCCCGATTTCGGTTAAAGATAATGGCTGGCGTTCTTCGATCATCAACCGCAGAACGACCAGCGCTTTTTCCAAAGACTTCACCGGATAATTCGGTTTATCCTTATTTTTTTCATCATCCATTTTGCTGAGTTAATTTTGCGCAATGGCTTATGGGAATATCTTATAATCGGGATCCCAAAATTATTTATACATTGATCATTTCCTTGAGTTTTTTCCTTTCCGAAATCCTTCGAATCACTTCGTCCGAACCCACACCAATCATGATAACCATACCGACAATTGCAAATTCGAGCTGGGTTGGAATCCCCAGAATATTTATGGCATTGTACAGCACCCGTACAATGGCGGTTCCAATAATTACACCGGCAATACTCCCCTCCCCACCCCTCAGACTGCAACCACCGATTACTGCACCGGCAATGGCGTAGAGTTCGTACATGTTCCCGGTTGTCGAGGGTTGGATGGTGTTTAGATCCAGAGAGAAAAAAATTCCGGCCAATCCGGCGCACGCTGCGGATATGGCATAGGCCAAAATTACCATTCGATCGGTGTTGATTCCGCTGAACCGGGCTGCTTCGCTATTTCTGCCCAAAGCCAGTATATATCTTCCATAAATCGTGCGATTCAAAAAGATAGCCAGGATAACCCCGATTAAGATGGTAATCAGAAATGACATGGGTAAAGACCAGTCTTCAAAAAATACGGGCGCGTTCCCTCCCGGCCAGATATCCGCCGGGATTCTACCCATGGCCAAAAATTTCAACCCTTCAAACTGATTGCGGTACCCCTGGGTGACATCATTCATGAAAAATCGAATCAATCCCCGGTATATAAACAGCCCGCACAAAGTCACTACAAAAGGCTGGATTCTGAACTTGGTCACAACAATGCCATGCATCAACCCCATGGTCACGGCCATGATCATACAAATTACAAGTGCCAGCGGGATAGACATACCCTGGACTTTTAAGAAGTGGGCCAGAAAACAACCGACAAAAGCCAGAACAGATCCCATCGACAAATCAATGCCCCCGGTCATAATGGGGAAGGCTGCCCCCAGACTCAATAAACCGAACAAACCCGTCCACCGCAACACATTGACAATGTTGTAGGGGGAAATAAAATTTTGATCAATGGCTGAGGTGACAATGATTACGAGAACAAGTATGCCGGTGACCCCTCCGATCCTTTTCATCTACTTTCCTCCTGTGGCATAATTCATAATGGTCTCTTCGCTGAACGTTTCGCTGGTAAGCTCGCCGGAAATTTTTCCCTCGTGCATCACAAGTATCCGGTCCGCAATTCCCATAACCTCCTGCATTTCGCTCGAAATTACCATTGTCGCAACACCCTGCGAAGATAATGTTTCCATCAAGCGGTAGATTTCTTCCTTGGCCACAACGTCAATTCCTCGCGTGGGCTCATCCAGGATTAAAAATTTGGGATTCAGTGACAGCCATTTTCCCAAAACAACTTTCTGCTGATTCCCCCCGGATAGGGAATCCGCTGCATCCAAGGTGTCCCGCAACCGAATATCGAGCTTTTTCACCATCTTGTCAGCTATCGATCTATTTTTATCAAACTGGATCATCTTCATGGTTTGATGCCGATCGAGGCTCGGCAACGTCAGATTTGCCTCAATGGTCATCTCCAGAATAAGTCCATGCTTTTTTCGGTCTTCCGGCACAAGCCCTATTCCCGACCTGATGGCATCCAAAGGGTTATGGATCTCCAACTCGTCGCCGTCTAAGATTATCCGGCCGCCCAAAGGCTCATTTATGCCAAAAATCGCATGGGCCAAGTCCGACCTGCCGGCCCCCACCAGACCTGCAAATACTAGAATTTCACCGGCATGAATGGTAAAGTTGATTCGTTCATTGGGATATGCCGGAACGACCAGGTCCTTTACCTCAACTGTGGGCTTGTCCGATACCGTGTGGCCGTGATGATAGAATTTTTCGATGTCACGCCCCACCATAAGTGCTACGATTTTATCCGGTGACATCTCGGCCTTGCTCAAATGTCCCGACACATGGCCATCCCGCAAGACCATCACCCGGTCCGCGATCTCTTCCACCTCGCTCAGACGGTGTGATATATAAATAATGCTGATACCCTGGTCGCGGAGTTCCTTGACGATCTTAAACAACTGGTTGGTATCATGCTGACCGAGACTGCTTGTCGGCTCATCCATGATTAAAATCTTGGCATTGATCGATAGTGCTTTAGCGATCTCAACCATCTGTTGAGCACCAATGGTCAACTCGGAAACCACCTTGGTGGGGGGGCAATCCATGTCAATCTGCCGGAGCAGTTGTTCCGATTCAGAATACAGCCGTTTTTTGTCTATGAGCTTTAGCCAATTCTTTTTCCTTGGCTCCCGACTTAAAAAAATGTTGGCTGCGACATCAAGATTGTCGCAGAGGTTCACTTCTTGATGCACAAAAGAAATGCCCAATTCCGTGGACTTGTGCACCGAATCAAGCACCACTTTCTGCCCTTCCAATTTGATGGTTCCCTTATTGGGCAAGTACAAGCCACCCAGGATCTTCATCAGCGTACTTTTTCCAGCACCGTTTTCTCCGACAACCGCAAGCAATTCTCCCCGATCGAGTTTCAAGTCCACATTGTCCAAGGCCTTTACGCCAGGGAAATATTTTGTGACCCCTTCCATTTCAAGAAGCCATGTTTTCTTTCCTTCAGACATGCCAATAGTCCTCTAATCAATTGAATTATTTAGCGATGCTCTATAGGTTTGTTTAAGGAAACCGCTGGAGGGCGCTGAACTTCCGGTTTCGATTCGAATCGTTTTTTAGGCAGCCATCGAAGTCAGCAATCGCGGAATTCTAAGTGCAAAGCGTCAATCCTATAAAACTACTTCCACGGGTAATCGATGAATTTAAATTACCGCTTCATGGGGGGTTTCACCTTGTAGGGTTATACCTTTCACCCCTACCTTAGATTTAGGAGTGAAAGGTAGACTGTCTAAAAAAGCTTAAAAGCTCGACTCTGGTTAATTGGTTGCCGCCTTTACTTCAGCGGATTCACCCGTTTCAAGCTTTTTCTTGAGATCGGTCCAGAATTCTTCGACATTTTCTTTGGTGATCACCCGGGCCGGGACGTCCACCAGTCTATTTTCCGGAATTCCGGCATCTTGCTTGGTAGCAAGGTTATAAAGGATTTCGATGCTTTTGCGACCATATTCATATGGGTTCTGAACAACCGTCGCATATACATGGCCATCGCGGATCGCCTGGAGGGTTTCCCCCTCTTCGTCAAAATGGACCTGTTTGATTTCCCCTAATTTGCCCGCATGCTTAAGGGCATTAATGATGGCGGGGGGGTTATAACTCCAAAGGCCGCTCATCGCATCGACTCCGGGGTATTTTGTAATTGCGTCTTCTGCCTGGGCCTTGGCCTTGCTTTCATCGCCGCCGTCAGTCCGGGTGTCAAGAATGGTCCATTTGCCGGCCTTGATGTTCTGCACCTGGGGGCTCATCTCGCCCGGATAAATGGAGGCATAGGGCTTTCCACTTAACTCATCAATAATCCCCTGGCGTCTTTCAATCGCATTTTGAACGTCCATCCGGCCGACAAAAATGATGATCTCCCCGCCATCGGGAAGTTCATGCATGATTCCTTTGCCACACATCCGTCCGGCGGCATAACTGCTCATTCCCACATAAGCGAGTCTATCGCTTTCGATGGCATCACTGTCAAAGGTAATAACGGGAATTCTTTTAGCAACTTGATTCAGAAAGGGCGTCATGTTGTCAGGGTCGACAACGCACCAGGCCAATCCGTCAATCTTTTTAGCCAACATGGTTTCGATGAACCGTTTCTGTTCCTCCGGCGCCCCACTTGGCGGTTTATAGAAGTGGACTTTGACATTATAATCCTTCTCTGCTTTCAGGACCCCGGCGTGGGCAAAGGTCCAGAAAGTGTAAGGGCCGTTGGTGACGAAAGCAAACTCGAGCTTATCTTTTGCCGCTCCAACCGTGCTAAAACCAATGATCAAAAAGAAAACGATGAATGTTGCCAATAAAATTTTTCCTGCCTTCATAACATGTCCTCCTTGGATTGTGTGTTAACGTCGCCAAAACAATGCCCCTTTGCCGATTCGCCCTCCAGCGTTCTTACCATTGGGATGTTGGATACTAAATAAAGGATTTTGGCAAGTCAATACAAAAGTTTCAATATATGGAAATTGGTTCTGTATTCAGGAACAATCAGGACATCGCGTATCCCGCATCCACCACCAGGGTTTGCCGCGTGATGGGTTTGGCGGCATCCGATGCCAGAAACAGGTAAGAAGGGGCAAGATCCTCGGGTTTTAAATAAATCGGCAGAATCTGTAATTCGTTGAAAAGTTTCTCCTTGATTTCGGGCGTCACCATTTCGCGCAGTTGCCGCTCGGTCATTACCCAGCCGGGCGCAATCGCATTGACGCGGATATGGTGTTTGCCGACAGAGCGTGCCAGGGAACGAACCATTCCGATGATCGCACTTTTAGTGGCCGTGTAGGCGGTCAACTCCGGGAAGGCAATCCAATGCATGCAGGAGGTTGTCATGATGATACTGCCCCCGCCGGCCTCGATCATGCCCGGAATCAACTCGCGGCAGGTAATAAAATAGTGTCCGACGTTTAATTTGAACAAATCATCCCATTGTGCCTCGGTCATTTGCAGCATATCATAGCGCGGATCATAGCCGGCGTTGTTGATCAATACATTGACGGTGCCGCGATCATTGACAATCTGCTTGAGGACTTCCACCAGTCGCTCGGTTTGGGTTACATCCACCTGATAGTAATGTACCCGGCCGCCTTTTTCATTGCAGACGTCCGCGAGAGACTGTCCTTTAGCCGCATCCCTACCAAGAATGCTGACTCGGCATCCTTGTTCGGCAAAAGCGGGTGTCAGTCCGCCACCGATCCCGCCGGTTCCACCGGTAATGAGAACATGCTTGTCCTTCAAATCTTCATAAACTGCACCCATATGATATTCCTTTCGAATCTTTTCGATGAATTTGCAATAAATAGAGCTGAAATTATAAACTATATGAAAAAGACTGTGCTTGCAGAAGTGGGGAGAACGATTAGTTTATTCCCAATAGATTTTTTATAACCCTTACGGCGCTGGCGGCATCTTGGGCATAGCCGTCGGCGCCCCACTGGTCCTTGGCACGTTTTTCAATCACCGCAGCCCCGCCGCAGATAATTTTTACCTTTCCATTCATATCGCTGTTTTTAAGGGCCGCCACCGTTGTTTTCATGTTGGCATCGCCGGTGGTCAAAAGACTCGAAATGCCTACCACGTCCGCATCCAGCGCTTTGGCTTTTTCCACAAACGTTTCCACCGGTACGTTCACTCCGATATCGATCACATTGAAACCCGAGCTTTCCAGCATCAATACCACCAGGTTTTTGCCAATGTCGTGCAGATCGCCGAACACCGTGCCGATAACCACCGTGCCCAGTTTTTCAGGCTTGAAGTTCTCCCCCGCTATCAACGGCTCGATCACGGCAAGGCCGTTTTGCATAGTGCGGGCCGCAATCATCATCTCGGGCACAAAAATTTTATTGGCCTCAAAGCGGGCCCCCACCTCGTTCATGGCAGCGATCAAATAGTTGTTGATGATGTTTTGCGGGTCGGCGCCCTCGTCCAGGGCCGTCTGCACCAAAGCGCCTATCTCTTTGGTTTTGCCTTTGATCACGGCTTCCTTAATGTTTGCCAGAATTGCCATTTATTCTCTCCTTAAGACACTTTGTTCGAGTTGTTAGATATCTTGGTCTGCAGCTGTTTCATTTCCCTAGTAAATTCAGACCTGGTAAATAGTTTTCTGGTTGAATGGTTTATTGGGTAAATTATGGTCATAATTTTAGAATATTATGATTGTTAAAACATGAAGTGTCCAATTATTTTGCAAATATGGGATAAATCCATTTTTTCAACCACTTCAACCTAATCAACCAATCAACAATATCTGAATATTGACTTAGTCCAGCTTGCCGTATTCCATGGCGGTTCGGCGGGCCACCCGCACGTTCTCATCCGGCACCCCATCCGTGAGTCCCACGGTGTCTATGGAGTAATTGTGAAGGGGGGCTCCCTGGTCGATGGTTTCTTTTACCACCGCCTCGATTTCCTCTGGTGTGCTGTTTTTCATCAGCACCGGGCTGATGCGGGCATTGAAAGCCACCTGGGGTCCCAGGAGCCGTCGGGCCCGGGCGAAATCAGTACCAAAACCCGCCTCCATAAAAACAAGGTTTTTGACCTTGGCGTACTGCTCGGCCACTGCATCCAGACTGCCGCAGTGGTGGATGCCGAATGGATGGCAGGCTTCAGCCAGCATGTTGTCATAGGGCAGACCAAACTCCTCGTAGGTGTCGCCGCTGATTTGTTCCACCGTACAATTGGGCACGCAGTAGATGCTGGGGTCGCACATGGGGGTCACGTCCACCGCCCCGGTCCCGGTTATCGGATAGACCAACTGCCACAGATCTATCATGCATTCGGCACAGAATTTCAGCAAACGGTGGCAAAAATCCGGATCTTCAAAGTAGTCGATGTAAAGCTCCTCGCCCCGCAGCTTCAAAGCCAGATTCTGCACACCGGTGACATTGATGTCCCCCACCACCTTGCCATACTTGGACTTGAGGTAGTCCATCTGCTCCAGCATTTCTTTCATGGGGGACGCGCTGGTCAGATCGGGCCGGGTCAGCTTGTCACACGCTTCTTTGGAAAGATTGGCTGGATTGGCCCAGGGCACGGCTGCGTCATCATATACAACCTCACACCCAAAAATAGCCGGGAGCATGGGCATGCCGAAGGTGATCAGGGGTTTAGGCTCCGGATCCGCATTGCCCAGACCCACATCGCCGAAACGCTCATAGAGGGCTTTTTGCATTTTTGCCTGGGCATCGACACGGTAATCAGGCGAATAATAGTATTCGCGTCCAAAAGAAATTCCATAGTTTGTAAACCACCAGTCCGGATAAAAGCCAACTCCGAGTGGAATATGATTTTGTTGTGTCATGCGACACTCCTTTCCTTTTAAATTTTAAAATGTGTCGTCATTCCAGACCGGATCCCGTTTTTCGATAAAGGCAGAGAACCCTTCAATGGCATTGACGCTCACACCTTGCTGGGCCATCATTTCCTTGGCAAACATGTATGCCTGCGGTTCGGTCATTTCTACCTGGGCATAAAAATTCTGCTTCGACATGTAGATCGCATACTTGCTCGACTTACAGATATCCTTGGCCAGTTCCATGGTTTTCTCGTGAAGTTCATCATCTTCAAAAACCATGTTGATCAACCCCATTTCACGGCTCTCTTCAGCGCTGTACAGCCTGGCCGTCATCAACATCTCCATGCACTTTTTTTGTCCTACCGCCCGGCTGACGGCGACCGTGGGGGTCGTGCAGTTATAGGAGTAGATCAGACCTGTCATACCGAACTGCGCTTTTTCCCTGGCCGCTGTTATCAGATCGCAGCCCGCCACCAGGTGGCAACCGCCAGCCATGGCAATGGCGTGGACCTCGGCGATAATACACTGGGGTGCATTGCGGATAGCACTCATGAGGTTGAAAGAAGTCTGGAAAAGCCTACGGATATTGGAAACCGGTTGGTTCAAAATCTCCGGCCGATCATGCCCGGCACAGAATACGGGCCCATTGGCCCTCAGGATGATGACCTTGGCGTCATGACGCTTGGCTGCATCCTGCAGACACTCGGTGATCTCCGTCTCGGCATGGATGCCCAATGCGTTGCGTTTTTCAGGCAAGTTGAGGGTCAGTAAGCCTATCTCGCCTTGCTCTTCATAAAGAATTGAATCGTAACTCATTTAACTTCTCCTTTTCTTGCGGTCACAATTTGTCCCGATTTAATAAAGATACCGACGGTGCAATGTTGCACCCAGGACACCAAATTTACCATAATTTCTGACTTGGTTGAATAGTTTACGGGTTGAATGGTTGCTTAGGTAAATCATAGCCATAATTTCACAATGTTCCGATATCACTCGCCCCTTAACTGGCGCCGCAAGGCCTTGCCGGAAGCCAAGCGGGGGATCTCGTCAATGAATTCAACCGCGACAGGCACTTTATAAGGGGCCATCCTGGCTTTACAGTATTCCCGGATCTCTTCAAGGCTGGTCGTCTCTCCATCTTTGAGCACAATAAAAGCCTTGGGCGCTTCACCTTTCAGGTCATCGGGAATGCCCACAATGGCCAGATCATTGATCTTGGGATGGGCGATCATCATATCCTCCACCTCAGCGGGGAAGACCTTCTCGCCGCCCACATTGATCATATCCTTTTTGCGGTCCACAATATAAGCATACCCGTCTTCATCCATATAGGCAATGTCCCCCGAGTGAAACCAGCCTTCGGGATCAAACGCCTCGCCTGGTGGCATCCGGCTTATTGAGATAGCCGTTGGTCACACAGGTCCCTTTGACGCACAATTCTCCCGTATGGTGAGGTGGCAGGGCTGTACCGTTTTCGTCGATCACCTTCATTATGGCGTCACCCATGCCTCGCCCGCAGGAGCCGATCCGGGTTTCCGTATAGGGCGATGTGGCGCCTACGCATGAGACCTCCGTAAGACCCCATGCCTCGGCGTATCGCCACTTCAGCCGCTGTTCCACCTGGCGGATGAGGTTCTCGGGCATCTTGGTGGCCGCAGAAAGGCAAAAGACCACCGATGAGATGTCTCTGCTATCCAGGTCCGGCTGATTAAGCAGCAGGTTGTACATGGGAGGAACCCCTATAAATACAGTCGGTCTCAGTTGTTCGATGTCGTTTAGGGCCTGATCGGGATAAAAGCGCTCAACCGTGATCACGGTCCCGCCCGTAGAGAGCATACCGAATGTGCCGTTTACCAGTCCCCAGCAATGAAAAATGGGTGTGGCCACCATGAGGGTGTCTGCGGGCGTGAAGTGAACCTTGCCGAACTCGGTGGCATTATGCCAGATATTTTGGTGAGTGGCCATGACGCCTTTTGGCCGACCTGTCGTACCCGATGTGTACATCAAATGGCACAGGTCGCTGCCCTGGGTCTCCGGTGCACGGAACCCACCGCCGCCCTCGGCCAGCATGGCCTCGAGACTTGGATATTCGCTCCCGGCCTGTTCTTCCAGCAGGATCACATCGCTCAACGAGGCCACTTCGGAACGCAGCGATTCAATGATGGGAAGCCGTTTGGCATCCGTCAAAATACCCCTGGAACGACAGTCATTGAGGATATAGGCCACTTCAATTTTCTGCAGCATGGCATTGACCAGATTCAATGTCACCCCCGCCCGTACCGTCCCCAAATAGGCGATAACCAATTCAGGGATACTGGGTAGAAAGACAGAGAGGACGTCCCCCCGCTTAAAACCCATTTTGGTGATACCGCCGGCGGTGCGGTTGACCAGAGTGTCCAGTTCAGCGTAGGAGATACGGCGGTCACCAAAAATCATTGCCGTCTTACCAGGGTTTTCGGTCATATGTGGTTTGATGATGTTTGATACGTTCATGGGTAGTAGATTCCAACATTGCAACAAAGGGGTTTAAAATGTTTGCGCAATTACCAGTTTCTGAATTTGACTCGTGCCCTCATAGATCTGGGTGATCTTGGCATCCCGCATCATGCGCTCTACAGGATAATCCTTGGTAAAGCCGTAACCGCCGAACAGCTGCACCGCGTCGGTTGTAACCCGCATGGCGGTTTCAGCCGCCACCAGTTTTGCCATGGCAGACAGACGAATGGCTTGCTTCGGCAAACGGTCCATGTTTTTGGGCAGACCATCGAATATGTTCGCGGCCTTGTAAGTCAACTGACGCGCCGCTTCCAATCCGGCAGCCATATCGGCCAGCATCCATTGGATCCCTTGATTGGCAAAAATCGGCCGGCCGAACTGTTTTCGCTCCTTGGTGAAGGACAGGGCCGCATCAAACGCCCCCTGGGCGATGCCCACGGCCTGAGCTGCTACAGGTATTCGGGTGATGTCAAAGGTTTTCATGGCAATCGCAAAACCTTCGCCCTCCTTGCCGATTCGATTTTCAGTGGGAACGTGCACATCTTTAAAAATGACCTCCACCGTTGACGAACCGCGCACCCCCATTTTTTCTTCGTGCTTTCCGATGCTGAGTCCCGGGGTGTCCTTTTCCACAATAAACATGCTGATGCCTTTGTGTGGTTGAATCCCCGTATCGGTTTTGACCGCTACGACGATATAGTCGGCGACATCTGCATGGGATATAAAGGTCTTGACCCCGTTAATGAGATACCCATGGTCGGATTTTACAGCCGTTGTTTCAATCCCGGAAACATCCGACCCTGCGCCGGGTTCGGTTAAGGCAAATGCAATCAACTTGTCGCCGGATGCCAAATCGGGGATATATTTTTGTTTCTGATCTTCATTGCCGGCTAAAAGGATGGGCGTCGACCCCAGTTCATGAACACAGCAGATAACTGAACTGGAAGCACACACTTTGGCCAGCTCTTCCACGATCAGGCAGACCGAGAAAAGACCCATATCAGCGCCATCATATTGTTCCGGAAAATCCACCGCAAACATATCGTACTGCTTCAGCAGTTTTACCGTGTGCCAGGGAAATTTGGCTTCCCTATCGGTTTCCGCGGCCAATGGCGCAATTTTTTCCTTTGCAATTTTGGCTATCGAAGATTTTAACAGCTTATTTTCTTTGCTCAAGTCATGTGTCATATCGATCTCCTGGAATACCCGTAAAATATCTATATAAATTCTAATTTGATGCATGCATCAGTTCTGCTGCGCTGTCAAAGGCGTCAAGATTGATACTCACCTTGTCCGACGGCAAGGTTGAGGTGAGTACTTCAGTAAAATCTTCACGGGAAAACGGCAACAGGCATAATTCTGATAATGCGCCCAGCATGATAATGTTTGCGAAGATGGCATTTCCCAAATCCATTGCCTTTTCAGTGGCATTCAATGACCAGTTTCGTTCAGTCAGTTCAGCCAGTCTTTGCCGTATTTCTGTCTGTCCGGGGTATTGCGTTTCTCCGCTGATCACGCTGACTGGATAAATGGGTCGTGTGTTCCAGATGAGCAGCGTCTCAGGATTTCCGTAGGCACTCAGGACACGGAATGCCTCTGAGGGTTCCAGGGCGATCACCAGATGTGCCTTTCCTTTGGGTATTTGGGGAGACCATGCCCCGCGTTTCGAGATTCGGAGATGGCTCATTACCGAACCGCCGCGTTGGCTGGCACCGAAGGTTTCCCCGATGGTGATATAATAGCCGTTGTTGGTCAGCATGTTGCCCAGCATCCGTGAGCTTAATACATTGCCTTGGCCGCCGACGCCTGTAATAATCAGATTATAAGGGTCTTGCTTTAATTGAGATGCGCTCATGACTTCGACTGCCTTTCTTTTTTTATCGCCCCGGCCGGGCAGATGGATGCACAGACGCCGCAACCCGTGCAGATAACATCGTCGATGGAAGCCTTTTGGCTTTCAGGGTCCACTCTCAGACCCGGGCATTTGAATACCCTTGTGCAAAGCCGGTTGCAGCCGCAATCCTCAGCCAGCAGACAGCAGGATCAACCATCACCTCAAAGCTTTTTCGGCCTTTTTTTCCCGGGCTCAGAGCGCAGGCTTGCTTGAGAACCAGGACCCGGACACCTTTGGTATCCTCCAACATTTCCTGAAGAAGCGACCGGGTTTGTTCCATGTCAAAAGGATCGGAAATCGCTACCGTGGCCCCCATGGTTCGGCAGAGATCCGGAATGTTCAGGGCCGGCAGCGGATTTTTGTTGGCTCCCATCGGTGTTCCCGGGTGAGGCTGGAACCCGGTCATGGCCGTACCCGAATTGTCCACCACCACCAGAATAGTGTCGGACTGGTTGTGAATGGCATTGACCAACGCCGGCATTACCGCGTGAAAAAAGGTGGAATCGCCGCAGATCGCCATGGACGGCTGATCGAAACCGAATTGTGCCAGTTTGCCGAAACCACTGGCCATGCCCATGCCCGATCCCATGGACATGGATAATTTCACGGTTTTGAATCCGCATTCCGCCGCTCCCAGCGTGTAACAGCCGATGTCACCGCAAACGAACCCCTGCCGGTTATTCAGCGTCAAGGCCTCATTCATAAGCCAGTAGGAGGCCCTGTGCGGGCATCCCGGACAAAAGGTGAGATCACGCTGTGGCGTTTGGCCCATGGCCAGATCTGCACGTTCCCGGTAAACAGGATCGACGCTTTCGTATTCCAGATCCAGAATTTGAGCCAGGCCGGCGATGACGATGTCCGGATTGAATTCGTTGACCGGCGGCAACACACTATCCCGACGACCGAAAAATGTCTTGATTCCCACCACGGCAGCCTTTTCGGCACACAAGGCCTTGACATTGTCCTCCAGAAAAGGGGTGCCTTCTTCGACGATCAAGACCTTGTCGCTGGCGGCAAGGTGTTTGGTGAGTAGGTTGGGCGGCAGGGGCCAGGTCGTCCCCAACTTCAACAAGCCGACTCTGTTATTTATTTGCAGAGTTTCTATGGCCTCACGGCAATACATATGGGCTGCAGAGCTTGTGATGACCAGCAGTTCCGGTTGCGACGGTCCCTGATAGGTGTTGAAGGGCGAATCCTCGAACAGGGCCACCGCCTTTTTCAAACCGTCCAACTGGCGCCGCCGCTGGGGATCTACCAGGGAAGGGAAGGTGAGTACCGGTCCCGTGGACTGGTCCATGAATCCGCCCTGGCAATCGAACCGGGGGACCGGTGTACTGTCCGGGAGTTCGCCGGCCACGAGATTGCCGGAAGCGTGGGACATACGCGTGACCGATCGCAGCATCACTATGTTGTGAATCTCCTCGGACAGCTCGAATGCCCACCGGGCCATGTCCTTGGCCTCCTGAAAGTCGGCCGGTTCGATGAGCGGGAATTCCATCATCTTGCTGTAGGGTCTGGAGTCTCCCTCGTTGGTGCTGGACAGCGCACCGGGGTCTTCACACGAAACCAGGACAAGACCGCTGCGCGTGCCGTATTCTGCAAGATGCAGCAGAAAATCTGCTGCGACGTTGACACCGACCTGCTTCATGACACAAAGTGCGCGCAGGCCGCTGTAGGAAGCGGCGGCGGCTACCTCAAGAGACACTTTTTCATTCACAGACCACTCAACATACAGGTCCAGCTCAGAAGCTACGCCGGCCAGGGTCTGCACAATCTCCGAAGATGGCGTTCCCGGGTATCCGGTCACCACCTTCACTCCGGCTTCCAGCGCGCCGCGGGCAATGGCGTCGTTACCCATCAAAAGCAAAGGGTCCCCTTTTTTTGCCTGGCTGATAACTGCCATACCTACACCCCCTTAATTCTGCAAACCGCTGCATCTTCACAATCCAGGTAGATCAGATCGTCATCGGTTCCTGTTTTCATGGTCAGGTTTTTGAGACAGGCCCGCTTTTTTTTAGCAGAAGCCTGTTTCAGTTTTTCGATGTTTTCCGCGGGCACATCCTTGAATTCCAGCACCCCTTTTCGCTTCGCAAGATCGAGAAGCTGTTGGCCCAAACTGCTGCGCACAATAACCTGGTTCCAGCCCTTGTCAACCGACCAGCCTGCAGAGCTGCGGGCCGAACCCACAGCCAGGTCCGAAAACTCACACGTCATGTCGAAGCAGTAATTGCAGGCTTCTCGAACACAGGGATTCACTTTTTCAATGGGTATTTCCTTGGTTCCTTCACCGCTGTGCACTTCCAGGACACCGTGTCCGGAAGGTGGAATATCCATACCCGTGACTTCACCCTCCCCGGCTTCTTGCGTTAAAAGATCTCTGACCTTCTGCCAACGAAGCGTCCAGCCGCAGAACAAACCGATAACCAAGGCGAGTTTTTTTGTGCGTTCGACATCGTTGGGCCAGGGATTAACCCGCATCTTGGCCAGGGCCAGTGCCTGGCAGGGCGTTGCCACCACTCCGATTTTATCGGCCGTCCCTTTGGAAACCTCGTTGAAACATGCCACTGTGGGCGAGACGACGAACCGGCTGCCGGCCTTGGAGACGACATCCTCCGGGGCGCTCACCGGGTGAGCATCCGGCAGATGATTTTCGTTACTGCCGGCGAGCAAGGCGGTGTTGATAAGGCCTTCCTCCAGGGCCAACTTGATCAAAGCACTCACGGTGCCGCCATGCTGGGCGACCGCCCTCACGCTTTCATCGCTTGCCCGGGTCATGTATAGCCCCTTGAAAGGTCCCAGCTCGGGAACAAAATCGGCAGGATCGAAAAGGGCCTTGCGCAAACGGTCCAGGTCCACCGGGGATCGCGGGCAATAGTTGCGGCAACGTCCGTCAACCCGGTCACAAACATGAAGGTTCACGGTGTTGTCCCGGTGAATTTTTTGATAAGGACAAAGATTGACACAAGCGCCACAGCCGGTGCATAGATCCTGGCCAATCACTTTTGACCGGATCCAGGCCTGTCCCAGTTTATTATTTTCCCTCTC